>NZ_JAIVEM010000136.1 GCF_020404765.1 Paenibacillus sp. BJ-4
ACGATGTGCGGATTTGCCTACACACCAGCCTCACTGCTTAGACGGACATCCATCGGTCCGCGTCACTACCCTACTGCGTCACCCCATCGCTCATAGCGGATTACGGTGGTACAGGAATTTCTACCTGTTGTCCTTCGACTACGCCTATCGGCCTCGCCTTAGGTCCCGACTTACCCTGAGCGGACGAACCTTCCTCAGGAA
>NZ_JAIVEM010000096.1 GCF_020404765.1 Paenibacillus sp. BJ-4
TCCCAATCTCCAGTTCCGATCCCAACATTACATACTTGGATTTCATCAAACATATCGAATGTCTTCTTTACGTAATCCCTTGTCACCAACTGTGTGTGAATGCACTGTGGAGAAGAGTTCCATTCTCCCGCATCCGGACCTTTGAGTTCCAGATAATATTGCAGTAATTTCTCATCATTCATATTCATTGATAATGCCCCC
>NZ_JAIVEM010000120.1 GCF_020404765.1 Paenibacillus sp. BJ-4
TGTTCCCTCCGAGACGGATCCCGAGTAGTGCGGGGCACGTGAAACCCCGTATGAATCCGGCAGGACCATCTGCCAAGGCTAAATACTCCCTGGCGACCGATAGTGAAGCAGTACCGTGAGGGAAAGGTGAAAAGCACCCCGGAAGGGGAGTGAAATAGATCCTGAAACCGTGTGCTTACAAGAAGTCAGAGCCCTATTTATG
>NZ_JAIVEM010000110.1 GCF_020404765.1 Paenibacillus sp. BJ-4
ACGTGTGGAACCCCTCCGCTATCGCCACCAAACATGAATTTGCATTGCAAATTCTACCTTCAAGGTGTTACACCCTGAAAACTGGATCCGAAACTTCCTTGCGTCTTATTCTTAGGATAAGCCCTCGACCGATTAGTATTGGTCAGCTCCATGCATTACTGCACTTCCACCCCCAACCTATCTACCTCGTCGTCTTCAAGGGG
>NZ_JAIVEM010000013.1 GCF_020404765.1 Paenibacillus sp. BJ-4
ACGTGTGGAACCCCTCCGCTATCGCCACCAAACATGAATTTGCATTGCAAATTCTACCTTCAAGGTGTTACACCCTGAAAACTGGATCCGAAACTTCCTTGCGTCCTAATCTTTAGGATAAGCCCTCGACCGATTAGTATTGGTCAGCTCCATGCATTACTGCACTTCCACCCCCAACCTATCTACCTCGTCGTCTTCAAGGG
>NZ_JAIVEM010000100.1 GCF_020404765.1 Paenibacillus sp. BJ-4
CCCTTGAAGACGACGAGGTAGATAGGTTGGGGGTGGAAGTGCAGTAATGCATGGAGCTGACCAATACTAATCGGTCGAGGGCTTATCCTAAAGATTAGGACGCAATGAAGTTTCGGATCCAGTTTTCAGGGTGTAACACCTTGAAGGTAGAATTTGCGAAGCAAATTCATGTTTGGTGGCGATAGCGGAGGGGTTCCACACGTA
>NZ_JAIVEM010000098.1 GCF_020404765.1 Paenibacillus sp. BJ-4
TAGCAAGCCTCGCATTAGGAGCCGCCGCCGTACAAATGGGAACTGCCTTTCTGGCGTGTCCCGAAAGCGGTGCTCATACAACGTACAAACAGAAGATTCTTTCAGAAAATGAGGATTGCACCGAAATTACTCGCGTGTACTCTGGCAAAGCCGCACGAGGTATTCGAACAGAATTTATGAATGACATGCATCGGTATCCCGGAAA
>NZ_JAIVEM010000132.1 GCF_020404765.1 Paenibacillus sp. BJ-4
TCAACTTTGCGAAGCAAATGATCTTGCGGTACCAGTTCTTCCAGGGAAACGAATTCAAAGGATTGTTGTTTGTCTCGATGAGATCGCAGCATACGAACACCGTCCATTCTATACAATAGTTACCTATATTATACAACATTAACGCGGTGTCGTCTTAAACAAAATCAACATAAAAAAAGCTGTCGAGACTTTCTCGACAGCCTGA
>NZ_JAIVEM010000148.1 GCF_020404765.1 Paenibacillus sp. BJ-4
AAGCAGCCACCATTGAAAGAGTGCGTAATAGCTCACTGGTCGAGTGACTCTGCGCCGAAAATGTAACGGGGCTAAACACACCACCGAAGCTATGGCTTGATGCTTGCATCAGGGGTAGGGGAGCGTTGAATGCGGGTTGAAGGTGTACCGGAAGGAGCGCTGGACTGCATTCAAGTGAGAATGCCGGTATGAGTAACGAAAAGATCTG
>NZ_JAIVEM010000164.1 GCF_020404765.1 Paenibacillus sp. BJ-4
CGAAGCGTAAGCTTCTGAATCAGGTTTCGGCCTGTTACTCACTCGTTGCTCAGTTTTGAGAGCTCAAACTCTCAAGTATCATTTCCAGGATGTGCTTGTAGTCAAGTACAACGGAATATGATATGATCTTTTTCCGGGTTTACACCGGAGAACGTGCACCTTGAAAACTGGATACCGAAACGAAATTGCGTTTTAGAATATTCCTTTA
>NZ_JAIVEM010000176.1 GCF_020404765.1 Paenibacillus sp. BJ-4
AAGCAGCCACCATTGAAAGAGTGCGTAATAGCTCACTGGTCGAGTGACTCTGCGCCGAAAATGTAACGGGGCTAAACACACCACCGAAGCTATGGCTTGATGCTTTGCATCAGGGGTAGGGGAGCGTTGAATGCGGGTTGAAGGTGTACCGGAAGGAGCGCTGGACTGCATTCAAGTGAGAATGCCGGTATGAGTAACGAAAAGATCTG
>NZ_JAIVEM010000106.1 GCF_020404765.1 Paenibacillus sp. BJ-4
ACACTCTCCAGACAGGGCGCGAGGCCATGGAAGAGCGGCTGGGAGTGATTGTAGACAGCATCGGGCAGCTCAAGGCGAAGCTGCGGGGCTTTGCAGCGGGACAGGGGCTTGAGCATGTATATCGCGGGAAAGTCAAGCAAAATAAGGGAACCTCGGCTATTTTCACAGCGGATGAAGATATGCAAACAGCCATCGATTCCTGGCTGGTC
>NZ_JAIVEM010000080.1 GCF_020404765.1 Paenibacillus sp. BJ-4
CGAAGCGTAAGCTTCTGAATCAGGTTTCGGCCTGTTACTCACTCGTTGCTCAGTTTTGAGAGCTCAAACTCTCAAGTATCATTTCCAGGATGTGCTTGTAGTCAAAGTACAACGGAATATGATATGATCTTTTTCCGGGTTTACACCGGAGAACGTGCACCTTGAAAACTGGATACCGAAACGAAATTGCGTTTTAGAATATTCCTTTA
>NZ_JAIVEM010000184.1 GCF_020404765.1 Paenibacillus sp. BJ-4
GCTCCTCCCGAGGCCTCGTGCAGTCTTACATACCCGTGATTCCATTTCACTGACTCGTCGAATTCCATGTTAAAGTACGCTTTCCCTGGACCCACTCCACTTAGATAAAGACCTTCCGGTGACTTCGACACCAGCTGCGGCGCCGTCTCATCCGCTGTCACGAAATTCCAGGTGCTCTGATCCCAGATGCCGTTCGATCCCTGGCCACC
>NZ_JAIVEM010000178.1 GCF_020404765.1 Paenibacillus sp. BJ-4
AATAACCGAGAAAGATCATTTTAAACAACACGGTAGGATCAATGGCAGGACGCCCGTTGTCCGCACAATACAGCGGGCTTACCTTCTCATGAATAAAGGAAAAGTCTATATATTTATCAACTTTGCGAAGCAAATGATCTTGCGGTACCAGTTCTTCCAGGGAAACGAATTCAAAGGATTGTTGTTTGTCTCGATGAGATCGCAGCATAC
>NZ_JAIVEM010000174.1 GCF_020404765.1 Paenibacillus sp. BJ-4
AAGATAAGAATCAAGACATATCGTGTACTGACGCATTCCGAAATCGAATTCGGGAGGAAGCCCAAAAAAATGTTAGAACACTACTGACATACTGTTGTCAGTAGCCAGGCTGTCGAGAAAGTCTCGACAGCTTTTTTTATGTTGATTTTGTTTAAGACGACACCGCGTTAATGTTGTATAATATAGGTAACTATTGTATAGAACGGACGG
>NZ_JAIVEM010000173.1 GCF_020404765.1 Paenibacillus sp. BJ-4
TGTAAGACCCCTTGAAGACGACGAGGTAGATAGGTTGGGGGTGGAAGTGCAGTAATGCATGGAGCTGACCAATACTAATCGGTCGAGGGCTTATCCTAAAGATAAACGCAATGAAGTTTCGGATCCAGTTTTCAGGGTGTAACACCTTGAAGGTAGAATTTGCGAAGCAAATTCATGTTTGGTGGCGATAGCGGAGGGGTTCCACACGTA
>NZ_JAIVEM010000146.1 GCF_020404765.1 Paenibacillus sp. BJ-4
CTGGAATTTCGTGACAGCGGATGAGACGGCGCCGCAGCTGGTGTCGAAGTCACCGGAAGGTCTTTATTTAAGTGGAGTGGGTCCAGGGAAAGCGTACTTTAACATGGAATTCGACGAGTCAGTGAAATGGAATCACGGGTATGTAAGACTGCACGAAGCCTCGGGAGGAACGGTGGTTCGTGAGCTGCGGATATCCGGTGCAGGGGACTC
>NZ_JAIVEM010000116.1 GCF_020404765.1 Paenibacillus sp. BJ-4
CGTAATCCGCTATGAGCGATGGGGTGACGCAGTAGGGTAGTGACGCGGACCGATGGATGTCCGTCTAAGCAGTGAGGCTGGTGTGTAGGCAAATCCGCACATCGTTAAGGCTGGGCTGTGATGGGGAGCGAAAATTACAGTAGCGAAGGTCATGATCTCAGACTGCCAAGAAAAGCCTCTAGCCAGGAGAAGGTGCCCGTACCGCAAACC
>NZ_JAIVEM010000081.1 GCF_020404765.1 Paenibacillus sp. BJ-4
TAGATGATTGGGGTGAAGTCGTAACAAGGTAGCCGTATCGGAAGGTGCGGCTGGATCACCTCCTTTCTATGGAGAATCGTTTCCTGCAATGGAAACATTCAAATACGAAGCGTAAGCTTCTGAATCAGGTTTCGGCCTGTTACTCACTCGTTGCTCAGTTTTGAGAGCTCAAACTCTCAAGTATCATTTCCAGGATGTGCTTGTAGTCAA
>NZ_JAIVEM010000008.1 GCF_020404765.1 Paenibacillus sp. BJ-4
AGGGGACTCAAACAGGATATATACGGTGTCAGGCCAGGAAAAAATAGCACAATTTACGCTATCGGGTGGACTGGAAGAAGGGAAGCCTTACTATGTGGAAATCACCTCGGGAGCACTGACGGATTCGGCGATGAACCCGTATGCGGGAATGCATACGCCGCAGGACTGGACATTCCGTACGGGAGATATGCAGCCGTATTATACGCAACTG
>NZ_JAIVEM010000101.1 GCF_020404765.1 Paenibacillus sp. BJ-4
AAATAACCGAGAAAGATCATTTTAAACAACACGGTAGGATCAATGGCAGGACGCCCGTTGTCCGCACAATACAGCGGGCTTACCTTCTCATGAATAAAGGAAAAGCCTATATATTTATCAACTTTGCGAAGCAAATGATCTTGCGGTACCAGTTCTTCCAGGGAAACGAATTCAAAGGATTGTTGTTTGTCTCGATGAGATCGCAGCATAC
>NZ_JAIVEM010000039.1 GCF_020404765.1 Paenibacillus sp. BJ-4
CATGTTGAAAAATGCGGGGATGAGGTGGGGGTAGCGGAGAAATTCCAATCGAACCCGGAGATAGCTGGTTCTCCCCGAAATAGCTTTAGGGCTAGCCTCGGAAAAAAGAATCGTGGAGGTAGAGCACTGATTGGGTGCGGGGCCCGCAAGGGTTACCAAGCTCAGTCAAACTCCGAATGCCATAGATTTAGTTCCGGGAGTCAGACAGTGA
>NZ_JAIVEM010000086.1 GCF_020404765.1 Paenibacillus sp. BJ-4
AAAGGAAAGCAGCTTTGGAGCAGGCTTACCAGGCAGTCCATCAGCCGGCGACGGATTGATGCAGGTAGAACCAAACACACGTAATGCTTATTTATCTCAATTCAGTTCAAAATTTGGCCGTGCTTATAATCACGGCAGTGAACAAGATCAGGTATGCTTGGGCGGACTGATTTTAAATGAAAAGATTACTAGATTCGGCAACATATATAAT
>NZ_JAIVEM010000171.1 GCF_020404765.1 Paenibacillus sp. BJ-4
AAAGGAAAGCAGCTTTGGAGCAGGCTTACCAGGCAGTCCATCAGCCGGCGACGGATTGATGCAGGTAGAACCAAACACACGTAATGCTTATTTATCTCAATTCAGCTCAAAATTTGGCCGTGCTTATAATCACGGCAGTGAACAAGATCAGGTATGCTTGGGCGGACTGATTTTAAATGAAAAGATTACTAGATTCGGCAACATATATAAT
>NZ_JAIVEM010000022.1 GCF_020404765.1 Paenibacillus sp. BJ-4
AACTAAGCATAAGGGTTGCGCTCGTTGCGGGACTTAACCCAACATCTCACGACACGAGCTGACGACAACCATGCACCACCTGTCTCCTCTGTCCCGAAGGAAAGGTCTATCTCTAGACCGGTCAGAGGGATGTCAAGACCTGGTAAGGTTCTTCGCGTTGCTTCGAATTAAACCACATACTCCACTGCTTGTGCGGGTCCCCGTCAATTCC
>NZ_JAIVEM010000066.1 GCF_020404765.1 Paenibacillus sp. BJ-4
AATAACCGAGAAAGATCATTTTAAACAACACGGTAGGATCAATGGCAGGACGCCCGTTGTCCGCACAATACAGCGGGCTTACCTTCTCATGAATAAAGGAAAAGTTTATATATTTATCAACTTTGCGAAGCAAATGATCTTGCGGTACCAGTTCTTCCAGGGAAACGAATTCAAAGGATTGTTGTTTGTCTCGATGAGATCGCAGCATACG
>NZ_JAIVEM010000180.1 GCF_020404765.1 Paenibacillus sp. BJ-4
AATAGCTTTAGGGCTAGCCTCGGAAAATAGAATCGTGGAGGTAGAGCACTGATTGGGTGCGGGGCCCGCAAGGGTTACCAAGCTCAGTCAAACTCCGAATGCCATGGATTTAGTTCCGGGAGTCAGACAGTGAGTGCTAAGATCCATTGTCAAAAGGGAAACAGCCCAGACCATCAGCTAAGGTCCCCAAGTGTGTGTTAAGTGGGAAAGG
>NZ_JAIVEM010000028.1 GCF_020404765.1 Paenibacillus sp. BJ-4
AAGATGCAGGTTACCCGCGACAAGACGGAAAGACCCCATGGAGCTTTACTGCAGCTTGATATTGAATTTGGGTACGATCTGTACAGGATAGGTGGGAGCCGTTGAACCTTGAGCGCCAGCTTGAGGGGAGGCATCCTTGGGATACCACCCTGATCGTATCTAGGTTCTAACTTGGTACCGTAAGCCGGTACGAGGACAGTGTCAGGTGGGC
>NZ_JAIVEM010000021.1 GCF_020404765.1 Paenibacillus sp. BJ-4
ACAATAGTGATTCCGTCAGTAGCGGCGAGCGAACGCGGATTAGCCCAAACCAAGGAGCTTGCTCCTTGGGGTTGTGGGACGTCTCACATGGAGTTACAAAGGAACTGGTTAGATGAAGAGGTCTGGAAAGGCCCGCCAGAGAAGGTAAAAGCCCTGTAGTTCAAAACCTGTTCCCTCCGAGACGGATCCCGAGTAGTGCGGGGCACGTGAA
>NZ_JAIVEM010000111.1 GCF_020404765.1 Paenibacillus sp. BJ-4
ACAAGTTTTGAACTACAGGGCTTTTACCTTCTCTGGCGGGCCTTTCCAGACCTCTTCATCTAACCGGTTCCTTTGTAACTCCATGTGAGACGTCCCACAACCCCAGGGAGCAAGCTCCCTAGTTTGGGCTAATCCGCGTTCGCTCGCCGCTACTGACGGAATCACTATTGTTTTCTCTTCCTCAGGGTACTTAGATGTTTCAGTTCCCCTG
>NZ_JAIVEM010000074.1 GCF_020404765.1 Paenibacillus sp. BJ-4
ACAAGGTGACCAAGGACCTCAGGGCGTACAAGGCGACCAAGGACCTCAAGGAGTTCAAGGTGACCAAGGACCTCAGGGTGTTCAAGGCGACCAAGGACCTCAAGGCGTCCAAGGCGATCAAGGACCTCAAGGAGTCCAAGGCGATCAAGGACCTCAAGGAGTCCAAGGCGACCAAGGACCTCAAGGAGTTCAAGGTGACCAAGGACCTCAG
>NZ_JAIVEM010000009.1 GCF_020404765.1 Paenibacillus sp. BJ-4
ACACGCCTCATGAATGGCGGTTAATGACGAAGAGCACATCGTATCAATGGGCATGCTGGGACCTTGCAGGTTCAGCAAATAGGAAATCCGGTTGGCTACCGAGCTGAATGACGTATGCGGAAATACCCTCTCCCCCTGCTTCCATAAATCCGGGCCGTATAAATCGTAGCCGGTCTTGGTAATCCCCGCGAAGACGCCCACCTTCCCGTTA
>NZ_JAIVEM010000075.1 GCF_020404765.1 Paenibacillus sp. BJ-4
ACACGCCTCATGAATGGCGGTTAATGACGAAGAGCACATCGTATCAATGGGCATGCTGGGACCTTGCAGGTTCAGCAAATAGGAAATCCGGTTGGCTACCGAGCTAAATGACGTATGCGGAAATACCCTCTCCCCCTGCTTCCATAAATCCGGGCCGTATAAATCGTAGCCGGTCTTGGTAATCCCCGCGAAGACGCCCACCTTCCCGTTA
>NZ_JAIVEM010000010.1 GCF_020404765.1 Paenibacillus sp. BJ-4
ACAGATCTTTTCGTTACTCATACCGGCATTCTCACTTGAATGCAGTCCAGCGCTCCTTCCGGTACACCTTCAACCCGCATTCAACGCTCCCCTACCCCTGATGCATAGCATCAAGCCATAGCTTCGGTGGTGTGTTTAGCCCCGTTACATTTTCGGCGCAGAGTCACTCGACCAGTGAGCTATTACGCACTCTTTCAATGGTGGCTGCTTC
>NZ_JAIVEM010000102.1 GCF_020404765.1 Paenibacillus sp. BJ-4
ACTACCGGAAACGGTAGCTAATACCCGATACATCCTTTTCCTGCATGGGAGAAGGAGGAAAGACGGAGCAATCTGTCACTTGTGGATGGGCCTGCGGCGCATTAGTTAGTTGGTGGGGTAATGGCCTACCAAGGCGACGATGCGTAGCCGACCTGAGAGGGTGATCGGCCACACTGGGACTGAGACACGGCCCAGACTCCTACGGGAGGCA
>NZ_JAIVEM010000118.1 GCF_020404765.1 Paenibacillus sp. BJ-4
ACTCTTCGAATGATTTCCAACCATTCTGAGGGAACCTTGGGGCGCCTCCGTTACTCTTTAGGAGGCGACCGCCCCAGTCAAACTGCCCACCTGACACTGTCCTCGCACCGGCTTACGGTACCAAGTTAGAACCTAGATACGATCAGGGTGGTATCCCAAGGATGCCTCCCCTCAAGCTGGCGCTCAAGGCTCAACGGCTCCCACCTATCCT
>NZ_JAIVEM010000109.1 GCF_020404765.1 Paenibacillus sp. BJ-4
ACTGCTGGGCCAGTGTACCCAGTCTCGAAACCACCGCAAAGTGGTGACTCGGCATGTCTGGGAAGACAGCAAAGAGTGGGTACGGAGCAACCGACTAAGCCCATCCGGGAAACAGCTGTACCGTAAACGAAAAGAGACGATTGAGCGAAGCTTCGCGGATGCCAAAGAGCTCCATGGGTTTCGCTATTGCCGTTTGCGCGGACTTCCGAAC
>NZ_JAIVEM010000064.1 GCF_020404765.1 Paenibacillus sp. BJ-4
ACGATGGAGGAATTCTTCCATCCCGATAAACAGGAAGCTGTAGCTCATGGAAAAAGCTACAGCAAGTGGGGGGGCTTTATCGAAGGATTTGCGGAATTCGATCCGTTGTTCTTCAATATTGCGCCACGGGAAGCGCTCAGTATGGACCCTCAGGAAAGGCTGTTCATAGAAGCCTGCTGGGAAGTGATGGAGGATGCGGGCTACACCAGGG
>NZ_JAIVEM010000050.1 GCF_020404765.1 Paenibacillus sp. BJ-4
ACGATGGAGGAATTCTTCCATCCCGATAAACAGGAAGCTGTAGCTCATGGAAAAAGCTACAGCAAGTGGGGGGGCTTTATCGAAGGATTTGCGGAATTCGATCCGCTGTTCTTCAATATTGCGCCACGGGAAGCGCTCAGTATGGACCCTCAGGAAAGGCTGTTCATAGAAGCCTGCTGGGAAGTGATGGAGGATGCGGGCTACACCAGGG
>NZ_JAIVEM010000183.1 GCF_020404765.1 Paenibacillus sp. BJ-4
ATCTGGGAGAAACGGGGTGTTACCCCTGTTTCTCCAGGCGATCCAGGTGGATCGCCATCTTCTTCATGTTCTGCACGGTTGCCGTCATGAGGGCTTGTTCCCTGATGTTCGGAAGTCCGCGCAAACGGCAATAGCGAAACCCATGGAGCTCTTTGGCATCCGCGAAGCTTCGCTCAATCGTCTCTTTTCGTTTACGGTACAGCTGTTTCCC
>NZ_JAIVEM010000187.1 GCF_020404765.1 Paenibacillus sp. BJ-4
ATCTGGGAGAAACGGGGTGTTACCCCTGTTTCTCCAGGCGATCCAGGTGGATCGCCATCTTCTTCATGTTCTGCACGGTTGCCGTCATGAGGGCTTGTTCCCTGACGTTCGGAAGTCCGCGCAAACGGCAATAGCGAAACCCATGGAGCTCTTTGGCATCCGCGAAGCTTCGCTCAATCGTCTCTTTTCGTTTACGGTACAGCTGTTTCCC
>NZ_JAIVEM010000042.1 GCF_020404765.1 Paenibacillus sp. BJ-4
ATGCCGCTCCCTCTGTTGTCTATACTCAAATATCTCGCAAATACTTTCGTCAATATCAATGCTCGTTAAACTACCTCTTCCATTAAGCCAATATCCAAGGTAATCGTCCCAATCTCCAGTTCCGATCCCAACATTACATACTTGGATTTCATCAAACATATCGAATGTCTTCTTTACGTAATCCCTTGTCACCAACTGTGTGTGAATGCAC
>NZ_JAIVEM010000031.1 GCF_020404765.1 Paenibacillus sp. BJ-4
ATGCCGCTCCCTCTGTTGTCTATACTCAAATATCTCGCAAATACTTTCGTCAATATCAATGCTCGTTAAACTACCTCTTCCATTAAGCCAATATCCAAGGTAATCATCCCAATCTCCAGTTCCGATCCCAACATTACATACTTGGATTTCATCAAACATATCGAATGTCTTCTTTACGTAATCCCTTGTCACCAACTGTGTGTGAATGCAC
>NZ_JAIVEM010000002.1 GCF_020404765.1 Paenibacillus sp. BJ-4
AGAGGGCTTTGAAGAGAAGCAATTAGAGGAGACATGGCTGACCCAACCAGCGCTGTTTGTGACTGAATATGCCCTGGCCCAGTTGTGGATGAGTGTGGGGGTGAAGCCCATCGCGCTGATCGGGCACAGTCTGGGAGAATATACGGCCGCCTGTATAGCTGGAGTGTTCAGCTTGGAGGAAGGGCTGGAGCTGGTGAGCGTCCGTGGGCGA
>NZ_JAIVEM010000056.1 GCF_020404765.1 Paenibacillus sp. BJ-4
AGAGGGCTTTGAAGAGAAGCAATTAGAGGAGACATGGCTGACCCAACCAGCGCTGTTTGTGACTGAATATGCCCTGGCCCAGTTGTGGATGAGTGTGGGGGTGAAACCCATCGCGCTGATCGGGCACAGTCTGGGAGAATATACGGCCGCCTGTATAGCTGGAGTGTTCAGCTTGGAGGAAGGGCTGGAGCTGGTGAGCGTCCGTGGGCGA
>NZ_JAIVEM010000150.1 GCF_020404765.1 Paenibacillus sp. BJ-4
AGTAACACGTAGGCAACCTGCCCACAAGACAGGGATAACTACCGGAAACGGTAGCTAATACCCGATACATCCTTTTCCTGCATGGGAGAAGGAGGAAAGACGGAGTAATCTGTCACTTGTGGATGGGCCTGCGGCGCATTAGCTAGTTGGTGGGGTAATGGCCTACCAAGGCGACGATGCGTAGCCGACCTGAGAGGGTGATCGGCCACAC
>NZ_JAIVEM010000158.1 GCF_020404765.1 Paenibacillus sp. BJ-4
AGGAAACGATTCTCCATAGAAAGGAGGTGATCCAGCCGCACCTTCCGATACGGCTACCTTGTTACGACTTCACCCCAATCATCTACCCCACCTTCGGCGGCTGGCTCCCTTGCGGGTTACCCCACCGACTTCGGGTGTTGTAAACTCTCGTGGTGTGACGGGCGGTGTGTACAAGACCCGGGAACGTATTCACCGCGGCATGCTGATCCGC
>NZ_JAIVEM010000094.1 GCF_020404765.1 Paenibacillus sp. BJ-4
AGGAAACGATTCTCCATAGAAAGGAGGTGATCCAGCCGCACCTTCCGATACGGCTACCTTGTTACGACTTCACCCCAATCATCTACCCCACCTTCGGCGGCTGGCCCCCTTGCGGGTTACCCCACCGACTTCGGGTGTTGTAAACTCTCGTGGTGTGACGGGCGGTGTGTACAAGACCCGGGAACGTATTCACCGCGGCATGCTGATCCGC
>NZ_JAIVEM010000166.1 GCF_020404765.1 Paenibacillus sp. BJ-4
CAATTTCTTCGCTGGCATACGTCGACAAATGGAGTCCGGGAAGCTGGATTTCCACATTCTCTGTATTCTGCAAAGCAAACATCGTATCGAACAGCGGATTGCGGCGTAAATCGCGAGCCACGTTCACCTTATCCACCAGTTCCTCAAACGGATAATTCTGATGTTCAAAAGCGCCCAGCGTCGTCTCCTTGATTTCCTTCAAGTAGTCAAG
>NZ_JAIVEM010000016.1 GCF_020404765.1 Paenibacillus sp. BJ-4
CAATTTCTTCGCTGGCATACGTCGACAAATGGAGTCCGGGAAGCTGGATTTCCACATTCTCTGTATTCTGCAAAGCAAACATCGTATCGAACAGCGGATTGCGGCATAAATCGCGAGCCACGTTCACCTTATCCACCAGTTCCTCAAACGGATAATTCTGATGTTCAAAAGCGCCCAGCGTCGTCTCCTTGATTTCCTTCAAGTAGTCAAG
>NZ_JAIVEM010000025.1 GCF_020404765.1 Paenibacillus sp. BJ-4
CACCGACAGCTTCCATGAAGCCCGTCCGGAGGATCTGGCGTACGTGATCTATACGTCGGGAACGACGGGCAAGCCGAAGGGCGTGATGATCGAGCACCGCAGCCTAGTGAACACGGCGGCGGGCTACCGGCGGGAATACCGGTTGGATCAGTTCCCGGTGCGGCTGCTGCAGCTCGCAAGCTTCTCGTTCGACGTGTTCGTGGGAGATATC
>NZ_JAIVEM010000047.1 GCF_020404765.1 Paenibacillus sp. BJ-4
CATAAATAGGGCTCTGACTTCTTGTAAGCACACGGTTTCAGGATCTATTTCACTCCCCTTCCGGGGTGCTTTTCACCTTTCCCTCACGGTACTGCTTCACTATCGATCGCCAGGGAGTATTTAGCCTTGGCAGATGGTCCTGCCGGATTCATACGGGGTTTCACGTGCCCCGCACTACTCGGGATCCGTCTCGGAGGGAACAAGTTTTGAA
>NZ_JAIVEM010000020.1 GCF_020404765.1 Paenibacillus sp. BJ-4
CCAAGTACCATCGGCGCTGGAGGGCTTAACGGTCGTGTTCGGGATGGGTACGTGTGGAACCCCTCCGCTATCGCCACCAAACATGAATTTGCATTGCAAATTCTATCTTCAAGGTGTTACACCCTGAAAACTGGATCCGAAACTTCATTGCGTCTTATTCTTAGGATAAGCCCTCGACCGATTAGTATTGGTCAGCTCCATGCATTACTGC
>NZ_JAIVEM010000128.1 GCF_020404765.1 Paenibacillus sp. BJ-4
CCCCCCCCCCCCCCCCCCCCCCCCCCCCCCCCCCCCCCCCCCCCCCCCCCCCCCCCCCCCCCCCCCCCCCCCCCCCCCCCCCCCCCCCCCCCCCCCCCCCCCCCCACCCCCCCCCCCCCCCCCCCCCCCCCCCCCCCCCCCCCCCCCCCCCCCCCCCCCCCCCCCCCCCCCCCCCCCCCCCCCCCCCCCCCCCCCCCCCCCCCCCCCCCCC
>NZ_JAIVEM010000033.1 GCF_020404765.1 Paenibacillus sp. BJ-4
CCCTGCGGTCCAAGTACCATCGGCGCTGGAGGGCTTAACGGTCGTGTTCGGGATGGGTACGTGTGGAACCCCTCCGCTATCGCCACCAAACGCTTGAGAGTTTGAACTCTCAAAACTGAGCAACGAGTGAGTAACAGGCCGAAACCTGATTTAGAAGCTTACGCTTCGTATTTGAATGTTTCC
Organism: Paenibacillus sp. BJ-4; assembly: GCF_020404765.1. Taxonomy (GTDB): domain Bacteria; phylum Bacillota; class Bacilli; order Paenibacillales; family Paenibacillaceae; genus Paenibacillus. The sequence continues at coordinate 184 of NZ_JAIVEM010000033.1, forward strand.
ATCGCAGGAAACGATTCTCCATAGAAAG
>NZ_JAIVEM010000121.1 GCF_020404765.1 Paenibacillus sp. BJ-4
CCTTGGTTTGGGCTAATCCGCGTTCGCTCGCCGCTACTGACGGAATCACTATTGTTTTCTCTTCCTCAGGGTACTTAGATGTTTCAGTTCCCCTGGTCTGCCTCTGTTCTGCCTATGTATTCAGCAGAAAGTGACTGTCGATGAAGACAGCCGGGTTTCCCCATTCGGACATCCCCGGATCAAAGCTTGCTTACAGCTCCCCGAGGCTTTA
>NZ_JAIVEM010000073.1 GCF_020404765.1 Paenibacillus sp. BJ-4
CTCGTCCATGTAGTCCTTGGTATTTTGCAGTACCTGTTCTTTGGTGTACTGGTGTTTGTTCGCATTCGCTTTCACGTGCGTCGAATCGGTCACCAGAACGCGTCCACCCACCATCCGGTGTGAGATCGCCTGCAGGACAATTTCATCGAAAATATCTTGAAAGATCGTGGTGTCCTTAAAACGGGTCCGGCGATTCCAGCTGATGGTCGTA
>NZ_JAIVEM010000154.1 GCF_020404765.1 Paenibacillus sp. BJ-4
TACCGTGCCTCCTGCAACCGTACCTCCGCTTACGTCAATTCGCCCAACCTCGGTTCCATCCCATTGATGCACAATAAGATGACCTGTTCCCAGTTCCACAGCTTCACTGAAGATCATGTTCAAGTTCGGCGTAAGCGTCTGTCCGCTTCCCTGCGGATACAGTTGCGTATAATACGGCTGCATATCTCCCGTACGGAATGTCCAGTCCTGC
>NZ_JAIVEM010000070.1 GCF_020404765.1 Paenibacillus sp. BJ-4
CTTTAAGCTGATCTTGTGTAAACAAGTGAAACTAAGGTAGTCAATCGTATTTACATTGTAAATACTAGGTTAAGCTACAAAGAGCACACGGAGGATGCCTAGGCGTCAGGAGCCGACGAAGGACGTGGCGAACAACGATAAAGCCTCGGGGAGCTGTAAGCAAGCTTTGATCCGGGGATGTCCGAATGGGGAAACCCGGCTGTCTTCATCG
>NZ_JAIVEM010000054.1 GCF_020404765.1 Paenibacillus sp. BJ-4
CTTGGTAGGCCATTACCCCACCAACTAGCTAATGCGCCGCAGGCCCATCCACAAGTGACAGATTGCTCCGTCTTTCCTCCTTCTCCCATGCAGGAAAAGGATGTACCGGGTATTAGCTACCGTTTCCGGTAGTTATCCCTGTCTTGTGGGCAGGTTGCCTACGTGTTACTCACCCGTCCGCCGCTAGGTTATGTAGAAGCAAGCTTCTACA
>NZ_JAIVEM010000015.1 GCF_020404765.1 Paenibacillus sp. BJ-4
CGACTTGGGCGCTGTCTCAACGAGAGATCCGGTGAAATTTTAATACCTGTGAAGATGCAGGTTACCCGCGACAAGACGGAAAGACCCCATGGAGCTTTACTGCAGTTTGATATTGAATTTGGGTACGATCTGTACAGGATAGGTGGGAGCCGTTGAGCCTTGAGCGCCAGCTTGAGGGGAGGCATCCTTGGGATACCACCCTGATCGTATC
>NZ_JAIVEM010000059.1 GCF_020404765.1 Paenibacillus sp. BJ-4
CCCCCCCCCCCCCCCCCCCCCCCCCCCCCCCCCCCCCCCCCCCCCCCCCCCCCCCCCCCCCCCCCCCCCCCCCCCCCCCCCCCCCCCCCCCCCCCCCCCCCCCCCGCCCCCCCCCCCCCCCCCCCCCCCCCCCCCCCCCCCCCCCCCCCCCCCCCCCCCCCCCCCCCCCCCCCCCCCCCCCCCCCCCCCCCCCCCCCCCCCCCCCCCCCCC
>NZ_JAIVEM010000186.1 GCF_020404765.1 Paenibacillus sp. BJ-4
CGGAAAGCGCCGGGTGGCTGTCTGGAGTGAAATCAGCGCGGGAGCATCCAGAGTGAAGCCGCTATGGAAGGACCATGGAATCTATTTGATTACGGGGGGCGCAGGGGGCCTCGGGCTTATATTTGCCGGCGAAATTGCCGGTCAAGCCAAGCATGCGACGCTGATTCTGACCGGCAGATCCCCGCTTAACGAAGACAAGCAGTCTGCGTTA
>NZ_JAIVEM010000017.1 GCF_020404765.1 Paenibacillus sp. BJ-4
CGGAAAGCGCCGGGTGGCTGTCTGGAGTGAAATCAGCGCGGGAGCATCCAGAGTGAAGCCGCTATGGAAGGACCATGGAATCTATTTGATTACGGGGGGCGCAGGAGGCCTCGGGCTTATATTTGCCGGCGAAATTGCCGGTCAAGCCAAGCATGCGACGCTGATTCTGACCGGCAGATCCCCGCTTAACGAAGACAAGCAGTCTGCGTTA
>NZ_JAIVEM010000192.1 GCF_020404765.1 Paenibacillus sp. BJ-4
TACCGTGCCTCCTGCAACCGTACCTCCGCTTACGTCAATTCGCCCAACCTCGGTTCCATCCCATTGATGCACAATAAGATGACCTGTTCCCAGTTCCACAGCTTCGCTGAAGATCATGTTCAAGTTCGGCGTAAGCGTCTGTCCGCTTCCCTGCGGATACAGTTGCGTATAATACGGCTGCATATCTCCCGTACGGAATGTCCAGTCCTGC
>NZ_JAIVEM010000090.1 GCF_020404765.1 Paenibacillus sp. BJ-4
TCACTATTGTTTTCTCTTCCTCAGGGTACTTAGATGTTTCAGTTCCCCTGGTCTGCCTCTATTCTGCCTATGTATTCAGCAGAAAGTGACTGTCGATGAAGACAGTCGGGTTTCCCCATTCGGACATCCCCGGATCAAAGCTTGCTTACAGCTCCCCGAGGCTTTATCGTTGTTCGCCACGTCCTTCGTCGGCTCCTGGCGCCTAGGCATC
>NZ_JAIVEM010000077.1 GCF_020404765.1 Paenibacillus sp. BJ-4
TCAGCACCTGCTCCGCATTGTCCGCAAACCTCACCGCTCGGCGCGTATGCGACACCCAATAGGCCGGATTACTTGCCTGCTCCTTGGTAATCCATTTCCCCGTTTTGTTAGATACATAAGGAAGCTGCGGTGCAACGAGCTTTACACGCTTCAAAGCCTCTTCCAGTTCCCCCAGCACGGCTTCCATCCGCGAGGAATGAAATGCGCTGCC
>NZ_JAIVEM010000078.1 GCF_020404765.1 Paenibacillus sp. BJ-4
TCAGCACCTGCTCCGCATTGTCCGCAAACCTCACCGCTCGGCGCGTATGCGACACCCAATAGGCCGGATTACTTGCCTGCTCCTTGGTAATCCATTTCCCCGTTTCGTTAGATACATAAGGAAGCTGCGGTGCAACGAGCTTTACACGCTTCAAAGCCTCTTCCAGTTCCCCCAGCACGGCTTCCATCCGCGAGGAATGAAATGCGCTGCC
>NZ_JAIVEM010000055.1 GCF_020404765.1 Paenibacillus sp. BJ-4
TCTAAGTGGAGTGGGTCCAGGGAAAGCGTACTTTAACATGGAATTCGACGAGTCAGTGAAATGGAATCACGGGTATGTAAGACTGCACGAGGCCTCGGGAGGAGCGGTGGTTCGTGAGCTGCGGATATCTGGTGCAGGGGACTCAAACAGGATATATACGGTGTCAGGCCAGGAAAAAATAGCACAATTTACGCTATCGGGTGGACTGGAA
>NZ_JAIVEM010000099.1 GCF_020404765.1 Paenibacillus sp. BJ-4
TCTAAGTGGAGTGGGTCCAGGGAAAGCGTACTTTAACATGGAATTCGACGAGTCAGTGAAATGGAATCACGGGTATGTAAGACTGCACGAGGCCTCGGGAGGAGCCGTGGTTCGTGAGCTGCGGATATCTGGTGCAGGGGACTCAAACAGGATATATACGGTGTCAGGCCAGGAAAAAATAGCACAATTTACGCTATCGGGTGGACTGGAA
>NZ_JAIVEM010000079.1 GCF_020404765.1 Paenibacillus sp. BJ-4
TGATGAATTTCCGTTTCTGACTTACACTGGTGGAGGTACAGCTTCTCGGTCTTGAGATGCGAAAAGAAGGATTCGATGCAAGCGTTATCCAGGCAGGTACCTTTGTGAGAGTGACTGCCCTTGACGCCGAATTCTTCGAGTCGTGTGTTGTACGCCGCAGACGTATACTGGAAACCCTGATCCGAATGGAGCACGGCACCGGATACGTCTC
>NZ_JAIVEM010000067.1 GCF_020404765.1 Paenibacillus sp. BJ-4
TGATGAATTTCCGTTTCTGACTTACACTGGTGGAGGTACAGCTTCTCGGTCTTGAGATGCGAAAAGAAGGATTCGATGCAAGCGTTATCCAGGCAGGTACCTTTGCGAGAGTGACTGCCCTTGACGCCGAATTCTTCGAGTCGTGTGTTGTACGCCGCAGACGTATACTGGAAACCCTGATCCGAATGGAGCACGGCACCGGATACGTCTC
>NZ_JAIVEM010000035.1 GCF_020404765.1 Paenibacillus sp. BJ-4
GACTGAAACTCAAAGGAATTGACGGGGACCCGCACAAGCAGTGGAGTATGTGGTTTAATTCGAAGCAACGCGAAGAACCTTACCAGGTCTTGACATCCCTCTGACTGGTCTAGAGATAGGCCTTTCCTTCGGGACAGAGGAGACAGGTGGTGCATGGTTGTCGTCAGCTCGTGTCGTGAGATGTTGGGTTAAGTCCCGCAACGAGCGCAAC
>NZ_JAIVEM010000105.1 GCF_020404765.1 Paenibacillus sp. BJ-4
GATGGGCTTAGTCGGTTGCTCCGTACCCACTCTTTGCTGTCTTCCCAGACATGCCGAGTCACCACTTTGCGGTGGTTTCGAGACTGGGTACACTGGCCCAGCAGTGGGCAATACTCGCATTTAGCTGGGTCAGAGGCATACTGCCGGTATCCCTTACGGTCCGTCGTTCGGTAGGGCAGTTCCTGTTGGGCTGGGCAAATATATACATTGC
>NZ_JAIVEM010000108.1 GCF_020404765.1 Paenibacillus sp. BJ-4
GATGGGCTTAGTCGGTTGCTCCGTACCCACTCTTTGCTGTCTTCCCAGACATGCCGAGTCACCACTTTGCGGTGGTTTCGAGACTGGGTACACTGGCCCAGCAGTAGGCAATACTCGCATTTAGCTGGGTCAGAGGCATACTGCCGGTATCCCTTACGGTCCGTCGTTCGGTAGGGCAGTTCCTGTTGGGCTGGGCAAATATATACATTGC
>NZ_JAIVEM010000134.1 GCF_020404765.1 Paenibacillus sp. BJ-4
ACACTCTCCAGACAGGGCGCGAGGCCATGGAAGAGCGGCTGGGAGTGATTGTAGACAGCATCGGGCAGCTCAAGGCGAAGCTGCGGGGCTTTGCAGCGGGACAGGATGGGCTTGAGCATGTATATCGCGGGAAAGTCAAGCAAAATAAGGGAACCTCGGCTATTTTCACAGCGGATGAAGATATGCAAACAGCCATCGATTCCTGGCTGGTC
>NZ_JAIVEM010000157.1 GCF_020404765.1 Paenibacillus sp. BJ-4
AGCATCTGTACCGGGGAGAATGCGAGATGGCGATTGCAGGAGGAGTAAACCTGTATGTCCATCCGCTCAGCTATGTTGGGCTTTGCGCCAACCAAATGCTGTCAGTCGATGGACAGTGCAAAAGCTTTGGAAAAGGAGGCAACGGGTTTGTCCCTGGCGAAGGCGTGGGGGCTGTCCTATTGAAGCCGCTGTCCCGGGCGATAGCCGATAAG
>NZ_JAIVEM010000177.1 GCF_020404765.1 Paenibacillus sp. BJ-4
AGCATCTGTACCGGGGAGAATGCGAGATGGCGATTGCAGGAGGAGTAAACCTGTATGTCCATCCGCTCAGCTATGTTGGGCTTTGCGCCAACCAAATGCTGTCAGCAGATGGACAGTGCAAAAGCTTTGGAAAAGGAGGCAACGGGTTTGTCCCTGGCGAAGGCGTGGGGGCTGTCCTATTGAAGCCGCTGTCCCGGGCGATAGCCGATAAG
>NZ_JAIVEM010000062.1 GCF_020404765.1 Paenibacillus sp. BJ-4
TAGGTGGGAAGGCTGACTTTTCTCCGTTTAGCCGAGCCGTAGAGCTTGTTCCAGTCGATCATGACCCCCTTGACCCATAAATCCAACAGCTTCGAATATTTCCCTTTGACCAGCCAGGAATCGATGGCTGTTTGCATATCTTCATCCGCTGTGAAAATAGCCGAGGTTCCCTTATTTTGCTTGACTTTCCCGCGATATACATGCTCAAGCCC
>NZ_JAIVEM010000058.1 GCF_020404765.1 Paenibacillus sp. BJ-4
CAGAGGCAGACAGACCCGACTGAAGGAGCTGGAGGCCTCAGGTGCCAGCGTGGAGTATAGACAAGGCGATATCACCGATAAGAGCACCGTTATCGGTTTACTGGAAAGTATTCGTGAGGAATGTGGGCGTGTCCATGGGATCATCCACTGTGCAGGGGTGATTCACGATAACTTCATCATCAAGAAAACAAGCGAAGAATTTATGGAGGTGCTGGGA
>NZ_JAIVEM010000123.1 GCF_020404765.1 Paenibacillus sp. BJ-4
TCCGGAGGAACGCTGGTCCAAGGAAGGGTTCTTCCAGCCGGACCCCCAGGAGGCGGCAGCGCAGGGGAAAAGCTACAGCAAGTGGGGCGGCTTTATAGACGGATTTGCGGAATTTGACCCGCTCTTCTTCAACATATCACCGCTAGAAGCCCATAACATGGACCCGCAGGAACGGCTGTTTGTCCAATCCTGCTGGGAGGTATTGGAGGATGCGGGC
>NZ_JAIVEM010000137.1 GCF_020404765.1 Paenibacillus sp. BJ-4
TCCGGAGGAACGCTGGTCCAAGGAAGGGTTCTTCCAGCCGGACCCCCAGGAGGCGGCAGCGCAGGGGAAAAGCTACAGCAAGTGGGGCGGCTTTATAGACGGATTCGCGGAGTTTGACCCGCTCTTCTTCAACATATCACCGCTAGAAGCCCATAACATGGACCCGCAGGAACGGCTGTTTGTCCAATCCTGCTGGGAGGTATTGGAGGATGCGGGC
>NZ_JAIVEM010000037.1 GCF_020404765.1 Paenibacillus sp. BJ-4
ATCCTTTAGCTCCGTGGCTAACCGGATTTCGTACCTGTTCAATTTGCAAGGACCCAGCATGCCGATCGATACCATGTGTTCGTCCTCGTTAACCGCGATTCATGAAGCCTGCGAGCATCTGTACCGGGGAGAATGCGAGATGGCGATTGCAGGAGGAGTAAACCTGTATGTCCATCCGCTCAGCTATGTTGGGCTTTGCGCCAACCAAATGCTGTCAG
>NZ_JAIVEM010000084.1 GCF_020404765.1 Paenibacillus sp. BJ-4
AGATCCTCCGGACGGGCTTCATGGAAGCTGTCGGTGCCAACATTCTGATGGCTCTCATCGCCGTCGTCCACAGCATCCGTCAGCTTGCCGGAGACAATGCCGGAGACAACCGACGCATTCGCCCGCTCCTCGCTGTACGACGCTTCGTCGTCCAGGTACAGCACCGCCGCCAGCGCCAGCTCCTCTTCGCCGAGCCAGGCTTCGGCACGCTCTCGCAG
>NZ_JAIVEM010000112.1 GCF_020404765.1 Paenibacillus sp. BJ-4
CTTTCTATGGAGAATCGTTTCCTGCGATGGAAACATTCAAATACGAAGCGTAAGCTTCTAAATCAGGTTTCGGCCTGTTACTCACTCGTTGCTCAGTTTTGAGAGCTCAAACTCTCAATTGCACCTTGAAAACTGGATACCGAAACGAAATTGCGTTTTAGAATATTCCTTTAAGCTGATCTTGTGTAAACAAGTGAAACTAAGGTAGTCAATCGTATTTA
>NZ_JAIVEM010000153.1 GCF_020404765.1 Paenibacillus sp. BJ-4
TAGTTGAATCAATAGGCATTAATTTTTAACCCTTAGTAGCCCCATACTGTTCGATATGACAATCAATGCCGCACCCGTAATCACTAATCACTGTAATCCATAATGTGAGCAGTTCTGGAAAGATAAGAATCAAGACATATCGTGTACTGACGCATTCCGAAATCGAATTCGGGAGGAAGCCCAAAAAAATGTTAGAACACTACTGACATACTGTTGTCAGTAGC
>NZ_JAIVEM010000103.1 GCF_020404765.1 Paenibacillus sp. BJ-4
CCCGGAGAAGCCGGCCATCATTGTGCTGTCGGCCAAGAATGAGGAAGGGCTGAAGGCGCAGGTCCAGAGATTGCTGGCCGCCATCGAGGAACAGCCATGGACGGAGGGCGACCTTGCGGACATAGCCTACACTCTCCAGACAGGGCGCGAGGCCATGGAAGAGCGGCTGGGAGTGATTGTAGACAGCATCGGGCAGCTCAAGGCGAAGCTGCGGGGCTTTGCAGCGGGACAGG
>NZ_JAIVEM010000129.1 GCF_020404765.1 Paenibacillus sp. BJ-4
CTGGAGAAACAGGGGTAACACCCCGTTTCTCCCAGATACCAGACCATTATTATGTAAAGAAAAAGAACCCGCGTCTCAAAAAGACGGGGTTTCTCGACAATCTGAAGTCCTGATACAATCAGGACTGACTTCAGGCTGTCGAGAAAGTCTCGACAGCTTTTTTTATGTTGATTTTGTTTAAGACGACACCGCGTTAATGTTGTATAATATAGGTAACTATTGTATAGAATGGACG
>NZ_JAIVEM010000093.1 GCF_020404765.1 Paenibacillus sp. BJ-4
TTGATGATTCATTCTACAGGAATTCTAACGGGAAACGATAGTTGAGGAGCTTCCTTTGCGGTAGTTCCTTATTCTTTTGTTAACTTAACGGGCAGGATAGTTTGGAGGCTGCCTTAAATAGATGGAGTAACAACTTCTTTGAAATTCGCATTAATCGAAATCATGAAGATTCCATTATAGGTTCAACAATAGGAGGTTTTCAAAAATGCTTGAGACAGAATTAACACGTACCCTCA
>NZ_JAIVEM010000113.1 GCF_020404765.1 Paenibacillus sp. BJ-4
TTGATGATTCATTCTACAGGAATTCTAACGGGAAACGATAGTTGAGGAGCTTCCTTTGCGGTAGTTCCTTATTCTTTTGTTAACTTAACGGGCAGGATAGTTTGGTGGCTGCCTTAAATAGATGGAGTAACAAACTTCTTTGAAATTCGCATTAATCGAAATCATGAAGATTCCATTATAGGTTCAACAATAGGAGGTTTTCAAAAATGCTTGAGACAGAATTAACACGTACCCTCA
>NZ_JAIVEM010000127.1 GCF_020404765.1 Paenibacillus sp. BJ-4
CTTAGTTCTTACCGCCATAGCCCTTATAAGTAGCGTAAACTGCATCTGCATATTGATTGGCCAGAATAGGACGGCCATAAGAGTCTGTAGCTCCCGGATACCAGTTATCTCCTCCGTTATAGTGTAATAAGCCATTATATATGTTGCCGAATCTAGTAATCTTTTCATTTAAAATCAGTCCGCCCAAGCATACCTGATCTTGTTCACTGCCGTGATTATAAGCACGGCCAAATTTTGA
>NZ_JAIVEM010000133.1 GCF_020404765.1 Paenibacillus sp. BJ-4
AATGACGTATGCGGAAATACCCTCTCCCCCTGCTTCCATAAATCCGGGCCGTATAAATCGTAGCCGGTCTTGGTAATCCCCGCGAAGACGCCCACCTTCCCGTTATATTGCGACCGGATCTGCTCCCGGGTATAGCCCGCATCCTCCAATACCTCCCAGCAGGATTGGACAAACAGCCGTTCCTGCGGGTCCATGTTATGGGCTTCTAGCGGTGATATGTTGAAGAAGAGCGGGTCAAA
>NZ_JAIVEM010000034.1 GCF_020404765.1 Paenibacillus sp. BJ-4
CGGATTACGGTGGTACAGGAATTTCTACCTGTTGTCCTTCGACTACGCCTATCGGCCTCGCCTTAGGTCCCGACTTACCCTGAGCGGACGAACCTTCCTCAGGAACCCTTAGGCTTTCGGCGGATCTGATTCTCACAGATCTTTTCGTTACTCATACCGGCATTCTCACTTGAATGCAGTCCAGCGCTCCTTCCGGTACACCTTCAACCCGCATTCAACGCTCCCCTACCCCTGATGCA
>NZ_JAIVEM010000051.1 GCF_020404765.1 Paenibacillus sp. BJ-4
CAAAGGTACCTGCCTGGATAACGCTTGCATCGAATCCTTCTTTTCGCATCTCAAGACCGAGAAGCTGTACCTCCACCAGTGTAAGTCAGAAACGGAAATTCATCAAGCGGTGGAAGAGTACATTTACTTTTATAACTACCAACGATTTCAGGCCAAACTCAAACAGCGCGCGCCGATTGAGTACCGGCACGCGCTGGCTGCTTAGCCTTTTTTCACTTGTCTACTTGACAGGGGTATGACCA
>NZ_JAIVEM010000117.1 GCF_020404765.1 Paenibacillus sp. BJ-4
CCGGATAATCCGGGTCGAGCGGCACATACGCCCCGCCCGCTTTCCAGACGGCCAGCACGGCCACCAGCAAGTCCACCGAACGCTCGGCGAGAATGCCGACGATCGACTCCCGGCCGATGCCGCTTGCGCGCAGCGTAGCCGCCAAGCGGTTCGCCCGCTCGTTCAGCTCCGCATACGTCAGCCGGTCGTTCTCGTACACGACGGCCGCCTCTTCCGGCGTGCGCTCCGCCTGTTCCTCAAAC
>NZ_JAIVEM010000068.1 GCF_020404765.1 Paenibacillus sp. BJ-4
CCGGATAATCCGGGTCGAGCGGCACATACGCCCCGCCCGCTTTCCAGACGGCCAGCACGGCCACCAGCAAGTCCACCGAACGCTCGGCGAGAATGCCGACGATCGTCTCCCGGCCGATGCCGCTTGCGCGCAGCGTGGCCGCCAAGCGGTTCGCCCGCTCGTTCAGCTCCGCATACGTCAGCCGGTCGTTCTCGTACACGACGGCCGCCTCTTCCGGCGTGCGCTCCGCCTGTTCCTCAAAC
>NZ_JAIVEM010000145.1 GCF_020404765.1 Paenibacillus sp. BJ-4
AGCATCAAGCCATAGCTTCGGTGGTGTGTTTAGCCCCGTTACATTTTCGGCGCAGAGTCACTCGACCAGTGAGCTATTACGCACTCTTTCAATGGTGGCTGCTTCTAAGCCAACATCCTGGTTGTCTGTGCAACTCCACATCCTTTCCCACTTAACACACACTTGGGGACCTTAGCTGATGGTCTGGGCTGTTTCCCTTTTGACAATGGATCTTAGCACTCACTGTCTGACTCCCGGAACTAAATC
>NZ_JAIVEM010000119.1 GCF_020404765.1 Paenibacillus sp. BJ-4
ACGGGGCAAGCGGCCCTTGCAGGTTTCCAGCAGATCGTCTGCCAGGCTGCGGAGGGTCGGATATTCAAGAAAGATGTCATAGGTCCAGTCGAGTCCATACGCTTGGTTCAATTCGTTAACCAGTCCGGTCAGGGCCACCACATCCAGCCCATAGTCATTCCACTCTGCATCAGGGTCAATGTCCTCGGTCCCCGTTTGCAGCAGCCGGGCGACTCTTCTTATGCAATCCTCCCGCACTTGCTCCGGCAAAGCTCC
>NZ_JAIVEM010000189.1 GCF_020404765.1 Paenibacillus sp. BJ-4
CTTTTCCTTTATTCATGAGAAGGTAAGCCCGCTGTATTGTGCGGACAACGGGCGTCCTGCCATTGATCCTACCGTGTTGTTTAAAATGATCTTTCTCGGTTATTTCTATGGCATTCGCTCAGAACGGCAACTCGAGCGAGAAATTCAGACGAACTTGGCTTATCGCTGGTTTTTGGGGCTGGGTTTAACCGATAAAGTTCCGGACCATACGACCATCAGCTGGAATCGCCGGACCCGTTTTAAGGACACCACGATCTTTCA
>NZ_JAIVEM010000104.1 GCF_020404765.1 Paenibacillus sp. BJ-4
ACCCGTTTTAAGGACACCACGATCTTTCAAGATATTTTCGATGAAATTGTCCTGCAGGCGATCTCACACCGGATGGTGGGCGGACGCGTTCTGGTGACCGATTCGGCGCACGTGAAAGCGAATGCGAACAAACACCAGTACACCAAAGAACAGGTACTGCAGAATACCAAGGACTACATGGACGAGCTCAACGCAGCGGTGACGGAAGACCGGAGAAACCATGGAAAAAAGCGCTAAAATCCCGAGAGGAAGTGAACGAAGAAAAAG
>NZ_JAIVEM010000007.1 GCF_020404765.1 Paenibacillus sp. BJ-4
AAGTCGTAACAAGGTAGCCGTATCGGAAGGTGCGGCTGGATCACCTCCTTTCTATGGAGAATCGTTTCCTGCGATGGAAACATTCAAATATGAAGCGTAAGCTTCTAAATCAGGTTTCGGCCTGTTACTCACTCGTTGCTCAGTTTTGAGGGTTCAAACTCTCAAATTGCACCTTGAAAACTGGATACCGAAACGAAATTGCGTTTTAGAATATTCCTTTAAGCTGATCTTGTGTAAACAAGTGAAACTAAGGTAGTCAATCGTATTTA
>NZ_JAIVEM010000011.1 GCF_020404765.1 Paenibacillus sp. BJ-4
CGCATTCGCCCGCTCCTCGCTGTACGACGCTTCGTCGTCCAGGTACAGCACCGCCGCCAGCGCCAGCTCCTCTTCGCCGAGCCAGGCTTCGGCACGCTCTCGCAGCGGCGTTTGCGTCAGCAGCACCTTCGCTCCGCTGTCTTCAAGCATGAACCGCACGCGGTCCGCCGGATAATCCGGGTCGAGCGGCACATACGCCCCGCCCGCTTTCCAGACGGCCAGCACGGCCACCAGCAAGTCCACCGAACGCTCGGCGAGAATGCCGACGATC
>NZ_JAIVEM010000085.1 GCF_020404765.1 Paenibacillus sp. BJ-4
CCCCGGATTTTCGCCTGGTTGTCGATCCGGCCGATGAAGTCCACGTTGCCGTCCTCCATCCACCGCGCCAAGTCTCCCGTGCGGTACAGCCGCTCGCCCGCGGCGAACGGGCTGTCTACGAACTTCTCTTCCGTCAGCTCCGGACGGTTCAAGTACCCGCGCGCCACTCCGACTCCGCCGATAACCAGCTCGCCCAGCACCCCGACCGGCACCGGGTTCAGATGCGCGTCCACGATGTAGAATTTCGCATTCAGCCACGCTTTGCCGATCGGC
>NZ_JAIVEM010000142.1 GCF_020404765.1 Paenibacillus sp. BJ-4
GACGGAATCACTATTGTTTTCTCTTCCTCAGGGTACTTAGATGTTTCAGTTCCCCTGGTCTGCCTCTATTCTGCCTATGTATTCAGCAGAAAGTGACTGTCGATGGACAGCCGGGTTTCCCCATTCGGACATCCCCGGATCAAAGCTTGCTTACAGCTCCCCGAGGCCTTATCGTTGTTCGCCACGTCCTTCGTCGGCTCCTGGCGCCTAGGCATCCTCCGTGTGCTCTTTGTAGCTTAACCTAGTATTTACAATGTAAATACGATTGACTAC
>NZ_JAIVEM010000046.1 GCF_020404765.1 Paenibacillus sp. BJ-4
CCAGCTCGGCAATAGTCGCCGACGGGTTGCGGAGAATGGATTCAAGCAGCTGCAAGTAGTGAGCGGCCAATTTCTCCACCGTTTCGGTTTTATAAAGAGCAGTGGCGTATTCAAACAGATATTCCAAGCCTTCCTCGATCTCCGTGACGTCCAAGCTGAGATCGAATTTAGAAACAATTTCTTCGCTGGCATACGTCGACAAATGGAGTCCGGGAAGCTGGATTTCCACATTCTCTGTATTCTGCAAAGCAAACATCGTATCGAACAGCGGATTGCGGC
>NZ_JAIVEM010000095.1 GCF_020404765.1 Paenibacillus sp. BJ-4
AGAAAGGCGGCAGCGGAACTACGCCACCTACAACACCGCCAACAACGCCACCAACAGGTCCTTCAGTAACAAAGCCTTCCGAAGTTCCAAGCCACATATGGACATACACAATGAATGCGGGCGATAAATTCGGTAAAGGCGGAGATTTTGCTTTATTGCTGAGTGCTGTGATCAAAAAGGAAAGCAGCTTTGGAGCAGGCTTACCAGGCAGTCCATCAGCCGGCGACGGATTGATGCAGGTAGAACCAAACACACGTAATGCTTATTTATCTCAATTCAG
>NZ_JAIVEM010000048.1 GCF_020404765.1 Paenibacillus sp. BJ-4
CCACTGCTCTTTATAAAACCGAAACGGTGGAGAAATTGGCCGCTCACTACTTGCAGCTGCTTGAATCCATTCTCCGCAACCCGTCGGCGACTATTGCCGAGCTGGATATTTTGACACCGGCGGAAAAAGAGCAAATTCTCGGCGCGTTTAACCCGGCGCAGCCGGAAGCGGCTCCTGCGGCCGCGTTCCACCGGCTGTTTGAGGAACAGGCGGAGCGCACGCCGGAAGAGGCGGCCGTCGTGTACGAGAACGACCGGCTGACGTATGCGGAGCTGAACGAGCGGGCGAACCGCTTGGCG
>NZ_JAIVEM010000061.1 GCF_020404765.1 Paenibacillus sp. BJ-4
AGTAGAAAAGTTCAACAAGCTGCTGTACAAAGAAAAAGGAACAAGCCTGCATAACCTGTACGGACCAACAGAAGCAACAGTAGATGTATCCTACTTTGGCTGCTCTACGGAAGAAGAATTGGAGCTTGTACCTATAGGAAAGCCCATAGATAACATTAAGTTGTATGTTGTCAGTAAGGAAAAGGGCCTGCAGCCGATAGGAGTAGCGGGAGAACTATGCATAGCAGGGGATGGACTGGCAAGAGGGTACTTGAACAGACCGGAACTTACAGAAGAAAAATTCGCAGCAAACCCATTCGCACCGGGTGAAAGGATGTACAGGACA
>NZ_JAIVEM010000083.1 GCF_020404765.1 Paenibacillus sp. BJ-4
AAGTCGTAACAAGGTAGCCGTATCGGAAGGTGCGGCTGGATCACCTCCTTTCTATGGAGAATCGTTTCCTGCGATGGAAACATTCAAATATGAAGCGTAAGCTTCCAAATCAGGTTTCGGCCTGTTACTCACTCGTTGCTCAGTTTTGAGAGCTCAAACTCTCAAGTATCATTTCCAGGATGTGCTTGTAGTCAAGTGCAACGGAATATGATATGATCTTTTTCCGGCTTTACACCGGAGAACGTGCACCTTGAAAACTGGATACCGAAACGAAATTGCGTTTTAGAATATTCCTTTAAGCTGATCTTGTGTAAACAAGTGAAACTAAGGTAG
>NZ_JAIVEM010000147.1 GCF_020404765.1 Paenibacillus sp. BJ-4
ACAATGTAAATACGATTGACTACCTTAGTTTCACTTGTTTACACAAGATCAGCTTAAAGGAATATTCTAAAACGCAATTTCGTTTCGGTATCCAGTTTTCAAGGTACACGTTCTCCGGTGTAAACCCGGAAAAAGATCATATCATATTCCGTTGTACTTGACTACAAGCACATCCTGGAAATGATACTTGAGAGTTTGAGCTCTCAAAACTGAGCAACGAGTGAGTAGTTTTTGAAGCTAATGCTTCATATTTGAATGTTTCCGTTGCAGGAAACGATTCTCCATAGAAAGGAGGTGATCCAGCCGCACCTTCCGATACGGCTACCTTGTTACGACTTCACCCCAATCATCTACCCCACCTTCGGCGGC
>NZ_JAIVEM010000185.1 GCF_020404765.1 Paenibacillus sp. BJ-4
AGCTCGGTAGCCAACCGGATTTCCTATTTGCTGAACCTGCAAGGTCCCAGCATGCCCATTGATACGATGTGCTCTTCGTCATTAACCGCCATTCATGAGGCGTGTGAGCATCTGTATCAGCAGGAGTGCAAAATGGCGGTTGCCGGGGGGGTTAACCTTTACCTGCATCCTTCCAGCTATGTTGGATTATGCGCCCAGCAAATGCTTTCGGCCGACGGCCAGTGCAAGAGCTTTGGCAGCGGAGGCAACGGCTTTGTCCCGGGTGAAGGGGTGGGCTGCGTTCTGCTGAAGCCTTTGTCCAAGGCAGTCGCAGACGGGGATCATATTTATGCGGTGATCCGCAGCACCAGCATCAACCACGGGGGCAAGACGAACGGGTATACC
>NZ_JAIVEM010000138.1 GCF_020404765.1 Paenibacillus sp. BJ-4
AAGTCGTAACAAGGTAGCCGTATCGGAAGGTGCGGCTGGATCACCTCCTTTCTATGGAGAATCGTTTCCTGCAATGGAAACATTCAAATATGAAGCGTAAGCTTCAAACTATCATCATTCCATTTGTTCAGTTTTGATGGAACTTGTGAGGGGCCATAGCTCAGCTGGGAGAGCGCCTGCCTTGCAAGCAGGAGGTCAGCGGTTCGATCCCGCTTGGCTCCACCAATACAATTTCATCAAAAACTGCATGAATATCATTAGCTCTACGGAGATTAAATGATAATCATACAGCTTTGCACCTTGAAAACTGGATACCGAAACGAAATTGCGTTTTAGAATATTCCTTTAAGCTGATCTTGTGTAAACAAGTGAAACTAAGGTAGTCAATCGTATTTACA
>NZ_JAIVEM010000082.1 GCF_020404765.1 Paenibacillus sp. BJ-4
AATCCGTCTATAAAGCCGCCCCACTTGCTGTAGCTTTTCCCCTGCGCTGCCGCCTCCTGGGGGTCCGGCTGGAAGAACCCTTCCTTGGACCAGCGTTCCTCCGGAATTTCCGTGATGCAGTCTTGTCCCCGCCGCAGATTGTCCCAATATTCCTGCAGGCTTCCGGCCTTGGGATAGCGTCCGCTGATCCCTATAATCGCCACAGGCTCCCGCGCGGCAGCGGCGGGCGCTCCGGCAGTAAAGCTGCGTGCCTTCCTTCTGCCGGCCTTCCGTGAAGCCAGTACAGGGAGTTCGTGATCGAAATTCCCCTGTGCCGCATGCGGCGGCAGGGCTTGTACCCGCTCTGGCAGGGCTTGTACCCGCTCGGTCAGCCCCGTCCATTTTAAGCACCCCGGGGAGTG
>NZ_JAIVEM010000151.1 GCF_020404765.1 Paenibacillus sp. BJ-4
CACAGATGAAGGCTGCAAATGGGCAGAGGTGACGGATTCCGGGGCCAAATGGCTCGACTGGATGGCCTCTTCTGCCACATGATTTCCTTGCACAGCTTCGTCGATAATGTGCCACGGCTGTACGGAATAAGGAGATATTTTGGCCGCTGTCACGCTCTCATCCGCCAGTTTTTCAGACGTAACAGACTCATCTTGCAATGCGTGGGTCGATATCGTCTCTGATGCGATATGCACGCCCTGGATGGTTCCGATGTGCAGATGGTGCGGCTGGATGGACTCTGCTGCAATATGCACAGACTTCACAGCCCCTTCTGCCAGCGCTATGTCCTGTACCGCTCCTGCTGCCAAATGCCGGGTGTGTACGGCCTGCTCCGTCAAATGTGAAGGACCGACGCTGCCTTC
>NZ_JAIVEM010000089.1 GCF_020404765.1 Paenibacillus sp. BJ-4
CGATAGTGAAGCAGTACCGTGAGGGAAAGGTGAAAAGCACCCCGGAAGGGGAGTGAAATAGATCCTGAAACCGTGTGCTTACAAGAAGTCAGAGCCCTATTTATGGGTGATGGCGTGCCTTTTGTAGAATGAACCGGCGAGTTACGTTCCCGTGCAAGGTTAAGGTGAAGAGCTGAAGCCGCAGCGAAAGCGAGTCTGAATAGGGCGAATGAGTACGTGGACGTAGACCCGAAACCGGGTGATCTACCCCTGTCCAGGGTGAAGGTGCGGTAACACGCACTGGAGGCCCGAACCCACGCATGTTGAAAAATGCGGGGATGAGGTGGGGGTAGCGGAGAAATTCCAATCGAACCCGGAGATAGCTGGTTCTCCCCGAAATAGCTTTAGGGCTAGCCTCGGAAAA
>NZ_JAIVEM010000012.1 GCF_020404765.1 Paenibacillus sp. BJ-4
CCCATCGCGCTGATCGGGCACAGTCTGGGAGAATATACGGCCGCCTGTATAGCTGGAGTGTTCAGCTTGGAGGAAGGGCTGGAGCTGGTGAGCGTCCGTGGGCGACTGATGCAGCGATGTGAAGCGGGAGCGATGGCGGCAGTTGGCATGAGCGCGTCCGAGTTGGCCGAACAATTAAGAGGAACGCTGGAGATCGCAGCCATCAATGGACCGCAAATGAGCGTGGTGACGGGACGGACGGAAGAGGTAGAAGAATTGATAGTTCGCATGCAGGAAGCAGGTGTAGAATGCCGCCAACTGCGAACGGGCAGCGCATTTCATTCCTCGCGGATGGAAGCCGTGCTGGGGGAACTGGAAGAGGCTTTGAAGCGTGTAAAGCTCGTTGCACCGCAGCTTCCTTATGTATCTAAC
>NZ_JAIVEM010000049.1 GCF_020404765.1 Paenibacillus sp. BJ-4
CCCTTGCGGGTTACCCCACCGACTTCGGGTGTTGTAAACTCTCGTGGTGTGACGGGCGGTGTGTACAAGACCCGGGAACGTATTCACCGCGGCATGCTGATCCGCGATTACTAGCAATTCCGACTTCATGCAGGCGAGTTGCAGCCTGCAATCCGAACTGAGACCGGCTTTTCTAGGATTCGCTCCAGATCGCTCCTTCGCTTCCCGTTGTACCGGCCATTGTAGTACGTGTGTAGCCCAGGTCATAAGGGGCATGATGATTTGACGTCATCCCCACCTTCCTCCGGTTTGTCACCGGCAGTCTGCTTAGAGTGCCCAGCTTGACCTGCTGGCAACTAAGCATAAGGGTTGCGCTCGTTGCGGGACTTAACCCAACATCTCACGACACGAGCTGACGACAACCATGCACCACCTGTCTCCTCTGTCCCGAAGGAAAGG
>NZ_JAIVEM010000181.1 GCF_020404765.1 Paenibacillus sp. BJ-4
ATAAAGACCTTCCGGTGACTTCGACACCAGCTGCGGCGCCGTCTCATCCGCTGTCACGAAATTCCAGGTGCTCTGATCCCAGATGCCGTTCGATCCCTGGCCACCACGATCCACAAACATGCCCGAGCTGACCTCTACATAGTACCGGGTATTGTCCGACAACGGATGATCCAGCTTCATCAACACGTCCTGACCACTAATACGTACTGTGCCTCCTGCAACCGTACCTCCGCTTACGTCAATTCGCCCAACCTCGGTTCCATCCCATTGATGCACAATAAGATGACCTGTTCCCAGTTCCACAGCTTCACTGAAGATCATGTTCAAGTTCGGCGTAGGCGTCTGTCCGCTTCCCTGCGGATACAGTTGCGTATAATACGGCTGCATATCTCCCGTACGGAATGTCCAGTCCTGCGGCGTATGCATTCCCGCATACGGGTTCA
>NZ_JAIVEM010000156.1 GCF_020404765.1 Paenibacillus sp. BJ-4
ACGTACCCATCCCGAACACGACCGTTAAGCCCTCCAGCGCCGATGGTACTTGGACCGCAGGGTCCTGGGAGAGTAGGACGTTGCCAAGCGCAACCACTAAAGAAGAATTTCTTTGGTGGTTTATTATGGGCCCTTAGCTCAGCTGGTTAGAGCGCACCCCTGATAAGGGTGAGGTCGGTGGTTCGAGTCCACTAGGGCCCACCATATAACTTTATGTTTCCTTTGGGGCCATAGCTCAGCTGGGAGAGCGCCTGCCTTGCAAGCAGGAGGTCAGCGGTTCGATCCCGCTTGGCTCCACCAAAAAAAAGATTTATTAATATTGCACCTTGAAAACTGGATACCGAAACGAATTGCGTTTTAGAATATTCCTTTAAGCTGATCTTGTGTAAGCAAGTGAAATAAAGGTAGTCAATCGTATTTACATTGTAAATACTAGGTTAAGCTACAAAGAGCACACGGAGGATGCCTAGGCGCCAGGAGCCGACGAAGGACGTGGCGAACAACGA
>NZ_JAIVEM010000069.1 GCF_020404765.1 Paenibacillus sp. BJ-4
ACAGTAGCGAAGGTCATGATCTCAGACTGCCAAGAAAAGCCTCTAGCCAGGAGAAGGTGCCCGTACCGCAAACCGACACAGGTAGGCGAGAAGAGAATTCTAAGGCGCGCGGAAGAACTCTCGTTAAGGAACTCGGCAAAATGACCCCGTAACTTCGGGAGAAGGGGTGCCTCGGTAGGGTGAATAGCCCGAGGGGGCCGCAGTGAAAAGGCCCAAGCGACTGTTTAGCAAAAACACAGGTCTGTGCGAAGCCGCAAGGCGAAGTATACGGGCTGACGCCTGCCCGGTGCTGGAAGGTTAAGGGGAGTGGTAAGCCTTCGGGCGAAGCTATGAACCGAAGCCCCAGTAAACGGCGGCCGTAACTATAACGGTCCTAAGGTAGCGAAATTCCTTGTCAGGTAAATTCTGACCCGCACGAATGGCGTAACGACTTGGGCGCTGTCTCAACGAGAGATCCGGTGAAATTTTAATACCTGTGAAGATGCAGGTTACCCGCGACAAGACGGAAAGACCCCATGGAGCTTTACTGCAG
>NZ_JAIVEM010000115.1 GCF_020404765.1 Paenibacillus sp. BJ-4
ACCAGCTCGCCCAGCACCCCGACCGGCACCGGGTTCAGATGCGCGTCCACGATGTAGAATTTCGCATTCAGCCACGCTTTGCCGATCGGCACATTGCCTGTCTGCGGCAGCTTCGTCAGCGGCTCGTCGTAGAAACTTGAGTCGATCGCCGCTTCCGTCACGCCGTATGCGTTGATGATCCGGAACAACGAGCCGAAGCGTTCCTGCAAGGTCCGGTAATCCGCCACGCTGCAGCTGTCCGAGCTCGTGATCAACAGCTCCATCCAGCTCATATCCAGCCGCTGCTCGTGCACGTACTCCAGGAACGGCACGATCAGCGCCGGCGTCGATTCGAAGATGGTGACCCGCTCCCGCTCAATCCAGTGGTGCAGACGAGACGGATCGATCCGGTCGTCCTTCGGCACAATCACCATCGTGCCTCCGTTGTACAGCGTCCGCGCGATATCTCCCACGAACACGTCGAACGAGAAGCTTGCGAGCTGCAGCAGCCGCACCGGGAACTGATCCAACCGGTATTCCCGCCGGTAGCCCGCCGCCGTGTTCAC
>NZ_JAIVEM010000159.1 GCF_020404765.1 Paenibacillus sp. BJ-4
AATACCAAGGACTACATGGACGAGCTCAACGCAGCGGTGACGGAAGACCGGAGAAACCATGGAAAAAAGCGCTAAAATCCCGAGAGGAAGTGAACGAAGAAAAAGAGGTTAAAGTGAGCAAAACCGATCCCGATAGTGGCTATATGATTCGTGACGGCAAACCTGAAGGCTTTTTTTACCTGGACCACCGCACGGTGGATACCAAATACAATGTGATTACCGACGTACACGTGACGCCGGGGAATGTACATGATTCCGTCCCTTATTTGTCGCGTTTGGACCGCCAGAGAGAGCGTTTTGGTTTTCAGGTGGAAGCCGTCGCCCTGGATTCGGGTTATTTGACAACGCCGATTTGCCGTGGTTTGCAAAGCCGTAAGATTTTTGCCGTGATTGCCCACCGAAGATTCCATCCGAAGCAAGGATTGTTCCCGAAATGGAAGTTTGAATACGATGCCAAGCGCAATGTATATATTTGCCCAGCCCAACAGGAACTGCCCTACCGAACGACGGACCGTAAGGGATACCGGCAGTATGCCTCTGACCCAGCTAAATGCGAGTATTGCC
>NZ_JAIVEM010000168.1 GCF_020404765.1 Paenibacillus sp. BJ-4
CTCCGCCGATAACCAGCTCGCCCAGCACCCCGACCGGCACCGGGTTCAGATGCGCGTCCACGATGTAGAATTTCGCATTCAGCCACGCTTTGCCGATCGGCACATGGCCTGTCTGCGGCAGCTTCGTCAGCGGCTCGTCGTAGAAACTTGAGTCGATCGCCGCTTCCGTCACGCCGTATGCGTTGATGATCCGGAACAACGAGCCGAAGCGTTCTTGCAAGGTCCGGTAATCCGCCACGCTGCAGCTGTCCGAGCTCGTGATCAACAGCTCCAACCGGCTCATATCCAGTTGCTGCTCGTGCACGTACTCCAGGAACGGCACGATCAGCGCCGGTGTCGATTCGAAGATGGTGACCCGCTCCCGCTCAATCCAGTGGTGCAGACGAGACGGATCGATCCGGTCGTCCTTCGGCACAATCACCATCGTGCCTCCGTTATACAGCGTCCGCGCGATATCTCCCACGAACACGTCAAACGAGAAGCTTGCGAGCTGCAGCAGCCGCACCGGGAACTGATCCAACCGGTATTCCCGCCGGTAGCCCGCCGCCGTGTTCACCAGGCTGCGGTGCTCGATCATC
>NZ_JAIVEM010000124.1 GCF_020404765.1 Paenibacillus sp. BJ-4
AACTTCTTTGAAATTCGCATTAATCGAAATCATGAAGATTCCATTATAGGTTCAACAATAGGAGGTTTTCAAAAATGCTTGAGACAGAATTAACACGTACCCTCAAAATTCAATACCCGATCTTCCTAGCGCCGATGGCAGGTGGACCTACGACTCCTGAATTGGTAGCAGCAATTTCAAACGCCGGGGGTCTAGGCAACTTAGGTGCCGGATACTTAACACCAGAACAACTCCGAAGCATGATACGAGAGATCAAACAACTAACGGATCAGCCGTTTGGAGTCAACTTGTTTGTACCTGAGCAACGAATAGAATCGGAAGAAACGATCGGACAAATGGCAGATCACCTCAATATTTATCGCGTCGAACTTGGCATTGCACAAAATCCAGCGATCCAGAAATATTCGGAGTCGTTTGAAGAGCAGGTGCAAGTATTACTGGATGAAGAAATCCCGGTGTTTAGTTTTACCTTTGGCATACCACCGCAAGATGTGATCCAAACGATGAAGCAGCGTGGAACAATTGTAATTGGTACAGCAACAACAATTGAAGAAGCCAAACAATTGGAAGCGGCTGGTGTAGACGCAATTGTAGCCCAGGGAAGTGAAGCTGGGGGACATCGCGGCACATTCTTGAAGAGCGTTTCCGACACTCAGATAGGCACC
>NZ_JAIVEM010000026.1 GCF_020404765.1 Paenibacillus sp. BJ-4
CGAGGACAGTGTCAGGTGGGCAGTTTGACTGGGGCGGTCGCCTCCTAAAGAGTAACGGAGGCGCCCCAAGGTTCCCTCAGAATGGTTGGAAATCATTCGAAGAGTGCAAAGGCAGAAGGGAGCTTGACTGCGAGACCTACAAGTCGAGCAGGGACGAAAGTCGGGCTTAGTGATCCGGTGGTACCGCATGGAAGGGCCATCGCTCAACGGATAAAAGCTACCCTGGGGATAACAGGCTTATCTCCCCCAAGAGTCCACATCGACGGGGAGGTTTGGCACCTCGATGTCGGCTCATCGCATCCTGGGGCTGAAGTAGGTCCCAAGGGTTGGGCTGTTCGCCCATTAAAGCGGTACGCGAGCTGGGTTCAGAACGTCGTGAGACAGTTCGGTCCCTATCTGTCGTGGGCGTAGGAAATTTGAGAGGAGCTGTCCTTAGTACGAGAGGACCGGGATGGACGTACCGCTGGTGTACCAGTTGTTCCGCCAGGAGCACCGCTGGGTAGCTATGTACGGAAGGGATAAGCGCTGAAAGCATCTAAGCGTGAAGCCCCCCTCAAGATGAGATTTCCCAGTATGTAAGACCCCTTGAAGACGACGAGGTAGATAGGTTGGGGGTGGAAGTGCAGTAATGCATGGAGCTGACCAATACTAATCGGTCGAGGGCTTATCCTAA
>NZ_JAIVEM010000041.1 GCF_020404765.1 Paenibacillus sp. BJ-4
ATCGACGAAGCTGTGCAAGGAAATCATGTGGCAGAAGAGGCCATCCAGTCGAGCCATTTGGCCCCGGAATCCGTCACCTCTGCCCATTTGCAGCCTTCATCTGTGATGAGCCAGCATATTGCGCCGGAGAGTATATCGGATCACGCCCTCCAGGCAGGAAGCGTGAACACGGAGAAGCTTGCGCTTCGGGCGGTGCGTGCTTCGAATCTGGCGGAAGCTAGCGTAGGATCCGTACATCTGATAGAGCATGCCGTACACTTTCAGCATCTGGCCGATGGAGCGGTACAGGAATCTGCGCTGGCAGAGGGCGCGGTGCAGTCCAAACATATCGCACAGGATTCCGTCCAGTCGGAGCATCTGCAAGCAGGGGCCATCCAGCAACAGCATGTGGGCTGGCAGGTGGTGTCGGAGGATGCCTTGCAGGAAGGATCGGTTACGTCCAGCAAGATCGCGAAGGAGACGGTACAGTCCTGGCATGTGGCTAAGGCGTCCATTGAAGAACAACACATGGCCCCGGACAGTGTGTCAGGGCGTGCGCTTCAAGCGGAAAGCATCACCTCAGAAAAACTGGCGGCACGCTCAGTGCAAGCGACGAATCTCGCAGAAGGCAGCGTCGGTCCTTCACATTTGACGGAGCAGGCCGTACACACCCGGCATTTGGCAGCAGGAGCGGTACAGGACATAGCGCTGGCAGAAGGGGCTGTGAAG
>NZ_JAIVEM010000155.1 GCF_020404765.1 Paenibacillus sp. BJ-4
TCCGTCCATGGCTGTTCCTCGATGGCGGCCAGCAATCTCTGGACCTGCGCCTTCAGCCCTTCCTCATTCTTGGCCGACAGCACAATGATGGCCGGCTTCTCCGGGGTAACGGCAGCCGAGGCCGCTTCCTGCTGTGCAGGAATATATTCCTCAAGCACCACGTGCGCGTTGGAGCCTCCGGCCCCAAACGAGGAAATTCCCGCCCGTCTTGGGACCTCCTGTCCATCCACGACCGGCCGTTTCCAGTCGGCAAGCTCCTGCTGCACGGCAAAGGGCGTCTTGGCAAACTGGATATTGGGGTTCAATTCCTTCGCATGCAAGCTGGGCGCAAGCTTCCCGTGCTTCATTTGCAGCAGGATTTTAGTCACTCCCGCGATCCCCGCTGCCGCCTCCAAATGCCCGATATTGGATTTGACCGATCCAATCGCACAATACCCGCTGTCCTGGGTATCTCTGCCAAACGCCTGGGTCAGCCCCGTGATTTCTATCGGATCGCCCAGCGCCGTTCCTGTCCCATGGGCTTCAATATAACTGACGGTCCGCGCATGGATTCCGGCCTTGTCCAGCGCCGTGCGAATCAGCTCGGCCTGGGCCACCGGATTTGGCACGGTATACCCGTTCGTCTTGCCCCCGTGGTTGATGCTGGTGCTGCGGATCACCGCATAAATATGATCCCCGTCTGCGACTGCCTTGGACAAAGGCTTCAGCAGAAC
>NZ_JAIVEM010000019.1 GCF_020404765.1 Paenibacillus sp. BJ-4
CGGGAACTGATCCAACCGGTATTCCCGCCGGTAGCCCGCCGCCGTGTTCACCAGGCTGCGGTGCTCGATCATCACGCCCTTCGGCTTGCCCGTCGTTCCCGACGTGTAGATCACGTACGCCAGGTCCTCTGGACGGGCTTCATGGAAGCTGTCGGCATTCGTCCGCTCCTCGCTGTACGAAGTTTCGTCGTCGAGGTACAGCACCGCCGCCAGCGCCAGCTCCTCTTCGCCGAGCCAGGCTTCGGCGCGCTCTCGCAGCGGCGTTTGCGTCAGCAGCACCTTCGCTCCGCTGTCTTCGAGCATGAACCGCACGCGCTCCGCCGGGTAATCCGGGTCGAGCGGCACATACGCCCCGCCCGCTTTCCAGACGGCCAGCACGGCCACCAGCAAGTCCACCGAACGCTCGGCGAGAATGCCGACGATCGTCTCCCGGCCGATGCTGCTTGCGCGCAGCGTGGCCGCCAAGCGATTCGCCCGCTCGTTCAGCTCCGCATACGTCAGCCGGTCATTCTCGTACACGACAGCTGCCGCTTCCGGCGTGCGTTCCGCCTGTTCCTCGAACAGCCGGTGGAACGCGGCCGCCGGAGCCGCTTCCGGCTGCGCCGGGTTAAACGCGCCGAGAATTTGCTCTTTTTCCGCCGGTGTCAAAATGCCCAGCTCGGCAATAGTCGCCGACGGGTTGCGGAGAATGGATTCAAGCAGCTGCAAGTAGTGAGCGGCCAATTTCTCCACCGTTTCGGTTTTATAAAGAGCAGTGG
>NZ_JAIVEM010000191.1 GCF_020404765.1 Paenibacillus sp. BJ-4
TAAACGAAAAGGCAAACCAACTGGCCAGAAAATTAAGAGAAAAGGGAATAAAACCTGATAGTGTAGTGGGAATTATGGTAGAACGTTCCCCGGAAATGATCATAGGGATCATGGCTGTCCTAAAAGCTGGGGGGGCTTATTTACCCATAGCTCCTGAATACCCTGAAGACAGGATCCAGTTTATGCTTGATGACAGTGGCAGCCAAATTATTCTGATACAGGATAAATTTATAAATGCTAAAGGTAGTTACAGAAATGCTGAATTTATTAGCATAGAAAATCAGGAACTATTTACTGGGGATGTATCAAATCCAAAGTTAATTAGTAAACCTGAAAACTTGGCTTATGTAATATATACATCCGGTTCTACCGGCAAACCCAAAGGGGTAATGATAGAGAACTACTCCGTAATCAACCGGATCAACTGGATGCAGAAGCAATACCCGATAGCTGAAGGTGATGTGATCCTGCAGAAAACTCCCTATACCTTTGACGTATCGGTATGGGAATTATTGTGGTGGAGCTTTACTGGGGCCAAAGTCTGCCTGCTGATACCGGGAGGAGAAAAAAATCCGGAAGAAATCGTGAAGGCAATCGAAAAAAATAAAGTTACCACAATGCACTTTGTACCATCCATGTTGAGTGTATTTTTAGAGTATGTAGAGGAAAAGGGGATAATAGAGGAAATAGCAAGCTTAAAGCAGGTATTTGCCAGTGGAGAAGCACTGAACCTGAAGCAAGTAGAAAAGTTCAACAAGCTGCTGTACAAAGAAAAAGGAACAAGCCTGCATAACCTGTACGGACCAACAGAAGCAACAGTAGATGTATCCTACTTTGGCTGCTC
>NZ_JAIVEM010000131.1 GCF_020404765.1 Paenibacillus sp. BJ-4
TTCACCCCCACACTCATCCACAACTGGGCCAGGGCATATTCAGTCACAAACAGCGCTGGTTGGGTCAGCCATGTCTCCTCTAATTGCTTCTCTTCAAAGCCCTCTCTTCCCAGCAACGCATCCCGGATATCCATACCCAGTTGCGGCTTTAACAGCTCGGCACAGTGATCCACCGTTTCCCGGTATTTCGCCTCCTGCGCGTACAGTTCCGCGCCCATGCCTACATATTGGCTTCCCTGTCCGGGAAAAGCGAAGACAACCGGACGCCCTCCCGCAGTTGCTATACCAGTGCGAACTAGGCTTACGTCGTCGCCTCGCAAGGCGCGCAGCGCCTGCTCCGTACTGCCGCACACGGCGCTCCAGCGATGATCGAATGCCTTGCGCCCCTGTTGCAAGGTGAAAGACACATCGGAAAGCTTTTGCGACGGATGAGCCTCTAAGTGCGCTGCCAATCGCTCGCACATGGTTTGTAACGCCGACGGCGTTCGAGCCGACAACACGAGCACCTCTTCCGCTGATGGAGCGTCCGACGTCCGCTGTGCAGGAGCTTGTTCCACTATGACATGCGCATTCGTGCCTCCAATGCCAAAGGAACTGACCCCTGCCCGGCGAGGATGAAGCGATTGGTCATGGGTCCATGGCTGTGTCTTGTCTACGACATAAAACGGGCTGTTGGCCCAATCCACTGCCGGGTTGCCCTTCGTATAATGCAGACTTGCTGGTAGCATCTCGTGACGCAGCGATAACGCCACTTTGATCAGGCTGGCCACCCCTGCGGCAGCATCCAAATGACCGACGTTGGTTTTCACCGAGCCAATCCCGCACCAGGGACCATTCGCCGAAGCTCCAAACACCTTCGTTAGCGCCGCCAGTTCAATGGGGTCACCTAGCGGAGTGCCGGTCCCATGAGCCTCCACATATGAAATGGTCTCGGGTTTGACACCTGCCGAATCCAGTGCCATCTGGATAACTTCCGCCTGTCCCCCAATACTCGGAGCCGTGTAGCCCACCTTTCGTCC
>NZ_JAIVEM010000003.1 GCF_020404765.1 Paenibacillus sp. BJ-4
GAGAGTGACTGCCCTTGACGCCGAATTCTTCGAGTCGTGTGTTGTACGCCGCAGACGTATACTGGAAACCCTGATCCGAATGGAGCACGGCACCGGATACGTCTCTTTTTCGTACCCATTGTTCCACCGTATGCAGAACGAGCTTCGTGTCATTGCGGTTTGAAAGCTTCCAAGCTACGATTTCGTTGTTAAACAAGTCCTGAATGGCGGACAAGTAATAAAAGCGTGTACCGTCTGAAATATACGTAATGTCGGTCACCAGCTTTTGTTGTGGTCCTGCCGCATGGAATTTGCGTTTGAGACGGTTCGGATAAACGACAGAAGGCACGTAACTGGAGGATTTTCGCTTCTTTCGGATGACCGATGAAATCGACAGCTCCTTCATGAGACGCCACACTTTTTTGTGGTTGACGAGATAACCGGCTTCTCGCAAAGCCGTCTGCATCCGGGGATAACCGAAGTAGGGATGAGCTAAATGAATAGCTATCATATGCTCTTTGATGTCATGATCCCGCACACGAATCTCGTCGCGTCGGGGTTTAGCTGCCCGCCACTTGTAGTAGTTCGCCCTGGGGACTCCTGCAATGGTCAGCAATGAGGTTACAGGATGTTTTTCCCGGAGTTCCTCGATGATCCGGTAACGTTTTTGCAAATCTAGCTTCCCTCCTGGACCAGATTGGGATACCGCTTTTTTAAGTAATCCACCTGTGCTTTTAGATAATCTCGCTCTTCCTCCACACTGGCAAACGTCGTGCGTGGACGTCCCTTTAGAGGACTGAGCGATCCTTTACGCGTATCATAGGCTTCACCTGCTTTGTATTTCTTTACCCAGTTCTCCAACTGAGTCTTACTCCGAATCCCCAACTGCTTCGAAAGGGTCACGTAACTCCCTTTCCCTCCCAAATACGCCTGAACTGCTTCTGTCTTAAACTCTTCTCCATACGTTTGGAATTTCTGTCCTTTTTTAGCCATACAAATATCCCCTTCAAGTTCACTCAATCCTCATGATACCATGCGGACTTTTTTGAGTGTCTACTTGAAGGGGATAATACCA
>NZ_JAIVEM010000024.1 GCF_020404765.1 Paenibacillus sp. BJ-4
ATGACTTTAGACAGGCAGGGGAATTCAATGGAACATTCAACATCATTCCAAGAGATCCAAATCGCGATGAAGCAAGCCAAAAAACGTCGAATGTACGAACGATACCAGACGCTGTATTTGTATCTGCAAGGAACAGAAATAGAGCAAATAGCTCATACCATCAACCGAAGTGCAAAAACCGTAAAAAGTTACATTCAAGCCTATGAAACAGGAGGGCTTTCAGGTCTGCAAATGAATCATTCGCCAGGCGCCCCGGTTCGATTAACCGAAGAACAACAAGAAAAGCTGAAACAGACCATCGTCAACTCCGTCCGCATGATGTAGGCTTTACAGCGCGGCACAATTGGACACTGGAGATCATGGCAGCCTTTATCCAACGGGAATTTGGAGTGACGTATTCGCTTCGTGGCATCTCCAAAATGATGCACCGTCAGGGGCTAAGCTACACCAAGCCAACCTGTACCTTGGCAGCGGCGGACGAAGAAAAGCAACGAATTTTTTCGGAAGTCACGTTTCCAAATTTAAAAAAAGATACATGACGGGAAAAATCGACCATGTATTATTTGAAGACGAATCCATGATTCGCGATTACCAAGCCATTCAAAAAACGTGGTTTCTTCGTGGCAAGCAGCGTATCATTCAAACGACAGGTAAACATCGCGGCGTCAAACTGCTGGCAATCGTCGACTATGGGACAGGCAAGATCGTATGGCAGGAAGATGAGCAGTATACAGCAGAAACCTTTTTGTGCTTTTTGAAAAAAGTCGTAGCCGAATATCCAACAGGCAAAATCGTGATGGTGTTGGATAATGCACGAATCCACCATTACGAAATTACTGGAACCGTTCCTAACCGAGATGAAGGACCGACTTGAACTGGTTTTTCTGCCTCCCTATAGCCCACAACTCAATGCAGTCGAAGGGTTGTGGAAATGGCTTAAATCGGATGTGATTAACAACGTTTTCTACCACACGGTCACCGAAATTCGAACCAACGTACAACAATTCATGGAAGAGATTATGAAATTTCCTTTGACGATCATTGACCGTCTCTGTGTCAGGTTCTAGTCAGTTGTTTCTTTAGTTCAACTTATATAG
>NZ_JAIVEM010000126.1 GCF_020404765.1 Paenibacillus sp. BJ-4
CCAAACTATCC
The DNA here is from genome assembly GCF_020404765.1 of Paenibacillus sp. BJ-4. Lineage (GTDB taxonomy): Bacteria > Bacillota > Bacilli > Paenibacillales > Paenibacillaceae > Paenibacillus. The sequence continues at coordinate 12 of NZ_JAIVEM010000126.1, forward strand.
TGCCCGTTAAGTTAACAAAAGAATAAGGAACTACCGCAAAGGAAGCTCCTCAACTATCGTTTCCCGTTAGAATTCCTGTAGAATGAATCATCAATGATACTGGCCTGTAATGTGTTCATTCGCATCTTTCAGTATTTTGGAGAGTATCACAATTTGCCCTGCATGATATCCGTAGTGTGCCGCAACCTGAACAAGAAGCTGGCTAATTTCTCTCGCTTCATAGGTTTCATCCTCTGAAGCGCTAACCCGAAGCATTCTGTTCCAATCCTCGTGGTCATAGCGGATTGTAACTTCTCTTTTTAAATCCTCATCAGACAAAACTGATAATATACTTACCGATTCGGATCGTGTCCTCATAAGAACGCTAATCAACTCATCTTTTGATATGCCACCTTCAGAATTAAATTCTCGAGTACGTTCCCGAATGAATGGTTTGTTTCCGATTGCACTTATGAGGTTCTGATATTCGTTACCTGCTAAATGCAAGCAAAGATTACCGATGCTGTTCATGGAATCCTTCATTTTCTTCCAAATCAAATCATCATCAAGCGGGTTTATGCTCTTTATAATTCGATCGAGCTGCTTGTTCATGTCTTCGAATACATGCTTTATTAGGTCTGGCATGACCATTTCCCCCTCTGTAAACTTATTTTTATTATTCGTTAAACTCTGGGTATTTCCTTTAATTATCCTGCCCGTGGGACTTGATCCCGAGCGCTATAATGTTCCCCCCTATTTGTCATGACCATGATTGAGGCTGGTTGGGACTTTAGATCCCCGGTAAATTTACATGAAGGAGAGATCAGATGAACCCCGTTATTGGGCTAGACATTTCTAAAGAAGAAAGCCACGGACAGGCCTTTTTAGATCGTGGAAAACCATACAGAGGGACCTTTCATTTCGAACATACGTGTGAAGGACTTGAGAAATTGCTTCAAGCTATTCGAGACGTCGAGCATGTATCTGGATATCGTCCTACGTTGATTCTCGAAGCAACCGGGCACTCCCAAAGCCCCGTCGTTCAGTTCTTGGAGGAGCATCACTATTTATTCATTGTTATCCATCTGCTCATTTCAAATCGGCTTAGAAAATCCAATCTTCGGAAAGTTAAAACGGATGCCGCGGATGCTTATCTTTTGGGCGATCTTTACTATAGGGAAGAATTCGAACCTTACAAAAAAAGGGGTGTGCAGCTGCTTAATCTGCGCTATCTGACTCGGTAATATGAGGCATTTTCAAAGATGTGTGTGCAAA
>NZ_JAIVEM010000001.1 GCF_020404765.1 Paenibacillus sp. BJ-4
AAACGGATAATTCTGATGTTCAAAAGCGCCCAGCGTCGTCTCCTTGATTTCCTTCAAGTAGTCAAGGAACGTCTTACCGGCAGCCGGATAACTGCGGATGGCCAGAGTATTGACGAACATCCCAATCAGCGGCTGAACGTCGCTGTGATTTCTTCCCGCAATCGGCGTACCGACCACCACGTCTTCTTGTTCTGTATATTTATGCAATAATATTGTATAACCAGCAAGCAGAACCATGTAAAGCGTTGCGCCGTTCTCGGCTGCAAGCCGTTTCAGACCCTCGCTTTTCTCGCTATTCATAAACAATTGCAGCGTGCGGCCCTCGTAGCTCTGCATAGCCGGGCGCGGATAGTCCGTCGGCAATTCCAAAACCGGCAGCTCTCCGCGGAACATGTCGAGCCAGTAGGCTTCCTGCTTGGCAAGCTGAGCTTTCTGCTCGTCCGATTGCTGCCATACCGCATAATCTTTGTACTGAATGCGGAGCGGCTCCAACTGCTCCCCGCTGTACAAGCGGACGAACTCTTCGATCAGTACGTCAATCGAAACGCCGTCAGATACGATATGATGCGTATCGAACATTAGAATGTGCCGGTCCGGCGCCAGTTCGGCAAGGCCTACCCGCAGAAGTGGCGGCTTCGCTAGATCAAACGGACGAACGAATTGGCGCACCGTTTCTTCCGCCTGCTCCCCGCTGATCTGCACATATTCCACCTGGAAGGCGGCTTCTTCGTAAATCCGCTGAACCGCTTCGCCTTTTACCATCTCAAAGCCGGTACGCAGCGTTTCATGACGAGCTACGAGCCCGCGGAACGCTTCTTCAAACCGCTGCCGGTCGAGCTCCCCTTCGAGCAGCATAGCTCCCGGTATGTTGTAGCTCAGCTCGGCTCCTTCCAGCTGGTTCAAGATATAGAGACGTTTCTGAGCGGAAGAGAGCGGATAATACTCGCTAGGTTCCGCAGCCGGAATAGCCGTGAACGAGCCGATCTCCAGCCGCTCCATAGCCGCGGCCATTTCCTCAACCGTCGAGTAGCGGAATACGTCGCGAAGCGGGAATTCAACGCCTAGCTCCTTATGCATTTTGCTGACAAGCGTCGTCGCCCGCAGGGAGTGTCCGCCGAGGTCGAAGAAGTTGTCCGTTACGCCTACCGCCTTCTCCCGAACAAGCACATCCTGCCAAATGGCGGCCAGCTTCGCCTCAAGTTCGGTGCACGGCGCCACGTATTCGCGGCCTCCGCCTGCTCCCCCTTCCGGTGCCGGCAGCGCCTTCCGGTCGATCTTTCCGTTCGGCGTCAGAGGCAGGCGCTCCAGCTCCACGAAGTACGACGGGATCATGTACCCCGGCAGCTCGCTGGCAATCGCCCGCTTCAGGTCCGCCGCCGTCAAGCCTTCTTCCGCTGTATAATAAGCGCACAAAGCTTTCTGACCTTCTTGATCTTCCCTGACGACGACGACCGCTTCCTTCACGCTACCTATACTCAGCAGCTTCGCTTCGACTTCGCCCGTCTCAATCCGGTAGCCCCGGATTTTCGCCTGGTTGTCGATCCGGCCGATGAAGTCCACGTTCCCGTCCTCCATCCAACGTGCCAAGTCTCCCGTGCGGTACAGTCGCTCGCCTGCGGCGAACGGGCTGTCTACGAACTTCTCTTCCGTCAGCTCCGGACGGTTCAAGTACCCGCGCGCCACTCCGACTCCGCCGATGACCAGCTCGCCCAGCACCCCGACCGGCACCGGGTTCAGATGCGCGTCCACGATGTAGAATTTCGCATTCAGCCACGCTTTGCCGATCGGCACATTGCCTGTCTGC
>NZ_JAIVEM010000175.1 GCF_020404765.1 Paenibacillus sp. BJ-4
AGGGAAATATTCGAAGCTGTTGGATTTATGGGTCAAGGGGGTCATGATCGACTGGAACAAGCTCTACGGCTCGGCTAAACGGAGAAAAGTCAGCCTTCCCACCTATCCTTTTGCAAAAGAACGCTATTGGGTGGACAAGATCGGTGAACATAACGGCAATAACTGGCCAGCTTCTGCCGAAGCCTCCGTGATTCACCCTCTGCTGCACCGGAATACGTCCGACCTTTCGGAGCAACGCTTCACTTCAACCTTCACGGGCAAGGAGTTTTTCCTGGGAAGCCACATTGTTAAAGGGCAACGGGTGTTACCCGGAGTCGCGTACCTTGAGATGGCCCGGGCTGCGGTGGAGCATGGGGCGCTAAAAGGGAGACGGACGGGGATACGGCTGAAGAATATCGTTTGGGCCAAGCCGATTGTTGTGGGAGTCCAGCCAGTTCAGATTCACATCGGACTCTTTCCAGAGGGAAATGGAGAGATTTCCTATGAAATCTATAGCGAGGCTGAAACAGTGGATGCCCAGCAGGTAGTGCATAGCCAAGGGATTGCATTGCCATGCCGGTTGGCGGAAACGCCGGCTCTGGATATACATGCGGTGCAGGAGAGCTGCACCCAAAATATCATCTCACCCGAAGCTTTGAAGACGAGGACGGCGGGCCATGATGGGATTCACCATTGGTTAGAAGAGGTGTATGTAGGGGAAGCGCAGGTGCTGGCGAAGATTTGTCTGCCATCCTGCATGTCCGGTGCGGAAGGACAATTTATCCTGCATCCCGACATCGTGGATTCTGCGCTACAGGCATCTGCCGGATCGATGATGGGTACAGAAGGCAATAAACCTTGCTTGCCTTTTTCGCTTCAGGATATGGAAATTTTAGGGAAATGCACTTCGAATATGTGGGCGCTAATCCGTTTCGATAATGGCAGCAAAGACAGAGAGCGGCTAGAGATGCTGGATATTGACCTTTATGATGAACATGGCGCAGCCTGCGTCCGAATGAAAGGATTTACTGGCAAGAGGTAAGCGAAAGAATGCTTTTGCAATGAAGTCAATCCATATTACGGGAGGGTTAAGCTTGGAAACATTAAAGGACATGACCCTATATCAGCTTAAAACCTTGTTTGGGGATACTACAAAAATGCAAGTGGATAGCATTGATGCTGAAGAGCCTTTGGAAAGCTATGGCATTGATTCGATTATGATCAATCGGCTTAACCAGAAGCTTGGCGATATCTTTGGGGAGCTTTCCAAGACCCTGTTCTATGAATACCAGACCTTGATGGAATTAGCGGAATATTTTATATCTGACTACCGGCAGGTGTGCGTGAAATGGACAGGATATGCAGACATGGCCGAATCCATACCTGAAGAACCTTCGGAAGAAGAGAGGTTCGATAACGAATTTCCAGTGCTGACTTCATTAAAGGCAGGCAGGAAGCAAACCCGCAGCTTTGCTGCTGCGGTAACGGACAGCGCAGCACGGGAGCCTGTGGCGATTATAGGAATCAGCGGACGCTATCCCAAGGCCGGAAGCCTGCAGGAATATTGGGATAATCTGCAGCGGGGACAAGACTGCATCACGGAAATTCCAGAAGAACGCTGGTCCAAGGAAGGATTCTTCCATCCGGACCCCCAGGAGGCTGCAGTGCAGGGGAAAAGCTACAGCAAGTGGGGCGGATTTATAGACGGATTTGCGGAGTTTGACCCGAGCTTCTTCAATATTACACCACGGGAAGCGCATAATATGGACCCCCAGGAACGGCTGTTTGTCCAATCCTGCTGGGAGGTGTTGGAGGACGCGGGATATACCCGGGAACGGATCAAATCACAATATAACGGCAAGGTGGGTGTCTTTGCGGGGATCACCAAGACCGGATTTAATTTATACGGCCCGGAGCTATGGAAGCAGGGCGAGCAGATGCACCCGTACACTTCATTCAGCTCGGTAGCCAACCGGATTTCCTATTTGCTGAACCTGCAAGGTCCGAGCATGCCTATTGATACGATGTGCTCTTCGTCATTAACCGCCATTCATGAGGCGTGTGAGCATCTGTACCAGCAGGAATGTGAAATGGCGATTGCCGGAGGGGTTAACCTTTACCTGCATCCTTCCAGCTATGTTATATTGTGCGAGCAGCAGATGCTTTCGGCCGACGGCCAGTGCAAGAGCTTTGGCAGCGGAGGCAACGGCTTTGTCCCGGGTGAAGGGGTGGGCTGTGTTCTGCTGAAGCCTTTGTCCAAGGCAGTCGCAGACGGGGATCATATTTATGCGGTGATCCGCAGCACCAGCATCAACCACGGGGGCAAGACGAACGGGTATACC
>NZ_JAIVEM010000169.1 GCF_020404765.1 Paenibacillus sp. BJ-4
GTATCGTTCGTACATTCGACGTTTTTTGGCTTGCTTCATCGCGATTTGGATCTCTTGGAATGATGTTGAATGTTCCATTGAATTCCCCTGCCTGTCTAAAGTCATGTTCAACTTATATAGCAATATTGACAAATTTCAAAAAATGGATATAGTAAAATAAAAACCGGACGTTCGGTATGTTTTTGTTTGGAGGCTAATAAGTATGGCGAAAAAATATAATTCACAAGCAACGATTGAAACCATTTTGTCTGTTTCCGCAAAACTTTTTCTGGAAAAAGGATTTGATAAAACCAGTATAAAGGATATCGCGGAAACTGCAGGAATATCAAAAGGGGCTATTTACCATCATTTTCAATCCAAGGATGAAATCATCAATGCCGTTACGGAAATGCAGGCACAAAGCGTAGAAAATATGATAAAGGGTTGGTTATCTGAAATGGGGTCTTGTACTGGAAAAGAAAAGCTAATTACTCTTTTGCATAAGAGCTTTTCAAGCCAAGAGGTACACTATTTGGACGATGTGATGGGTTCACGCATAAAAAGTCCAGAATTTGTAGTGTCATATATGCAGGACTGCGTAAACAAAGACTCTGCACTCATTACTGAAATCATAAAAGAAGGAATAGCAGATGGCTCACTTATTACTAATTATCCCGAAGAATGTGCAGAGGTTTTTTTACTATTGATGAATATTTGGTGCGACCCTGTTGTTTTTAAGTGTAACCATGCCAAATTAGCCATGCGTTTGAAATTTTTGCAACATATGATGAAATCAATCGGAATGGATATATTGAATGATGATTTGCTTGAAAAGATAAAAGAATTATTGCAAAGGTTATATCCAGAGGAGAACAAAACAAATGAATAATATTTCTGCTGTAAAAGTCGAAAACCTTACAAAAACCTTTGATGGAAATGAAGTAATAAAATATTGCAATATGAATGTGCAAAAAGGTACTATTTATGGTTTTTTAGGTGCAAATGGAGCTGGAACAACAACGGTATTTAAAATGCTGTCTGGCTTGCTTACACCGACAATGGGGAATGCACAAGTTTTAGAAATGGATGTTAGGTCTCAACGAAGTGAAATTTTAAGAAATATTGGAACGATCATTGAAACTCCTGTATTTTATGAGCATTTATCAGCAACTGAAAATTTAGAAATACACCAAGCCTATATGGAAGATAATGACACGGATACAGCCTCTGTTTTAACTAAAGTCGGATTAAATGACACAGGCAAACAGCCTGTTTCAAAATTCTCTCTTGGTATGCGTCAACGATTAGCCATTGCAAGAGCTATCATTCATAAACCTAAATTGTTGATTTTAGATGAACCCATTAACGGACTAGATCCAATTGGAATTAGAGAAATGAGAGAATTGTTCCTTGATCTTGTTAAAAATCAAGATATGACCTTATTGATTTCCAGTCATATTTTATCGGAAATTGAGCATATTGCTGATACCATTGGGGTGATTGTAAACGGCACTGTTATACGAGAGACTTCTTTGGCCGAAGTAAAGGCAGAATCCCCGAATGGTCTTGAAGAGTATTTTATGGATATCATGACCGGGAGGATAAGCAATGATAAAACTTATTAAATTGGAATTGAGAAGAAACAACATTCGTACTTATGTAATTGCCAGCATTATGATTGCTATAGTCATGTTAGGTTTCCTCTATCTATTTGCCTATGCGCCAAAGCTAGAGCCAAACGATAAAGATTTAGAGATTTTTTTAGGATATAACAATCTGATCCCTTTGTTTGGTGTATTAAATATGGCGGCTTTTTGCGTCCTATCAGCTGTTATGTATTCTAAATTTATAGTCGAGGATTATTCTGGAAATAGACCTGTTTTACTTTTTTCATACCCGATAAGCAGAAAAAAGATCTTATTTTCAAAATTAAGTGTTGTTAGCATATTTACGATTATTTCAATGATTATTAGCAATCTCATTATTTTTTTGATATTTGGTATAACCGAAAAAACTATGCATCTTGTCAGTGGAGGCTTTACGGCTGCTATTATGCTACAAGCTATAAAAATTACAGTTGTCATGGCCATTATAGCCGCATGTATAGGAATTATAGCAACGGGCATTGGATTTATTAAGAAATCAGTTCCTACTACCATTGTTTCGGCTGTTCTCTTGGCTTCGCTGATGTGCAATATTGTGGTAAACACCACTTCAAGTATAACGTTCATGTATATATTCAGTTTGATTATGATATTTGTCGGAATAATCTTTTCTGTAAATCTGATTCACAAAGTAAATCATATGGAGGTAGAGTAAATGGAACAAAGAATTGAAAAGTCCATTAATTATGTACTTGAAAGTGCTTCATCCCAACTTTATATTTTTAGTATTGGTCTTGGAATTGTGCTTGTTATATTAGGAATTTTCCTCTTCCTCTCTGGAAAGCGTACAAAAGGAAAAACGGGTAAAATAAATACTGGTTTAATTTGTGCGGTAATTGGTATCGTCGCTATTGTGAGTGGGACTATTCAAATCTATATAAGTTGAACTTAAGATTAGAAAACTATGGTAAGGATTTCGTTGCTACATGTCGAAGTATGTAGTAAATGACTTTAGACAGGCAGGGGAATTCAATGGAACATTCAACATCATTCCAAGAGATCCAAATCGCGATGAAGCAAGCCAAAAAACGTCGAATGTACGAACGATAC
>NZ_JAIVEM010000063.1 GCF_020404765.1 Paenibacillus sp. BJ-4
CACATATGAAATGGTCTCGGGTTTGACACCTGCCGAATCCAGTGCCATCTGGATAACTTCCGCCTGTCCCCCAATACTCGGAGCCGTGTAGCCCACCTTTCGTCCACCATCATTGTTAATGGCAGATCCTTTAATGACGGCATGAATGGTATCGCCGTCACGTAGCGCTTCATCTAGGCGCTTGAGAATCACAACGCCTGCACCATTAGCAAAAACCGTGCCGTCTGCTTCCGAATCAAAAGCTTTACATGAGCCGTCCGTCGATACAATGGAACCTTCCCGGTACAAATATCCTGTAGTTTGAGGTACTTTTACCGTAACTCCCCCTGCTAGTGCCATATCACATTCACCCGCAAATAGAGCCTGAATGGCGGTATGTACAGCGACAAGTGACGTCGAACAAGCCGTTTGTATGGTGATCCCCGGACCTTGAAAATCCAGTTTGTATGCCACGCGAGTTGCCAAATAATTCTCATGGTTTGCTGTAGTCATCGCAAACATACTGGTCGGGTCTGCCGGGTCCATACGAGGAAGAAGTGAGCACAACAAATAAGTGCTTTGAGTAGTGCCTGCGTAAACCCCAATCGCACCATCGCTTCCGCCAGGAACATAACCAGCCCGTTCCATTGCTTCCCAAGCGCATTCCAAGAACACTCGGTGCTGTGGATCAAGAATTTCAGCTTCGCCTGGGGTATATCCAAAAAATGCAGCGTCAAATGACTCGACCCCTTCCAACGTTCCTCCTAAATTTACAAAATGTCGGTCACCACGCATTTTTTCAGGAACTCCTGCTTTCCCCAACTCTTCTTTCGAAAAGCTTCGAATTCTGCATTCTTCATGCAGTAAATTGCTCCAGAATGCTTCGATCCCTTCCGCGCCAGGGAATCGACCAGCCATGCCAATGATCGCAACTTCATTCGTTCCCTTGAATGGGGCTGCTGTTCCCTCTGTAGTACATCGCTTTTGTCTGAAATGAGAATTCGCTTCGTTGCTTTGCCCGACCAAATAACGCGCTAGTTTGGCAACTGTTGGAAATTGAAACAATTCAACGATGCTTAATTCTCTTGCTATTTCAGACTGAAGTCGGTCTCTCACCTCCACCAAGAGAAGCGAATGCCCACCTAAATCAAAGAAGTTATCGTGTATGCTTACTCGCTCAACTTGTAGCGACTTCTTCCATATCTCCGTTATGCATAGTTCCATGTCCGTGACTGGAGGGGTAAAAACAGATTTTTCAGAAATTGAAGCTCCTGTCCAACTTGGGAGCGCCCTACGGTCAATCTTACCTGTTACCGTAACAGGCAAAGTGTCCATAGGAACATATACTGCAGGAATCATATGCTCCGGCAGATATTCACTTAAATATTTGCGCAGTTCTGCCGGGTCACATGGTTCACCTTCTTGCACCACATAGGCGATCAAGCGCTTGTTTTTATTATTTTGCTCTGTAGCAGTGACTACGGCATTGCGAACTGTCGGGTGACGGATAAGAACCGACTCAATTTCACTCAGTTCAACACGCATGCCGCGAATTTTGATTTGATGATCTCGTCTGTCTTCAAAAAGAAGCGTGCCGTCTGGACGCAATCTACCGATATCCCCAGTCCGGTAAAGGCGTTCGTTTGGACCCTCGGCATGCGGATAGTGTATAAATCGGTCTGCTGTTAAGTTCGGATGATGGAGATACCCCCGAGCTAAGCCAGCGCCTCCGATGCAGATTTCACCAGCAACCCCGAGAGGGACCGGACGAAGCCGCTCATCTAAAAGACAAATCCGCATATTGCGAAGTGGTCGTCCGATTGGAACGCCGATCCCTGGAGGAGGGGATGTCATGGCGTGGAATGTTGCATCTGCCGATACTTCCGATGATCCATAAATGTTGATTAACGTTCGCCCAGGCAGCAGTTCGAAGAACCGCTCACATAATACTTGAGGGAGAGTTTCTCCGCTCACAGACCAGTAGCGCAAATCTTGTAGATACTCTTTTCGCTTGGCACATGTTTCGAGAAGAACTCGCAGCAAAGAGGGAACCATGACTATGCGCGAAATACGGTGTTTCACCAAGGCATCCACCAAAATCAGGGGGTCTTGAAGAGCCTTCTTTGGCAAAATAACCGCCGGGATACCGCACAGGAGCGGAGCAAACGTCTCGGCGACCGCATCTACAAAAGTAAGTGCAGCCTGATGGCAACAAACTTCGTTTTCAGAATATGGATATGTTTCCCATCCCCAACGGAGACGGTTTAGTATTCCTCGATGTAAACCCACAACCCCTTTGGGGTCTCCTGTAGATCCTGAGGTATAAATGACATACGCTGCATTGTCCCCGTGGACATCAGGAGCTGGAGGATTCTCGTTATAATGCTCCGGCTGTTCGCCTAACAAATCCACACTCAAAATACGGTAATCTCTTGTGGGTATCCTGGATGCAAGAAAGGATTGGGTCACAACTACGGGGGGGGCTATTTTTTCTAGAATTAATCGTATCCGCTCGGTCGGATGCTCCGGATCAAGCGGTACATAAGCTCCTCCAGCTTTTAAAATACCTAATAGTACGGCTGTTCGCTCAATTCCCCGCTCCATGCAAACGCCGACCAATACTTCCGGTCCTACATTGGATGACAAAAGTTGCCATGCAATCCGGTTTGCCATACGGTTCAGCATCCCGTAGGAAATACATTGTCCGTCCTCAATTAAGGCCGTGCGATCCATACTGGACTGGACTTGTCGGTCAAACAGCTCCAGAAGAGAGGTTTCTTCGTCCTCGGCAACAGTTACCGGTGTATGCCAGTCTTTTAGCACCTGGCGTTCCTCTTCTGAAGTCATGAGCGGCAGATCCATGATTGAACAATGCGGATTGGCAACAGCAGCAGCTAGGATAGTCTTATAATGTCCCAGTAGCCTTTCCACCGTTTCAGCGTCAAAAAGGTCCTTGCTGTATTCCAGCAAAACTGAGAGGCCCGATCCTGTTTCTTCCACATACAAGGTCATATCAAATTTGGAGGAAGTTCCTATACTGCTCACCTTGGAGAACTTTAGCCCCGGAAGATCCGGCAACGACGATGGTACCGTCTGAACCACCATAACCTGAAACAACGGAGAGGCATCCAGAGTACGCTGTGGACGGAGTTCTTCAACGATCTTCTCAAAAGGTATGTCTTGATGAGCCAAAGCTTCGACCATCGTATTTTTTACTTGTGAGAGAAGTTCCAGGAAGCTGAGACTACTTGAAACGTTCACTCGCAGAGCAACTGTGTTCACAAAAAGACCAACCACTCCCGCCGTTCCACTTTCGTTGCGATTAGCGACAGGACAGCCTAGTACGACATCATGTTGACCGCTATATTTGGCAAGTAGTGCATAAAATCCGGCGAGAGCCGCCATAAAAACGCTCGCTCCCCTACCTTTAGCCAAACCCTTAAGCCCTTCGACTACTTCCCTCGGCAGTTCAAGCGAAACTGTACCGCCACGCATCGTAGGCGTGGCTGGCCGTATTCGGTCGACAGGCAATGCCAGTTGAGGCGGATTGTCGCGAAGTTGCTCCTTCCAGTAAGCTAGTCGTTGTTTGTGGATATCTCCAGCCAACGCAACACGCTGACGATGTGCATATTCTCCATAGGTAAAGGGCAAAGAGTCAAGTTTGGGTGTTTCTTCCTGAACATAAGCTAGGTAACAGGCCTCGATTTCACGGATGAGAAGCCCGAGAGACCAACCATCGGAGATTAGATGATGCATGGTCAACAAGAGAATCCCTTCTTTTTCGCCCAACATGATCCAATGGGCGCGAATCAACCGATCATGGGCTATGTCAAATGGAGTTTCCGTTTCGACCTGTTGAAGCCGAGATATCTCCGTTTCTTTTTCCATCGCCCCCCATTGACTCAAATCTGTTACACGTATGGGAAAGCAAGTGATTTCTGCTGGTGGGTCGACATACTGTATTGCTCCACCGTTCCTGTTCTGAAACCGAGTACGTAAACTCTCGTGCCGTCGCACAAGGTATCGCATACACTTCTCAAACAACTCTAGCTTGAAATCACCTTCAATGTGAATGGCTGTTGCAATCAGGTAAGATGTATTTCCAGGTGCCATCTGTTCTAAAAACCACAATCTTTGCTGAGATAAGCTGAGGGGATATTGCCGGGGTTGCAATTCCCGTTCCTGCAGCAAGCGCATCAACCGAAGTCGTTTTTCCTCCGCACTGAGCTCCATGTTTTATCCACTTCCCATCCATTCATCTTCACACTAAAATGTAAATCACTCGGACTCGAACAGCGTGATATCTTTGCCAGACCCCGCTTCCATTCGTTTCAGTAAAGTATCTATCTCTTCATCCGTCATACTGTTCACCCGCTCCAGCAACTCTGCAGAATCGTCTATCCCCAGTGAATCCAAATCCGTTCGCCCCTCCGTTGTTTGTTGTTCCTCCACCAGAAGAACCAGATGTGCGATGCATGGATATTCAAAAAAACGTGGTACCTCAATGTCAAAGCCCATAGTTCGCTTAATTTCCGCTGCCATTTGTACAATTAGAAGAGAATGTCCGCCCAAATCAAAAAAATCATCATGTATTCCGATTTGTTCAATACCAAGAATCTTCTTCCAAATTTCCACTAGACCAGCTTCCAAAGGAGTCTCCGGTGGTTTAAAAGGCGTTGCTAGTTGAGGACGTGGATACATTTGTTCCGCTGATTCCACAATCGGAGCTATTTCCTCCGCAGCGCTGTGTAAAGGAACCTGACCTATGCCGGGTCCACATAATGCTGCGTTCGAAAACACAGTCAAACGAGGTTCAATCCAATAGCGCTGACGCTCAAACGGATACGTTGGCAATTCTATCCGGTTACGCACCCGGGACTCGTGTAACGCTCCCCATCCGATGCTTACACCTCCGCTCCACAATTCTGCCACGCTTCTCAGCCACTGCCCACGTTCTCCGCCTCCGGTTTTGTACGTTGGTAATGTACGCATGCCTCTGTGCTCCGCTCCCCAGCAGGCCGACTGCCGCATCAATGTCGTTAATGTCTGCCCCGGGCCTAATTCTATGACTACCGCATTCGGATACCTCTTCAGCACCTGC
>NZ_JAIVEM010000179.1 GCF_020404765.1 Paenibacillus sp. BJ-4
CTATGATCATTTCCGGGGAACGTTCTACCATAATTCCCACTACACTATCAGGTTTTATTCCCTTTTCTCTTAATTTTCTGGCCAGTTGGTTTGCCTTTTCGTTTAGCTCCCTATAAGTCAGCTGTTTATCTTCAAACACTACAGCAATATTATTGGGTGTCCGTTCCACCTGTTCCTCAAAAATCTGATGGATGGTCTTTTCCCGAGGGTATCCTGCTTTTGTATTATTAAATTCATATAATATTTGATGTTTTTCGTCTTGTGACAGCATATCAATTTCTAATAGCCTTTTTTCAGGAAAGGCTGCTGCCTCTTCCAATACATTAAGGTAATGGGCAATAAGCCTTATAACTGACTCTTTCTTAAACAACCTGGTAGCATACTCCAATTCAAATGCAATACCGTCCTCTGTTTCCTCAGCGTTTAAAGTCAAGTCAAACTTGGATATTCTTACTTCACTGTCATAGGGCATAAACCTTAGCCCATCCATCTTCACTTCTGATGCCTCGATATTTTGCAGTACAAACATAGTATCGAAAAGTGGATTTCTGCCCAGATCCCTTTCCAGGTTAAGCTTATCTACCAGTTCTTCAAATTGGTAATCTTGGTTTTCGTAAGCCCTTAAGGAGTTTTCTCTTACTTCATTAAGGAAGTCCACAAAAGTCTTTCCACCTTGAGGGTGATTCCTCATGGCTAGCGTGTTTACAAACATACCAATAACGTCCTGAAGATCAGTATGCGGCCTTCCTGCAACGGGACTTCCAACTATAATATCTTCCTGTCCGGTGTACTTGGATAAAAGGACATTGTATGAAGCTAAAAGTACCATGTAGAGCGTGGCACCATTATTCACTGCAAGTTTGTTCAGTTTAACAGCAAGCTCCTTGCCTGCTTTGAAACTGATCACATCTCCCTCAAAACTCTGTATAGCTGGCCTAGGGTAGTCTAGCGGCATATTAAGCAAAGGAATTTCTCCTTTGAATACTTGGAGCCAGTATTCTTCCTGCTTACTAATTGTCCCATCAGCAAACAGCCTGTTCTGCCATACGGAAAAATCCTTGTACTGAATCTTAAGTTCCGGAAGTTCCTTACCTTCATACAGGCTCATAAATTCTCTTACCAGTATGTCGTCAGACACCCCGTCAGATATAATATGGTGCTTATCAAACATCATAATATATCTGTCTTCTCCAACTTTTATAAGCCCAACCCTAAGTAAAGGAGCCTCATCAAGGTCAAAGGTCCTAATAAATTCACTGGCTATTTTCGCAGCTCTTTCCTCATCGGTTTCCATATACATAACACTAAAATCCACATTGCTATGGACCTTTTGTACCGGTTTACCATCTATCATATGGAATGAGGTACGGAAAGACTCATGTCTGTCAACAAGCTCCCTAAAAGCCTGTTCAAAGCGCAGTTTATCGAGTTTGCCTTCAATTAGCATAATACCAGGCATGTTGTATGCCATCCCAACTGCGTCAAGCTGGTTTAGAATATACAGCCTTTTCTGGGCGGATGAAATTGGATAGTACTCCATCTCCCCAGCCGGCCCAATAGAATGAAATACACTCTCCTTTGCAATCTTGATGCACTCGGCAACTTCAGACATATTTGGGCTCTTAAATATTTCTTTAAGCGGTATGTTTACATTGAACTCTTTGTGAATCCTGGCAATAAGATTTGCTGCCCTTAAGGAATGTCCCCCCAGCTCAAAGAAATTGTCGTTTCTTCCCACTTTCTCTATACTAAGGATATCCTGCCACAACCCCGCAAGTTTCTCCTCCACTTCACCCAAGGGTGCGACATACTCTATTCCAGCATCGATATTGCCGTCAGGTTCGGGCAATGCCTTCCTATCTATTTTGCCATTGGGAGTCAGCGGCAGCTTTTTTAACTGCATAAAATAGGATGGTATCATATAGTCTGGAAGGTCCTTTAAGAGATGTCCCCTTAGTTCTGCTATTGTTAATTCATTTTCCCCTGCCACATAGGCACACAGATACTTGTTTCCCTTCTGATCTTCCCTTGCAATAACCACTGCTTCCTTTATTGAAACGTGCTTTAGCAGTTGTGCTTCTATTTCCCCCAGCTCTATTCTAAATCCCCTTATCTTTACCTGATGATCTACTCTTCCTAAAAATTCCATATTCCCATCAGACAGCCATCTGGCCAGATCCCCTGTACGATACATCCTTTCCCCTGGTATAAACGGGTTAGGTACAAATTTTTCAGCTGTCAGTTCGGGCCGGTTTAGATATCCCCTTGCAAGCCCTTCTCCCCCTATGCACAACTCACCCAAAACCCCTGTAGGCTGAGGTCTCAAGTGTTTGTCAACAACGTAGTATTTTATATTTTGCATTGGCTTTCCGATAGGTACACTCCCGGATTCCAAATAGCTTCCCAGTCTCTTTTCGTAATAACTGGAATCTATGGTGGACTCAGTAACCCCATAGCTATTAACAACCCGCAGTTTCTCTCCATACCAGGATTGTAATCTTTCATAATCTTCCACAGAGAGAGTATCTGATCCAAGTATAAGCAACTTGAGGCTATCAATAATCAAAGCATTATCATGGATATAATCCATAAGAGGAATAATCAGTGCCGGTGTGGATTCAAAGATGGTTATTTTATGGGTTTTAATAAGTGAATATAATCGTGCAGGATCGTATCTCTCCTCGGATGAACAAATAACCATTTGGCCTCCGTTGAGCAGCGTTCTCGAAACATCTCCCACAAATACATCAAAAGAAAAACTTGCGATTTGCAACAGCTTTACATCCATATCCGCAAGCCTATATTCCTTTTTCCATGCGTAAGATATGTTGACAAGACTTCTATGCTCTATCATGATCCCCTTTGGCTTTCCTGTGGTTCCTGATGTATAAATGACATATGCTAAATTACAAGATTTATTAATGACAGGAAGATTTTCTGTTCTCCCGTTGTAATTCACACAGTCATCAAAGCTTATAATATCAAGATCAAATTTAATTTTTTCTTTATGATGTTCTTGCGTAAGAATAATTCCAGCCAAGCTGTCATCGATCATATATCTGATTCGTTCTTCAGGATATTCGGTGTCTATGGGTAAATACGCGCCTCCTGCTTTAAATACAGCAATTACACCTATTATCATTTCTATGGACCGGTCTACCATTATAGCTACTACACTGTCAGGTTTTAATCCCTTGTCCCTTAAGATCCAAGCCAGTTGATTGGCCTTTTCATTAAGTTCTCCGTAAGTCAAGTATTTATCTTCAAATACTACTGCTATGTTATCAGGCGTCTTTTCCACTTGTTCTTCAAATAGCTCTTGTATGGTCTTATCCTTAGGATATTCTACTTTTGTATCATTGAAGCCATAGATTATTTGCTGTTTTTCCTCCTGGGACAACATATTTATTTCCGACAACCTTTTAAACGGATTTGCGGTTATCTCTTCCAACACGTTAAGGTAATGAGCCGCCAACCTTTTTATAGTCTCTTTTTTGAAAAGCCGAGTACAATATTCAAAGCTAAAAGCCATACCATCTTCACGCTCTATTGCATCAATGGATAGGTCAAATTTTGATATTCTATACTCTAGCCCGTTATTAAAAGGTCTGAAGCTTATACCAGGTACTGCAAATTCTACCTTAGAGGCATTTTGCATGGTAAACATAGTATCAAACAGTGGGTTTCTGCTCATGTCCCTCTTCAAGTTAAGCTTCTCAACCAGTTCTTCAAATTGGTAATCCTGATTGTCATAAGCCCTTAGAGCGTTTTCTCTTACTTCATTCAAGAATTCTACAAAGGTACTATCTCCCTTGGGGTAATTTCTCATAGCCAAGGTATTTACAAACATACCAAGGATATCCTGCAGGTCTGAATGTGGCCTTCCGGCTATAGGGCTTCCAACGATTATGTCTTCCTGTCCGGTGTGCTTAGACAGCAATATGTTGTATGCCGCGAGCAGTGTCATGTAAAGCGTAGCCCCATTATCCCTTGCAAGCTTGTTTAATTTATTCGTAAGCTCACTGCCTGCTTCAAAGCTAAAAAAATCCCCTTCAAAGCTTTGTATTACAGGCCTTGGATAGTCTAGCGGCATATTCAGTACAGGTATTTCTCCCTGGAATGCTTGGAGCCAGTATTCCTCCTGGCTGCTAATTCCGCCCTCATCAAACAGTTTATTCTGCCATACAGCGTAGTCCTTGTACTGTATCCGAAGTGCTGGAGGGTTGTTTCCTTCATAAAGATCCATAAACTCACGAATCAGTATGTCCATGGAGACACCATCGGATATAATGTGATGCATATCAAACATCATAAGATGCCTGTCTTCTCCCGTTTTTACAAGCTCTACCCTTAGCAGAGGAGCCTTGCCAAGATCAAAAGGTCTGGCAAATTCCCCAGCATACTCTGCGGCTTTTTCTTCGTTAGTTTCAAAGTACATCACGCTGAATTCCACATGGTCATGAACCTTCTGGACCGGGTTACCATCGATCATGTGGAACGATGTTCTAAGAGTCTCATGCCTTTTTACCAACTGCCTGAAGACTTCCTGGAAACGCGCTGTATCAATGCTTCCTTCCAGCAGCATAATACCAGGCATGTTGTATGCTGTCCCTGCCCCTTCAAGCTGGTTTAGTATATACAGCCTTCTTTGTGCAGATGACATAGGGTAGTATTCCATTTCTCCTGCCGGTTGGATTGACTGATATAGGCTCTCCTTTGAGTCTTTAATATATCTGGCAATTTCTAAGATGGTTGGTGTCTTGAATATTTCCTTAAGAGGTATGTCTATATTGAACTCTTTGTGAATTCTTGCTACAAGGCTTGTTGCCTTTAACGAGTGTCCCCCAAGCATAAAAAAGTTATCATTTCTTCCTACCTTCTCTATTCCAAGGATATCCCGCCACAACAGCGCAAGTTTCTCCTCTATTTCTCCCGAAGGTACTACGTATTCTACGCCGGTATTAACATTGCTATCGAGCACAGGCAATGCTTTCCTGTCTATTTTTCCATTAGGGGTCAATGGCAGCTTTTCCATCCGCACAAAGTAGGAAGGGATCATGTAGTCCGGGAGCTCTTTTGACAAGTGTTCCCTCATCCCCTGTACGGTTATTTCTTGATCCGGTACGACGTATCCACAAAGATACTTATTTCCGTCAGCTCCTTCTTTGTCCAATACCACCGCTTCTTTTATTGCTTCATGCTTTAATAACCGGTTCTCTATTTCACCCAGTTCTATCCTGTAGCCTCTTATCTTTACCTGATGGTCGATCCTGCCCAGATATTCTAGGTTGCCGTCAGGCAGCCACCTTGCCAGGTCACCTGTCCTGTACATCCTTTCACCCGGTGCGAATGGGTTTGCTGCGAATTTTTCTTCTGTAAGTTCC
>NZ_JAIVEM010000143.1 GCF_020404765.1 Paenibacillus sp. BJ-4
CGTCCGTTCTATACAATAGTTACCTATATTATACAACATTAACGCGGTGTCGTCTTAAACAAAATCAACATAAAAAAAGCTGTCGAGACTTTCTCGACAGCCTGAAGTCCTGATTGTATCAGGACTTAGTAAGGGATAAACTTGTTGTCGGGTGATAGGAACATTATCTCATTAATTGCTGCGAAAATCGCGGTTTTTTTATTTTATGGGATAAAGTTCTTGTCAAAACCAAATGACAAGAACTTTATCCCATTTCCGATTTTGACAAGAACTTTATCCCATTTCCGATTTTGACAAGAATATTATCTCATTCCCGAGGAATCAATCCGGGTGATTGAATCATTTCACGAACGAGCAGCGACTATCATAGGAACATCCCTTAAATCACAGGCTTGATCGTTCACGGCAGAAAGTGAACGATCTATAATCTCACGATCATCATCGGAAGTATTGAGAAGCGGATAGGCGAATTGAAGATTTCATACATTGATACAATAAGAAACGTCCCTGTTGTCTTCCATATCTTCAGTCTTTTTAACCGCTGGCACAAGGTTCCGCAGCTAAGTAACGTACGATATACACTTCGCCGCTTGATATACCTTGTACGTGCCGTTTCAATAAAGCTATCATCTGTCTGTGCTGCAAGCTAAACAACCATGAAGTAAGAGTGATCCGAGTCTAGGCATGATAACATAGGATTCATGTTTATTGTCGTTCAATTATTTATATTTGAGAGTAATCAACTCTTTGTTTGTAGAATTCAGCATGTTTTGTATGATAATGAATGCATTTTTTGCTTGCTGATCAACAGGGGTAATGAATTGTCGTCAACTCGAATAAATGAGCCACCTCGGTGCTTATCAAATCCGATAATTCCTACAATAATTATCGGAGGACAAGAACATAGTCGCATTCAAAGTCAGCAAAATTAGCGGCTGTTTTTGTTTTATGGGAACAAGCTCTTGTCCCGAGCTGACGCCACAATTATTCTTTAGGTGAAATTGAGGAGTTTCTTCAATATGTAAGTAAATTCATATAATTTCAAAGCACTAACATTGAAATACACTTGAGAAATAAACTCTAAAAGTCCGATCGAATGTAACAATTAAGAGCTAAGGAATAAAAAAACTACTCGGCCGAAAATAGACGACGAGCAGTCTTCGTGATTTAGTAAGGCTACGTCTCTTTTAAACTCCTGATATTCCCCCTAGCTATAGTCAAATAAATCATACTACAGTTGAATCCGATAAATAGAGAAAATAGGATTATAATAAAGAGAAGATTAAAGCAAAATGAATAAACGTCTATTCAAAAAACCGATCTTCTGAATGATTATTAGTATACTATTTATTTAGGGCTTAATTAAAGAGCAGTTTTCGGATGCCCCACAAACTGTTAAAATTCAATCTGTAAGTGTAACCGAAAATACTATTCTAAGGTGGCGACTATTGAAACAGGAGGGATCAATTGCCTCAACAGAGTCAAAAGAACAATTAGAAGAAAAGAAATTTCTTTACGAATTCTTTTCTTCAGGTAGCTTGCATGTTGATGATCATATCAATTCTCTCACGAATTATTTTTGGTACGGATATACACACAATTACGACATGCTAAGTATGAGGAGACTATTCTGCTTAAACTACCAACTGGTTTTGCTTCAACGTACATCCGACAGGTTTTCTTTTTCGCCGCCTGTTTGACTCTCACTTTAACTGGAAAATTATACTTTGGAAGAAGCGGGCAGAAACGCAATATTAGCTTTTGATGAGTGCATCCATGTTCAAAATCAGCGATTTCTTGAAGATCAGACACATGTCTGTCAAGACGTTTCGTTTTTACGATCAGATGAACTTGTTCAAGCCGGCCCATACTGACCCTTAATCCGGAACCGGTACTACACTGCCGATAAGTTGTTCCAAATTCACTGCCCTACAAAGAACTGAGTGGCTTTTTTTGTTCGACCTTCAGACTCTAAAACTAATATAATTAATAATGGGAAAAGACTATTATCACATCTTATTAAGATGAGTGGAAAATTCACTCTTTTATCATGGTTAGCTTCGTACATAACGATTATAATGGAGATTGACCTTTTTCTTATAGATCAAGGTACTCAATATCAGAATTTTCTAAGTACTTTCTGTGAATCTGCCTTTTCAGAGCAGAAGAAGTAACTTGACAGCGTAAAAATTATCATCAGATCATTCATTTGAGATGATCGAATATTATGTGTAATCAAGCCCTGTACGCCTGGTGGAATAACAAAACAAATAAGGAAGGATCAGTAATGAGGAAAGATATGAACATACAGGAAGTCGCACGTTTAGCAGGCGTATCTGTAGCTACAGTTTCCAGGGTTTTAAACGATAGCCCCAAAGTTAAAGAAGTTACTCGTATGAAGGTACTGGATGTGATTCAAAAGTTCGATTACCAGCCGAACCTATTAGGCCGGGATTTGAGGAGATCGGAAACAAAGAAGGTATTAGTAATAACATCTGCTTTAGAAAAACCAATACTTGCTGATGTTGTCAAAGGAATAGAGATTTGCGCAAAAGAACATGGATATTACGTATTGGTTTGTCCTACTTCATATAATTGGAATAAAGAGCAAGAACTCATCCAAATGTTAAAGAATCGACTCGCTGATGGCGCAATTACGTTCAGTACCGCTCTTAGCGAAGTAGAACTAAGTGAGATAAGCAAAAAATACAACATAGTTCAATGCTGCGAGTATAAGAAGGCTCCCTATACATGTTCAGTATCCATTGACGATGAAAAAGCAGCTTTTGATGCAGTAAACCACTTGATAGAATTAGGACATCAACATATAGCATTAATTGGTGACAATGATACCTTATCCGAATCTTCAACTCTACGCAGAGAAGAAGGATACAAGCGAGCTTTAAAAAGTAGTGGGATCCCTTTCAGGCCTGATTTAATGAAGTACGGTAGTGGTGAGTACATGGATGGGATGAGATTAACAGATGAGCTCCTTCTGATCAAAGATCCTCCGACAGCCATATTTTGTTTGAATGATATTCTCGGAGTAGGATGTATCAATGCGATTAAGCAACACGGTTATTCCATACCGGATGAGATCGCCGTTATAGGGTTCGATAATACAAGAGAAGCTCTAATGTCGGTACCTCCGCTTACGACGATCCATCAACCCAAATATGAAATAGGTTATAGTGCAATGGAGTTGCTGATCCATAATATGACAAATAGTCATAAGAAATATGATAATCTCATGCACCAACATGAAGTTATAGCTAGAGGATCTACAATAGGCATGAAATAATCAAGAGAGAAACCTGCTTAAACCATTAGCAATGTTAAATGTTTAAGTAGGTTTTCTGTTGTAGTTTTCTGTGTGATATCAAATAAACATGAAATAAAAAATCAGATCTTCACAAGTAACAATCATAGTATTGACTTCTTGTAGAGGCTAACTTATATTATAAATGTAATCCGTTACATTTCATTTTATAGATGGTTAATACCTTTAATTATTAAACAAATAATTTTTTTTATCACAAAATGTAACGGATTACATTTTGTGAATCATAGTAATATTCTTAATAATACGTTGTAAAACTGGCTTCTCGTACGATGCGTGAGGGGGAATGCTTTCGATATTATATGGCCATTCTGACATTTGGTGATGATGATCAAGGAGGAAGTTATGAAACAGAAAAGTAGCATTATATGTCACAATACCGGTGGTGCGTCTCTATGGTAAATTCCTCAAATAGCGATCTCAAAATGAAGTTTTTCGGATTTGGTTTGGTTCAAAACCGCGATCCTCGGGTTCATGAGAATCGGATCACAGATGAACGTGATCTGTTTAAAGTTTGGCACCTAGGTATCCCTGACATTGCCGATTCTAGTCAATGGGTGCTAAACATAACCGGACTTGTGGAACATCCAATGCGATTTAGTCTTGCCGACTTACAAGCCTTGCCGCAAACAACTGTGACGGCGTTTCATGAGTGCGCGGGAAGTCCGTTAAACCCAAAAGTACCTCAAAGAAGAATCGGAAATGTAGTGTGGACCGGCGTTAAACTTGCGGATGTACTGCAAAAGGTCAATATCACGAGCGAAGCAGTCTATGTCATTTCGAGAGGAATTGACGAAGGGGTGTATAACAACGTTCATTATTCCGGTTATGAAAAAGATCTTCCATTGGATAAAGCATTAGATCCTAATGTGTTGATAGCCCTGGCCATAAATAATGAGCCCATTACGGTGGAACGCGGTGGACCCGTTCGGCTTGTCGTTCCAGGTTATTACGGGACTAACTCAACGAAATGGCTGACGGATTTGATCGTTTCCAAGGCCCGAAGTTCCAGTGCATTCACCACCAAATATTACATGGATCGCGAAATGGTTGATGGCGAATTGAAAGAGTCGCCGGTATGGGGGATCCATCCCAATTCGATTGTGGTGCATCCTCAAAATGGTCAAACGATCAAGCCTGAAGAGTGCATGATTTGGGGATGGGCATGGGCCGAAGCTGCGGTTGCCGAGGTAGAAGTATCTATTGATGGCGGTGAAACCTGGCAAAAAGCAAATGTAGAGACCAGATCTAACATGGAATGGCAGCGCTTCAATTTTCGATGGAAGCCAAAATCCGTAGGTGAGTTTTGCATCATGACGCGAGCCACTGATACCAAAGGCATGAACCAACCTTTTACGCCAAGACGCAATCAGGTATCCAGAGTAATGATTTTTGTTGAGCAATGTAGTGACTTGTAATTGGGTTGGTAATGCCATTGGCGAAAGCCGATGATTATCATACAAAGAGGGAATGAGACAATGACTCGAAACATTACTGTAGCAGCAGCCCATTCGGCTCCGGTGTTTTTAGACAAACAGGCAACCTTGGAGAAAGCCATAGCGGCTATTCAGGAAGCAGCCAAAGGCGGTGCCCAGCTTATTGCTTTTCCTGAATCCTTTTTGCCCGGATTCCCGGTGTGGGCTGCTGTGCGAGCACCTATCTACAATCACAAGCTGTTCACGGAAATGGTCAAAAACTCCATCTATGCGGATGGTCCAGAAGTAGAGCAACTCATGCAGGCTGCGAAAACGAACGGTATTCATGTATCGTTTGGGTTCAGCGAATTGAGTCGTGCCAGCGTGGGCTGTATCTGGAACTCCAATGTTTTAATCGGAAGTGATGGAGTTATTCTTAATCATCATCGAAAAATCATGCCAACGTTTTACGAAAAACTAGTGTGGGCTCCTGGTGATGGTGATGGACTGCGTGTAACTGACACAGAAATCGGCCGGATCGGTACGTTGATCTGTGGTGAAAACACGAATCCGCTAGCCCGTTTCGCCCTTATTGCTGAACGTGAAGAACTGCATATTTCAACGTATCCACCTTTATGGCCAACACAGGATCCGTCTATGGGTCTGGATTATGATTTGGAAAGCGCAATTCGTATTTGGGCTGGAGCGCATTCGTTTGAAGGAAAGGTGTTTAACCTCGTAGTTTCGTCAATATATGATTCAACAGCCAAGACCAAACTTTCTTGCTTGGGCAGTGATGCCGAGGATATTCTCGAAGGCACGGCACGCGGCGTTTCGTTTGTTATGGGTCCCCATGGAAATGTAGTAAGCGAAGTCATGCGCAAGGAAGAGGGGCTTTTATTTTGCACGATCGATCTAGATGAATGTATTGAGCAAAAGCAATTCCAGGATATATCAGGTTATTATAATCGTTTTGATATTTTTGATTTACGTGTGCATCGAGAACGGATGGTCCCTGCCAAGTTCTTTGATGGTAGCTCCAGTAAGAATCAGCCACCAAGTCATTCCGGGGGTTCTACAGACCTCAAGCCGAAAGCCAGTAAAATTAGTTCTGCGGAAGAGGAGAACTAGCTGGAGTAGATTTTAATAGGAGGAACGGTACATGAGTAAAATAAAGGAAGACTTTTTATGGGGGGGTGCCATAGCTGCTAACCAAGCAGAAGGTGCATACAACAAAGATGGAAGAGGTCTAAGCACGGCGGACATTCAGCCTTTTATACCTGATGCCACGCCCACGGATTTGCATTTTAACGATATGGATTCCATGACTTATGAAAAATATCATCAAGGAAATTACTATTACCCTAAACGCCAAGGGGGTGCATTTCTACGAAAGATACCGTGAGTATATCGATGCGTTAGCAGACATGCATGTAAAAACATTGCGGTTGTCTATTTCTTGGAGCAGGATTTTTCCGAATGGAGATGATACCGTTCCAAACGAGCAGGGTTTGGCCTTCTATGATCGATTATTTGAGTAAAAAAATATTGAGCGATCGTCACGATTTTCCATTATGAAATGCCTTTAAATTTGATTGAGCAATATGGCGGTTGGACAAGCCCGAAACTGATTGATTTCTTCGTGAAGTATGGGCAAACCGTCCTGCAAAGATATCACCAAACCGTTAAATATTGGATCATTATCAATCAAATTAACCTTGTCCACAAAGAGGCATTTGCCTCCCTTGGCATACTGAAAGATAAAGTTGATCATTACGAGCAGTCTCAGTTTCAAGCGGTTCATCACCAATTCGTTGCTTCTGCAAAGATTACTGAGTTTGGCCACAAGCTAAATCCATCCCTTCAAATGGGAATGATGTTGGCCGATACGTTAACCGCCCCTTATTCATGCGAACCTGCAGATGTCGAACTGAATTTCAGACGAAATCGAATGCAATATTTCTACAGCGATGTTCTGATTCGAGGAGAGTATCCAGAATATGCATTGACGTATTTCGAAGGCCATGACATCCAGCTGGAAATTACGGAATCAGAGAAAGAATTGCTTCGGAACAATACAGGCGATTTCCTTGCAGTCTCTTATTACTGGTCAAATACTGTTAAAGCTAGTGAGAATACGATGGACCCTAATTCTACCGTCAAAAATCCCCATTTGAAAGCGAATCGCTGGGGCTGGTCTATAAATGCTTCAGGATTATTCGCTTTCACGTGCGTCGAATCGGTCACCAGAACGCGTCCGCCCACCATCCGGTGTGAGATCGCCTGCAGGACAATTTCATCGAAAATATCCTGAAAGATCGTGGTGTCCTTAAAACGGGTCCGGCGATTCCAGCTGATGGTCGTATGGTCCGGAACTTTATCGGTTAAACCCAGCCCCAAAAACCAGCGATAAGCC
>NZ_JAIVEM010000152.1 GCF_020404765.1 Paenibacillus sp. BJ-4
AAACGGATAATTCTGATGTTCAAAAGCGCCCAGCGTCGTCTCCTTGATTTCCTTCAAGTAGTCAAGGAACGTCTTACCGGCAGCCGGATAACTGCGGATGGCCAGGGTATTGACGAACATCCCGATCAGCGGCTGAACGTCGCCGTGATTTCTTCCGGCAATCGGCGTTCCCACGATCAGATCTTCCTGACCCGAATATTTATGCATAAGGATGGAGTAAGCCGACAGCAGCACCATGTACAGGGTAGTCCCCGTCCGTGCCGCCAGTTCCTTCAGCTTCTCCGTCCGCTCTTTCCCGATATAAAACTTCACGGTCCGGCCGTCAAAGCTTTGCACCGCAGGCCGCGGGAAGTCCGTCGGCAGCTCCAAGACCGGCAGCTCGCCCGATAGCTGTTCCAGCCAGTACTCCTTCTGCGGCTGAAGCATCTGCCCGTAGGCTTCGGAATGCTGCCAAACGGCATAATCTTTGTATTGAATGCGCAGCGGGGCCAGCTCCTCGCCCCGATACAGGCGGCTGAACTCGTCGAAGAGCAGCACTGTCGAAATGCCGTCCGAGACGATATGGTGCATATCGAACAGCAGAATGTGGCGATCCTCGGCGACTTCGATCAGGCCGATGCGGAGAAGTGGCGGCTTGGTCAGATCAAACGGGCGATAGTAAGCTTCCACCACTTGGTCCACTTCCCGCTCGCTCGCCTGGAAATAATCGACAGCAAACTCCACCTCGTCATAGATGCGCTGGACAAGCTCGCCTTGAACCTGCTCGATCCCGGTACGCAGCGTCTCATGGCGCTGAATCAGCGCCCGGAACGCGTGCTCGACGCGCGTGCGGTCCAGCTTGCCTTCGAGAAGAAGCGCCGCCGACATATTGTAGCTGCGCTCGGCCCCGTCAAGCTGGCGCAGGACGTACAGACGCTTTTGCTCGGATGAAACCGGATAGTACTCGGCCTCAGCCGCCTTTGTAATCTCATACGTCTCCTGCTGCCTTAAACCGCCGATTCTTTGGGCCAGCTGTTCGATCGTGGTGTAGCGGAAAACTTCCCGCAGCGGAACCTCGACTTGCAGCTCTTTCCGAATCTTGGAAACAAGCGTGGAGGCCCGCAAGGAATGACCACCCAAGTCAAAGAAATCGTCTTGGACTCCAACTCGCGCAATACCCAGCACCTGCTGCCAAATGAGAGCAAGTCTTGTTTCCAGCGTTGTGCGAGGAGCCACATACTCACGGCCTGCTTCTACCTCTCCGGTCGGTTCAGGCAGCGCTTTACGGTCAATTTTGCCGTTCGGCGTGAGCGGAAGCTTATCAAGAGACACCAGCCGGGCCGGGACCATATGGGCCGGCAGCTCTTGCTTCAATTGGGACAGCAGATCGCTCAGCTGCAAGGAAGCATCCGCCGCCACGTAGCCGCACAAATACTTTTGCCCCTGCTCATCCGTACGGTCGGTCACCACAGCCTGCTTGACGCCCGGGAAACGCAGCAGGGCCGTTTCAATTTCGCCGAGTTCGATCCGGAACCCGCGAATTTTCACCTGATAGTCGATCCGGCCGATGAAGTCGACGTTGCCGTCTTCCAGCCAGCGGGCCAAATCGCCTGTCCGGTACAGACGTTCGCCCGGCACAAACGGGCTGTCCGCAAACTTCTCGGCGGTTAGGTCCGGACGGTTCCAGTACCCGCGCGCCACCCCGGCGCCGCCGATGACAAGCTCGCCCGGAACCCCTACAGGAACCGGCTTTAACGCGGCATCGACAATGTAAAACCGGGCGTTCAGCCAAGCTTTGCCGATCGGCACATGACCCGACGGCGGCAGCTTATCCAGCGGCTCACCGTAAAAGCTGCTGTCAATGGCCGCTTCGGTAACGCCATAGCTGTTGATGATGCGGAATTGTCCTCCGAATCTTTCCTGCAGCAATCGGTAATCGGTGACACTGCAAGCATCCGAGCTGGTAATCAGCAACTGCATGGAGCTAACGTCCAGCCCTTCTTCATAAATATGCTGCATGAACGGCAGGATGAGCGCAGGCGTCGATTCGAATACCGTAATGTTTTGGTCCCGAATCCAGCCGTATAAGAGGTTCGGATCAATCCGGTCATCCTTCGGCACAATCACCATCGTGCCTCCGTTATACAGCGTCCGCGCGATGTCTCCGACGAACACGTCAAACGAGAAGCTGGCCAGCTGCAGCAGCCGCACCGGAAACTGATCCAACCGGTACTCGCGACGGTACGCATCCGCCGTATTCACGAGACTACCGTGCTCGATCATGACGCCTTTCGGGCGTCCCGTCGTACCCGAGGTGTAAATCACATAAGCCAAGTCTTGCGGGGCGCTGCCGGCAGATTCAAATTCCACGGCTAAGGCATCCCCGTTATAAATCTGTTCATCGTCCATGGCATAGACAGCTTGAAGCTTCAGCCGGTCATCGGCCAACCAACCTCCGGCCCGCTCCAACAGATGACGCTGCGTAAGCAGCACCGATGCATCGCTATCGCTGAGCATGTACTCAATCCGCTCCGCCGGATAATCGGGGTCCAGCGGTACATAGGCTCCGCCGGCTTTCCAAACGGCGAGCACCCCGACCAGCAGTTCCACCGAACGCTCCGCCCAGATCCCCGTAATCGTCTCCCTTCCCACGCCCTGTTCGCGAAGGAGAGAAGCCAGCCGCTCGGCGCGTTCGTTCAATTCGCCGTAGGTCAGCTGTTTGTCCATGTAGACGACTGCCGGATGATCCGGAATTTCCCGGGCAAACTTTTCAACATACCGATGAAACGCTTCTCCCTCGCTCAGCCCTGCCACCGGCGGGTTAAAAACGTTGAGAATGCGGTGTCTCTCCTCATCGCTCAGCAGAGAAATCTCGCGTACCGGCAGTTCGGGAGTCTGAAGAAACTGGTCCAGAACGGTTACATACTGTTCCATAATCCGATCAATCTCGGCCGTCTCGAACAGGCCGGTACGATAGGAAGCATGGAGAATTACATGGCCTTCATTCAGCATATGGTCGAAGCGCAGCAGCAAATCGTCCATCTCGTGCCTAGCGAAGTGAGCCTCCCCGCGTACCTTGATTTCTTCGTACTCCACGATTTTCACAGGCAGATATTCCAGAGACGTGCGGAACAGCCCCGAAAGATCGTTGCGGCCGTGTTGTTCGCGTAAATCCTGGATCAATTGGTTATAAGGGTATTTCTGATACCGCAGATCCGCCGTATTTTCCTTGGAAACCGTTTGGATCAAGGAAAGCACGTGCCCGTCTGGATTCAGACGAATCCGCGTAGCCACGGTGCTGACGAACATGCCGATCGTTTCTTTTTCCTTCTTGCTGGTGCGATTGGCGAAAACCGTGCCGACCGGAACATCGGTGCTGTCGGTCAGCTTGTACAATAAGGCGTACATGGCGGACAGAAATAACGTATATAAGCTGACCTGATATTGTTCGCTGAAGGCCAGAATGCGTTCATACCGGGAACCGTCCAAAGTGATGGCCAGTTTATTGGATTCGCTGCCGATCGAGAGTGGCGGATACGATTTAATGCCGGTCGTTTCAGGCAAAGTGTTGTACTTCGTCAGCCAGTATTCCTTGCCTTTTTGATAACGCTGCGATTGTTCATATTCACGCTCCGCGGAAATATAATCCAGATAGGAAGGGGCCTGGTAACTGCTGGAGATGCCTTTGCGCAGTTCCAGGTATTTTTCCATCACCGCATGCAGCAAAGCATTGACGGACAAGCCGTCGGCGATAATATGATTTACCGTCAAATTGAGCCATACTTGGCCGTTCGCAAAATGGATAATCGTAAATTGGTAGAGGTGTTCGTCGAACACGCTGGCCGGTTTTTCACTTACTTCTTTCACCCAAGCATAGAATTGTTCGGTTGTGCCTATTTCGAGGCGGCTTATCCTAGCTTGGACATTCTCCGGCTCTTCGAACCACTGCGTTGGATTTTGCAAATCCCCGCTAATGCGGATTCGGAAAGCGTCATAGGTTTTGACGATCTCTGCCGCCGCTTGCTCCAGAAGCTGTATGTCGATCTCGCCCGTAATCTGGTAGGTCGCGGAAAGCATCGTGATGGACGTTCCCGGATTCATAATTTCCATGAACCATATTCGGCGCTGGGCTTGCGTTAATCCATATTGCTCGTTGGTATTCTCTCTCACATCGACACACTCCCGGTTTACAGATTCTTTATAGATAGGCTTTGTACCTAGATGTCACTTAGTCACTCTTAAGAAGAACCGCGCAGGCCATTCCCGGAACGGCTCCTTCGGACTCTTCCCCCTTTTTCGTGTCTACGTTTTCTGGTAACTACCGGTTATAAAGTCATACCCTTGGATTACTAAAAGACTCTGTCGCATTCGCAAGCAGGAAGCCGCCCGCCGTAAAGCGGGTCTAGCCGTACAGCCGGGCGTAATAACCCCCGAGCGCCAGCAGGTCCTGATGGCGGCCCCGCTCGACGACCGTCCCTTGGTTCATGACGGTAATCAAATCCGCATGTTCCACGGTGCTGAGACGGTGGGCGATCAGAATGGTGGTGCGCCCCTTCGTCAATACGTTCAGGGCCTGCTGTACCCAATGCTGGGATTCGTTATCCAGCGCGGAAGTCGCTTCGTCCAGCAGCAGAATCGGGGCGTTTTTGAGAATCGCCCGGGCGATCGCAATTCGCTGCCTTTGTCCGCCCGACAACGACGCTCCTCTCTCTCCCACCGGCGTTTTATACTGTTCAGGAAGTTCCTGAATGAAATGGTGAGCGTACGCCGCTTTGGCCGCTTCGATCACTTCTTCATCCGTTGCATCCGGGTTGCCGTAGCGGATGTTTTCCTCAATCGTGCCGGTAAACAAGAACGGCTCTTGCGGAACGTATGCAATCTGCCTGCGGATTTCGTCCAGCGTGTAATGGCCGAACGGTTTGCCTTGGAGCAGGATTTCTCCGCTGTCCACAGGATAAAAGCCGAGCAGCAGCTTGATCAGCGTACTTTTGCCGCTGCCGCTGGCCCCTACGATAGCGGCGACCTGGCCGGGAAACACCTGCATGGACATGTCGACAAGCACCTTTTTATCCGCCTGATAGGAAAATTCCACATCGCGAAACTCCACCGCAGCCTCCGATACGAGCTCGCTGTGAGGAGATCCCAAACGCTCCGGTTCCTCTTCCTCTCTTAGTACCTCTTGAATCCGGTGAGCGCCCGCGAGCGAATTTTGGGTCATCGACAGAACCATCCCCAAGTTCAACAAGGCGTGCGTCAGATTCACTTGCAGAACCGCCAGGGCGGCGACGCTTCCCATTCCCATCAGTCCGTAGGCATAAAGAAGACTGCCGATGACGATGATGCCGCAGAACGTGACGTAGCTGATAAAATGGTTCGCCGCAGCCTGCATGCCGTTCTTCTGCGCGGTTTGCCGAAGCGTCTGCGTCATTTGTTCGTTCAACGCCTCGTACTGGCCGTAAATCGTGCGGATGCGGAACAGCTTCACAATTTGAATGCCGCCCATAAAATCTTTGAATTTTTCGGTCATTTTACCGAGCATTTGCAAGCCTTGTTCGGACAAGACCCGAATATCTCGCGCAAATTTCAGGCTGACCACGGAGGACAGCAGCAGAATGACGAAGGATACGCCGGCAAACCGCCAATCGATCAACACCATGGAGACAATGGAGCCGATGCAAAAGACAACTTGAAGCAGCAAAACGAAGTAAACCTGCGAGAATGTAAACTCAACGGTCGTTACGTCGTTGTTCACCCGCGACAGCAAGTCCCCATGGTGCGTCTGCTCCAGGAATCTCGGCCGCACCCGGCACAGCTTGTCATAAAGACGTTCGCGGATATTCAGCACAGTCAGCTCGACACTGCGCTGGTATAAGTAAATGAACCAGGGAGAAATTATATTTTCCAGGAACAGGACCGCGCCCAAAATAATAAAGGCTTCCACCATCAGGGACGTATCTCGGGACACGGCGAAATCAACCAAGTAATGTACGACCAAGCTGAAGGCGATTAGGAACAATGTCTGGGTGAGCGCTGTCACGGCCAGACCAATGGCGTACTGGGTTTTGCGCTTGCGGTTCATAAACGTCAGCAAGTAGCCGAGTTCTTTCACTTGCGAGAGCCATCCGCCCTTTTTCATGTGTACGCCACCTCCCTGCGTTCGGCAGACTCGGTAAATTCCTGGTAGTACGACTGGGCGTACAGTCCCTTCATCTCCAGCAATTGTTCATGAGTGCCCTTTTCCACAATATTTCCTTGTTCCATGACCCAAATTTCGTCGGCGTTTTGTACCGTAGAAAGCCGGTGGGCAATAACCATCATCGTTCTCTGCTTCATCAACACGTTGAGCGCTTCCTGAACCGCGCTTTCCGACTCCGGATCAAGAGCCGACGTTGGCTCGTCTAGCAGCAGAACGGGAGCATCCTTCAGAAAAGCCCGGGCCATTGCAATGCGCTGGCGCTGCCCGCCGGACAAAAAGCCTCCGCGCTCTCCGACATACGTCTGGTAGCCGCCGGGAAGCTGCATAATGAAGGAATGCGCCTGAGCGGCTTTGGCGGCTTCGATAATCTCGTCCATCGACGCTTCTTCCCGCCCGTAGCCGATATTTTCGGCGATCGTGCCGCTAAACAAATATGAATCCTGGGTTACCACGGAAAAATGCGACCGAAGCTGCTCCGGATCGGCGCCGTGGATCAGGCTGCCGAACACGCGGATCTCGCCCTGGTCCTCCGGAAGCGGATAAAAGCCGCATACAAGCTTAAACACCGTGCTCTTCCCTCCGCCGCTCGCTCCGACAAGCGCGATCGTCTTCCCTTCCGGCACCGAGAAGCTAACATTCCGCAGGATCGGGGAGCTCTCCTCATACCCGAAGGTTACGTTCTGAAACTCGATGGGGGCGGCGCTCGCTTTCGGAAGCGAACGGCCATTTTCCGTTTCGGTCGGCTGCTCGACGATTTCGGAGACCCTTCTCAGGGCACCGGCCATTTCGAACGTCCGCGTGATGAGCTCGGGAATATGCTCCAGCGGCTCCAGACACAGATTCAGCAAGTACAGGAAGGCGATCAGCTCTCCCGCGCCTAGCTGCCCTTTGTAGATCAAATAGCTTCCGTAACTGACGGCGAAAATGATCGGGCTGATCATCAGCGTGGAAAGCAGCGGGTTGACCCAGGCTTCCCGCTTTTTCACAGCCAGCTTTTTTTGGGCCGTCAATTGCAGCAGCGCTTGGTAGGAGCGAGATAACATGCCGGATAGCAGGTAGCTTTTTACAATAGGCATACCCCCAAGCGTATCCTGGAGGTTGACGTTCATTCGGCCCATGTTCGCCTGGGCTTCCTCCGTCAACCGCTCCAACTGCTTGCCGATCCATTGGGAAACCAGCAGCGCTACAGGAAATAACAGCAGGCTGTACAGCATCAGCTCCCATTGGAGGTAGATCAAATAAGCGAAACAGCCGATGAACAATAGCGGATGATAAAACCACTGGGCGAGGTCCCGAATCATAAACTGCTGGATGAGCTGCAGGTCGTTGTTGATCCGCGACAACACGTCGCCGGAGTGCTGCTTTTCCAAATAGGAGACCGGGAGTTTGCCGATATGACGCATGACATGGTTGCGGATATCCTGCACCGCAGAGGCGCTGCTTCGCTCCACGCCGAAGCTCATGAAATACTTCGCCGGCACACCGATCAAGATGACCACAAAGACCGTGTACACGATTTGCAGAACGATTGGCCCCGCCCCCTTCTCGGCCTGGGTGGTCAGCTGCTCGATCAAACTTCCCGTCCATATCTCAATAACAGCGGCGGCAATTGCGGACAAGATACCGACGATCATCCAGCCTTTGTGACGGCTTACATAGGACATCAGCCAGCGGAACGCTTTCCAGGCGGCGTAAGCGGTTTGGCGCTTGGAAGGCGCCGCTGTGCCTTGTTCTAGAACAGACGGCTGGCGGTCAGCTTCCATGCAGTACCCCGGCCTCCGCTTCGATCTGCCGCTTGACTTGCTCTAAGATGTCCCGGATGACGGCGGCCGTTTCTTCCACGCGCGCGAGTTCCAGCAATTCCTCGTGCGCGCCCTCCAGCCGGTAATCGGCGTAAGCTTGCGTCGTTGCCCCCCGCCAGGAAGGCAATTGGTGCTCCAGGCGGAACGCTTCGCTGTCCTTCGCAATCAGTTCGTAAATCCGGGCCGGGATCGTGCCGGAATTAATAAGCTGCGCTTCGTACGCCAAGGTCGCTTTGACCTTCCGATGAACCCGCTCCCGCACGAGCGGGTTGCTCATTAATTCCTTCTCTTCTTCGTCGAAATCGGCAAGCGTTTCTTCAAGCTCTTTCTCCGACGTTTCGGAAGGCGTCAGCGTGTCCTTAATCCACGAGTCCACCATGAGCACGTCCGTTACGGAATACCCTCTTTTCTCCATCGTTTTGGCTACCTCGAACGTCAGGTTGCCTCCGAAGCAGTAGCCGAGCAGCACGTAAGGTCCTTCCGGCTGGATGCGGACGATCTCGTCCACATAACGGTTCAGCATGGCCTCGTAATCGGCGGCATCGTCGATAAAATCAATGCCGTAGAGCACGAACCGGCCGTCGAGCCTGCTTGCGAGCTCTCGGTAACCGATGCCGAAGCCGCTGCCCGGAGGGAAGCAGAACACGTTCAGATCTCCTGCTTTATTCAGCTTAATGAAGGAGTCCCCCCCTTTATCCAGGCCCAGATCCCCCTCTCCGAAAGCCATGGCTTCAACTGTTACATTATGGAATTGGCGGTTCAGCGGTATCTCAATGCCCGTTTCATCGTAAACGGCTTGAACGAGCCTCATCAGACTTAACGAATTGCCACCCAACTCAAAAAAGTTATCCTTTACGCCGACCTGCGGAACGCCAAGCGTATCCTGCCAGACGCGGGCGATCTTCATTTCGAGCAGCGTTCTCGGCGCGACATATTCCGCTCCTCCGGTCGCGGCTTCCTCCGGCGCGGGCAGCGCTTTGCGGTCGATTTTCCCGTTCGGGGTCAGCGGCATCCGCAAAAGCTGCACGAGGTGCGAAGGAATCATATACCCCGGAAGCTGCTTGGCGAGCTCCTCCTTGAGTTCATGCGCCGCCAGCCTCGTTTCCGCGACGTAATAAGCGACAAGCTGCTTTTGGCCGTTCGCGTCGTCGCGGTCGAGCACCTTGGCTTCTTGCACGGCGGCGATCTTCAGCAGCTGCTCTTCGATCTCGCCGATTTCGATCCGGTAGCCGCGGATTTTGACCTGATGGTCGATCCGCCCCCGGTATTCGATGTTGCCGTCCGGCAGCCAGCGGGCGAGATCTCCCGTCCGGTAAAGGCGTTCTCCCGGCGCAAACGGATGTTCCACGAACTTCTCTGCCGTTAGCTCCGGATGGTTCAGGTAACCTCTCGCAAGCCCCACGCCTGCCACGCACAGCTCGCCGTCCACTCCCGGAGGCACAAGCTGCAGGTGGGCATCCAAAATAAAAATCCGGTGATTGGCCAGCGGGCGCCCGATCGGAATGACTCTGCGCTCCGGCTGCTCCTCATCCGCATCCCAAAGCGTCGTAACAATCGAAGCTTCGGTAGGGCCGTAAGCATTGAAATAGTGGACCTTCGGTTTCCACTGCTGCACGAATTCGGCCGATACCGCCGAGCCTCCCGTTACGAGCTTCGTTAAGCTGGGAAGACGGTCCGGGTTCAAATAAGCGCTGTACGTCGGAGGCAAAATCGCCGCCGTAATCGCATGCTCGTTCATATAACTCTCGAACAGGCGGTTATCGAGAATCGTCTCGGCCGTCGGGATGTACAAAGCCGCGCCAAAATAGAGCGCTTTGAACACTTCCCAGCAGGACGCGTCGAACGACAGGCTGGCGAATTGAACGATCCGGTCATGCTCCGTGATGCCCAGCCTGTCCGCGAACATCAGCTTCAAGCTGACCAAACCGCGATGCTCCAGCATGACCCCTTTGGGTTTGCCCGTCGTACCTGACGTATAGATGACATAAGCCAGATCATTCGGACCGCTGGCCGGCTCCAGGTTCGAAGCGTCCAGCGCATCGGCGGAGTCCGCCCCTCTGTCACCCCAAACGAAATCGTCCAATTCGAGGCGCGTTCCTGCGAAGTCGGTCTTCTCGTGCAAATGCTTTTGAATCAGCAATAACGGCGCGCCCGAATCCTCGATCATGAAGCGGATGCGCTCCTCCGGGTAGTCGGGATCGACAGGCACGTATGCTCCGCCCGCTTTGAGAATCGCCAGAATGCCGACGACCATATCGAGCGAGCGTTCGGCCAGAATCGCTACCAGCTGGTCTGCTTCTACTCCCGTCTCCCGCAGCTTCCGCGCAAGGCGGTTGGATCGCTCGTTCAGCTCGCGGTAGGTCAGCTGCCGCTCGTTCATGACGGCGGCCACGTTGTCCGGGTAATGCTCCGCCTGCTCTTCGAACAAGCCGTGAATCGTTTTCCCCCGCTCGAACTCGGTTTCGGTGTCATTAAATCGCTTCAGCAGCGTCTCCCTCTCGTCTGGGGACAGCACATCGGCTTGTCCGAGCTCCAGATCCGGCTGAAATAAAAGCACGGACAGCAGCCGAACAAGATGGTCGGCCGCCTGTTCCACAAATGCCCGCTCGTACCGCTGCCCGTCAAAGCTTATCTCCAGCTCGATGGAGTGGTTTTGGCGGTCGAAGCGAAAAACCGTATCGGCCGCCACCCGGTTACCTAGCGGTCCCGGATGAATCGGGGCGAAGGATGCGACGGTGTTGACGACCGGGAGGCCGTCCCCCGTATAGTCCAGATGGAGCGGCTCCACCATTTTCCGAAAAGGCAGGTGCTGATGCTCCAGCGCCTCGCCGATGGAGGCTTTGATGCCCCCGAGCAGCGTTTTCAGCGTAGTCTGGCGGCTTACGGACGTCTTGATCACCAAGATGTCATGCGGCGGCGGAGTCCCGTCGGGGTCTGCGCTATAAGAAGGCATGCCGACCAGCACTTGGTCCCGCCCGGTATATTTGAACAGCAGGCTTTTTACTCCTGCCAAAACAATCATGTACAAAGCCAAATCCGAACCGTTGGCGAGGCAAATGATTCTCTCCGAGAGTTCGCTCGGCAGAGTACGGTGAAGCAAGCCCAGCTCGGCCGCAGCTTCCCCGTCGGCAGATAATTTGGAGGATTGACTGTAGGGAAGGAAGCTCAGGCTGTCATCGGCGTCAAACTTGCCGCTCCAGTACCGTTCTTCCTTTTCAAATAAAGATTTCATTCGTACCTCCCCTAAAAATGAAGTGAACGCATGCCCCGGCGCAGGTCCGAAAAGCTTGCTTTCGGCCTGCGCGTTTACGGGCTTGGACGTTGTTCGCCGTCTTCCTTGGGATGCGCGCCGCTTTCGCTTGACGGCGGAGGCGCGCTTGTAGGATTAGAACGCGAATTCGATCGTATCGACAGCACTCTTTGCGCCTGCCGCCGGTTTATGACATTCAATCCGGCTTAACTCGAGTTGTGGATTTTCCGCAATTTGAGACAGTACCCGCAGGTAATCCTCGGTCAAGGTGCGGATCATCGCTTCTTTGAACAGCTTGGTGGCGTAGAAGAAGCCCCCGCTCAGCGCCCCGTTGTTTTCATACATAAACAGCGTCAGATCGAACTTCGCTTCTTCCAAATGGTCAAGCTTGTAAGTCTTCAGGCTGACCCCTTCCAGCTCGGCGTCTCGTTCTTCGATATTTTGCAAGTCGAAAACGGCATCGAACAGCGGGAAGCGGCCCGGCTCCCGCTTCACATTCAAACGCTCCACGAGCTCCTCGAATGGATAATCCTGGTTCTCGAAAGCACCCAAAGCCGTTTCCTTCACTTCTTCCAGGTAGGACAAGAACGTTTTGTCGCCCGACGGACGATTGCGGATCGCCAGCGTATTGACAAACATCCCGATGACCGGTTCCAAATCGGCGTTCGTTCTTCCCGCCACCGAGGTGCCCACGACCAAGTCCTCCTGCCCGCTGTACTTGGACAGCAGCACGGTATAAGCCGCAAGCAGCACCATGAACAGTGTGCTTTCACGCTCGGCCGCCAATTCGCGCAGCCGCGCAGAGAGAGAAGCTTCGACGTCGAACTCCAGATGCGCGCCTTCGTAGCTGCGAGCCGCAGACCGTTCGTAGTCCATCGGCAGGTCCGCCGTCGGCAGCTCGCCTTCGAAGGTTTGCAGCCAGTACGCTTCTTGCCGCCCGATCCGCTCTCGGTGGGCCTTCGACTGCTGCCAAACGGCATAATCCTTGTATTGAATGCGCAGTGGCGGCAGTTCTTCCCCGGCGTAGAAACTCGAGAACTCATCGATCACAATCGCCATCGATATGCCGTCGGACACCATATGGTGCATGTCGAAAAGGAGAATATGCAGGTTCGGCTCCAGCTCGATGACTCCAGCGCGCAACAGCGGCGGCTTGCCGAGATCAAACGGACGAACGAAGCTGCGGACGATCTGCTCGATTTGAGCCGCATCCTCTTTATCCGCTTGATGATGCTCGATAGCAAAATCGACCTGCGGGTAAATCCGCTGAACCGCTTCGCCCTTCACGATTTCAAAACCGGTGCGCAGCGATTCATGCCGTGTTATCAATTTCCGCAAGGCGGCTTCCAACCGGTCTAAATCAAACTCGCCTTCCACCTGCACCAGCTCCGGCATGTTGTAAAGCTGATCCGCTCCATCCAGCGTGTGCTGAATGAACAGCCGTTTCTGCGCGGAGGACAGAGGGTAGTATTCTCTCTCCTCCGCTTGAGGAATGGCCTCATGCTCCCGCCGTTCCATCCGGGCGATCGCCTCGGCCATCGCCGCAATCGTCGAGTGACGGAATACGTCGCGCAGCGGCAGGTTGACGTTTAATTCCTTAAATACCTTGCCCGCCAGCGTCGTCGCTCGCAGGGAGTGGCCGCCGATGTCGAAGAAGTTGTCGTGAACGCCAATCTCCTTCGCAAGCCCCAACACCTCCTGCCAAATCGCCGCCAGCTTCGTTTCCAGCTCATTGCGCGGTGCGACGTACTCCGTTCCGCTTCCCGCTTCCCCTTCCGGCGCTGGCAGCGCCTTCCGGTCAATCTTTCCGTTCGGCGTCAGAGGCAGGCGCTCCAGCTCCACGAAGTACGACGGGATCATGTAGCCCGGTAGCTCCTGCGCCAGCGCGCCGCGCAGATCGTTCACTGCCAGTTCCGCTCCGGTATCCGGCGTGTAATACGCGCATAGCGCCTTCTGCCCGTTCGCGTCACTTCGAACCAGCACCACCGCTTCGCGCACGCCTTCCACCCACAGCAGCTGCGACTCGATCTCGCCCGTCTCGATCCGGTACCCCCGGATTTTCGCCTGGTTGTCGATCCGGCCGATGAAGTCCACGTTGCCGTCCTCCATCCACCGCGCCAAGTCTCCCGTGCGGTACAGCCGCTCGCCCGCGGCG
>NZ_JAIVEM010000053.1 GCF_020404765.1 Paenibacillus sp. BJ-4
ACTGGTATCCGGGAGCTACAGACTCTTATGGCCGTCCTATTCTGGCCAATCAATATGCAGATGCAGTTTACGCTACTTATAAGGGCTATGGCGGTAAGAACTAAGATGTTATTTATTTTCCACCCTTGCAGGTTTTACAATCCTACCGTACATGTACACCCAGTTTTGTAAGTAATACCGGGAGTGGGCGGGGGAGGACAAAGGCAACGATGCACATCCACCACAAGCCGGGAGAGAACATGGATGTGGATTGGGCCGGAAAAATAAACTGAAGTTAGTGTTTAAACACTAACTTCAGTTTAAGGGAGGAATTATGAGTATGGAAATTTTTGAGTAGTATGAATCCAACGTAAGAGCATATTGTAGAAACTTCTACGATGTGTTTGACCGGGCTAAAGGTGCACTGATTTATTCAGAATCCGGAAAGAAATTTGTTGATTTTTTTGCAGGAGCAGGAGCTTTAAATTATGGACATAACAACGAATACATCAAACAAAAGATACTCGCTTATCTTGAATCGGACAGTATTACTCATGGGCTTGATATGTACACAAAAGCGAAACGTGAATTTATCGAAAAATTCTCGCAGATCATATTGGAACCCCGAAAGTTAAACTATAAAATTCAATTTTGCGGGCCTACAGGTACAAACGCTGTAGAAGCATCGCTGAAGCTTGCCCGAAAGATCACTAAACGGACTGGTATATTTGCGTTTATGGGAGGATTTCACGGAATGTCGCTGGGGAGTCTGGCTGTTACCAGCAACATTCAGAAAAGATCTTCCTCCGGCATAGCATTATCCGATGTTACCTTTTTCCCATACTCCGAGAGTCCAATTGACTCATTCGATACTATTGAATACATGGAAGCCGTTCTAAACGACGGTCACTCGGGAATCGAAAAACCGGCGGCTATTATATTTGAAACCATTCAGGCGGAAGGCGGCGTAAATATAGCTTCACCCGAATGGATGCTCAGGCTGAGGGAACTTAGCGACAGACACGGTATTCTACTGATTTGCGATGACATTCAGGTTGGCTGCGGACGCACCGGACCGTTCTTTTCATTTGAACGTGCCGGGATGATCCCTGATATTGTACTGCTTTCCAAGTCAATCAGCGGGTATGGCCTTCCCATGTCTATTCTGCTGATGAAACCGGAACTTGATGTCTGGAAGCCTGGTGAGCATAACGGTACGTTCCGGGGAAACCAGCTTGCTTTCATTGGAGCTACAGCTGCGTTGGAATATTGGGAAATGAATAATTTGGAACAGTCTGTGAAATATAAGGAAGCATTTGTAAGAGAATATTTAACCAAGCAGATTTTGTCATTACATAAGGGCCTGACCATTCGGGGTGCAGGTTTGATTTGGGGTATTGATTTTTCCAATGTGGAGGATGAGCGAATCACGCAAAAAGTAGTAGAGGAATGTTACCAAAACGGTTTAATCATCGAAAGCGCAGGAAGAAAAGACAGTGTTATAAAACTTATGCCTCCGTTAACCATCGAGCTTGAACTTTTGCAGCAGGGTTGTTCAATTATCAGACAAGCTATTCAAGAGAATATAAATAAAGTATTGGAGGTCGAAAGTTATGGATAAAATCGCCATTATAGGAATAGGATGCCGTTTGCCAGGAGGAATAAGGGGGCCTGAGGAGTTCTGGGAAGCATTGACTGCGGGAAAAGATATGACTTCCGATTTACCCGAAGGCCGCTGGGATTTAGAAAAGTTTTATGATCCTGACAAATCAAAGCCAGGCAAGCATTACACCTGTCATGGTGGATTTTTAGATAAAATAGATGAGTTTGACCCTTTGTTTTTTGGTATTTCTCCAAGGGAAGCGGCCTTTCTTGATCCACAGCAAAGACTGATGCTGGAGACATCATGGGAAGCAATGGAAGATGGAGGCTTGGATCCGGCCAAGCTAGCAGGAACCAATACCGGTGTCTTTGTAGCGGGCTTCACCCTTGACTATCAAGCAATACAATTTAAAAACGAATCGGTTGAAAGTTTAGATACACATTCGGCAACGGGTATGATGATGACAATGTTGTCCAACAGGATTTCATATATATATGATTTCAGAGGTCCAAGTTTGTCTGTAGATACAGCGTGTTCGGGCTCTTTGGTTGCAACACACCTTGCATGCGGGAGTTTATTGAATAATGAATGTAATCTCGCAATAGCAGGCGGAGTAAGTGTTATAGCTACACCTGAGTATACCATAGCGGAAAGTAAGGGTGGTTTTTTATCTCCCGATGGACGGTGCAAAACTTTCGATTCCAGTGCAAACGGTTATGCAAGAGGAGAAGGAGCCGGCGTTGTGGTTTTAAAACGCCTGTCAGATGCTATCGAAGACGGAGATAGGATTTATGCCGTAATAAGTGGATCGGGTGTAAACCAGGACGGCCACACAGACGGGATTACTGTTCCAAACGGGCAGGCTCAGGAAAACTTAATGAAGGAGGTATACAAAAAGGCAGGAATATCACCTTCAGATATAACATATATTGAAGCTCACGGCACCGGCACTCCGGTTGGAGACCCTATTGAGGCTAATGCAATAGCACGAGTGGTTTCAACAGACAGGCCAAAAGATAAAAAGTGTATTGTCGGATCTGTTAAGACAAACATTGCCCACCTTGAGGCCGCTGCAGGAGTTGCCGCACTGATAAAAGCTTCACTAATCATAAAGCATAAGCAAATACCTCCACATCTGCACTTTAAGAATCCAAACCCTAAAATTCCCTTTGACGATTTATGTATACGAATTCCTCAGACCCTGGAGCCTTTGCCGCAACCCGCATTGGTTGGCATAAATTCATTCGGTTTTGGAGGAACAAATGCCCATATCCTCTTGGAGGAAGCTACAGATCTCCAAAAAGAGGGTACTCCTGAAGTTAATGTAAATACCGGATGGCCATATATGATTCCCATATCTGCGCGCTCAGAAAAGGCGCTAAAAAACTATGCGCAAAAGTATGTTGATTTTATTAATGGAAGTGGAGAAAGTATTTCTTTATATGATATTGGAAGCATGATGAGCAAAAAGCGCACCCATCATGACTATAGACTAGCGGTTTCGGCATCTTCAAAGGAAGAACTTGCAGGAAACCTGGAAGCGTATATTAAAGGACAAGCACGCCAGGGGATGTCTGCGGGAAATGTTGAGGCAGGAAAGTACAATAAAGCTGTTTTTGTATATACAGGTATGGGGCCCATATGGTGGGCTATGGGCAGACAGCTCCTTGAAAAAGACCCTGTGTTTAGAAATATGATAGAAAAATGCGATAAACTTACACGTCAGTATGCTGGATGGTCTCTACTGGAGGAACTTCTCGCCGATGAGGAGAATTCACGTCTGGACCAGCCCCAGTTTGCTCAACCTGCCAATTTTGCTGTTCAGGTGGGTTTGACTGAAGTATGGAAATCCTTGGGTATTATACCCCATGCGGTGGTAGGACACAGTGTTGGAGAAGTGGCTTCTACATATGTTGCAGGAATTTACAGCCTTGAAGATGCCATGTTGGTAAGTATTCACAGAAGCCGTGCACAGCAAAAAGCAGTAAACAAGGGCACAATGCTGGCGGTAGGTTTACCAGAAAAAGAAGTTGTGGCCCTGCTGGATGAGAACATAAAAGGTGTTTCAATGGCAGCAATCAATAGCCCAAATTCGGTAACTTTGTCAGGTGATCCTGATGCCCTTGAGCAGATCCAAAAACAGTTGCAGGATAAGGGGGTTTTTGCGCGGCTTTTAAAGGTCAATGTAGCGTATCACAGTTACCAAATGGAACCATATGAGCAGGAGCTATTGGAGGCATTAAAAGGAATAAAGTCCCAGCCTGCCGGGATACCGATATATTCCACGGTTACAGGGAAAATGCTGACGGGTACAGAGTGTGATGGACATTACTGGTATAAAAATGTAAGAGAGCCGGTACGTTTTGAAGCAGCAATGTATGAAATGATTTCGTTGAATTATAACTTATTTATTGAGGTGGGCCCTCACCCTGTTTTAGCAGCTTCTATTTCTGATTGTCTGTCAGCTAAAAACGTTGAAGGTAAGAAGTTGTTCTCTATAAAAAGAAATGAAAACGAACAGGTTTCAATACTGGAGAACTTAGGGAATCTATATGCACTGGGATACCCTATAGATTGGAACAAGATTTACCGGTACCAAGGTGAGTTTGTAAGTCTCCCTCTTTATCCATGGCAATGGGATAAATACTGGATGGAAACGCAGGAATCAAGTGAATTTAGGCAGGGAAAAAATAAGCACAAGTTTTTAGGACGCCGTTTGAAAACTTCCAGCCCTATATGGGAGATTGAACTTAATACTACCTATATGACGTATCTTTCTGATCATAAAATACAAGGTATAGAAGTTTTCCCCGGAGCAGGGTATGTAGAGCTGGGAATGGCTTGTGCCAGAAGCTATTTTGGAGAGGGTTTTTATACAGTTGAAGATATAAAGTTTGAAAATGCTTTATTTTTAAATCAAGGAGTATCACCTGTGGTGCAGGTGGTTTTGGATCCAAAAACCGCAAAATTCGAGATTTCAAGCAGGATACCGGGACAAGATAAGACTTGGACATGCAATGCATCCGGCACAATAAGAAAACGGCAAAACATAAAGATCACTGCTAAAGATGAGTTGATTCAAATACTTGGCAATTGTACCAAAGAATACGGAAAAGAAGTATGTTATAAAACCTTCTATCAAATGGGTTTCCATTATGGTCCTTATTTCCAAGGTATAGACAAGATATGGAAAGGTGATAACGAAGCTCTTGGCAGGATCGAGATCCCTAAAATACTGGAGATTGATAGCTCTATCTACGGTCTTCACCCGGCGGTATTGGACGCCTGTTTCCAGGTTACCATTGCGGCAGTTGCACCACTTAATGAAGATGAAAATAACGAAGGCCAATCATTCCTACCTGTAGGAATAGACAGGGTGCAGCTTTATGGAAGGCCGGAGCCTGTCATGCTTTGTCATACGCAGATGGTAGATAGGAAAGATAATAATTTGAACGCCAACATCCGTCTATATAGTGAGGACGGAAATCTAATCGCCGAAATACTGGGCATAAGAACTAAGGAACTTGGAAATAGTGGAGGGTCTGATGCTGGAAGAGTTAAGGATTATCTTTATGAGATAAACTGGGAGCTTCTAAAAAGTGAAGAAGTTGATACCCGCACAGCTGCTGCTAACTCTGGAGCATGGCTTATTTTTGTGGATCATAAAGCAGCAGGAAAAGAACTGGCAAATCTCCTTGAAAAAAGGGGAGAAGAATGCTTTATGGTATATCCTGGTGAGAATTTTGGTTGGCAGTATGAAGAGCGTGAGATATATATAAACCCTCGAAGCATTGAGGATCTTAGAGCGTTGTTTGATGAATTCTCAAAAATTAAAACGAAGCTAACAGGTATTGTATATATGTGGAGCCTCAATATCCTTGAGATCCAGGAAGTTAGCAATACAGCTATAGAAAAAGCTTGTTTTGAAAACCTGTTTGTATTAAAACACCTGGTACAAGCAACCACAAATCTGGGATTAAATTTTAAGCTGTGGGTTATTACAAGAGGAGCCCAAATGATCAACAGGGCTACTCCAAATTCTGCATTCTTACAGTCGTTGGTATGGGGCCTTGGCACCGTCATAGGTTACCATGAGTTGCCTTCAAATTGGGGAGGCCTTGTAGACCTTGACATAGAG
The DNA here is from genome assembly GCF_020404765.1 of Paenibacillus sp. BJ-4. GTDB lineage: Bacteria > Bacillota > Bacilli > Paenibacillales > Paenibacillaceae > Paenibacillus. The sequence continues at coordinate 5,721 of NZ_JAIVEM010000053.1, forward strand.
GCCAATGCGGGTGAAATGGAAATGCTGTTAAAAGAAGTCTTAGGTAATGGAGAGAACCAAATTGCTTTCCGTAATGGGAATAGACTTGCAGCAAGAATCGATAAACTGCGGATTGATATGCAGCATCAAGTACCCGTACATCTTCGCCCCGATGGAAGTTATGTTATTACAGGTGCTTTTGGTGGCATAGGTATGATTACAGCCCAGTGGATGGTTGCCAAGGGAGCAAGACATCTGGTACTGCTTGGACGCGGAGAATTTCCAAAACGTTCTGAATGGAACAATGTAGAGCCAGGCAGCAGCCTTGCAGAGAGGATTGAGTTTGTTCGTAAGCTGGAGTCCCAGGGGGCAACAGTATATATTGGATCAGTGGATGTAACTGATGAGGAAAAGCTTGCTGGATTTTTTAAAGATTTTGATAAGGAAGAAAGGCCTCCTATTCGAGGTGTTGTACATTCTGCTGGTATTACGGATGATCAATTTCTTGAGGTTAGTAAAGATGAGACTTTTTATAGGGTCCTTTCGCCTAAGGTAAATGGTGCATGGAACCTTCACCGTATGACAGAGGGACGGCCTATTGACTTCTTTATTTTATTTTCTTCAGTTGCTTCTGTATTTGGTTCACCAGGCCAGGGAGCATATGCAACTGGGAATGCCTTTTTGGACTCACTTGCACATTACCGTTTATCGAGAGGACTTCCTGCACTGAGTATCAATTGGGGACCATGGTCAGAGGTTGGAATGGCTGCAAGGTTTATGGAACGTGATCCGGAGTATTATATACAAAAATCCATAGAATCTGTAACGGTAGAAAAGGGAATTAGGGCTATGGAGCACCTTGTTGGAGAAGCTGTTGCACAGTCTGTGGTTCTACCTATACTCTCGTGGCAAACGTTTGGGGAAAAATGGTTCTCACCCATGAGTTCTCCACATGTGCTTAAAACTCTTTTGCAAGATGAGTCAGGACAACAAGAGAATATAAATAAATCAAAGGTGGATGTTGATATCCTGGAGGATATTATTTCATCTCCAATACAGAGCAGGCAGAATATCGTTGAAATGCATATTAAAACAATAGTAGCGAAGGTTTTGCGTTATAATCCTGAGGATCTAAGTACCAAACAACCACTAACTGTTTTTGGGATGGATTCATTAATGGCCACCGAAATAAAAAACAGGATGGAGGTTGCCTTTAAAACACCTGTTTCCATAGTAGAACTTCTTAAGGGTTCCAGCATATACGATCTTTCCGAGCAAATGATATCAAAGCTATACGAATCGGGAAAGATTTCAGAACAGGATTCCCTAAATATGGGTAAGGCTGAGCTTGAAAGAATACCTAAAGTTTCTGAAAAAGAGTACTATGAAACCTCATCTGCACAAAAGATGATGTATATCATTAATAATCTTGAGGGTAACAACATTGGGTATAACATACCTGTGGGAATTTTATTTGAAGGTGGGATTGAAAGGGTTGCCCTTGGGGAAGCATTAAAAACATTGATACAAAGGCATGAAGCATTTAGGACATCCTTTGAGATGATTGATGGGGAGCTTGTGCAAAGGATACAAGATGAAGTTGATTTTACTATAGAATATTTTGAGTCTGAGGAAGACGGAGTAGAGAAAATAATCGATGAATTTGTAAGACCGTTCGATTTAAGCAAAGCACCCTTAATAAGAGTAGGTCTTATAGAAATCCATGCTAGCAGGCAAATACTTTTGCTTGATGTACATCATATAGTCTCGGATGGAACTTCAATAATCAGGACTTTTGATGAAATAGTTTCTATATTAAGTGGTGAAAGCCTTCCGGCAATGGAGGTGCAATATAAGGATTTTGCCCAGTGGCAGAATGGCTTGTTTAGCACTGAGGTTTACAAAAAGCAGGAAGAATACTGGCTTAATAGGTTCAAGGGTGAAATTCCTATCCTTGATATGCCTACAGATTATCCTAGGCCTGTCCTTCAAAGCTTTGAAGGAAATAGGTTGCTATTTGATTTAGACAGTCATTTGATGGATAAATTAAATGTACTTTCCTCCCAAACAGGAGCCACCGTGTATATGATACTTCTTGCGGCATTAAATACACTAATGTATAAATACTCAGGACAGGAAGACATAATTATTGGTACTCCTATAGCGGCAAGAACTCATTTTGATACTGAAAGAATACTGGGGATGTTTATAAATACCCTGGCATTAAGGAATTTCCCAGAGGGAAATAAGGCCTTTACTGAGTTCTTGGAAGAAGTAAAAGAAAGCTCCTTAGAAGCATATGAAAATCAGGAATACAGGTTTGATCAGTTTGTGACAAAACTTAACGTAAAGAGAGATTCAAGCAGAAATCCTTTATTTACTGTTATGTTTAATATTGTTCCTTCTGATGAGCATATTATGGAACATCGTGGTGAATTAAAGTATTCCAAATATCCGGTTGAAAGTAAAACATCAAAATTTGACCTAACATTCCAGTTGATACCAGATGGTCATAATATAATATTATGGATGGAATATGCTACACGTCTGTTTAAGAAGGAGACGGTAGAAAGGCTTGTTCAGCATTACTTTAATATCCTTGAAGAGATAACCTCAAACCCTGAAAAAAAACTATCAGAAATCAATATGTTATCCCAAGAAGAAAAGGAGCGAATAATATACGGCTTTAACGATACGAAGGTTGAATTTGAACATCACCTGACGGTACACCACCTGTTTGAGCAGCAGACGAAAGTACGTCCAGACAATATAGCAGTAGCGTATGAAGGCCGTAGATTTACATATGGCCAGATCAACCAAAGGGCAAACAGGATAGCAAGGTACATGCTAAAGGCTGGCACTGGTAGAGAAGAAGCCGTAGTTGTCATGCTGGAGAGGGGACCCTTATTTGTAGAATCGGTACTTGGTATATGGAAAGCAGGGGGGGCTTACATACCTGTAAATCCAAAATACCCTACACAAAGGGTGCTTGATATATTTAAGGAATCTAAAGCTGCCTATGTGTTGACCTTATCAGATTATGTGACCCAGCAGCTTAGTGAGAACTATAAAGGCCGAATTATATACCTTGACCAGTGTGAAAAAGAGATTGAGGCTGAAAGTGGCGAAAACCTAGATCTAGATATAGACATAAATAGTTTGGCCTATGTTATATATACATCTGGTTCAACTGGTGTACCAAAGGGAGCTATGATAGAGCATCTTGGCATGATAAACCACATCCATGCGGAAATAAAGGAACTTTGTATAACTAACAACAGCATAATATCCCAGAACTCGCCTCAATACTTTGATGTATCTGTATGGCAGTTCTTTGCAGCCCTAACCATAGGAGCTCAAATTATCATCTATCCAGATGAAATAGTAAAGGATGTTGCAAGGTTTACGAATCGGATCATAGAAGATGGCATAACGGTCCTTGAGGTGGTACCTTCATACCTTGCTTTAATGCTTGAGTATGTGGAAAATACAGGGAATAAACCGGAAAAACTTCATTACTTGCTGATAACGGGAGAAACCGTAAAATCCGGCATAGTAAGGAAATGGTTTGACCTATGTCCAAATACTAAAGTAGTTAATGCCTACGGACCTGCAGAGGCAGCGGACGATATTACTCTATATACTATGGAAGCTGCTCATGAAGGAGAGAACATTCCTGTAGGCAAGCCTATACAAAATATGAATCTATATATAACAGATAAAAACATGAACCTGTGCCCTATCGGAGTAAAAGGAGAGATCTGCGTCTCTGGAACAGGTGTAGGAAGGGGTTATTTAAATGACCCTGAAAAAACAGCCCATGTATTCCTTGAAGATCCTTTCAGAGAAGAAAAGGGGATAAGGCTGTACAAAACAGGAGACCTGGGAAGATGGCTGCCTGACGGGAATATCGAATTCCTGGGCAGAATAGACCATCAGGTTAAGATCCGCGGATACCGAATAGAGCTTGGAGAAATAGAAGCTCAGCTTCTAAAACATTCTTCAATAAAAGAAGTTGTGGCAGCAACAAGGGAAGACCCCCAAGGGAACAAGTACATCTGTGCATATATAGTTGGAGAAAGTGAATTGACAATACCGGAATTAAGGGAGTATCTCTCCAAAGATCTGCCAGACTACATGATCCCTTCATATTTTGTACAGTTGGAAAAACTGCCTTTATCAGCGAATGGCAAGGTAGATAGAAATGCCCTGCCTGCCCCTGATGGAAATATTAATACAGGGGTAGACTATGCTGCACCATTCGGTGAAATTGAGGAGAAGCTTGTACTGATATGGAGCCAAATCCTTGGAGTCCAGAAGATTGGAGTAAATGATAACTTCTTTGAATTAGGAGGAGACTCATTAAAGGCAACCAATCTTGTATCAAGGGTTCATAAAGAATTTGACATAGAATTTGCATTAAAAGAAGTGTTTATGGGTCCTACAATTTCGGCAATAGCAAAAAGTATTAAAAATAGACTTAACGATACAGTGGAAATCGAAGAAATTTTAAGCATGATTGAAAATCTATAAATAGGAATTAAAAGAGATGAAATAGAGAAGAGGGACGAAGTTATGGATAATTTGATGAAAAGAATAGAATCTCTTTCTCCAGAAAAAAGAAAGCTATTTGAGACGATGCTAAAAGAAAAAGGAAAAGATGTTTCAAAATATACGCCAAATGCCTTTTCTGGAATACCTTCTGCCAGAGAGCAGGAATTTTACCCTATGTCATCTGCCCAGAAAAGGCTGTATATACTAAACGAGCTTGAAGGAGCAGGTACTGCATATAACATGCCAGGCGTCGTACTGCTGGAAGGAAACATTGATGCAGTACGCTTCGAACAGGCATTCAAGGAGCTAGTAAAAAGACATGAGGCTCTGCGCACATCATTTCATATGGTTGAGGGTGAACCAGTACAAAAGGTTCATGATTACGTGGATTTCAGTATTACGTACCTGGAACTGGATGAAGAAAAAGCAGCAGAAATAGTCAAAGAATTCATAACGCCCTTTGATCTTAGCCAAGTTCCATTACTGAGAGTAGGACTTGTAAAAACGAACGAAGACAGGCGTGTTATGATGTTTGACATGCACCACATAGTATCAGATGGTATATCAGTCAATATACTTATGAGTGAGTTTTTGGATTTGTACCAAGGGAAGACCCTTTTGCCACTACGGATACAGTACAAGGATTTTTCTGTATGGCAGAAGGAGATGTTTGCCGGAGACTCAATAAAGAAGCAGGAAGAATACTGGCTCCAGACATTTAAGGGTGATATACCGGTACTGGATATGCCTACTGACTATCCAAGACCGGCGGTACAAAGTTTTGAAGGAGATGCTGTAAGCTTTGAAATAAACCCTGAACTTTCAGTCAAACTAAATAAGCTTGCAACAGATAATGGAGCTACCTTATACATGGTACTGATGGCTGCATATAACGTACTCCTGTCCAGATACACTGGACAGGAAGACATCATAGTTGGAAGTCCTGTAGCCGGAAGGCCCCATGCTGACCTGCAGGGTATCATTGGTATGTTTATAAATACCTTGGCCATAAGGAACTATCCTGAGGGAGAAAAGACCTTCGTCCAATTCTTGCAGGAAGTAAGGGAAAATGCGTTTTTGGCTTTTGAAAATCAGAACTACCAGTTTGAAGAACTTGTAGAAAAACTTAATCTCATGAGGGACATGAGCAGGAATCCTCTTTTTGACACTATGTTTGCACTGCGCACTTCAAACAAGACAGAATTTGCAGCATCGGGTATAAACTTCAAACAATACAACAACTGGCTGGAAGGCAGAAAGGCAAAATTTGACCTTATGCTTGAAGTGGTAGAGGGTCAAGAAGGTATAACATTTAACCTTGAATATTGTACCAGGCTGTTTAAGAAGGAGACAATAAAAAGGTTTGGAACCCATTATATAACCGTTCTTGAAGAGATAACGGCATGCCCTGAAAAAAGGTTGTGGGAAATTGATGTACTGTTACAGGAAGAAAAACAGCAAATCCTATATACCTTTAACGCTACAGAGGCACAGTATCCTAAAAACAAGACTATCCATCAGCTTTTTGAAGAGCAGGCAGAGAAGAACCCTGATCATGTAGCTGTGGTATTTGAGGGTAAAAAGCTTACATATAGTGAACTCAATAAAAAATCAAATGGGTTGGCCCATGTATTAAGGGCTAAAGGAGTCAAACCGGACAGTATCGTAGGTATTCTGGCAGAACGCTCACTTGAGATGATAGTAGCAATCCTAGGGGTATTAAAAGCAGGAGGGGCATATCTTCCCATAGATCCAGATTATCCTGAGGAAAGAATAAGTCATATGCTGGAAGACAGCCGGGCAGTGATCCTGTTGACCCAATCACATTTTATAGACAAATATACATCAATAGGTACAGTAATAAATTTAGAAGATGAGCAGGAATATTCAGATGAACAATATAACTTATCGGAGGTAAATAAACCTTCCGATCTAGCTTACTTAATATATACCTCAGGCTCTACAGGTAAACCCAAAGGGGCAATGATAGAGCATAGAAACATAGTAAGGCTGTTATTTAACAGTAAAATGCAGTTTGATTTTAACGAAAATGATGTATGGACTATGTTTCATTCTATGAGTTTCGATTTTTCCGTATGGGAGATGTACGGGGCGTTGTTATATGGGGGCAGATTGGTGGTAGTTCCTAAAATGACAGCACGCAGCAATGTAGAGTATCTGAGACTTCTAAGGAATGAGAAGGTGACCGTATTAAATCAGACACCTTCAGCCTTCTATAATATAGCCAATGAAGAAGTATCATATGAAGAAAAAGAACTTAAGATAAGATATGTCATATTCGGAGGGGAAGCATTAAAGCCTGCATTGTTGAAGGAATGGAGAAAGAAGTACCCGCAGACTAGACTCATCAATATGTATGGAATAACCGAGACAACAGTGCATGTCACATATAAAGAGATAGAAGAGGAAGAAATTAGATCTAATGTGAGCAGCATAGGAAGGCCTATACCAACCCTTACAACATATGTAATGGATAAGAACATGAAAGTTGTTCCCATTGGAGTAGCCGGAGAGCTTTGTGTAGGAGGAGACGGAGTTTGCAGAGGATATCTTGGAAGACCGGAGCTTACAAAGGAAAAGTTCGTTCAAAATCCGTACAAGCCGGAAGAGAGGTTATATAGATCTGGAGACCTGGTCCGGTTATTATCTGATGGAGAAATGGAATACCTGGGTAGAATAGACCACCAGGTAAAGATAAGAGGCTTTAGGATAGAGCTTGGTGAAATAGAAGCACAACTGCTAAAGCATCCTTCAATTGAGGAATCTTTGGTGATTGCAAAGGAAGACCATCAGGGCAGTAAATACCTGTGTGCATATATAGCGGGAGAAAATGAGCTGACAATATCAGAACTAAGGGAGCATCTCTTAAAAGAACTGCCCGAATACATGGTACCATCATACTTTGTGCAGCTTGAAAAAATGCCATTGACAGCTAATGGCAAGATAGACAGGAAGGCATTGCCTGAACCCGAAGGTAATATAAATACGGGAATAGAGTATGAAGCGCCTATAGGCGAATTTGAAGAGAAGCTTGCACTGATTTGGCAAGACATCCTTGGAATTAAGAAGATAGGAAGAAATGACAACTTCTTTATGTTAGGTGGACACTCTTTAAAGGCTACAAGCCTTGTAGCGAGAATTCACAAAGAGTTCAATATAGACATGCCTCTTAAGGAAATATTTAAGGCTCCAATTATAGCGGAAATAGCAAGGTATATGAAGGAAGCAAAGGAGAGTATATATCAATCCATCCAAACTGCTAAAGAGATGGAATACTACCCTATGTCATCAGCCCAAAGAAGGCTGTATATATTAAATCAGTTTGAAGGAGCAGGGACAGCATACAATATGCCAGGCAGCTTGCTGGTTGAAGGCAGTATTGATCTGGAGCTTTTTCAGAAGACCTTCCAACAGCTTATAAATAGGCATGAGACCCTTCGAACATCTTTCCATTTCATAGAGGGTGAACCCGTCCAGAAGATCAATGATCCTGTGGGTTTTAGTGTAGTGTATCTAGAATCTGACGAAGAAAAAGTGGGGGAAATCGTAAAAGAATTTATAAAGCCGTTTGATCTTGGAATTGCTCCGCTGCTAAGAGTAGGCCTTGTGAAAACGGGAAAAGACAAGCATGTCATGATGTTTGACATGCACCATATCATATCTGACGGTACGTCCATGGATATACTGGTACATGAGTTCATGGATATGTATGGAGGAAATAACCCTTCTTCCCTCCGTATACAGTACAAGGACTATTCTGTTTGGCAGAAGGAACTATTTACTGGGGACAAAATAAAGAAGCAGGAGGAATACTGGCTCCAGGAATTTAATGGAGAAATTCCTGTGCTGAATATGCCAGTAGATTACCAAAGGCCTGCGGTTCAAAGCTTTGACGGAGGTTTTATCCGTTTTGAAGCAGGCAGTGAGCTTACGGGAAAACTTATTAAGCTTGCAAGGGATAATGGGGCTACTCTTTACATGACATTGCTTGCTTCATACAACATACTGCTGTCTAAGTATACGGGGCAGGAAGATATTATAGTGGGAAGCCCTATAGCTGGAAGACCTCATACAGATTTACAAGACATAATAGGTATGTTTGTAAATACTTTAGCCATGAGGAACTATCCCCAGGGAGAAAAGACCTTTGCTGAGTTTCTAAAGGAAGTAAGGGAAAACTCTATAAGGGCTTATGAAAATCAGGACTACCAGTTTGAAGAACTGGTGGAAAAGCTTAATGTAAAGAGGGATATGAGCAGGAATCCTCTTTTTGATACTATGTTTGTATTGCAAAATACCGGCTCATCAGAATTGAAGATAGATAGGCTTAAGTTTATACCCTATACAAATGAATTTAGAATATCCAAATTTGACTTGACATTAAATGCTCGGGAAACCCAGGAAGGTATTGCATTTGATTTGGAATATGCCACAAGGCTGTTCAAGAAAGAGACTGTAGAAAGGTTTGCAGCCCATTACCTTAATGTTCTGGAAGAGATAACGGTTTATCCTGGAAAAAGGTTGTCAGAAATTGATATGCTTTCACAGGAAGAAAAGCAGAAAATACTATATGACTTTAACGATACAAAGGTCCGGTATCCTAAGGATAAGACTATACATCAACTGTTTGAAGAGCAGGTAGAAAAGACACCCAATAATATTGCTGTAGTGTTTGAAGATAAACAGCTGACTTATAAGGAAGTAAACGAAAAGGCAAACCAACTGGCCAGAAAATTAAGAGAAAAGGGAATAAAACCTGATAGTGTAGTGGGAATTATGGTAGAACGTTCCCCGGAAATGATCATAG
>NZ_JAIVEM010000125.1 GCF_020404765.1 Paenibacillus sp. BJ-4
ATTTCTGTCCTTTTTTAGCCATACAAATATCCCCTTCAAGTTCACTCAATCCTCATGATACCATGCGGACTTTTTTGAGTGTCTACTTGAAGGGGATAATACCATTTCTACGAGTGAGACAGCCTTTTTCAAATTAAATGGATGGACAGATGACCCCGTCCATTAAGCCGAACAGGAACCGCAAGAATGATGCTGACAAAGAGATTTGGTATTCCATGGTAGGATGGTAGCGACGATTCTCAAATATAATGCTGGAGGTTGATGGATGCAGACTTTTTTTCGCTACAACTGGATGGTTCGGGAACAATGGTATCGCTGGTGTGAGGAGGTACCGCAGGAAGAGCTTTTGAGAGAACGCGTCGGCGGTGTCGGCGGTTTATTGAAGACGCTCTTTCATATCGTTGATGTGGAGTGGAGCTGGATTCAAACGATTCAGGGTAAGCCTGATTTTCAGGAGGACTTCTCCCTCCATGCTACGCTGGATAAAGTCCGTGAGCTGGATGCGAAGTTTCGACTTGATGTCGAGCCGTTCGTGCTCGCCTGGCATGAAGGGCTGGAACGAAAAAGGTTTGAAGATCACCTACCGGACGGCAGGATTGTAATTGATGCCTGGGGTGAGGTGATGCGTCATGTCATCGCCCACCAGATTCATCATATCGGGCAGTTGTCCGTATGGTCACGGGAGCTCGGCAAGCCTCCGGTTTCGGCCAATGTAATCGGCAAAGGGCTGATCGAGATCGAGGACCGTGCCAATTCACTTTAAAGATCGAAAGTGGCGAAATGTATATCTACATGAAGGAGGCAACCAAACATTTTTGAACACAGGCCATGTAATTGCGACTGATAAATAGCGACGGTCTATATATATCGTTATTTTTACGAGATGTCAGACTTAGCGAAAAAAGAACAAAAAAAGCTGCCGAGACTTCTCCGGCAGCTTTTGAGGACCTACACCAAGGTCCCTTTTTGCTTTGCATAATATTCGGTGATCAGATCGAGGAACACCTTGGGAAACGCCATGGTGGCCATATCCGCCTCGCTGATCCAGCGGTACCCCGCTGGTAGCGCATTGCGCGTGTGCTCCTCCTGCTCTGCGAGCGCAATCAACGCATCCGGCTTCGCTCCGGTGCTGTAGTCTGCCCGCTGCTCGGCAGCCAGCGGTTGTCCGTTCGCCATTCCTGCAGGGACGGCGACCTCTTCACACTGGAACACACGCAGGTTCCAGTGGATATGGCTGAACGTGTGCTCCGCCTCACGTACAAACTGCACCGGGCGCGCAAGCACGCCCTCTGCCAGCAAATGAGCCGCCAGATGATCCATGGCGGGCTCATCCGGCACCGGGCCGTTGTAGCCCTCCGGCCCGGCAAGCTCGTGCGGCAGCTCCCACATGCGGGCCAACAGGCCCTTGGCCGGACGCTGCCGTACGAGCAGGCGACCTGCGTTCGCGCCGCTGCCCTCGATGAGGGCGACGGAACGCGGCTCCAGCCGCGGCGGCTTCGCCTTCGTCTTCACCGGCAGCGTCTCTTCGCGACCTGCCAGTCGCCCTGAGCAATGCTCCATGACCGGGCAGGTCAGGCACTGGGGCGACTTTGGCGTGCACACCAGCGCCCCTAGCTCCATCAGTGCCTGATTGAAATCGGAGGCCCTCCCTTCGGGGATCAGCTCCCGCACCAGACTTTCCATATGCGCCCGCGTGCTGCCCTTCATAATATCCTCTTCAATGAGGAAATAGCGCGACAGCACCCGCATCACATTGCCATCCACAGCAGGCTCCGGCCGATTGAAGGCGATACTCATAATCGCACCTGTCGTATACGGGCCTACTCCTTTCAGCGCGGCGACGGCCTGTGTATCATCCGGCACCTGTCCGCCGTGAAGCTCGACCACTTGTTTGGCCGCAGCTTGCAAATTCCGGGCTCGGGAATAATAGCCCAGCCCTTCCCACAGCTTGAGCACATCCTCCTCGGGTGCTTCCGCCAGCGCTTCAATCGTCGGAAAACGTGCAATAAAGCGATTGAAATACGGGATCACCGTATCGACACGCGTCTGCTGAAGCATAATTTCCGAAATCCAGATATAAAAAGGATTCCGATGGCGGCGCCACGGCAGATCCCGTTTGTTTCGTGTATACCAGTTCAACAGCTCAAAGCTGAAATAACGTTTTTGTTCCAGTGTATTTGCAGTCATCACATCACGTCTCCTTATATTCGACAATTACAAAAGCAGAGGCAATGTTGGGCTGGTGTGTAATACTCAGGTGAATGCTGTAATCCGAGCTCCCTGTACCTGGCAATTCCAGTCTATCCCACGCGGACGAAGACAAATAAACTGCGGGCTTCCCCCCAGGCTCCGGTAAAATATCCATATCACCGAACCCGATCATCTGCCCGATTCCGCAACCGAAGGCCTTCGTTATCGCTTCCTTTGCAGCAAAGCGCCCTGCTACAAACTCCGTTAGCCTAGCTTTGCGTTCCACAGCAAGCTCACGTTCAGCCGGGGTCAACACCCGTTTCAAAAACGCATCTGCATATTTACCTGCCAAAATGTCAGCCATACGGCTTATTTCCAGCACATCATGTCCAATTCCGTAGATCATTTGGGTATTCCCCGTCCTTTTTATACTTTACTGCACCTATTGTAACAGCGCGTCCACACCATGGCGAGTCACAAAGGCGTAAAGACAGCACCAAAATATGTTAAAATAAGAGTAGCTATAGTTCAATGTATGAATTTAGCTGGTAGACCCATTTAAAAATTCCCGTAGAAAGGAAGAATAGGATGTCAGAAACCATTGTGGTTGAAGCAGGAATAGATGCGGTGATCCGGGCCTCCTGGTTTCCCGCCACAAATACAGCCAAAAGCCTACTCATCATCGCTCATGGCTACAAGGGATTTAAGGATTGGGGTATGTTCCCCTTTATTGCAGAAGCATTGAGCGTGGATAACCATGTCGTAACCTTCAACTTTTCACATAATGGCATAGGTGAGGATTTAGAGAATTTTACCGAGCTGGAAAAGTTCGCACGCAACACCTATAGCCGCGAGCAAGAGGATTTGGATATACTGCTAACCCATCTGAGAGCACGCCACGAGTTCAGAGAATTGCCATTATTTCTGTTAGGGCACAGCCGGGGCGCGGGAAGCTGCTTCGTATACGCTCTGGATCATCCCGGAGAAATATCCGGTGTCATTTCATGGAATGGCGTGACAGATTTGGACCTGTTTACTTTGCCGCAAAAAGAAGAAATGCGCACCAAGGGACGCAGTTATGTTCAAAACGCCAGAACCGGGCAGCAGCTTCCGCTGGATGTAGCCATTCTGAACGATCTGGAGCAAAATCACTCGCGTTTTGCCATCGTGGACAGGCTTGCAGACAGCCAGCTTCCAGCCGTACTTATCCAGGGAACCGAAGACTCCAAACGCCTACGCGAGGGCTCTGCCCTGCTCACCACCGTTCGTCCCGATATTGAATGGGTACAAATTCAAGGTGGCAATCATACCTTCAATACCGTTCATCCATTTCAGGGAGGCAGTCTTCAACTGGAACAGGCGATTACCGAAACCCGCCGCTTCATTGAATGGATCACCAATTAAGCTATACCCCCTTTAATGCAAACGGCGATCCGCCGGGCGGATCGCCGCATTTTTATTGATTTGAGCAGTTCGCAAAAATCCCAAGAGTGATTTACAATTTCATAATCATAAGAATACGCACTTAAACTCCCGGAATGCTTGTCCGCTTATGCGCTGTACGTGTGAAGAAACTTTCCAGCTTTTCGCGTGCCGCCGGGTCAATTTCCTTGCCTTCCAGATAGTCGCTATTTGCTTCGTAGGAGATGCCCAGTTCTTTTTCATCCGTCTGGCCTTCCCACAATCCTGCTGTTGGCGCTTTGTCCAAAATGGCCTGCGGAACTCCAAGGTAGCTGGCCAGCAAACGCACCTGACGCTTGTTCAGCGTACTAAGCGGTGTAATATCGACTGCACCATCGCCCCATTTCGTATAAAAGCCTGTGATGGCTTCTGAAGCGTGGTCTGTGCCAACGACAAGCAGATTCAGCTCGTTCGCCAGTGCGTACTGAACCACCATGCGTGTTCTTGCCTTTACATTCCCTCTCACTTGCGGAGTAATGGAACGTTCAAGACCGATATCCTTTAACGTATGCTCCACTTCCACGGCAACCTTGTCCACCGCTTCCTTGATGTTCGTCTCCCCGGCATATTTCAGGTCGAACGCTTTGGCAACCGCGTAGCTGTGCTCAATATCTTCCTGCTTGCCGTACGGCTGGAACACACCCAGCGTTTTGTACTCTTGCCCCTGCTCCTTCGTCAGCTCATCTGTAGCCTGCTTGCACAAGGCAGCTGCTACAGCACTGTCAATCCCGCCACTGATGGCGATCAGCAGTCCTTTACTTCCGGTTTTCGTTACATACGACTTGAGGAAATCCACGCGCTTGCGGACCTCTGCCTCCACGTTAATCGTAGGCTGTACTCCCAATTCAGCAATAATCTGTTCCTGCAAACTCATCAGATAAACACCTCTTTTTAGGAATTTACTTTATAAGCCAACATGACAAGCCAACATGCAAAAGCCCCGGCAAGTTTCGCAGGCGAAAAATGCGGGGGCATAGCTTGAGCAGTCTTAACGGCAAAAACGATCAAATGCACTGGTCAAATCAGCAGCGATTTGATCAGCCGAACGGTCCTCCACCTGGTGACGCTCGATGAAGTGAACCAACTCGCCGTCTTTCAACAGTGCAATGGAAGGGGAAGATGGCGGATACGGCGCGAAAAATTCGCGAGCCTTCGCCGTTGCTTCCTTATCCTGTCCGGCAAAAACCGTATACAGGTGATCCGGTGTAATATCATGCTTCAGCGCTTCGGCTACACCCGGACGGCATTGACCTGCGGCACAACCGCATACCGAGTTAACAACAACCAGCGTTGTTCCCTTGGCATTAGGCAGCTTAGCCTCCACTTCTTCCGAAGTACGCAGCTCCTGGATTCCAAGATTGGTCAGTTCATCGCGCATGGGTTGAACTGAATCCCTCATATATTGGTCAAAAGACATAGACATATTCTTTCACTCCTTTTCCAAAAATCATGTATACTACGTTGCTTTTTTTATCCACTCACGTGTTCAAGGTACGGATACCTAATCTTCATTATACAATCTTTTTCACGTGTTTTGCAAAAAAACAGATCTATATGTGTACAATTATTTTTGTATGGAATTCATGACAGAAGGCTCGGAATGATCCCGGTAAGCTGGAATGGTTCTACGTAATCGAACTCTAAACTGCGTGCCCATTCCTTCCGCAGAATCTACGGCAATCGTACCGTGGTGTCGCTCTACGATACTTTGACATAAAGCCAGACCCAGACCTGTGCCTTTCGTTTTGGTTGTGTAAAAAGGCTGGAACAGCTTTTCAAGCTGGTTTTGTGGAATTCCCGGACCTGTATCCTTTACTTCCAGCTCCACAAAATCCCCTTCCTCATGCGTGGAGATGGTCAGTACACCCTTTTCACCCATAGCCTCCATCGCATTACGCGATAAGTTAAGCAGCAATTGCTTCATTTCCTTGGGGTTCAAATGCAGCATCGTCACATGATCCTCCAGTTTTAGTTCAATCGTCTGCCCCCTCAGGTTTGCATCTGCCCACAATAATGGCGTGAGCTCGCGAATAATATCGTGAAGATGACATTGCTCCTTCTCAACAATCCGGTTCTGGGCAAGTGAAAGAAAATCGTTAATAATCCCGTTCGCGCGATCCAGTTCCTCCATCACAATACGGTAGTAATGACCGAGGGAATCAGGACTCTTCTCACGCATAAGCTGTAAAAATCCACGCACAACCGCCATGGGATTGCGTATTTCATGAGTAATGCCTGCTGCCATCTGTCCGACCAGACTGAGCCTCTCGAAATTGCCCAGCTCACTGCGCAGAGTCTCCAGCTCTGTAATATCCTGCAAGGCAATAATAGCACCTGTCGTTTTGTTCACATGTTTATCCCGCATGGGGAGAAAGCTGCAGAAGAATACTTTGGGAGATACATTAATAAAATCAGCACTCGCCTCCCCTTGCAACGCTTTCGCAACCCGTTCACTGATCACCGACGAATTCTTAAAATCATATAACGAGGTCAATGGACGACCCACTACCTCAGGCAGCGTAATGAAGGGATTAAAGTCCCGATAGAGTTCCAGCATCGTTTTGTTCATATGTATAACTCGTTCTTCGCTGTCCAGAGTAACAAGGGATAATGGCATCAAATCCATCACCTGACGAAGCTTATCCGCTTCAATTAAGTATTTGCTCGTAAATTCGCTTACATCACGCCGCAGCGCCAGTTTTTCAAAGGCATTATGCATCAGACTCACGACCATTAAACTTGCCAGCACACCTGCAGCAATATTCCATAGCGTTGTAAGCAGATCAGGAATGTTTACCCATATATCCTGTTTGCCCCACAGTAGCGGAAAAAGCGCCTTAAGCAGCATATCAACTACAACGTATACGGAGATCAATAGCTTTTTGTCCGACAATGTTCCTTTTTGAAAGAACTTGACATGCAGCAGCATAAAAGGAAAAAGGATAAAACCTGTGCCCACATACATCATCGACGACATTTCTGTCGACTGGGCTATAATCAGGACCCCCATGAGTGCGGAAGCGGCGAGCGCAAAGGCTGTACGACGTCTACCATACATGATGCCGACAGCGAGGGGAATAATTCCGAGATTGGAAGGTAGACCGTATGGAGTCTGATATTGAAAGAGCGAACATAGCAGTATGGCTGGCAAGCAACATAAATAAAGTATCCCTTGATTCGGACCGGGCAGCAGTTGGCCGCCCCAAACCTTTTTCTTATCTCCATAATCCGTTAATATAGAGAAAAAACCCGCCGATATAACGGCAAGGAGAACCTGGAGCACACTTTCCTTCAACGCAATTAACAAGGACTTTTCCTCCTCCTCATCTTTCCTTGACGCCGTTAGTTGAATTAAAGCACAGGCTACAATATATTACAATATATGTGTTAAAATTCCGGTGTAGAACGACAAAATTTGCAAAATACCGGATGAATACAAGAAAATCGTTTTTACGCGCTTCACAATCCAAAAAAGCGAAAGATCCGCGTGCTTACCACCATAAAGATGAATTAAAGTGACGCTATTAAGATATAATGAAGAAACTGTTACACTATTCTGAATTTTTTGAAAATTGTCGACGAAAAGGAAGAGATTTCATGTCATATGACGTTATTGTAATCGGAGGCGGCTCAGCCGGATTAATGGCCGCTGCGGCAGCCAGCGGTGAGGGCGCCAAGGTGCTTTTACTGGAAAAGGGAAATAAACTCGGGCGCAAGCTCGGTATTTCCGGTGGAGGGCGCTGCAATGTTACAAATGCAAAGGAGCTGGACGAGCTAATCCGGCACATTCCCGGCAATGGTCGTTTTCTCCACAGTGCGCTGGCGGCTTTCGGCAATCGGGATATCATCGCCTTTTTTGAACAGCTGGGCATAGCCCTAAAGGAGGAAGACAACGGGCGTATGTTCCCCGTGACGGACAAAGCCAAAACCGTTGTCGATGCTTTGGTTAACAAGGTACGTTCTCAAGGGGTCGACATTCGCACAAACTGCCCCATACAAGAGGTTATTTACAAAGAAGGTCATACGGCTGGAGTACGGCTGCGTTCCGGGGAAATCCTGCGCAGCCGGAACGTCATTGTAGCCGTTGGTGGCAAGTCTGTCCCGCATACAGGCTCGGAGGGTGACGGCTATGCTTGGGCCGAGCAAGCAGGGCATACGATTACGGAGCTGTATCCAACGGAGGTTCCGTTGACGTCAGGCGAGACCTTCATCCAGACGAAGGAGCTTCAGGGACTTTCCTTACGCGATATCAGCCTGACCGTATGGAATGCGAAGCAGAAGAAGGTTGTCGCCCACGAAGGAGATATGATTTTCACACATTTTGGTCTGTCTGGACCAACCGCTTTGCGGTGCAGTCAGTTTGTCGTAAAGGGAATGAAAAAGGACAAGACCAGCACGGTGCTGCTGACTCTCGATTTGCAGCCTCACAAGCATGCCGATGAAGTCTACCGCGAAACGCTGGAGTTGGCGGCAGCCGATGCTAAAAAGGCGATCAAAAATGTGCTTAAGCCTTATTTACCGGAACGCTTGATTCCATTATTGCTCCAGCAAGCACAGCTGCGTGAGGATTTAACGTATGATCATATTCCGAAGCAGCAATGGCAGGAGCTCGCCCATCGCATCAAGGCGTTTCCAATCCGCGTGAACGGTACACTCTCTCTGAAGGAAGCTTTTGTTACCGGGGGCGGTGTGAATTTGAAGGAGATCAATCCCAAAACCATGGAGTCCAAGCTGATGCCCGGATTGTTTTTCTGCGGTGAGATTTTGGATATTCATGGTTATACTGGTGGCTATAATATTACAGCGGCGTTTACGACAGGACACACAGCAGGAACACAAGCAGCTTTAAACGAGATGCTGTAGGAGTGTGGAGACACTACGCGTAGGCTTTGATCCTACGATCGCTGTTGCTTCTCCAGATTCAAATCCTCCGCTTCGCTGCATACAACCACTGCATCCTCATTTTTTGGGGGAGATAGGAAAAGGAAATGAAAAAGACTTAAATCAGTTGTATTGCTGATTTAAGTCTTTTTTAATTAAGCGTAACGACCCAATTCTATGCTATTTTCTTAAACCTCAATAATGATAGGTAAAATCATGGGCCTTCTCTTGGTCTGACTGTAAATAAACCCACCCACATCATCTTTTAGCATCTGCTTAATCAGACCCCACTGACTCATTTCGGTTTCTGTTAATTCGTTCACTGTGGACATAATCGTTTCGTGGATTTGTTTCATGAGGTCTTCGGAATCCCTAACATATACAAATCCCCTTGAAATGACCTCGGGGGTTGCGAGCATTTGCTTCTCGCTTTTGCTCAACGTCATCACAATAATCAGCATTCCGTCTGAGGAAAGTTTTTTGCGGTCTCGCAGTACAATGTTACCTACGTCACCTGTCACCAGCCCATCGACCAGACTATTGCCGGATGGTACTTTGGGACCGAGGGATGCCCTTCCTTCTTCGACTTGAATGGTCTCCCCGTTACGGACGATGAATACATTTTCCATAGGAATGCCCACAGACTCTGCAAGCTGACGATGACGATACAGCATTCTAAATTCACCATGTATCGGGATTAAATACTGTGGTTTCATCAAAGTCATCATTAATTTCAGCTCTTCCTGGCTACCATGACCGGATACATGCATCCCTGTGGAGCTGCCTGATCCATAAATAACCTGCGCACCCAGCACATACAAGTTGTCAATCACCTGGGAAAGATTTCGCTCATTCCCGGGTATCGCTCCCGCAGCAATGATCACAGTATCACCGGGTAAAATTTCGATTTTGGGATGCAGGGAGTTCGCTAACCGGGATAATGCGGCCATAGGCTCGCCCTGACTTCCTGTACATAAAACTGCGATTTCTTCTGCGGGAAACCGCTCTGTTTCTCCCGGCTCGATCAACAAGTCCTCCGGCATTTTCAAGAAGCCCAGCTCCTTGGCCACTGTCACCACATTTATCATGCTGCGTCCAAGTAAAACAAGTTTGCGACCTGTTTCCACAGCCGCATCAATAACTTGTTGGACACGGTTCACATTAGATGCAAACGTGGAGATAAATACCTGCTGCTTGGCTCTGGCAAAGGCATCCAGAATATGCCCGCCGACCAAACGTTCTGAAGGGGTAAATCCTGGTCTTTCTGCATTTGTGCTTTCAGAGAGAAGCACTTTAACTCCTTTTTTTCCGATTTCGGCCATTCGATGAAGATCTGGAAAAGGTCCGCTTACGGGAGACATATCGAATTTGAAGTCGCCGGTATGGACCACATTTCCTTCCGGTGTCTGAAAAAAGACGCCCAGGCAATCCGGGATGCTATGGACGGTGGTGAAAAAGGATGCCTGGATCGTGCCTATATCGATGGTTGAATTCGCGTCTATAAGATGAAGCTCAGCATCACGTAAAAGACTGTGCTCTTTTAACTTAATTTTTAACAATTCTATGGTGAGCTTTGTCCCAAATACGGGAATATTGATTTGCTTCAGCAAATAAGGAATGCCTCCGATGTGGTCCTCATGTCCGTGAGTCACGATGAGCGCTCTGACTTTGTCCTGATTTTCCAGCAAATAGGTGACGTCAGGTACAATGAGGTCAATACCAGGCAAATTTTCATCAGGAAACTTGGAACCACAATCGATAACAACAATATCCTGATCGTATTGAATGAAATACATGTTTTTCCCGATTTCATTCACACCGCCTAGAGCAGCAATGAGTAATCTATTATCAGCAAGCATCAAGTTTATTTCCTCCTTAGGAAAATGCTATCCATATTATTCATTTTCCACGTAAACTTATGCACTCCCTATGGAAAGAAGTGAATATCCCTCCATACACACAAGAGCACTTCTCTCCCTACGACACAAAAAAAACCTTGTCTCTTAAAAGACAGGGTTTTCTGCTTGACTTATTAGATGCCCACCGCTGCCGAAATAGCAGCAAAAATAGCAGCAACTAGCCACAGGATCGGGAATAGTTTGAAGATTACCTTTAGCCACTGTCCAAAGCTGATCCGGGCAATGGCCAATCCTGCCAGCAGTACGCCGCCTGTCGGTGAAATGAGATTGGTTAACCCGTTGCCAAATTGGTACGCTGTGACTACTGCCTCACGATTGATGCCCACAAGATCGCCAAGCGGTGCAAGTACAGGCATAGTTAGCGCAGCTTCTCCCGAAGAAGATGGGACCAGGAAGGTAATAATATTATGCGCAACTAGCATAATGGTAGTGAACAAGTAGCTTGGCAGTCCCTCCAGGATGCTTGCGAGCGCATTTAATACAGTGTCGATGATCATACCTTGCTCAGCGATAATCAAGATTCCGCGTGCGAGACCTATGATTACTGCAGCGTAGATAAATTCTCCACACCCTTTTACAAAATTCTCGGCTATTTCCTTTTGACTCATTTTGGTAACGATACCGACGAAGATACCGAGTGCGAAGAAAAGGGCACCGATTTCCGTCATATACCAGCCTTTGACCAAAATTCCCCAGACAATTGCTCCGAGCGTTACAATAAACCCGCCTATAATTAACTTGTCACGAAACGTAAAGACGACGTCGATACCTGTGTTTTCTTTTATATATTGCTCGCGATTTATAATATCACTCTGAAGCACAATGGATTTTTCCGGATTTCGCTTAACCCGGTGCGCATACCACATCGTAAAGGCGATCGAAATCCCAGTAAATACAAGCCATTCAATAAATCTCAGCCAGAGCTGAGGGTTCCCCTCCACTCCTGCTATCCCTTGGGCAATCAAAACTGAAAATGGGTTTACAGTCGAACCAACGTATCCGATCTGTGTTCCCAAAAATAGAATGAGGATAGCTGTCATAGAATCGAAGCCCAGAGCAAACATCAACGGAATAAAGATCGCATACAGCGGAATAATTTCTTCACTCATCCCAAAGGTGGAGCCTCCGAGACTGAAAATGACCATGGCAATGGGAATAAGCAGTATCCCCTTCTGTTTCAGCCGTCCAGCAAGAACTGTCAAGGCACGATCAATGGCTCCTGTTTGCAAAATAATCCCGAAGGCGCCACCCACAATAAGCACAAAGGAGACGACATCAGCGGCATTAATAATCCCCTCAATTGGAGCAGAGAGAATTTGCGGGAGTCCCTGCCTTAAATCACCTTCTGCACCAGTCTTGGGTACGGTATGATAAGTTCCCGAAACAATTGCCGTTTTGGTCACACCGTTGACTGTCACTTCATGACGCTCAAATTGTCCACTGGGCACAATCCATGTCAATGCGGCGACTGCGATAATAATCAAAAATATTAATGTATAGCTATGGGGCAAGGATAATTTCCATTTCTTCTTGATGTTCATGTTATCCCTCATTCCAAGAATGGTTGGACGAATGGTTACAAAAACGGTTACAAAAAACAGTTAACCGTTATAAGTAACCTTCCCTCCCATGATGGTCAGTATCACTTGGGCATCCCTGATATCGCCAGCAGATGCATTAAGGAGGTTGCGGTCAAAAACAGCAATGTCAGCATATTTTCCAGCTTCCAGCGTACCTGTATCCTCTTCCATATAACAATGTCTGGCTCCATTAATGGTCCATGCCTTTAAAACTTCGGATGGTGGCATACCGCGATCGCGATACCAGCCTCCAGCAGGTGAACCGTCTGGAAATAACCGGTGAGAAGCTGAGTACAGTGAATCGGGAACACTGGAGATAAAAAGGGGTAGATCAGTTCCAATGGTTATCGGCACATTAGCTTCCAGCATGGATTTATAATTATAAAAGCGGTTTTTTCATTCTCTTTGCCTACTACAACAGGCATATAAGCCTCTTCATAGGCAGGATTCAGTAGCAGGATTTGGGCATAGACTTCGGCAAAAATTTCGTTCTCACCCATAAAGGGCTTTATATTGGATACCTGTGGCGATATCAAGCGGTTCAACGACCGGTTCAAGCGCAAAATGAAATCTGAGCAGCAGTTCATCCTCATCTTGCAGTTCTTTGACAATGGACAGCAGCTCGCTGTGTCTGTCAAAACCAATATCTTTTATGGAAGTAACCCCTCGTGCCGCCAGCATTCGGCTAAACTCCATAAACTCTTGCTTGACCTGGCTGTGGTCCTGCATCATTGCTTGGAGCAGCAAAGCACGTGCCTCGGCACTGCATTGATCCGGCGAAAATTGATATTTCTCCTGAGCCAACTGATTCATCCAGCAGTAACTCTTATTTAGATTAATGGCGATGACCGCCCGATCGGGGAACAGTTCATCCAACAAGCTTTGTTCAGGCAGGCTGCCCCAATGTTCTTCGCTCCACCCGTAAGCGTTTACATCATTGCCAGGCGGAAGTTTGCTTGCCTCCTGTAACAATAATGCTGCAGCTTCTTCTATTGAGGCTGTATGATTCAAATCCACGCCCCGATGCATCGACATATATCCGGTAAAAAACACATGGTTATCATGAACTCCCGGCATGACAAAGGCATCACCCAAATCATAGACAGCCGTTTTATCTCCTATCCAAGCCTGTGCGTCTTCGGGATGCCCCACTGCTGCAATCCGTTCTCCTCACAATGCAATAAACCCAGGCAAAGCTTCATCTTCCAACCCATTAAAAATAGCATTTGACAGTAGAACTTTGTCCGCTAATTCGTTATTCTTCCGTTGCACATGTTCACCACCTTATGATTTATCCACCATCATCATAATGTATTATAACGTTATAATGATGCTTCTGCTTCTCCTTATTTGGATGGAAGCAGAAGCTACGCCGTACCTGAACAGCCTTGCGTAACAGGCAACGGATTTATATTGAGAATTGATAACGGTCTCCGATGATGTACTGCTTACCTACATGAACGGGGCTTCCGTGCTGATCATAAATAATCGTATGCATGTAGAACAACGCCTGCCCGATGCCCGTCTCCAACAGCTTTGCCTGATATTCATCGGCCAAAGCGATTTGTAGGATTGTCTCTCCCGGTTGATTAGGATCGATGCTGTATTTTTCACGCAGTAGTTCGTACACAGACCCCTCCAGCTGCTCGTCCATTAGAAAAGCAAACCGGTCATAAGGATAAAAATTATTCTCCAGCATGAGCGGTCGATCACCGGCGTATCTTTTGCGCTGAATATATAGCACTTTCTCTCCCTGTTGCAGCTGTAGCTGAGGTGCAATTTCCTCATCCGCTTCCAGAATTTCACGTTCTGTGACCACACTGTGTGAAGAGAGCCCGTTGGACTTACAGGCAGCCGTAAAGCTGATTACATGTTCAATCTTCCGTCCGATTTTGGGTACATTGACAAAGGTGCCTTTGCCTTGACGTTTGGTCAGATACCCCTCATGAACCAATTCGGCAATTGCCTTTCTTACGGTAATTCGACTTACATTATAGGTCTCGCTTAGCTCAGTTTCCGTCGGTATACGACTTCCCTGTGTAAATGTTCCATTATGAATAGCGGTTTTGACCGCTTTTTGTAATTGAATATATAATGGCTCTGCCTGTTCTGAATTCAACATACGATACCCTCACTTGTCATATAACGTTATATCACTCCCACTTAGAGTATCAAAGGTTACATATTTTTACAAGTGAAGATATTTGAAAATGAATATTAATAACGAACGCCGTATCCGAAAGAACCTTCTATCAAACAGCTCTCGGCGGCAACCCTTGAGCCTTCTACCATAGCATCCTGAATGTTTTTGTTTTTCAAAAAGCTCAGTAAAAAGGCAGTAATATAAGAGTCTCCCGCCCCCATGGTATCCACAGCGTCAACGGAATCAGGCATTTGGAAATAAAACCTTGTTCCATCATAGGCGATAGATCTATCGCCACCGCGTGTAGCAACCAGAATCTGCCCTTCTTTTTTTCGTTTAGAGCGGACATAACTCTGTGTCTCTTCGTCTGTCATGTGGCTGCACGAGAAAAAAGCAAAATCGGCATGCGTAATATATTGTTCCACCTGTGTATCCGCAAAATCATCCGAGAAGTCAAAGGAAAGAGGAATTCCCAGCGCCTCCAATTCAGACAGCAAATGCCCCGTATGACTGTACAAGCCAGTATGAATAAGGTCGAACCCGCGAAGATAGGCCTTGTCATCCTCGCTCAGCTTCAGTGGATGAAGACGGGTAACTCCCCCCTCATTGCTCCCGAGAAATACTCTGTCTCCCTCTTCCAATGTTACACGTGCACAGCCGTTCTCCCCGCTGTGATATCTGCACCGGGAGATGTCGATGTTAAGCTCACGGAGAGTGTGTTCTACATGCCGCGCTTCGTTATCATCTCCGAATACTCCTATAAAGGCAGCATCTACTCCCGCTTTTTTGGCAAACACACTGAAATTAAGCGCATTGCCGCCAGGGTACATCATGCGCAGATGAACGTATTTATCTACCACATTATCGCCAATGCCTACAACTTTCATGATGGTTTCCTCCTGTTGGTAAGTGCGCTTAGTAAGCTACTTTGCCCATATAACGGCGTGTTTCCAGTGGATGATTGCGTACATTAGCGAGTGCTTCACGATAAACACATACGATGCTGTAAAATAAAACCGGATTAAAAACCTCGACGACTTCGTCGGCAATGGTTCCAATTCCAAGCTCCTTCGCATCGATCACTTCCACTTTCTCGGCATATTGATTCAGGAAAGTCCGTGCCCGCTCATCCAGTACCCGTGTGCGTCCTTCGTTGATCATCAGAATAAATGGAGTTTCTTTATCCGTTACTTCAAACGGGCCGTGGAAAAATTCACCAGAGTGGATTGAAACCGCATGAAGCCATTGCATTTCCATCAGAGAACAGATCGCAAATCCGTAGGCATGTCCATAGGATGCTCCGCTGGTCAGGATATAGAAGAGTTCCTCTTTGCGATATTTGTCCGCAAATACGCTAGCACGTGGTTCAACTTGCTTTTTGGCCCGGTTAATAATTCCGTTAATTGCCCCCAGTCCGTTCTGGAAAGCTTGGTAATGAGCGTAGCCTTCCGTGATATTAAGCAACTCAACAGTAAGCTCCAAAATAATGGCCATCGGATTATTTTTTACATCACTCTCCTCTCCCCATTCATAGAGGAAAACATGACCAGAGTAGTTAAGCAATGTCGCTTCACTGTTATGGGTTAAGCCGATCGTGTGAGCGCCTTTTTCTTTAGCTGATTGAGCAGCCGCTACTGATTCCGGCGTATTTCCTCCGTGAGAGCAAACAATGACTACTGAGTTTTCACCAAGCCGTTTTGGCAGCGCATGCACAAATTCATTCGCTGTATACATCCCTGCTATCAGCTTCTTTGCTTCACTATCCAGAAAGTATTTTGAAGGATACATATCAACTAGTGAGCCTCCGCATGCCACTAAATAAACCTCGGAAATCTCTCCATTCATTTGTTCAAAAATCGTCTGAACGGTCTGTTGTACATTCATTGTTATCTCTCCTTTTTTATATAACGTTATATAACGTATTGTTTACGAGATAAATATAAGCGCTTTCGACAAAAGTGTCAAGCCCATTCCTAAAAAAGCTCTAATCCTTTGTGCAGGATTAGAGCAAAAAATTTTCTCACAACTAAAAATATCGTTCTTACAGGTGAGTTTGTCCGAATAAACTAATAGACAAATATCCTACAAATACTCAAGGAGGAGAGCAGCATTAATACATTTTTTGGTTATATTTTTCTAGGTTTGTCACTTTCGGCTCCCATTGGACCGATCAATAGCGCACAATTGGATCGAGGTATCAAACATGGGTTTTGGCACGCCTGGTTTATTGGGCTCGGTGCAATAACCGCAGATATAATTTATATGCTGCTTGTTTATTTGGGAATGATTCACCTGCTTAATGCCCCATTTGTTAAAGCTTTTTTATGGATGTTTGGTTTTTTCGTGCTTGTGTATACAGGACTTGAAAGCATTAAAAATGCAGGTGTCATTGCGCAAGCCGAATTAAGGGGAAGTAGTAATACATTAACCAATTCCTTTCTGACGGGCTTCCTGATGTCATTATTTAATCCTATCTCCATCCTGTTCTGGCTTGGCATTTACGGCTCGATACTGGCAAACGTCGCGGAAACATATCCCGTACAGCAGCTATTGATATATAGTGGAGCCATTGTGTTGGGCGTGCTGCTCTGGGATGTGACTATGGCTGCCGCTTCAAGTATTTTTCGAAGATTTCTAAAAAGCGGAGTGCTTAAAACCATCTCATGGCTGTCCGGATTATCGCTTATAGGCTTTGGCCTTTATTTTGGTTTACAGGCATTAAAGTTACTGTTTTTTCACTAAGACTTGGCTTTTTTGACATGATGACTGGATCTAACCGTATGCTTTCGGCGAACCCACTGTACAATGAAATCACATATCGCAATCAACAAGACAAGCAGTAGGCTAATGTAAAACCCCGGACGGCTAAGCTTGTGAAAAAAAGATCCGACTACAGCCATAACGATCAACAATAATCCGATCCAGCGTTTAATGTTGCTTGATCTGCTTGGCTCCAGTAATTTTCCCGAAGACAGCAATATAAAACACCAGTTATAAAGTAGCATTAAACCAGCCGCAGTTGTGATATATTCATATACTTTCCCCGGTAGCAATAACGACATCACAATGGCTGCGATTAGTCCAACGGAGATTAAACTAAGTGCAAAAAGAGGATATTTCCCCTTCCACTTTCGTGAAAATAAGGTGGGAGCATCTCCTTCCTGTGCAAGCGTAATCATCATAGATGTTTCTGCGTATAGGGATGCGGTCATCGTTGAAAAACCTGCAATGATAAGCACTCCGTTAAATAAATGGGGAACAAAGGCCAAATGATCGCTGCTGAGCGCAAGCACAAAAGGACTTTCTTTTGGATTAAAGGCACTTAACGGTACCATAGCCACAGCCAGGCCAATAGAAAGCATATATACCGTAACCAGCGTAATCAGCATCACCTTTCCGGCTTTAGGTGCTTCCTTAGGCTGTTGGAGCCGGTTAGACATAATTCCGAGTACTTCAATACCTCCGTATGCATAAAAGGCAAAAATAAAAGAAGACCACAACCCTATGCCGCCGGTTGGAAAAAAATCTTTGTAATGGATTGGGAGCCTAGGATTATATTTTCCTCCTCCAATCCAACCTGCCAAAAGAGCAATAGCCAGAACCAGAAACATAACAATCGCTGCCATCTTGATGATGGCCAGTACATTTTCAACACGGTCAAAACCTTTATTTCCAAAAAAAACAATTACCAGCCCGAGAATTCCGAACCCTGCCGCAAAGATCCACATCGGTACCTCAGGAAACCAAAAGCGCGAGAATATGGACAGCGCAGTTAGCTGACTCCCATTAATAAGCAGTTCCGAGAACCAATAGACCCAACCACTACCGAAGCCCGCCCAGCTCCCAAATGCTTTTTGGGCATAGGAACGGAAAGAACCCTGCTCTGGATGATCTGCTGTCATACGCGAAAGGGCATCAAACACGACATACGTCCCAACCGCTGCAAAGAAGTATGCAATTAAAACAGACGGACCGCCAATGGAAATCGCTAAGCCGGACCCGAGAAAGTAACCTGTGCCAATAGTGCCTGCAACCCCTAACAAGCTAAGCTGCCACCATTTTAACTTTTGATCGTTTTGCATGCGAGCAGAAGGCTTATTCCCCATAAAATCACCCTATTCCTGAATTTGGGACAGAGTTGTCCACTTTTTTAGATTGCCCCTTCGTTCCCATTTCATGTGGATGTCTAATTCATTTAAGTCTCCTCCCCAGATCTGTAACAAATTAGGCCCCATATATAAGCAAAAGCACCTTCAAGGCCACGATTTCAATGGTTGTGAAGGTGCTTTTTATATACTGTAATGGAAAGTTAGAGATGGATACTGCCGGAAAAGCCATCCACTTCATCTTCCGGCTGTTGATCAGAGCTCACGTTATGCTCCTGTATCGTATTGTCATATGTTTGAGAAGAGCCGTTTTTATACGCTTCGCTCCAATCTTCATTGATAATGTGCGCCGGGATAATCCAATCCTCCGGGCTATAACCTGGATTTTGTACACCGATATTACCTTGCCCACCTGGACGAAAAGAGACAATTCCCGTCTGGATGATGCTTCCTTCATAGGCTTGGCAAATTTCCAGTGCAGACAGAACATCCTGGTTCTCAACATGAACACTAAGACCCGTTTCACCGTTTGTGCTGGCAGCGTATCCAATTTCCTTTAATGTTTCACAGGCTTGAGCGGCCTGCTGCGAATCACGAAATTGAAAACGAAAAGAACCCGTATCCATGTGCCTCATCTCCTCTGAAGTACTTATTTTGTTATTTGGGATTTATATTGTTAGGTTATTTTTTAATATAACCAACTGGAACGATATTCTTACATTCAAAACCTTTATTTTTCAAAAATTTACTTTAAAGCTTTGAAATTAAATAATTAAAAAAGCAGCTACTGTGACAAATCGCATGTTTTCCCTACGTAAATCCCTTTATGCTAGTAACAAGGGTATGGTTGCCCGGTCATCCGAACCGAGCGGTCAAAGGATGCCCAAATCCATACATAAAGGCGGAATGAAGATGATAGATTACCGAACATTGGTGACACAGCAATCCATGCATTTATATAGCGTGTTTGCCAAGTCATTCAAAAGTGTAAACGAACATGCGGTTGCTGGCATCAAAACGGTGGGCTTCAACCCAACGGCCTTCGCCGTGATGGAAGTTCTATATCACAAGGGGGCGCAGCCGATCCAACAGATTGGAGCTAAGCTGCTACTGCAAAGCGGAAATGTTACTTATGTTATCGACAAGCTGGAGAGCCGCGGTTATTTGCACCGTCACCCGTGCGACCAGGATCGTCGGATTATATATGCAGAATTGACGGACGAAGGACAACGCGTTATGGACGAAATTTACCCTGACTATACACGTCAGATTGAACGTGCCTTTAGCGGAATCAACGAAACCGAAAGAGATCAACTTATCGGTTTACTTAAAAAATTGGGGCGCAGCGCCGATAACCTGTCACCCTATCACAAGTAGACTTACCAGATCGACTAATTGACTAACCGTAAGTGGCGTTTTTCACAAAGAGTCTGCACCACGTGTAAAGTGGGGCAGACTCTTTATGTCTATATCTATGACTATAAACAATATAGTCATAGACTCACATATCGCTCACTTAATAATAAATTTGCTGATAACCACATTCTTAAAAACAGCTGTACCGCCATCGGCAAAAAGGGTAATTCCCTGATCATCCATACGAGGGAAGATTAAATTGGAGTGCACCACTGCTCCATCGTCTACAAAAACTTCGATACTGGTCTTATCGACTAGAATTTTCAGGTGAACGTTTTTATGGTTCACGTCAAAGGGCGCCTTGCTCTCCACATAGGCTCCACTCTGATCCGGCTGTCCTGTATATCCTCTGTTAACATAAGAGTATTGGCCTTCCAATGAAACGCCGACATCCACATGACGTTTGCCATCCTTCGATTCTCGTAGTCTCAAGCCTGCATTTTTAAGCGTTGACCATGAAATATCCGCCTCTAGCTGATAAGCTTCTGCCTTCACCGGAAGCGTGTACGTACCATTCACCCTGATCTGTTCAAATGACTTCATTGAGGTTGGCAATTGCTTCAAAGCTTCGATCGGCTGTGAAACCAAGCGATACCCTAGTCCGTCTACTTGTTTCAGTCGAATTTGACGAACGATGGAGTCCATCCCGTTAAAGCCTTCTTTTAGCGTAGGCGTGTTGTTGGCATAATCCCAATTGTTCATCCAGGCCAGCGCATAACGGTGGCTGTATTTATCGTTGCCTTTTCCTTCCTCGAACGTCACCGCCCCATACCAATCAAAGCCGTAATCCAGCCACTCGGGCTTACTATCGTCCGGGGAAAAATGGTTCCCATCGAAATTTCCCGTCCAATAGGCATATGTGTTAGGTTCTCCTGTTGATTTCCCATTTGCGCTTGCGCCCAGAATCCACTTATAGGTTCCATCGTCCGCTCGCATTTGGTAGAGGTCGGGACACTCCACAAGTCCGATATTTTCGGTGCTAAAGCCACTCATATAACGCCATTTCTTTAAGTTGTCAGACTCATAAAAGCCAATCTTCGTACCTTCCGCCATGACCATGATCCATTTATTGCTGCGCATATCCCATATGATTTTCGGGTCTCTGAAATCCCGGGTACCCGGATTCTTCATCACAGGAGTGTCGCTATAAGAAGTAAATGTCTTGCCTTTGTCGATGCTATACCATAAAAATTGCTCTTGCTTTCCTCCATTGGCAGACGGCTGCGTCACAATAGCGACCAGAGCACCTTTGCCAAACCCTGCACTGTTGTTATCATCGCTCACTACCGAGCCAGACCACGGGTCACCATTCGGATTGGTATATTTGGGGATCGACACGCCCTCATCCTGCCAATGAACCAAATCAGTTGAGGTGGCGTGCCGCCATTCTGTACCATTTTTTTCAGGATAATCTCGGTTATATAAATAGTAATAATGGTATTTCCCATCCATATAAATGGGCCGCTGCGGATCATTTTTCCACTTATCCGGAACAGTAAAATGATAGGCCGCCCGATAGGTCGGGTTTGTAGGAGGTATTGGAGTTTTGCTCGCATCCCATTGGTACATACTCCAACCCATAGCTATGAAGATAGTTAAGCCTGTGATGACTACAACGGATCGTATCCAAATGCTCTTGGAAGCTATTTTTTTCATTATGACGATCCTCCTTACCTCCCATTGCATCGTTATGTACCGTCCGAAGACGACAGATCGGTCAGCTACCAAGCTGCCGTCTTCGGACATGCTGCATCTACCTACTTATTTCTTTCCATACTCATATGGAGGTTCTTTTTTGTCATCCGTTGGATCAATCGTGATTTGCCCTTGCTCCAGAATACCGTTTTTCACAACAGAGGTTTTCGAGCCTTTAATATTCAACAGGAAGCTTGGTGCGAAAGTGGACTTGTGATCCGGGAAAAGCCCTCGATTGGTCATATAGCTCGAAACGACTACGTTATTTCCTTTACCTTGCGGGATAGCAAAATGGGCATAAGTCCAGGTAATATCATCACGATCCAGATCCTGATGAAGAACGAGACCGGTTCCATTCAACGGTTTGTAAGGCCCAGTCAAGGAAGTAGAAGCATAACCCAGCATGTAAATATCATCGTCACCGATCGCATCAACAGTCACCTTGGAACCTCTTGTGCTCGTAAATAAGTACCACAAACCATTCATCTTGAACACATTCGCCCGTTCAATTTCATCCGTTACCAGATTGGACGCAATCAAAGGAGGCATTACTTTTTTCAAAGTATAATCATTATTCAATTCAACGATGCCCAGTGCGCCGTTGGCCAATTCAGCTCCCTTTTTCTTGGGACTTTGCAACAGATTACGTAGCTCTTCCGTGAAGAATTCGTTATTGCCACCATAATAAGCTGAGTTTTGGAGAGAATCTTCGCCCTGGTAGCCTGTTTCTGTCCCTGTGTTCGCTTCAAATATAATATATTTGTGGCCTTGATCCTCGACATAGTGCGGGTCTCTAAACGTATGGTTATCCATATCTACACCGACGCTTTGCTGAACATTTTGATAGGTTTTACCATCTCCACCGTCATAGATCGGTTTCAAATCCTCGACACCATCCACTTTCAGTGTCTCCTCATCAGGCTGAGAGAGATTAATTTGAGCCGTAGTCAAGGTTTGTTTACCGTATAGTTGGTTACTCGGCTCAAAGGGCTGTCTGCTGGTATAAAATAAACGTACTTGTCCATCAGAGGTTAAGGTAGCAGAACCGGACCATTCTTCTGACTGATTTTTTAGAATCGGATCGTTTGCAAGTAATTTATCATTGTCTTTAAATACTCTTCCGGCATTTTTCCAGCCGCTCAGCGAGGTATTACCCGCTTTTTGATAGAACAGATATATAAATGTATCCTCTGCTCTTTTAGGATCGCCTGCCAACCCAAAAACGATATTATACCCTTTGTAATTGGCTACTGTGCCATCGGCATTTTGTAACGGCCAAGAGTCCCAGACATCGAAATCAATCAGCTTGCCTGAGCTGTCGCGGCCTTTTGCGGAAGGAATATTCTTAATTGTAGATGCATCAAAGGACGGAACCTCAAATTTCTCTTTACCTTGCTGTTTGAAAATATTCAACATGTCATGGCGTGTAATTTGGGTAAATGCATTGTCTGTTTTGAGATCAGATTCATCCGTTTCTTTAGCAAAAGCTTGAATGCCCCCTCCCAATAGCATTGTGGTTGCTACCGTTAATGTGGTGGCTTTTCTGAAAATTTTGTTGATTTTCAAGTACTTCATCTCCCTTGTTCTAATTAATCCATCTAGATTAGAAACCAACTTTTTTGGTTGGTAGGGCCATTTTATATGGTATGACAAACGATTGATATAGACTGAAAATCCCCTTTATTAAGGCTGAAAACAGGATGCTCACTGAATTTTATCCTCATATTTTCCTAGTAAATTTCTAAAAATTTTGCTTTTTTTCATTCATATTACATTCAGAAAAAAATGTTACTTGCTTTTTTTGCATATTTAGTTTTGCTAGGTTACTTGCTTCATTTTCATCCAAAATCATTCAAAAAAAATCACAAAAAGCTCTATTTGCAAACGAATTCAAAAAAATAGTTCTATCGTACCAAACAATTCAATTAAGAAATAATTTTGTATGACGCTTTATTGAGTCTAATTTACCATTTAATTACTTATATAACTATTAACATATTCTAATTCTGACATAAAAAAAATAGATCAAAACTCCAGTTCATTCTTAACTGCTGCGTGTCACAGAGGGTACTGTATAGCAAAAACCAGTAGTTAAATCTGAAAAACTAAATAGTTGAAGTTGAAAAAAGACAGCCCGGACCCTTATTGGGGTGTCCCGGACTGTCTCTTTTAATGAAGAATTCGTATTCTCTTTTACGCGTGTTCTCTCTGTGGTGACATTATGCGTTGCTCTGCTCCTTCTTCTGTACCCGGTGCGCGGTTTCGCAGCCCGAGCACGACAAACCAGCTAATCACCGCAATGACGACCATGATGATAAACAGGGAATGCAGACTGTTTTCCAATACAGAACGGAGTATCCCCGCTGCCTGTTCACTCAGACTTTGTGATGCATGAGGTGCAAGCAGACCATTAATATCCTCCTGTGTAATGCCTTGCTGTGTAAGCTGTCCGTCCGCTGTCTGGGCAGCAATGCGATAATTCAGCCAAGATCCGAAGGCTGCGACCCCAATCGTTTGCCCCAGCGTGCGCAGAAACGTATTCAAAGCTGTGGAGGCACCACGCAGCTGGAAGCCGACCGAGGACTGGGCAATAATCGTAAACACGGTCATCGAGAAGCCAAAGCCCAATCCGTACAATAATGTAGACAGAAAGAGCAGCCCGATCGGTGTCGTTTCCCCCATCAAGGTCATGACGAAGGCCCCCAACACAATCAGGGTTAGCCCGATCAACGAGGTTCGAAGCGAACCCAGCGTCAGTAAAATGCGCCCTCCGATCATGGAGCCAAACAGCCAGCCGACCGACATCGGAGCGAGGGCCAGACCGGATGAAGCGGCATCGCCACCATGCACGCCTTGAATCCATAGTGGTAGATAGCTGGTCAGCCCGATCAGCAAGGTGCTGACCAGAAGCGCTGCGGCACAGGAAAAAGCAATATCCCGTATACGGAATAGCTTCAGGGGTACCATCGGTTCCTGAGCACGTTTTTCAATAACCAAAAACAGAATCAGGAACAATATGGCTACGGCAGCCAAGGCCAGCAATTCAGGAGAAGCCCAGCTGATATACTGCCCGCCCAGTGCCAATACGAGCAAAAGGGCCGTCATCCCGATGGTAAAGGTAATTGCTCCCGACACGTCGACACGCGCAACGCGCTTGCTTACCTGTTCCCGCAGGTAACGGGCGATGAAGAACATCGCCAGC
Organism: Paenibacillus sp. BJ-4; assembly: GCF_020404765.1. Lineage (GTDB taxonomy): Bacteria > Bacillota > Bacilli > Paenibacillales > Paenibacillaceae > Paenibacillus. The sequence goes on from NZ_JAIVEM010000125.1 coordinate 24,594, forward strand.
AGTCCAAAGGGAATGTTAAAGCCGAAAATCCATTCCCAGCCAAAATAAGTAACCACGTAACCGCCCAAGAGAGGCCCGATCAAGGAAGAAATCCCCCATACCGAGCTGATCATTCCCTGGACTTTGCCGCGTTCCTCCATTTTGTATATATCTCCGATGATGGTAAAGGTAACGGGAATAACACCGCCCGCTCCAATCCCTTGGATAGCTCGGTACACAATAAGCTGCTCCATACTGCCAGCTAGCATACACAGCAAAGATCCAAGCACAAACAACGAACAGCCAATCAGAAAAATCGGCTTACGGCCAAATAAATCACTAAGCTTACCGAAAATAGGCGTGGTTACAGCCATCGTCAGCAAATATGCCGTAAAAATCCAGCTGAGCAAATTCACACTGCCCAGTTCACTAACAATAGTCGGCCCTGCTGGACCGATAACCGTTCCTTCAATCGCGGCCAGAAACGTCGCCAACAGAACACCTGTCAGCACAAGCCCACGCTTCATGGGTTTATCTTTTCCCAAGCAAATCACAGATCCTTTCCTTGTATAAGCTGTGTTGTACCTGTCGATTCGCCTGCACCGAATCGGTATTACCCACACTGCATAATCGTAAACAGGCGGCCTATAATAGGCCGCCTGTTTTGTACGATGTATATATATTATTGTCTACATACACTCAATTTTTGTCAACTGTAATCGTTTGATAAATCTCACTATTTTCCAATTTAAAGAGATGCCCCTCTTCCATATGCAGAACATGGCTGGCAAAGCTTTCGGCTACCTGCATATCGTGGGTGATGATCAGGAAGGCTGCACCTTCGGCAGACTGTTCTGCGCACATACGGAGCAGGACGTTTGCTCCTTCGTAATCCGTTCCGGCGGTAGGCTCATCCAAAATGTACAGTTTTTTCGGCAGGATAAACTGTGCCGCTACGCTCAAGAGCCTTTTTTCGCCTCCGCTCAGCAGGTACGGGGAGGCATCCAGCCTGCGATCCAGCCTGGCGGCTGCAAGCAAGCGCTGTGCCCTTTCCTCATACGCGGCGGGAATCGGCTCTCCGCTCCGTAAACCGAGCTTGGCGCGAACGCTGTACAGACATTCCTCCCACACCGTCGCTGCCGCAAACTGATGCTCAGGCTGCTGGAATACATAGCCGATCTCGGTGGCAAGCTGGTGAATTGACAGCTTCGCCATATCCTCTCCCTCCCACCACATACACCCTTTGGGTGTGGGCAGCAGGCCCATGAGCAGCTTGCCAAGCGTGGTTTTGCCGGAGCCGTTCTCGCCCAGCAGAACGGCTCGTTCGCCGGGCGCAAGGGCAAGGCTTACGCCTGCCAGCGCTGCCCGCTGGCTGCCGGGATAGGTGAAGGCAAGTCCCTTCACCTCCAGCAACGGCTGCCCGGTGCAGTCAGCCGCCGAGCCGGGCTTCGCCCCCGGCTCACGCGGCACGTCTCCCCTCCCTGCGGGAGAGGGGAGCAGCCCCAAGGCCGCCAGCTGCGCAGCATGTTGGCGCAGCAGCGTTTCCGGCGGGCCTTGCAGCAGCACGGTCCCGCCCTTCAGGACGATGACGCGCTGCGCTGCCCGCGCGGCATCGTCCATGCGGCCGGACGCGGTGACCACCGTCCGGCCTGCGGCATGAAGCCGCCGGCATAGCAGGGCGAAATCGCGTACAGCCGGCGGGTCCAGCTGAGCCGCTGCGTCGTCGAACACGACCAGCGGCGCTTCCAGCGCCAGCACCGCAGCAATGGCGGTGCGTTGGCGCTGGCCTCCCGAGAGGCGACGCACGAAGGAGCCGCGTTCGGGAGCAAGGCCGACGGCCTCCAGCGCAGCAGTGAGGCGCTGCGCAATTTCTGCCGGAGGCACGCGCAGGTTCTCCGGCCCGAAAGCAATCTCGTCTTCGACGATTCCCTGCACCAGCTGGGCATCCGGGTCCTGAAGCACGACGCCGACGGTGGAGGCGACAGCAGCCAGGTCAGCCGTATCGGGGTCCATCCCGTACACGGTTAGCTCCCCAGTCCGTTCCCCCTCGCCGGAACGGGACAATCCACCATGGAGTAGCTGGCACAGCGTAGACTTTCCACTTCCGCTGGCTCCGACAATCGCTACATGCTCACCTACCATAATATCCAGCGTCAAGCCATGTAACGCTGGCTCGGCCTGATCATCATAACGGTAGCCAAAATCCTTCAAGGACACGGCTATTTTACATCCAGATTCATAATCGCTATGTTCATTCATCACCAAAATGTCCTCTATCCCCATTTTTGAAGGATACAACCTCGTACAAAGTCATAGCTATGCACGCGAAGCGCGTCCCAGTTCAAACCGTTTTAACAGACCCGTACGATTCAAGGCATCGCCCAACACTTTCGTGAGCAGACCACACAGGATGATACCGCTGAGCATGCGCACGACCAGTGTAATTGTAAGCACCTTCCAGCCCCAATGCATATAGCCAAACATATTGGCTGCCACGATAAACCACAACGGAACCATAGCTCCACCCGCCAGCATCAGCGAAACCGCATTCCAGCGTCGATATCGCAATAAAGCAAATACCAATTCAGCAACGATCATATAGCAGACAGCCGCCGCGATGATTGCAGCGAATCCATAAGCAGAGCCTATGAAGGACTGTACCACTGCGCCAAATGAATAAGCAATAACCGCCGTACCCGGCTTACGAATAATATAATAAGCCAGCAAACCGTATATCATGTATAGTCCAACAATAACGGAAGTCGCGATAGGCCCTCCCAGACTGTTTAACGTTTTGTTAACCAGCGACAAATAAACAGTCATGACGCCGTTCAACGTTGCCAGCATCGCCATCAGCACGATATCCAGCGTCGTAAATTTTGCGAAAATACGAGATTCCTTCATATGTATTTTCATAACTCCTCTCCATAATCTAATTGTTTAAGGTAACAGCCCCGTTCCCTGTACAAGCTGCTACTGTATAAATGTATTCACCCGCTCTTATATTGTCAACCAAAATTTATTTTAAAAGTTGACAATAAGATTAAAAAAAGGGGTGTCGTTTATAAGCTCCACCATAAAACAGCCGTAGCTATTACAGCGACCATAGCGACCATAGTACCTAGATAGCTGGAACGTCCACTCTCCAGAGTGCGAAAATAAGTCCGGTCTGCATAAGCACCAAAACCTTTTCCCTCCATAGCCAGCGCAGTCTGCTGGACTCGTCTCACCGCATTCACGAGTACGGCAGCCGCATATCCGCTCCAATAGGCTAAACGATTTCTCAGCCCTCGTGGTGGTTCCTGCCCACGAACCCGCCGTGCCGCCATAATTGTACGTCCTTCTTCTTCCAGCAAAGGCAAAAACGTCAGCGCCACCGAAATACCGAACGCAAACCGATAAGGAACACGCAAACGCAGATTCAAAGCCTGTACAAAATCTCTGGGGTCCGTTGTCGAGAGATAGATATAAGAAGCCAAAAACAGTACAAAAATCCGCAGCGTTAACGCCCCTGCGATATCCAGTCCTTCTGCTGTAATCACAATCGGTCCCCAGGACATCATTGTATGTCCTTCACGAATCGCCAGAATAGACAGTATAAAATACGGAATACCCAAACCAATCAGGAATGACATTGCCCGAAGCTGGCGTACCAAGGTCAGACGTGCGCCTAGCCAGGCCACAGCGATCAGTACAGCCAATAGCGCCGCTTCATGCAGCGTCGAATCCCATGCCATCGACAGCAGACTAAAGCACCCCACCCAAATCAGCTTACTTAATGGTCCCAGCCTGTGCAACAGTGACGACCCGCCGTTATACTGAAACAGCATTGCGTTTCGCCTCCAGTCTGAGCCACTCCTCATGCAGTAAAGAATACATCAGCATATCCTTAAAGCCTGTAGACGTATGCTGCACCTGCCGCAACAGCCCTTCCTGTGTCCAGCCCATTGAGGACAGCAAGGCTTGCGAGCCTGTATTGCGCGGGTCCACCAATGCTTCCATCCGATTCAACCGTATCGTGTTATACCCGAATGACAGCACCAACCGCAGCGCCTCGGTCATGTAGCCCTGTCGCCAATAGCGCTTGGCCAGCTCATAGCCAATTTCAGCTTTATAAGCCCCCTCGGTCTGCCAATAATTAAAGCCGCAGCTTCCAATCAGCTTTCCGTTCTCCTTCAGTTCGATTCCCCAGCGCAGTGCATCCTCCGTCTTCGCGAGATCATTCAACAGCTCAATCATATCCTCTGCATCCTCACGTCCAGACATACCGGAAAGGTTCAAATAACGGCGAACCTCCGCGTCAGACCAGCACGTGAACATTGCAGCTGCATCCGCGGTTTCCATCCTTCGTAGACGAAGTCGCGGGCCTTCCAGCGGTGGTATATGCCCCTTACATGCATATGCACACATGTTCAATCATCCTTCCTGCATCTAATGACAATAAATATACGCTACATTTAAGCATACACCTCTAACAAACACAACCTTCTTTAAGGTTGACAGATTGTCGAGAAACCCCGTCTTTTTGAGACGCGGGTTCTTTTTCTTTACATAATAATGGTCTGGTATCTGGGAGAAACGGGGTGTTACCCCTGTTTCTCCAGG
>NZ_JAIVEM010000040.1 GCF_020404765.1 Paenibacillus sp. BJ-4
CCAACGATTTCAGGCCAAACTCAAACAGCGCGCGCCGATTGAGTACCGGCACGCGCTGGCTGCTTAGCCTTTTTTCACTTGTCTACTTGACAGGGGTATGACCAATCATCGAGATACCCTTTTTGATTGCCGTCAATCTTCCAATAACTTGGATACACCTAAATTATAGTGTCATATATACGATGTTACATGTATTTCATTCTTTTGAGCACTCATCTTAGTGATTGATGCTGTGCGCTCTTTTTTGTTTTAAGGATAACCGTTCACGACATACCTTTACCTTAATCTGCGCAAAGGCATAGACGACGCCGAAGGAGCAGGCCACAGTCGTCAGATAAACCAAAAGCAGCGCCATAAAGAAAGGAAGCTGGCCTATCAAGTCACCGAACAAGCGCAGCACAATGACCAGAATGAATACGTTCGCTGTAAAGGCCCGGTACGCGTAAGTCGAGAACCACTTGTAATAGGGAAGTGAACGGGAATCCACACTGATCAAATGCCTTGCCAGCATGTAAATCAGGAAAATCACTACCAAACTGTACAAGGTCATGGACGGCTTCAGATAAATCAGATTACCAAATGACATATCCTCGAATCCAAAGCTGAAAAATTCGCGATTTGTCCAAATGAGAATAAGCAGCATTACCGGAATGAGTATGAACTGAATCCCGCGAAGCACTCCGTCGAATTGTTTCTTATATACCCAAGCGATTCCACCTAGTAAAGCATAAATAAAATAACTGACGAAAAAGCGGTCAAGGTAACGCAGACTAATCGCATATGCTCCTTGGAATACGAAGGTATCGTACATCCATAGCCACGCTCCAAAGATCACGAAGCTCACAATAAGCAGCGGAATGACCCGCGAAGGCTTAGCCAGATATTTGTAGCAGATGAAAATAAGGACAGGCATCAGCAATTGAAATTGCAACATCATCACCGTGTACCAAAACTGTGATGATGCATTACCGAGCACAAATGACTCGATGAACGTCCAGAATGATGTAACGTGCTGATTAACCTGAATTTCCGGGAAGAAAATTAAGCCAGCCGCTGCCCACAGAAAATAAGGAATCACGAGCTCACCGAATTTTTCCTTGTAAAAATGGGATACCTTGGTAAGCTGATTATTTTTCACCATCCCATATACGATGGCAAAAATAAAGACTGGTGCAGTATACTTTACTATATTGAAAATAACTCCTAATAAGGCTAGGTCATCATTAGTGTGTGCATACTTCAAAAACATTCCCAGAACGCTTTGCAAGATCGCTCCGCTGACGGCAAACACCTTTAAGATGTCGCTTTCATTAATATTAACTTTTGGGCCTGTAGTGTTTTCCATAATACGCACTTCCCCTTTGAGAGCTTATGTTTGCATACGTCAAATGGTCGTGCATTCCTCCCCTTTGCCGTTGGTATAGTGCATCCATCATTGCCAAGGATTGTGGACGAGCTTGGGGCCCGAAGAAGTTCGCAGTACCACAGTGCTGGCCCGTCTCTCAAGAATTTCGCGCAGGACGTAGGCACCGTCTCTTGTCTCCAATTGAATATCAATTCGAACATCCAGATGCTCCAACTTGTGCACAAGTCTTTCAGCTGCTGCATAATCAATAGCCTCAGAACCATCTATAACAAGGTCAAGATCACTCGTTTCCTTCACAGTGGGGTATTGCGTCACTATTTCGAACCCCGCACTTCCCACTGGTCCCCAGCGCCAATCCAGCATGATTTCTGCTAATAAATCCATCACCTGCAGGACAGGCTGTTGCCGTCTCGTTGCAGATAAAGAGTTCCACATCTGATGCTCCGCTATCGCATAAGGAGATACGAGCTGGCACACGCCCTCCGGGTCAAGCAAGGCCGCTTCCCGTTGATTTCGCTCCTGTCCACGTACTCCGACGGGAATACAACCATCCGCCGACGGCTCAGCTCGGCGAACGACCACAAAGGGGGTCCGCCTCAGCGAGGCGGTAACCCACTCCTTGTCTTCATTTAAGGAGAGATATTTCAAATTGGACACTTCAATCAGATCATGTGGACTGATTACCATTGCTCCAAAAGCGCATGTCGAACATTACGAGTTGCAGTCCGTCCGCCCGCCATAGCTTCTTTGGTCTGCAATCGGAAGCTAAGGTCGCGAGGCGCTCCTTTCGTACTCTCGATAGCCTCGGAAATGGTCCTTTCCACGATGGCTACATCACTGCTCTGTGGATCGTCTGCATGGATACCGCTCAGCATCTGATATAATGCCCCCAGAGTACTGTAGCTACGAACGTCGTAGGCCATAGCTGGAACTTTCTTGGTAGCTTCATCAAGCTCGGCAATCGTCCGCTTGGTAATTCGAGCAGCAGAAGCCTTGGACATGGCCTGAATATTGACCTTGCTGTCATCCAGTGCGATCAAACGATTCGATTGCAGCCCATGCGCGAGGAAGCCTCCGGAAATCGCGTTACCGACGATCACACCGATGACCGGATGACCTTCTAATCTAGCGGTTGCGTAAGCATCTGCACTTGCAGCGAGGGCAAGGCTGATACCGACCATTTCTTCCTTATAGCCGTAGGCTTGACTCGGTACATCGATGATGGCAATGATCGGACGTTTGGTTTCTTTTTTCTCATCTTGATGGATTGCGTCCCTGATGATTTGAGCCACCGTCCAGCCTTCAAGCATACCGACCTCGCCGTTTCTGACACGCGGGAATCGGTTGGAGGCATCCGGAACAATGGCGACATATCTGCACAATTGCCCGTTCTTTTCCACGTCGGCCGCAAGTACTGAAGGAACATCGCTGACTGGGTGAGCAATGCCCGTCAAGCGAGAGAACCAGCGATAACCTCTACTGTCCGAAATGTCGGCCGCGCCCTCTTTTGCCAGCAGGACAGGCTGCTGCACAGGCTGTATCTGCTTATAAAATTCGCGATAACGCTCAGGTGTCCAAGGTTCTGTAGGATCAAGATTGCTTAACAGGGTCAGATAGAAATCGATTTGCTCTGTTTTAGCAGGCTTCGCCGGTGCCTTGAGCGCAGTATCAATCGCTTCGATCACTGCATCCGTCGTATCTTCCACCATTTCGTCAATCAATCCGGTTTGGAAGCGCTGGTTGGCTCCGATTGTGTTCCAAATCAAGGCTTTGTCGCTTGAGTCGAACTCCATAACCCCTGCTTCCTGCTCAATGACCTCCGGCCCGTTCAGACCGAGGCGCGCTTTCTTCGTAGCAATCAGAGTGGTAAACAATTCGGCAGTAATGGACATTCCCCCAAATGCCCCTACGCGGCCCGGGATCAGTCCGATAACAGGAACGTATTTACGCAGAGCAACGATCTGGGTGGCAATCTCCGAAATCGACAACAACCCGTAGTTCGCTTCCTGTAGCCGAACGCCCCCTGTATCGAAGATCATGATGGGATACAGTTTGTTTCCTCTCTCATTCGCTTCCAGTGCCAGTTCGAGTGCTCCGGAAATTTTGGCTCCGCTGACTTCTCCAATCCCCCCTCCTTGAAAAGCGCCTTCCATCGAAATGATCAAGACCTTCTGTTTGCGTATTTCGCCAAGAGCCAGAATGATCCCGTCATCGCTCTGAGGAACAATGCCTTGCGGCTCTAGGTGGGGGGATTGGATTTTGTCCAACGGCCCAAGCATCTCACGGAAAGTCCCTTCGTCCAGCAACGCTTTGGCTCTCTCGCGTCCATTCAGCTCCACAAAACTATTCTGCATAGTCTAGCACCTCCAACACTTGCGTAAATCTAAGCATAACTACACCCGGAGTAGCTCCGAAGTCATGAACTGTAATATTGGCAATAATCGGATAACGGTTAAAAAAACGGGTCAAAACATTCTCCCATACTTGTCCAAATCCTTCACTGCCTGTTAAAATGCTAACGTTGGTGGTCTGGCCTTCCACAGGCTCTACAATAATCTCCAAATCCCCCGAACCCACAACACCAATATGTGCCGGCTTGCGGATGGGCTTTGTTGTTTGATATTGAAACTGTAATTTTTCCATCCTTCAGAACACCTCCAATTAAAAGTATCAATCAATAAGAAATAATGTGGCAGCTAGCAGGTCGGCACTGCCTCCGGGTGAGAGTTGTCTAACATTGCAATACTCGGACAAGCGGTAGAGCAGCTTTCTGCCCGACTGGGTTCTGAATCCGTCTGCTGCAAGGAACGCTGCGGACATTCTCTGAATCGCCATCAGATCCGTCAACTGACCGCGATGCAGGATGCAGGTATCATCCACACTTGCCATCAAGGCCAATAAAGCCTCTATGCGTGCTTCCACCTCTGTCTTCCCACAAGCCCTGGCGCGCAGCAAAGCAGGCAAAGCTTCGTCCCGGATGTGCGGAAAGCCTAGCTTCGCTTCTTCCTCTGCCCCCACTACCGTGTATTTCTTCTTTACCGATTGTCCATTCGTCTGCTGTACCGGGCGATACCGGTCATGGAACGATGCAATTCTTCCTGCAATGCTCATAATCTGATGTGGGTTCCGTTCCTTTGGAAAGGCTGCCCGTGCACTGGTTAAAAGACCAAGGGCCCAAATGGCACCCTTATGTGTATTGACACCGTTCGTTGCACTGAGCATTACATTCTCGCCTTCTCTCCCGATTAGAGCTATCTGCTCGCGCAAAGTCTGGTCCACCGGGTGAAGATACGACACAATGGCTATTTCCCGAAACGTATCCTCCAATACGCTTGCGGATGTAAGCATTAGATCGATGGACATATCTGTATGAGAGCCATTGTCTCTGGCATCGACAAGTCCAGGCTTGGGCGTAAGAAGAGCCTCTTCCATCAGTGCCTTTACAGCTTTGGCAGCCAGAGAAGCCGCGAAAGCTGAATGATTCATCGTGAGCACGACTTTAAGACCAACTCCGGAATTTAGCCGGCGGATCATACAATCCGTCCGACCAATCTACGAGGTCGTTAATCGTCTGTGCTGCCAGCAGCGATCGCTTGGCTTGTCTGCGCATGATCCCAAGATCCTCCGGATAGGCCACGATCCCTCTGTCACGCAGCAGGCTTACATCGCTCTCATTACTTTCCATCCCTAAAGGCGTTACGCCTCCGATTGCCGCGAGCGCCTTCTTTCTCTCCTCTATGCTGTCCGTCTTGTAGAGGTATGCGATGCCTTCCTCGGTGAGGACGTGGGTGACATCATCCCCGTAAATCATGACCGGCGTAATGGCGAGACCAGATTCATCCTTCACCTTGATGGCATCTAGCGAATCCACAAAGACTGGCTTTTTGTTGGCACCGTATGTTTCAACCATCTGCACGACCAATTTCCGACCTTTGGAGAGTTCCGTCGGGCGCTCGATCATGTCAAGCCAGGCAGGAGTCGCATGTCGCCGCCCCCGAGGATCATGCCCCATATTGGGCGCTCCCCCAAAACCGGACAGTCTGCCGGAAGTAACGGTAGACGAATTGCCCGCGCAGTCCATTTGTAACGTTGATCCGATAAACATATCTACAGCGAATTGGCCTGCAACCTGACACATCGCACGGTTAGAGCGCATAGATCCGTCCTTGCCGACGAAGAACACGTCGGAACGAGCAGCAATGTATTTCTCCATACCGACCTCGCCTCCAAAGCTGTGAATGCTTTCGACCCAGCCGGATTCAATCGCTGGAATCAAAGTCGGATGCGGATTCAGGGCCCAGTGCTTGGCAATCTTCCCTTTCAGGCCGAGCTGCTCACCATAGGTCGGCAGCAGAAGCTCAATCGCTGCAGTATTAAAGCCGATGCCGTGATTAAGCGACTGTACCTGATGTTTTCCATAAATGCCCTTGATCGCCATCATGCCCATCAGGATTTGCAGTTCAGTGATATTCTGCGGATCACGGGTAAACAGTGCTTCCAATGCGTACGGTTTGTCGGCTTGTACAATGACGTCAACCCAGGAGGCTGGAATATCGGTTCTCGGCAGCTCGTCCACGATTTCGTTGACCTGCACGATCACGATCCCATCCTTGAAAGCGGCCGCTTCCACGATCGTCGGAGTTTCTTCCGTATTGTTTCCCGTATACAGATTGCCCTCGCGATCTGATTTGTCTGCCGCTACCAGCACCACATCTGGAATAAGGTCAATGAAGAGCCGTCCGAACAATTCCAAATACGTATGGATGTCACCGAGCTTAAGCGTCCCGTCATCAATCATTTGCGCAACACGCAGGCTTTGGGAGCCACTGTAGGAGAAGTCTAGCTTCCCGGCGATGCCTTTCTCGAAAACATCTAAATGTTCGGGTCTTGAAATGCTGGACATAATCATATGCAGATCATGCACCTTGCCAGGATCGACTTCCAGCAGCTTTTGGGAAAGGAAGGACGCTTGCTTCTGGTTATCTCCTTCCAGGACGACCTTTGCGCCTGGCTCGATTAGCGCCTCCATCAGGTCGACGATTCGGGAGGAGTCGATGTATTTTCCGTCCAGCCACTTTTCCACCTTTCCTAACTTTTCCTGCTTTTTATCACGTTTTTGTGACCAGGATCGCAGTACTTTATTCATTCTTCTTGCTCCTTCCATTTTCTAATCAGATACTGAGTCGCTTCCAGACCGATCTCGTCCACGGCTATTTGCCGGGTATCCTTGTGGGCTTGCTTGACAAGTCTGGAAAGAGTATGACCCGGCGGCATCTCGATGAAACAGTCAGCTCCCGATTCGACGCAGACAGCCGCCATATCCATCCACCGGACGGGATATGCTACGTTTAGGGCAAGGTCCTCCGCGATTTTTTCCTTGGCTGTCGTCTTTCTGCCCGTATGATTCACCAAATATGGTATTAGAGCGTCCCGCAAAGAAAAAGTGTGTATTTTCAGCAATAGCTTATTGGCTACCTCTGACATCAGCGGGGAGTGTGAAGGAATCGGAACCTTCAGAAGCGCCGTTTTAGCGGTCCCAAGCTCTTTCACATGCATAAATGCTTTATTTAACCCTGCCAATGATCCGGATACGACGATTTGCTGCTCTGCGTTTATATTCGAGAGGTAGACTGGCGTCGCCTCGCTTTGGGAGAGAATCACGGCTTGTTGAACCTCTGCCTTCGTAAGCCCAATAATCACACCCATTCCATAGCCTTCAGGGAAGGCTTCTTCCATCAACCGGGCACGGAGCCATACGATCCGAAGCGCATCCTCGAACGAGAGAACTCCCGCGATGACCGCTGCAGGAAATGCACCAATGGAATGCCCTGCCACGAATTGGGGCCGGATACCCTGCTCGATCAACTGGTAGGCTATTGCAGTCTCCTTAACGAAGAGTGCCGTCTGAATCCAGACCGTTGAGTCCATAGCCACCTCATCGTCACGCAGTTCAGTTCCGATGATACTTGTTGCCTTTTTCACATACTCGGGCACATCTTGGAGCATTCCAGGAACCTGTGACCCCTGACCGGGAAATGTAAAAACGATGTTCAGAATCTCACCACCTTTTGCGGATTCATCTTCTTTACATTGTTAATTGTAAGAAGTGAACAAATACCTGTAAAATATATATATTCACATATAATCGATAACCTAATGGTTATAAAGGGGATTACTTCACTATGGATTATTTGCAGCTTAAGTATTTTCAAGTGACCTCGAAGTATGAGCATGTCACACGTGCCGCGAACGAGTTGTTTATCTCACAGCCTGCCTTAAGTAAAATGATTAGAAACCTGGAGACGGAATTGGGTGTGCAGCTATTTGACCGCGAAGGAAAACATATCGTGCTGAATGAATATGGAAAGAAGTTCCTAAAAAGAGTGAACCAGTCGCTATCAGCGTTAGAGCAAGGCATATCCGAAGTCAAAGAAATGAAGAACGAAAAGGTAGAGGTCATCACGTTATACGTCGCCGTCGGCTCTATGCTATTGCCCAACCTTGTCGGTAAGTTTCGCGATCTCTACCCGCAAATTAGATTCAACCTGACCCAGCACCCTGCGATGATGAAGAAAGGACTGGCGTACGATTTTGCGATTACGTCCGAAGAGTTGGCGGGCAACGAGCATGCGATCCTGCTGGAGGAGGAAATTTTGATTGGCTTACCAAAATCTCATCCTCTGAGCGTTCAGGACACCGTATTCCTGAAAGATCTGGAGCATGAGAAGTTTATCAGCCTTACACCTGGTAATTCGCTTAGGAAAACAACGGACCGCTTTTTTACTCACATCCCTTTTGAACCGAACATCGTCTTTGAAAGTGATGATCCGGCTACGGTAAGAGGGTTGATTCAAACCGGACTTGGCATCTCCTTTATTCCTTCTATCCTGTGGAGGAACGTCGTAACCGAAGACATCAAGCTGCTTTCAATCAGGGAGCCTCAATGTATGCGAACAATCTATCTGTCCTATCCTCCTGGGGAACTGCACACCGATATAGAGAAATCGTTCTTCGAATTCATCATTAGATTTTTCCAAGATATTGCTCAGCATTGACGATTTAGATGCCTTTTGACATAATATCGTTTCAATTTTTTTGTTTTTGGTTAAGACAATGCACATAAATGGGTAATAGCTTCATATGATGGAGCTAAACCATTTATAACTAGTTCAGCAGGCAGATTATCTCAGACAGCAAGGAGGGAAATGATGTGAAGACAGTGCGTTGGCTGGTATTATGTCTTGCTTTTCTCACTATGTTCAGTGCTTGTAGTGAACCCCTGGCCTCTGAAAGTCAATCATCTGAAACTAATTTGTCAAACGGAAAAAAGATAACGCTTACATTGTGGTACTGGAACCGTTCTATTGACGATGAATTACTCGCCCGGGCCGAAAAGCAATTTCCCAATATTGAATTAAAAACTCAAAAAATTGGTGGAGATTTTAAAGCCAAGCTGAAAACGACTCTCGCGGCTCGTTCCGGTGAACCGGACCTTGTAGCTCTGAATGACTGGATGGTCGAGCTGTTCCCCAGTGCGGATCGTTTTTATGATTTAAAGGAGCTCGGGGCAGACCGCTTAAAGGATCAATATTTGGAATGGAAATGGAATCAGGGTATCACGCCTGATGGAAAAATGATTGCATTTCCCATGGACACAGGCCCTACCGCTCTCTTCTATCGCAGTGATCTGTTTGAACAGGCCGGCTTGCCTAGTGATCCGGAAGAGGTCAGTGCCTCCATCCGTACGTGGGATGATTACATGGCGGCCGGAGAACAGCTTCAGCAGAAGCTTGGAAGCCGCTCGTTTTTAGCCGACAATATTGTAAACGTTTACAATCAAGTGCTTGCTCAACATACAAGCCTTTACTTCAAGCCGGATGGAAGCTATATCGGGAATCAATCTCCTGACATCCGTCTGGGCTGGAAAACCGCTGTGGATTTCCACAAGAAGCATCTGCTAGCCAATGCTGACGGCTGGACTCCCGAATGGAACGCTTCAGTCAATAATGGTAAAATCGCCTCTTTTGTAGGGGCAATCTGGATGAAGCAGGTCCTCACGGAGGCGGCACCGGATACAGCAGGCAAATGGAGAGTCGCCCGTGCTCCTGGAGGGGACGGTAATCTGGGTGGCTCTTTCATTTCTATCCTCAAATCCAGCAAGTATCCTAAAGAAGCCTTTGAAGTCCTGACCTGGCTGCAAAAGCCGGAGCATCAGCTGGAAGCCTACCAAAAAATCGGCCTCTTCCCGTCTACCCCCGGCGTTTATAGTAACCCTGCCATGGAGACACCTGAGCCTTTCTTTGGAGGGCAGGCTACAGGAATGATATTTTCTGCCTCCGCACGTAACGTGAAAAGCAGCTATTTTGGGGAGCGCTACCCTGTTATCCACGGCATTGTCACCCGCCGTCTCGCCAATATTGCCAAGCAAAATGCTGATCCGAATACATTATGGACGGAAACGATGCAACGAATTGAACGGGAATTACAGCGGTAAAAAACAAAATTTTAAAAAGGCGTGTGGACCATATGCTGAGAGAAATCTGGAAGCACCGTGCCGTGTATGTCGCGATCTCGCCATTTTATCTGCTGTTTGGCATTTTCGGCTTGTTCCCGATCGGCTTTTCGTTATACCTGGCGTTTCACAAATGGGACGGCATCGGAGACATGACCTATAACGGCTGGGGCAACTTCCGCTACCTTGTGACAGATAACGAATTTTGGCAGGCTGTAGGCAATACCTTTGTGATCTGGGTGTACTCAACCATTCCGATGCTATTTTTTGCACTCATAATTGCCTTCCTGCTGTATGCTCCTTTTGTGAAAATGCGCACCTTATGGCGAATCGGATTTTTCCTGCCGAATGTGACGTCGATTGTAGCTGTTGCCATCATTTTCGGTGCCTTGTTTGCCAACAATTTTGGATTTCTTAATTACATTTTGCAGATCTGCGGATTACCCATGATTCAATGGCTGAATGTGCCATGGGGCATCCAAATCGCCATTTCTTCCATGGTCGTATGGAGATGGATGGGCTATAACGCCATCATTTATTTGGCCGGGCTCCAGAGCATCCCGCATGTACTGTATGAGGCTGCCAAAATAGATGGAGCAACCGGAGCGCAAGCTTTTTTCCGCATCACCATCCCCATGCTGCGCCCAGTCATTTTGTTTACGGTGATTACGTCCACCATCGGTGGTATGCAGCTGTTCACCGAGCCACAGGTCCTGGTCGGCAATGACGGCGGTGCAGGAGCAAGCGGTATGACCATTGTGCTATACCTGTACCGCGAGTCGTTCATTAACAACTATTTTGGCTATGGTGCTGCCGTTGGATGGGGCATGTTCCTCATCATCGCCCTCTTCTCTATCCTAAACTGGAAGCTCGTTCAAGGTAAAAAATAACGACGGGAAGGAGGTTCTACAACATGATGCAGACACGTTCAAAATCCGTTGTTTTATATGCCGGGCTATTGGCAGGAATGGTATTGTCGATGTTTCCGTTTTACTGGCTTATCGTCATGGCGACCCGTACAACCTCAGACATCTATCGTTTCCCACCGCAGCTGTGGTTCGGGGGCCAATTCTGGAATAATGTAATGAGAGTGTTGCAGCAGATTGATTTTGCCGGAGCCTTTTTGAATACCCTTTTTGTAGCCAGTTCCGTCACCCTGCTCGTTCTGTTTTTCGATTCGCTGGCCGGTTTTGCATTCGCCAAGTTTGATTTCCCCGGCAAAAAGGGGTTGTTTATCCTCCTGCTGGGCACGATGATGGTCCCTTCCCAGCTTTCACTCGTACCCTCCTTTGTCATGATGGCCACCTTTGGCTGGGTAGGTACATTCAAAGCGCTTATTATCCCGGGCATGGTCAATGCCTTCGGCATTTTCTGGATTCGTCAATATGCAGAAGAATCCATTCCAAAGGAGCTGCTGGATGCTGGGCGTATAGACGGATGCAGCTTTTTTCGGCTGTATTGGAATGTTGCGCTCCCCATTCTTCGTCCTGCGTTTGCTTTTCTCGGCGCATTCACCTTTATTGGAGCCTGGAATGATTACTTATGGCCGTTAATCGTATTAACGGATGAGCGGAAATTCACGCTTCAGATTGCACTATCCCAGCTAAACGGGATTTACAATACAGATTACGCGATGGTCATTGCCGGCACCCTGCTCGCTGTACTGCCGCTTATTTTGCTATTCCTGTTCATCAGCCGCCAGTTTATTTCCGACCTTGCCGCCGGAGCGGTCAAGGATTAAATTCACTTGAATCCATGAACATGCTTTGACGATACTTTCAAAGAAAGGGAGTGTCCTCCAAGCCTGTGATGGCTGAAGACACTCCCTTTTATAGTTTATGGCTTTCATTATTATGAATTAGCCGCTTGTCCTGTTTCTTCTACCTGGATAGCCGCTACACTGGCACCTGCAAGATTACCCTTTTTCTTATTAGGATACAGGGAGTCTATATAGGTTCTGGTTTCCGCAACGACAATGCCCGACAAGCCGAGCAGTGCAATCAGGTTCGGAAAGGCCATCATCGCGTTAAAGATATCTGCTAATAGCCAAATGGCTTCCAGCTTGATGAATGCTCCTCCGGCTACCAGAGCGATGAATAGATAACGGTATGGTTTAATCCATTTGACACCCAGTAAATATTCAACACAGCGTTCCCCGTAGTAGTTCCAGCCTAGTATCGTTGTGAATGCAAATAAAATAAGGCTAATCGTCACGAGCTCTGCTCCAGCGGGAAAGGCACTGGAAAACGCATGCTGGGTCATCAGACCTCCATCGTCATTTCCACTCCATATTCCCGTAACCAGCAACGTAAATCCTGTCAGATTACAAATAATCATCGTATCGATAAATACGCCTGTCATGGATATCAGCCCTTGTTCTGCCGGCCATTTCGTCTTAGCAGCTGCGGCTGCAATCGGTGCACTTCCCAAACCGGCCTCATTGGCAAAAATACCTCTGGCAACTCCGCTGCGCATCGCCAGCATAATCGTGGCTCCGGCAAATCCACCCGTCGCAGACGTGGTCGAGAAAGCCCCTTGTAATACTAAAGCGATCGCATGAGGAAGCTCTCCTGCAAATCGGATGAGCACGATTAAACAAACTACAATATACAGCACCGACATGAACGGAACGATCTTTGTGGATACCTTGGCAATACTTTTGAGTCCTCCAATCGTAACAACAGCCGTTAACACGGAAATAATGATCGCTGTAACTACTGTTGGCACTCCAAAGCTACTTTCCGTCGAAGAAACAATCGCCTTTACTTGCGGAAAAGTACCGATTCCAAATAGGGCTACAAGAATACCAGAAAAGGCAAACAACATCGCCAGCGGCTTAAAACGGCGGCCAAGCCCGTTTTCAATATAATACATCGGTCCACCCGAAAATTGTCCGTTCCGGTCTTTAACACGGTATTTAACGGATAATAATCCTTCCGCATATTTGGTTGCCATCCCAAAAAAAGCTGCAACCAGCATCCAGAATAATGAACCGGGTCCACCCAGCTTGATCGCTGTCGCGACACCGACGATACTTCCTGTACCTACAGTAGCTGCCAGTGCCGTGCTCAATGCTCCGAAGCTGCTGACATCCCCACTGCCTTCGTCTGGCGCCTTACCAATTAGCTTGAGCGCCAGAGGCAATCGAATGACCTGAAGCAGCTTCAGGCGGATCGTGAGCCACAACCCAGTGCCCATGACGAGAATTAAAAGCGGCGCTCCCCACATCCAGCTGTCAATCGTTTCTAACACATGTACCAAATTCATTTCAACCCGCTCCTCCAGCATATTAAAAAACAAAAAAGAGTCAAATCAGCTGATTCGACTCCTGAAGAGGTTAAAGGCACGAAAAAATACAACCCTTTTGTGATGGTTTCTGCCTCTACATAGCTATAAAAAAATAGGGCACTCCCTGTCACAGGTTATTCGCGTCTCTGTCCTTTTGCCTGAGAGTTTAAGCAGATGTTCTCTGCGGTGCACCTTCGGCGCCCAATTAAGGGTCTCTCCAGAGTTCTGTCCGTTTACGGTCCCGCTTGTTGCTGTAATCAGCCAAGCACCTGAGAGTTTTGCCCCTTCGGTCGGAACTTTCGTTCCATCTCCCGCAAACATCAACCAGACATATGAAATTGTTTTTTATTATACAGAAAACTTTCAGCTTATTACAAGTGAAAAATTTGTGAAGCCCTCTGAGATGTAATTTACAGTTCTTCACCATTGGTTGCAATTACATTTTTGTACCAATTGAAGGAGTCTTTTTTGGAGCGTTTGAGCGTTCCGTTACCGTCATCATCCAGATCGACGTAAATAAATCCGTAGCGCTTGGACATCTCGGAAGTAGACATACTTACAAGGTCGATAGGCCCCCAACTGGTGTAACCGATCAGATCAACACCGTCGGCAATCGCTTCCTTCATTTGGGCGATATGCTGACGCAAGTAATCAATGCGATAGGTGTCATGTACAGAACCGTCTGCTTCCACCTTATCATAAGCACCCAAGCCATTTTCCACGATGAACAGCGGCTTTTGATAGCGGTCATATAACGTGTTCAGCGTAACACGCAGACCCATCGGATCAATTTGCCAGCCCCAGTCGGAGGACTGCAGATACGGATTTTTTACGCCGCCAATCAGGTTTCCTGCTGCTTTCTCGCCTTCTGGACCTGCAGATACGGTCAAGGTCATGTAATAGCTGAATGAAATGTAATCGACCGTATTATTCTTCAAAATTTCGGCATCGCCAGGTTCTGTTTGCAGAACAATATTATTTTCTTCAAAATAGCGTTTCATGTAACTGGAATATTCTCCACGGGCATGCACATCCGTAAAGAACAGGTTCATCTGATTTTCATGCTGGGCTTTCAGAATATCCTCCGGATTACACGTATGTGGATAGCTTTCCATGCGAGCCAGCATACAGCCGATTTGAGAGCCCGGGATAATCTCATGTCCCCGTTTTGTCGCCAGCGCACTGGCCACAAATTGATGATGCAACGCTTGATACATCGCCTGCGGCTTATTTTCTACGCGGTCAATGACCACACCGCCACCTGTGAACGGACTCATGGTCATCACATTGATTTCATTAAAGGTCAGCCAATATTTTACTTTATCCTTATAACGTGTAAACACAGTTTCGGCATAATTTACGTAATGCTGTATGACTTCGCGACCCAGCCAGCCATTATATTTCTGAGTCAGACCTAGCGGTGTTTCATAATGTGACAATGTCACCAATGGCTCAATACCATACTTGCGCAGCTCATCAAATACATTGTCATAGAATTGTAATCCTGCTTCATTCGGCTCGGCATCATAGCCATTCGGGAAAATCCGCGACCAGTGGATGGACATACGAAATACCTTAAAGCCCATTTCTGCAAACAAGGCAATATCTTCTTTGTAGTGGTGGTAGAAGTCCACACCTTCACGCTTCGGAAAACGAGCGTTTACTTTACCTGCTAGAATGTCTTCCAATCGCTCGGACGAAATCTCTATCGCATGATCGTTCTTACGTTCTGCTTTGGGTACATAGGCAATCATATCTGCACTGGACAATCCCTTTCCGTCTACGTCAAAAGCTCCTTCCAATTGGTTGGCAGCAGTTGCCCCGCCCCACAGAAAGTTTTTCGGGAATCCTTTTAGCGTCTTCGTCATCGTATAAAAGCCTCTTTCCCTCTTATATTTTCACTTTCTTTTACACTACTTTTGCTCTTGCTCAAAATAAATGCCATTCTGATGGCGCAGCTCATTGCTGATTTTCTGAACCTCGATGCTCAAGGACTTCAACTCGTCATAACGGGCCTGATCCTTCTCGGTGATGATTCGGTAAAATTCCCGAGCCTCGTGAAACATGAAATGATGAGTTTCTGGAGTACTTACCGTATCGGTCACCTTGGTGCGAACGTCCAGTACAGACACCTCGGTGATACCAGAGACACCACTGGAGAGAAGTGTGGCCTGATCCCCATAGATTTCAACACGGTTGGTGGTCACAGCATTTTTGGCCAATTGAATGACCAGTGTAAAATCGGGATAGGACAACAGGATCGGGCCGCCTAAATCCACGCCATTCTCATGCTTTTTGACACGATACAAACCTGACGTTGGTACTCCGAGCAAATCAATGGCAAAATAGAGCGAATAAACGCCCAAATCCATCAATGCGCCTCCGCCGTAAGCCATGGAAAAGATATTGGGAACATCTCCTGACAACAATTGATCGTACCGGGAGGAAAATTGCATGGAATACAAGGTGCCTCCCTGGATGTTCCCCACACGCTTCACGTTGTCCTTCAGACGCCAAAAGTTCGGCTCATGGATATGACGGACTGCTTCCAACAGGTAGCAGCCATTCCGATCAGCCAGTTCGTACGCATCCCGCAATTCTTGCTCAGTCATGCTGATTGGTTTTTCGACAATCGCATGCTTGCCATGCTCCAGAAACAGACGGGCTTGCGAGATATGCAAGGAATTAGGCGTAGCGATATAAATGGCATCAATATCCGATTCAGCCATCTCTTTCAGACTGTCATACAACGTAATATTGTCGAGCTGACATGCTGCTGCAAACGCTTCACCCTTGTCCCGATTACGGACAAACAGGGCTGTAATTTCCCACTCGCCAGCCTCTTTTACGGCTTTAACCCATTCCTGGCTGATCCAGCCAGTTCCAATCATTCCAAGCTTCATAGGTTGTAACTTCCTTTCCTGATAGTAGATTTATCGCCGGAAATCAACGATTGACGGGGAAGGCTGCTTAAAGCCGCTTTCCAAAATCTCTATCGTAAGCAACATATCCTCATCTTCGATATTGCAACAACAACCGTAAATTTTATATGAGAACCATTCTCTTTGAAATGCATCTAAAGATACTTTAGAATAGACGTAATGCCCTCAAAAGCATCCTAAACTTTGTAACGCGTTTCATGTCAAGTATTTTGCTTATGTGAGGAGAAGCATCATGTCGAATCTTGATCAAATTGCCAAACTGGCGGGCTTTTCCAAAGCTACAGTATCCAGAGTGTTAAATCAGTCACCCCATGTCAGTCACGAAACCAGAACAAAAATTCTGAAAATCATGCAGGAACTAGATTATGTCCCCAATCGGAATGCGATTTCCTTATCCAAGGGTCAGACGCTGCAGATTGGCATGATTACTTCAACCATTAATGAAATTGTTCTCGCATTTCTGGACAGCTTTGTAGAAATTGCGGACCAGCACAGCTTCCAAACGATCATTTATACTTCTGGAGAGGATAAAAAGAAAGAGCTTCAGGCCTTTGAGGATTTGAAAAGAAAAAGAGTCGATGCCCTGGTCATCATTTCCTGCGTGAATGATACCGATTTGCTCAGCACCTATTGCAAGTACGGCCCCATTGTGGCTTGGCAACGAATGGAGCATACTGCTATTCGCTCCATCGCTATGGACCAATATGAAGGATACATGCTAGCGCTGAAGCATCTCATACAAAAAGGCTATACTCGTATAGCCAATGCCTTTGGCCGTCCAAGCAGCATCAATACCCACAGCAGACAACGAGCCTATGAGCATATCACGAGTGAGCATAACCTCCCTGTATTACAACACTGGAATCAGTCTTCCATCTATAATATCCGTGACGGCGAACAGTTCGTACGCGATTTGCTGCAGCGTCGGGATGAATTTCCAGAGGCTATTTTGTGCGCTAACGATTATGTAGCAGTCGGCATTCTCTGTGAAGCCCGCAGGCAATTGCTGAACGTCCCTGATGATTTGGCCATTGTTGGGTTTGATAACACAGAGCTGGCGCATACGATGGGGATTACAACCGTTCAAAACCCGATTAAGGCTCAAGCGCAAAATGCCTTCTTTATGCTATCCCCTCAGCTAATCGGTCGCCAAATGGAGCTTCACTCGCTGGAATACAGCCTGATTGAACGTACAACCACATAGGTAACGTTTTACTTGTGAATTAGGCAAAAGGGCCTTGATGTGAAATATTTTTTGTCGAAAGAGAATAAAATATGTTGAAATCGCTTTTTTTTGTGCTACAATAGCACTATATCGAAGGATTGTGACCGGTGATGCGGGCAATGCCTGAGTTCAATTGAGTGCTATTGCTAACAATAGTGTTGAATTGTGCTTGGGCATTTTTTATTGGTAAAGGATGGGAGGGGGAACTTCAATGATTATTGAGAAGGTGCTCAATAACAACGTCCTGTTGACTAAAAATGATAAAGGTAAAGAGGTCATCGTGATGGGAAGAGGCATTTCCTTCAAGAAGGTGGCTGGCGACCAAGTCGATGATGATAAAATAGATAAAATTTTCATGTTAAATGAAAACGAGTTCACGGCCAAACTTACCGAGCTGCTAAACGATATTCCCGTATCTCATCTGGAGGTCGTGAATGAAATTGTAACCCATGCAACGGAAGTGCTGGATACGGAATTAAGCGACAATATTTATTTAACGTTGACTGATCATATTCATTTTGCTGTACAACGACAAGAAAAAGGGCTGGCGCTCCAAAACGCGATGCTGTATGAAATTAAACGCTTCTACAAAAAAGAATTTGCAGTTGGACTGGACGCTCTGCAAAAAATCGAAAATACGCTTGGAGTAAAGCTGGGTGAAGATGAAGCAGGATTTATCGCACTGCATATGGTGAACGCACGGGTCGACGGTAACGAAATGAAGTCTACACTGAAAATGACCGAAATCGTTCAACATATATTGAATATTATCACCTATCATTACGGCATTGTGCTGGATGAGTCTTCTTTTAGCTACTCCAGATTTTTGACACACCTGCAATATTTTGCAATGCGGGTCATCCGCAAGGAGGTCATTCACAGTGGTGAGGAATTTTTGTATAACCAGGTGAAGCAGACGTATACTGAGGCCTTTGCCTGTGCTCAAAAGATCAATGAGTATCTGGAAAAAACATATGATCAATATTTAAGCAAGGATGAATATGTATATTTGACCATTCATATTCATCGCGTGACGGAGCGAAATAACATAACAGACTAACAACTTCATACCTTCATCGTTCATGGATTGTGACTGGTAAGGCAGGCAAAACCTAAACTGATGGTGAAATCAACGTTCCTCTATGAAAGAGGGTGCGTTTGTTTTCACCACGAGTTTAGGTTTTTCTTGTTTACAAGGTTAAAAGGATGCACGCCGGCGCATCTTAGCAGCATGAAGTAAACAGAAAATCCTATCCATAACAAGAATAACTCATAAGGAGTTCTGAATATGAGCGATAAAGAGCTATCCAAAAAAATAGTGACCCTCGTTGGTGGCGAAGAGAATGTCAATTCGGTATTCCACTGCGCTACACGCTTAAGATTTAAATTAAAAGACCGTACAAAAGCGGATAAAGCCGCACTCGAAGCAACGCCCGGTGTTATTACAGTAGTGGAAAGCAGCGGCCAGTTTCAAGTTGTTATCGGCAACAATGTAGGCCAAGTATTTGAGCATATGATGGCAGAAACAAATTTGCAGGATGCAGAGAATCCAAATGAAAAAAAGGACGATTCTTCCGAAAAAACAAACTTTCTTGGTAAAGCCGTCGATGTGATTTCCAGTATTTTTTCTCCTCTCTTGGGCGCTCTTGCCGGGGCCGGTTTGCTCAAAGGGATTCTAGCATTAATTTTGTCACTCCATTGGATTAATGATAAAAGCGGTACGTATCTGATCCTAAACGCAGCTTCGGACAGCGTATTTTATTTCCTGCCCGTATTTCTGGCTGTTACATCGTCCCGTAAATTTAAGACAAATACCTTTGTATCGGTAGCCATCGCCGGAGCTTTAGTCTATCCAGCAGTTATAACAGCGGTAAGCAACCCGGAAAGATTGGCGTTTCTAGGTATTCCGATCATTCTGATTAACTACAGTTCCAGTGTCATTCCCATTATTCTTGCGGTTTGGGTTCAGTCCTATGTAGAACGCTGGTTCAATTCCTTTATCCATCAATCGGTTAAAAATATTATCGTTCCGATGCTGGTTCTGCTGGTCGTTATTCCGTTGACATTCCTGGCCTTTGGTCCAATAGGTAATATGATCAGTCAAGGCCTGGCGAACGGCTTTACATGGGTATACAATTTAAGTCCATTGATCGCCGGGGCTGTTGCCGGGGCATTCTGGCAAGTATTTGTTATCTTCGGTGTACATTGGGGCTTCGTTCCGGTCATGCTGTCAAATATCGCAACATTGGGCTATGACACGATGCTTCCGATGCTTACAGCAGCCGTACTTTCTCAAGCTGGTGCAACATTGGGGGTATTCCTGAAATCCCGTAACACTCAAATGAAGGCTTTGGCAGGTTCCTCTACGCTTGCAGCTGTTTTTGGGATTACAGAACCAACAATTTATGGTGTAACCTTGAAATTGAAAAAGCCATTTATTTATGCTTGTATTTCCGGTGGTATTGGCGGGGCTATTATCGCTTCCGGCGGAGCGACTGCAAAATCCTTCTCCCTGCCTAGTTTGCTGGCATTGCCTACTTATTTTGGAGCTGGATTCTTGTGGGTTGTCATCGGCTTGCTCGTTGCCTTTGTACTTGCAGCAGTGCTCGTTATGGTTTTGGGATTTGATGATCCAAAAGAAGAAACAGCCAAAACTGATACTGCACCTGCGAAAAAAGAGGTTACAATCGAGAAGGAAGTTCTCGTAAGTCCTTTGCAAGGTAAAGTATTGCCTTTGGAACAATCTTCAGATGTTGCTTTTGCTTCAGGGGCAATGGGTAAAGGGATTCTAATTGATCCGACAGAAGGTGTGCTGACTTCTCCTGTAAACGGAACAGTCACGACGGTATTCCCAACTGGACATGCCATCGGTATCACTTCCAATGACGGAGCGGAAATTCTGATCCATGTGGGTGTCAACACGGTGAAGCTGAAAGGGCAATTTTTTGACAAGCGCGTAAAAGAAGGCGATATTGTTAAACAAGGACAACTGTTGCTGGAATTTGATATCGAGCAAATTAAAGCCGCAGGCTATACAACGGCTACGCCGATTATTGTAACGAATTCTGCTCAATACCTTGATGTGCTGAGCACAATGGAAACAGAAGTGAAGCGCGAGGATTACTTATTGACTGTAGTTGTCTAAAGTTTAGTTTTGGACAAGAGGAGCTTTCCATATGGAAAGCTTCTTTTTCGTACATCATGAGACAAGTATTACAGCTAAAAATGGAAATATCACTTATTGTAAGTGTGAGATTGTAAAAAAAGGAGGATTTCTGTGAAAAAAGCATATATCGCCGGGTTAAGTGTCATTGTATTGCTTCTCATTGCAATCGCTATTTCAGCTGTAGTTAAATTTCAGGACCTGGAGCAGGTTGTTCAGCAGAAAGACAAAGAGATCCAAGCGAGTAAAAACAATTACCCCGAAATATATGACCACCTGAATGCGGTTACATTTGATGGCTTTAAAAGCTTGATTCAGCAGGATCAAAGTGTATTTGTCTATGTCGGTAGACCTAGCTGTGGTGACTGCAATCGTTTTGAGCCTAAGTTTAACAAGATGATTGAACAGTATCATTTGGGCTCCAAAATTACATTTTTTAATGTTCATAAAATTCATGAAGACAAGCCCCAATGGAATAAATTCAAAGCGGATTACAATGTGAAATACACCCCCACGATTGCAGAATTCAAACAGGGCAAGCTGATTGATAAAATAGAATGGACGCCTGAAAGAGACCTCAGTACGGATGCCGTCAAAGAGTGGCTGATTTCTAAGAAGCTTATCTTATAAGCCTTGTGCTTCGCTACGCATTACGGTATACAAACAAGCTGTTCATGCGAAAAAAAGGTATTCATGCGCCCAAAGCATGAATACCTTTTTTTGGGGAAAACATACAAATATCTACTCAATAAAAAATAGATCTTCCCCCTGCTTTACTAACTTCTCATTACCTGTACATTTACCCCCGAGTCCCTATATTGTAAGCAATCATAGGGCATGAGTGTCCACCGGATCGGGGAATTCGTATCGGCTAATATCCGTTTCAGATACGATATGTCCGATTTGTGACTCGATGAATTCCAAATCTTCCTCTGTTGCCCCTATGAAATGCTTTGCACCGGGCTCCACGACGATGACCTCACCAGGGCTGACCGTCTGTGTCACGCCATTGATACATACGCTTCCGATTCCTGAGACGATGGTCCAAACTTCTTTACGGAACTGATGCTCATGATAGCTGATAAATCTTCCAGCCGAAATGACGACTCGTTTGGTCACTGTCTGCAATCCACTTGCCGCCTGTTGATGGGATAACACGGTTTGCTTTCCCCAGAAGCGCTCTTCAAAGCGAGGACCGATTTCAATTTCTGCCACCATATCTTTAATGCCTGTAGAAGATTGTCGATCTGTAACCAGTACACCATCCGGCCCGGCAACAACGATAATGTCCGGAACATTCCAGATGCTGACCGGAATCTCCAGTTCATTGATAATATGCGAGTCATATGAAGCTTCTGAAATATAGCCAGGGCCGCTCAGCTCCGAGCTCATCTCTCGCACCAACGAATCCCAGGTTCCCAAATCCCTCCACTCTCCATGGTATGGAAGCACGGAGAGCTTACGTGTCTGCTCTACGACTGCAATATCAAAGCTCGTTTTGGGCAAGTCTGCATAATTTGTCGAAAGAGATTCATAGTCTGCAGGCAACCCCTTTTGCTCCAGTATATCCAACAAAAATCCAAGTCTGAAAGCAAACACCCCGCAATTCCATAAGGCTCCTTCACGGATCAACGCTTCCGAACGGATGAGATCCGGCTTTTCTACAAATGAGCTAACTCTATAGAATGGCTGGTCAAGCGAAGGAAAGGACGAAGGCACAATATAGCCATATTTATCTGAGGGCTCGGTCGGAGCTGCTCCCATTAGTGCGATATCACTTCCCGATTGCTCTAAAATAGCAGGAAGTCTGCGCAAATGCTCAAAAAATTCATCTCCCGCATATCCGTCCACTGGCATGACCCCTACGATCTCGTCGCGTACGGCACCTGCAACGTCATGCAAGTAGGCCGTAGCCAGTGAAATGGCTGGAAAGGTATCGCGCTGAGTGGGTTCCTCTATAACCACAGCATCTCCGCCAATTTGACCTCGAATCAGCTCGGCCTGAGTCCCACTCGTTGAAAAATAGGCCTCATCAGCCAAATTCGCTTCATCTAATTGCCGCCATATCCGTTGCAGCATGCTTTCGGGCCGCTCGTCATGGCGCAGAATGGAAAGAAACTGCTTGGGACGGTTCACATTGGATAAGGGCCAAAGACGCTTACCCGAACCTCCGGATAATAAAATCATTCGCAAAGATGCAACCTTCTTTCTCTAAATTAAAATTTTTTCTTCTAATTAGGACTGTTTGTTTTTCGTGTTTCTGCCGAATACATAAGTATGTATTATCGTGGCAAATACATGATTATGCAATGTTATTGTATCTTTGTCTATACAGGAGATGTCAGTTATGCCCATAAAAATACTTATCATTGAAGATCAAGAAAGTTTGGCAGATATGATTGCTCTTCATCTTCAGGAGGAAGGTTATCATACCGAGCTTATCTATGATTGTAAACTTTCCATTCCTACACTTATGCGTTTTAAGCCGGATGTTATTGTGACCGATCTGATGTTTGGCGGTAGAGTTGAATGCGCACTGATTGGTCAGATCCGTCAATTTACAACGGTTCCTATGCTAGTCATCTCTAATAACACCTTGCTGAATATAAGAATAAAAGCTCTGGAGGACGGCGCGGATGACTTTTTATGCAAGCCCTTCAGTCTAAGAGAGTTAAATGCACGCATCAAAGCCTTACTGCGTCGCAGTGGCAGCAATATGCTCACCGAATCGCAAACGGTAATCCCAAAGATTAAAAAGGTAAGAGTTTGGGTGAATGATTACCGCCATAGCCTCTTAGTCGATGACCAGGAAATCGAAGTCACTCAAATCGAATTTGCCATTATCAAAGAGATGTCCTGCAACCCAGGGAAAGTCTTTACCCGCAGCGAGTTGATGGATCGAATCAAAGGTGGAGATGGCGCCTATCTGGATCGTACCATCGACGTACATATTTCCAGCCTTCGCAAAAAAATAGAACGTGACCCTAAAAATCCTCAGCATATCCGTACAGTCTGGGGCAGAGGCTACAAATACGAGATGTAGCCGTATCATACTTACCAGTTCCTACCTGAGCAGCTTGCTTCTTATGGAAGCTTTCGCTTTTTCCATCGCCGATAAGGAAGAAAACAAGCTGCTCCACCGAGTATCCCGATGAAGAACAGTACCCACCCGAAACGATAAGCCGAAGCCAAAATAACGACAACCTTTCCGTTTCCGTTGCCACTGGTAATGAATCCGGTAGTCACGCCGTTCACAGACAGACGGGCACGCTGATTTTCGCTTCCCAGCCTAAACTCCCAAAGCGGGTTGGGTGACTCGGTCTCCCGGATCAGCACCTCCTGATGCGTCGGGTTATATAGCGTAAAGCTGCGTTCCATGGAGTTTTCACGAGTAGCCTGAATACTTTCCGAAGCATGTGGGGCAACAAAAAAGGTTTCCATATCCGTTCCCTCAAACAACATAAATTGATCCACTGTAATCATTGCTCGATAAGGGATGATGGAGTAGTTCTTCATTTGAAACAAGCCTGACTGCTTCTTATTCGCATGTGCCAAAATCTGAAACTGCATAAAGGCAGTCTCTGCCGGAGCCTTCACAATCTGATCATAATGATTCCATTGCTCCTTATCTCTCTCCTCCACCTCGTCAATATAGGAGGTTTGGACGATTTGGGAGGCTTTATTCAAAAAAATGACCTTCATATGCCGACTTCCAATTTGCTCTGACCGCGCATCCAACTGTACGGCATACTCTTGTAGTGGCTCAGCCTTCATTTTCCGGGACGCATAAATATTCCAATCACAGGAATAGCTTGGTGCATAACGGATGGATAGCCCCTTGGCTGACAAAGCCAGATTCGTCTGTCCGGGCCGAATATCCGCCACACAGCCTACATCGGTACTTAAGAATTCCGTTGTGTCCTTCTCAGGTATCACGGTCACTTCCTGCCCAGCCATCCGATGGATATCATCAAAGCTGCTCAAAGACGGAACCTGACTGTCCAGCACAAGTGTTAAGCGGTACTTCCCCTTGGGTAAGAATAGATTCCTAAATTCTACTCGTCCGTATTCGTTCAGCAGACCGGGGACATGAATGATTTGTTTGGAGAAACCATCCTGATTGGGCACCGTCTCAATAACCTGATTTTCGGATGAAGAGATGGTGGGCAATCGCTTATACGCCTCACCTGTACGAATCGTTCGTGTCAGCACCTCTCCTGTCTCTTGGTTCGTCCATTTCATCGTCAGCGCCCCATGATACCCAGAGGGTAAATCAGCCAGAATAGCTGTGGAGTAAGTGCCTGTTTTGGCGACTTCTACATTCCTGCTTAATGAACCTTTCTGAAAACTGATACCCCGCCCCATACTGAGTCGTGGTAGAGCGCGTTCTGTCTGCACGTTCCCTTTGACATTAAAATCGTTCTCTGCCTCCAAGGTGAAAAAGAGCTTGCCCCGCTTCAACGCTTGCTCTATCGGAAAAGATAGCTTATCCAGCTGATCTGTGGGTATAATCGCAAATTGATTGACCGCGTTAAAGCCTTGCAGGTTAGTAACCGTGATCGGGGTATCTCCTTTGGGGAAGGCATGCTCTCCCAGATCGACCCATTGGAATTGGTTCAAGCCCTCATCCTGGGTCTTAATGTTAGCCACGCCGTCCGGCAGTGTGACTTGCAATTTTCCGCCTGCCTTATTCATAAACACTCTGGCATACACATGCGAGGCTTGCGGTTGATCCAGCTTTTTATGCATTGTAAATGAGTTGGGCTTGCTGTATTTGCCCAAATCACGTAGCTGGATATCATGAATCCACCAGTAATTTTTTTGCTGCGGACGTTGCAGGGTTAACAAATCCATTCGCATCCAATAGCTGCCGGGCGGCGACACATATTCCCCGTAAAATTTTACACCGTCAAAATTATATCCCTCTGAAGGCGCTACGACATAGCTAACCCCCAGCTCACGCATTTGCTTATCGTAAAACCGCATTTTTACATGCATTTTGTTCGTCCCGCGACCGGAAACCGTGATTTGGAACTGATACGGATTATTTTCCTTGGCCTCCAGCAACCCGGATCTGGCGACCTGCCAGATATTACTCGGGTCCCCCTTCATAATCTCACCGTGCAGCGTCGGCACATCATTCAATTCCTCGCGGGGATTAGCCTCCACACTGAACAACTGCGGATTATCCGGCTTAAAAAAGGTCTCCGTCTTCAGCATAGAATCAAAATCCACGACCGTGTTCCCCTCAATGCTGCTCATCTGATAAGGGGCTACATCCAGCTTTTTACTGGCAAAGGTGACCGCAATCCCTGCATCCATCTCCATATCGAACGGAAAGTTTCGTATGCCTTGGGAGGATAAATACCACAACCAATCGTT
This sequence comes from Paenibacillus sp. BJ-4, assembly GCF_020404765.1. Classification (GTDB taxonomy): domain Bacteria; phylum Bacillota; class Bacilli; order Paenibacillales; family Paenibacillaceae; genus Paenibacillus. The sequence goes on from NZ_JAIVEM010000040.1 coordinate 25,879, forward strand.
GGTCGAGGCAAAGGTTTTGGACCATTTCAAAAAAGCATTACCATCCTCTATCGCATCAAAAGGCCGCAAGTAATCCTCTGCCGGAAGCTGAGACAACAACAAATCATTAAAGGAGGCCGCTTCTACATAATCCCCTTTGTTGACCGTCTGAATAGTGTTTAGCTCTGGCTTTAACGCACTGAACAATACCCCGAAGTGACTAAAATCAAAGCCAGGCAGATGACTGTAGCTCTCCAATCGGCTAAACCCGTAAGGTGTCACAATTTTACTCGTCAGAATGTTCATATAGGGCGGTGCCTGATCCAGATTAAATATGGAAAAGAGCCCGTTTTTGTAGGTACGTTTCAGCCCTGTCTGACCTTCCAGCTGAGACAGATGAAAATCCTGGCGCTTCTCCTGGCCCACATATTCGTCATGGTAGACCAACTGGTTAACTCCAAAGGTAGAGAACAGCCAGCCTAACCTGGAGCTTAGCCCATTGTCCATGACATACTGCAGAAAATTCATATAGTATGTAATCCCGGGATCATTTCCCTCATGATGGAAGATGGTGTTTTTAGGAGAAGAGTATACCTGAAAATCTCCGGTTGCCTTCTCGTTTGCAGTCTTCCCTTTATTCCATTTGGGCGTGGCTACTCCGTTATAGCTTTGAATCATATTGTCGGCAATCGGAAAGTACAATGCCTTGCTGTCAAAACGATCCGGGTCGGTCAGCTTTTCAGCCATTTGGCTATAATCCTCCGGCACTTGAACCGGCTTGTAATACCCCTCAATGAATTGGGTACGCAGAGGAGCAAAATATACCCCCAGACACAAGACGACGATAACCACCGCCAGCTTTTTATACACACGCTGCAACGGAGATGAACCGAACCATTCCATAAACTGAATCACGCCAAAGGTCAGCAGCACCCCAAAGTTAAGAGCAATTAGACCAATAAATTTGTTGGGGTCACGGAAAACCGAACCAATCACAGGCGTCTTCGTAACCAAAATGACAAACCATTTGGCAATGGATGGGAACGTCGTCCCGGTAGCTGCGACCAGAAACAGCACCGTAAGCAGTGAAAAGATCAAAATGATCGGATTTTTATGGGAACGAGTCACCATCGCATAACCGATCAATAGCAGCAAAAATCCCCCTCCGATATAAAATAGGGCAGGCAGTGAGGAAAAGGAAAACATAGGCCACCAATAGCTCAATAAATAACCCACATTATCTAAACTGCTGTTACGGCTGAACAGAGACAACGTATCCACGACGTTGATATTGTGCTGAGACGCTTGAGCGTCCATCAGCATGCTACCGACATACAGGGACAACCAATAAAAGCTGAGCAGACCAAAAAACACGCCAAAAATAATACCTTTACGCAAAAAATTGCCGTATAACGGCTGTAAATAGGTGCGTCCGGCCTTACGGTGGGTCCAGGTCAGCTTGATCAACAGCAGCATGGTGAACAAGCCCAAATAAATCATGCCGAAGAAAAAATAATGAATGGCCGCAGCACTAACGGTGAATACCGCAGCCAACAGAAACAGGTCGATCCAGTTCCGCTGATACAGCTTGTGGGGATGATAGTTTTTAATTTGTTGAATTTGAAATTTGGGATCAACCGCACTGAAAAAGAATCTCAGCATTAACGGAAACAAACTATATCCACAGAGCAGATAAATATGCTGGATGCGGAAAATAACCCACGGATTCAGTGCATAAAACAACGAGCCGACCATAATGGCAAAAATACGGGTTTTCGTAAAGCTAGGTGAATAATATACACTGACCAGCCGCTTGGCAAAGGCATACATCGAGAACGCCGAAATAAATAACAGACCCGTGATAAAAGATTTCAGCAAGACCGGCCCGCTCTCGTCAAATAACAGTGAAAGTCCATAGAAGGGCAAAATATACAGGATACGTGGAGCATTGAACAAGGTCGAGGTAGACCATCGTTCGTTCCATACCCCTGTTATTTCCTCCAGATACCGATGAGAGGTGGCTCCAAAGGCAATGTCGCTAAACACAATTTGCCCTGGTCCATAGATGGGAGCAAGATATGCAACAATGGCAATCAGCATCAACATCATTGCCGCCATATCATAGCGATAGCGAAATATCCATTTTTTCATGCTCAGCCCCCTCTCTTGAACTTCTCGTTGATCTGTCGGTTATCTTTGGGCTATCTTCTCAAGCGAACAATGGCCTGCAAGCCTTGATCCGTATTACGCAGCTTTAAACGTCCGCCTATCGTCTTCAAGTATGCATCCATATGATACAGGCTGAACGTATGCTCCTGCGAGCTTTGGGAATAATCCGGCTGGAAATAGCTCCAACGCATTTTATCATCAATCCCACCGCCCGTATCTTCAATAAGAATAATAATTTCTCCTTCTTCTAGCCGTGAACTCACCTTGAGCATTTGAGACTGGCGCTTGGATCTAAACCCTGTTCGGCTTCGCTCCTGATTCTCTACCGGCTCTCCACCTTGACTCATGGCCTGTACTGCATTTTCCAGCAGCCCCTGAATCGTTTTGTACAGCATCGGCGCTTGTGCTGCAATGGATGGAACAGGCTCTTGCCGCAAGATGACTTGAATGTTCTTCATGTTCAACGAACGGTTCGCCCATTTCAGCGATTCGGACAATACCTCATTCATATCTGTGAAGCTAATTCCACTATTATCATGCATCTTTTCTTCCAGCTCATCGCGCAGGGAACGCACTCCTGTCAGCAGCTCTCCCAGTGAGGATTCCTGTCTAAGACGACCCTGGATGAAATTTTCATTCAGCTCGCGGAAGTATTCTAGTTCCTCATGAGATGCTCCTTTTCCCTGGCTGGAAGCCGCTTCAAAGCGGTTGGCCAGATCATGATAGAAGCCCAGCAGCTTCAGATCATCACCGCCTGTCAGACGAGCAGTCTGCTCCTGCAGCTCCTGAAGCTGCTGCTCAATCGTCTGCATTAACGGTAAATAATAGGTGTCCTGCTGCTGTCGCATATCCTCATCCCGCCGCTGGTCACGCACCTGACTATTTACGATGGCATCCTTCACAATCCGTTTGCGGAACTGTATGAGCATGGCCCACAGCATAAGCAATATCAGAGTCATGACCATCCACAACTGTTTGCGGAAAGAGCTGATGCGCCCCGCAATGTCCTGACTGACATCTTCAACCGATATGTAAAGCGCCTCTTCCCCAATGCGGCTGAACCCTATTCCATGTTTCTCTCCGCTATCTTCAATGACGCCCGTATTACCCTCCAGTAGCCTGCGGGTTACGTTCGTAATATCCGTTCGGTTGATATCCGGGGTATTGCGGGAAGCTACAACCTTAAATTGATTATTATAAAATAAAACCTCGTGCTGATCGACTGGTTTACTTTTAATGATTCTGCTGAGCATATCAGCGTCAATTGTACGCACCATAAAGCCGCCCATCTGCGCCCCTTGAATCCTGCATACCATATACTGAGCAGGCTCATGCTCCTCGGTCACAAAGGGGCTTACGGCACAACCGTTTTGCAGCCATTTAACCTGCTGCACCGCACTCTTCATCTCACGATTTTCTCGTCCGGCAATCACACGATACTGTTCATCCAGCACATAAAAGGACCCAGTTTCACGTTTAAACCCCTCGGGGTATTGACGCTTCCCCTGATTCAGCATATCCCTGCCCAGATTGGACGACAGCACCTTCAGTTCAGTCTGCCATACAGCGTAACGCTCGGTTATATTTGCGGACAGTTCCTGCACCTCATGCTGGAGCTGTTCATTTTGAATTTCTCCCAAGTGACTGCTGAATTGCCGTACGACAAACCATTGAAGTACAGCAGCCAGGAATACAATCACGCACAGAACGATCAGGTACAGGATCAGCTTTTGCCAACCCGGTTTCAACAAAGCCCATTGCTTCATGCTCCCCTGTCCCCTCCATTTTGTTCAAGACGGCCCAAAATAGCTTGCATCAGGCATTCCAGCTCGTAGCTGACCAGCGGTAGCCGTGCACACAGCAACCGGGGAGTCCGGCGCTGGAGTGCGGCAAACCTCGCAGCGGTTTCCGGTGCGCCGTCTGTCAGCAAAATCAACTCGCATGTTTTTGCGATATATAAGCGATCCAGCTCTTCTTCGCTATACTCCCGAAGATCAACCACATAAATATCATGACGATCATCCATATGCTGAAGTGCACTGGAGACAGTCAGGGTTATACCCGTATGTCGCACAGCATGATACTGATGAAGCAGACGCATGCCTTTTTCCCAGAGCGCATGTTCAGCCGAATCGAATCGTTCACAAAAAAGACGCAACGCCCGTTCTGCATTGACATCTTTCAAAAATGCCAAAACGCTGATATTATACATGTAGTTCCTCATTTCTTACTTCCTGATTGGAGTTGCGCAGTTGCTATGACACCCCAAAACATTCTATTTGTTGACGACAGCCCTATGGTTCTGTCCCTGCTAGAACGGACTTTAACGCAAGAAACATTCATCTTACATACCGCTCATACACCCAAAGAAGCCTTGCAGGTGCTGAAACAGCACCCCATTGACGTAGTGGTATCCGATCTGCTCATGCCTGGTCTGGACGGGATTACGTTCCTCCGTATGATTAAGAAGGACTATCCGCATATCGTACGGATCATTTTGTCAGGTCACCTGCATACGCAGTCTATTTTATCAGCGATCAATCAAGTCGGCGTGTTCCGCTTTTTGACGAAACCACTGGAGCTGGATAATGATACGCTGAAAAAGATACTATACGAGGCACTGGATCAGGCCCAGCTCAATCGAAACAGCCTGTATGCAGACCAAAATGTGGCTCACAGCTTGTCGGTATTTATAGACAGCATTCTGAATGCTCCGTATCGGCCTTATGTGCTGCTCAATGATCAGCATATTGTAACTGCTGTACACGCTGCGCTCGCTGAGCTGTATCCTGTAGGCAGCTCACTTCGTCATCCTGACGGTGGAGGTATTCAGTTAACTGCGCATTCACTGTATATACCGTATGAGGAGTCGGAATCTTCCGATCTCGACCTGTACACGCTGGATACGCTGACTGTGGGCCATTCATCCTTACGTCTTATCCGCCTTAGCGAGATCGCCTGAGTGACGGTTGCCGCCCTTTAATACGGCGGCAACCCCAATCACAGTCAGACATGTATACATCCACAGCATGCCTACCGTCAACAACGGGTGACGAATGTAGCTTTTCAAATTTCCCCATGTATACAGCACCGGACGGAAGAAGTACCAGCGTTCCAGTGCCTTTCGCAAGCCCTCCTTTTCGGATGACATCGTACGATCCATCACGGAAAAATAGTAGGCTTTTTTACGTAATACATCATGCAGATATACCTTTTTTTCATCATGATATACCCGTGTAAATACCGCCCGGCGAATGACTCCGCCAGACTCTATATAGCGTAAGGTAGGCTGTATTTCTTCGAAGGCAATCTGCTCCGCATTAAAGCCGCCTGTCGATTCGTAAGCGCTCATTCGCCAGAAGCGTGCCGCTTCTATGGAGCGTTTTCCCAGGGTTTCACCTGCGTTGTTAATTACATTTCGCTCGAAGACTTTCACTTTGGAAAAAAAATTGTCCGCTTCCGAATACGCCTCCTCAGGAACAACCAAGGCACCAATGTCCTGATGATCGTCAAAAAAGTCGATGCTCTGCTGGATCAAATGCTCGGCTAAAATCATATCGGAATCCAATACAAGTATGTATTCGGCACCCAAGCGTTCCGCTTCCTCAACCGCCCTGACCCTCGCGACTCCACGCTCTCCATGGGGAAGCTCCAATACCGTCACGGGTACTGAACTTCCTGCCGACAGCGTACGAATCACCTCCACAGTCCGGTCATCCGAGCCATCATCGGCGATCACGATATGCAAGTCCTTGTAATTTTGCCCCATACAGCTTCGCAAACATGGCTCTATTGTCCGTTCATTATTGTATGTGGAGAAGAGAATGACCACTTTGTCCACTCTGTTCCGCCTCCTCTGTCCAATTTCCCATCAACTGCTCAAACGCAGCTGCCGTATGATCAAAATGAAATCTCAACGCATACTGATACGCCCGCTCACGAATGGCCATGTAGTCTTCGCCACCCTTCGCTGCTCTTTCCATCTGTTCAGATAATCCCCGGATGTCACCGTGAAAGCATAGATATCCGCTTTTTCCAAAATCCGTCGCATCCACCAAGCCGGGTGAATTGCTGACAATGCTGGGAGTTCCAACGGCCGCCGCTTCGGTAATCGTCAGGCCCCAGCCTTCACGCAGGGATGGAAATACAAGGGCGTGGGCACGGCTCATCAGCTCCAGCTTATGCTCTGCTGAAACAAATCCGAAAAAGGTAATATCCGCTTGGGATTGTCCTTGCTTATCCGGCTCTCCGTAAGTCAATCCATATCGTTTCATAATCGGCAATAATTGTTCTGCCACATACGTTTTATCGGTTTTCCCGGCAATCCACAATATAGCCTGCGGGAATTTTTTCTTGAGCCGCCCAAAGGCTTCAACGACCAGATCAATCCCTTTATATTTCACAAAGCGCCCTGCGTACATAAAGGTCGGACTGGACTCCTTCGGTAAAAATTGTTCACGCGGCCAGTGATCAAACTCAATGCCTTCCGGCAAGAGATGAACCCGATCCGGGTGAAAGCCCAGCTTAAGCAAATCATACCGGGTAGACGGGGAAACCGTGAGTGTTCGATCCGTGCGGGCCAGCTTAAGCATCAGCGGCTCCAGATGAAATCCGATCACATTTAGTGGAAATTTGGCATTTTCAAACCATATTTCCCTTGTTAGCTGATGTATAAAAAAGATCCGCTTGGATGCCTCCACCCAAAACCGGGTAAAGAACTGGTGCGTATTCGCCTGATTAATAACATAATCAATATGCTTGCGGTGACGGCGATAATAACGCATGGCAAAATAAATCACGCTGTATATATTTCCTTTTCGGATATACGTAATTCCGTCTATGATTTCATGCTCGGGCAATCCCTCAAATTGGGGCGAAAAATGAATGAAGTGAAAGCGGCCTTGCTGTGAGCGTTTTAGCATCTCATGGGTGAAAACTTCTGCTCCTCCGCTTTTAGGTGAACGAATGTCACGCCAGGATAGCAATAAAACTACGGTTTTACCGTCCTGTTCATGGATTGTATTCATGGGCTGAATCCCCTCTTAGCTTTATTTTGAGCAAATAGATATAGGCATCTACTACAAAGTAGAAAGATATGGCGCCATACACCACCAGCTCAGACAGTAAAAAATCGGAAGGCTTGTTGTGGGCCATATGAAAGGCTGCCAGTAAAGCCGCTGCTCCAGCGATTAAGCTGAACATAAATTTGCGTCTGCCCACCAATACATGCATATGAACAAAGAACAGCACGATGGAAAACAGCCAGTATACCCATCCTCCCCATGGAATAAAAACTTCTGCCGACTGATAGGAAGACCCGAATAATACAGGAATAGAAGAGGGGAACACAAAGCTTGTACCTACATACACACAAATGGCTGCCACAGCCATTAATCCGGCATACACAGCGATCAGCTTCCCCAAGGCTTGACGGTCATGACCATGCGCACCGAGCTTTGGAATAAATGCAGCGATCAGACTGTACGAAACGTAATAGACCAATTGGCTGTACTTCAGCGCGATGGCATAGCTACTGGCCTGTTCCGGGAAATAATGCTGCACATACAGCATGTCAATGGAAATGCAAAACAAAATAAATAAGTTCGTTATGAGACTATCCGTAAAATCCTGACCTAGTGATTTCCATAGCCCGGAAGGTATACGTGTTCCACTGTGACTGAATAAGGATAAGCCCCGAGCCGAAACGATCCAGCCATGAAGCAGCGACAGTAACATTCCCCCACAGCTAGCCAGCAGCAGGGCTTCCAGCTTTAACCCCAATGCGGCCAATACAAAAAACAGGCTAAGCTTTCCTAAAACCTCAATATAGTAGTTCACATTGAGCGCCAGCATGCGTTCCCTGCCCTGTAAATCTCCGCGGCACGAGCTCACGAGAATATGCAGCCCTACCAAGCCATACAGCATGAACAGCGGGCCGGATTGGACGCCTAATAGCGAGCGCAGCAACGGATGAAATATCACCAGCATGACTATGGCAAGCACGGTGAGCAACAAAGGAGCTTTTAGCAAGAGAGGACCAAGCGTTAGACTACGCAGCGGAAGCTTGTGGTCTCCCTTGGAGACCAGCTTGGCGGTTAGTAGCTGAATCGATAAGCCCAAAACGGACAACAGGGCAAAGAGGGCCAACAGCGCATTCGCCTGACCATAGGCTTGTCCAGTAAGATACCAGCTTGCTGCAATATGAAAGAAAAAATTAAATCCGTTCAGCAGCACATTAAATAAAGGAAACATCAACGGACGCAGTCGGTTGTTCACGTTGTTATCTCACCCGCCGATCCAGCCGCCAAATATCAATAATGGAGCGCAGAAAACGAATGGAATCCTTCCAGACATGGATGTGCGATCCATCCCGGTCAATACACTTGACGGGTAGCTGGAGCACACGAAGCTGGAGTCGCTTGGCGATAAACATCATTTCCAAATCCAGAGCCAGCCCGAGCTGCTCCTTCAAATGCGGAAACATCCGCTTCACCGCCACCGAGCTCATGACTTTAAGCCCTGTCTGGGAATCCACCACACCTGTCGGTAAAAACGGGCGGGAAACCATACGTTTGCCAAAGCTGACGATAGATCGTAATAAAGAGCGATTTTCGGCTGTCATATCCTTGGTTCCAATCACGACATCGTAGTAGCCCTGTCGAACCACGTTTATCATTCTGGCAATATCCTCAATAAAAAAGGAATCGTCCGCGTCCACAAATACGTAATAATCCGCACCGATGGTTCGCATCCCTTCCAGATACGTTCCTGCCTTACGGGTATTGCGCCCCAATTCCTTGGTTTGAATCAAAGGATTAAGATTCTGATTAATCCGGTTGACGGACAAATCCGTTGCTGCCTTCAGCGCTTTGATCAAGTCATTCGTGCCATCGTGGCTGCCATCATCAATGAGATAAATCGAGCCCTCTACAAGATGGCTGCGAATAAAAGCTTGCAGGCGTTCAGCAAATGCCTTGACGTGTACAAAACGCTGCTCCTCGTTATATACAGACAGAATGAAGGCAATATGCTGCCCTTTGGCCGAATACTCGGGGTAGAGCAAGCTTTGTATTTCTGACAGCATTTCCTCGTTGTCATTGGCTTGCCAAAATAGCAGGCGTAAACGGCCTATTCCTGTGATTTGCACCATATGCTGATCACTGAATGGGACCGTTACATCCGTTACCACTAACAGCGGCATTTGCGGAAATTGGCTACGGATCTGATTGGCTATCCGCACCGCCTTCTCCGGCTCCCTATAATCAATCAGGCAACAACATGCGTTCTCATAAACTGAAGCTGCCTCAGGGTCTCTGCACTGTATAGATTGGTAAAAATGAATCACGTTGGGATAATCAATAGCCCTGTCATTATCGCTAAAAATGGCTATAGGTCCCTGCACACAAACCTCTCCTTTTCCTCCAGATGATTTTATTTTGTTGAAAAAGAATTAAAAATGTTTGCTTAGAGGGGTTAAATTAATATGCAAATCCTTCATATTTTCTTAACAAAATAGCTGACATACCATGATATATAAGGATATAAGGAAAGAAAAACCAACTTTATATTTTGTAAAAACAGAGTATTTAGCACTGATTCATTAGGACCAAAAATAACGAAATCATCTTATTTATCAATATTCATAATTAGTTCTTTATGATCAATAACGCAAAAATTAATGGTTATTTTGTCGTAGATACATAAGCGAATAAAACATATTGCCATGACCATACTATGGTCAACATGTCATTTTTCGTCATGAATAACCCTAATGAACAATCATCAATACGAAGAGAAAGAAGGGTGTTAGTATGGAAGCATTTTATGTCAATCGGGACGGCTCATTATCCACCCCATTACGAGGCAAGGATGTGTTAGCGAACCCCCTTTTGAATAAAGGTGTCGCTTTTACAGAAGAAGAACGCAAAGAGCTGGGGCTGGAAGGAATCCTTCCTCCAACAGTCCTTTCACTGGAAAAACAGAGCGTACGAGCGTATCAGCAGTTTTTGGCACAACCCACCATGCTGCGTAAAAATGCTTCGCTCAACGACCTTCACAATCGAAATGTCGTACTATACTATCGCTTGCTTACCGACCATTTGAGTGAAATGCTGCCTGTGGTCTACACACCTACGGTAGGAACCGCAATTCAAGAATATAGTCACGAGTACAACCGTCCTGGGGGCGTATATTTGTCGATAGATAACCCGAACGGAATTGGACAGGCGTTCTATAATTCCGGTTTGAGTGGTGAGGATGTGGATCTGATCGTCGTGACGGATTCGGAAAGTATTTTGGGCATCGGTGACTGGGGTGTCGGGGGGATTAACATTGCGATTGGCAAGCTTGCTGTATATACAGCCGCAGCAGGCATTCATCCCGGGCGGGTGCTGCCGATTGTACTGGATGTAGGCACGAATAATGAAAAGCTGCTGAATGATCCGCTCTACATCGGAAACCGCCATAAGCGGGTCCGCGGAGAAGCCTATAACCAGTTTATTGATACTTTTATCAATAAAACGCTAACACAGTTTCCGAAGGCGCTTTTGCATTGGGAAGATGTCGGCAGCGTAAACGCACGCCATATTATAGGCAAATACGGTCAAAGCATTCTCACCTTTAACGATGACATTCAAGGCACAGGAGCTGTAACCCTGGCTGCGATTCTTTCGGCGGTAGGTGTTACCAAAATTCCGCTGCGTGAGCAAAAAGTGCTTGTCTTCGGACCGGGGGCCGCAGGCATTGGTAACGCTGACCAAATTCGGGGAGCTATGATCGCGGACGGCCTTTCGGCGGAGGATTCATTTAAGCCATTTTGGGCCTTTGATTACCGCGGGCTGTTAACGGACGATATGGAAGATGTGCTGGAGTATCAGAAGCCGTATGTACGTAAAAAAGAGGAAGTCAGCTCATGGATGCGGTCTGATGACGGAAAAATACCGCTGCTTGAGGTCATTCGTCAGGTGAAGCCTACGATATTAATAGGAACTTCCGGTGTGGGAGGTGCCTTTACTGAAGAAATTATCAAGGAAATGGCGAAGCATGTAGAACGCCCGATCATCATGCCCATGTCCAATCCTACAAACCTTGCCGAGGCGGTACCCGAGGATTTAATACGGTGGACCGATGGCAAAGCATTGATCGCTACCGGAAGTCCCTTTGAGCCCGTCACCTATAACGGTACGAAATTTGAGATTGGACAGGCGAACAATGCTTTTGTATTCCCGGGTCTTGGTCTGGGCGCGATTGTGGTCAAAGCAAAAAGAATCACCCCTGCCATGTTTACAGCCGCAGCAGATGCCGTTGCCAATGCCGTAGATTCGAATGGGCCTGGCGGTGCGCTGCTTCCCCATATCCGCAAACTACGTGATGTCTCGTACGCGGTTGCGGTTGCGGTAGCAAAAGCCGCGATTCAGGATCAAGTGGCTCAGGCACACATTTCAGATGTTGAACAAGCCATTCGGAATGCGATGTGGAAACCGGAATATACGAGGATCAAAGCCGTGGAAAGTGCCTTACATCACCCTCACTAATGCTTCATTTAGGACGGGGATGTATGTTCAGACAGGCAGGATACGTCAGTTCAAGCAAGGAGAATCGATCTATGAGTGTCGGACATATTCTTTACATTTTAGTGCCGATTTTTTTTGTTATTATTTTGGGATGGTTAGCAGGGCATTACAAAAGCTTCGATGCCTCTTCCTCCAAGGCCCTAAATGCGCTCGTCACCAAATTTGCGCTGCCTGCGCATCTATTCATCGGCATTACGACAACGAACAGGAAAGCGCTCATCGAGCAATGGACATTCCTGCTGGCTCTGTTCATTGGCATTGTCGGTTTTTTTGCCGTTCTCCTTCTGCTGTCCCGCTTTGCGGGGAAGCAGTCGGTGAAGGATGCAGCTATGTTTGCTTTGAACTCGGCACAGCCGACCTTTGCTTTTATGGGCATTCCTGTGCTTGGAGCCATCTACGGCTCCTCAGCCGTGGCTATCCCTATTGCACTTACTGGAATCGTAGTCAATGCCGTCCTTGACCCGGCAGCTACGATTATAGCTACCGTAGCCAACCAGAATTCAGGCAAGGAACGGAACGGTCACTTCGGAAGACTGATCTGGGACTCCATTCTTCACGGTTTAAAGGAACCGCTGGCACTAGTCCCGCTGGTTGGTGTGGTTTTGACCTTGTTCGGCTTCCATTCACCGAATTTGTTGAACAAATCGTTTAATCAAATTGGTGACATTACATCCGGGGCCGCTTTATTTGCGGTTGGTGTGACCATTGGGGTACGCAACATTAGCTTTAGCGTAAGCGCCTTTGCTATCGCGCTGTTAAAAACAATCGTACAGCCTTTATTGATGCTGCTGATTGCTTACCTATGCGGTCTGTCGTCTGCCGATACCGTTAAGGCGGTTCTGCTCGTTTCCTTCCCGGGTTCAGCAGTCGCTGCTATGATCGCTACCCGTTTTGAAAGCCTGGAATCAGAAACCGCCTCCTCCTTTGTCATCAGTGCTGTCATCTCTCTCGTTACACTCCCTGTGCTAATTTCGTTATTGATGTAAAATATTACCTGTTCACTCCTGTTATTAGTGCCGCCCGATTTTGCCGGTTTTTGTCATATTCATGCCCCCCACGATTTAGTAGATTTCCCAATGGAATGAATTGAGGAAGGTTTGACATAACGTATGAACGAATGTACAGTAATAGTCAAAAGAATAGGAAGTCCACTAGGGGAGCCGCTTATGGCTGAGACAAGAACGTATCTTGGACCCTTTGAACCTGATCTAGTTCGTACTAGCGTAGGAAAGTGGAGCCTTCGTATATAAGGTCCCTCGTGTTTTTTTATGCATTAGACCTATGATGAAGCCGCTCCAGTTTTCGGGGCGGCCTTTTGGCGTTGTTCCGAAACTGTCTTCTTACGGGACTTCCTGCTCTTCATTTTGTTGGAGGTGGGGAAATGAGCTTTACACAAGAGCTTCGTCGGCAGGCGGATGGTATTTTTCAGGCGATTTTTGAGCATCCCTTTGTTAGAGGTATTGCCGAAGGAAGCTTGGCAAGGGAACAGCTGATTCACTATGTAAAACAGGACTTTGAATATTTAAATGCCTATATGCGGATTTACGGCATCGCGATCTCCAAATGCACGAGCCGGGAGGACATAGCTGCATTTAACGAACAGATCTCTTTTATCCTCCACAGCGAGATTCATCCGCATCAAAATTTCTGCGCTGTTGCAGGTGTGGCCTATGAAGAAATGCAGGGATATCCGCTCGCACCGTCTGCCCACCATTATATCCATCACATGCTGACGGTCGCACACGAGGGCAGTCTTGGCGAGATCATGGCTGTGCTGCTGCCGTGTCCGTGGACATATCTTGAGATTGGCCGCAGGCTGCTGGATGAGGTAAGACCGGACGAGTCCCATCCGTTCTATGAATGGATCAACTTCTACCAGTCTGAAAATCTAACAACCAAATTCCGAGAACGTGTGGATGCTTGGGCGGAAGGCGCAACGACTGCCGAGCGGGAGCGGATGATTGAGCATTTTATGCTAAGCTGCCAGCTGGAATATATGTTCTGGGATATGGCTTATAAGCAGGAAAACTGGCCGGTCCAGATGCAGGCCGCGGTGGGGTCAACGATATGAATACATGGGAAAAGGATTGTTCGGAGCTTCTGACAAAGGTACACAACAGCAACCCTCTTGTTCACAACATGACCAATGTGGTGGTCACCAACTTTACAGCTAACGGCCTATATGCGCTGGGCGCTTCGCCAGTGATGGCTTATGCCCCCGAGGAAGTCGCGGATATGGCAAAAATAGCAGGGGCCGTCGTATTAAACATCGGTACATTGAACCGCGAGCTGGTCGATGCCATGATCATTGCCGGACAATCGGCGAATGCACATGGTGTTCCGGTCCTGCTAGATCCGGTCGGTGCGGGAGCGACTCGCTTTAGAACCGAGTCGGCACTGCGAATCCTGAGTGAAGTTAACATTTCAATGGTGCGGGGCAATGCAGCCGAAGTCGCCCATCTTATCGGAGAAGCCCATGAAATTAAAGGCGTAGATGCTGGTGAGAGTGCCAGCAGCAGTCATGCCGATCTGGCAGCTCGGGCTGCACGAGCGCTCAATACCATCGTTGTCATCACCGGAAAAGAAGACGTCATCACCGATGGGGCCGAAGTACGAATGATCTGTGGCGGAGACGCGCTGCTCACAAAAGTAACCGGAGCAGGCTGCCTGCTGACTTCAGTGTTGGGCGCTTTTGCTGCCGTTGAACCTAATCTGCTGCTCGCAGGGACAGCAGGCTTGGCATTTTACAGTGCAGCGGCTTCCCGGGCCGCTGCACGTACAGCAGAGCTGGGACCCGGCAGCTTCCAGATTGCCTTTCTCGACGAGCTAGCCAAACTGCATATCGGCTCGCTGAAGGGCCATGTATCTATTCATGAAGCCGGAACAGCTACGGCAGGTGGTGCACAATGACAGACGTTCGTGTACCTAGAGCACTGACGATTGCCGGTTCGGACAGCGGCGGCGGGGCTGGCATTCAGGCCGATCTCAAAACCTTTCAGGAGCTTGGTGTATACGGCATGTCGGCGATTACGGCCATTACCGTACAGAATACCCTGGGTGTCCACGGTGTATATCCCTTGCCACAGGAAGCGGCGGCGGAGCAGATCGAGGCCGTAGGATCAGACCTCGGCGTGGATGCCCTGAAGACTGGCATGCTGTTTCATGCGGGCATCATCCGCCTTGTGGCCGAGCAGATCCGAAAGTTCGGCTGGGAGAAGGTTGTTGTCGATCCCGTGATGATTGCCAAGGGAGGCGCAGCGTTGCTGCAGCCGGAAGCGATGCAGGCTTTGCAGGACGACCTGCTCCCCTTGGCCCTGGTCGTTACACCAAATATCCCGGAAGCGGAAGCCCTAGCAGGGATCAGCATTCGTACGATGGAGGATCGCCGCGAGGCTGCAAGACATATTAGCAGTCTGGGTCCAAAATTTGTCGTGATCAAGGGCGGCCACGCCGACGAGAGCGAGAACAGCGGACAGATCGTTGACCTGCTCTTTGACGGAACCGCCTTTACAGAACTGAGCGGCAAGCGGGTACGGACTGTCCATACACACGGAACGGGATGTACCTTCTCGGCAGCGATTACCGCGGAATTAGGGAAAGGGATGTCTGTACCGGAGGCTATCTTGAAGGGTAAAGCCTTTATCCAGGCAGCGATTGAGGAACCTTTGCAGCTTGGGCAGGGACATGGCCCCACCAATCATTGGGCCTACCGCCGTCGTCAGGAGATGTTCCAATGAGCGCCAGAATATTACCAGAGATGATGTGCCAGCATCTGCATGTGTATCTGGTGCTTGGAAGCGTGAATTGTCTCGCGGAACCAGGCAGGATCGTGCAAGAGGCTCTGGCCGGCGGGACAACCATGGTCCAGTTCCGGGAAAAGGGCCGTGGCGCGTTAACAGGCGCCCCCAGGATTGAGTTGGCACGTCGGCTACAAGAGCAGTGCCGCCGTGCCGGGGTTCCCTTCATCGTGAATGACGATGTGGAGCTGGCTCTTGAACTCGACGCCGACGGCGTTCACATCGGTCAAGACGACGAATCAGCTGATTCCGTCCGCGAGCGGGTCGGAAACCGGATTCTCGGCGTTTCCGCCCATACGATTGAGGAAGCCCGCCGAGCTATCCTACAAGGTGCGGATTATCTCGGCGTCGGGCCAATCTATCCTACCCTCTCGAAGGATGATGCTCATGCCGTGCAGGGTCCAGTCATATTGTATGAGCTGCGCAAAGCTGGAATTGATGTGCCGATCGTCGGAATCGGGGGCATTACGGCGGACCGTGTTGAGGAAGTGATACGCGCAGGTGCGGATGGTGTGGCGGTGATTTCAGCTGTAACGCAGGCAGAGCGGATTCAAGCTGCGGCTGAGAAATTAAAGAAGAAGGTCGTTTTGAGCATCAAACATCCGGGGGTGTCCCAAAAGCCATGAGATACAAGCTTTCATCTGTTTCTTTAAAATTAAAAGAAGAATCGAAAAAATAAATGATTTATCGTCTAATAATTAGTTTTTTACCTTTAATCATGTATGCAAAATAGCGAATCCTTTGTGTAAGCTTATGAAAAGCGTATTGCTTTTAAATTTTCAACAAAGGAGACGTTTTATCGTGAGTTCAAATACAACTTGTGTGAAAGAAGGCAATATAAATACTGGATTTTCAAACAGTCTTCCGTGGGTTGGCTTGCTTGCTTTAGCCATGGCAGGTTTTATCTGCATTTTGACTGAAAGCCTACCTGCAGGTTTACTTCCTCAAATTTCAAAAGACCTTGATGTCTCGGAAGCTCTTGTAGGACAACTGGTTACTCTCTATGCAGTGGGATCTCTTTTAGCCGCAATTCCATTGACCGCTGCTACACGTGGTTGGAGGAGAAAACCGCTATTATTACTATGCATCGCTGGTTTTTTGGTATTTAATACCATAACCGCATTATCTTCTGTCTATGTTCTGACGCTTGCGGCTCGTTTCTTTGCAGGGGTATCTGCCGGGGTGTTATGGGGAATGACTGCCGGTTATGCGCGTCGTATGGTCCCAGCTTCACTGAAAGGAAAAGCCATGGCTGTGGCTATGGTTGGCACACCTCTGGCATTGGCGCTAGGAGTTCCAGTCGGAACCTTTTTGGGCACATACATTGGCTGGCGCCTAATTTTTGGAATTGTAACTTTATTGGCAGCAGTCCTAATAGTTTGGGTCCTTTGGAAGATGCCGGATTTTGATGGAGAGCCTGACGATGAAAGGCTTTCCCTTCATAGAGTCTTTCTGATTCCAGGGGTACGACCGATTTTGGTAGTAGTTATAGCCTGGGTGCTGGCTCATAATATTCTATACACGTATATTTCTCCTTACCTTGCCAAGACCGCTCTTGGACAAAGAGTTGATTTGGTTTTGCTTATTTTTGGAATCACTTCGGTTATTGGCATTTGGGTTGTTGGCATGTTGATTGACCGCTTTATAAGAATAATGATTATATCCAGTATCACTGCCTTCACCCTGGCTTCAATAGCAATGGCGATCGGTATCGATCAGCCTGTGATCATCATCTTCAGTGTCATTATATGGGGACTTACCTTTGGCGGTGCTGCCACCCTTCTTCAAACAGCAATTGCTCAGGCTGGAGGCAAGAGCGCAGACATAGCTCAATCGATGCTGGTTACAGCATGGAACTTGGCTATCGGTGGCGGAGGTATTATTGGCGGTATCCTGCTTGAGCTATTTGGACCCGAACTCCTTCCCGGCTCGTTATTTATACTACTGCTTCCTGCCTTGCTGATAGTTGTGTTAGCCAAAAAGCATGGTTTTCCTAAAGGAATTTAAATAAAACCATTTATATATACCAAAAAAATAGGAATCCGCAGAGATCGGATTCCTATTTTTTTTCTTTTTTAATTGAGGTTATACTCTGGACGGCCATTAAATTGGTTCCTTGAATGAGTTTTTTAAATGGGATCGGAGAGGACATCACAATTAGAGTCGTATAGGTTCCAAATGAATCGCATTTGTTCTCAAACTCTTCGAGGCCCTGAGTTGATTCCGTCAATATTTTTAATAAATAATTGTGTTCTCCACTTATTCGATAACATTCGACCACTTCAGGTGACGAACGACAAAAATCAAGGAAGGCATGACAATCTCTTGTCCGAAATAGAACATAAGCTGTGCTCTGCTTATTCAATTTATGAGGTGAGAACAATGTACGGTATTCCTCGATAACACCTTTTTCCTCCATTCGCTTTACTCGTTCAGTTACAGCAGGCTGAGATAACCCAACCAGTTTTCCTAATTCGGTCATTGGTAATCGTGCATTATTCTCTAAATGGAACAGAATGTTATTATCAATTTCGTCCATAAAAAATGTCTCCTTTTAATCTCAAGGATATTCCATTTAAATACCTTTAGATTCGTAGTAGTTTGCCTCATATTACTTAAATCACTTATGTAAAGGAAATAAAATCATTTATATAATTATCATACTTACTATAAATAATCAAGTAAGCAATACAAGGAGAGGATGAGGGATATGAGATTTACGGATATAAATACTTTACAAAATTGTGTGGATGAAGTAATTGAACGCACACTTATTGAGAAAAGAATAGTAGGCACAGTTGTTCAAATAGCATTAAGAGGGGAGCTGGTGTATAGCCGAGCCAAAGGTTTAGCCGATCGGGAACAGAAGCGTCCGATGCAAGAAAACGCGCTGTTTAGATACGCCTCCGTAACTAAGCCTATTGTATCAACAGCTGCTTTAATATTATTTTCGCAAGATAAGTTGCGTTTAGATGATCCGGTAGTAAAATGGTTACCTTCATTTCGTCCGAAACTGCCAAATGGCCAGTATGCCTCTATTACCATTCGACACTTAATCACTCATACTGCCGGGTTAACTTATCGCTTCTTTCAAGAAGACAAGGGAGCCTACGAAATGGCCGAGGTATCGGACGGTATGGATATATCCGGAATTACTTTGGAAGAGAATCTCGAGAGGCTCGCAGCTGCACCACTTCTTTATGAACCAGGAAAAATGTGGAGGTATTCCATCGCCACTGATGTTCTCGGTGCGGTCATCGAGAAGATCACCGGGATGCCGTTAAGTGAAGCTGTACAAATGCTGGTCACTCACCCACTTCATATGAATGACACTAGTTTTATAGCAGTAGATAAAAATAGGTTAACTGCTGCATATGCTGATAGCTCAGACGAACCTCGCCGGCTGCACGATAACTTTGACACTATTCCTTTTATTGAAGGTACAGCTGGTTTTCGCCTTGCACCCGACCGGGCTAATGATAAGTCTGCTTATCCTTCTGGTGGGGCTGGTATGGTTGGTAGTGCCGGAGACTTCCTAAAATTACTGGAAACTTTACGGCAGGGAGGAGATCCTATTCTTCCGAAAGCAATCGTCACTGAAATGACAACTAATCAAATTGGCGACCTGGAAATGCCTTACTGGCCGGGAAGGGGTTTCGGCTTAGGATTCACGTTACTTAAAGACCCTAAAGCTGCCAATACTTCGGAATCACCTGGAACGTGGCGAATGGGTGGGACTTACGGCCATTCCTGGTTTGTTGATCCAAGTCAAGAACTGAGCGTTGTAGCATTCACAAATACGGCGCTTGAAGGGATGTCCGGAAGATTTACAACTGATCTATGCGAAGCGGTCTACGCAGGATTGCAAGGTTCAAACAATAATTTGTATTGAACCAACAGAAAACGGTAGTTAACATAAAGGGTTTCACTTATTAGGCATGCATAATATGTAGAACCCTTTACTTCATTTTTCAAGACATCTCAATCCTTCAGCCTTCAAACCCTGAACCTTTTATAGCATTTATCTCCATTTGGTCGGCTTTTGCCATTTATGCTTTTTCTTCTGTAACCAAGTAGGGTCAAGAGAGATAAAAGTAAAATTGAAGCCTATGCTGCCGCACATGCTGGGATATACAATAAAACGAAGGTTCATTCGATTGACGCCTTCGTTTTTTTACATAAATTTAAAAATAGAGTAAATTATGATATAGGCATTGCAACTTTCTTTAACATAGTATTCGTTATAGAAAGAGAAAGGATGTATTAATCTAATATGAATAAACCTGCTCAAATTATTTCTATACTTATACTTTCTGTAAATGTGCTTGCTGGTTGTGGAAAGCAGGAAACAACAGGTGCATCCACCAATGAAACAGTACCGACAACCTCAGAATCGGTAGTAAAAGAAGGAACAGCTCAATCAGCCGCACTGCAAAGCTTGGACGAGATCAAATGGAATGAAGTTAAAGACCCTCTGATTGAGGATGCCATGATAACAAAACTCAAAGCGGCAATAGCCGCCTTTGTGTCAAAAGATTTGGATCAATTCCATACTGCGCTCGGTCCAAACGTTGGAACAGGTCATGATTACCTCTTGGATCATCCGGTGAAGTTTACTGGTATTGCCGAAGCTGTAAAAGAAAACGATCGGATTTTGATACCCGTTGTAGGCGAACGGCTTAATAAACAAGAAGGCTATACCCCTGATATACGGTATACCTTCTATTTTGCCAAAGGTAAAGATGGAGCATGGCAAATTGTTTCAATTGACTGATTAAATCAGAACGTCTTCTCAGGCTGTCGAGAAACCCCGTCTTTTGAGACGCGGGTTTCTTTTTCTTTACATCATAATGGTCTGGTATCTGGGAAAAACGGGGGGTTACCCCTGTTTCTCCAGGCGATCCAGGTGAATCGCTATCTTCTTCATGTTCTGCACGGCTGCGGTTATAAGGGCTTGTTCCCTGACGTTCGGAAGTCCGCGCAAACGGCATCTTTGGCATCCGCGAAGCTTCGCTCAATCGTCTCTTTTCGTTTGCGGTACAGCTGTTTCCCGGATGGGCTCAGCCGGTTGCTCCGTACCCATTCTTTGCTGTCTTCCCAGACATGGCGAGTCACCACTTTACGGTGGTTCTGAGACTAGGTACACTGGCCCAGCAGCGGACAATGCCAACACTGGGCTGGGTCAGACGCATACTGCCTGTATCCCTTACGGTCCATCGTTCGGTAAGACAGTTCCTGTTGAGCTGGGCATCTATACACATTGCGTTTGGCATCGTATTCAAACTTCCATTTCGGAAACAGTCCTTGTTTAGGATGGAATCTTCGATGAGCAATCACGGCAAAAATCTTTCGGTTTTGCAAACCTCGGCAAATTGGCGTCGTTAAATAGCCTGAATCTAGTGCAACGGCTTCGACTTGAAAACCAAAACGTTCTCTTTGGCGATCCAAACGGGACAAATAGGGGACGGAATCATGTACATTCCCCCGCGTTACATGCACATCGGTAATCAGATTGTACTTCATATCCACCGTACGGTGGTCCAGATAGAAGAAGCCTTCAGGCTTGCCATCACGGATCATATAACCGCTGTCCGGGTCTGTTTTGCTCACTTTCACTTCTTTTTCTTCGTTCACTTCCTCTCGGGATTTTAACGCTTTTTTCCATGGTTTCTCCGGTCTTCCTTTACCGCTGCGTTCAGCTCATCCATATAGTCTTTGGTATTCTGTAATACTCGCTCTTTGGTGTACTGGTGTTTGTTGGCATTGGCTTTGACGTGTGTGGAATCGGTGATGAGAACACGTCCGCCCACCATTCGGTGAGAGATCGCCTGCAGCACAATTTCATCGAAGATATCTTGAAAGATCGTGGTGTCTTTAAAGCGAGTGCGACGATTCCAGCTTATGGTGGTGTGGTCTGGAACTTTATCCGTTAAGCCCAGCCCCAAGAACCAGCGATAGGCCAGGTTGGTCTGAATCTCCCGCTCAAGCTGCCGTTCTGAGCGAATGCCATAGAAATAACCGAGGAAGATCATTTTAAACAACACGGTAGGATCAATGGCAGGACGCCCGTTGTCCGCACAATACAGCATGCTTACCTTCTCATGAATAAAGGAGAAGTCTATATATTTATCCACTTTGCGAAGCAGATGATCTTGCGGTACCAGCTCTTCCAGAGAAACCAATTCAAAAGATTGTTGTTTGTCTCGATGAGGTCGCAGCATATCAACACCGTCCGTTCTACAATAGTTACCTATATTATACAACATTAACGCGGTGTCGTCTTAAACAAAATCAACATAAAATAGGCTGTCGAGACTTTCTCGACAGCCTGAAAATCCGGCTGGGTGTAAAGCTGATTTTACTACTTGATCTTCTGCGGGCGTATCCAAAACATAATTGGAATCAAAAGAAGAGAAAGGAAACTGCCTGCATAGGCTAGCGTAGCATAACTGGAATTTGCAACTACCATGCCAGATAACGCTCCTCCAGATGCGCCTGCTAATGCAATCAATACATCCACAACTCCTTGCACTTTGGCCTGATTAGATGTTTTGGTTGAATCTACAATCAGAGCAGTCCCACTAATTAGTCCAAAATTCCAGCCCAGTCCCAAGAGAGAAAGAGCAACAATTAGCATAACCATCGATTCAGAGGGCGCAAGAGCAGCTATAACTCCTGCAACTAACAAAGTTAAGCCAGAAGCCGCCGCCATTACAGTCCGCCCTACTTTATCTACCAGAATACCTGTAATTAGAGATGGCAGATACATAAAACCAATATGAAAACCGATAACCACTCCAACTTCACTCAATCCATGTCCATGATGTGCCATATGTATGGGAGTCATCGTCATAATCGCTACCATGACAATTTGGGTCAATATCATAACTAAAGCACCGAGAGTAATTCCTCCACGTCCATCATAAGTTGCTGTATTGGCTAAAGAAGATTTTGCTTCTGTATCTACCTTATGCGCAATAGCATATGCAACCAGCAGAGGATCAGGATGAAGAAACAACAATAGAACAATTCCTGCAAAAAGATAAGCAACTGCTGATAAAAGAAAGGGTCCTGCCAAACTGGGAACTCCGATCGAAAGGGCGAGTCTGCCAGTTGCCTCTACTAAATTCGGCCCCGCTACTGCTCCAATTGTGGTAAAAACCATAGCCAGACTTGCAGCAGTGGCTCTCTGTTTAAAGTTCGCTAGGTCTGTACCTGCGTAACGAGCCTGTAGATTGGTAGCCGCTCCCGCTCCGTAGATAAGAAGTGAAATTAAAAGTAAGATAATGCTATTGGCAAGAGCTGCCCCAACAACGCCGATCGCTCCTATTCCTCCTGCAATAAAGCCCAGTCCTAACCCCATTCTTCTACCTAATCTTTGGGAGAATCGACCAACAAGTAATGCGGCTACTGCTGATCCTAGTGTAAATAAAGCTGTAGGAACGCCACTGAACTTATCGGTACCCAGCATATCCCGTGCTAATAATGCCCCGACTGTTACTCCAGCCGCAAGACCGGCACCACCAAAAATTTGCGAAATAATTACCGTAATGATTGTACGGTGATATAACTTTCTTTGCTTTTCAGGAGAATCCACGTATGTTTGTATAAGATCCTGCTGCTTTCTTGAAATATTAGTTAAAGTCATAAAATGAATATCCTTTCAAGGCCCTCGGCCAGATGATTTATAAAGCTCAATTGGTGTGATGGCTTGTATAAACCTTTATTGCTACTAAAGTAGGAGGTATAACAAAATAACATGATGAATAACATGCGCCAAAGCGTGTGCCATCATCGCATATTGCAATCCCAGCTTCCGATACAGCCAACCAAAAACCATACCAAAAATGCCGTTGAGTAAGAAGCAGCGGATTAGAATAAAGGTGTTCAGACCACCAAACGTCGCAATCGTTGCCGGAATATGCCCTGCTGCAAACAAAAGTGCTGATACAATGTTGGCAACTACAAATACCCATACTGGGATATTCTCTTTTTCTTTGCTGCGGGCAAACAGCTTCCAAAAGATAAAAGCAGCCAATGACATGAAAAATAATCTCATCATAATTTCTTCTATTACTCCACCGTAAATAACCGAGACGGCCAGATAGATTAGCGAATAGCTATCCTTCGTATAACTTGCCGCAACTTCGGGAATCATTTTGGCGAAAAAGAAATAATCCGATAATAAAAGCAGACCAGCTATAATGCTAATAAATAAAGTAATCAGCGTACTTTTTTTTGTAAAAGTCAGCTTTTTCAGCAGGTTTACCTTATCAGCTAAAATATACCCCAAAAATCCCATAATACCAGTATATAAAATGCCCGTCTGAATACCTGAGACTATAATGTATACTTCTTTGGACATCTGAGATAGGATCTGGTTAATCATTTCTTCATTCAGCGTAGCGATGTTATGCATTCCTATCAGTACTCCACCAATAATACCGATTGGTAACATACAAATTGAAAATTTCAATGCACTCTTATAAATGTTTCTCATTTTCGTTCATCCCCAATTTGAATTTTAAGGTTCCAACGATACTCTTATATCTCGGCAGTTCTGCCAAAGCAGCAAATGCTGGATTTTCTACAATACCTTGTACCATGCTTGCTTTGACAGTCTCTTCATTTCGAACGGTCTTTGATTCTAGCTTGAATTCCTTGAGCCAGTCGTCAATGACATCAAAATAAGAATCACCATGCAAGTCATATAGAGAAAAATCTAAAGTACAAATAGACAAATACTTTTGCAACATATCCAGGGCGGTTTCGTGATTACCCTGCATGCAATACACCTGTGCAGCCGTATAGTATACCTTTACCATCGTATTGGGATGTAGCTCCTCTAGGTCATAAGCATCTGCAAGAGCAAAAGTGCGTTGCAAGATTTCCTCTGTTTTTTCTACCTTTGACGCATTTAGGAGTAGATAAGACGGTACTCCTGAAGCCAGTAATAACAAGTGCTGATACATACTAATCTGCATGACTTCATTGGCCTTTTTCACGTTTCCCATCATTTGATACGCCTGTGCTACCATTTCATCGACCGGAGAATGTGGACGGATGGTTTCACCAAGTAAATCCAAGACCTCCTGCGGTTTTTTTAACATAAGATAACAGGTAGCTTCCAATGATACTGCATCTTTGGTAAGCGAAACATCCTCACTTTCTGTTTTCACCCGAATACATAGGCTGACTGATTCTTCAAGCATTTTTTTCCGTTTTTCCGGGTCTGCCGCCAGCATATGATGATTGGTAAGCAATAACGCCATCTGAAGCAGCAGAGGAAAACAGGAATAATATTTTTTTATGATCCTACCGCACTCTGTAATCACTTCATCAAAGGGCTTTTCAGTAAAATCAGAGGCAAGTCTGTGATACAACTTTTTAATATCTTCCTCTGTCATTTGAGGCGCATATCCTATTAATTCATCGATGCTAATATTAAAATATGCCGCCAATTGAGGAAGAAAGGTAATATCCGGATAGCTCTGTCCTGTTTCCCATTTTGAAACAGACGCTTTTGTAACACCGATATATGCTGCCAGCTCATCCTGCGTAATCCCTTTTTCTCTGCGCTTTACAATAAGTGTTTTCGCAGTATTGATTTCTTTCATTTTATCACCTCCGTTATAATTATACGGATTATGGCCACACAAACTATGGATTTAAAGTTTATTTCCATTGATAAAATCAACCACAGAGAAACTCAAAATCATTTTCTGAATTCAGGATTTTGCAAAATTTGATTCCAGTCGCTCCAAAGTGCAATATATAGACGAACTAGACCATTTCGATCTATATATTGTTTATTGGAAGTCGCTTGTTGGATTTTTGCAAAATCCTCAATTACAATCATATCGTAATGGGTGACAATTCAGCGTATTACTAACTAGGATAAGAAGAAGTATCTTGTTACCAAAAAAAATGACATAAGATAAGCCCTCAAACAAGGCCCTCCAATGTCATTGATCCAGAATCTTTTACTAAGCATGATCTGATACTTTTGCTACCTCTCAGCAGCATGAGCAATTCCTTGATAGCGATGAGCAAGGGCTTGGTGATAATACTCTTGTTCGGCAAACTGAAAAAACAACACTGGATTGTTCGCATTAGCCATTTTCATCCGTTCGAAATGCTCCGCCTTTACAAAGTTTTCATCGGCGAGTTGATTAGGATCGTTAGACGTGTTCATATCACGATAAAAAGTTGTATTGTACAAACTAAGCACTCCCTGTCTAGTTTTGATGTGTAGTTAATAGTACTCCTGGATTCCTCCAGAAACACCCTTGATAAAAATGACCTTTCCCAAGGCGAATTACCTTGTTTTGCGAAGTATGTTTATTTTATGAAATTCCCTCATCGATATTGTATAATAATTGTAAATACAGTGAGAGGAGAAAACGATGCTAAAAAATCCTTATTATTTAACTTTTGTTCTTTTGATATGGCTCACAGCTAGTCTAGCTTTACGAATTTCATATGATATTCCGAATCCTCTTTATAACTGGTTGTTAGTATCATTAATAATTCGTTTAATTATACGTGCTATTCATGCAACATATCAGAAAAATGACAAGACCAATAGGATAACTGATGTGATTGTGGAACTATTTATGCTTGTCATTTCATTAGGAGTTATCATATCCGTATTTTTATCTAACGATTTTTCATGGTCAGATAAATTAATTTTTCTGATTGTAGAGCTATATTTACTTATTGGTGTTTGCGTAAATTTCATCAAGTTTAGAAAAAAAGGGCGGAATTGATCCGCCCCCAGATTGTCGAGAAACCCCGTCTTTTTGAGACGCGGGTTCTTTTTCTTTACATAATAATGGTCTGGTATCTGGGAGAAACGGGGTGTTACCCCTGTTTCTCCAG
>NZ_JAIVEM010000172.1 GCF_020404765.1 Paenibacillus sp. BJ-4
CAACGATTTCAGGCCAAACTCAAACAGCGCGCGCCGATTGAGTACCGGCACGCGCTGGCTGCTTAGCCTTTTTTCACTTGTCTACTTGACAGGGGTATGACCAAAATTCTACTTGGAGACAGCCTTTATTATAGAGTAGTGAATGTTGTTACTGACTTATTTCTTTGCTGCCGCGTAACGTTTGTTTACTTCATCCCAGTTGATAACATTGTAGAATGCTGCAATGTAGTCCGGGCGTTTGTTTTGATATTTCAGGTAGTAAGCATGCTCCCAAACGTCCAGTCCAAGTACCGGAGTCAGACCTTCAAACAGTGGGCTGTCTTGGTTAGGAGTGCTAGTGATTGCCAGTTTGCCGTCTTTGCCGACAACCAGCCAAGCCCAGCCGCTACCAAAGCGTGTTGTAGCTGCTTTAGTGAAGTCTTCTTTGAATTTGTCATAGCCGCCCAGCTCGTTGCTGATTGCTTCAGCAATGGCACCCGTTGGTTGTCCGCCGCCGTTAGGACCGATAACTTCCCAGAACAGGCTGTGGTTGTGGTGTCCACCACCGTTATTGCGAACCGCAGTGCGGATGCTTTCAGGAACGCTGTCCAGATTGGAGATCAGATCCTCCAGGCTTTTGCTTTGCAGTTCAGGAGCGCTCTCCAAAGCTGCATTCAGGTTTGTTACATATGTGTTATGGTGACGATCATGGTGAATTTCTACTGTCAGCGCATCAATGTGCGGCTCCAGTGCGTCTTTCGCGTAAGGAAGTTCTGGTAATTGAAATGCCATAGTAAATCCCTCCTGGTTATATGGTTGGGTAAGGTATTCCTATGTAATAATACCCTCTACAGTTATATTAAACCGCATTCAGGCTATTTTATCAACATTTTTGTTTGTAAAATAGCAAACTGGGAAATACGACCTGGTAGCTAGCATGTCCAAACCCCGACTGGAATACACAAAATATAGGTAATAAGAGGGAAATTATAAGATACAAAAATGTAAACGCTTCATATACAGCGTTTACATGAGAAAAAGGGATGTATTCCTATTAAAAGTATGGTTTAATGATCAAGGAAGCAGAAATTTCGGCTTTTTTGTCGTCTGCTATATCTTGTCATGTCTTTGGACCTGACGAATTTGAGGGCACACACCCTTTTCCTGTTGATCATTTTATATATAGCAGATCGTATGCATTTTTATCATAATGCCTTGTGATTAACACCATGCTAAGAACATTAAGGATTTATGTAAAAATGACGGCGTTGTCTCATTTTTTTATTAAGCTTACGAAAAGGGAGATATTACTTATGCACGTTCGTTCCTTTCAATTAAGTGATGTGAATCCAGTAACTGAACTCATGCAAGTTGCTTTGTCAGAGGAGTGCTACAAAGAGACGGTGGGTGCTTTTGCCCGTCAGCTTTCGTGGGATTCCGGTTTGATCGTCGTTGCGGAAGAAGAGGGAGAGATCGTTGGTGCCCTGATTGGCACGATAGATCACAATCATGGTTGTTATTATCGTATTGCTATTCACCCCGATCATCGTCGGATGGGCATTGGGAAATCGCTTGTAGAGGCCATGGAGCAACGTTTTCAACAACGTAAGGTTAGCCGTATTTTGGTAGCCGGGGACAAGCATAACAGCGCGGCCATGCCTTTGTATGAAGCAATGGGCTATGGAGCAAACCAGATTTTACAGGCTTTTCAGAAGCTCAGTATTTTGGCTCCTCATTAAACGGCAATCATCGATATAAAGAGAATTGAATATTTTTAAGGCTAATATTTCCAATTTAAGCATATCTGAGTAACCGTTGCAATCGGGTACGGGATATGCTTTTCTATTTATAACAGGGTTAAGGAGGTATATTATGGACGCTTTGGCTCCTTCGTCAGGCCCGCTTCCTTCACCGGAAACATCAAAACAGGCAGGTCGCTCTGGTTACTTACGCGATTGGTTGGTCACCCTTCTGATTGCGCTGATCGTCTTGCTGCTTCTAAACCTGTTCGTGTTTAATTTGTCCACGGTCAGAGGACATTCGATGCAGCCGACACTCATGGAGAGCCAGCATTTGTTCGTTAACAAGCTGGTTTACAATTTTCATGATCCGGCCAGGGGAGACATCGTGATTTTAAAAGATCCCGACTCCAAGCCGTCCAGCCCGAGATTTTTAGTGAAAAGAGTGATAGGCACTCCCGGGGATGTGATTCGGGTGGAACATAATCGTTTGTATGTGAACGGTGAACTGCTAAATGAGCCTTACACCAACTCCAGGGTGGAGGATGGTGATTACGGCCCTTTTACGGTGGAGCCGGGTCACTTTTTTGTCATGGGAGATAATCGCCATACTGCCGCAAGCAAGGACAGCCGCTATTTCGGCAGCATTAAATCTCAGGATTTGCTGGGGCGTGCGGAGTTTATTTTTTGGCCGATATCTGATTGGAAGTGGCTATAGAGCAACGATAGTTTGAAATCAATGCGGAACGCGTGTGAACCGATCAGGATCATGACGGAGCAGACGGTTGCGAATCAGGAAAGGAAGAGGAATATGAAAGAAGTGATGGTATATACCGACGGCGCATGTTCGGGAAACCCGGGTCCTGGGGGGTGGGGTGTCGTTTTGCTGTATGGAGATCATCGCAAGGAACTGTCCGGAGCCGAGAAAATGACAACAAACAACCGCATGGAGATCAAGTCTGTGATCGAAGCGCTAAAGTTGCTCAAGGAGCCTTGTCACGTCAAAGTCCACAGTGACTCTGCCTATGTCGTCAATTGCTTCAAACAGGGCTGGATTAAGAATTGGCTCCGTAACGGCTGGCGCAACAGTAAAAATCAGCCCGTTGAAAATAAAGAGCTGTGGGAAGAACTGTGGGAACTGATGGGCAAGCATGAGGTTGAATATGTAAAGGTGAAGGGGCACAGTGACAACGAGCTGAACAATCGCTGTGATTTTCTGGCGACCAGCGCTGTTAAAAATTTACGGTAGCATCTGTTGCTGTTTTCTGTTGAAATTTGAGATATGAGGATTATTACAAATTCCTCATACAAGTGATTACGTACGAAGGAATGAAAGAGAGGTGAGTATCGGATGCAACGCGGATTAGTATCAACGGCTGCCGGAACCGCCTCGACCTGGGCATCACTCAAGCAGGAAATCATTCAGGCGGCTCCGGGGCTGGGTATCGACTCGATCGGGTTCGCATCCGCCGACCCCTTTCTGTCTCTGAAAGCTATATTGGAAGAGCATCGGGCCAAAGGCTATGAATCCGGCTTTGAGGAGCCGGATATTAATAAGCGGATTTATCCGGAGCTATATGGCTCACAGCCTGCATCCCTGATTGCCATTGCGGTGGCGTATCCTGCCAAAATGAAGAATCCGCCAAAGTCGGAAAAGGGCAAGTACCGTGGTATTTTGGCACGTTCAGCCTGGGGGAAGGATTATCATCTTGTGCTGCGCGAGGCGATGGAGAAGCTTGAGGCCTTTATAAGTGAGCGGGTGCCTGATGCGATGTTGAAAAGCATGGTGGATACCGGGGAACTGTCGGATCGAGCTGTAGCGGAACGCTCAGGTATCGGCTTTAGCGGCAAAAACACAATGATGATCTCACCGACGCTGGGATCATGGATTTATCTGGGCGAATTGCTGACGAACATTCCTTTTCAACCAGATGAACCCGTCACGGACGGCTGCGGGGAATGCACCAAATGCTTGGACGCGTGTCCTACGGGCGCGCTTGTGGGACCGGGGCAGCTGAATGCGCAGCGGTGTGTGTCCTTTTTGACACAAACGAAAGGCTTTCTGGATGAAGAGTTTATGCTGAAAATAGGGAATCGGCTGTACGGATGTGATACCTGCCAAATGGTATGTCCCAAAAATCGGGGCCTTAACTGGAATCATCATCCTGAGCTTACACCCGATCCCGAAATTGTGAAGCCACTGCTGCTGCCGTTGCTGGATTTGAGCAATCGTGAATTCAAGGAACGCTTTGGTCAAAGCGCGGCAGCTTGGCGGGGGAAAAAGCCAATTCAGCGCAATGCCATTATCGGGCTAGGCAATTTCAAGGATATCAGTGCCGTACCCAAGCTGACGGAGGTTCTGTTGGATGATCCGCGCCCCGAGCTTCGGGGCACGGCGGCTTGGGCTTTGAGCCGAATAGGAGGAGAAAACGCTATGACAGCGATCAAGCAAGCATCAGAGAAGGAACAACATGAGCAAGTACGCGAAATGATCGCGCAGGCGCATTCCAAACTGGAGGAGCAACAGCAGGCAGAACAGCAAAAGGGTTCTGAATTGTCAAATTCAGAAGTAACGGCCGATGATTCACAGGGTCCAACCACCATTTATTACGATGAAATGGAGACACCTGTGGGCCCTTTAACGTTGTGCGCAACGGATCGGGGGCTGTGTCGAATAGAGTTTGGCGTTTTTTATGCGAAGGAGGCACTGCTTCAGCAATGGGCCAGAACGTGGATCGGGGAATATGTCTATGTGCAGGAACCGGAAAAACTGCGCGAGGCCGCAGATCAACTGCGTGAATATTTTGCCGGAGAACGACGGGAATTCAGTATAGCCTATGATTTGAGAGGGACTCCCTTCCAAGAGCAGGTATGGCGTGCACTGCAAAATATTCCGTATGGACAGAGCGTGTCCTACAAGGATATTGCGGAGTCCATCGGGCGAGCCAAGGCCGTACGTGCAGTCGGCGGAGCAAACAACAAAAACCCGTTGCCCATCCTGATTCCATGTCACCGGGTATCAGGAGCAAACGGAGGCTTGGTCGGTTATGCGGGAGGCCTGCCGGTCAAGACCAAGCTGCTGGAGTTGGAGAAAGAATAAGGACATATGTTTGCAAATTGTGATTTGCTAGCTGTCTCATGTTTTGCTATGATAGGTTCGTGTGTAATGCATGATGTTTCATATAAATATACAGAGGTGACGACTTCGTGGTGTGGAATATTGTCATTCCGATTATTACCCTGATTGTTGGTTTGGTTGGGGGATTTTTCATCGGTGCTTATTATCTTCGCAAACAGCTTGAGAAGATGCAAAACGACCCTGAAACGCTGCAAAAAATGGCCAAGCAGATGGGTTACAACCTGAATGGAAAGCAAATGCAGAAAGCCCAGCAGATGATGAAGAACCAGCAGTTTTCCAAAAATCAGCCAGGTGCGCGTAAAAATCAGGGCCGTCGGAAATAATGAGCAGCGTGAGCACGGATGTCGCATGAGGTTGCTGCATAGAGGAGGATTACTGTGGCTGGCGTAAAAGATTATATTAACCGCAAAGCTGCGGATAACCGGGATAAAATCGAGTACCATGTGGAGCAGATTTTACAACTGATCGGTGAGGACCCCAAGCGTGAAGGGCTGTTAGAAACACCGGCACGCGTAGCGCGCATGTATGAGGAAATATTTGCGGGTTATGAGGTTGATCCTCGGGATGCGCTGGGTGTGACATTCGACGAGAATCACGAGGAGCTTGTGATTGTGAAGGACATCGTCTATTACAGCCAGTGCGAGCACCATATGGCTCCTTTCTTCGGAAAAGTGCATATCGGCTATGTACCCAGCGGTAAAATTGTTGGATTGAGCAAGCTTGCCCGTCTGGTGGAGGCTGTGACCCGTCGATTGCAGGTTCAGGAGCGGATTACGTCACAGATCGCGGATATTCTAAATGAAGCGGTTTCGGCTCACGGGGTTATGGTGGTCGTGGAAGGCGAGCATCTGTGCATGTGTGCAAGAGGCGTCAAAAAGCCTGGCAGTAAAACGGTAACGTCTGCGGTGCGCGGCACGTTCCGTGATAATGCAGCACAGCGCGCAGAGTTTCTGTCCCTGATCAAGGATTGATCGAACGGGCGTAACGGTTAGGTGATGAAAGGGGTGGTTTACGCATAGGCGTAGCCACCCTTTTTTGCTAACATGGGATAGGTGGACAGCCAAAATTACGATTAGCGTATGAATAACAGTTCTTTTTAAGATAGGGGATAACGTATGGAGAACGTACATAGCTCAACAGAAAAAACAACCGTTTTGCCTGATTTGCAATGGATTGAAGCGCCGCTTACGCTCACCCAGATGGACGTTTTGTCTCCGCTGGCCTGGGAGGAGCTGGCCTGTCGGCAAGTTGGAAAAGGTGCTGCGCCTATTTTGCACCTGTGGCGGCATCCGGCTGCGCTTGTCATCGGTCACCGCGACCGCAGGCTTCCATACGCGCCGCTGGCGATGGAGCATGTACGCAGCACGGGAATCTCGGTGTGCGTGCGCCCCTCGGGCGGAGCAGCCGTCATGCTGGACAGGGGGGTACTGAACCTGTCCCTGATCCTGCCGAATCCGCAGCATGCGATCAGCCTGCATGAGGATTTCCGGCTCATGGCGGGGCTGATTGCCGATGCGCTGGCCCCGTGGTCTGCCGAGGCGCAGACCGGGGAAATCACCGGGTCCTTCTGTCCCGGTGATTACGATGTCAGCGTTCGAGGCCGCAAGTTTTGCGGCATTGCGCAGCGGCGTCAAGCCAAGGCGTATATCATCACGGCTTTCGTGATGATTGAGGGCAGTGGTGCGGGGCGTGCACAGGCGGTGCAGCAGTTTTATACGGCGGCAGCCGGAGATACGAAGGCGGGCGTACCGCAGCCGGATTATCCGCGGGTAAATCCGGCAACAATGGGCAGCCTGGCAGAGCTGGCTGGAGTGCCATCTGTTGAGGCCTATACAGCATCTCTGCGCCGGGTGATCGAAAGCCGGGCTACGATTTTACCTGTCGATGGCTCGTTGGTGCAACCGCAAGGATTGTCAGAACAGATAGCTGCACTTAGAGAACGATACGATTCACAAGTGTAAGGTAGAGCATGGATTTAGCACACTAGCTCACATGGCAATCAGCTTAGAAGGGCTGCCATTTCAGCTTGGAGGCTTGAGCATAGCGTTCTTCCACCTCAGGCCAGTTGACGACATGCCACCAATCCTCGATGTATTTGTTGCGTTCAGCTTGATGCTTCAAGTAATAGGCGTGTTCCCACACATCAAGCGCCAGCAACGGAATGGACTCCCACTGAGTCAGATTCTGGTGCTTTTCGGCCTGCAAAATTTCAAGCCGTCCCGCACGCGGACTCCACACCAGAATCGCCCAGCCGCCGCCCTCAACCTTTTCGGCGGCTGAGCTGAAATGCTTTTTGAATGCCTCATAGCTGCCAAAATCCTTCTTGATCTGCTCAGCCAGCGGCCCGCTTGGTGTTCCGCCGCCTTGAGGACTCATAATCGTCCAAAAAAGAGTATGCAGATAATGGCCTGCACCGTTAAACGCCAGCTCCCGTTCCCAGTGCTTTACGAGGTCAAAATCACCTGTTTTGCGGGCCTCTTCCAGCTTCTTCTCTGCTTTATTCAAATCATTCACATAGCTCAAATGATGCTTGTCATGGTGAATACGCATCGTTTTTTCATCAATGTAAGGTTCAAGCGCATTATAGGGATAAGGGAGCGGCGGTAACCGATGTCCCCCAATAGGAACCGAGCGGCCGGGGGAAGCTTTTTCCGTTGCCGAAGGCTGTGTCTGACCGGACTGAACGCCTTTAGATGCCCATGTGCCTTCTCCCCGTATGCCCGCCTGCCGCTCTCGAAACGCATCCTCAGGGTAGTGCTCACCCTCGGCTGACACATGATACAACCCAGCGGCCCTTGCGATGGAGCCAGGCTCTTGAAAGGGTGTAGTGGAGATCAGGAAATATTGGCTTTCATGGGCCGCGTGCAGCACAATTCCGGCGGATCTGGGCTGCTGCCGTAACGCAAGACTGTGCTCGTTCAGCAGGCCGAGCTGGCGCACATACTCCTGTGACTGGCGGTTTGCAGTTTGCAGCAATCCGTCCAGCCGACGATGCAGATCTTGTGAGGCAGTCTCTGGCAATGGCACCTCTCCAGATGATGACGCCTCACCCCATTCCCTTGACTGTCCTGATGGTTTAGCCAGTTCGTGTGTATGTGCTTGTGGAGCAGCCGATTTTTGATCCCATGAGTGTTGCCAAGCCTGATCTGCGTGAGCGTGGACGTTTCGCTGCTCTTCAAGCAGCTCAACAGCAGCACGTTCAGTCTGTTCAAATACAGTTCGCCAATCATCGAGCAGCTGCACATATGCAGGCTCAAGCCCCTCAGTAGCGGACTTAATCACTTCCACATGCCAACTTTCCTGCTGCTTCCAATGCCGGATTTCCTCCAGCACGCGTAAGGGCAGAAAAGCCCCATAAGTACTCAGCATTGTTTTTACCTCCCGTATCCCGCTATGGCTTTCCGGTTTGGAGAAAGAATCTGCCCCGGATGCATACGTACCCAGTATATTCGCCCTCTCGTAGGGAATATGTCTATAAACTCTCTCCGTCAGATATCACATGTCATGCAGAATCATGAATGCCATTGGGATGCAGAAAAAGAAGCCTGACTAAGGCACAAGTGAAGTGTCCATAATCAGGCTTCTCTATATCATTTCATTACTTCGCAGTCGTTGGCTTATTCGCATTAGCGATGGTCTTCTTGTCCTCCAGCTCCTGCACACTGCTTAAAAACGTCGATACCCGCCGCAAATATTCACGTGGATGCTCTCTGAAAATAAGCTCATGCAGCCCGTTTTTGACAATCCACACACTGGAAAGCGGATTGGTCTGATTGGCAGCGAGCTTTTCCGCAATGGGATAAGGAGCTTTTTCGTCCTGCGTACCATGCACAAACATAATCGGGAACGGATAGTTTTCCTTTTTAACCTCTTGATATGGAATTTGATGCAAGCTGGTGCCGTTCAAAACTGGAAACAGCAACTCGAGAATTTCCAAAGACGGATGGCGTGGCAGATTAATTTGATTATGAATGTTATGGTACAGCGTATCCGGCTCCAACAGGAAGGTGCTGTCCAAAATCATCGCGTCCACATCCTTGGTTTGCAAGCCCGCCTGCAGGGCGGTTCCTGCCCCCATTGAGAAGCCCCATACGATAATCTCCGACGAGCCGCGTTGCTTCGCAAGCTGGATCGCCCCAAGAAGCTGTTGGGATTCCGCTTTGCCTCCGGTCGCGACTGCTTTGCTGTTTTGAGACGCAAAACCGTAATCGAACATGACCACATTAAAGTTTAAACGGTGGGCATAATGTGCCAGATCATACATGGGAATCCAGCTTTCTTCGCGGTTGGCCCCATATCCATGGCTGAAAATAATGGTTTTCCGCGATTGATCCGCTGGGATATACCAGCCTTGCACCATGCGGCTGCCGTCCTTGGCAGGGAAGCTGACTTCCTCATAGGGCATTCCCTTCGCCTGCATCGGGTTAGAGTACAGCGGTGCCACGGTTGGATTCGTCAGTACCCATGCGATGTAGGCATGCAGGGCAATAAAACAAAACAGCAGAAAAAATACGACCGATAGCAGCAGCGCAATCACAATGTGCTTGAACCGCAGCAGACGGGGATTAATCAGTGGGATGGACGGCTCCTGAACAGCGGTTTGTAGCTGAGAGCTGCGCTGGGATGTCGAAATCATGTAAGAGCCTCCTTATATAAAATTGAACTTCATGCTATAGAATTTAGGTACAAATTCACTTGAAAATGATAGTGTATGTCCTTATTGATACCTATTATCGTATGATGGGGATTATCCAAAGTCAACGCCTGAACTGGAAAAGTAAAAATGATGCAAAGAATTGTCGATGTTTGTTCTTCTTTTGTAATATAGCTGTCACAAAAACATTGGTTTACAGTAGCCGCGGGTATTCTATATAATTTATGTAACCATGTTTCATGGTGTGAAACGAAAATGGATGCAAGGGGAGCGGTTCACGATGGAAGACCGTAAATTAACCGTTCGTGCTGTGGAGCGTGCGCTTGATATATTGCTGTGTTTTACCGCAGATTCGGATCTTGGCCTGACGGAGATTGCCTCCAAAATTGGGCTACATAAAAGCACGGTTCATCGGCTGCTGACTACGCTGGAGGATCGTGGCTTTGTCGTTCGGAATGCCGCAACCGAAAAATACCGGCTCGGCTTCCGCATATGGGAGTTGTCCACCCATCTGTCACAAAGTGATGAGCCGGCAGTGCTGCTGCAGCCTGCGATGGAAGGACTGCGTGACCGTCTGGGTGAGACGGTCAGCTTGTACCTGCGGGACGGCAGTATGCGTATTCGCATTCAAGCCGTTCAGAGCAACCAGGCGATCCGCCGCGTTGCGCCGGTGGGTGCGCGTATGCCGCTGGCTGTAGGGGCTTCCAGCAAGGTGCTGGCAGCCTTTATGCCGCCGCAGGAGCTGGAAGCTCTACTCAGGGGGGATGAATGGCCGTCCTCCGTAGACCCGGAGGTCTATAAAGCTCAGCTGCAGGACATTCGTGAGAAGGGATATGCAACCAGCTATGAAGAACGGGAGCCAGGCGCTGCCGCTGTAGCGGCGCCTGTGGTCAACCGGAAGGGACAGGTCGCTGCGGCCTTGTCTGTATCTGGTCCGGTCAGCCGACTTGCACCTGAGACGCTGCATGATTTTGCCCCAATTTTGATCGAAGCTGCGAAGGAAATGGGGCTTATGCTCCCGTAACAGGACTAGAGTAGGGTTGCCAAAGCAGTAAATTTAAAGTAATCTGATGAGGATGGCGGGATGTCTGTTATCGCCGCCTCATGCAAATCGAAGTATCACAGTTACTGGGGGAGCCTGTAATGCCGGGCTGAGATGGAATCGTACAAGATTCCGGACCCTTTGCACCTGATCTGGATCATACCAGCGTAGGGAAGTAATCGGCCATTGAAATGTATACGCAGCTGCTGCCTAAGAAGGCGCATGGAATATATTATTCTGTGTGCGTACTTTTGGATAGCTCTTCGTTAGATTAGCCGGTTCCCTGGGGAACCGGCTTTTTTGCATAGATCAGCCACCCTGGGAATGGTTCCGGATCGGTGTGTCATTTCATCGAAACGGGAGGAACGAACAATGAAACCGACGGAAACAGAAGAAACTGAAATGAAGGCAGCAGAGCCAGGAAAGACAGGTTCAGAGAAGACAAGTGCGGAGCAAGCTGGTGGGGTTAAGCCCTTTCCGGGGAGCCGGAAGGTGTATATTCAAGGCTCGCGGCCGGATATTGCCGTGCCAGAGCGTGAAATCGCGCTGCATCCCACACATACGCCGCAGGGTACAGAGCATCATGCGCCGCTGCGCGTGTATGACACAAGTGGTCCGATGACGGACGAGGCCTATCAGGTGGACATCCGACGGGGCCTGCCGCCGCTTCGACGGGCCTGGGTGCTGGAACGGGGCGATGTCGAGGCTTACGAGGGACGTACGGTTAAGCCGGAGGACAACGGGCTGAAGCCCGGTTCCAAGCGGGAGACAGCGGAATTCCCCGGCGTGACCCATCGTCCGCTACGCGCGTCGCAAGGGCGCACGGTGACACAAATGCACTATGCTCGGATGGGAATCATTACGCCCGAGATGGAATTTGCAGCAATTCGTGAAGGGGTGGAGCCCGAGTTTGTGCGACAGGAGCTGGCGGCGGGACGGGCGATTTTGCCTTCCAATATCAATCACCCGGAAAATGAGCCGATGGTGATTGGACGTCATTTTCACGTGAAGATCAATGCCAACATTGGAAATTCGGCGGTTACATCCTCCATTGAGGAGGAAGTGGAGAAAATGACCTGGGCTGTGCGCTGGGGCTCGGATACGGTCATGGACCTGTCCACAGGCCGTAATATCCATACCACGCGTGAATGGATCATCCGGAATTCTCCAGTGCCGATTGGAACGGTACCGTTGTATCAAGCGCTTGAAAAGGTAAACGGCCAAGCTGAGGCACTGACGTGGGAGCTGTATCGCGATACCCTGATTGAGCAAGCGGAGCAGGGTGTAGACTATTTTACAATTCATGCGGGCGTGCTCCTGCGCTATATTCCGATGACGGCGAATAGAATGACGGGAATTGTCTCCCGAGGCGGGTCGATTATGGCGGCTTGGTGCCTTGCCCACCATCAGGAGAACTTTTTGTACACGCATTTTGAGGAAATCTGCGAAATCATGAAAGCATACGATGTCGCCTTTTCCCTCGGGGATGGTCTACGTCCGGGCAGCATCTATGATGCGAATGATGAAGCGCAGTTTGCAGAGCTGGAAACACTGGGTGAGCTAACGCAAATCGCATGGAAGCATGATGTCCAGGTCATGATCGAAGGTCCGGGGCATGTTCCAATGCACAAAATCAAGGAGAACGTAGATTTACAAATGGAAATTTGCAAGGAAGCTCCTTTTTACACTTTGGGACCGCTCACGACGGATATTGCGCCCGGCTACGATCATATTACCTCGGCCATCGGAGCAGCCATGATCGGTTGGTTCGGGACGTCCATGCTGTGCTACGTTACGCCAAAGGAGCATTTGGGTCTGCCGAACAAGGATGATGTTCGTGAAGGAGTTATTACCTACAAAATTGCGGCACATGCTGCCGATCTGGCGAAAGGCCATCCACGGGCGCAACAACGGGATGATGCCTTATCCAAGGCTCGTTTTGAGTTCCGCTGGCGCGACCAGTTCAACCTTTCCCTCGACCCCGAGCGTGCTCTATCCTACCATGATGAGACGCTACCGGCGGAGGGGGCCAAGGAAGCACATTTTTGCTCGATGTGCGGTCCCAAATTCTGTAGCATGCGGATTACGCAGGATATTCGCGCCTATGCGGCAGACAAGGGGCTGAATACAGAAGAGGCTGTAGCTGCCGGGATGCGTGAAAAGGCAGAGCAATATCGGGATGCGGGGCAATAGGTTGGAAGTGGGTCAACCTATTGGGAAGCCGGATTACTTACGCTGGCAAGCTTAAGTGAGGATAGTCGCTTATGCGTCCGCATGTAAATAACTCCAAAAAAGCCGTGTTTCTCTACAGACGATGTAGGGAAACACGGCTTTTGAGCTTATGTCACGCAAGATGAAGCGACCGAAAAAGGCTGCTTTATTTTTTACCCATTTTCTCATTTAAAATGTCCTGAAAGCTGAGCTTCTTCTCCGAGCTATCTTCTTTCTTCTGCATACTCACTGCGTTGGCACGTTGGTATTGGTGGTGAAAGGGCATCAGGGTGTGTACGGTTAAGTTCATTGTATTCATGTGGTTTGTTCCTCCAATTCCATTTTGTCAAATCCAGATTGAGTTGCTTAGGACGTCTGTATAGGACTATTTGTATGTACTTGATGTCGTAATGCCATGTTGGTTGCTTGGTAAGATTGCAATCATTATACCCGCATTTTTTCAAAGTAAAACGATTTTGACATAAAACAGGAAGATGGTCGTATGCGTCCAAAATGTGTATTAGGAGGATGGTCATTTTGAGGGAGGATGTGCCTAGGTCCAAAACAAGGGCTAGAGGCCCGTTTTCTTAGTTTAGTAGTCGGGATTGTGTTTTTTTGTCGAAATGGCTTGGTTTCGTTACTATTTTGTACTTTGGAGCGAGTGCAATCGAATTTTGCAAAGCCTTGAAGCCGGGATTAAGGCAGTCTGGTGGCGAATTAAAGTGTCAAAGTTATATTGACTTTAGGTTTGTAAGTAGATACCATGAACTGGTTGTAAGCGTATTTTGACAGCTTGAGTCAGCAAATTCCTTTGGCTATTCATCCGTTGGAATGTTTGGGAAAGGACCATGACATATATGAAAAAAAGAATTGCAGACATAGCATTTATCATTCTGGGCGCGTTTTTTTTCGCGCTGGCAGTTAATCTGTTTGTGATCCCGAATGAGTTTGGCGAAGGGGGTGTAACAGGGGTTACGATTATTTTGTACTACCTGTTTCAGTGGTCTCCCTCAATCGTCAATCTGGTGATTAATGGTCTGTTGTTAATTATTGGATATAAATTTCTGGATGCTAGAACAACGTTATACACCGTCATTGCAGTTGCATTTAACTCATTATTTTTGCATTTAACGGCTGACTGGCAGATTGACTCGCATGAGCTGACGATTAATGCCGTGTTTGCCGGGGTTTTGGTCGGAATCGGAATTGGCTTAATCGTGCGGGTAGGGGGCACAACGGCAGGAACGGTCATTTTGGCGCGGATTGCCAATAAATATTTGGATTGGAATATCAGCTATGCCCTGCTGTTTTTTGATTTGATCGTAGCGTTCTCTTCCTATTTTATTATTGGTCCGGAAAAATTGATGCTGACCATCGTTATCCTGTACGTGGGTACCAAGGTTATGGATTTCATGATTGAGGGGTTAAACCCTAAGAAAGCGGTCATGATTATCTCCGAGTATCAAGACAAAATTGCAGAGATGGTCATTACGCAAATGGATCGTGGAGTTACCGTTCTGTCAGGCCACGGATATTACACCAAAAACCCGAAGGAAGTTCTGTATATCGTCATTAGTAAGCAAGAAGTGTCGGCGCTTAAAAAGATTGTAAAAGCTATCGACACAGCAGCGTTTATCACGATTCATGATGTGCGGGATGTGTTCGGAGAGGGCTTTTTGGACATTTCGAAGTAACTGGCGGTGTGAAGGTAAGGTTAAAGGAGAATAGGGTAGGAAGTCGGTCCTGAGGGATCGGCTTTTTTGTTTTTGTGATGTTTATTCCATTTTTGGTATTGGAAAATACGCATAATAAAGTGGAGTCACTCAGTTTCTGTTATATGGAGGGTTTGGCGACATGGAGAGTAAGAGTAATTATGATGTAAAAGAAGAATTCAAGAAGCCGTGGACGCATGTATTTTTTTTATTGTGCTGCATGTTATGAATTTTGCTTTCTTTTCCTCCTCGTTACATTCCACTAAGGATCGTATAGCATTGTTATATTTTCCATTAGTTACTATGATTATTACATTAGCTATCGTAATATTGAATCCAAGGTATTCAAAGCATAGAGCTTCCTTTTCTGAGGACATATTAGTACCTTATCGTAAGATTTGTGCAAGTGTATTTATTGTACTTGATTTGATTTTCCTTGCACTCATGTTCAAATATTCGGGCGAGCTTCTATTCAGCCCACTAAAATTAGCTTTATTTTTATCGGCTATTTTGCATTTAGCAGTGGGGATGTCTTTTGCTTCAATAACACCTAACCGCTTAATTGGTTTGAAGTTCCCTTGGCTGCTTTCGAATGAAACGGCATGGAAGAAGACGCATCGTATCTCTGCTTATACTTGGATAGCCTTTGGCTTAATGGGGATCGCTGTAGGATTAGGACAAGAAGTTAATGTGTATATGGTGCTCGCTTCTCTCTCTTTCTAAGCCATAGGTATCATAATATAGACTGCTGAACATGTATGATATGAATCGATTTAGCTTTATTAGGAGGATTTCCATGCGCAATAGATTGAATATTTTTAATGTATTGTCCTTTCTTCTTTCTGCTTTGCCTTTCCTCATCTACCTTTTCATGTATCCGAGAATGCCCAGGAATGTAGCAATCCACTACAATTTCAATGATGTGGCTGACCGTTTTGTTGACAAATCCTCCCCTGAGGTATGGTTGTTGTGTGGGATTAGCCTCATATCTTTTATGATTATGCTTATGTTCCAGCCCTATCTCAGTCGTCAGTTCAAGAGCGAAGAAGGCTCTGCAATCATGGAAAGCCTGCCTGGTCTCTTGACACTTCTTATAACCCTCATATTTCCAATTTTAGGTATATGTTTTCTTTTAAAGGCCTGAAGCATGTAAAAATCCCCTCTCAACTTGCAGTTTTCACTGCATTTTGGAGGGGATTTCATTATTCATTCGTTCTTTACGCTTGAATCATTTGACGCAATACGGTTTGCAGAATACCACCGTTGTGGTAGTAGTCGATGTCGACGGTGCTGTCCAGACGGGCAGTTACCGGGAACTCGAACTTGGTGCCATCCTCGCGTTTGGCTACAACCGTAAGCTCTTGACCTGGCTTCACGTCATTGTCTATGCCGAGGATGTCGAAGGTCTCGCGGCCGTTCAGACCCAAGCTGGACCAGCCGTAGCCCTCCTGGAATTGCAGTGGCAGCACGCCCATGCCCACCAGGTTACTGCGGTGAATCCGCTCGAAGCTTTCGGCAATGACGGCTTTAACGCCCAGCAGAAGCGTACCCTTGGCTGCCCAGTCACGCGAGCTGCCTGTACCGTATTCCTTGCCGGCAATGACGATCAGGTTTTGATCGGCTGCCTGATATTTCATGGACGCATCGTAAATGGACATTTCCTCATCCGTTGGCAGATATTTGGTCACGCCGCCCTCCGTGCCGGGAGCTACGTTGTTGCGGATACGGATGTTGGCGAATGTACCGCGCATCATGACCTCGTGGTTACCACGGCGGGAGCCGTAGGAGTTGAAGTCCTTACGCTCTACACCATGCTCCTTCAAGTACAGTCCTGCCGGGCTGGAAGGAGCGATGTTGCCTGCTGGTGAGATATGGTCTGTTGTAACCGAATCATTCAACAGGGCAAGCACACGGGCATTGCGGATTTCCTTGATATCCTGTACGCCATCCTGAAGTCCTTCAAAGAACGGCGGATTTTGAATGTAGGTCGAGTTTTCATCCCATTCATACAACTCGCCTTCCGGAACCGGAATGGAGTTCCATTTTTCATTGGCAGTGAATACATTCTCGTATTTGCGACGGAACATATCCGGGCTGAGAGACAGGCTGATGGCTTCCTTGATTTCCTCGGAGGTCGGCCAGATGTCTTTCAGGTACACCGGCTGATTGTCCTGATCGTAGCCGAGCGGATCATTCGCCAGATCAATGTTCACCGTACCTGCCAGCGCATAAGCGACAACCAGTGGAGGTGAGCCGAGATAGTTGGCTTTGACCTGGGCATGCACACGGCCTTCAAAGTTCCGGTTACCGGAAATGACTGCGGCCACGGTCAGATCGTTGTCTGTAATGGCCTGACTGACTTCGTCAGGAAGCGGCCCGGAGTTACCGATGCAGGTCGCGCAGCCGTAACCAGCTACATGAAAGCCGAGTGCTTCCAGCGGGCCGATCAAATCGGCCTTTTGCAGATACTCCGTCACGACGAGGGAACCCGGTGTCAA
The DNA here is from genome assembly GCF_020404765.1 of Paenibacillus sp. BJ-4. Lineage (GTDB taxonomy): Bacteria > Bacillota > Bacilli > Paenibacillales > Paenibacillaceae > Paenibacillus. Next base: position 16,975 of record NZ_JAIVEM010000172.1, read on the forward strand.
GCTGGTTTTAACATAACCCGGCTTTTTGAGTCCACGCTGCACGGCTTTTTTGGCAAGCAGACCCGCACCAAGCATAACGCTTGGGTTGGAGGTGTTCGTGCAGCTTGTGATCGCCGCAATGACGACCGCTCCTGTACCCAATTCGCTGGTGGAGCCATCTGGATGGGTCAGTGGAATCTTTTGTGCGATTTTCTCATCGCTCAGTCCATAACCGCCTTTGTCCACCGGGGTACGGATAATACCTTCAAAGGTTTCCTTCATACGGCTCAATTCTACGCGGTCTTGCGGACGTTTGGGTCCGGCGAGACTCGGTACAACCAAAGCCAGATCCAGCTCAATCGTATCGCTGAACACAGGGTCCGGTGTACCGGCTGTGCGGAACATGCCTTGCGCTTTGTAATATTCCTCTACGAGACTGACTTGCTCATAAGAGCGTCCAGTGCTGCGCAGGTAAGCCAGGGTTTCGGCATCAACCGGGAAGAAACCGATTGTTGCGCCGTATTCCGGTGCCATGTTGGCAACGGTCGCACGGTCAGCCAAGCTGATGTTAGCCAGGCCGGGACCGTAAAATTCCACGAATTTGCCGACCACGCCTTTTTTACGCAGCATTTGAGTTACTGTAAGCGCCAGATCCGTAGCAGTAGCCCCTTCCGACAGACTGCCCGTTAGCTTGAAGCCAATGACATCGGGAGTGACAAAATACAGCGGCTGCCCCAGCATACCCGCCTCTGCCTCGATACCGCCGACGCCCCAGCCTACAACGCCAAGTCCGTTAATCATCGTGGTATGGGAGTCTGTTCCCACGAGGGAATCTGGGAAAACGACCGTCTCGCCGTCAATGGATTTGGTGGCGGCTACGGATGCGAGATACTCCAGATTGACCTGATGGACGATCCCCGTAGATGGCGGTACGGCGCGGAAGTTGTTGAATGCCGTTTGAGCCCAGCGCAGAAAACGGTACCGCTCCTCATTACGCTCAAACTCTACATTAATATTGTAGTCCAGCGCGTCACTGGTACCAAAAGCATCAACCATAACCGAGTGGTCGATGACGAGATCAACCGGGACGAGCGGGTTGATCTGCTTTGGATCACCGCCCGCTTTTTTCACGGTATCACGCATGGCTGCCAAATCGACAACTACCGGAACACCTGTAAAATCCTGAAGCACGATGCGTGCCGGAATGAATGGAATTTCCTTGTTAGTGTCACGATCCTCAGCCCAGCCTGTCAGCTGCTGCACATGCTCCTCTGTAATGGCGCGTCCGTCAAATTGGCGAACCGCAGCTTCCAGCAACACTTTAATGGAGAAAGGCAGTTTGGCAACACCGCTTTTTCCTTGTTCCTCCAATGCCTTAAGACTGTAATAGCGATAAGGCTTGCCATTGACTTCGAGACTGCGGGCAATGGAGAATTGATCTTTTCCTGACATAGGTATTACCTCCTTGAAGTGAATGCTTGTGGGGTGAATAGGAATGTCGTTTTGTTTTTTTGATGTCTTGCACGGTTGGTTTAAATTGGTTGCGTTCTCAATTTCATCTTCAGTGGTTCATTGCGTGTTAGAGGTTGAGATGAATGCAATTCGTTTCATTAGATGAAACTTGATTTCAAAATGATTGCTTTTGGATTAAGTATACCGTTTTCAGGCGGTTCCGTAAAGTTTTTTTGGCCTAAATTATTCGTTGCAGACTGGAAAATAAAACGTTCCACTTCCTCATGTTTCGATGTTCATACCAAGCTTTAGAGATTCATACTTATTAGATAGAGAGCATATCAGTCCAGAGAGGAAAGAAAGGAAGTTATACATCATCCCGGCTAATTGCAAAAGAAGGGTAGCGGGACGAATATGGAGGGATAGGGATGGGGGAGCGGGAATGGAAGCAGGCTCTTTTTGCATACGTGAATCAGTATAATCGCAGTGAGGTGAACGGGGTACCGCAGCCGGATGAATATCTGGAGGTGGATCAGCGGATGGAACGAGCAGCGCGTGCGGCCAGATTGGAACAGTGGTATAACGAACGGGATGCTGTACCCCTGCGCAGCGAGACACGCGCCAAGCCGTTGCGGATTGTGCAGGATACTCCAGATGAGGCCGTAATAGACGTACAACTGCATGTCCGGCTCTTTTATGAGAAGGGCGGGATGAACCACCGGGAGGATCGCATTGAACGGGAGCGATTGACGTTCACGCGCGAGGGAGAGGCCTGGCAGGTGACGAGAATCGAGCGCGATCCGGCAGAAAGGAAGCCTGCGGGGGGAGAGGTTCCTTTTGAAGAGGCGTCGTTTAACCAAGGAGGGAATCTGCCGCTGCTGAATCGCGGTGTGCTGGGTTTTGGCTCATCGGCACGCCCCAGCCGATATCGCCGCGAAGAAGCGGCGGCCTATGCAGATCAATGGTGGGATAGCTTCAACCCGGAGTTTGAAGGTTTTGATGTGGATTGCACCAATTATATCTCGCAATGCCTCTTTGCAGGGGGCGCACCGATCCACTATACTGGTAAAAGAGAATCGGGCTGGTGGTACAAAGGACGGGTCGGTGGACGTGAGTTGTGGAGCTACAGTTGGGCGGTTTCCAACAGTCTGGAGCGGTATTTGGGCTCCAGTTCGTGGGGCTTAACTGCTGAACAGGTGAGCCGTCCGGAGCAGCTTATGCTGGGGGACGTCATTTTTTACGATTGGGATGGTGACGGAACCTTTCAACACAGCACGGTGGTAACGGCCTTTGATGCGGGCGGCATGCCGCTTGTCAATGCACATACGGTAAGCTCCAGACATCGTTATTGGGACTACAAAAATTCGTATGCGTGGACAGATAACACGGTATATCGCTTTTATCATATCGCCGACTATTTTTAAAAGAGATGATGAATAACAGGTACAGTGATGCAAATCAGGCACAATGACGAAAGCAGGAAAGCGGAGGATAGCATGGCAAAACAAAAATTAACCGTAGGGCTGGTGTACGGTGGCAAATCAGGTGAACATGAGGTTTCGCTGCAAACGGCGTATGCGGTTATGAACGCGTTTAATTATGAGAAATACGAGATTATTCCTTTTTATATTACAAAGGCTGGAGATTGGCGCAGAGGGCCGCTGCTTAGCGCACCTTTGGCTTCATTAGAGCAATTGAAGCTGGAACGTGTTGAGGGGGGTACTAAAGCGGCATTAGATACATTGTTCGGCAAGCTGTACGGAGAGCAGACGCTGGATGTGCTGTTTCCGTTGCTGCACGGCACCTTTGGCGAGGATGGAACGATTCAGGGCCTGTTCGAAATGGCGGATATGCCTTATGTCGGTGCAGGAGTGCTGGCTTCCGCCGCAGGGATGGACAAAGGCGTCATGAAGAAGCTGTTTGAGCATGCAGGTTTGCCGCAAGTGAAATACTGTTATTTTAATAGTACACAGTGGGCACAAACCAGTCATGATCTGGTGCGCAGCATTGAAACTGAGCTCGGTTATCCGTGCTTTGTCAAACCGGCGAATCTGGGGTCAAGTGTCGGTATTTCCAAAGCCAATAACCGGGAAGAGCTGGAGAAATCTGTAGAACTGGCTTTGCAATTTGATCTGAAGGTGATTGTGGAGGAGTACGTGGATGCCCGTGAGATTGAGGTCAGCGTGCTTGGCAACGACGAGCCGATTGCTTCCGTACCGGGTGAAATTGTATCGTCCAGCGATTACTATGATTATGCTGCCAAATATACAGACGGCCAATCGGAAATGCTCATTCCGGCACCGTTGGATGAGGAAGTGGCAGATCGTATTCGTGAGGCCGCATTACAAGCATTCCGCGCTCTGGAAGGCTGCGGGATTTCCCGTGCTGATTTCTTCGTCAGACGCTCGGATGGACATATTTTGATCAATGAAGTGAACACCATGCCGGGCTTTACACCGTTCAGCATGTATCCATTGTTGTGGCGAGAAACCGGAGTATCCTATCAGAGTCTGCTGGACCGCATGATTGCACTCGCACTGGAGCGTTACGAACGCAGGTCGGCACTTCACTACGAGAACTCATAAAACGAACCAAGGGGAGCTGAGCACTCTCCTTTTTATTCATATGTAAGGAAAGGTGGGGCTAAACATGGGCTTTCAAACTGAATTTAACTCGGTGTGTAAATTCAAGAGCGAACAGGAGTTGTATGAACTGCTGGAATATGGACGCGGCAAAATGGTTAAATCCGGTCTACGTGTGTTCCCGACAGGCCAGAAGGTCATCGCTTACAGTGTGGACAACGTGGCAGTAGCCATCGTACAGATTGTGGGCTGTATCGCCGAAATCAATTTTCAGGGCGAGGAAGTGACCGAGGTTGAAATGATCCTCATTCGCAAGCTGAATGAAGAGGAATCGAGAATTCAGACCGCCTTGGCGGATGAAATGTTTTTTGGAGCGCAGCAGCAATCCTAAAGCTGTGTTCTTCTTGCATATGTGTACCCAACACCGAATCAGCAGGTGCTTTTCCGGGTATGATCAGTAGAAAAAGGCTTTAGGCGTCTAATCAAAAACGGCCTTGCCTGTACTGCGATCTGCTGAAAGGAAGGACACCCTATGATAGTAAGGTTCGGCTATGTGGCCATGTCGGTCACCGTGCAAAATGCATCACCCTCTAAAACCATGACGCTGGCCAGCTTTAACAAGATTGGAGACCGGGAGGCCGCGATCCGTAAGCTGGAGCGGATTGCAGCCGAAAATCTTCATAATACCTTGAGGCTGCTGCGTCATAACCGGGCGAATGATGTTGAGGTCTATCGGTTCTCATCCAAGCTGATTCCGCTGGCAACCCATCAGGATTTGCGGGATTGGGACTCATTTCAGGCGCTTGCACCTGATTTTGCAGAGGTGGGGAACTATGTCAAGGCGAATGGAATGAGAGTGTCATTTCACCCGGATCATTTTACGGTGCTGAGTACCCCTCGTCCCGAAGTGCTGCAAAGCTCGATTAACGACCTTCAGTATCATAAAGCAATGCTGGAGGCGATGGGACTCGGTGCAGATGCCAAGAACAACATTCATATCGGTGGGGCATACGGAGATAAGGTGACCTCGGGTCAGCGTTTTGTAGAGCAGGTCGGTGCGTTGGAGGTTTCGTTAAAAGAACGGTTGACACTGGAAAATGATGATAAGACTTTCAATGCTGTTGAAACGCTGGAAGCCTGCAAGTTGACAGGGCTGCCGATGGTTCTCGACATTCATCATCAATGGGTGAATAACGAGGGCGAGAAGCCGTGGGAGCTATGGCCCGACATTTTGTCTACCTGGAAAGGGGGATGGGCCCAAGCGGGGTCTTCTCCTGATCACCCATTGCCGCCCAAAGTCCATGCATCCAGTCCCAAAAGCGAAAAAGATCCCCGAAGTCATGCGGACGGTGTTGAGGTCGAGCCGTTGCTTACCTTTTTGCGCAATATTGCCGGATATACGGATCGGATAGACGTCATGCTTGAAGCCAAGCGTAAGGATGAAGCGTTGTTTGGATTGATGGATCAATTGCGCCTTCAGGAGGGTGACGGGGTTAAAGTGCTGAATGGAGCATCCGTGGAAATTACGCCTTAATGAGTAGGATTATGCGGATAATCTTCCCAAATAGAGAAACTTTATGAAATATATTGTGTATACTAGAATGTGTAAACTAGCAAGGTAGTATTTTAACAGAGATGGTTAAGAGACTGTGCTGTATGGCAGCTTCGCAAACCACGTAACAATGATATAGAAAGTAGAGTGAACACGTTGAACGAACATGAAAACGAAAAGGTTCCCTATATCGTATCAGGAAAAAGCTATACCGCCGTCGCTATTAACGCGGCATCCAAAGCAGGGGAATGGATTAAGAGCAGACTGGGAACGGTTGAACAATTGAACACCAAGCAATCTCCTGTGGATCTGGTGACTGAGGTGGATAAAGGTGCGGAGCAGATGATCCGCAGGCTGATTCTTACCCATTTTCCCGATCATGCCATTTTGGGTGAAGAGGGCGTGGAGCCGGGAGCCGAAGCTTCGGCCCGCGCATTAGAGGCTGCCCGCGAAGAGGAATATTTATGGATTATTGATCCGGTAGACGGCACCACTAATTTTGTGCACAGTCTGCCATTCTACAGCGTGTCTATTGCCTTGGCCCACCGTGGAGAGGTGATTGTCGGCGTCATTTATGATCCGTCCCGTGATGAAATGTTCGTGGCGGAAAAAGGAAAGGGCGCCTATGTACATGGCAATCGGATGCAGGCATCGAGAGAGGAAACACTGGGAGATAGTCTGGTGTGCATCGGCTTCCCACCGGATCGTGCGTTTGCACAACCGCTGAATATGAAAATCGCGCAGGTTCTTACGCCGCAGGTACGAGGGATTCGGGCGCTCGGCTCGGCAGCTCTGCATCTGGCTTATGTGGCGTCGGGACGGCTGTCAGCCTATTGCGAAATCGGTTTGAATTCCTGGGATGTGGCAGCGGGGGCTTTGCTGGTACAGGAATCGGGCGGAACGATCACAGATACGCTGGGCAGACCTTATGATTTGAGCGTGCGACATATTGCAGCTACGAATACAGCTATTCATTCCCAACTTATTCAAGTGTTGAAAGAAGCAGATGCAACCGGGTTATAATACACCTATATCGCTTATCGCTGAAGGAGGAAGGATGATGGGCCAATCCGAAGATTTGGAGCGCGAGCTTAGTGAATTGCTGACAGAAGGCGAAATTCGTGAGAATGAGGCCAAAAAACGGGAGCGGCTCAGTCCTAAATATGAGGTGCGGATTCAAACGCATATCGATCCCATTGTCGAGGAGACCCGCAAATACCGCAGTATGGCGCGGGAACTGGACGACCGATACGACGAATATATGAGCAAGGCGAACCAATCGGAGCCCTCCGACCGACGCTAAGCACACACAAATACCTCTTGCCGAATGACTCAGGCATGGGGTATTTTGTATGTTATAAAGGAGGCGACATACACGGATGGCCTATTTTAAGAGCGCTTACAAAAATGCTGGAATCCATCATAAAATGATTCTGTTAATTATAGTGCTCATGTTGGTCAATTTTGCGGTTTTTGCAGTTATTCTAAAATACGTATTTCATATTTATGATAATCAAATGTACAAAAAAACATCCGAAGTATTGAATATTTCTTCGATTGGCATTGAAAATGAACTCAGGGATGTTGAAAAGACCACTTTTAAAGTAACAACAGATGAGCAGCTTCAACGTTATTTGCTACAATTGGAAAAAGAAACCTCGCCTTATACCAAAATGGTGCTGCGCAAAAAAATAACGAATAGGCTTGTCGTCTTCGCAGGCTCTGAAACCTATATCTATTCTATGATGGTGATTGACAAAGAGGGGCAGGTCATGAGCGCAGGCAACCGTGAAGGCATTCCCCCAGAGCTTCGATCCACCCTGTCTGAGCTGGCAGTCGAATATGACGGTTCCAACGCATGGTATGCGGCAGGTCACTCCTCCTTGCTGGCAGCACGGCAGTTCAAATCCTTTACGGATACCAATTTTACGTTAAATGGACTCGGAACGCTTGCGATTCGTGTGCGGATTGACCGGATTGTAGCGGATCGTGTGCAGACCTCCGGCCGTGACGGAGAGCTGATGATTACAGATGGCAAGCAGATGATTTATCCCGAAACACCGCTTTTGAGTCAAAGCGATATGAAGGCCGAGCTTGCGCGGAAGCAGCCTTACGGAATTGCAACCTACACAGGCGGGACCTTTTTCGCAGCCCAAATCAAATCCTCTTATACGGGCTGGACGTATTTGCATATGACCCCCTTTGATGATATGTTTCGCAGTATTACCATAATCAAAGAAATTGTAAGCGCAATTTTTGTAATTATACTGCTTATTGCACTGGCACTGGGAACCCGGTTGTCTGGCAGCATTACCAGACCAATCGTTCAATTAATTCAGAATATGCGTAAAATTGAAAAAGGCGATCTTGACCGTCTGGAAGAGGAAGCACTCGGTGCGGTTCCCCTTTCCACACATGATGAGGTTGGCCTGTTGCATCGAACGTATAAAAAGATGATCCGCCGCATTCGTGAGCTCATTAATGAGAATGTTGCCAAGCAGCTACTGCTACGGGAAACGGAGCTCAAGGCGCTTCAAGCGCAGATTAATCCGCATTTTCTATACAATACATTAGAGTCTGTGAACTGGCTCGCCAAGGCCAATAAGCAGGATCGTATCTCAGAAATGGTGGAGGCGCTTGCCTTTCTGCTGCGCAGTGCGGTCAGCTTTGAAGAGCAGCTCATTCCACTTCGGAAAGAGCTGGATATTGTGAGGAGCTACGTCACGATCCAAAAAACGCGCTTCGATGAGCGTCTTGTCTTCCATCTGGATGTGCCAGAGGAGCTGATGGATGCGCAAATACCGAAGCTGACACTTCAACCCTTGGTGGAGAATGCAATCCATTATGCGCTGGAGCCACAAATTGAGCCGTGTCGGATCTCTATTGTTGCCAGGGTGAAGGAAGGTGCACTTTTTCTGCGAGTGGAGGATGACGGACTGGGAATGACACAGGATTTTCTGGAAAAGCTGCGAAGCGGGCAGGTCACGACCCGTGGACAAGGCATCGGCCTTACCAACATTCAGGAGCGGATTAACCTGACATTCGGTACCCCATGGGGGATAGAGCTGCACAGCGAGTCAGGAACAGGAACGTCGATTCATGTCTGTATTCCATATGTGAAAGGGGAACAGGGTCATGTACAAGGTGCTACTGGTTGATGATGAGCGTATGATTTTGGAAGGCATATCACAGGTTGTGGATTGGAGCAAAGCAGGGACGCAATTGGTGGGGACGGCACGCAATGGGATTGAGGCTTATGATCAGATTCAGGCCAGTCCGCCTGATTTTGTGATCAGCGACATCTCTATGCCTGGATTGGATGGCATCGGACTGGTTGCCAAAACGACGGAGCATTTTCCGGATGTTCGTTTCATTCTGTTGTCCGGCTATAAGGATTTTGACTATGCTTGTCGAGCCATGCAATACGGGGTAAAGCACTATTTATTGAAGCCCTGCAATGAGCGGCAAATTCATGAGGCGCTGACCGAGCTGGGTCAGGAACGGGAGGAGCAGGAGGAACGAAAGCAGTTTGTGAACCGGATGAAGCTTGATTTTCAGCGCATGCTGCCTCATGTCAAGGAGCACTTTTTAAAGGAGTTTATTTCCTATAAAACTTACGGAAGCCGTGATATCGCTTTTTATGAGCGTTTATTCGGTCTGGAGCTGCAAGATAAGCAGGTTCGAATGCTGCTGCTGCGGGTGGAGGAATCGCATGAGCCGGAGCATCTGTTTGCGCTGCAAAATATTGCAGCGGATGTAATGGATCATGTCCTGCTCAGTACGACCATGCAAGGGCAACTGCTTATCGTACTGGAAAGCGGGGACGATACGTCCAGGTTTATGGAGCAGCTTGATGCGGTGCGTGCGACGTTTCGCCGTTTTTACAAGCTGGAGGTAACGGTCGCGGTTAGCGAGTCGGATAGTATGCAGCATTCGCGGGGGATGTACCGGGAGACATTGCATTGTATGAATCACCGTTTTTACACCGGAGAGGGCAGTCTGATTACGAAGGAAGATTTGGCGACCGAAGACCCGCGGGAGACGGCAGACTTGGAGCTGGACGAGGAAAAGATTGGTCTGCTGATCAAGGCCGGAAATACGGAGGAGGTTGCACAGGAAGTGGATCGATTATTCGGCATCCTGTCCCGTATGAAGCTGGAAATTTCCGTGACCCGTTCCTATGTGCTTCAGCTGTATGCCGCTATGATCCGTATATGTCCTGAAGAGGAGCGTTCCGAGTTTACGAGTCGAATGGCCGTGCTGGCAGAGCAAAAAACGCTTGCTTGTCTCAAATCATTTGTGCAGGAGGCCGCCGGACGAATGACCGCAATCTACTATAAAAACAATGTGAGCCGCCAATCCTCCACCGTTGATAAAATGATCACCATTATTGAACAAAACTATCAAAAATCCGATTTGTCACTGAACGGAGTGGCCGGGCAAATGCTATACATGAATTCCGATTACCTGGGAAAAATTTTCAAAAAGGTAACGGGTGAAAACTTTTCGCATTACGTTAATCGTTATCGAATCGAACGTGCGGCTGAGCATATTCGGGAGACGGGAGATGTAAAGGTGTTTGAGCTGGCGGAATGGTTCGGTTTCGGCGGGAACGCCCAATATTTTAGCCAGGTATTCAAAAAATGGGTGGGTATGACGCCATCCGAGTACATCAAGTCACACGAACGGGGATGAGTGCTGAAGCCCCTCTGTTTTTTAAACCTTGAAATCTGATTTGTGTATTCCAATGCTTCTCTGCTTTTGGGAAAATAACAAACAGGAGCAAATGTAAACGCTATCAAATTGGCGTAAATACTTGTCACTTGTAACATGGCTCCTTTCTAGAACAGCGAAAAGGGGAGAGATATGTGGGCAAAAAGGGATGGTTTCTGATCATGGCTATGCTGCTCGTGTTGACGACGGCATGTAGCGGAGCGGACAGCGGCGGCAATTCGGGTGCAAGTGCAGACGGGAAGGTAAAGTTGCGGATCGCTTGGTGGGGATCGGATACGCGTCATGAATACACGCAGAAGGTTATTGATTTGTATAAGCAAAAAAATCCGAATGTGACGATTGATGTGGAATATGCTTCTTTTGATGACTACTGGAAAAAGCTCGCCCCGCAGGCGGCGGCAAACCAGCTGCCGGATATCGTGCAGATGGACATTTCATACATTAGCCAATATGCGAAGAACGGCCAACTGGAGGATATGGCGCCTTACTTGAATCAGAAAATTCAGGTCGCTGACGTAAATGAAAATGTACTCAAAACCGGGATCATCGCCGGAAAACAATACGGTATTCCAACAGGTGTCAATGTGCTGGGCTTCCAGTATGACCCGGCCTTGCTGAAAAAAGCGGGCATAGACAAAATTCCTGACAACTGGACATGGGATCAATACAAAGAGCTGGCTTTGAAGGCAGGCTCCAATAAAGTTTACTTTGACAGCTCCATGGCTGCCGATATTTTCTTCCACTACTATTTGCGGACACATGGAAAGTCTCTCTACAATGCGGAAGGAACAGGATTGGGGTATGACGACGATAAGCTGTTTGTTGATTTCTTCAGCGGATTGGCTGAGCTGATTAAGAAGGGAGCGACCCCGCCTCCTGAAATTATGAACCAAACCAAGGGGATTCTTGAGGAATCTGATCTCGTAAAAGGAACAGGCATCGGCATTTGGCAGTGGTCCAATCAGTATGTGGGCTTACAGCAGGTCGTTAACCGCCCGATGGCGCTGGCTCCGATGTTTGGACCGAATATGGAAAAAGGCATATACATGCAGCCTACGATGTACTGGGCAGTCGCTTCCCGTTCACAGGTGAAGGACGAAGCGGCTAAGTTTATTGATTTCTGGATGAACGATGTAGAAGCGAATAAATTGATTAAAGGCGAGCGGGGCGTACCGATTTCCGCCAAAATCAAGGAAGCTGTGGCACCGGAGTTGAGTGAGCCTACGAAGCAGGTATTTGATTTTGTGGCTTCCATGGAGCTAAAGGCTTCTCCAATGAGCCCACCGCCGCCAGTTGGATCACCGGAAGTGATTGCCACCCTGACCGATTACATTGAGCAGGTCAATTTCGGGCAAATGACGGCAGAGGATGCAGCGGTTAAATTCCGGGCAGATGCGAATACCATTCTAGCGAATAACAAGCAATAAGTAATGCAATGGATTCCTTAGGCGGGTGACACCGTTTTGACAAGGGACGAAGGCCAGTTTCGTTAGGCTAACCGTGCGTAGGTGTAGCATGATTGCGTACGGTTAACCGACGAACCAAACCGCAGCAGCAGCTTCTACATGCATCTTAATAAAATGCGTGTAACAATGATTTATCGATATAATAAAATTTGGCTAATCAACAAAATCCGACAGAAGGGAGGCTTGATGAGCTTGCGAAATCATCAGAGCTTGAGAGCTAATATGACCGGATATGCGTTTATCAGCCCGTTTATTGTGGGCTTTCTGGCGTTTACATTAATTCCGATGTTTATTTCGCTGTATCTGTCCTTTACAACCTACAATCTGTTCACCCCGCCCAAATGGATTGGTCTGGGGAACTTCGAGAAAATGTTCACAGGCGACCCGAAATACTGGAATTCGATCCGAGTCACGTTTACGTATGTATTGGTTGGTGTACCACTGCGACTGATTTTCGCACTATTTGTAGCTATGATTTTGAATACCAAATCGCGTATGGTCGGCACCTATCGGACGATGTACTATCTCCCATCCATTATCGGGGGGAGCGTCGCGGTGTCCATCATGTGGCGCAACATTTTCAGCAATGAAGGCATTGTAAACAGCTTGCTTTTGGCTTTGGGGGCAACCCCGGTGAAATGGTTTGGTGATCCGAATGCTTCGCTTGCGATGCTGATCACCTTGTCCGTATGGCAATTCGGCTCCTCCATGCTTATTTTTCTGGCTGGCTTGAAGAATATTTCGGTTGAAATGTACGAGGCGTCCAGTGTGGACGGCGCTTCGCCAGTGCGAAAATTTTTCAGTATTACACTGCCTCTGCTCAGTCCGATTATTTTATTTAACCTGATTATGCAGACGATCAGCGCCTTTATGACCTTTGTTCCGGCCTACGTTATTTCCAAGGGTGAGGGCGGTCCGATGGATGGAACGATGCTGCATTCGCTGTATTTATTCCGGCAGGCGTTTATGTTCAGCAATATGGGATATGCGGCAGCTATGGCCTGGGTCATGCTCATTATGATCGCGATACTGACAGCAATTTTATTTTTCACCTCCAAATTTTGGGTATTCTATGAAACGGAAAAGGGGCGCTGATACCGATGGCATGGAAAACGTTCAAATGGCCGATCTATCACATTCTGGTTGCTGCGCTGGCGCTCCTGATGCTGTATCCCGTATTTTGGATGCTGTTCAGTTCGTTCAAGGAGAGTCGGACGATATTCGTCACGGCAGGTTCTCTGTTCCCTACAGAATGGATTTGGCAAAACTACGTGACAGGCTGGAAGGGCACAAGTGGATACAGCTTCGGCACGTACATTTTGAATTCACTCACGATTGTCTTGATTGCAACGATAGGAGCGGTGCTTTCCTCCTCGTTAATTGCATTTGGCTTCGCTCGTATGAAATTCAAGGGGCGCAACTTTTGGTTTGCCCTGATGATGATGACACTTATGCTGCCAGGGGATGTGGTGCTGGTACCGCAATACATTATTTTTACCAAGCTCGGCTGGGTCAATACGATTTTGCCACTGGTCGTGCCATCGTTTTTCGGGATGCCGTTCTTTATCTTCCTGATGGTTCAGTTTATACGAACGATACCGATAGAGCTGGATGAAGCAGCGACGATTGACGGATGCGGCAAATTCCGGCTGTATTTCCGAATTATTTTGCCCTTGCTCAAATCCTCGCTGGCTACGGCGGCCATCTTCTCTTTCTACTGGAAGTGGGAGGACTTGCTCGGTCCGGTGCTGTATCTGAATTCGCCGGAGAAATATACCGTATCTATTGCACTTAAAATGTTCCTCGATAGCGAGTCGGCCTCTAACTGGGGCGGAATGTTCGCAATGTCCATTCTGAGTCTGGTGCCGGTTATCGCTGTATTCTTCGCCTTCCAGAAGCAAATTGTAGAAGGAATGAGCTCAAGTGGCTTGAAGGGGTAAAGCACCAGGCTGTATACCGTTGGGTTTACAGGGGTTGAAGGTGATCGCGGAGAGGTGAGTGGAATGTGGAAGTTTGATTTTGGTCCGGGGGAGCCTGCTGCTGGCTACAAGGGGGTATCCCCGGATTGCTCATATACGGCTGAACGAGGCTACGGCTTCGAAGCTACGGAGCAGGTGTACGGCAGACAAAGGCAAAGCCCGGCGAAGGATACGCTCACACGGCTGCGAAGCAGCTTTTGCATCCCGCTGAACGCTGCTTTTGTCGTGGATATGCCGGACGGGACGTATCTCGTCTATATGCTGCTCGGCGATCCGCTTGCGGAAACGCTGACGCGGATCAAGGCTGGCGAGGGCAAGCATATGCTGCCCCCGGTACACACGCTGCCAGGCCAGCTCGCGGAGGCCTGGTTTGCAGTGCCTGTCCGGGGCGGCCAGCTGCGCCTCGCCGTATCAGGCAACGCACCGCGGCTCAATGCGCTGGAGATTACGCCAGCGCCACAGACCCTCCGGCTATTTCTTGCCGGAGATTCCACCGTTACGGATCAGGGCGCCTCCGGCTATCCGTATACAGGCTGGGGCCAGGCTTTGCCCGCCCTGTTCAAGCATGATGTTTGCGTGGATAATCATGCCGTATCGGGGCGAAGCTCCAAAAGCTTTGTGGATGAAGGACGGCTGAACGTCATTTTGGGCGAAATGAAGGCAGGGGACTTCCTGTTCATCCAATTCGGTCATAATGATCAGAAGCCTGACCCAGAGCGGGCTACAGAGCCTTTTACAACCTATAAGGAGCATCTGCGCCAGTATATCGACGGAGCGAGAAGCAAGGGGGGAACCCCGGTGCTGGTTACGCCTGTACATCGTCGCTATTTCAATGAGGATGGTACGCTGTCCGACACGCATGGTGACTATATAACGGCGGTTCGCGAGCTGGCAGAAGAAGCGGACGTACCGCTGATTGATTTGTCTGCTCGTACGCAGGAATTATATGAAGGGCTGGGTCCCGAACAAAGCAAGGAAATTTTTATGTGGCTGCTGCCCGGTGAATACATGAACTTTTCCGGCGGTCTGGAGGATAATACGCATTTTCATGAGAATGGCGCGGTACGGATTGCAGACATGGTGGCGGCGGCTGTGAAGGAACTGAATTTGCAACCGCTGCGCATGTACTTACGTTGACCGATGACCTTTCTGGAACAGGTGGCAAGGAGGCAATTAACGTGAAAATGACCAAAGGGGGAGACGAGGAAATGCCTGCATTGATTTTTGATGAGGAACAAATTAAACAGGTGATCGACCGGGTAGTGGAGCGCACGTTTCAAATGGACTATAGCTGGGATTGGCCGGGTGGAGTGGCCTTTTACGGGGTATGCGAAGCCTATGAAGCGACAGGGAACGAAACGTATTTGACCAAGCTGAGAGAATGGGTTGACGAAAATATCGAGGATGGACTTCCGCCTCTATCGGTGAACGGCGTATCTGTCGGACACTGCTTGTTGACGCTGCATCAGGCCACAGGGGAGCAAAAATATCTGGATATCGCTATTGAGATGGCGGAATTTCTGGCGAAAAAGGCCGAACGGTTCGCTGACGGCATTTTCCAGCATACAGTGAATTCACTTCATGACGTATTTCCGCAGCAAGCGTGGGTGGATACGATGTTTATGGCAGGCTATTATTTGCTGCGCATGGGTCATTTGCTGGGCAACAAGGAATATTGGGAGGACGGAATTCGGCAATATCACGGGCATGAGGAATTTTTGCAGGACCCGGATACGAATTTGTATTATCACGGCTGGGATCATGCGAACCAAAGCCGCATGTCGGGGATATACTGGGCACGCGGCAACTCATGGGCGGCTCTGACGATGGCCAAGGCGCTGAAATTTGTAGAGGTGCAGCATCCCTCCTACATGATCATCGACGGTTCGCTGCGTGACCAGCTCAGTGCCTTGGTAAGGTTGCAATCTCCGGAAGGACTGTGGCATACGGTGCTGAATGATGATACCTCTTATCTGGAAACGTCCGGTTCCGCAGGGATTGCGACTGCCTTGCTTATGCAGGGTCGACTGTTTAACAAATACACGCAAAAGGCGATCGACGGCATCCTTTCCCGGATTAAGGAGGACGGCACGGTGACGGGTGTATCCGCTGGAACGGCTGTAATGAACGATATTGACGGCTATCGAAACGTACCATACAAACGCATTCAGGGCTGGGGTCAGGGATTGGCGCTCGCTTTCCTGGCTCAATTGCTGCGTACCAAGGAGAACCCTTACGGGTAGAAGATCGTTGCTTGACCAAGTCATTTTGGTAAAAGGAGGCGGTTATCATGGGAGATACTGAAATTCCTCGGCAAAAGGTAGCGATTCAGCCGCGGGGCAGCTTGTTCTGGGTCATCCCTGATGGATATATTCCACCGGAAAGCCGGGGAGAGCTGGTCAGCCATGAGAGCATATGCGTGCTGAACTGTGGGAACGAAGCGGCAAGGCTGAGCATAGACATCTATTTTGAGGATCGGGAGCCGTTGGAGGGGGTGATCGAGATGGTGGAAGGAAGACGAACCCGCCATATCCGAACAGCTTCGCTGGAAAAGTCCGGCGAACGGATTCCAACAGGCATTCCTTATGCGATTACAGTCACCAGCAATGTACCCGTGATTATTCAATACAGCAGGCTGGACACGACACAGCCAGAGCTGGCGTTAATGAGTGTGATGGCATACCCGGTCTAATCCGACGCACTGTAAACTGTTAAAAAGACATCTCCAGGCCGGAATTGCTATCGCCTGGAGATGTCTTTTTTGGAAGGGCAGAAGCATACCGGACAATAGTTCTCACTGCCCTCATCATAATACGTAATACGCATTCGCTCCGCGATACGAAGTAGCTATATCAGCGCATTTTAACGCCCAAAATAGCGAATCCCCATGGCATCACGTACCTCGCTCATCGTCTCCCTCGCTGTAGTCTGGGCCTTCCGTGTGCCCTCGATCAAAATCTCGTCAACATCTCCCATCCGTGCCGCAAAAGCATGACGTCGTTCACGCATGGGCTCCAGCAGCATATTAACAGCGTGAGCCGCCAGCCTTTTGCAATCGGTACAGCCGATGGCTCCTTTGGAGCACTGCTCATGGATATCGGCCATGCCGTCCTGACGGAAATAACGGTGATACTCGTATACGGGACAGATGTCCGGGTGACCTGGATCCTGCTTGCGAATACGCGCAGGATCGGTTTTTGCCCGTGCAAGCTTGGTACTGATCTCCTCGGTAGAGGAATCGAGATACAGCGCGTTGCCCAGACTTTTGCTCATTTTGCTATTGCCGTCCAGCCCGGTTAGCCGTCCACCCTGTAAGATACGTGGCTCGGGCAGAACGGGGCGGTACAGTTCATTGAAGCGGCGAACGATTTTACGCGTCTGCTCTATATGAGGAATCTGATCGTCACCGGCTGGAACTAGGGTTGCCTTGCAGATTGCGATATCGGCGGCCTGACTAACGGGATAACCGAGAAAACCGTAGTACATCTCTTGCCCGCCGCGTTGCCGTGCTTCATTTTTTACCGTCGGGTTATGCCGCAGCGAATTGACCGTCACGAACATGCTAAAATACTGTGCCAGCTCTGCAATTTCCGGAATCATGGACTGGATGAAAAGGGTAGCCTGATTCGGATCGATGCCTGCTGCCAGATAGTCGAGAGCGACTTGACGGACACTCGTGGCCAGCACATCTGGATGGTCAAAATGCGTAGTCAGCGCCTGCACATCTGCCAAAATAATAAAGGTACGGTATTCATGCTGAAGCTCTGTTCTGCTACGAAGACTGCCGATGTAATGGCCGAGATGGAGCTTGCCAGTCGTACGGTCGCCAGTCAGGATAATATCGGGTACAGATTGCATACATATTCCTCCCTAAATTCAATACGTTATAAATTGCTGCCAATATTACACGGTGTACACGCCACCACCAGCCGTCCTCCACGGCCATCACCTCCCATCAAATTCAAATTCAATTTCAAGTCCATCGCAGACGATCTAGCTTCAAAACCAACACAAAAAAGCTCCGTCTTTGGAACATCACAGCCTACGGACAATACCGTTTTGCTGCAATTTCGCAATACACTATACATAGCGATTGCGTTCCAAGGACGAAGCTTGTGCCTCGCGGTGCCACCTGGATTGACCGTTTGCTTCTGACAAACGATCCTCTCACCAGATACGGACGCGTTTCCGATCAGTGCTAACACTGCCTCAACTCATATACCGTCGATATCCTGTCCCTTGATAACGGATGGACTATTCCGCCTAGCCTACTGACCGCTCCACCAGGAAGCAGTGTTCAACGTGGTGCTCCGAAACCCATTTCAACAGAAGTAAAACATCGGCTCCCACCCAACGCCGACTCTCTGAAGCTTCACATTCTGCCTACTTCTTTTCATCATCGCATACAATTTTATACAGTCTACCATTCCTGAAGTGAAATGTATACCTGTTTTCAGTCTACTTTTAACGGTTGCCAGAATTGGTTTGGCTGGGCGTGAAGCGTTTTTGTCCTCCGAAATTAGTGCCCAGCACGCCGGCAATGATTATGATAGCGCCTATAATGTGATAGTAGGCAAGCTGCTCCTTCAAAATATAAGCACCTGCCATCATGGAAATGAGGGTGGATAAATTACCGATAACACTCATTTTCGAGGCTTCGATCCACTTCAAGGCAAAGCTCGATAACAGCGAGGTGACGAGGGTAGACAAAATGCCCAGATAAGCCAGTGCCAGCCAGTAATCAGGCTTTACCAGAGGAGCGATATAAGCGCTCGTGGAACCGTCTATGGCATGAGATCCCAGGGCCACCAAGTTAAAAACGACACATCCCAAAATGGAAGTAACATAGGTCAATTCCATCGGACTGTATTTTTGTGTTAGTGGACGAGCCAGTACATTATAGCCAGCTAGGCAAACGGCAGACAGCACGAGCAAAAGAATGCCGCCAAAGCTATTCGAAGCCAGGGGCGCTCCGCTTTTCATCACAAATATAAAAATTACGCCAAAAACAGAGAGCAGTAAGGATATTTTTTGAACCCCTGTTGTGCGCTCTTTAATGAAATAGGAGGCCAACAGTAGGGTGAAAATGGGAACGGTCGCTTGAATAATTCCACCTTCCGATGAAGAGGTGCTCATCAGCCCGAAAGCTTGCAAGGGGAAATACACTAAAGGTGAAAGCAGCGCCAGTGGTAAAATACGTAGAATGTCACGACGCGTGATACTGATTTTGATCCACCCCAGCAGCACTGGAATGGTCAAAGCGATAAATGACAACGCAAAGCGGTGAGCGATGACATCCAGCGGACTAGCCTCCGTGACGGTCAACTTCACAAATAAAAATGAAAACCCAAGTATAGCTGCGTAAATGAGAGCAGCCAGATAGGCTGCCCCATTTCTTGAACGACTGTGCATAATGAACCTCCGTCATGGATAATTTCAACCTGTGGCCTTCTCAATATACCCGGATGTCATAACCTGAAACAATCCATAAAATCCACAATTGTACGGGTACAGTTTACGTCATAAAAAAAGCCGGAACGCAGTCTCAAAGGTGGGTTTCCCCGTCCTTGAGACGACTTCCGGCTCTTATCGAATCCATATTTTATCGCTTGCTAATCTGCTTATTTACCCTGTGACATCGCACGGAAGGAATCGTCCGCCGCTTCCAGCGTAGCATCCACATCTTCGTCCGTATGCGCTGTTGTAAGGAACCAGGCTTCGAACTTAGATGGTGCCAGATGGACACCGCGATCCAGCATGTGACGGAAGAATGCCGCAAACGCTTCGCTGTCTGTATCCTGCGCCTGAGCGTAATTTGTGATCGGATGATCGCAGAAATGCGTCGAGAACGATCCCCGAATGCGGTTGATCGTCAATGGCACGCCGTAGCGGTCGGCGGAGGACTGAATCCCATCCGTCAGTCTCACGGCCAGACGTTCCATCTCTTCATACACACCTTCCCCTTGAAGGACTTCAAGGCAGGCGATGCCTGACGAGATGGAGGCCGGGTTGCCGGCCATAGTGCCCGCCTGATAAGCCGGGCCGAGTGGGGCAACCTGCTCCATGATCTGCTTGCTGCCGCCATACGCGCCAATCGGCAGACCGCCGCCCATGATTTTGCCCAGCGCGGTCAAATCCGGCTGAATCGCATCATGATTGTCTAGACCTGCATACGTTTGGGTGGAACCGTAGTGGAAGCGGAACGCGGTAATGACCTCGTCATAAATGACGAGCGAGCCGTTCGCTCGCGCCATGGAGCACAGTCCTTCCAGATAGCCGGGCTGTGGCATCACCATGCCGAAATTACCGACAATCGGCTCGACCATGACTGCCGCCACATCGTCGCTCCAACGCTCCAGGGCTTGGCGCAACGCATCGAGATCATTGAAAGGCACGGTAATGACCTCGCTCGCAATGTTGGTCGTAATGCCTGCGCTGTCCGGTATGCCCAGCGTGGATGGTCCGGAGCCTGCGGCTACGAGTACCAGATCGGAGTGACCGTGGTAGCAGCCGGCGAATTTGATGATCTTGTTCCGCCCGGTATAGGCGCGTGCCACACGGATCGTCGTCATGACCGCCTCTGTGCCGGAATTCACAAACCGCACCTTGTCCAGAGAAGGAATAGCTTCCTTCAGCATCTTGGCCAGTTTGATCTCCAATGCTGTGGAGGTTCCATACAAGACCCCGTTCGCCGCAGCTTCGCTAATGGCCTTGGTAATATGGGGATGGGCATGTCCGGTAATAATAGGACCGTATGCCGCCAAATAGTCAATATACCGATTACCATCTTCATCCCAGAAATGAGCGCCTTGGGCGCGTTTCATGAATACTGGAGCACCGCCGCCCACAGCCTTAAAGGAGCGCGAAGGGCTGTTGACGCCTCCGACAATATGCTCCAATGCTTCTTTATATAATGCTTCGGAGTTTTCCCGTTTCATCATCCACAACTTCCTTTCCGTTCATTAAAATAGGGTATACACACGCCAAAGGGCAGCGTTCACGGCTGCCCCTGCATAATCCATTATAGCTCTTTTTGGCCTGTCTTGGTTGTCGATTGCGTCGAAGCATCGTCATTACTGGTTTTGCTGCCTCCTGTAAAAGAAGGCTTATCGGTCTTGGACGATGATGCGCTGTCCGGCTGCTTCGTTTCACTCTGATCTTTGTTTTGCTCCTGTGTCTGCACAGGAGGATTGTTGAATATGTCTTGCACATACTTTTTAAGCTCTTCCGGATCGCGGACCGTAAGCACCTGTGCGCCGCCTACATGTTCTTCTCCGAGGAGCTTCATCGGTGGAACCTGCTCGCTGCCTGCAAACGTGCTTTGGTAGCCGACGTTCGCCAGCTTCCACATATCGTTGACACTCAGATTGGTGTCAATGTAAGGGTTCACTTGCTCCAAAATATTTGGTAGATTGGCAATGGAGGTCGTTGTCTGCATTTTCTGGGCTACCGCCTCTAAAAATGCGCGCTGACGTCCTGACCGGGAGAAGTCGGACATGGCATCGTGGCGGAAGCGTACGTACTGAAGCGCCGTTTTGCCGTCAAGATGCTGCATGCCCTTTTTCAAGTCAATGTCGTATTGATGCTTATCCGCATTGCTTGTATAGTGCATATCCTTCTCTACTTCAAAATCAATGCCGCCCACAGCGTCTACCAGCTTAATAAATCCTTGGAAATCGGTATACACATAATATTGCACCTGAATGCCTAGCAGATCACCAGCCGCCTTCATAGCTGTATTGGGTCCGTGGGTAATGGCGGTATTGATACGATTTTTATCGTAGCCGGGAATATCCACATACGTATCACGCAAAATAGAGAAGAGGTGAATCTTTTTCTTGACGGGATCCAACGATGCCACCATCATACTGTCTGAGCGGGGGACTTCCCCTTTTTGGATACCACGCCCATCGACACCCATCAGCAAAATGTTGACCATGTCCGTTCCTTCCCATTTGGGCGGGTCCGGCGTACGAACCTGATCGACCTGCTGTACATTTTTGAAGGGGGAGTTAGCACCCTCTTTATGCAGATTGTTCAATTGATTATAGATGGATGAAAAATAATACACGGCAAAGCCGACAATTGCGACGATAACCACGGCCAGAACCGACCATATCGTCCTTTTGGTTCTGCTTGTCATGGATGCTCTCCCTTTCGCTTTTCAATTCATTACATTATAATTTCTTTTTGGAGCACAATCAATTTAACTACGGATTTTGTAAAATCCTGACTGAGAGGTATAACATGCTGGCAATTGATGTGCAGGATCTGCGCAAAACATTTAAGGTACAAAAAAACCGCGAGGGCCTAAAAGGCGCCTTCCTTGATTTATTCTCCCGAGAATATAACGAGGTGGCTGCGGTCAAAGATATATCCTTCCGTATCCCTCAAGGAGAAATATGCGGCTATATCGGTGAGAACGGCGCCGGAAAGTCTACCACGATCAAGATGCTGACAGGCATTCTCGTGCCGACATCGGGGCATCTCAAGGTGGGTGGTTATATCCCCTACGAAGATCGTGAGAAATTTGTAAGCAACATAGGCGTTGTTTTTGGTCAGCGCAGCCAGCTTTGGTGGGACATCGGTGTGATCGAGTCTTTTCAACTGCTGCGCAAAGTATATCAGGTTCCAGCTACTGACTTCAAACGCAGACTGGATGAGCTGGTTGAGAGACTTCAACTGCAGGAATTGCTAAGTCGCCCGGTACGCAAGCTCAGTCTCGGGCAACGGATGCGTTGTGAGCTGGTAGCTGCACTGCTACACAATCCATCCATTGTTTTTCTGGATGAGCCGACCATTGGACTTGATATTATGGTGAAGTCCGAAATCCGTGAGTTTCTAAAGGACATGAACCGGGATTACGGCACGACCATTTTGCTGACGACCCATGATTTGCAGGATATTGAAGCGTTGTGCTCGCGCGTCATTATGCTGGATGATGGGAATATCATTTATGATGGTGGTCTGGAGGATCTGAAGACGCGGTGGGGGACAGGACGCGAAGTACGGTTTCAGTTTGGCACGACGACTGGGCTGGAGCAATTGCAGGCATGGACTGCCGATATGCCGCTGACCTGGACGATGGATAACGATTTGGCTGCCAAGGTATGGATTCCTCTGCATATTAACGTATCGGATGTTCTCGCCAGTGTAGTTGGCCGCACCGACATTACGGACATCAAAATCATTGAAACGAACACAGATGATATCGTCCGCAGTATCTATCAGTCTGGCTCGGCAGAACGCAAGGGCGATCCGATTCTCCCGGCAGTGGAGGCCAAAGTTCATGCTTAGCGTATATACCGATTTTATTCGTATCCGATTTCTGACGATGCTTGCTTATCGTGTGAACTATTATTCAGGTATACTTATATATTCCATGAATATTGGCGTGTACTATTTCACATACCAAGCGATATATGGGGACGCAGGCAGTATTGGCGGCTTTACCGCTGCTCAGATGACGACATATGTAGCGGTCTCATGGATGGCGAGGGCTTTTTATTTTAACAATCTGGATCGTGAAATTTCGACGGATATTCGGGATGGAAGCATTGCTATTCAGATGATCCGGCCGTATAACTATGTGCTCGTTAAATGTATGCAGGGACTCGGTGAGGGGATGTTCCGCTTCCTGTTATTTATGATTCCAGGCATGGCGATTGCGATGCTGCTGTTTCCGGTGAAGCTCCCCAGTGACCCGGTAGCCTGGATTGGTTTTCTGGTCATGTTATTTTTCAGCTTTTTGATTAACACTCAGATTAATATTATTACGGGTTTGACGGCCTTTTTTATCGAAAATAACGAGGGTATGATGCGTATGAAGCGTGTGGTGGTAGACTTGTTTTCCGGGTTGATTTTACCCATCAGTTTGTTTCCGGGCTGGCTGGCAACGATCGCCCAATGGATGCCGTTTCAGGCGATTACCTATTTACCGGGGTCTGTTTTCACAGGACGTGTAAAAGGCGTTGGCATCTGGAATGTGCTGGGTATCCAAATCATTTGGCTGGTCGTTCTGCTCGTGCCGATGGTCGTCATTTGGCGACTGGCGCGCAGACGTCTGTTCGTGCAGGGAGGGTAAGCCGATGATGTACTATTTGGGTCTCATTAGCGAATATTTTAAAAATTACACGAAATCACGGCTCACCTATCGGGCCGATTTTTGGGTGGAAGTCATTTCAGACCTGCTGTTTCAGGCCACAAACCTTATTTTTATTCTAGTCATTTTTATGCATACAGACAGTTTGGGCGGCTGGAGTGAAAATGAAGTGGTGTTCGTTTACGGTTTTTTCATGGTTCCATACGGACTATTTACCTGTTTTGTCAACCTTTGGAACTTTAGCGAACGATATATCGTAAAAGGGGAGCTTGACCGGGTGATGACCCGTCCCGCGTATAATCTGTTCCAGATTTTCCTTGAAAATATCGACCCTCCATCGCTGGTGGGATCGGTGATTGGACTGATTATTATGGGAATCAGCGGGGCGCAGATGGACTTGCATATGGCATGGTGGTTTATTCCGGCACTCATCATTATGAGCTTGAGCGCCGTAGCGATTTATACAGGGATCTACACCATCTTGACCTCCATTTCGTTCTTTTCAGACGCACCGACAGGAATTATTCCACTTATGTACAATATTCAGGGCTATGGCCGTTATCCGGTAACGATTTATAACCGGGCCATTCAGGTTGTGCTGACCTGGATTTTGCCTTTTGCTTTTGTTGGCGTATACCCGGCGTCCTTGTTCCTTCAGCGGGAGGATATGCGGCATATGGCGCTCTTAACTCCTGTGATGGGCGCTGTGTTTCTGACTTTGGGCTTATTGGCATGGAATTGGGGTATTCGGCGTTATAGGGGAGCAGGCTCTTAGGCCGGATCACATCAGAACCCCAAAAGATAGGAGATGATGAGGTGTCCACGACATCTACCGTTATTGGACAACCGGCACCGGACTTTGAATTGCCGGGAAGTGAGGGAAAGAACGTTAGGCTATCTAACTATAGAGGCAGCAGGGTATTGCTGTATTTCTATCCGAAGGATTTGACCTCCAGTTGCTCGACACAGGCGTGTGATTTTCGGGATAAGCATACGGAGTTTGAAGATTTGAATACAGTCATTCTGGGGGTAAGCCCTGATCCACTTAAGCAGCATGACAAGTTTATTGCCAAGTACGGGCTGCCTTTTCAGCTGCTATCCGATGCAGAGCATCAGGTGGCTGAGACGTACGGTGTGTGGCAGCAGAAACAAATGTATGGCAAGCAGTATATGGGCATCGTCCGCTCTACATTCCTGATCGACGAGAATGGTATTGTAATTCATGAATGGCGTGGCTTGAGAGTCAAAGGGCATATCGATGCTGCCCTGGAGTACATTCGGGAACAGGCGTAAGTTAAGAAAAAAAGAACCTTCGGATACCGGCTTCTATATGCAGATGCTCCGGTTGATGAAGGTTTTTTAATTTCTCGATAGATTCTGCCGTTGCTTCCACCTTTGACGACAAAGGTACACACCCCATAACAAAAGCGGAATGATAAAGCCGTTTGTAATATTCCAGGCTGCCAATGGATAAACAAGAGTTCTTACATAATAGTAAACATTTGGTGTTATTAAAATGGTCATTCCAAACACAATCCCGCCTGCGGGTATGACGAATGGACGACTATTAGAAATTCGGAACAACTGGGGTGTTCCAAAAGTGAAGGCGTAGAAGAAAAGAACTCCCTTGAAATAGGCAGCCAGTGCCCAGGTTATAGCAACAAGCGATTCAACGCGTGTAATATAATTCAGTTCATTAATTTGTGTCGTGAGTACAGAAGAAATGTATGGACTGTAATTGGTCACAAAGGGTCCAATCACAAGAAGGGAGAGCAGCAGAAACAGGCTAATCACGATTCCGCCTATAAGAGAAGCGAGCAACATGTCCTTTTTAAAATGGGCTTTTTTGTTTACATAGGGAAAAACCATGAGCATAATAGACATTCCGGCAAAAGGCATAGCCACGCCTGGAACCATTCCTTTAGCAACAGGAGCTAGCCCGTTTTCCAAAACAGGCCGTAAATTAGAAAGCTGAACTTGTGGCAGGAGTGCAAGGATCAGAGCAGAGAAGATTAATATATACGCTGGTAATAGCATCTCGCTAACACGACCGAAAGCTTCAATTCCCGCTAGCGCAGTAAGCACCATTAAGGATATTCCCATAGCGAGCAGAACACGCAGAGGGGTTTATACAAATAACTGTGTAGTCAGGAAATCGCCCACCTCTCTCGCAATAAGAGCGGTGTTCATTAAAAAATAAAACAAATACCAGCAGGAGACAATGGTTCCGAACACGGGCCCCAAAATTTTGCGGATCGCTTCAATAAGTGTAAGGCTCGGGTAGAGCTCATGAACGCGAACGAGCACGTAAATAACAATTAAGCCTAACGGAATGGACAGTATAGAGCTGATCCAGGCATCCTGATGAGCAATATGCGTAATAATAGTCGGATAGATTAAGAGCATATCCCCGATTAAACACATAAACATAAGGACAGTCACTTGCCGAACACTGATACGTGCTTTTTTTGACATTTGTGGCTGCCTCCTTTCTAAAAACCAAATAAATGTGACACAAAAGTGTTAACGGGGTTATAGATTATTTCAATCAGAATCAGCGGGCTTGGCGTAACCTCTAATTTGGCAGCAAGGACACTAAGCCATATTCCTAATCCAAGCATAATGACGTACACTAACATATCCTTAATCCGACGCTTGCGATACAAGCCTGGTAAATCCTTGGCGGCAATGGCTAGAGCGATACAGATGACAGTAATGGTAATCAGCAATGATATTGCTCCTTCCGTTAAGGGTGAGGGGGGTTACCCGGGTCCCAGAGTGTGACTGCCTTTTGATCTAAACTTGTATACAACAAGCAGCAGTAGAGGAAGGACAACCGAATCGGTCAAATCCCAATAAATCAAGGCATGGACGATCGTGTCCAGATAATATGTAATATTGGGTGCCGAAACGATAATCAAACCAAACAGGATCATGAAGCTGGGGCCAAGAAAGGTCCGTACATTGTCTAACCGCAGTAGCTGAGTCATTCCTAATGTAAAGGCATAGAAGTGCAAAATGGTTTTAACAAAGGTAGTGATAATCCAGCTGTGCTCATCATGGACTCAATTCTTTGCAAGAAATTCCCGATGCTAATCTTTTTGGATAACGTATAAGAGGTGTACACGCTGTGTTCTGTTACAAAAGGGCCTAGTACCATGATTGAAACAAGTAGCAGCACGCTTAACAAAATGATGGCCAGAAGTCCAGATAGTAAAACGGACTTTTTCAGACCTGGTTGTTTGCTTACATAAGGAAGAATCATCAGTAAAAATGCTAATTCTCCGTATGGATACGAAACTGCAAAAATGCTGCCTTCGATAATCGTAGGAATACCTTGCTCCATTATGGGTTTAAGCTGCTGACTGTCGCATTGTGGCAGTAAAAACAGGATTAAAAATAAAGTGAACGCCAAGCATAATGGAAATAATATTTGAGCAGTACGTGCAATAGGCTCCAGCCCCATATACAGTCCCCACATAAGGACAAGGATTAAGATTAAATTGATCACAGGGAGAGGGGTAACGACGTAAGTTTGGTTGTTCAAAAAATCCCCGACTTCTCTTAAATAAATCGCTGAATTCATCAATAAATGAAACAAGTACCATACAGAGATGATAGCGCCTAACCATGGACCCAAAATTCGCTGACAGAGTTGGATGAAGGTGAGTTCAGGATAAAGCTAATGTACCCGCAGGAGTAGCCACAGCACAGCTAATCCTGCAGGGATACTTAAAAATGAGCTAATCCAGGCATCCTGTTTGGAAATGCCCGTAATGATGGAGGGATATACCAATACACAGTCTCCGAAAATACTCAAAAATACGAGTACAGCTATATTCCTGATGCTTATACGCCCTTTCTCCTCCACCAAGCTCACTCCTTCATTTGTTTTTGGAATGACTCAAACAAGGTACCAATTTTTTGGATTTTTGTTTCTGCTTTGTATTCAATCTGCAAGTCCATAAATGGATTTTCTTTGGTTTCTTTCATCCTTTTCCAAAGTTCGGGATTCGACTGGTAAATCAGCTGACCAAATCCAAAAATGTCTGACTTAAACTCACGTCGTACGGTTTCTACGGAATGCTTTAAAATTTCAACAATTTTTTCATTACTTGCGGCTTCAATTTCTTTAATATCGGCCATACTGCTTAACTTCATATGCTGACAGTTGACTTCTCGTACAGTACTATTGTTGGTAACCGATATTACAATAACAGGCTCTCCATCACGGATTATGACTTTATTTTTAGTATCACTGTTTAAAGTTAACAAGGCGATATTACCACCCCCCTCGCAGTCGGCATGCCCCGTTGTCGTCTCCACTTCATTCCGAATATAGTTGAATCCTTTGCTGTCTTGTTCATTCAGCCATCCTAGCAAGCGGTCTTTTTTTAATACACCGATACCAGAGAACCTCAATGTAGTTTTAGGAGATATGCTTGAGGTATCTTCTACGCCTTTGTCTATGGAAGATTCTATGCTTCCAATAGCTTCCAAAGCGGGCAAAGTGGACTGGATGTCAGGGTCTGCCAGATTGCTAAGTAATTGATCCATGGTTACTTTGGTGGCAGGGGCCCATGTTTTGGTTAAGGTATCCAATGAAGCGAACATTTTATTAGCTGGTAATTTCTCTAGAGCAGTCGGTATCTTTAAAATCGTGGAAGCCTTATTATTTTTGGCTGTCGCAATATAAAAATCACTTCTTGTAAAAGGCTCCCGCATCAAGGCCTCAATCACATCGGAAATTCCTTTTCTTGCATAAGCTTCACCTAAAATCAACATACGAATATGTGATAAATAGATGGAGCGTGGGCTTGTATCTGTCATTTTTTGAATAGCTTCTTGAATCGTGGGCGCTGTGGCCTGATAAGTAACTACCGGGGAGCCTCCACTTGTTGCAGACTTGGAAGCTACTGCAGAAGGAATGACCACCTGAGCTGTCACCTGATACTGCTCTCCTTCCATATCCACCCCGATTCCAATAGCGATGCCTAGTTCATTTAATTCTTTACGGTCCCAGCATCCATTCAATAGTAATGCGATCAGCCCCCAGACGAAGAGCACATGAATTGTCTGTTTCATGGTTATTCCCTTCTACTTTGTGATTTATTGCCGATCCGTCTTTTTTTCGTTTTTTGGCGAATCGTATTTTGAATAGAGTTGGACTGAGGCCGTGTAGTCATACGAGGCCAGGGTAAGCGGAATAGTGTATCCTTCATATCGCTTTCTACATAGGGGCCAAACGGACTCATGTAAGATACTCCAAAGGATCGCAGACTGGTCAAGTGCAGCAAAAGTACGATCAATCCCATCAATATTCCAAGAAGTCCAAAGGCTGCGGCAAGCATCATTAAGGCAAAGCGTACAATTCGGACCGCTATGGACAGACCGTTTTCTGGAATAACATAGCTGGAGATGGCTGTAATGGACACGACAATGACCATAGCCGCCGAGACAACCCCTGCTTCTACGGCTGCTTGCCCAATGACCAGTGTGCCTACAATGGATACGGCTTGCCCGACAGTCTTGGGAATACGTACCCCGGCTTCACGCAGAATCTCATAAGTAATTTCCATGAGCATGGCTTCAACAAAAGCCGGAAATGGTACGCCTTCCCTTTGTGCGGCGAGGCTGATCAGTAAGTTGGTAGGGATCATCTCCTGATGAAAGGTAGTTACCGCTATATAAACTGCGGGTGCAAGCATAGCGATAAAAAAGGAAAAGAAACGCAGCAAACGCAGCAAAGTGCTGATATCGGCACGTTGATAATAATCCTCTGGCGACTGGAAAAATTGCACGAACAGCGCAGGAATCAACAGAACAAAAGGTGTCCCGTCTATCAATATGGCGATTCTTCCTTCCAGCAGACTGGCAGCGACCGAATCCGGCCGTTCACTGTTGTATATCGTAGGAAAAAGAGTAAGGGTAACATCCTGAATTTCCTCCTCGATGTAGCCACTTTCCAAAATGCCGTCAATATCAATTCGGTCCAGACGTTCTCTCAGCTCCTGAATAACGCCTTCGTCAGCGATGCCTTTGATATACATCACGGCCACATTCGTGTGGGTGACTTGCCCGATCTGTCTTGTTTCCATCCAAAGACGCGGATCGCGAATCCGCCTGCGGATCAGAGCTGTATTGGTACGCAGATTTTCAGTAAAGCCCTCCATTGGACCGCGTACAACGGTCTGGGATTGGGGCTCGCTGACATTGCGATCCTCCCAGCCAACCGCATCAATCCATATGCCCTTGGTGTATCCGTCCAGCAAAATGATAATACCGCCGGATAGCATCCGGTTGAATAGAGCATCCATTTCGTCCAAACTGCCGGAGTTACCAGCTCAATACTTGATCCTTTAAATAGTCGAACGGTTCGGTGCCTTCCGGTACATGATGTTCGTTGACCCGCATAAGTGAACGCAGAACGGAATCATGGAGCAGTTGAGTATTAACCAGACCGTCAATATAAAACAAAGCTGACGGCCATTTTTGCATCCATAATAGCTCTTTAATAATTATGTCCCCACTGTTGCCAAAGGAGTTTTCAATATGGTTTACATTCTCCTTCAAACAAGAGGACACATGAGTAAGTGGGCAGCTTTTATTCTCATTTTGCATACGTAAAATCCTCCGATATTGGAGTTTGTTGGCTTAGTATGCTCTGAATATATGAATTTATCCTTGATCGTTTGACTGGTGATTCCTATAAATTAGATAAATAACTAATTAGATTATAATTTAAATGTTACCTTTCGAATTGGAGTTAAAGAATATGATTAACCTGTGGCGGGTGTGCTCATCACCTGAATATCCCGGCGTGGGGTGGGGATCATTTGTTTGGATACACTAGTAATGCGGGAGACCCCATTGCATTTATAGGGTCCATTGTTGGGCATGCTGACAGCGTGGAGCCAGGGGATAATCGGGTTATCTATGTTTGGAGCAGGGGTAGCGGTAGAAATGATGGAGCCTCGTATGTTGGGCTTGGCTGGGGGCGCGGGGTTTGTTATGATATCTATCGTGATTTCGATGTATTACGTTAGGATCCGTAATCGTAAGACAGCAGGAGTTTGACTACTCCGTGTCATCCTTGTTGCTGGTTTTCACAGATTTTTCGGATTTGCGTAGCGAGCTAAACAGGAAGCTTCTCCACCGGTAAATCATATACAGCAGGATCATGAACCCAACGACTCCCGCAATTCGTAGTGCATACAGCTCGACCAAATGGAAAATGGCATCCCATTGCGGACCAAACAGCTTGCCGATGCTTAGAAATAAAATAACCCAGAACAGAGCACCGCTGTATGCATACAAGGCAAATTTACGGAGAGGAAGAGCAATAATTCCGGAAAAATAGCCAGTAAAATGTCTAACACCTGGGATAAAATATCCAAGGAAAATAAGCCAGTACCCGTATCGTTGAAACCACTTCTGTGTTTTCTGAAGCTTGTCCGGTGATAAGAAGATCCATTTACCGTATTTCTGAATAAAGGGGAGTCCAGCCCATTTTCCGATAAAGTAGGTAATCGTCATACCGATGGTTGTGCCAAAAAAAGCCAGCAGCACCAGTTTACCGAATTCAAGGGTACCCGAATAGGAGAGATATCCCGCATAGGCCATCGTGGTTTCCCCGGGAAAAGGCAAAGCAATAAACTCAAGCAGCAAGCCGAAAAAAAGGACGCCGTATCCGTATTCTTCGAACAATTGCGCGATCCACTTCAGCACATCCATCGTGTACACTCCTACGAACAGATTAAGTAATTTATAATCAATTTATTTTAACAATCTTTTCATGTCCACTCAACTCCGCATGATTTCTTGACGTCCTGTTTTATCGTTGCGTATAATGAAACGAACAATTGAGGGAGGCACGGTAATGAATAAGCCTAATGAAATCGTTGTAGTTCTCGACTTTGGAGGACAATACAACCAGTTAATCGCAAGAAGAATTCGGGATCTCGGTGTATATAGTGAGCTCCTTCCATACAATACGTCTGCGGAGAAGCTGAGAGAGCTGGCGCCGAAAGGGATTGTTTTCTCAGGCGGCCCTTCCAGCGTATATACAGACAATGCCCCTCAGGTGGACCGGGCAATTTATGATCTTGGCATCCCTATTTTTGGTATTTGCTATGGTATGCAGCTGATGGCTCACCAACTGGACGGTAAGGTAGAACGTGCGGGCAAGCGTGAATACGGCAAAGCAGACGTGCTATTCAATGAGGGTTCCCGATTGGCTAAAGGTCTGGATTCCCGTCAAACGGTATGGATGAGCCACGGGGATCACGTTACAGATCTGCCATCCGGCTTTACACTGGATGCAGGAACGGAGAGTGCGCCGATTGCCGCTATGAGTCATCCGGAACGGAATCTGTATGCAGTACAGTTTCATCCAGAGGTACGTCATTCTGTTCAAGGTAATGAGATGATTAGTAACTTCCTGTACGAAGTGTGCGGTTGTGAAGGCAACTGGACGATGGAATCGTTCATTGAAGATCAAATCCGTGAAATCCGTCAGCAAGTAGGCGACAAGAAAGTATTATGTGCTTTAAGTGGCGGCGTGGATTCTTCCGTTGTAGCAATGCTCATTCATAAAGCCATCGGTGATCAACTGACATGTATGTTTATTGATCACGGACTGCTGCGCAAGGGCGAAGCCGAAAGTGTAATGGAAACGTTCGTTGGCAAATTTGATATGAAAGTTGTCAAAATTGATGCCCGTGAGCGCTTCCTGTCCAAGCTGGCAGGAGTCGATGATCCTGAACAAAAACGTAAAATCATCGGTAACGAGTTTATCTATGTTTTTGAAGAAGAATCAGCTCAATTTGATGATTTTGACTTCCTGGCACAAGGCACGTTGTACACAGATATTGTAGAGAGCGGAACAGCAACGGCACAAACCATTAAATCACATCATAACGTGGGCGGTTTGCCAGAAGACATGAAGTTCAAGCTGATCGAACCACTGAATGCATTGTTCAAGGATGAAGTGCGTAAAGTCGGTGAAGAATGCGGACTTCCAGCTGAAATTGTATGGCGTCAGCCATTCCCGGGTCCGGGTCTCGCCATTCGTGTACTTGGCGAAGTGACAGAGGACAAGCTCAAAATTGTCCGTGAATCGGATTATATTTTGCGCGAGGAGATTGCCAAAGCCGGTCTGGATCGGGAAATCTGGCAATACTTCACCGCTCTGCCGAATATGAAGAGTGTTGGTGTTATGGGCGATGCCCGTACGTACTCCTACACCGTAGGAATTCGCGCAGTAACCTCCATCGACGGCATGACCGCCGACTGGGCGCGTATCCCATGGGACGTGTTGGAGAAAATTTCGGTACGTATCGTTAATGAAGTAGAAAATGTAAACCGTATCGTGTATGATGTAACCTCCAAACCACCAGCTACCATTGAGTGGGAATAGGCTGTAGACTGGTAACAAGACAAAAACCTTCAACTCCACATCTATCGTGGTTTTGAAGGTTTTTTGCTTTAAGGCTTTGTTGTTCTAATTATATGCTTTTTACCACACGATCTTTTTTCCGGTTGCTGCCGATTCCTCAATGCGGTCCAGTAGCTGATGCAGCTTTAAGGCATGATTAAAATCAGGAGCGAAGCGGGTGTCCGTTAAAATGTCCTTGGCAAATATATGATGAACCTTCGCCACATTCAGGGTTACCCCTTCTTTGGGGAAATCCGGTTCACCATCAGGCTCAGCAGTTATACTTATTTGTTCTAAGGTCTCATTAGGCGCATAACCCTTATTACTACCTGGATCATACATAAGTTTTTCGAGCGTCAGATTGCCAAATTGAACATGCCCAAGCGAAGGCTTTTGTGTCAAACGCAATGCTCCCTTTTTCCCCTGAATCTCTATCTCAAATTTAGAGTTTACGCCACCCTGAATGTGAACCGATATCGGTGTTCCCTTTTCCGACAACCCGTGAATCAAAATCTGATCGGCTGTATCCTTGGGGATAATTTCACCTGTTTCCTGAATCGTGGCATGGCTATAGCGTGATGCTGTAATGGCTGATAGCTCGCGAAATTCACCAACGATGTATTGCAGCGCATCCAGCGCATGTCCGCCGTTAATCGTTAGCAAATTGGCGCCGTTGGCTTTATTCAGTAAATAAGCCGTATCCTGATCTGTACTTCCTCCTTTCCCGCGTGTAGCTACTTGCATGTGACAGGATACAATTTCACCAATCTCCCCGTTCTCCACCAGCTTTTTCATTGTTTGCACTTCAAGGTCCTGCCGAGCCTGCAAGCCGACTGTATGATGAATGCCCGCCTGTTCCGCTGCCTTAGCCATTTCGGTAGCTTCCGCAGCATTTGCCCCCAAGGGCCATTCACAAAAAATATGCTTCCCCTCTTGAATAGTCGCCATCACCGCTCCGTAATGATGGGGGACCTTGACGCTCACCACCACCATGTCCACGTCTTCGGAAGCTGCAAGTTTTTGAGTATCATCAAAGGCCAGCGCTGCACCTATTTCATCCGCACTTTTTCGCGCGCTCTCCATGCGAGAGGTACCAATGGCTGTGATAACAAGGTTCGGATGCTTTAGCAAAGCCGGAATGTGCGTTTGACTGGCCCATTTGTTATTCATTGATCCCCCGACCACTCCTGTACGAATCTTCTTTTTCATCATGCTGCGGAACCCTCCTAAATATTAAATGAGGCTGGAAAATAGTGCCCAAGGTTAATATAATACACTTAACACATAAATAATAATGTTTGTTTGTGATGTAGATATCATTTTATTTAATGGGAAGTGGAGATGTGGACATTGAGAATATGCAGGCATTTGTGTCAGTAGCAGAACTGAGAAGCCTTACGGAAGCTGCCCAAAAGCTGAACCACTTACAATCGAATATGACGGCCAAAATAAAGAAGTTGGAGGCCCATTATAAAACAGCGTTATTTTACCGAAAACCCCGTGGCATGGAGCTGACTCCCGCAGGGGAAATCCTATATGCTCAGTTCAAACAAATTTTGCTGCTGTGGCAAGATACAGAGATGAAAATGAGACCGCAGGAGGAGAGACTGCGTATTGGCACGATGCAGTCCATTGTGGCAGGCGAAGTAACGAGGGCGCTCACGAAGATATACGAGCTGTACCCACAGGTTTCTGTGACATTAAAAACGGGCACTACCACAGAAATAGAGACGTTGATCCTCGAAGGTGAACTCGATCTTGCCTTTGTCACAGGCTATTCTACCAGCCCGTATATCCATTATCAAAAATGTTGTCGTGAAGATCTGGTACTGGTGGGAAAAGACATTCATGAAGGCTCAGACCTCAAACAAGTCCTGCAAGGAGCCACTATTATCGTGCTGTCGGATGGCTGCCTTTATCTTACGCAATTGAAGAAGATGTATCAGGACATGCAATTAACTCATGGCGAGGTTGTGGAGGTAGGGGTGTTTGATACGATGGTGCAGTTTGTTTTAATGGGGATGGGAATCACCTTGATGTCCAAAAAGCTGGCACGGCGATTTAATGTGGAATCCTATTTGTCGGTTCCCCCCACCTTTGGCTACATGTATACATATTTAATAACCCGTCCCAATCACAAGATGACAGCCATTGAACATAAATTTATCGAACTCAATAATACGATTTAAGGGATAGGAGAGTGTCCAATGAGTACTTATCAGAACAAGTACCAGGGGAGCCATGCAGTATTTTTGGGGGATAGCATTACTTTTGGATATGAATTAAAAGAAGGGGAAAAGCCTTATCCGCATATCGTCAGCGACACCCTGGGTTTTCAAAGCTTTGAGAATCACGGCATATCCGGCAGCAGTGTAGCCAGCGGGGGCTTTGAGCCGATGTGTGAGCGATATGAAAAAATGAATCCTCACGCGGATGTGATCTTTTTTATGGGTGGAAGAAATGACTTTTCCATGGGAGAAACGCCGTTCGGTGCTGCACACACATACATCACCACTCTTTGTCGATAGTAAGATGCTCGGAATCATAGCAAGGACAACAGAAGTGAAAATACTCAGGCGGGTTGTTTAGCTTGAATATGTTCAATAGGGGCGTATAATACTTGGCATATCAATTGATATGTCAATTAATTTGGAGGAGGAGGAAATATCATCGAATATTGCACGGATAAGAGCAAGCTGTTTTATCGTATGCACCTTTTGTGTAAAGAAATGAATACTGTTTTTGAAGCGCAGTCAAAAACCAGCTTTACCAAGGTCGAGATTTTATACCATATTCATCAACGACAGGAATTAAGTCAGTTGGAGCTTCAGCATTTACTGGCACTGGACGGAGCAGCGGTTACCCGACACCTGAAAAGGCTGGAGCAGGAAGGTCTGATTATCCGCAATAAAAAAGAGCAGGATAAGCGTGTCACTTATATTTGCCTGACCGAGCAAGGAGTTCAAGAACTGGAAGGTTTGGCGAAGCAAAGAGAGGTCTTTCAGGACAAGCTGTTGCGTGATTTTACAGATGAAGAAATTGTAGCTTTGACAGGTGTGTTACAACGTATGTCTACCAATGTAAAGAGTATGTAAAATATGCGAGGAGGAAAAACAGTGGAGATGTTCAGAAAATAGCTTTAAAGTGCTAAAAAAGCATACCGGGTGAATCATTTCTATTGTAAGCAATTTTGACGAAGAGTTGGTACAGGAATACGACGTAACCGCTAAAATCCGTAGTTGGAGCTGCGTTTCCTTTTTCACTAAAGGGACTGTATTAACGCCCACGCATTAAGTGAGACCCACCATGCTGTCGGTAACATAGAATCTGCAGCGAATGCCTTTGATAAGTACAAAAATATCTGATTTGTTAAAATGAGACCCCGTCAGGTGCATAACAGCCTGGCGGTTTTTCTGTTTTCCGAACAATGCATATGCGTTCAATTTACAACATTCGCTTTTTCTGTTGACAAGCTGTAGGTGAGAGCCTAAAATAACGGATGTAATAGCTGTATGAATGCGAATATTACAGCAAATGTACGACAACAATACGAGTATGCTTTACGTAGGAGGAATTACGACTCATGGAGCGTTTCTTTAAATTAAAGGAACATGGAACAAACATCCGCACCGAGATTATTGCGGGGATTACTACTTTTATGACCATGGCTTACATTCTGGTGGTCAATAATACCTTTTTGGGGCCAACTGGTGCGGGTATGCCTAGTGAAGCTGTCTTTTTTGCGACAGCAGTAGGTGCGGGTCTGGTTACCATTTTGATGGGGTTATTCGTTAATGTGCCGATCGGCATGGCCCCAGGCATGGGTTTAAATGCTTATTTTATGACGGTAGTCTTGAGTTCTAATGGTGTAATCACTTGGCAGGCGGCACTTGGCGCTGTATTTATATCCGGTATCGTCTTTCTAATTTTAACCGTGACACGAGTAAGGCAGATGTTACTTGTTGCGGTTCCGGAAAATTTAAAGACAGCTATTACGGTAGGTATTGGCTTGTTCATTACGATTGTGGGCTTTAAGCTCTGTAATTTGGTTATGGTCAGCATCGTTCCAGGTACAGATGTCGGTCAACCGGTTCCAGGTCATGCTTTTAATTTAGTTCTCGGCAGCTTGGTTCACCAAAAGGATGCGTTGCTGGCGTTAATCGGATTGCTTATTATCGCAGCGCTGATGGTTGTTCGGGTCAAAGGTGCTTTGCTGATTGGAATCGTAGCTACAACATTGATCGGTATTCCGATGGGGGTCACAAATCTGAGTAGCCTGACAACAGGGCACTGGATTCCTGATTTCACTAACTTGGCGGTAGGCCAGTTAGACTTGAAGGCTGCTCTGCACATTGGGCTGTTTGATATTATTTTCATTTTCACTTTTGTGGAGTTGTTTGATACGTTTGGTACATTGGTGGGTACAGCTACCCGTGCAGGAATAATGAAGGATAAGAAAAAAGGCGAGAAAATCATCGGTAAAGCGATGCTGGTGGATGCTGTTGGCGTAAGTACCGGTGCGATATTGGGTACAAGCACAATCACAGCTTTCGTAGAAAGCTCCGCAGGGGTAGAAGAAGGTGGACGTACCGGTTTGACCGCTGTAACGACAGGTATTCTGTTCTTGTTGGCCCTCTTTATCGCACCGTTGGCACTGGTTGTACCTTCTGCGGCTACGGCTCCAGCTCTAATTATTGTCGGTGTGTTAATGATGAGTCAGGTTCGCAATATTGACTGGGATAACTTCCTGCTCGCATTCCCTGCGTTTTTGACTATTGTTTTGATGCCTTTTACAGGCGGGATTGCTAACGGTATTTCTGCTGGTATTTTGTCTTACGTTGTGCTGGCAGTGTTCAGTAATTTGTTTACCAGCAATAAAGTTAAAATTCACTGGCTTATGTGGGTGCTTGCTATTATTGTAGTAATTCGGTTTGCCTTTATGGGCTCCGAATAGAATAGTAGATGAATTTAGAGCTTCTTCCCTGGTATTTAGGGAGGGGCTCTTTTTTTATGTCTATTAAGGATTTAACGCATTTAATATAGAAGGTTTCAAAAATATATAATAAATACTTGCAAACTATTTTTGTATGTGGTATATTCTAATTCCGGCCAAGAAATACAAGGTTGCGAGTGAATGCAATAAAAAAGATTCAAAAAAAGCTTGCATGGTTGGTTCGGATGTGATAAGATATAAGAGTTGGTAAGGCGATGAGCTAAGTCAACAAAAAGAAATGTTTGATCTTTGAAAACTGAACAACGAGTGAGTAATGATTTTGTTCGCAAAATCAACAATGAGATATTTTATCTCGTCAGTTTCAACATGAGCTA
>NZ_JAIVEM010000057.1 GCF_020404765.1 Paenibacillus sp. BJ-4
ATTTCTGTCCTTTTTTAGCCATACAAATATCCCCTTCAAGTTCACTCAATCCTCATGATACCATGCGGACTTTTTTGAGTGTCTACTTGAAGGGGATAATACCAGATTGAAGAGATACCCTTTTTGTGTAAAGAAGCAGCGAAGGAATTCAAGAGCTTATCGAACATGAGCTTACTACATCAACCGCTGTATTTCATCTTTCAGCGTTTCGGACCGGGTACCGAAAATAACCTGCAGCGCACCGTTACCAAGCCTGATAATTCCCGAAGCTCCAAGCTGCTTGAGAGCTTGATCGTTAACCGCTTTGTCGTCTTTGACAATCAGCCGCAGCCGTGTAATACATGCATCGATGCTTTCGATATTGCCCGAACCGCCAAGCTGAGTCAGTATTTTCCCAGCATAGCCTGCTTGACCGTCAGATAGGACTTCTGGCTTTTCAATGGATATGGATTGCTTTGTATCCCAAAGAAGGCTGTTTTCTACGTCGTCTTCACGTCCAGGGGTTTTGAGATTGAATTTGATAATGATAAACCGGAATAGGAAATAATATACGACCGCAAAGGCCAGACCGACTGCAATCATTCGCAGCGGGTGGGTGGATAGCTTCATGTTGACCAAATAGTCGATGAGTCCTGCTGAAAAAGAAAAGCCGAGCTTGACATCCAGAAGGTACATGATCAGGCCACTCAGACCTGTAAGCAGCGCATGGATGCCATAAAGCAACGGTGCAACGAACATAAAGGAAAATTCGAGGGGCTCGGTAATTCCGGTCAAAAACGATGCGAGCGCAGATCCAATGAAAATAGAAGCGACCGCTTTACGTTTTTCAGGTTTGGCCGTATGGATGAATGCGAGAGCGGCTGCCGGGAGAGCGAACATCATAATAGGGAAGAAACCGGACATGAATAGACCAGCTGATTTATCGCCTGCAAAGAAACGGGTCAGGTCACCATGAACAACCTCGCCAGCTGCATTCGTATAGTTACCAATCTGAAACCACGCGATTGAGTTTAGTACATGATGCAGACCGAGCGGGATCAGCAGTCGATTGGCAATCATGAACACCATCGACCCTATTCCGCCGAAGCCGACGATCCAGTTGCCGAAGGTCGCAATCGCATCTTGTACCGGGCTCCAGATCATACCGAGCAAAACGGCCAAAATCATGGTGGTGAAGGCGGTAATCATGGGGACGAAACGTTTACCGGAGAAGAAGCCGAGCCAATCTGGAAGCTGGATGTTGTGATATTTTTTGAACAGATAAGCGGACCAGCCACCAATGAAAATGCCACCGAGCACCCCCATATCTAGTTTCACGTCATCGGGGATATACGTGAAAATGCCCGGTACTGCCGCCAAAATACGGGTTAGCACCATATAGGCGATGACTGCAGATAGTGCGGCTACAGCATCCCCTGCCAGACCGATCGCAACACCGATGGCAAAGATTAATGCCAGGTTGCCGAAAATGGCACCCGCGCCCTCGTTCAAAAAAGGAGTAACATAATGATTCAA
The DNA here is from genome assembly GCF_020404765.1 of Paenibacillus sp. BJ-4. Lineage (GTDB taxonomy): Bacteria > Bacillota > Bacilli > Paenibacillales > Paenibacillaceae > Paenibacillus. The sequence goes on from NZ_JAIVEM010000057.1 coordinate 1,516, forward strand.
AAAACCACCTACCGCAGAGCCAAGCGGAATATCCTTCTCATAGTTGATCAGAGCCAGCCCCTGCAAAATTCCCGCCGCGGGTAGTGTGGCTACCGGAAGCATTAACGACTTTCCGATTTTTTGCAATAATTTCAGCATAACCTTCTTCCCTTCATCATTCAGTTTGGGAACAACATGTTCTCTCTGAAATATGTGCCGACTACAAAAAAAGAGCCGCTTAGCTGGCCTGTTTTCCTTTTGTTTTCTAGCTTATAGCGACGGGTTCAGTCCTATGACGGAATGTTTGACTACCCATTTTTTTACATCATAAAGCGGAGAATCTGACATGGTCAACGATTATTTTGAACCATAGAACAACGTAAATTCGTAGTTGACATCGCTTACATCCTTATATAATATCAAATTTAAGTTAATAATCGTGACGGAGACAAGAGAGCCACGCAGACATCCTATGCTAAAGCACGGGAGCGGTTTGTGATGGTTTTTCTTTTTTTGGTGCGCGATGAAAGCGATTAAAATTGGGTGGTCTATTGAGGAGGTAGGTTATATGTCGCCATACGTAGCCGAATTTGTAGGGACGATGATTCTGATTGTCCTGGGTGGCGGAGTGTGCGCAGGGGTATCCCTGAGAAAATCATTTGCCCACGCTTCCGGCTGGATTGTCATCGGAATGGGGTGGGGGCTCGCGGTTGCTATTGCAGTCTACGCGGTAGGTCAAATCAGCGGAGCGCATTTGAATCCGGCAGTTACACTGGCGTTGGCATTTCAGGGTGCCTTTCCATGGCAAGACGTTCCCGGGTATATTGTGGCTCAGATTCTTGGTGCCATGGCGGGTGCTGTGGTTGTGGTTTTACATTATTGGCCCCATTGGAAAGAGACGGAGGACGCAGCAACCAAACTCAGTGTATTTGCCACAGGACCGGCTATGGATCATCCGTTTGCCAACGTGCTGAGTGAAATGATAGGTACTTTCATCTTTGTTCTTGCTTTGCAGTCGCTTGGTGCCAATTCTTTTACAGAGGGCCTGCAGCCGCTGATTGTGGGTTTTCTGGTAGTGAGTATCGGTTTATCCCTTGGCGGAACGACAGGTTATGCGATTAATCCGGCAAGGGATTTTGGCCCACGTCTTGTACATTATTTACTACCGATTCCCGGCAAGGGAGCATCCAACTGGAAATATGCCTGGGTACCCATTGTAGGACCGCTGTTGGGAGGCTCCTTCGGAGGGCTGTTTTACCAGGCAGTGTTTAAAGGATATGTAAGTCCGGTTTTCTGGATTATGTTAGGCATCATTGTGATTGTGCTGCTGGTTACCTTCCGCTTCAGTCGTACTTACAAAAGCTATAAAGCCAACAAGCTTACAGTATAAAATCGATAGATTTACAGGGGAGAGATGAACAATGGGAAAATATATTTTGTCACTGGACCAAGGAACGACAAGCTCAAGAGCGATTTTGTTTAATCGCGAAGGGGATGTGGTGTACTCGGCTCAACGGGAATTTCCACAATATTTTCCCAAACCCGGCTGGGTAGAGCAGAATGCAAATGAAATATGGAGTTCCATTCTGGGAGTCATTGCATCCTGTCTTTCCGAATCCGGTGTAAAAGCAAACCAAATTGCCGCCATCGGTATTACCAATCAGCGAGAATCGGTAGCCGTATGGGATAAAAATACGGGGTTACCTGTGTACAACGTGCTCGTATGGCAGTCGCGCCAAACCTCGGACATCTGTGAGGAATTGAAGCAGCAAGGGCATGAGGAGCTGTTTCACAGCAAAACGGGGCTATTGATCGATCCGTATTTTTCCGGTACCAAAGTGAAGTGGATACTGGATCATGTGGAGGGTGCGAGGGAAAAGGCGGAGCGGGGCGACTTGTTATTCGGCACGATTGATTCGTGGCTGATCTGGAAGCTTTCCGGTGGAACGGCACATGTGACGGACTACTCCAATGCAGCTCGGACGCTGATGTACAACATTTATGAGCTAAAGTGGGACGAAGAGCTGCTCGACATTCTCGGTGTGCCCAAAATCATGCTGCCAGAGGTGAGACCTTCCTCTGAGGTATATGCGCACACGGTGAATTATCATTTCTTTGGTCAGAATATACCGATTGCTGGTGTAGCGGGTGACCAGCAGGCAGCCTTGTTCGGCCAGGCTTGTTACGAAAAAGGGATGATCAAAAACACTTACGGCACAGGCTGCTTTATGCTGATGAATACGGGGGATCAGCCTGTGGAATCCAAGCATGGTCTCATTACGACCATCGCATGGGGGCTGGAGGAAGGCAAGGTGCAATATGCGCTGGAGGGGAGCGTATTTGTAGCAGGCTCTGCGATCCAGTGGCTGCGCGACGGTCTGCGCATGTTCCGGGAAGCGAAGGATAGTGAGCCCTATGCGGCCCGTGTATCATCTACAGAAGGGGTGTATCTTGTACCTGCTTTTGTCGGACTGGGCAGTCCTTACTGGGATAGCGAGGTGCGTGGAGCGATGTTTGGACTGACACGGGGAACTACAAAGGAGCATTTTATCCGTGCTACATTGGAGTCACTTGCTTATCAGACCAAGGATGTGCTTACAGCAATGGAGATCGATTCTGGTATTTCAGTGAAAATGCTGCGAGTGGATGGAGGCGCTGTGCTGAACAATTTTCTGATGCAATTCCAGAGCGATATTTTGGATGCTACGGTGGAGCGGCCTGTTATTCATGAGACGACGGCACTGGGTGCCGCATGTCTGGCAGGTTTGGCTATTGGATACTGGAAGAGTATGGATGAGCTTCGCAAGCGTGTAAGGGCAGAGCGTTCATTTGTTCCTACTATGGATGAGGCCACGCGAGCCAGCCTGTATGAAGGCTGGAAAAAGGCCGTGAGCGCGGCGATGGCCTACAAATAGCTTATAGTTACTCAGATTAAAATAGAAAATGCACCGCAAGATGGATACTTTGAGAAAAAGTGTCCATCTTGCGGTGCACAATTATGTCTGGGCTTTAAGGTGTGTACTAGCCCTTAACCACCGTATGGTTCCAATTTTGCCGGGCTCCGCAAGAGCTACGAATGACTAGCTCCGGTTCTACTTTAATACATTTCGTCTCCATTTGTTTGTTCATCAGGTCAAACAGCACCATAGCGGCCAGGCGGCCTATTTTTTGTTTGTCTTGTTTTACAGTGGTCAGTGGAGGATCGGTGTAACGACAGGCTTCTATATCATCACATCCCACCACAGCAATATCCTCGGGCACCCTCAAGCCGCTTTCCTTGAAAGCACGGATGGCACCAAAAGCAAGCAGGTCAGTAGCCGCAAAAATAGCTTTTGGTAAATCTCCTTGCTGTATCCACGCCTTTGCTATCTGGTATCCATCTTCTGCCGCGTAGTCCTTAGCATACACGATCCATTCGGGTCTGACATCAAGACTAAACCGTTTTAGTGAAGTGATAAAGGCTTCTTCTCGCTCTTTAATCACCAAGGATGGGCGTTCAATGCCTATAAAACCCATATCGCGGTAGCCATTCATGTAAAAATGCTCAACAACCTTCATTGAGATCTTCTGATTGTCAGACATAATGTAGCAGGAGCTGGCTCCGGTTAATTCAATATCGACACCGATGCAGGGGATGGGGCTGGCATCGAGATCAAAAACGCTCTTTTCCACTTCATCTCCAGCAATAATAATGCACCCGTCCACTGAAAAATATTTCGAGCGAGCCAAATAGTCCTCTCCATTATCCAGAAATTTTTCATTTGAGAAAAACAGTAGATCGTAACCGAGCAAGCCAATCTGTTTTTTGAAGACATTAATGATATCTACAAAAAAAGGATGGCTAAAATCGACATTCAACTTGCCAGCGAATATAACGCCTACTAAATTTGATTTTTTGGTAGCCAGCGTTTTAGCCGAGGAGGAGGGTCTATAACCCGTTTCCTCCATTATTTTAAGCACCCTCTGCCGGGTTTCCTCACTGATATCCGTGTAATTGTTTATGATTTTCGAAACGGTTGCTACCGAAACGCCTGCCATATGAGCTATTGTTTTTATATTCATGAAATCCTCCACGGCTAAACCAGTTTAGTTAAATTGACTTTGCATTCTGAATTTAGTAATTACTCGTATTCTATGCTATCTCATAGAGGAGAGTCAACACTGCTGTTTAAGTTGGAGTTTAATATATTATGGAAAAATAAGTTTGTTTTCGCGGTAGTTCATGTTTTTTTTGATATTTCGCAAATCTCTATTTACAAATACAAGTCATTCGTTACATAATAATAAATGCAAATAACGAAACTGCTTTCGTAATGTGGAAATGCATTTATTCTAAGATTATTTGGGGGGGATTCTGCAATGCTAAAAAAGAGTTTTTTATTACTTCTTGTAACCGCTTTAATTGTAGTATTGGCTGCTTGCGGTAAAGGTAACGACGCTGTACAGAACGGGAATAAAAAGGTCACATTGAAGATCATTCATTGGCAGCAGGAAAATATTAATAACTATATAAAGGAATTTAATAAAAAGTTTGAAGAGAAGTATCCAGATGTTCAGGTGGAGTATACGACGGTACCTGCTGACTCAACCTATGACCAACTGATGCAAACGCGTATGAATGCTGGTTCATCCGGTGATGCAGACATTATTCCTCTGAAATTCAGCTTCGTAGGTGCTCCGCAGGAATGGTCAAAGGGAGCAGCAGATCCAATGTGGAAGCAATGGATTGACGGAGGACTAATAGCCGACCTGTCGGATCAAGCATTTATAAAAAACTATAACCCTACAGATGTCAAAAATGCCATGACCTATAAGGACAAGGTATACGGTGTAAATATGGGTAAGGTGGCGCTGACAGGTTTGTTCTACAACAAAGAGATTTTTAAAAAATATAATCTTGCTGTGCCCACGACATGGGATGAGCTGGTAAATGTTATGAAGGTACTCAAGGCTAACGGTGTGGAACCGATTGGTTTCGGCGGTAAGGATGTATGGCCTATTAACCTTGCTGTCCAAGGGCTTCAGGCCTCTATTCATGATGATCAGCTGGAATATATCAAAGGGCTGTGGACAGGGAAGACGAAGCTGACAGACCCGGTTCAGCTTGAGGTGCTGGAAAAAACACAAGTTCTGATGAACAATGCCATCGGTGGATTTATGGGGATTGACTATGGAACCTTGCCAAGCTTATTTGCTACAGGACGTGTAGCCATGATTGCAGATGGCACGTGGGATGCAACTACGATCCAGACAGCCAATCCAGAGATGAAATTTGGTTATTTCCCGATTCCGGGCAGCAATGATCCCGCCAAAAATAAAAACCTTGCAGGCAAGTACGATATGACATGGATGGTATTGGAAAAGTCACCAAACAAGGATTATGCGATCAAATGGCTTGAAATGCTCTCTGAGAAGCAAAACTATACCGATTTTGTGAACGCCGCCGGATTTTTGCCAACACAGCCTGATGTGAAGATAAGTAGTGAATTTGTGAATGAAATCCAGCCTTCGCTGGAAAACTTCAAGCACTCTTGGGATCAGCTATTTATCAATCGTAAGAATGTTGGACAGTACATTAAGGATTCCAGCGTACATGTGGAATTTCTCGCGCCTGCCGGTCCATTAAAGACGCCTTTGGAGCTTGCCCAAAAGTCTCAGGCAGACTGGGATGCAGCAGCCCCTAAATAAATAAACGGGCTTTACATGAACGCAGATTGGCATCTGTAAAGCCTTCATAATAATGTAAAGAGGTGTGAGGCCCATGTATCCCTTCGGAAAGGGCGCGGCCCGGTTAATGCCCTATCTTTTGCTGAGTATTCCGGTGCTGCTCTATTTGCTTCTTGGCTTTGGTCCCTCAATGGTAACCGTACTGTTTTCCTTTACAAATGCTTCAGGGGTTCCGGGACAGACGTGGAATTTTGTCGGATTTGAGAATTATACGACCTTTTTTACCTCCTCCGATTCAGGAGATCGTATCGCTTCCATGGGTCGTTCCTTATATTTTGCTGTAGCGGTGGTTGTGATTCAAAATGCAGTAGGGCTGTTCATGGCCATCATTATTAATAAAAAACTCAAAGGTGATGTGTTTTACCGCGCTGTATTTTTCCTGCCCGTTGTGCTCGGAGTAACGGTATCCGGCCTGATCTGGCAGCTGATTGCCAATCCGCTTGGCGGTCCTGCACAAGCCTTGATGAACTTTTTTGGAACCAGCTCCAACTTCTTTGGGGATTACAATATTGCATTTGAACTGATTATTTTTGTGCAAGTCTGGATGTACATGGGTTACTCGATGACTATTTTCTTGGCCGGACTCCAATCCATTCCCAGTGATTTATATGAAGCGGGGTATATGGACGGTGCTTCCGGGTGGGAAGCGTTCAAAAATATTACTTTTCCGATGATTGCGCCGTCCTTTACCGTCAATATGCTGCTGTCCATTATCGGAGCATTGCAAACCTTTGACATTATTTATGTGCTGACAGGTGGTAAATTCAACACGACGACACTTGCATTTGATGTGTATGCAACAGCCTTCGGTACCGGGACGGCCGATTACGGCCTTGCTTCCGCAGTAGCCATGATCCAGTTCTTGTTCGTATTTACAGTGTCGATGATTGCTCTGTATTATTTGCGCAGAAGAGAGGTGGAAATGTAATGAGCAGTACCAAAGGAACAAAAATTCTGAGCTACATCATCGTACTGCTCATGCTTTCGTTATATTTATTCCCGCTTTTCTACCTCTTTAATGTATCAATGAAGACTCAAAGTGAGTATCTGATGGATCCTGTGGCTATAGCCAAAAGTCTGAGCTTTGAGAATTTCATGGACGCTTGGGAAAAAGGAAATTTCTCCCAGTACATGTGGAACAGTATTTTGTATACGGGAGTATCTACGCTATTAACGTTGGTGATATCCGTGTTTGCGGCTTTCCCGCTGGCGCGGGGATACGTTAAGTTCAGCACCTTTTTTTATGTGTTTTTCCTGATATCCATGTATCTTCCGAATCCGCTGATTCCGCAATTTGCTCTCATTAATAGTCTGGGACTTTACAATACGCAGCTTGGTTTTATTTTGCTGAAAACAACAGGTACCGGCATTGCCTTTCTGATGTTTGTGGGATATATCAAGTCTGTCTCCCGGGAGCTGGATGAAGCGGCTGCAATGGACGGGTGCGGATATTCACGCTATTTGTTTACGATTCTTGTACCGCTGATGAAGCCGGTGCTAGCGACAGGCATCATTTTGACGGCAATTGGGGCGTGGAACGATATTATAGGTCCTACCATTTATTTATCTGATCCCGCGTATCAACCGGTGACCAAAGGATTGTTCTCCTTCTACGGACAATACATGAATAACTGGCCGCTGCTCGCTTGCGGCATCCTGATTGTTACACTACCGCTGGTTATTTTGTATATTTTCCTCCAGCGCTTTATTGTCGGCGGTGCAATGGCCGGAGCTGTGAAGTCTTGATTTACTGAAAGGATGGTACCGAGTATGAGTGAGAATACCTTTTTATTTCCAGCCACGTTTATGTGGGGAACCTCGACCTCTTCTTATCAAATTGAAGGTGGTGCAGCTGAGGGAGGAAGAACACCTTCCATTTGGGATACTTTCTGTCAAGTACCCGGGAAGGTGATGGGCGGTGACAGCGGAGATATAGCTTGTGACCATTTTCACCGCTTTAAGGAAGATGTGCTATTAATGAAGCAGCTGGGCTTTTTACATTACCGTTTTTCCGTGGCCTGGCCGCGCATTATTCCCACACCCGGCGTGGTTAACGAACAGGGGTTACTCTTCTATGAGCGCCTGCTGGATGAGATTGAGGCGGCCGGGCTAATTCCGATGCTGACGCTGTATCATTGGGATCTTCCGCAGTGGATTGAGGATGAGGGGGGGTGGACGAATCGCGGAATTATCCAGCATTTTATAACGTATGCGTCTGTAATCATGGATCGATTTGGACAGCGTATAAGCTGGTGGAATACGATAAATGAGCCATACTGCGCCTCTATTTTGGGCTATGGTACAGGAGAGCATGCCCCCGGTCATCAGAACTGGAAGGAAGCTTTTACTGCCGCCCATCATGTTCTGGTGTGTCATGGGATAGCCATGAATTTGCACAAGCAAAAGGGTCTTACAGGTATGATTGGCATTACACTGAACATGGAACATGTGGATGCAGCCACTGAACGACCCGAGGACGCAGCCGCTGCCGTCCGGCGAGATGGATTTATTAATCGTTGGTTTGCCGAACCGTTGTTTAACGGGAAGTATCCAGAGGATATGGTGGAATGGTACGGGGCGCATCTGAATGGAATGGATTTTGTACAGCCTGGTGATATGGAGCTGATTCAACAGCCGGGGGATTTTTTGGGCATCAACTACTATGCCCGCAGCGTCATTCGAGCGACTACAGACGCCTCGTTGCTTCAGGTAGAGCAGGTACGCATTGAGCAACCGGTGACAGATATGGGATGGGAGATTCATCCCGACTCCTTTTATAAGCTACTGACTCGGATTGAAAAGGATTTTACCAAGGGTTTGCCCATTCTAATTACGGAAAACGGAGCAGCGATGAAGGATGAACTGATGAATGGGAAAATTGAGGACACCGGGCGTCAGCGCTACATTGAGGAGCATTTAAAGGCATGTCATCGCTTCATTGCAGAGGGAGGGCAGCTTCAAGGCTATTTTGTCTGGTCTTTCTTTGATAACTTTGAATGGGCCTGGGGCTACAGCAAACGTTTCGGTATTGTACATATCAATTACGAAACACAGGAACGGACACCTAAACAAAGTGCGCTGTGGTTCAAGCAAGTGATGGCGAATAACGGGTTTTGAACAGATGATCGTAATAATTTAAGCGGTCATGCTCCAATAACAGAGCATGACGGCTTTTAAGACTGCATAAAGACTCGTGTAAGGAGGACTATGCTAAATATCCTGCATATCCAGTATAACAGGGCAGTGGTCACTGCCCGTAATATGGCAATCAATGCTTGCATCTATCAATAGCGGGCGAAGTCTGTCCGAGACGAGAAAGTAATCGATCCGCCAGCCGATGTTCCGTTCTCTCACCTTCGGCATGTAGGACCACCAGGAATAAACATCCGTCCGGTCAGGATAAAAGTATCTGAAAGTGTCTGTAAATCCAGCGTCGAGCAGCTGCGACATTCGCTCCCGTTCCTCAGGCGTAAAACCGGCATTTCCATAGTTGGTTTTTGCATTTTTCAGATCAATTTCCTGATGAGCCACGTTGAGATCACCACAAACAATGACAGGCTTCAATGCATCCAGCTGTTGCAGATAGCTGCGAAAACGGTCCTCCCATTCCAGTCTGTACGGTAGTCGCGACAGATCTCGTTTGGTATTCGGAGTATATACATTAACCAGATAAAATTCCTCGAATTCCAGAGTAATGGTTCTACCTTCAGGCTCCCCGTTTTCTTCAAGTCCGTAATGCACGGAAAGCGGCTTGATTTTGGTGAAGATAGCCGTACCGGAGTAGCCTTTTTTCTCGGCATAATTCCAATACTGTGTGTATTCCTCCATGTTCTCCATGAGGATTTGGCCCTCTTGAAGCTTGGTTTCCTGAACGCAAAAAATATCAGCATTCGTTTCTTTTAGATAAGTATAAAATCCTTTGGTCACACAGGCTCTTAAACCATTAACATTCCAAGATATTAATTTCATTGTTGATCTCCTTATTACTCATCGCGGTCAAGCGGTATGATTGAATATCTCCTCGGTTGAGGTAAGCATATATAATGAAACAGCTTTTCTACATTAAAATAGTTTGTAATATATTACTTGGATCTAAAAAGGAATGCTCTCTAACGGTCGAGACTGCGAAGCTTAGGCTAGCGATACGTAGGCCATGACATTCTGTGTCCCAGGAGGTACTCATACTGTTGCAACAAAAAAAGCTTCCTAATTAGGAAATTAGGAAGCTTCTTCAGTACGTACGTCCCAGGAGGGATTCGAACCCCCGACCGACGGCTTAGAAGGCCGTTGCTCTATCCAGCTGAGCTACTGGGACATAAAATTCAAGCGAACATTAATATATCACATGGGTAAGAAAGATTCAAGTCTTTTTTTATATTATTTGATTGTTTTAGCCTTTGTGCAGCATAAATTCAGAGTAGGTGTGGTTTTTTTTGCCTTATAAAAGGGTATGTTAGAATACAGGTGAATATGTTGAAGACGAGTGGTTGGACTTAAACTGCTGTTTCTCATATAATCTACAAATACTTTAGCTTACGGAGGAGAGGGGGTGCCTTTAATAAAGGACTCCAAGGTGACGACAAAAGAAAATAATATTGTATTGTTTCCGAAGACACTGGACTATTATCAAATTCAACTTACTGTGATGCTTGAAAACGAACGTTACGGAGAGGCGATGGCGATGCTGCGTTTTTTAATGCAGTGTCAGGGACAGGAGCAGAAACAATACGATGAATGGGAAGCTCTATTACAATGGCTGGAAGCTGCCTTTCCACAGTATGCTGACAGTGAGGGAGTAAAGGGCGCTGCGGAAGAAGACGAGGTCGATGAAGTAGAATTGGCTCGTCGTCATGCACGCTTTAAGCAAGAGCAGGATGCAGGGTATGGCAATAAGCTGCTGCAGATGGCTATGGATGAACCATTATCCGAACAGACGATTTTAGCACTTGAGCAGTTGTCCTATCTGGAGCTACCGGAAATTGACGCTGCCTTGCTTCGCTGGATAAAGGAACGGGAAATCCATCCTCTCCTCCAATTCCGTATTTTGCAAACACTGCGACGACGCGGAATGGAAGGGACGATAGAAATCAGACGGGGAGATGAAAAAGCGGAGATCGATATTGAGACCGTTCCGCTTCAGCCGGGTGATTTTCCTGAACAGATTATGCGTATCTTGGAACGGGTGGCCGATCAGACCGAGGTGCATGAGCCTACGCTGTTTTATTTTGCGCAGGAGTTGTGGTCCCAGTTTGTGATGGCTGTATACGGTACGAATGATTACAGATCGATGCTGGTGGAGGAGGACGGAATGCCGGATATTTGGGCGGCAGCTCTCCATCAGACGGTTTCGGAGAGTTTGAGTGGACACAGCAATGAGGAAGAAACACGTGCTATTTACGGCATTACAGATGCGCTACGCTTCCGTTTTGAGCAGGCGTATCGGTCGATGCGGCTATTTGTAGCTGCAGGAATGAATACTCCTTAATGCCCGGAAACGTTTACCTGTAAAGCATTCAAAGGGCTGCTCTTGAAAAAGACAGTAATGTTAGATATACTATAGTGGTTATTTTGTGTGCGTTGATTGTAATGAAAACTAAGTGAAGATTTTGTTGGAGGGGAAAGCATAAAATGAAAGCAACTTGGGAGAAAATAGAGAAGAACCTTGGGGTTCTTGAAGTTGAGGTTGACGCGGATCGTGTAGCCGCTGCACTCGACAAAGCTTTTAATAAAGTGGTAAAGCAAGTAAGTGTACCAGGATTCCGTAAAGGTAAGGTACCACGTCCTATTTTTGAAAAACGCTACGGAATTGAAAGCTTGTATCAGGATGCAATTGACTTCCTGCTGCCAGAAGCTTACGGCCAAGCTGTAGAGCAAACGGACATCTTCCCGGTTGACAGCCCGGATGTTGAAATTGATCAATTTGCTAAAGGCGAATCTTTCAAATTCAAAGCGAAGGTTACAGTTAAACCTGAAGTGACTTTGGGCGATTACAAAGGCGTAGAAGTGCCTGTAAGCAAACTTGAAGTAAGCGACGAAGAATTGACTCAAGAGCTGGAGCGCCTGCAACAACGTCATGCAGAATTGGTTGTCGTTGATGAAGATGCTGCTCAATCCGGCGATACAGCTATTATCGACTTCGATGGTTCCGTAGACGGCGTACAGTTCGAAGGCGGACAAGCTGAGAAGTATTCTCTGGAGCTGGGCTCCAACACATTCATCCCTGGCTTTGAAGATCAAGTGATCGGTTTGCACACTGGCGATTCCAAGGACGTTGAAGTAACGTTCCCTGAGAACTACCATTCTGCTGACCTTGCTGGTAAACAAGCCGTATTCAAAGTGAAAGTTCATGAACTGAAACGCAAAGTTCTTCCTGAACTGGACGATGAATTTGCTAAAGATGTAAGTGAATTTGACACACTGGCTGAATTCAAGGAAGACTTGAAAAAGCAATTGCTGGAGCGTAAGGAAAACGAAGCTAAAGCAGCTCGTGAGGGTGCTGTAGTGGAGAAAGTTGCTGAGAACGCAACAATCGACATTCCTGAAGCAATGGTCAAGAGTGAAGTGCAAAACATGGTTCGCGATTTCGACAACCGTCTGCGCAGCCAAGGCATGAACCTTGAAATGTTCCTCGGCTTCTCCGGTCAAAGCAAGGAAGATCTGGAAGAGCAAATGAAAGCTGATGCTGAGAAGCGCGTACGTAACAACCTCGTGCTGGAGCAAGTGGCTAAAGCAGAAAACATCGAAGTTTCCGAAGCGGAAATTGATGAAGAGCTGAAAAACATGGCTGATGCTTATAAACGTTCTGTTGAAGAAATCCGCAGCATTCTGGAAAGTAACGGCTCGTTCGCAAACTTGAAAGAAGAGATCTCACTGCGCAAAACAATTGCTTTGCTGGTAGAAAATAGCAAAGAAGTTGAAGCGCCAGCTGCAGCTGCTGAGTAATTCAAACGATAAAATATACGATGTATGCTCTAACAGGCTGCGACGTAGTAATTAGATAGGGATAAGGCACGTAGTGAAAGTTACGTGCCTTATTTTTACCTTGGGTAACCCAAATTTTAGTCGTTTATGGAAAACGCTGTGAGTGGTGTTTTCTTGTTTTACATAAGTCACTACCGTACATTTGCACATACATACGAAACATGGTTAAATATGAGAAGGTCTTGGCAGAGCATGTAACAGCCGTACTACTAGATGAGCGGATGCAAATATGACACAAGACTCTGAACATGTTAAAATATTTTGTAAGGTGTTCCCGTTTCATGCTCGCCGCTTTCGTTTTAATGGGACTTAAGGAAGCGGATGAATACAGGTGTTCATTTTAATTAAGAAAAGAGGTTGGTCGTGATGAGTCTCGTCCCTATGGTTGTGGAACAAACGAATCGAGGAGAACGGTCTTACGATATTTACTCGCGGTTGCTTAAGGATCGCATCATTTTCCTGAGTGGCCCGATTGATGACGATGTCGCCAATCTCGTCATTGCACAGTTACTGTTCCTTTCTGCGGAAGATCCAGAGAAGGATATCAATTTGTATATTAACTCGCCGGGCGGTTCTGTAACTGCGGGCATGGGTATATATGATACAATGCAATTTATTAAGCCGGACGTATCGACGATCTGTGTAGGCATGGCTGCAAGTATGGGTTCTTTGCTGCTCACAGCGGGTGCACCAGGCAAAAGATATGCACTTACCAACAGTGAAGTTATGATCCATCAGCCGCTCGGCGGCATTCAGGGGCAAGCCTCCGATATGCTGATTCATGCGGACTGGATTATCAAAACACGTGCCAAGCTGAATCAAATCTATGTAGAGCGTACAGGTCAGCCCCTCGAAAAAATCGAACGTGATACTGACCGGGATTTCTTCATGGAAGCAGAAGAGGCAAAAGCATATGGTATCATTGACCAGGTGCTGTCTAAACCGATTAATCTGTAAAGGGGTGGCTCTATGTTTAAATTTAATGATGAAAAAGGACAATTAAAATGTTCTTTCTGCGGCAAATCTCAAGATCAGGTTCGCAAGCTTGTTGCCGGACCAGGCGTATATATATGTGACGAATGCATTGAGCTGTGCACGGAGATTGTGGAAGAGGAATTGGGTCATGAGGAAGAAGTGGATCTGAAAGACATTCCGAAACCAATGCAAATCCGTGACATTTTGGACCAATATGTCATTGGTCAGGATCAAGCGAAAAAATCGTTGTCTGTAGCGGTATATAACCATTACAAACGTATTAATACACAAAACAAAATTGATGATGTGGAATTGCAAAAAAGTAACATTCTGATGCTTGGACCTACAGGTTCGGGTAAAACGTTGCTAGCGCAAACCATGGCTAAAATTTTGAACGTACCTTTTGCTATCGCAGATGCCACTTCCCTCACGGAAGCTGGTTATGTGGGTGAAGACGTTGAAAACATTTTGCTGAAATTGATTCAAGCTGCCGATTATGATGTGGAAAAAGCCGAGCGCGGTATTATCTACATTGACGAAATTGATAAAGTAGCCCGTAAATCCGAAAACCCGTCCATTACGCGTGACGTATCGGGAGAAGGGGTGCAACAGGCGCTGCTTAAAATTTTGGAAGGCACGGTTGCCTCTGTACCTCCACAAGGTGGTCGCAAGCATCCGCACCAAGAATTTATTCAAATTGACACCACAAATATTCTGTTTATTTGCGGTGGTGCCTTTGACGGTCTGGAGCAAATGATCAAACGCCGTATCGGTAAAAAGGTCATCGGCTTTAATGCTACTAGCGAACAAAAAGATCTGAAGCCAGGCGAATATACTTCAATGGTATTGCCTGAGGACCTGTTGAAATTCGGTCTGATCCCGGAATTCGTAGGACGTTTGCCAGTCATTTCTACGCTGGAGCCGCTTGATGAGAAAACATTGGTTCGTATCTTGTCTGAGCCGAAAAATGCGTTAACCAAGCAATATCAGAAGCTGCTGGAACTGGATAATGTGCAACTGGAGTTTAAGCAGGATGCTCTGGAAGCCATTGCTCGTGAGGCGATCAAGCGTAACACGGGTGCCCGTGGTCTTCGCGCGATCATCGAAGGTATTATGCTTGATGTAATGTATGAAGTTCCTTCCCGTGAGGATGTAACGACATGCGTTATCAATGAGCAGGTAGTAAAAGACAAAATCGCACCGGAACTCGGTGGTACAGATAAGGATAAAAAACAAGAAGAGAGCGCCTAAGGATTGATACTTCGCGATCTCTACAACATGAGAAGCCGGATCTCCACTTCACTAAACCTTATGAGGTTTTAAGGGGTGGAGGTTTGGTGTTAATGGGAGAGAAAAGTACATGTTCTTAAGACAAGACACACGTCCCGTTAAAGTCGGGAATCTGACGATTGGCGGCAGCAATGAAGTCATCATCCAAAGTATGTGTACAACCAAAACAGCAGATGTGGAAGCTACTGTAGCCGAGATTCTTCGTTTGGAAGAAGCCGGATGTCAACTGGTGCGGGTTACCGTCAACAATGAGGAAGCAGCCGCAGCCATTAAAGAAATTAAAAAACGGATTCATATTCCGCTCGTCGCGGACATTCATTTTAATTACAAGCTGGCTCTATTGGCGATTGAAAATGGAATTGACAAGGTCCGCATTAATCCAGGTAATATTGGTCGACGCGAAAAAGTAGAAGCTGTTGTTAAAGCATGTAAGGAAAGAGGAATTCCGATTCGGATCGGTGTCAATGCCGGATCATTGGAGCAGCATTTGCTGGATAAGTACGGCTATCCTACGCCAGAAGCGATGGTGGAAAGCGCGCTGTACCATATCGGTATTCTGGAGGAGCTTGATTTTCACGATATTATCGTGTCTCTGAAAGCGTCTGACGTACCGATGGCGATTGCCGCTTATACGAAAGCAGCTGAAATTATCAAGTATCCGCTCCACCTGGGCATCACCGAAGCAGGTACGCTCTTTACCGGAACGGTTAAAAGTGCGGCGGGTATGGGTGCCTTGCTGGCATCAGGCATCGGCTCCACGATGCGTATTTCGCTCAGTGCCGATCCGGTGGAAGAAGTGAAGGTTGCACGGGAACTGCTCAAAACGTTTGGACTGATCACCAATGCGGCTACATTGATTTCCTGTCCAACTTGCGGACGTCTGGACATTGATCTGTTCTCTATTGCCAACGAGGTAGAGGACTATATTGCAAAACTCAAGGTGCCGATTAAAGTCTCGGTGCTGGGCTGTGCAGTGAATGGTCCCGGTGAAGCGAAGGAAGCTGATATCGGCATTGCGGGAGCACGTGGGGAAGGACTTTTGTTCCGTTACGGTAAAATGATCCGCAAAGTACCCGAAGCGGATATGGTTGATGAACTGAAAAAAGAAATTGATGTCATCGTCAAAGCTTATGAAGAGACAGGTAAAATTCCTGGACGCGAAGAACGCCATACAGCTGAGAAAGTATAGGCAAAATCAGTTTTTGCACAGAAGTATAATCATACTTTATGGTCATGATATCATCGCCGTGAAGAACAGTTCTGCTATAGAATTGTTCTTCGCGGTGTTTTTGTATTTTCTCCCTGATCTTTTGAGAGACTGCCGTTTAGCTATCGTGGAAAAGGAAATACTGTCTTTCATAGAGCGGCATTTTTCAATTTGCTGAGATGAGAAACGGAGGAAATACAATGGACTTGACTATGATTTTGTTGTTGGTACAAATGTTTTTCGGGATTGTCATCGGTCTGTATTTCTGGAATCTCCTGCGGAGCCAGAAAACGAACCGTAGTGCGGTGGACCGAGAGTCCCGGAAGGAGTTGGACAAGCTGCGCAAACTGCGCTCCATTTCACTTACCAAGCCGCTGGCTGAACGCACGCGACCAGCAACATTACAGGATATCGTCGGGCAGAAGGATGGACTGCGTGCGCTCAAGGCGGCGCTATGTAGTGCGAATCCCCAGCATGTCATTATTTATGGCCCGCCGGGGGTAGGGAAGACGGCTGCTGCGCGCGTAGTGCTGGAAGAGGCGAAGAAAAACTTGTCCTCTCCATTCAAGGCTGATGCGAAATTCACGGAGATTGACGCCACGACAGCCCGTTTTGATGAGCGTGGTATTGCGGACCCGTTAATTGGCTCGGTGCATGATCCCATTTATCAGGGGGCAGGTGCTATGGGGGTAGCGGGTATTCCGCAACCCAAGCCTGGAGCTGTAACAAAGGCGCATGGTGGCATGTTGTTCATTGATGAAATTGGTGAATTGCACCCGACGCAGATGAATAAGCTGTTGAAAGTGCTGGAGGACCGCAAGGTATTTTTGGAGAGTGCGTATTACAACTCGGAAGATGCAAATACTCCTGCCTACATCCACGATATTTTTCAAAATGGTTTGCCAGCGGATTTTCGTTTGGTAGGTGCGACGACCCGTTCACCGCATGAACTTCCACCTGCCATCCGCTCCCGGTGTATGGAAATTTATTTCCGTGCCCTTCAGCCGCAGGAGATTGCTCGTATTGCTGAGGATGCTGTCCACAAGCTGGGCTTTGGGCCTTGTCCCGAGGCAGTAGAGGTTGTACAGCGTTACGCTACGAACGGTCGGGAGGCCGTCAATATGATTCAGCTTGCTGCTGGTTTGGCACTTACCGAGAAGCGGGAACGTCTCAATGCGTCTGATGTGGAATGGGTTGCGGGAAGCAGCCAAATTCAACCGCGTCCTGATCGAAAGATACCGGGTTTACCGCAAATCGGGTTTGTTAACGGATTAGCTGTATACGGCCCGAATATGGGAATGCTGCTGGAAATTGAGGTTACGGCGGTTCCAGTTCCTGAAGGTAAGGGAAGCTACAATATTACGGGAGTAGTGGATGAGGAGGAAATTGGAGGTGGCTCTCGTACACTGCGCCGCAAGAGTATGGCTAAAGGCTCTGTGGAAAATGTGTTGACCGTTTTGCGCACAATCGGACTGTCTCCGTCGAATTACGATCTGCACATCAACTTTCCCGGGGGCACGCCAGTAGACGGTCCTTCGGCAGGAATCGCCATGGCGACAGCTATTGCTTCCGCCATGCGGGGAATTCCGGTGGATCACGAAATTGCGATGACTGGAGAGGTTAGCATCCACGGCCGTGTCAAACCGATTGGCGGCGTATTAGCCAAGGTCGAGGCGGCTTTTCAGGCAGGAGCCAAAAAAGTGATCATTCCCCAGGAAAACTGGCAAGCTCTTTTTGACAGTATTGAGGGCTTACAAGTCATCCCCGTACAGTCGGTTACCGAAGTATTCCGCCATGTGTTCGGGGAAGCAATGACGTCGGAATCACCTGTGCATGCGCCAATTGAGACTTTTCGCCCAGCCCAATCTTCGTTGTTACAGGCTGATGGAACGCATAATGGGGCGATATCTGATACAGGATCTTGCTAATAAGCGACCCTTTCATTGGTTTTTTTATTTAACATTTGATAAAATATGAAAGATAACAACGTGAGGATTGTAAAATCCGGAACCTGAGAATCACTGGAGGTGCGAAAGCGATGGGACCCACCAAGACAAAAGGTCGTCGTTTTCCTTTGCTGCCTTTAAGAGGACTTCTGGTCTACCCGAGCATGGTTCTGCATCTCGATGTGGGCCGGGAAAAATCGGTCAAGGCTTTGGAAAAAGCGATGGTTGAAGACAATTTGATTCTCCTGTGTTCTCAATCAGAGGTAAATATTGAAGAACCCACACAAGAGGATATTTTTCGAGTCGGCACGGTAGCCAAGGTGCGCCAGATGCTCAAGCTCCCTAACGGAACGATTCGGGTGCTGGTGGAGGGGCTGGAACGTGCCGAGATTATTCAATATACGGACAATGAAGAATATTACGAGGTACTGGCCAAGGAACTGCATGAGGCAGAAAATGTGCAGCCTGAGACGGATGCGCTTATGCGTACTGTACTGACCCAGTTCGAGCATTATATCAATCTGTCCAAAAAGGTAACGCCCGAGACACTTGCTGCGGTATCCGATATTGAGGAGCCTGGACGGCTGGCAGACGTAATCACAAGCCATCTGACGCTCAAAATTAAGGAAAAGCAGGATATTCTGGAGACAATCGACGTAACTCAGCGTCTGGAGAAGCTTCTGGATATTTTGAACAACGAGCGCGAGGTTCTGGAGCTGGAACGTAAAATCAACCAGCGCGTGAAAAAGCAAATGGAAAAGACGCAGAAGGAATATTATCTGCGTGAACAAATGAAGGCGATTCAGAAGGAGCTTGGCGAGAAGGAAGGCCGTGCAGGGGAAGTTGAAGAGCTGCGCAATCAGTTGAGTGAGCTGGAGTTGCCTGTTTCAGTGAAAGAAAAGATCGAAAAGGAAATCGACCGTCTGGAAAAAATGCCTGCAAGCTCCGCCGAGGGTGGCGTCATTCGCAATTACGTCGATTGGCTGTTAAGCTTGCCATGGAATACGTTTACCGATGATGACCTCGATATTGCCAAGGCCGAGGAGGTGCTGAATCAAGACCACTACGGACTGGATAAACCCAAGGAACGGGTGCTGGAGTACTTGGCTGTGCGCAAGCTGGTAAAGACCATTAAGGGACCGATTCTATGTCTCGTAGGTCCGCCAGGGGTTGGTAAGACCTCGCTGGCTCGTTCGATTGCCAAATCCATGGGACGGGAATTTGTCCGCATCTCCCTCGGTGGCGTGCGGGATGAAGCGGAAATTCGCGGTCATCGCCGGACCTATGTTGGTGCGATGCCTGGGCGTATCATTCAGGGAATGAAGACGGCAGGAACGTCTAATCCGGTCTTTTTGCTGGATGAGATTGATAAAATGGCTTCCGATTTTCGGGGAGACCCTTCAGCTGCATTGCTGGAAGTGCTTGATCCCGAACAAAACAATACGTTCAGCGACCATTTTGTTGAGTTGCCATTTGATCTATCCAACGTGATGTTTGTGACAACAGCCAATGCTGCACACAATATCCCGCGCCCGCTCATGGACCGTATGGAGACACTTTATATTCCTGGTTACACCGAACTGGAGAAGCTGGAGATTGCCAATCGGTATCTATTGCCCAAGCAGAAGAGAGAGCATGGCTTGGAAGAGGAGCAGTTGGTTATCGGGGAGGATACGCTGCTGCGTGTCATTCGCGAATATACCCGTGAATCTGGGGTACGGAATCTCGAACAGCAACTGGCTTCCCTATGCCGTAAGGCTGCGAAGTCAGTTGTATCCGGTGGGGAAGGACCGATTCAAGTCACACCGGATAATCTGAAAGATTATTTGGGGATCGCCAAATTCCGTTACGGCGTAGCGGAGCTGGAGGATCAGATCGGTACGGTTACAGGCTTGGCATGGACAGAGGTCGGTGGTGAAACGCTGATGATTGAAGTGACAGTCGTACCCGGCAGCGGTAAACTGATTCTTACGGGTAAGCTTGGAGACGTGATGAAGGAATCCGCACAGGCGGCATTCAGCTATACTCGTTCCAAAACGATTGAACTGGGTATTGAACCGGACTTTTATGAGAAAAACGACATTCACATTCATATTCCTGAGGGAGCGATTCCGAAGGATGGACCCTCTGCGGGAATCACCATTGCTACGGCGTTGATTTCGGCCTTGACCAACCGTCATGTATCGAAGGATGTGGCGATGACGGGCGAAATTACCCTGCGCGGTCGCGTGTTGCCGATTGGTGGTTTGAAAGAGAAATCGTTGGCAGCTCACCGGGCAGGCTACAAAAAAATTCTACTTCCCAAAGATAATGAACGGGATTTAAAGGATATTCCCGACAGTATCCGACAGGATGTTGAATTTGTTCCTGTTGCCCATATGGATCAGGTACTAAAGCATGCTTTGGTTGAGCAGGCAAGGGTACATTAGAGAGGAATTAAGGACACAATGAAAGTAACAAAAGCAGAATTTATTATTAGTGCGGTTGGTCCCAGTCAGTTTCCAGTAGACGCTTTGCCAGAGATCGCTCTGGCAGGGCGCTCTAATGTCGGAAAGTCTTCACTGATTAACCGGATGATTAACCGCAAAAATTTGGCGCGTACCAGTTCTACGCCGGGGAAAACCCAACAGCTTAATTATTACCGGATTAATGATGATCTCTATTTTGTCGATTTTCCCGGCTACGGTTACGCTAAAGTATCCAAAACGTCTCGCAAAGCCTGGGGGCAGATGATTGAGTCTTATTTGCTGGAGCGGGAGGAGCTCAAGCTGGTGCTTCAAATGGTTGATTTGCGCCATCCGCCGTCCAAGGATGATATCATGATGTATGATTGGCTGCGTCATAACGGGCTTCCCGTTTGTGTTGTAGGTACAAAGGCAGATAAAATCCCCAAAACACGACGGGAAAAGCATTATAAAGTCATTAGGCAGGAACTTGGAATACTCCCTGGGGGATTGTTCATCCCCTTTTCCTCCGAAGAAGGTATGGGTAAGGAAGAACTGTGGTCTGTCATCTCCGGCTATATAGGGAATGACGACGAAGAACAGACGGAATTATAAATGTAGGGCGCCCTTGTGGCGTCCTTTTTCGTAGTGTGTAGAATTCAGAGTGATGTATAAATTTCAAAATAATTAAAACTTATTAAGCTGGTAGGAATAATGTATATAACGGAGCAATCACGCGGATTTCTAGCAGAAAAGTGAGCATATGGGGGATAATAGCACCCCAATGAAGGTATTTTCCGTTTATTTCTCATGAATGACCGATTTTTATGGATTGGTCCGAAAGAAAAGCGTTATTGGTCTGATGTATAATAAATGGTAAAGCTCGAACTTTAGGTTCAGGAAAGAATTGAGGAGATTGGTATGGCTCAGCGGTTAGCCACAGAGTATGTAAAAACCACTTTGACCTTGTCGGAAACTCAAATGGATGAATTTTTGCAGGCAGTGGATGATCACCAAGTGCATTACCGAATTAAAGTGCTGGATAACGGGGGTCAGGAAATCGTTCTGGAGCATGCTGCGGGTGAGGAAGTTCATTTGTTTTTTGAAGCCAGAGAGGGAGAATATGTCTGTGAATTAACTTGCCGCTTAATTCATCCGCAACTAACCTTGTTTATACGCAAACTTTTTATCCGCTTTAAGGGTGAGGGGATTGTTTACCGGATGTATCAAGGATTCACGATGGTGTATTTTTATAACGAAGGCACTGTTCGTAAAATTATGGAAAAGAATGGCGAAGGCACCAAGCTGGTGTTCGAGTATAAGAATACGGTACATGAACTACAACAGCTTTTTCAGCATCAAAACGTGGAAAATGAAATATCAGCCGTGTATGATCTCATTAATTCGTTACTAGATCAACGGAATCTGGCTCGAACGTCCTCGGAGCTGGAACAGATTGACCACAAGCTTCGGATGAACTGCTCCAGGTTGTTTGCACTGGAAGCTTAAATTGGCTTGGGCATGCAGAAATGAATCGTTATGCAGAGCAGTCCCTTTCGCTACGGGAAGGGGCTTTTTTATTCCAAAAAAATGATTGCATTTGCTGTACATTGATGTTATTTTTAATCTCGTTGAAAATGAATATAGGAACCAGGATTCACTCAGGACATTGAATGTTGCGAGAGGTTATCCCTCGGGAAGTGAATGACGTAGGTCCTAGCGGATGAAATTTTTTTCAAACATTTTATTCCTAGGAAGGGGGAACCGAAAGATGGAATTGGAATACTCAACTTTCGGAAGACACGTTGCCGTAGATACTTGGGGTGTTGAGTTTGAATTGCTAAATAATGCGCAGTTTTTGGAAACTCAATTAGTTGAGGCTGCTGAAGCTTGCGGAGCAACGGTGATGTCTGTTCAATCCAAGCAATTTGAACCACAGGGAGCTACTGTGCTTGTACTGTTGTCGGAGAGTCATCTCTCTATTCATACGTATCCTGAGAGAGGATTTGCCGCTATTGATTGTTATACCTGCGGTGAGACTGTTGATCCGCAACTGGCTATCGATTACCTGGTATCCGTCCTAAAACCGGAAAGAACATATGCGAAGAAGCTGATTCGCGGCCTGGGAGAGCTTCAGGTGGAGTCACCGGAGAGCAAGCGCGCTGAATTGGTGTAATTCGTTTCTTATGGAGCTATTTGCGTGTCCTATATCATAACCATGGAATTTTCCATGGTTATTTGTTTTAAAAGTGGTTCTCACTAAATCAAATGATACAGAGCGTGTCAGATGTTGATGTAAGCCATATAATTTTCATAAACAATTCATAAAACAGTCCAAGGAGATTCGGACTTCTGTGATATAATTAACATAGTTTATGAGACCAGTAGTTATTCTTATTACAGTTTAGGCAGGTGAATTTGCAATGCACATCGTCGTTGTTGGGTTGAATTATCGTACGGCGCCTGTGGAAGTCAGAGAGCGTTTTACAATTGCAGAACAAGATTTACCAAAAGCGCTGGAACAACTCAAACTTACTAAAAGTGTGTTGGAGGGCGTAGTTGTCGCAACCTGCAATCGAACTGAAATATATGTCGTGGTAGACCGCCTTCATATGTGCGGTTATTTTATACGCAGTTTTATGGAGCAATGGTTCGGCATTCCGCGTGATCAATTTACACAGCATTTATATATATATGAGGACGAGCAAGCGATCCGGCATTTGTTCCGGGTGACATGTGGTCTTGATTCGATGGTCATTGGGGAAACTCAAATTTTGGGACAGGTGAAGAATGCTTTTCTTCAGGCTCAATCACAAAAAATTACGGCTACGTGGTTTAATATGTTGTTTAAGCAAGCCGTCACATTGGGCAAACGTGCCCATTCGGAGACGTCTATTGGAGAAAGCGCCGTATCTGTCAGCTATGCAGCAGTTGAGCTGGGCAAGCGAATTTTTGGTATGTTTACTGATAAGAAAGTGCTGATTCTCGGTGCAGGTAAAATGAGCGAGCTTACCGTTAAGCATCTTTACAGTGGCGGAGCAGCTGAGGTTATTGTGGCGAATCGGACCTTGTCTCGTGCGGAAGATCTGGCCTCCAAGTTTCACGGAACGCCGGTTACGATGGAGGAAGGCATTAATCGGTTGACCGATGTGGACATTGTGATCAGCTCGACAGGTGCCCAAGGATATATACTCGATCGGGATCGGGTTGAAGCCAGCATGAAACGACGTCAGTCCCGCCCTTTGTTTATGATCGATATCGCGGTTCCGCGTGATCTGGAACCGGCTATTGGAGAATTATCGAACGTTTTTCTATACGATATTGATGATTTGGAAGGTATCGTGGAAAGCAATCTGGAAATGCGTCGTACCGAGGCAACCAAAATCGAGCATATGATCGAAGGCGAGCTTAGCGAATTTTATCAATGGTTGAAAACGATGGGAGTGCGCCCTGTGATTCGTGCTTTACAGGAAAAAGCGGAATCCGTACACCAGGATACACTGGAAAGCTTGTTCAACAAGCTTCCAGAGCTGGATGAACGGCAACGCAAAGTGATTAGCCGCTTGACGAAGAGCATGCTGAACCAGATGATGCATGATCCGATCAATCGGGTGAAGGAATTGGCAGTCCAAAAGCAGGGGAATGAGGCGTTGGAGATGTTTAGCCACATTTTTGCTCTGGAGGATCGTTTGGAGGACGCCGCTCAGAAAGTAGATAAAAGCGATGCATCCGCGTTAATGAAACCGGAGGCCGGTGTTCATGAAACATCTGGTCAGGTTCAAGCCTCGCCAGCGTCGTTAGCGCCGGCCGGCCTGTAAGGGTAGGTGAACAGACGTGGCTTCAGGCATGCTGATATATGATTCAATGATTTATGTTTTTGCCCTGAGCCTTCTGTTTGTATTCTCGGATGGGATTCGACGTAATGCGAATGCCAAACGGACAGGTACAGGGCTTCTTGTTGTCGTTCTTTTGCTCCAGCTTGTATATATGGGAATAAGAACCTGGAACGAGGGGCACCTTCCTATTTTTGTGACCTACGACTTTTTATTTCTGTTTTCCTTTATTTTAGTGCTGATTTCTTTGATTTTGTCACGTTATCATCGTTCCGAATTTGCGGTATTGCTGCTTAATATTATTAGCTTCGCAGTGCTTGTACTCAATAAAATATGGATGGAGCCCACCGACAACCCGCTCGCAAATTGGCATACAGTGCATGGGCTGCTTCTCATTCATATTGCGTTGGCTAATCTCGGTTTTGTAGCAATGACGGTAGCGGCTGTATTTTCGGGCTTATATCTGTTTTTGCATCGTAAATTGAAAGTAAAAAAATGGAATGATACGATCAGGCGTCTGCCTAGTCTCGAAATGATGGATCGGTATACGCATAAGGCCCTCTTGATCGGTACTCCTTTACTCGGAGTCTCCATTGTCGTTGCAGTCATTTCTATTATTGCCGAGCAGCGTTGGCGTCTTTTACTGGATACCAAAGTGATGATGACAGCGATAGCCTTGTGCGTGTATATTGTATTTTTAGTGAGCAAAAGATTGAATCAGCGTTCAGGCCTCGTGATGGCAAAGTGGGCATTAGTGGGCTATACGCTATTAATTCTTAACTTTTTGCTGAATTCCTGGTCTGTATTTCATCAGTGGACGGGAGAGTGAATACCGTTTGCAATATTTTGTCCCCATCTCGTTGAATTGTAAAAATAAGATCTGTTGTGTTGTAGGTGGCGGTAGTATAGCAGAACGCAAGGTAAAGGGGCTGATAGAAAGCGGGGCATGCATTACCGTCATCAGCCCGAATATAACGCCGGATTTACAGGTTCTGGCCGATCACAAGCAGCTCCACTGGGTAAATCGCGTATATCGCGAGGGCGACCTCCAGGGAGCCTTTCTTGTATATGCAACGGCGAATCAGAGAGAAGTGAATCATGCAGTTGCGCATGAGGCCAGACAAAGGGGTATACTGGTAAATGTGGCGGACCGGTTGGAAGAGACTGACTTTATAACGCCAGGCATCCTTCGGCGGGGGAGGCTGACGATCAGTGTTTCCACTGCAGGGGCAGGCCCGGCTGTGACCACCGATATTACATCAGCTTTAGATACATTATTTGGTAGTGAATATGAGCCATATCTGGATTTTATGTACGAAATGAGACAGATTATCAAACGTACTGTAAGTTCTCCGCAGCAGAGAGCCAAACTTCTGAGGCGTTTGGCGAACAGCGGAATTTTGGATCAAATACGACGTCATGAATTTGTTGCTTGGACCGAAAAAGAGATAGACCTATGGATTGCGCAAAATCAGGAGGAATAACATGCGAACAATTGTGGTAGGGAGCAGACAGAGCGCGCTTGCGCTAACGCAGACCGGTCATGTCATTGAGGATTTGAATGCGCTGTGCGCGGAGCATGGATTGGCTTTGCAGTTTGACGTGAAAAAAATACTGACCAAGGGCGATCGAATATTGGATGTGACCTTGTCGAAAGTAGGCGGCAAAGGACTTTTTGTCAAAGAAATCGAGCAGGCCATGCTGGCTGGTGAGATTGATATGGCAGTACATAGTATGAAGGATATGCCGTCCGAATTGCCGGAAGGTCTTGTGAACGGCGCTGTACCGCGCCGAGAGGACCCACGTGATTGCCTCGTTACACTCGGGGCCAAGAGCCTGGAGGATTTGCCTCAAGGAGCAAAAGTAGGCACGAGCAGTTTGCGCCGGGCCAGTCAAATCAAAGCCATGCGACCTGATCTACAATTAGAGCCTGTACGTGGAAATATTGATTCCCGTCTGAAAAAGCTGGAGACGGAAGGGTTTGATGCCATTATTTTGGCAGCGGCAGGCTTACACCGAATGGGCTGGAAAGAGCGAATTACAGCCTATATTCCAGAGGAAGCCTGTTTGCCGGCTGTAGGACAGGGAGCGCTCGGTATTGAATGTCGCGCCAACGATGAAGAGCTGCTGTCATTGTTGCGTCTTTACAATGACCGGGATACTTCGGCTACGGTTGCTGCAGAACGAACCTTTCTTGGTGTACTGAATGGGGGGTGCCAAGTGCCGATTGGGGCTCATGCCGTCTGGGCTGGTCAAGAAATCCGCCTTACGGGCATGGTAGGCTCGCCGGATGGCGAGATTATTTTGAAAGAAACGCTCCAGGGAGAAGATCCGCAAAAGCTGGGAGAAGCGGTAGCGTCCAGCTTGATTGCCAAGGGAGCAGAACAGATTCTGGCACAGGTAAGGGGATGATGATATGGCGGGGAAGGTATATTTAGTTGGCGCAGGGCCCGGAGACGCAAGATTAATTACGGTCAAGGGATGGGAATGTATTCAACTGGGTGATGTCATTGTATATGACAGACTGGCAAGTCCGCGCCTCTTGGGGCTGATGAAGCCAGGTGCGCAAAAAATATATGTCGGCAAGCTGCCGGATCGTCACACCATGAAGCAAGAGGAAATCAATCAGTTGCTGGTGGACTTGGCGTTGGAAGGAAAAACGGTTGTTCGGCTCAAGGGGGGAGACCCTACCATCTTTGGTCGGGTTGGAGAGGAAGCTGGGCTGCTGCGTAAACACGGTATTTCCTATGAAATCATACCCGGCATTACTTCAGCAATCAGCGTACCCGCCTATGCGGGCATTCCGGTTACACACCGGGATATGGCCTCATCGCTGTCTATCATTACGGGGCATGAAAGTCCGGATAAACTCGATAAAAGTATTCATTGGGATAAAGTAACGAATGCAACGGGCACACTGATCTTTATGATGGGTGTGGCGAAGATTGGCTACATCAGTGAGCAACTGATGAAACACGGCAAACCGTCGGATACACCCGTGGCTTTGATTCGTTGGGGAACCCGTGCGGAGCAGGATACACTGGTGGGTACGCTGGCGGATATCGAGGCCAAGGTAAAGGCTGCTAATTTTCAGCCTCCCGCTGTCATCGTTGTTGGAGAAGTGGTCAATCAGCGTGAACAGTTAAAATGGGCTGAGGATATGCCTCTATTCGGCAAGCGGATTTTAGTTACCCGTGCACGCGCCCAGGCCAGCAGTTTGGTTCGCCGGATTGAGGAGCTCGGTGGCGAGCCTTATGAATTCCCTGTCATCCAGACGGTAGTCCCTTCGGACGAGCCGACGAAACAACAAATTAAAAAGGCATTTGCCCGACTGCCTGAATACGATTGGGTGTTTTTTACCAGCGTTAATGGAGTGGAATACTTCTTTAATCACTTAGAGGAGCAGGGCATGGATGTACGTGCGCTGTTCAAAGCGCGTATTGCTGCAGTTGGTCCAGCTACAGCAGCCGCACTTCGAACGCATGGAATCATGGCAGAACAGATCGAAGGTCCTTTTCAGGCAGAGGGCTTGCTCGAAGCGTTTAAACAGGATTTGCAGGTAGGGCAGAACGTATTCCTTCCCAGAGGTGATCTCGCTCGGTCTTGGCTGTCAGAAAAGCTAAGAGAGATAGGGCTTGAGGTGACCGAGGCTAATCTGTATCAGACGGTGCTGGCGGCCAACACTCAGGATGATGAGTTGCTCAAGCTGCTTGAGGAACGCGCCATTCACGCCATTACTTTTACCAGTTCCTCAACCGTAACCTTTTTTCTGGAAGCGCTCAGGCAAATGGGGGTAGATGATCCAGTGTCGCTGCTGGAGGGAGTTACGATTGCTGTAATTGGTCCCTTGACTGGTGAGACGGCTACCCAGGCCGGTTTGACCGTCAGCTTTATGTCGGAGAAGGCGACCATTGAAAGTCTGATCCAATCGCTATGTGACTGGAAACAATCAAGTACTATAGTGACATTATAATTTGTGCTTTTACCAAATGAATGTATAAAAATATGGAGGTTTGCAATCATGAGTGTACCTTTTACGAGACATCGTCGTTTGCGCCAGTCGGCTGCGATCCGCAGTATGGTGCGTGAGACTGTATTGAGTCCGACTGATTTTATTCAACCGATCTACGTAACATTTGGCACTGGGGTGAAGCAGGAGATTAGCTCCATGCCTGGCGTATACCGTTTTTCTCTGGATCAGCTGGAGGAAGAACTGAAGGAAATTAGCGAGCTGGGCATTCCTGCTGTGCTCTTGTTTGGCATACCGGAAACCAAAGATAGTTTGGGGACTTCGGCTTTTGCGGACGATGGGATTGTGCAGGAGGCTACTCGTTTGATCAAGTCCCGCTATCCCGAGCTGCTGGTTGTAGCCGACACTTGTTTGTGTGAATTTACGGATCATGGACACTGCGGTATGGTACACATGCATGAACATGATGGTGAGGTATGTGGCGAAGTATTGAATGATGAATCCCTAGAAGTGCTGGTACGTACAGCAGTTTCCCAGGCTAAAGCAGGCGCGGATATTATTGCCCCATCCAATATGATGGACGGTTTTGTGCAGGCCATTCGGCAAGGACTGGATCAGGAAGGTTTCTCACATATTCCGATTATGTCGTATTCCGTCAAATATGCGTCTGCTTTTTACGGTCCTTTCCGGGAAGCCGCAGATTCTGCCCCGCAGTTTGGTGACCGCAAATCCTATCAGATGGACCCTGCCAATGCGCGTGAAGCGTTGCGAGAAGCAGAATCTGACGTGCTTGAGGGTGCGGACATGCTGATGGTTAAGCCTTCTCTTTCTTACCTGGACGTGATGCGCACCATTAAGGATCAATTTGATCTGCCTTTGGTGGCTTACAACGTCAGCGGTGAATATGCGATGGTCAAAGCGGCAGCCCTTCAAGGCTGGATTGATGAAAAAGCAATGGTGATGGAGATTCTGACAAGCATGAAGCGTGCAGGTGCGGATATGATTATTACCTATTCCGCCAAGGATGCAGCAAGATGGTTGAAGCAATAAGTGTAATTTTAAAAAAAACAGGAGTGGTCAAAATGAATGACGAGCAACGAACAGTTCGTAAGGATACGCGCTCTAAAGTAGCCTTTGATGAGGCAAAACAATATATTCCGGGTGGCGTAAACAGTCCAGTTCGGGCTTTTAAATCCGTGGGCATTACGCCAGTATATATCGACCGTGGGGAAGGATCGCGTGTATATGATATCGACGGTCAATCCTACATAGACTATGTATGTTCATGGGGACCGCTTATTATGGGCCATGCACATCCCGAAGTGGTTAAAGCTTTACAGGCTGCTGTTGTAAAAGGAACCAGCTTCGGCGCACCCACGTTGGCGGAAACTGAAATGGCTAAGCTCGTATGTGAGCGTGTTCCTTCTATGGAACTTGTTCGTATGGTCAACTCGGGAACCGAGGCGACCATGAGTGCGATACGACTTGCACGTGGATTTACGAAACGCAGCAAAATCCTTAAATTTGAAGGCTCTTATCACGGTCATGCGGACAGCTTGCTGATTAAAGCAGGCTCTGGTGTTGCGACATTAGGTCTGCCCGATAGTCCGGGTGTACCGGAAGTCGTGGCCACACATACGATCACCGTTCCTTATAATGATTTGGCTTCGGTGAAGCTGGCTTTTGAGAAATTTGGCGAAGAGATTGCCGCGATTATTGTCGAGCCGGTAGCAGGCAATATGGGTGTTGTACCGCCACAGCCTGGATTTTTGGAAGGTTTGCGTGAGGTAACCCGGCAATATGGAAGTCTGCTGATTTTTGATGAAGTGATGACTGGATTCCGGGTGGGTCTTCATTCCGCTCAAGGACACTTTGGTGTGACGCCGGATCTTACGTGTCTGGGCAAAGTTATTGGTGGTGGACTGCCTGTAGGTGCTTACGGCGGACGTCGCGACATTCTGGAGCAAATCGCACCATCCGGGCCAATCTACCAAGCGGGTACGCTGAGCGGAAATCCATTGGCTATGGCAGCAGGCTATTCGACACTTAAATTGCTGACACCAGAAGTATATGATCGGCTGGAAGAGCGGGCAGCACAGCTTCAGGCTGGATTCGAACGTAACGCGCGTGAGCTGGGTATTCCAGTCACGATCAACCGTGTAGGTTCCATGGTGTGTCCATTTTTTACGGACGAGAAGGTTGTTAATTTTGATACGGCTAAAACGAGTAATCAGGATCACTTCCGCCGTTATTTTACCGAAATGGTGAATGAGGGAGTCAGTGTGGCTCCATCTCAATTCGAGGGCATGTTTGTATCAGGTGTGCATACGGTTGGGGATATTGACGCCACTATTGAAGCGAACTATCGCGCGCTCAAACGTCTATGAGCTGGCAAGGTAGCTGGAAAAGAAGGGGACCTTGGCTGGAAATCACACCAGGACGGGAAATTGCAGCTGATAAAAATCGCGTTGAGATTGTAGACCACGCTGAGGCTGTAGACGACTGGTTGCTGAACCGTTTGGGTTTACCAGACAAGCTGTGGCGCAGACTACGGCACGAAAAAGGGATTGAACTTACAGGGGACCGGCTACGGCTGGCCCTTTTTCCTGTAATGGATCTTGGCGTCATCCCTCGTTGGTATGATTTGAAGGTACTGTATGAGGACGATTTTTGCCTGGTTGTATACAAACCAGCAGGTATGGCGGTCCATCCAGACGGCGGTGTAAAGGATGGTCCGCTGACGCTGGATCATGCTGTCGCATCCTATTATGAAATCAATGGCATTCATGCAGCGGTACGACATGTGCATCGTCTGGATGTGGATACGACAGGCCCGGTGCTATATGCCAAAAATGAATTCGCGTTGCTCAAGCTGGACGAGCAAATGCGAGCCAAGGATATCGACCGCCGTTATGTCGCTTGGGTACGAGGGGAAGTACCTGCATCGCTGCGGACATTGGATTGGCCGATTGGCAAGGACAGGCATCACAAGCAGCGTCGCCGTGTATCTCCGACGGGACAAAAGGCAGTTACCCATGTGGAACTTGGTGAGGTATGGGGGAGTGGTCCAAGCGCGATCAGTCTTGTATATCTGACATTGGATACCGGCCGAACCCATCAGATTCGCGTTCATCTTAGTCATGCTGGCTTCCCGCTGCTCGGGGATGTATTATACGGAGGCAGGGCGGCTGATTTTGGCAGGCAGGCGCTGCATGGAGAGCGTCTTACCTTCCGTCATCCGCTCAGCGACGATACGATTACCGTGGCGGATGCTTGGCCGGATGATTTGCAAAAGCTGTACAAACAGCTATAAAAGATGGCATGCCTTCTATTTTGGCGCATATACTTGAACCTAGAAACGGTTTGCAATATGGAGTTTCCGTGCGCCTGACAGGAGTCAGAGGATGTGCGGAGGCTGCCCAAAGGAGGATGCCATCCTTGAATAAACAACAGAATGATCAGCCGCAAGGCTTGCGTTTTGATATTTATGAACGCATTCATTTGACGGAGGAAGCTGCCGGGATTGCTGAGTTGGAGGAAATTGAGCTTCTGCCACGCATTCAGGTTGTAACCCACGGCGACCATGCCGCTTTGCGAGGGCATTTGCTGCTGGAGGGCGTGTACCGTACACCTGAAGAGGTAACGAACGAGCTTCATCATATGATACCCGTGGAAATTACCATTCCGCTGAACCGGGTAGGAAGATTGGAAGATATTTCAGTCGAAATTGAAAATTTTGATGTGGACCTGCTCTCCTTGCGTAGTCTGAATATCACTGGCGTTCTTTCGTTGCATGGGGTGGAAAGCTCGCATGCCGAGGAGACGGCGGTTTGGCTGGATGAGGAATTTACCGTGGTGCATGCACCCGAGCATCCGACTCAATCTTTTCCCAATGATGGAGAGCATCGGCAGGAAGGTGGTTATTCTACTCAACAGGAGTTTGCTTCCTGGGAACAGCCGTCACTGGACCATGAAGAACGGAATTTGTTATCGGAAGAGCAAGCTTATGAACCAGCTGTAGACTCCAATCGATTCAATGAGACTTGGACGGGGAAAGCGGTTGAAGATAGCCCCCCCGAGATAAAGCACGAGCATGCTGCACCGGAAGTATGGGGATTTCAGCAGGAGGAAGCATGGACGGGAAGTGAACCGAAGGTATCTGCTGCATCTTCTGATGTGGTGCATGATCCTTTGCAGTCTGAAGATCATTCCTCAGCAGAGCCGGGGGGCTATCTGGAGCCGCAATTGGACACGAGCCAGGTGAATGATTTTAGGCCTGAAGCGTCAGAACAGGTGGATCATGCGGTCCATGATACCTTTCCCGACGAGAAGCCAGAGATGCGTGTGGCGCTCAACAGCAAAAAGGACGAAGGAGCAGACGAGCCGGACACGGTTGTCTACTCATCGTTGCTCCAATCCAGCCGTTCGGTGAAGGAAGCGGAATACCAGTCTCAATTGGAGCAACAGCCGCAGGAACAGGATCAGAAAGCCGAAGAAGAGCGAGAGGATGCCAAGTGGAAAAACCTGTTTTTCCATACGCAGGATGAAACGCCTTTCCGCAAGGTCCGCTTATGCATCGTGCAACGTGAGGATACACTGGAAACGATAGCTGACCGCTATCAGCTCAGTACACGGGAGCTTCAATTGTATAACAGATTGGCGGAGCATCATGTGGAAGAAGGTCAGGTATTGTACATCCCTTGATTCAGCAGCTGAAAAATGCGCAGCGGGTGTTGACTATAGTCAATGGGAAATGTATGATGTGGTATAGCTATTGAAAGACTGAGATCGGGAAGAGTAGGCAGCAAGCCCTTCAGAGAGTGGAATTGCAGCGCTGTGAGGTTCCGCAGGAAGCTACTGGCCGAAGTCACCCGGGAGTCGCCTGTTTGAACGGTTCCTCATTTCATTCCAACGGAAGGTACGAGGTTCACGGTAGAATAAGGCCGGTCCGCAACCGTTATCTGCATAAAGTGTCACACCATGTGTAATGGATCAGTGGATACATACACGAGGGGTGAAACAAAGGTGGTACCGCGAAAGAACAGCCTTTCGTCCTTTGAGGATGAAGGGCTTTTTTTATTTGCCAATTGAAAAATCATGGGGGTATCCTGATATGTCAGAACAAGACAACAAGACAACCTTGGAAATGCCAACAACGTATGATCCAAAATCAGCAGAGCAAAAATGGTACAAAACGTGGATGGAGAAAGGCTATTTCCGCGCCGGACAACATCCGGAGGCAGAGCCTTTTACAATCGTTATTCCACCACCGAATGTGACAGGCATGCTGCATATTGGACATGCTCTTGATTTTACCTTGCAGGATATTATTATCCGCGCCAAGCGTATGCAGGGCTATGATGCCTTGTGGCTGCCAGGGGCAGACCATGCGGGTATTGCTACGCAAACTAAGGTAGAGCAAAAGCTGCGCGAAGAAGGTCTGACACGCTATGACTTGGGCCGCGAGAAGTTTTTGGAGAAGGTATGGGAATGGAAGGATCTTTATTTGGATAATATCCATAATCAATGGGAGAAAATGGGTTTTTCTCTCGACTATTCTCGTGAGCGCTTTACGCTGGATGAGGGGCTGTCCCAAGCAGTACGCGAGGTATTCGTAAAGCTGTACAAAAAAGGCCTGATCTATCGCGGTAAACGCATTATTAACTGGGACCCTGCTGCACGTACGGCATTGTCGGACATTGAAGTCGAATACAAAGAGGTGAACGGCAATCTGTATCACCTTCAATATCCACTGAAAGACGGTAGCGGATTTATTACGGTAGCCACTACCCGTCCTGAAACGATGCTGGGCGATACAGCTGTTGCTGTACATCCGGAAGATGAACGGTATAAGCAAATGATCGGCAAAACACTGGTGCTTCCGATTATCGGGCGGGAAATTCTAATCATTGCGGACGATTATGTAGATAAAGATTTCGGTAGCGGCGCGGTTAAAATTACACCAGCTCATGACCCGAATGACTTTGAAATGGGGCAACGTCACCAGCTGCCACAAATTACGGTAATGGACGAAACAGGAACGATGAATGCCGAGGCAGGCAAATATCAGGGCCTTGATCGCAGCGATTGCCGTAAGCAAATCGTCGCTGATCTGAAGGAGCAGGGCGTACTCATTCGTATTGAAGAGCATGTGCACCAGGTAGGTCACAGCGAGCGTACAGGTGTAGTTGTAGAGCCTTATCTGTCTACACAATGGTTCGTGGAAATGAAGCCTCTGGCAGCTAAAGCGATTGAAGTGCAGAAGGCTGGCAACGGCGTAAACTTTGTACCGGATCGCTTTGAACGGACTTATCTGCACTGGATTGAAAATGTGCGTGACTGGTGTATTTCCCGTCAATTGTGGTGGGGACATCGTATTCCAGCTTGGTACGATGAAGAAACCGGAGAAATTATTGTTTCGGTAGAGGACCCTACAACCTTGCCTGAATATGCTGGCAGAAAGCTGAAACAGGATGAGGACGTGCTGGATACATGGTTCAGCTCTGCTTTGTGGCCATTTTCGACACTGGGCTGGCCTGAGCAGACTGAGGATCTCCAACGCTATTACCCGACCAATGTCCTGGTTACAGGCTATGACATTATTTATTTCTGGGTGTCGCGGATGATCTTTACCGCACTGGAGTTTACGGAAGAGATTCCGTTCAAGGACGTGCTCATGCATGGTCTGGTTCGTGATGCGGACGGTAGAAAAATGTCCAAATCCCTCGGCAATGGTGTTGATCCGCTCGACGTAATCGACCAATATGGCACGGACGCCATGCGTTATATGATTTCCACCAGCAGTACGCCTGGACAAGATCTTCGTTTCCGTTGGGAACGAGTGGAGCAAGCCCGCAACTTTGCCAATAAAATCTGGAATGCATCCCGCTTTGCACTGATGAATCTGGAGGGTGTTACTGCGGCCGATATCGACATTACCGGTGATTTGAGCACTGCTGATCGTTGGATTCTCCACCGTCTAAACGAAACTTCACGCGACATTACGCGTCTAATAGATGCTTATGAATTTGGCGAGACAGGCCGCCTTCTGTATAACTTTATTTGGGATGATTTGTGCGATTGGTACATTGAGTTTGCGAAGCTTTCCCTTTATGGCGACAACGCAGAGGCGAAAAAGAAAACACAGTCTGTACTGGCATATGTACTGGATCGGACACTGCGGATGATTCATCCGTTCATGCCGTTTATCTCCGAGGAAATATGGCAGCATCTTCCGCATGAAGGCGAAACGATTACACTGGCCGCTTGGCCTGTGTATGATCCGGCTTTTGAGGACAAGGATGCGGTAGCTGAAATGAATTTGCTGATCGACGTGATTCGCGCCGTGCGCAATATCCGCGCTGAAGTCAACGTGCCGATGAGTAAGAAGGTTGAATTGCTCATAAAACCCGGTGATCAAGCCGTTCTCGATATCATTAACCGCAATGCGGAATATGTACGCCGATTCTGTAATACGTCCGAATTCGACGCTGGATTGGAATTCTCCGTTCCAGATAAAGCCATGACATCTGTAGTCAGCGGCGCAGAGCTATACCTGCCATTGGCCGGACTGCTCGATATTGCCCAGGAAATTAGCAGACTGGAAAAAGAGCTTCAGCATTTGAACAGTGAAGTGGAGCGCGTGGAGAAAAAGCTTTCCAACCAAGGTTTCGTGGCTAAGGCACCAGCCAAAGTCATCGAGGAAGAGAAGGCGAAACAAGCTGATTACTCAGATAAGCGCGCCAAAGTTATCGCACGTATTGAAGAACTCAAGGGATAATTTCACTCACTATAAAATGACCTGAAGGTGAAGAGGATGTCAGATACAAACAAGGGCAGCGAAGCTGCTCCTTTACAAAGCTATGATGAAGCAGTGGAATGGATTAACGGATTAATTCCGTTTGGAATCAGACCCGGACTGGAACGAATCGAACAGCTAATGAGTATGTTGGGTGACCCGCAGCGTCATTTGAAATTTGTGCATGTTGCGGGTACCAATGGCAAGGGCTCAACCTGTGCTTTTCTGACCTCCGTCCTAATGAAATGCGGTTACGATGTCGGGACTTTTACGTCTCCGTACATCACACGTTTTACGAACCGTTTTCAATTCAACGGGACCGATATTCCTGATGAGACGCTGGTTTTGCTTGCCAATCGCTTGTACCCGTTGGTCAAAGAAATAGCAGCCAGTGAATTGGGATCACCTACGATGTTTGAGGTATCGACAGCGCTGGCTATTCTATACTATGCTACGGTGTCTTTTCCAGATGTTGTGGTATGGGAGACAGGTCTCGGGGGAAGGATGGATGTAACTAATATCGTGAGTCCTATCGTCTCGATCATCACGAATGTAGGCTATGACCATACGGATATTCTGGGAGATACGCTCGATCAGATTGCAAGGGAAAAGGCCGGTATTATCAAGCCAGGCGTACCTGTCGTAAGTTGCGTTACCCAACCCGAGGCTATTCAGGTTATACGGGAAACGGCGGCAAGACAGGGAGCTGCCCTGTATTTGGCAGGAGAACAGTTTACGTATGAACGGCTGAACGGGGACGAATCGGGTCAGATCTTCTCGTTCACGGGACCCTTCCGACATATGAAAATCGACATTGCGTTGTTAGGTGAGCATCAGTGTGCTAATGCGGCAGGAGCTATGATGGCATTGGAGGTTCTTCGTCAATATATGGCCTTTGTGTTGGACGATGCTGAACTGCTGAAGGGCTTTAGACAAACGGCCTGGGCAGGGCGTCTCGAACAAGTCAGCACCTCGCCGAGAATTGTCATTGACGGAGCTCATAATCCAGAAGGAGCACAGACGCTTGCAAAGAGTCTCCCTCAGCTGTATTCGTACCGAAAATTGGTTTTAATGATGGGGATGCTGTCAAACAAGCATCATGAAGCATACTTGCAGCATATACTGCCACTAGTGGATACGCTTATCCTGACCGAGCCCGATTTTCGCCGCAAAATGGATGCCGCTGAATTGGCTCATCTCGTGGAGAAGCTGCGGCCGTCTTATGCCAAAACGGATTTGAAAATTATTGTAGAAGGTGACTGGAAAAAGGCTCTTGCCCTGCTTCAGTCACATACGGAAGCGGAGGATCTGGGGGTAGTGTCCGGCACGCTGTATCTCATTGCGGATGTACGGGCTACCCTTATGTATCAAACCGATTCGGAAAAAGGTTGGTGAAATTTGTTGATTACTTCGGAACATGTTCATTTTATCGGTATCGGCGGCTACGGGATGAGCGCGATTGCTCGGGTCATGCTGGAGATGGGTTATACCGTAACTGGCTCAGATGTGGCATCACAAGAGCTGACAGAAAAATTGGCGGCAAAAGGCGCAAAAATATATATCGGACACACCCCTGAACATATTGCGGGTGCGGATATCGTCGTCTATTCAACGGCATTGTCTCGTGACAATGTGGAACGGGTGGCAGCGGAAGAATTGAATATTCCAACTCTGCACCGTTCACAGATGCTGGCTCGCTTGCTTAACGAACGTAAGGGAGTGGCTGTTGCAGGGGCGCACGGTAAAACGACAACCTCTTCGATGATTGCCTTGGTTATGGAGAGATGTAATGTCGATCCAACGTATATCATTGGCGGTGAAATCACGAATTTGGGTACGAATGCCAAAGCAGGTAAAAGCGAGTTTGTTGTTGCTGAGGCGGATGAGAGCGATGGCTCTTTTCTGCAATATCATCCGTGGCAAGGTATCGTAACCAACATCGAAGCAGATCATTTGGAAAATTACGATGGCGACTTTAATCGTTTGAAAAGCGCCTATGTACAGTTTTTGAGTCAAATACGGCCAGATGGTGCGGCCATTGTATGCGCAGATGATCAGAACATCCGCGAGATGATACCGCAGCTTCAAACTCGGGTCATTACCTACGGAGTGGAGCATGAGTCAGATTATATGGCGACAGATATCCAATTAGGCGACCGTCGATTAAGCTTTACCATGAGCCGTAAAGGGACAGCGCTCGGAACGATCGAATTGTCTGTACCGGGTAGACACAACATGTACAATGCGATGGCTACTGTAATTTCGTGCTTGGAAGCAGGGATTCCATTCGATCAAATCGCTGCTTCCATTCTGGAATTTCACGGAGCCAAGCGCCGTTTTCAAGTGCTGGGTGAAAGCAATGACATTCTGATTATTGATGACTATGCGCATCATCCAACAGAGATTGAGGCTACGATTAGTGCAGCAAGAGCGACAGGCAAGCGTATTATTGCTGTGTTCCAGCCGCAACGCTACAGCCGTACCTTTTTCCTGCTAGATGCGTTCAGCCGTGCGTTTAGTGAAGCGAATGAAGTCATTATTACCGACATTTATTCACCAGCGGGAGAAAAACAGATTGAAGGCGTGCATTCCTCCAAACTTGTGGATTTGATCGTCCAAAACAGCAATGCCAATGCGATCTATTTGCCGACCAAAGAAGCTGTGATCGAGGAACTGAAAGATCGACTACAGCCTGGTGATCTTGTACTGACGATGGGTGCAGGAGACATCTGGAAAGCGGGCGACGCGTTAGCGCGCCATCTTCGCGGGCCTCAAGCGTAATAAGTACAACATGTTAAGCTATGCCGATGAATGACAATTATACAAAGGTATTCCGAACATTGAATATGTTTCGGGATACCTTTTTTTGTATTGCTGGAGGCATATTTTCTCAGCTTGGCTCATACAACAAACTATGAGGAAGTATGGGACAAGGAGGGAGTGCATCCGTGAACAAGGCCAAGATGACATTCCGGTTCGATCAACAGCTGCCAGAGACAAGCCGGGAGGAAAAGCTACAGGTGCTTCCGTACAAAAACGGGCCAATTGCAAGCGAACGGAGTGAAACGATTAGAGATACGGGATTAGATCAAAATGAGAAGCAGCCTCAAGGCGTTAACCCGCATGAAAGCACAAAACGGATTAGCGGGATAGGAGAAAATATTGAACATGAGCAAGAAGCAAAACTTGATGAACCTGTGAGTGATAAGAAACGTGCTACAACCCGACGTTTTGCTTCATCGTTGAGGACACAGGAGGGATGGGACGACCCCTTTGGCCGTTCAGCGGCTTCCTGGTCAGATGCAGACGTTCTGCCAGATGGCCAGGAAGAGGGGAGAGGTGAGGAAACTTATCATTACAGTCAAGAGTACCGGAAGCGTCCGCCCCACCCCTCCAGATGGAAGCTGATCGGCTCAGTAGCCAGCGCGCTGGTGACTGGAGGAATGTTTGGATATATCATGTTGCTGCTGTTTAACGGAGGCGGAATAGTCCCGGGATCAGAATCCTCAGCAGAGCAGGCTTTACCAGTCTTTAATGAATCTGTTAGCACAGGCACACCGTCCGCAAAAGAGAATACTAACCCCGTCAATGTCGTAGCGGCTCAAGTGCCTCCACAAACCTATTATTTGCTGCAGTACGGGGTTTTCAGCACTCCAGAACGGGCCTTGCAAGCCAAAGAAGAACTGTTGAAGGCAGGCATTGCTGCCGGAGGGGATACCGAGGACCAAAATCGGGTTTATGCAGGAATATCACCAGACAGGGAGCAGGCCAAGCTGCTCAGCAATCAATTGAAGACGCAGGGCGTCGAACTGTATGTTCGGGAGCTTCGATTGCCTGGATTGGAAAAAGCCGCCTATGCAGGCGAAGGTGAAAAGCTCACTGCCTTTTTTCAGTTAAGCAGCACATTAGTAAGCAAACTGAGCGGACTTAGCTCATCTCTGCTCGGAGATGGCGGTCCAACTGCCGTGCCCGTCTCCGAAATGAAGGAGCTGAATGATCTTCATCAGCAGTGGACGCAAAATATCGCTGCGCTTCCCTCCGGACTTCCGAAGGAAGCGGCCGCCTCTGCGGCTTCGCTGGAAAAGGCGATGAACAGTGCAATCTCTGCACTTGGAGAGTATAACAAGCACACAGCCAAGGAGCACATTTGGGAGATTCAGTCCTCAATGATGGAATATGTTTTGCGTGAGAATGAATTTATCCAATTCATAAAACAATAGACTAACCATATTTTCCGGCAGGGAACTGGAAATAGTTCCCCATGCCGGATTTCTGTTTGTATTGCAGTACAAATCACCGTATAATAATGAAGGTGTCAAAAAATGGCGAGGGAAGATCAGGATGAAAAAAAATGTAGGAATGCTTATATTGTTTTTGTTGCTCGGTTGGCTTTTGGGCGCATGGATTGCCAAGGCCCTTCAATCGTTCAAAGTCCTTTCCTTTCTGACCCACCCCACTACGATATCCTGGTCGCCGAGAGCGGATCTGGATATTATCAGTTACAACATAACGATAAATTTTGAATTGAGCCTGCTTAGTCTGATCGGCATCATCGCCGCGTTCTGGCTGTATCGCAGGCTCTAACTGATGAAAAGGAGCTTCCCTTATGGACGGGAAAATTACGCCCCGCATTATTCTGGCATCGACTTCACCGAGAAGGAAGGAACTGCTCGCATTTTTGAGACTCCCCTTTGAGGTGATGCCGAGTCATGCGGATGAGAGCACGCCTGAGAGCTGGACGCCTCAGCAAATTGTGGAGACCCTTGCGGCACGTAAAGCCGAAGCGGTCGTGAACGTTGCCGCACAGTCCGAAGAAGCTGGACTGGTGATTGGGAGTGATACCATTGTCGTGCTGGATGGCTTGGTATTGGGCAAACCTGCTGATCATGCGGACGCGGTTCGTATGCTGACTGCATTGCAGGGAAGAACACACCTTGTGTACACCGGGGTGGCCTGCATACATACCGTAACCGGCAAAACGCTTGTCAGACATCGCCAAACGGAGGTTACAATGAAACCTTTGAGCCATGAGCAAATAGTGGCGTATGTGAATACAGGCGAACCGTCTGACAAAGCAGGAGCGTATGGCATTCAGGGTATGGGTGCTACGCTGGTGGAATCGATTCAGGGTTGTTATTTTAACGTCGTAGGATTGCCGCTTTCACTGCTGTCGGACATGCTGTCCGATTTTGGAGTGAATGTGCTGCGTCCTTAAAGGGGATAAACATATGTTGGAGTCGCCAATACCGATGCTTCGCGACCTCCCCCATGAAGAACGACCAAGAGAGCGCATGATGACATATGGGGCAGATGCTTTGAGTAACGCGGAGTTGCTGGCAATATTGCTGCGTACAGGAACACAAAATGAGTCGTCGGTGCATTTGGCGCAGCGTATTTTACAGCAGGCGGGGAACTTGCGTCAACTGGTGGATATGAGTCTGAGCGAGTTGACCCAGATTAAGGGCATTGGAAATGCTAAAGCGATACAGCTAAAAGCGGGTATCGAACTGGGGCGCAGATTAGCATTATCTCGCCATTTGGAGACCCCCGTGATCAGTTGCCCGCGGGATGTGGCAGATCTGCTGTTTGAACAGCTTCGTTATTTGCAGAAAGAGCATTTTGTATGCTTGTTCCTAAATACTAAAAATCATGTCATTGCCCAGGAAACACTATCTATGGGCAGCCTGAATTCCGCCATCGTGCATCCTCGTGAAGTGTTTCGGGCGGCAATCAAATGCAGTAGTGCTTCGATTATTTGTGCTCATAACCATCCGAGCGGTGATCCGAAGCCAAGCCCGGAGGATGTCCAGTTGACCCGCCGCCTGATGGATGCGGGCAACATTGTGGGTATCGACGTGCTCGATCATATTGTGATCGGGGACGGGACCTTTGTAAGTTTGAAGGAGCAAGGTCTGATATAATATAATATTTAAATCAAACATTTAAATACGACCGGCTAAGCCGGCCTGAATAAACCGTTTATACATGGATAACAGATTTCAGGGAAGAGAAAAGGAGATTACATCATGCTGGGTGGCTTTACAAAAGATTTGGGAATTGATTTGGGGACGGCAAATACGCTGGTATACGTAAGAGGAAAAGGAATTGTGGTTCGTGAACCATCTGTAGTCGCTTTGCGTACAGATACAAAAACCATTGAAGCTGTGGGTGAATCTGCGAAAAAAATGATTGGTCGCACACCTGGGAATATCCGTGCGATTCGTCCGATGAAGGATGGCGTCATTGCTGACTTTGATACGACAGCAACGATGATCAAATATTTTATTCGTCAGGCGCAAGCCCAACGTTCATTGTTTCCACGTCATCCAAACGTGATGGTTTGCGTACCTTCAGGCATTACTGCGGTCGAGCAGCGTGCGGTTGAAGATGCGACGAAGCAAGCAGGCGCGCGGGAGGCGTACACGATTGAGGAGCCGTTTGCAGCTGCAATTGGCGCCGATCTTCCTGTGTGGGAGCCTACAGGCAGTATGGTTGTCGATATCGGTGGAGGTACAACCGAGGTTGCAGTCATTTCCTTGGGTGGCATTGTAACAAGTCGTTCTGTGCGTGTGGCTGGTGATGAAATGGATGAGTCCATCATCCAGTACGTGAAGCGCCAATATAACCTGATGATTGGTGAGCGGACTTCAGAGCAGCTGAAAATGGAAGTTGGTTCGGCCATGCCACTAGAGCAGGTGGAGACATCGGAAATCCGTGGACGCGACCTGGTGACAGGATTGCCGAAGACAATTACGATTACTTCCGATGAAATTAGCGAAGCGTTGTCGGATACAGTGAATGCGATTGTGGATGCGGTCAAAGTAACACTGGAAAAATGTCCTCCCGAGTTAGCGGCAGACATCATGGACAGAGGAATTGTACTGACTGGCGGTGGAGCACTTTTGCGTAACCTGGACAAGCTGTTGGCGGGTGAAACCGGAATGCCGGTGATCGTAGCGGAAAATCCTCTGGACTGTGTAGCGATTGGTACGGGCAGAGCACTTGAAAATATCCATTTGTTCAAATCGCGGAGCAGTTCTGCCGTCCGTTCCAAACGTTGAATCGGGGGTGTAGGAACTGTTTAAGCTGTTTGGCAATAAAAGACTATTTATTCTATTGATCGGAATCGTTCTGTTTATTGCCCTTATGGGGATTACACTTGGACAGAGAAGTTCCTTAACCTGGCCAGAGAAGTTCGCCAGAGATTCAATTGGCTTTGTGCAAGGTATCTTTTACAGGCCCGCTTCAGCAATAGCGGGCTTCTTTGAAGATATCGGAAATATGCGGAGCATCTATAAAGAAAACGAACGTTTGAAAATTGCGGTGGCACAGCTTACTACAGAGCAAATTCAAACCCGCAATCTTAAAGAGACTAATGCTAGATATAAGGAAGAATTGAAGTTTACTAAGGAGCAAATGGCGAAAGACAATTATGATTGGCGTGTTGCTCAAGTGAACAGTGTCAGCAATGATTCCAAAACACTCGTCATCGATATTGGGGAAAAGGATGGAGCGCGAGTCGGCCAGGAAGTAAGATCTATGGAAGGCTTTGTAGGAGTTATTAGCAGAACCGCAAATTTCACCTCTACAGTGACGTTACTGACTACTTTGGACCCTAAAAATCCAAACTCTTATGCAATCGCTGCTACTGCACTAGGGAAAGAAAAAACATTTGGCATGGTAGAAAGCTATGATCCTGTTACTAATACGTTTCAAATGACAAAAATTTCGGAAGATGATCCCATTGCCAAGGGAGATCAGATTATTACGTCTGGTGGAGGCGGGAAATTCCGTAAAAACCTGCAGATCGGTACAGTTGAAAAAATTCAGGTTGGGGAGTTTGGTCAAACACGGACAGCGATTATTAAACCGGCAGCCAGCTTTGTGGATTGGAAGGAACTGTTCGTTTTGTACACTCCTGAGGTACCGGAATAATGAAGATGCGCGGTCAGGTCTTAATACTGCTGCTGTTTGTGTTGTTTATAGCCGAAGGAACGATTCTTCCGTGGCTTCTTCCCGATAGCTGGCATTCAAGGATGGTGCCTAATCTCGTATATGTCGTAATCTTGTTTGTATCTGTGTATTACAGCCGCCATACCGCATTAGTGCTGGGTATTGTATTTGGACTTATTCATGATGTAGTCTATTACGGGTTTATCATTGGGCCTTACTCTTTTGCAATGGGGTTGTCTGCATACTTATTGGGACTTGTTTTTACAGCCAGGCGTGCACCGATGCCCATTATGATGGCAGTTGTGTTGATTGGAAGTTTTCTGCTGGACTCTATACTTTTTGGCATTGATCAGCTGTTCCAGCTGAACCATCAGACTTTCGACTGGGCGCTAGCTCAGTATATGATTCCTGATTTGTTTATCCATTTTCTGTTTGCCCTCATTATTTATGTCCCCGTTCGCAAGCAATTGCAGCGTTTGGGTACGCGTGTGAAAAAAGAAGAAGCTGTCTAGGTCTTTTTACACACATTTTGTCCGGGTTAGCAGGGATTTGACGTCCCGGGGACGAAATGATTGAAATAGGAGGGACAGGCTAATGGCAGTAAAATCGAATCATGTCACGATTAAAGGCATCAAAGACGGCCTGGTATTCCTGCTGGACGATCAATGCGAGTTTGAGGATTTGCTAGGTGAGCTGCGTTTTAAGCTG
Source organism: Paenibacillus sp. BJ-4 (assembly GCF_020404765.1). Lineage (GTDB taxonomy): Bacteria > Bacillota > Bacilli > Paenibacillales > Paenibacillaceae > Paenibacillus. The sequence goes on from NZ_JAIVEM010000057.1 coordinate 46,327, forward strand.
GAGCACAGTCATCAAAATATTTTAACAGGCCCAATCATTCATGTGGATATTAAGCTGGGAAGCCGGGAAGTGACAGAGGAACAGAAGGAAAGTATTCTGGAGATTTTGAGGCAGAAGGGGAATCTGCTCATACGGTCTATAGAATCGCCCGGGCTACCTGCCGAAGTGCAGGGAAAGCCTCCTATTCACACGGTGACAGGGATTATCCGGTCAGGTCAAGTGCTTCATCACAATGGAAATCTACTTTTTTTGGGAGATGTAAACCCGGGCGGAATTATAACATGTACCGGTGATATCTATGTCCTCGGCGCTCTGCGCGGCATGGCGCACGCAGGCATGGAGGGAAACAGCGAAGCGATTATCGCGGCCTCCTATTTTGCACCGACACAACTGCGAATTTCCGAAATGATCAGCCGTCCACCAGACGAATGGGAGACACGTGAATCTGGCATGGAGTTTGCGTATCTCAAGGATGGCGCTATGCAAATAGATAAAATGAGCAATATCGTGCGTCTGGGCCGCGATTTTAACGTGTTCAAAGGGGTGTAGCACATGGGAGAGGCTATCGTCGTCACTTCAGGAAAAGGCGGCGTCGGTAAAACGACGACGTCAGCCAATATAGGAACAGCGCTTGCACTGCTTGGCAAAAAGGTATGCCTGGTGGATACCGATATCGGTCTACGTAATCTGGACGTGGTAATGGGTCTGGAAAATCGGATTATTTATGATCTGGTTGATGTAGCCGAAGGTCGTTGCCGTTTAAATCAGGCTCTGGTCAAGGATAAGCGATTTGAGGAGCTGTATATGCTGCCTGCCGCTCAAACTAAGGACAAGAGTGCTGTTACGCCTGAGCAGGTTAAGGATATTATTTTGGAGCTTAAAAAGGATTTTGAATATATATTGATTGACTGCCCTGCTGGTATTGAGCAAGGCTTCAAAAATGCCATTGCCGGGGCGGATCAGGCCATTGTTGTAACTACCCCGGAAAATGCTGCCGTACGCGATGCCGACCGGGTCATTGGTTTGCTGGAAAGTTCACATGTGACTTCACCCAAGCTGGTGGTTAACCGTATTCGTAACAGCATGGTTAAATCTGGGGATATGTTGGATATTGATGGGATTTTACAAGTGCTTAGCATAGACCTCATTGGGATCGTTCCTGATGATGAAATGGTGATCAAAGCAGCCAATACGGGAGAACCTACTGTCATGAATCCAGATTCACAAGCAGCGATCGCTTATCGCAACATTGCGAGACGGATTTTGGGCGATACGGTGCCCCTTATGCAGATGGACCAAAAGAAAAGCGTAATGACACGCTTTAAGAAATTTTTTGGTATGGGTGGATGAGTAAAACCGTGAGTTTTAGTTGGGAGACGCTCCGCGTGTGATTTAATCTTATGATCGCTGTTGCCTATGAATTCCGTGAATTGTATGAAACCATAAATGGTTGGAATTCACAGGCAAAGGCGAACGCTTCGCAGGCTTTTTAAAGCCATGCAATCTTTTTATTTGTAATACTGGGCACTTAAATAAGTGGTAGTCTTATGTAAATGTTTTTGTCTTGTCTCGCTATCCTCCATATACCCCTGCAACCGGTGTAATTACGCCGGTTTTTTTGATTTTTCAGGAGCGTAATCCCGAACTGGACAACATAAGTTGAAGCCCGTCCTCATAAGATGTATCAAACATACCTCGCTGAGGGGGCTGAACAGGATGAATAAAAATTCCGGAATCAAGCAGCGCAGAGAAGAACGTATACAACAGCTAATCGCGGAAGGGCAATCCAAACCACATTCCTCTGGTGTATATCAGGACAGGTTCGGGAATAGAGAAATGAAGCCATTGCCCGTAATCAGTGCAAATCTGCCCAGAGATCCGGAAACTGAGTGGAAAAACGAACGGCAACGCTGGCGTCAATCTTTCGGAGAGAATCGTCGCCCGTCTTTTTGGACTTCTTTTTGGCGCAGAACAGTAATGGCAACTGTATTATTTGGAATGGTATGGGGATTGTTTCGCTGGGATATTCCCTATGCGGTGAATTTGAGAATGTTTATCGCAGATTCCTTGAATAAGGATTTGGATTTTGCAGCCGCTAGACAATGGTATGGAACTTATTTTGACGGGGCCCCTTCCTTTTTGCCGATTTTTGGCGAAGAGACTGAAACGCACAAGGTGAATGCGGGGCGAAAGGCCTTTCCGCCGATTGAAGGCGACGTAACACAGCCGTTTGCACTAAGCCTTAAAGGTGTGGAAATTACACCGAATGCTACCAACAATGGGGCAGTCGCTGTTAAAAGTATAGATGCAGGACGTGTATTGGACATTTTGAATCATCCCAAAAGTGGAATTACAATTACAATTCGTCACACGGGTGGTATTACAGCAACATATGGAAGGCTTTCCCGCTCTACCCTAAAGGTAAACGACTGGGTTCAGGAGGGGGACGAGGTCGGTGTACTTCCAGCAAGCCATAGCGCCAATGAGGCGGTGACTCTGTTTTTTGCAATGCAGAGGGGGGATCAATATATTGATCCAACGGAAGTGGTAGCTCTTGATTAATGTCCGGGGTGTGACCTTATCACTGCATCCACTGTTTGTACTGGTCATGCTGACCTCTGTGTTGACTGGACATTTTATTGAGATCATGACCTTGTTTACACTGGTGTTTATCCATGAGCTCGGTCATGCGACAGCCGCTTCGTTGTTGGGCGCGCGAGTGCTTTCCATACAGATGCTCCCCTTTGGAGGAGTGGCGGTCATTGAGGATCAGGGCAAGCTCAGTGCGTGGAAGGAAATCGTCATAGCGTTGGCAGGTCCCCTACAAAATGGAATCATGATCATCATCCTTTTATGGCTCAAAAATGTGAACGGGGTTGAGCATGATTATGTAAATTATATCATTCAGGGAAATGCAGTTATTGCACTGTTCAATTTGTTGCCGATTTTACCGCTAGATGGTGGGAAAATACTACAGTCGCTGATCAGCTTGTTTCTTTCTTATCACCGTACATTAGTGTGGACTTTTCGGGCCAGTATCGTGACGAGCTTGCTATTTTGCATCTACGGAATTTTTCCATTGTTAAGACAAAATGAATCTGTGCATTTAAATCTGCTGGCGGTAGGGATTTTTTTGCTTTATTCTAATATTGTGGATTATCGTAATATCCCTTACCGCTTTATACGTTTTTTGCTGGGGAGGGACGAGCTTTTTTACCGCGAAGCAGCTAAGGGAAGTATTGCCTTACCTATTGTCTCCTTGCCAGTGAAACATTTGGAGCCTGTTTTGCGTCTTTTTAGAAGAGATCGGTATCATATGGTTTACGTGATGAATGAACAGGGACGGATTGTAGCCGTACTGCCGGAGCAGCGCCTTATTCGCTCTTATTTTGCGGCACGTCCGCCAGATGGTGAGGAACCCAAGCCCAAATAAATGTTTTAAGAGTTGAGGAAGAGGCTGTATTCAGAGAGGTTGAAAAACCATGAAGCAAATGATTGTACAATGCCAGCAGCAGATGACACAAATGGCACTGTTGGAAGAGGGACGATTGGTTGAATATGCGGCTGAGCTGCCACGAAAACGGGGAATTTTAGGTTCCTTCTTCAAAGCAAGGGTAGTCAATGTGTTGCCGGGTATGCAAGCTGCTTTTGTTGACATTGGACAACGAAAGAATGCTTTTTTATATGTGGATGACGTACTTCATGCCCATTTGGACAAGCAGCCACAGGTAAAGCCGTCCATTTCTGAACTGTTAAAGGTGGGTCAGGAAATTGTAGTACAGGTATTAAAAGAGGCTGTTGGGAGCAAGGGAGCCAGAGTGACGACTCATTTTTCACTTCCAGGTCGTTGGATCGTATATATGCCCCGCGCCGACTATGTGGCTGTATCCAAGAAAATAGAGCGTGAGGGAGAACGTGCCCGTTTGAAAGCAATGGGGGAGCAACTGCGCACGGGTGAGGAAGGGATTATTATCCGTACCGTTTCGGAGGAAATGAGTATAGAGGCGATTGAAAATGATCTGGATCAGCTACGTCAGCAGTGGGTACTCATTCAGCGTAAAGCTGGTGAATGCTCCGCTCCATGTGAATTACACAGGGATTTGAGTATCGTTCAACGCTTGATTCGGGATGTATTTACACCAGAACAGGATGAGCTGGTCATTGACAGCGAGGAGCAAGCAAAGGATGCAGAAATCATGCTGCAACAGATTGGTCCGGCGAAAGCTCATGTGAGTATATTCAGTAGTGCAGAAGAAACGATATTTAATGCCTATGGTATCAATGAGCAGTTGGAACGTGATTTTGCGCGAAAGGTATGGCTTCAGGGCGGCGGATACATTGTCATTGATCACACGGAGGCATTGACCGTTATTGATGTGAATACCGGAAAGTTTACGGGCGGCAGTAATCTGGAAGAGACGGTGACCCGAACTAACATCGAAGCCGCCGAAGAGATTGCCCGGCTAGTGCGTGTACGTGATATTGGTGGTATTATCATCATTGATTTTATTGACATGGAGCAAGAGGAGAACCGTCGGGAAGTATCCTCTGTGCTGGAGGCTAGGCTGAAGAAGGATCGGACCAAATCATATGTTGTGGGCTGGACGCGTTTAGGGCTGCTGGAAATGACCCGTAAAAAGGTGCGTGAGGAAAAGACGCCGATGTAGAGCAATTCGTAAATCATAACCATTTCAAAATTAGAGGTTGAATGTGGACGAAGCTTGTGCTACAATCATTTAGTATGTGTGATGCGTAAGATTGGCTGCACATGCTGTAACCGCTCCAATCAGGTACTGAAGTGCAGTATCCCAAGGAAATCTGCCACCTGCTATTAGGCGAGTCTGAGACATAAGGAGGTGCAAGCAAATGTACGCAATTATCGAAACAGGTGGTAAGCAATACAAAGTTCAAGAGGGCGACGTATTGTTCATCGAGAAGTTGGAAGCTAATGATGGTGAAACTGTAACGTTCGACCGTGTTCTGGCAGTGTCTGGCGACAATGGCTTGACAGCAGGTACACCGCTTCTTTCCGGAGCTTCTGTAACAGCTAAAGTTGAGAAGCATGGTCAAGGTCAAAAGGTCATTGTATACAAATACAAACCTAAAAAGAACTACCATGTGAAGCAAGGTCATCGTCAACCGTACACGAAAGTGACGATTGAAAAAATCCAAGCGTAAGAGGGTGCGATAAGTGATTATCGTGCGCATTACACGACTGGAGGATGGCAGCATACAGGGATTTTCTATTAAAGGCCATGCGAATTACGCCAAGTCTGGCGAGGATATTGTATGTGCTGGCGTTTCAGCGGTAACTGTAGGAACCGTCAATTCGATTGAAGCTCTTACGGATGTTGAAATGGAAACAGAAATGGAAAACGGCTTTTTGAGCGCGTGTTTTCCCCCTGAAAGTCATAATGTTGCGAATGCACAGGTTCAACTGTTGCTGGAGTCCATGGTGATTATGCTGACAAGTATTGCTGAATCATATGGTAAGTATATTCAAATAGAAAATAAACAAAGAAGGAGGTAGACATCATGTTGAAATTGACATTGGATCTTCAATTATTCGCATCGAAAAAAGGTGTAGGTTCCACGAAAAACGGACGTGATAGCAGATCGAAACGTCTTGGCGTGAAACGTGCTGACGGTCAAGCAGTTACCGGCGGTAGCATCCTGGTTCGTCAACGCGGAACGAAAATTCATCCGGGCACGAATGTGGGCATCGGTAAGGACGACACTCTGTTCGCGAAAGTGGACGGCGTTGTGAAGTTCGAACGTTGGGGCCGTGATCGCAAAAAGGTGAGCATCTACCCGATCGACGCTGCTCCAGTAGCAGCTACTGTAGAAGCTTAATAGCGGCTTACACACGCTGAAAAGCCTCCGGCACTTTTGTCGGAGGCTTTTTTTGCATGATGGTAATGAACTGGAAAGTCAGTCTGTGCTATACTGGATTAAGGTTTTTCAATAATCCATTTAATTATGGCAGAACGGAGAGAAGCCATGTTCCAGCGGATAAGAGCGCCTTATTTGGCGTTGGGTTCCATTCTGATTCCTTTGGTTTTTTCACTGCTCTATCCTGAAGGTTTAACGATTATCATATTAGCTTTGTGGTCTGTTGTTGCCGCTTGCTTTGGCATGTGGTATACACGTAGACAGGCTGAGTATGAGCGGAAAGCTGCTTTGCGTTCCTTGGAGCGTACAGCTATCGCAACGCTTAACCATCATCGGCATGACTGGATGAATGACTTACAGGTGCTTTATGGTTATATTCGTATGAATAAGCATGATAAATCAGCTGCTTATGTGGAAACAATAAAAGAGCGCGTGGCGGAGGACAGTAAAATATCCAAGTTGGGTATTCCTTCACTGGTATTTTATTTGCAGTCTTTTCGCGTAAACGCCGGAAACTTACAGTTGTCGGTACAGGTGGAGGAGCAGTTAAAGTTGGACGCTGTCATGTCTCCCGAAGACGGCGAGTCGCTTGCCTCGGCCGTCATAGAAACGGTGCGTGCGTATCAATATGGCGGCGGCCGGTCGTCCTGGGGAGAAGTGCGCAGATTGACACTTTTTTTCGGTATGGATCAAAATGATGTTATTGTCCGCTTTGAAGGAAGTGATATACCTGCCGATTCGAATTTATTAAAGCAGGTCAAACCCATACAAGGAAGTGAACGCATTCGAACAGAGAAGCTCCCTACAGGTGAAATGCTTCAAATTCGGATGGAGTGCCAGACATAAGGAAGGTGTAACCATGTTTGTAGATAAAGCGAAGATTTTTGTTAAAGGTGGAGACGGTGGAGACGGTTTAATTGCGTTTCGCCGTGAGAAATACGTTCCTGAAGGTGGACCAGGTGGTGGTGATGGAGGGAACGGTGGAGATGTGATTTTCCGCGTAGATGAAGGGTTGCGTACGTTGATGGATTTTCGATATCAACGACATTTTAAAGCCCAGCGTGGGGTGAAAGGTCGTAACAAAGCCCAACACGGAGCTAATGCGGAGCACATGATCGTACGTATACCACCGGGAACGGTTATCATAGATGATGATACGGGTGAAGTATTGGCAGATATGACGCGCCATGGGCAGCAGGTTGTCGTAGCTAAAGGAGGGCGCGGAGGACGCGGGAACATTCGTTTTGCTACGCCTAGTAATCCAGCGCCTGAACTAGCTGAAAATGGTGCAGAGGGACAAGAGCGTTATATTACTCTTGAGCTAAAAGTGATGGCAGACGTGGGCCTGGTTGGTTTCCCTAGTGTAGGAAAATCCACATTACTGTCAGTCGTATCCTCTGCCAAGCCAAAGATTGGCGCATACCACTTTACAACGATTACCCCTAATTTGGGGGTTGTGGATGTGGGCGATCATCGTACCTTTGTGATGGCTGATCTGCCTGGATTAATTGAAGGAGCCCATGAAGGTGTTGGGCTGGGACATGAATTTCTACGGCACATTGAGCGGACACGAATAATTATCCATGTTGTAGATATGGCAGGCTCTGAGGGGCGTGATCCGTTTGAGGATTGGACTAAAATTAACGACGAATTAAAGCAATATAATGCTGCCTTGGAGGAGCGCCCACAAATTGTGGCAGCGAATAAAATGGATATGCCGGAAGCAGAAGAAAAACTGGCACAATTCAAAGAACAGATCGCTTCTGTGCGTCCAGACTTGGAAATTATGCCTATCTCTTCACTGACACGCCAAGGTGTCAAAGAACTGCTCTATCGGGCCGCTGATTTGCTGGATCAAATACCGGACGAGCCGATCGTTGAGGAAGTAGCAGAAGTTAATGAGCGTAAGGTATTTAAGCTGGATACGGCAGAAGACGAAGGCTTTACAATTGTACGTGAGAACGACACATTCGTAGTGCACAGCCCCAAAATTGAGCGCATGATGAAGCGTATGCAGTTGAATTCGCATGATGCCATTTTAAAATTGGCAAGAACGCTGCGCCATATGGGTGTGGATGCCGAGCTGCGTAAACGTGGTGCCACAGATGGTACCTCTGTACGCATTGCTGATTTCGAGTTCGAATTCGTGGAAGGCAGCAGCTACTACTAGGAATAAAATAATGGTTGAGATGAATGGCTACTGCACTATAGGAACCCCCTATAGATGGCAGTAGCCTTTTTTTGTAAAGTTAGCTTGCCGATTTTCACGAGTTTCGATATAATGTCCTCTATACAAAAACATAAGTCTTTGAGGAGAGGACGTTCGTGAAAGAGCGCTATTACTTGGTACGGGAAGATATTTTGCCTGAAGCTATTGTTAAAACTATACAGGTTAAACTGCTGTTGGCTTCAGGAGATGTAAAAACCGTGCATGACGCCGTGGAGCAAGTTGGGCTAAGTCGAAGCGCCTTTTATAAATATAAAGATGGCATTCATTTGGTTAACCAGCTGGAGCGTGAGCGAATTGTCAATATTTCCATTGATTTGGAACATCAATCCGGCATGTTGTCCAGAGTGCTTGGAAGGGTGGCAGATTACGGAGGCAATGTGCTGACCATTCAGCAGAGCATTCCGCTGCAAGGCAGAGCCAACGTAGTTATCTCGGTGGAAATGTCCAGACTGAGTGAAGAGCTGGGTGTTCTGCTGGAAGGCTTGGAGACCATCTCTGGCGTCAAACGTGTCCGCCTGATCGGGCAAGGTTAAGGGCATACCGCCCATTAGATAAAAGTTAGCAGGAGGGGAATGGATGAAACCGGTCAAAGTAGGATTGTTGGGTTTAGGTACGGTAGGAACGGGAGTTGTTCGAATCGTAGAAGGAAATCAGGAAGATTTGAGCAGACAAGTTGGTTCGCCTATCATTATTGAAAAAATTGCTGTAAAAAATATAGACAAATATCGCTCCATTGAAGTGGATGGCGCTAAGCTTACTGAGGACCCATGGGAAGTCATTCGTGATCCTGACATTGATGTCATTATCGAAGTCATGGGCGGCGTTGGTCAGACCAAGGAGTACATTCTGGAAGCACTAGAGCGAGGAAAGCATATCGTAACAGCAAATAAGGATTTAATGGCTTTGCATGGCTCCGAAGTATTAGCTAAGGCGCAGGAAAAGCAATGCGATATTTTTTATGAAGCCAGCGTAGCTGGCGGGATTCCGATCATTCGTACGTTAATTGAAGGTTTTTCCTCCGACCGCATCACCCGTATTATGGGAATTGTGAACGGTACGACAAACTTCATTTTAACTAAAATGAGCCAGGAGGGAGCCTCGTACGAAGAGGTTCTTCAGGAAGCGCAGGAGCTTGGATATGCTGAATCTGATCCGACTTCAGATGTGGAGGGGCTGGATGCAGCTCGTAAAATGGCTATTCTCGGTACGCTTGGCTTCCGTTCCAATGTAGAGCTCAAGGATGTGAGTGTCAGCGGTATTTCGAAGGTAACTAGTGAGGATATCGCTTTTGCCAAAAAACTTGGATACGAAATGAAACTGCTTGGCATTGCAGAGCGTCAGGGCGATGAATTTACGATCAACGTTCAGCCGACAATGGTACGCAAGCAGCATCCATTGGCTTCGGTGAACGGGGTATTCAACGCAGTGTATGTGCATGGTGAAGCAGTGGGTGAAACCATGTTTTACGGTGCGGGTGCAGGCGAAATGCCGACGGCTACATCGGTTGTGGCGGATCTGGTAGCTGTTGTGAAAAATCTTAAACTCGGCGTAAATGGGCTAAAAGCAATCGTACCTTACAACCCCAAAAAAATCAGCAATGACGAAGATGTGTATTTTAAAAATTTCGTGCTTTTGCATGTGGATGATAAAGCCGGGGTGTTGGCACGGATTACGCAGGTATTTGCTGAATTCAACGTCAGTCTGGCCTCTGTCGTGCAGCAACCGAATGAGGTTAATCCCGATGCTGAAATTATTATTGTGACTCATTTGGCCAGTAAAGCGAGTATGAAAAAGGTGCTGGAGCATTTTGAAACTTTGGATGTAATCCGTCGCATCAAGAGTGTATATCGGGTAGAAGGATAGTCAATAAAAGCAGGAGGAATCATCCGTATGACCGTTTTGAAAACAGCAAGAGTGCGTGTGCCTGCGAGTACCGCTAACTTGGGCCCCGGTTTTGATACATTGGGCATGGCGTTGTCCTTATATGCATGGATTGAATTGAAAGAGGCAGAACAGACGGCTTTTCATCTGTACGGAGATGAAATGAATGGTGTTCCGCAAGATAAAACAAATCTAATTTACAAAGTAGCACAAATGGTTTTTCGGGAAGCTGGTGTAGCTGTTCCTGAACTGGATATTTCGATGTACTCGGATATTCCGCTTACTCGTGGTTTGGGCAGTAGTGCTTCCGCTATTATAGGCGCTCTAGTGGCCGCTAATACGCTGATTGGCTCGCCTCTGTCGGATTCCAAGCTGTTTGACATGGCAAGCGCTATTGAAAAGCATCCAGACAATGTTGGAGCCTCTCTGTTTGGTGGCATTATTACTGCCGTGTGGGATGGCAAGCATGCCAAGCACTTACGGATTGAGCCGGATGCTAATCTGGAGGTTACGGTGGTTATTCCAGAGTTTCAATTGTCTACGTCCAAAGCCAGAGAGGTGCTGCCCGAGCATGTATCTCTGCAGGATGCTGTATACAATGTAAGTCATGCTTCGATGCTTGTAGCAGCATTGGCATCGGGCCGAACAGAGTTGATCGCTGAAGCGATGAGTGATCGGCTTCATCAGCCTTACCGCGCAGCGCTTGTACCGGGTATGACAGAGATCCTGCAGAATGCGCACCATCATGGTGCCCTGGGTGTGGCTCTCAGCGGGGCTGGACCGACACTCCTGGCGTTGACCGATCGTCGGGAAAATCGGAAGGCAGAGCTGGAACAGTATTTAACGGATACGATGAGTAAACAGGGCATCAATGCCTCGGTTTTAAAATTGCGTCCGGAGAGTGAAGGCGTTAAAGTATATACGGAAGGGAATACACTTCCTTTTATGGATATGATAAAAGGGGAACTTACGAAATGAAACGAATTGCACTTCTTCCAGAGGGGACCGTTTCTCATGAAGCGATTAAATATCTGCTAAGAGATACGCCCTGTGAATTACTATTTTATAAGCACATAGCGGACGTATTTCAGGCTGTAGACAGTGGGAAAGCGGACTATAGTGTAATTCCCATTGAGAATACGATTGATGGCTCTGTCAGTTTACACATGGATTGGCTTGTACATGAGGTGGACATTCAGATGCAAGCGGAATGGGTATATCCTTCCATTCAAAACCTTATTGGACATCGTAGTGAATTTACCAATGACCGGGGCGAGCTGGATTTGAGCAAAATAGTCAAAATAATGTCTCATCCCGTAGCGCTTCCCCAGTGTAAGGAATTCATACAAGCTTCCGCTCCTCAAGCTGATTTGGAAAGTGCAGGAAGTACGGCGGAAGCCGTCGAAATTGTTAGGAATAACCCTGGTAAAGGCTGGACGGCTCTCGGAACCAAGCTTGCGGCTGCCAAACACGGATTGGATATTTTGGCTAGTAAAGTGACGGATCACGACAACAACTTTACCCGTTTTGTCCTGATCGGCCATCAACCTATCAGTCTCCCGCGTAACCCTGATGGACAGCGGACCAGCATTTTGGTTACACCGCCGCAGGATTTTCCAGGAGCACTGCATCAAGTGTTATCTACGTTTGCGTGGCGCAGGTTGAATCTGTCCCGTATCGAATCGCGTCCAACCAAAAAGCAATTGGGGAACTATTATTTTTATATTGAAATTTTGGAATCTCTGCATTCGATTTTGCTTCCGGCGGCCTTTGCAGAGATTGAGGCTTTGGGGTGCCAGGTACGTATTCTCGGCTCCTATCCAAGCTACAAGTATGTTGAAGCAGCGATCGAACCTATTGTAAAGGAACAATAATCGGAGGTGTAGTTTTAATGGCAGAACAATGGATTTATCTGGATGGGCAGCATGTAACGAAGGAAAACGCAAAGGTTTCCGTGTATGATCATGGTTTCTTGTACGGAGATGGTATATTTGAAGGAATTCGTATCTATAACGGCAATATTTTTAAGTGCAAAGAGCACTTGGACCGTCTGTATGATTCTGCGAAATCCATTCAGTTGAATATCCCGTTGTCTCAGGATGAAATGCTGGAAGCGATGGCTGAAACGATTCGTCTCAACGAAATGCGTAACGGATATATTCGTCTAATTGTATCTCGTGGTGCGGGGAATTTGGGTCTTGATCCTCTTCGTTGTGCGAAGGCAAGTGTCATCATTATCGTGGAGCAGCTCGCCATTTACCCGGAGGAAGCTTACTTGACTGGCCTGAAAACAATCTCTGTCTCCCAGCGCCGTAACATTCCGGATGCTTTGAATCCGAAGATAAAATCGTTGAACTATCTCAACAATATCCTGGTGAAGATTCAATCTAATTATGCTGGTGTAGGCGAGGCTATTATGCTCAATTCTCAAGGTTATGTGACAGAAGGCTCCGCGGACAACATTTTCATTGTTAAAAACGGAGTGCTCTTTACACCACCTTGCTATTTGGGGGCACTTGAGGGTATTACTCGTAATGCTATCATTGATTTGTGTGACGAGCTTGGATATACGCTCAAAGAGCAACCTTTTACATTGCATGATGTATATGTGGCGGATGAGGTCTTTTTTACAGGAACTGCAGCGGAAGTTATTGCAGCTTATGAAGTGGATGGTCGTACGATTGGTTCCGGTGTTGCAGGTCCAGTGACTTTGGAGTTGCTGGCCGAGTTCCGGAAAATCGTAGATCAGGACGGCTATAAAGTGTGGCAGGACTAGAATAAACAGTGAAATCCTTTTGACAGGATGCTCGCGAGAGTGTTCGGTTGAAAGGATTTTTTTGTTTGTATGGGGTCATTCGCCCGGGAGGTGCATAGGATGTATTAACAGAAGCCGGGCGTTTATCCCGCCCGAACGAAAGCTAGGAGGTTTGTGACCTGTGAAAATACACATCGTCAAAAAAGGTGACACCCTGTACTTGCTAGCACAGAAGTATAATGTGGCACTGGAAAAAGTTATTGCTGCCAATCCCCAATTGGCTGATCCTAATCAGCTGAGCATTGGCGAGAAAATCAAAATTCCGACAGATCCTGTTGTGATGGAAACACAACCGTCAACGGTGTATCAGCACAAGGTTAAGCAAGGAGATACCTTGTGGAAGTTGTCGAAGGCCTGGAATGTACCGCTTAAGCTGATTATTGACGCCAATTCCCAGCTTAAAAACCCCAATGCTCTATTGGTCGGGGAAACAGTTAATATCCCACACTACAAAGAAGAAGCCTCTGGGCCTGTTGAAAATAAAAAAAATACCGCAGTCAAACCAGAGATGACGCAGCCTAAACCCGAGTCTCCAGCCGAGTCCCCAACCAAGCAAGAGCTAACCCAGCCTAAGGAGGAGTCGAATCAGCCTGAACCTGAAAATATGCCTAGTCCTAAAGAACAGATGACGCAGCCGAAAGAAACAGAGAATCCTCCTAAGCTTCCCGAATTAAAACTACCGGAAGCTCCCATGGCACCGGCGAATCCTGCTCCACCTCAAATACAGCCCATAGTTAACCAACCGGCTCCACCTCAAATGCAACCTATAGTAACCCAACCGTTTGCGCCCAAGCCACAGCTTCCAGTAAATGTGGAGAAGCAGCCTATGACAGAAAAGTTTTGTGGTTGCACAAGCTCGGAGTCGATGGTAAATTCTCCATGGCCAGTGCAGCAGCCGGCGTTTGATTACAGTCCACAAATAAATACAATGCCGAACTCGTGGTATCCGGGCATTGGGTCCCCTCAACCTTGGGGGAATGCGCCTGTAAATACCTCCTTTGCAGAACATGCCTCTCCCTCTGCAGCTCCTGATCAGGGCTATTATCATGACTGTGAGCATCCGTGGAGTTGGGGACCTATGCAGACAGCGCCTATAAATATCCATCCAACACCTTATCCTGCCTATTCAGATTGCTGCACCCCCGGATATTATCCGAGTCATGAAGCGTCTGAAAATACATCTTATCCTGTCTATCCCCCATTTATACATCAAGGCTACCCACAGCAGCATCCTGAGAGTGCAGTCATAGGCAGCCAGTGGGGCCATGGATGGGGAGGACCTCAATATGGTTTGCCTGAGGGTGGATACGTGTCCGACTATAGCCAATTACAAGGACAACAGTCAGCGAATTCTCCCTATCATCCATTTGCACATGGGTATGCACCTGTGTATCCACTAGAGGGATATACGACACCCTACATGTTTATGCCAGACTGTGGTTGCAGGGAAGGGAACGCGGGATCTGCTCCAACATTCCAGGGAGTACAGGAGAATGCTAACAATCTGACTATTGCATCCCAAAATGAAGTTGTTTCTTCCTCCAAACCAAAAGATGGTAAAGCGCGTAAAGGAAAAACAAAAGTTGTCTCTAGCGGTGCAGCCAAAGATGAAAAAACTAAAGCTAAGGTTTCGGGAATTAATGATACTTTAACGAATCGAAAAAGCCGCAAGCCGACAACAGCTAAATCTCGTTCTTCATCCTATAGTAGTAGATCGCGTAAAAATCCATGGATTAAGGACTGATAAAAACTAAATAAAAGTGAGTGGGAAATGCTTAGTAGCGGTTTAGTTTTATTAATGACAAAACCAAAAAAAGTGAACATTAAAGAGACTATTATTCTGCTTATAGGGAATGATGGTCTCTTTATTTAAATTCAGTTAATTGTTGATATGATAAAAATCAAAAAAGATATTGCTAAATAGGATGTTTATGTGGTATATTCTTATAGCTGTCTTTTACGAGATAGTAAGCAACACAAACAAAGCAAAATGCTTTAAAAACTTTCTCAAAAAAAAGTGTTGCAAAGATTTGAAAAACATGATATATTATTTAAGTCGCCGCTGAGACGCGGTGGTGAAACAAAGCGAAAACAAAAAGCGAAACAATATGCAGGTTTGATCTTTGAAAACTGAACAACGAGTGAGTAATGATTTTGTTCGCAAAATCAACAATGAGATATTTTTATCTCGTCAGTTTCAACATGAGCTAATCGCTCTTTCTATAACCAACCTCGGTTGGTCTTTATTGGAGAGTTTGATCCTGGCTCAGGACGAACGC
>NZ_JAIVEM010000162.1 GCF_020404765.1 Paenibacillus sp. BJ-4
ACTTGCATGTATTAGGCACGCCGCCAGCGTTCGTCCTGAGCCAGGATCAAACTCTCCAATAAAGACCAACCGAAGTTGGTTATAGAAAGAGCGATTAGCTCATTTGAAACTGACGAGATAAAAATATCTCATTGTTGATTTTGCGAACAAAATCATATACTCACTCGTTGTTCAGTTTTCAAAGATCAAACCTGCATATTACTGTTTTGCTTTTTGTTTTCACTTTGTTTCACCGCCGCGTCTCAGCGGCGACTTTTATAATATATCATCTCTTTTTGAAATTTGCAAGAGTTTTTTTAAATCTTTTTTTTCGAGCAAATCCTTCAAAAAGGAACGAAAATTAATTTACCATGAATATAGAATAGAGTCAATACTTTTTTGCTCAAAATCTTTATCTTTTATTGTTTGGTTTGAGGAACACGCCCTCTGCGGGCATATTTGGATAATTCCTTAGCAGGTGCAAAGCGGGCATACATGCGGAAGACTGTTTTATACCGAAGCGCTATTGCATAACGAATATCCTGGTCCAACCGTGTATCACTCATGTCAAGCAGCATTTCATCGAGCTCCTTACGAAGAACGTAGTCCAGTTCCTTGCATTCCTTTTCGTTAAACAGCATTCCCAACATATGACCATACTCCCTTATCAGCATATTATATAGTACTTATATTTGCTCAACTATTGTTCCAATCTTTACCTGTTTTTAAACTGAACTGCTAAGGTTTCAAACTTCTTCCCATAATTTTTCTTTAAGCTCTCCCTTTTGTTATGTTCAATTTTCAGTAAATATATAAATAAATGACCATAATATTTTAATGTGACAATAAGCGATAAGTTATGCCACTCTCTATTGCGGCTGCGATAAGCAGCAAAATGACAGACCATATGGACACTGTCAACGTCTGTTTCATATAGACCTCCCACGTTTGACCGTTTCCTTTTCGTTTTAGCCCCATGCTTGAGCCTATCGTAGACATTACTTTAATCCCAAACTTCAATCCAAAGGCGCAAGCGATAATTAGAACAGGCAATTCAATTACACCATGAGGAAGCAATCCTTTTACCACAACCTCATACATACTTCTTCCCATATCTGTCTGCAAATGCACTACAAATCCTAAAACCATTCCATTCACAATTAAAAATATAAACGGTACGATTCCAAATAAAGCCCCCAAAAATATAACTAGCACACACTTGATGGCATTATTGAGAAAGATAAACACAAAAAAGCTCCATTGAGGATGAGCAGTCTGCTGCAAACGTTGAGCTACTCCTCCCAAGCCTTCTATTTGTTGAGCTAGCATGGATTGGATAGCTCCTGTACTTAACCAGCCCACCACAATACTTATACAAAAAAGAAGTGTTGAAACTAAAATTAGCCGTCTTGTCGTGTGTAGATCATGAAAAAATGCTTTTAATCCCATTCGATGTTTCCCTCCTGTTAGTCCATTGGCATAATTGACAACCCCCGGCATAGCTTTAAGTAAACAAGCACTTCTAGGATGAAAGGGGCATTATTATACTATGAATTCTTTTTTCTATGTTCTGAACGGTAAAAAAATCAAACGGTTCTTTATCGTAATAGCCGCGGCCGTCTTTGCTATTGGGGTCATTTATGTGGAAACTGATAATGTTACCGTTTTTTCCGAGGAAGCACCAACCGCTGTTTATAGTGTACCCACTGATAAAAAGCTGATTGCCCTCACCTTTGACATTAGCTGGGGCGATAAGCGCACTGCTCCTATTTTAAAGGTACTTGAGGATAAAAAAGTAACCAAGGCTACTTTTTTTCTTTCTTCCCCGTGGAGCAAAACGCATCCAGAGCTTGTGAATCAAATTAAAGACAGTGGTTTTGAGATTGGAAGTCATGGACATAAACACGAAAATTATAGCAGCTTAAGCGACGAGGACATTCGTAAGCAAATATCAACTGCCCACACCACACTAACCGAGCTGACCGGGCAAGCACCGAAGTTAATTCGTATGCCTAATGGGGACTTTGACAAAAGAGTCCTTCAGGTGGCCAACACTTTAGGCTATAAAACCATTCAATGGGATACAGATTCCTTGGATTGGAAAAATCCTGGCACTCAGGTCATTATCGACCGCGTTGTAAATAAAGCGCATCCTGGTGACATCGTTCTTCTCCATGCAAGTGATTCCTGCAAGCAAACTCATGAAGCGCTTCCGATCATTATTGACAAGTTGCGCGCGCAAGGATATGAATTCGTAACGGTATCTGAACTGCTTCAACAGGGTACAGTAAAAGGCAAAGAGGTTCGCGATCAGGCTATGGATCTTTAAGGAGTTATTTTACATCGTTCTCAGCAAAAAACCAAAAGCCAGTCGACATATTTCTCCTCATTCATTCGCATACTATCCACATTCATGATAAAGGAGGAATACGGCCATGAATTGGACTCGTTTGCGATTTGTCAGCATGATATGCGTACTGGGCGTTGCACTGAGCGGCTGTGGCTCAGATCAGAGTTCTGCACCTCCCCAGACCAGTTATAAAGAGATGAAAACGATGGTTGTCGATATCTTAAAAAGCGATGATGGAAAAAAAGCGGTAGAAGAAGCTTTGACTGGGCAAAGCAGTTCGTCCAAGGATGGTCAATCTGGCAGCGGTGAAGAAAGCGGGGCTGGTGGTGGTTCCGGTGGAACTTCCGGTGGCAGCATGGGAATGAAAATGCTTATGCCCATGCAATCAGCTGAGCAGATGAAAATCGCAGTTAAGGATACTTTGGTTTCACCTGAGTATAAAAAAGAAATCGAAAAAATTATGACTGATCCGCGTTTTGCCGGAGAGTTTGCCAAAGCAATCAACAGCCAAAGCAAACAACTTCATATGCAACTTATAAAGGACCCATCTTATCAAAAGTCCATTGAAACGATGCTCAAGTCGCCAGAACTGACCAAGATGTTCATGGACCTGACTAAAACCCCTGAATATCGCAAACAATCTATGACAGTTATGCATGATGCCATGCAGAATCCGATTTTCCGGCTTGAGGTTATGAATTTACTCAAAACCGTCGTACAAGAGGAGCTTCAACCCAAGGTTGAGAAAAAAGGTGGTGAGCAAGGCGGCGCAGGCGGCGATAAACAAGGTGGCGGTGAAGGCGGTGGTGGTGGCGAAGGCGAACAAGGAGGTCAATAATAAAAAGGCTGGTTCAGCAACCAGCCTTTTTTTCTTATTCAGATTCGGCGTGCAACGTCGTAATTTGAAGGGCAATATCGTTATAAATAGCTCCGGTTGCCGATTCGGATTTATATACGGATGGCGAAAAATCAGCTTCTGAAGGATGATTATCCGGGATCCCCAAAGGAATTTGGGCCAGCAGCTTGGTATGGAGGTTATCGGCCAACATAGCCCCTCCCCCACGGCCGAAAACATAATCCTTTTCACCAGCAGAGGAAACATAATAGGACATATTTTCTACTACGCCAATGACCTTATGATCCGTTTGGAGCGCCATTGCCCCTGCGCGTGCAGCTACAAAGGCAGCCGTCGCATGAGGGGTAGTGACGATGATCTCTTCACTCTGCGGAATCATTTGGTGTACGTCAAGCGCTATATCCCCGGTACCCGGCGGTAAATCGAGTATCATATAGTCGAGCTTGCCCCATTGGACATCACTAAAAAACTGTCTGAGCATTCTTCCCAGCATAGGACCTCTCCAGATGACGGGATTGTTCTCCCTGACAAAGAAGCCCATGGACATGAGCTTGACACCAAATCTCTCGACTGGCTGAATAATCCCTTCTTCTACAGAAGGAACGTCCTCTGCCCCAATCATATCTGGTATACTAAACCCATAAATATCGGCATCAATCAAACCGACACGTTTGCCTTGTCTAGCTAAAGCAGCAGCTAAATTTACAGCAACTGTCGACTTCCCTACACCACCTTTTCCGCTCGCAATGGCAATAAATCGAACGCCAGATGCTGGATCTAGCAGCTCATGTTCTTCCATACCGACAGCATGTCCCTTGGTCAATACTGGGTCAGGCCCTGCTTCGGGATCATCTTCTGTTTGAATAGCGAATCTTTCATGCTCAGAGGCTTCCCGAGTACGAATATGAACGTGACTCAGGCCCGCCTCTTCCAACGTCTGCCGGATTTCCCGCTCCAAATCTGCCTGTACCCCTTCCTCCGAATTTAAACTAACCACGGTCAAGGATACGCGATCTTCTTTCACAACGACATCCCGAATAAAATGAAGATCAACCAGACGACGGCCCGTATGAGGCTCTCGTACCTGTTGAAGTAGCTCTATAACTTGCTCTCTAGATTGCATGAATAATCAGCACCTCTGCTTCAATGAATTTACGTAGTTGTAAACAATTACAGTATACCACTATCTGACTTTAGGTGCTGACGATGTCCCCTTTTCCCCGGCGCTATAACGTAAAATCCCCTTATAGATGGATGCCGCCACCTGTCTCTGATAGGTTACGTCACTCAATCGGCGGGCTTCCTCTGGATGGGATAGAAATCCGACCTCCACGAGGGCTGAGGGCATTTTAAGGGCCTTTAACAAATATACCGTGTCTACGGTCTTAGCCACTCTGTCCGTATTTTCCAGATTGCGCTTTATCTCCTCCTGTATAAGAGAAGCCAAATTCCCATTATCCTCATGGTTGGGGACATAAAAGGTTTGAGCTCCACTCCAACGGCTGGATGGGATGCTGTTCATGTGAATACTCAAAAAAAGGTCCGCTTTATGCTCCTCAATCATGCGCACACGTTGTTTTAGATCCTCCGTTTTTCTTCTGGAATAGCCCTTGGTATCTGGCAGCGCCAGATCGCGGTCATCCTCACGTGTCATGACGACAACGGCTCCTGCTTGTTGTAAGTAATCCCGCAAATAAAAAGCGATCGCCAGATTAATGTCCTTTTCAATGACACCCTCCTTGCTAACTGCCCCTCCATCAGGCCCTCCATGTCCTGCATCTATAGCAATTACTTTACCCGCGAGCGGAAGACTCCAATGGGTCCATACTCTCGAAGCAGGTATCTCATACATAGTCAGTACAATAAACAGAAAGGCGAGACAACAGCCCAATAGCATTTTTTGCAGCGTCCGATAGCGAATCCACAGTGTAACCTGGTGTTTACGATTATTTTTATGCATAACAAAACGCCTCCGTCCTATACAGATACTAATGATCTATATGGGACGAGGCGTGTAAATAGTACAACTCAGGAATGAACAAATTCTTTCATGCCTTCTATCAGCACTTGAGCGACTTCTGGTCGTGTAAACTCAGGCGGCGGACAAACCCCGGAGCGTAACAATTCCCGTACCTTGGTGCCCGAGAGCGTCAAATGATGCTCCTTGGGATGAGGACAGGTTTTGCTCGAAGCCATATTTCCACAACGGGTGCAATAAAAGCTGTGTTCAAAAAACAATGGAGTAATGGCCAGCTCCTCAGCAGTAAAATTCCTGAATATTTCCTGCGCTTCGTAGGTACCATAATAGTCTCCTACACCGGCGTGATCCCTTCCAACAATAAAATGGGTGCAACCATAGTTCTTCCGCACAATAGCGTGGAAAATTGCCTCTCTCGGCCCAGCATATCGCATGGCAGCAGGAAACACACCCAGAAATGTCCGATCCGCCGGATAGTAATTATCCAGCAGTACTAAATAGCTCTTCATGCGCACATCTGCTGGAACATCATCTGACTTGGTTTCACCGACGAGCGGATTGAGAAATAGTCCATCAACAATCTCCATCGCGCTTTTCTGAATGTACTCATGCGCACGGTGCACCGGATTACGCGTTTGAAAGCCGACTACCGTTTTCCAGCCCTTTTCAGCAAAATGATGGCGTGTCTGTGCTGGTGTGTAATAAAAATCGCCAAATTGTGCAGGTTCAGGTCGGTTTAGCACCTGCACAGAGCCTCCCACATAGGTGGCTGGTCGGTCCAACAGCTTTTTCACGCCAGGATGAGCTGGATCATCCGTCTTGAATACACGTCTGGCTTCCTCGGCCTGATCAACCTGATAAATACTTTCAATATCAAGCACTGCATAGATAGTTCCGTCTGTTTCACCTATCAAAGCGACTTGCTGACCCACGTTTAGTTCACTGGCTATGCTATCTGTAATTGCAAGCGTAATGGGAATACTCCAAACTGTACCATCGGCAAGACGCATATCTGTAACCACCGACCGATAATCAGACTCGTTCATAAACCCGGTCAATGGGGAGAACGCTCCCACCCCAATCAAATCCAGGTCAGAAATAGTCCACGAGTTCACTCGAATTGAAAACAATTCACGTGCAGCCTGCAAAAGGACTTTTTGCTCCGGGCCTGTGATGATTCTATCAACTAGTGTTCCGCCATGCGGAAGAATTGCAGTCATAGTGCACTTCCTTTCCTTTTAGAAATACGATTCACAGCTACTGTGTGCAGTTTTATTTATGGAGCCCGCATTCGGTTTTTTCATTGCCTGACCAGCGTCCTGCACGAGGATCTTCACCTGGTAGGACTTGCCGTGTACATTGCTCACATCCAATACTTGGATAATTGCGGTCATGCAGTGGATTATACAACACTTTATGAGTATGGATATAATTCCACACGTCTTCTGATGTCCAGCTTGCTAGCGGGTTGAATTTAACAAGTCCAAATTTCTGGTCATACTCTACCTTTTTGGCATTCGCACGGGTAGGTGCCTGGTCGCGGCGAATGCCGGTAATCCATGCATCATACTGAGATAAAATGCGTGTTAGCGGCTCAACTTTGCGTATACCACAGCAAGTGTTGGGATCCGATTTCCACAGCTCTTCCCCATACTTAGCCGCTTGCTCTTCGGGAGTAATTAAGGGAGATACCCGAACAAAATCCAGGTTATATTTAGCCTTGATCTGATCTCGTGTATCGTACGTTTCTTGAAAATGATAGTCGGTGTCCAAGTAAAAGATGTCGGTGGAGGGGCTAACTTTTTGCAGCAGATCTACAAGGACTACGTCTTCCGCCCCAAAGCTACAGGCAAAAGTGAGATTGGGAAATGTTTGAACAGCATACTGGATAATTTCCTCGGGCGTCGCCTCTTCCAGTTCAATCGCTTTGACCTTAATCAATGCTTCTTTCTCCAATAAATTCATTATTAATGCGCCTCCATTTGAAGATTCATAAATAAGTACCTTTTTCAATACCGACTAAACTAATAAGAATAAATAAAGTATAAAACTTTCTTACTCATTGTCAATCCACAGTAATGTACTTTGAAATAGGCATTCTTCATCCTGAAATCAGCAGGAGCGTTGTTCTGTCAGCATTTTATAACCCCATCCTCCGCATCCGAACAGGTTCATTAACCATATATAAAATATTCTTATACAACTTCATTTGGAATGATCCTTAAGTTTAATTGTAACTAAAAGGTACTAGTCAAAGACACCATCTTCCACAAGTTTATCTACTGCACCCAAGCCATTGGATGAATAAACATATATACTTTAACAAACTCAGGATCTCAAAGTGAGATATCCCCTAAACGCTTACGAAGTCGAATCACGATAGATTATGTACTGATATTGCAGCAGTCCATTCAGACGCCCCAGTTTCCCACAAGCGCGGTCTATCATTAAGATCAGACTACAGATTAGCCCACGCGCCCATCGTGCCTGGAACCCAAAGTTTTGATCGTCAGCAGCTCGCTCTCCACAATAGGGAGCACAAGGCAGCTTGATTTGCCCTAGTTATCGTAGTAAAAACGATGAGCAAATCCTTAAGGTTGATGGTGAGCGTTAGCCGACATAAGAGGTTAATAACAGATAAAATTGAAATAGATGAGCGAGGCTATTGAACGAAAAAAGAAAGATAAAAAGATTACTTGTACTTAAAAATCTATTTCAAGCAAAGGGCACATCTTTTTTAAACGCATAGGATGAGGTTTCTAAGCGTTTTCATCATTCTAGACACATAATCCCTTACTTTACTTAAAAGTGGCGTACACATCAAAGGAAATGGGAAATAACACACGAGGGGACAAATAGCCTCAATGAACAACCGGTTGCTAAATTTCAAAACTACACATTCAAAAACAATTGAGCTTCAATTTAAATAAAAA
This sequence comes from Paenibacillus sp. BJ-4, assembly GCF_020404765.1. GTDB lineage: Bacteria > Bacillota > Bacilli > Paenibacillales > Paenibacillaceae > Paenibacillus. Next base: position 8,097 of record NZ_JAIVEM010000162.1, read on the forward strand.
AGACCCCCAACCCAATGGTTGAGAGCCTTTGAACGTTGATATTAACGTTTCGAGAACTGTGGTGCACGACGAGCAGCTTTAAGACCGTACTTCTTACGTTCTTTCATACGTGGGTCACGAGTCAGGAAGCCTGCTTTTTTCAAAGCTGGACGGAATTCCGGGTCTGCTTTCAACAGAGCACGTGAAATACCGTGGCGAATTGCGCCTGCTTGACCAGAGATACCACCGCCATGAGCAATAACGAGTACGTCATAGCTACCAATTGTTTCTGTCAGGTTCAATGGTTGTTTAACGATCAGTTTGAGTGTTTCCAAACCGAAATATTCATTAATATCACGCTTGTTAATGACAATGCGTCCTTCACCCGGTACGAGACGAACACGAGCTACCGAATGTTTACGACGACCTGTCCCATAGTATTGTACTTGTGCCATGAAACTGTCCTCCTTTTAATTATCCGCGAAGTTCGTAAACTTCAGGTTTTTGTGCTGCATGTGGATGCTCAGTGCCTCTGTAAGCTTTCAATCTCAGCTTCATTTTTTCGCCTTGACGAGTTTTAGGAAGCATACCGTGAACAGCCAATTCCAACATACGTTCAGGTTTGTTTTTAACCATGTCTTGTGCAACTGTTACTTTCAAACCACCTGGGTGCATGGAGTGACGGTAGTATTTCTTGTTCTCCATTTTTTTACCAGTCAATACGATTTTCTCTGCATTGATTACAACAACGAAATCACCTGTGTCCACATGTGGTGTAAATTGTGGCTTGTGTTTACCGCGGATCAACGCAGCTGCTTCGCTTGCCAGACGACCGAGCGTTTTACCTTCAGCATCGATGATGTGCCAGTTACGCTCAACTTCATTTGGCTTAGCCATATACGTAGTACGCATAAAAAGTTTCCTCCTTAAGTTCATTAACAGAAATCGTCATTTATCTTCGTTCGTTAACTTGCTACATTATTGATGGATTAGATGTTGCTTTAATGTGATCATCTTAATTGGGGCTGTGGGAAAGCCATTAAGAAAACACAACTTTTATATTACAGGATAACCAGCAAATTCGCAAGGGAAAAATCAATGTTTTTTGATGTTTTCCTCATATTCCACACTCCAGAGAGTTAAAGCATGTCCTACCGCTGTAGGCCCTGCCTTTGAACGATTTTTCGCCTCTAAAATAAATGGAATATCATCGGCTGACTTCTTTCCTTCGCCCACTTCGAGCAAGGTTCCCATAATAATCCGAACCATGTGCTGCAAAAATCCGCTACCTGTAATATAAGTATGAATAATTCCCTGATCATCCGAACCCGGACGTGAAAAGGAATGGTCTACCGTCATATAGGCCTCGTAAATGGTGCGGACATGATTCGTCTTCTGGGAACGTCGAGATGCAAAAGAAGTATAGTCAAAGGTCCCCACTAAATGTGCTAGTCCCTGCTCCATTGCTTGTACATCTAGTTTTGTTGGGTGATGCGCCTGTGTACGACGGTGAAAGATGTCTGGAAATCGGTTAGCATTAATGCTGTACCGATAAGTCTTCCGCTTCGCCATACGGCGCGCATGAAAAGACAACGGCACCTCTCTCGCATCCGTAACAATAATATCACGGGGCAACCACGCATTTAGGGCAAGGCACCAACGTTCAATAGGAATAGGCGACTCGGTATGAAAATTAAATACTTGCCCATATGCATGTACACCAGCGTCTGTGCGACCTGAACCTGTGATTTTAAGACGTTCCCCCGTCAATGAACATATAGCACTCTCCAGATAATCCTGAATCGTATTGCCGCTGGGCTGAGTCTGAAAACCATCATACTCGGTTCCGTCGTAGTTCACTTTCATGCACAAGTTCCGCACGTTTCTTCACACCTTTACAGGGTAATCTCTGGGTCTATGAGGATTAACCGAACATAGCAAAGGAGAAGCCCCTCCGGACTTCTCCAAGAGAAAAAAAGGGTTGTTCAGAATCAAGCTGATTCTGTCCACCCTTCCCTCATCTTCGCCTGTCTACGCGCGGTCAACCAATTCCAGATATACCATTGGAGCAGCGTCGCCACGACGAGGTCCCAGTTTCAAGATACGAGTGTATCCACCTGGACGCTCATTGTAACGTGTAGCCAATTCGCTAAACAGTTTTTGGATTGCATCCTGCTCACCATCAACAGTTTCACGGCGAACGAACGCAGCCACTTGACGGCGTGCGTGCAGATCCCCTTTTTTTGCTTTGGTGATCAGCTTTTCAGCAATAGAACGAACTTCTTTTGCTTTAGCCTCAGTAGTTTGGATACGCTCGTACAAGAACAGATCGGTTACCAAATCACGAAACAAAGCTTTACGGGCACTGGAGTTACGGCCCAATTTTTGGTATGCCATGTAATTTCCCCTCCTTCACAAAAACGTTGCTGTCTATTCTTCCGTACGAAGTCCTAAACCAAGTTCCTCAAGCTTCTCTTGTACTTCTTCCAAAGATTTGCGACCCAAGTTGCGGACCTTCATCATATCTTCTTCGGATTTAGTCGTGAGTTCTTGTACCGTATTGATACCAGCGCGCTTAAGGCAGTTATAGGAACGGACGGAGAGATCCAGCTCTTCGATCGTCATTTCAAGAACTTTTTCTTTCTTATCTTCTTCTTTTTCGACCATAATTTCAGCATCTTTTGCTTCGTCCGTGAGACCCACGAACAACATTACATGCTCGGTCAAAATTTTGGCTCCAAGGCTCACTGCTTCCTCAGGACGAATACTTCCGTCAGTCCAAACCTCAAGTGTCAGCTTGTCATAATTCGTAACCTGGCCGACACGCGTATTTTCTACGCCGTAGTTCACGCGTGCAATCGGAGTGTAGATGGAGTCGACGGGAATGACGCCGATCGGCTGGTCATCACGTTTATTCCGATCCTGCTTAACGTAACCGCGACCGCGATTGGCAAAAATACGCATGTGAAGTCTCGAACCCGGTCCGAGAGTAGCAATGTGAAGATCCGGATTAAGAATTTCCACATCACTATCCGCACGGATATCTCCTGCCGTTACAACTCCTTCGCCTTCCGCATCGATTTCGAGTACCTTCTCTTCATCCGAGTGGATTTTAAGCGATAAAGCTTTCAAGTTCAGTATGATCTCCGTTACGTCTTCCTTCACACCGGGAACCGTTGCAAACTCGTGCAAAACCCCATCGATCTGAACCGATGTGACTGCTGCCCCCGGTAACGAGGATAACAGAATACGGCGAAGCGAGTTCCCCAGCGTCGTACCGTATCCGCGTTCCAGCGGTTCTACTACGAATTTTCCATAGGTGCCATCATCATTGACGTCGACCGTCTCAATTTTCGGCTTTTCGATTTCTATCACTGCAATATCCCTCCTTCAAAACGTCGCTCCTATATGAAACATTCACCTTATCCATAGTCAATCATGCAGTATACCTAAACATCCATTCTTGGCAATTTGTGCCGGATCTATACTACACGCAGAGGAGAAATCTCATTAGACGCGACGACGTTTTGGAGGACGGCATCCGTTATGAGGTACCGGAGTTACGTCTTTAATCAGGTTAACTTCCAGACCAGCAGCTTGCAAAGAGCGGATTGCTGCTTCGCGGCCTGCGCCTGGTCCTTTAACCATAACTTCGACAGTTTTCATGCCGTGTTCCATAGCAGCTTTGGCAGCAGTTTCTGCGGCCATTTGTGCAGCGAATGGAGTAGATTTACGGGAACCGCGGAATCCCATACCGCCTGAGCTTGCCCAAGAGATTGCATTACCGTGTGGATCTGTGATCGTAACGATCGTGTTGTTGAACGTGGAACGGATGTGTGCCACGCCACTCTCGATATTTTTACGGTCACGGCGTTTTGTACGTACAACTTTTTTCGGTTTAGCCATTGAATGTTATCCTCCCTTCTTATTTCTTTTTGTTCGCTACAGTCCGACGAGGACCTTTACGGGTACGAGCATTGGTTTTAGTACGTTGTCCGCGAACAGGCAATCCACGACGGTGACGAACACCACGGTAGCAGCCAATCTCAGTCAGACGTTTAATATTCAAGGAAATTTCACGACGCAGATCGCCTTCTACTTTAACTTCTTTGTCGATCGTTTCACGTAATTTGCTCACTTCATCTTCAGTCAAATCACGAACACGCGTGTTTGCACTGATGCCTGTTTCCTTCAAAATTTTCTGAGAAGTCGTTTTACCGATTCCGAAAATGTAAGTCAAGGCGATCTCAACGCGTTTGTCACGTGGTAAATCCACACCAGCTATACGAGCCATTTTACGCTACACCCCCTTCTATTAACCTTGTTTTTGTTTGTGTTTCGGATTTTCGCAAATAACCATTACATTCCCTTTGCGGCGAATGACTTTGCATTTCTCGCAAATAGGTTTTACAGAAGGTCTTACCTTCATGTTGATTACCTCCTCCAAGCTTTACCCTGGTAAAACTCGCTTCGTGAACATTCACATCGTTTTGCCGAGCAAAACAAGTTTTTTTAAATGACGTACGTTTAATAAAAACCTGCATGAATTACTTGCGGTACGTTATACGGCCTTTAGTTAAATCGTAAGGCGATAACTGTACAACCACCTTGTCGCCTGTCAAAATACGGATAAAGTGCATCCGCAGCTTTCCGGAAACATGAGCAAGAATTTGGTGACCGTTCTCCAGCTCTACCTTAAACGTAGCGTTTGGCAGTGGCTCGATTACCGTACCTTCAACCTCAATGACATCTTCCTTGGCCAAAGTCAGTCTCCTTTCTCTTCAGCTTGGTATTCGGACGAGTCCAGGAAAGTTTTCACTGCGTGACGCAGCTTTCCATTCGTCACCCGACCGCTTTCGTTTAAACTGTTTACAATCTCGCTACTAATCTTAGACTGAGGCATCAAATGAAGAACATTTTTCTTCTTCGCTTGATCAAACTTTCGTTTATCCCCATCCGCAATATATACAAACCTGCTGTCCGCTATTGAAACGACAACCGCTATCTGTCCGGCACCTCTGCCTTTCAGAATCTTCACCAGCTGACCGATTTGCAGGTTTCCTTGCTGAATCATTCCAATCACCTACGCACTCAGTTTCGTGAAAATGTCCATGCCGTCCGTTGCGACCGTCTTCGTGTGCCCGTTACGAGCACAAGGAACCAAGCCCACCGTAACGACCGTCCAGTTGTCTTCCAGCGTCCCCACATGGCGAGAACCTATTTGAATCATTGATTCAATAGCCAGCTTAATGCCGGTTTTCAGCCTCGACCCCTGTTCGGGAATACCACGGTTTGGATTCTCAATATATTGCCGAATGGCATGCGACATTGTAAACTGGCGAGTTTTCACGAGGATATCGCCTTTGTTTAACTTGCGTCTGCCGGGAAATCCGTGCACCAGTTGTTCGTTGACTGAAGCGCAAATGCTAGCAGGAAAACCATCATAACCTTTAGAAGACGGCACAGCTCCCTGACTGCGAATATACTGATCAGCTAAATGATCAAGTTTACCGGTCGTAATACCGGGCTCGATGTGTTCTGCCAAGTAATGGGTCGTTTCCGTCTCCATACTCTCAGCTTTCCTCATAAAGCTTAATTCCGTTCCCGACTTGCAAATGATCATTACAGCTAACCCCGCAACAAGGACACGATATTTTGGGAAACCACATCAATATCCTGTTCACCGTCAATATGACGCAGAAGATTCTGGTTCTCATAAAACGTGAGGAGTGGTGCTGTTTTATTACTATATTCGTCTAGCCGTGTTCTTACGCTATCTTCGTTATCGTCAGGACGCTGATAGAGCTCCCCACCGTCTTTATCGCAAATGCCTTCAACCTTAGGAGGATTAAAGACAACATGATAGCTAGTTCCACAACTTTTGCAAACCCGCCGTCCTGTGATTCGAGCCAATAAGTTGTCACGATCCACTTTCAGGTTGATGACATCATCAAGCTTCGTGCTCAAACGGCCCAAAATTTGATCCAAGGCTTCAGCCTGAGCTAAAGTTCTTGGAAACCCGTCCAACAAGAACCCTTTCTTGCAATCCGGCTGTTGCAGCCGTTCTTCAACGATGCCGATTGTTACGTCATCAGGAACAAGTTCACCCTTGTCGATATATTCTTTGGCTTTAATGCCAATAGGTGTTCCCTGTTTCATCGCCAGGCGAAATGCATCGCCTGTCGAGATATGAGGAATGCCGAATTCCTTCACAATGACATCTGCTTGTGTACCTTTACCAGCCCCCGGAGGGCCCATGATCAAAATATTCACAACCTGTCACTCCTCAGACGACCCCTACACAAGAAACAGCACAAAAGGTGCCGGTAAGCATGCGAACATCCTAAGCCGGAACCTATTGCCTATTTGTTGATGAAGCCTTTGTAGTGGCGTTTAATCAGTTGGCTTTCGATTTGCTTCATTGTATCCAATGCAACACCGATAATAATGAGCAGTGAAGTACCGCCAATTTGCACGGAGCGAGGCAAGCCCGAAAGCGAACCGAAGAATACTGGCAATACGGATATGACTGCAAGGAACAAAGCCCCTGTCATCGTCAACCGTGACATTACTCGTGTCAGGTATTTCTCCGTAGCTTTACCCGGGCGAATCCCCGGAATATAGCCGCCGTTTTTCTTCATGTTGTCGGCCATTTGCTGCGGATTCATCTGTACAAAGGTATAGAAGAATGTGAAACCGATAATCATTACGACATACAAAACCATGCCCAGCGGCTTGTCATAATACAAGTAAGTGGTAACCCACTTAGCCCACGCATGATCCGCCCAGAAACTCGCAATAATTGTCGGGAATTGCAGCAATGATACCGCAAAAATTACCGGAATAACGCCTGCCGCATTAATCTTCATCGGAATATGCGTATTCTGGCCACCGTACATTTTGTTACCAACCACACGTTTCGCATATTGTACCGGTATTTTCCGAATACCTTGCTGGATGTAGATAACACCAACAATAATCAGAATAACTACCAAGGCAATAATAATTGCCTTCAGAATATTCATGAACAGCTGATCTGCCTGAATAAACTGGGATTCCACAATCGTACGAATATGTCTTGGAATACCTGCCGCAATCCCTGCAAAGATAACAATGGAGATACCATTGCCGATTCCCTTTTCGGTAATTTGCTCACCAAGCCACATAAGGAACGTAGTCCCTGCTGTAAGCACAATTGCAATGACCAAATAATCAGCAAAAGTCGCTCCAGGAATCATCGCTGCACCGTACAGTCGGTTAAAGCCGATCGACGTTCCGAATGCTTGGATCAAGCCCAGTATTACCGTACCATACCGCGTAAGTTGAGCCAACTTCTTTTTCCCATGCTCTCCTTGTTTAGCCCATTCCGCAAGTTTCGGAATCACGTCCATTGACAGCAACTGCACAATGATAGACGCTGTAATATATGGCATAATCCCGAGGGCGAAGATCGAAAACTGATACAAAGCGCCCCCTGAGAAGGTATTAAGGAGTCCAAATAACTCGCTTCCTGCCTGATCCTGAGATGTAAAGACTTGCTTGTTCACGCCGGGAACCGGCACAAAAGAGCCAATACGATATACAAATAGTATAAACAGGGTAAACAGGATACGGGTTCTAAGATCCTCAACCCGCCATATATTTTTCAGGGTCTTGAACATTAGATCACCTCGGTTTTACCGCCGGCAGCTTCAATTTTCTCTACCGCAGATTGAGAGAACTTGTTCGCTTTAACTGTCAATTTCACAGTGATTTCACCGTTACCCAGAATTTTAATTCCGGACTTCGCGTCTTTCACAATGCCATTGTTCAGCAAAAACTCAGGGCTTACTTCTGTACCCGCTGCAAAACTGTTCAAATCTTCGATATTCAAAACCGCATACTCTTTACGAGTAGGATTTACGAAACCGCGTTTAGGCAAGCGACGATACAGTGGGTTTTGACCACCCTCGAAGCCCGGACGTACACCACCGCCGGAACGAGCGTTTTGACCCTTATGACCACGACCAGAAGTTTTACCCGTACCGCTACTAGGACCACGACCCAAACGTTTACGTTCTTTGCGTGAACCTGGAGCTGGGGAAAGCTCATGTAACTTCATCGTTCGTTGCACCTCCTTGATTATTGTTAAATTGCTTTATTTCTTAAGCCTCGATTTCTTTAACAGAAACCAAATGGCTAACTTTATTAATCATCCCGCGAATTGCTGCATTGTCGGGTTGAACTACTTTATGGTTGATTTTACGCAAGCCGAGCGTCTTAACAGTCGTTCTCTGAGTACCAGGACGGCCGATCAACGAACGAACGAGGGTAATTTCTAATTTCGCCATGATATTCCCTCCTTAGCCCAGCAGCTCTTCGATAGATTTGCCGCGCAATTTTGCAACTTCTTCAGCGCGTTTCAAGCGTGACAAACCTTCCAAAGTCGCATTGACCATATTCATGGAATTCGAAGAACCCAGAGATTTTGTCAAGATATCACCTACACCAGCAAGCTCCAGTACAGCACGAACTGGACCACCAGCGATAACCCCAGTACCTTCCGATGCCGGTTTCAGCAGAACCCGGCCAGCACCGAACTTACCTGTAACAAGGTGAGGAATTGTTGTACCTACGAGTGGAACGTGAATCAGGTTTTTCTTAGCATCTTCAATACCTTTGCGAATCGCATCAGGTACTTCGCCAGCTTTACCGATTCCAGCGCCTACCCAGCCGTTGCCGTCGCCTACTACTACCAGAGCACTGAAGCTGAAACGGCGTCCGCCTTTGACAACTTTAGCTACACGATTAATATTTACTACTCTTTCAGTCAGTTCCAAAGTATTCGGATCTACACGCAAGTCGTTAACCTCCTTTTGAGAAATGTCTTAAAATTCAAGGCCTGCTTCGCGAGCTGCATCAGCCAAAGCTTGAATTCGTCCATGATACAAGTATCCACCACGGTCAAATACGATGTTAGCATGACCTTTTTCTTTTGCACGTTTAGCAACGAGTTCGCCAACCTTACGAGCTGCTTCAACGCTACCACCGTTTTTGATTTCGCTGCTCAGTTCTTTATCCATAGTGGAGGCAGATACCAATGTTACACCAGCTACATCATCAATCAGTTGTGCGTAGATATGCTTGGAAGAGCGGAACACGTTCAGACGAGGACGTACAGCCGTACCTTCGATTTTTTTACGTACACGCAGATGTCTTCTGACACGTGCTTTATTTTTATCTTGTTTTGTAATCATCTCAAGTTTTCACTCCCTTCAGTTTGCCTTTTAAAACTTTATACTAAGACGCACTGGGTAAAAAAGAAGTACGAAGTCTTTCCTGCAGAAAGACCGCACAAAGTCGGTAAGAAACTTATTTCTTCTTACCGGCTTTACCTTCTTTACGGATGATGCGCTCGCCTTCGTATTTAATCCCTTTACCTTTGTACGGTTCAGGTTCACGAACGGAACGAATTTTAGCAGCGTAGGCACCTACACGCTCTTTATCAATTCCGCGAACGATGATTTTAGTGTTCGAAGGAACTTCGAATTCGATGCCCGCTTCCGGTGTGATTTCAACCGGGTGAGAGTATCCAACGTTCAGAACGATTTTATCTCCGGATTTGCTTGCACGATATCCGACCCCAACCAGCTCCAGAGATTTGGAAAAGCCTTCAGTTACACCACTTACCATGTTGCTGACAACGCTGCGGGTTGTTCCATGCAAAGAGCGGTGAAGTTTGTTGTCCGAAGGACGAACTACATTAATTTCATTGTTTTCCACAGTAACGGACATGTCTTTGTGAAGCTCACGAGTCAATGTTCCTTTAGGACCTTTAACTGTGATCACTGTGTTGTTCAAAGTTACGTCAACACCACTTGGTACTGTGATTGGTTTACGACCAATACGGGACATATCTGTTGCACCTCCTATCTTTTAAACGTTATCTTACCAAACGTAGCAAACCACTTCTCCGCCGGCTTTGGACTGACGTGCTTCTTTATCAGTCATGATACCTTTGGATGTTGAAATGATTGCGATCCCGAGTCCACCCAGAACGCGTGGAATCTCATTGCTCTTCGTGTAAACGCGAAGACCTGGTTTACTGATTCTTTTCAAACCTGTAATAACACGTTCGTTGTTCGCACCGTATTTCAAGAAAACACGGATGATCCCTTGTTTGCTATCTTCAACAAATTCCGCATCACGAATGAATCCTTCACGTTTCAGGATGTCGGCGATTTGTTTTTTCATTGTAGATGCAGGCATTTCTACCGTTTCGTGACGAACTGTGTTCGCGTTACGAATACGAGTAAGCATATCTGCAATTGGATCAGACATAGTCATTGTGTATAAACCTCCTTCCTAAACAGGACTTTTTACCAGCTTGCTTTTTTCACGCCAGGAATCTGGCCTTTATAAGCTAATTCACGGAAGCAAATTCTGCAGATCTTAAACTTTTGCAGCACCGAATGTGGACGACCACAACGCTCACAACGAGTGTAAGCACGAACTTTAAACTTTGGTGTGCGTTGTTGTTTGACTTTCATTGAAGTTTTTGCCACTTAGCCTGACACCTCCTAAATAGTTTCGGAGAACAGGGGTCCTTTAAATCAGACGCCCAAAACGTTATGCCAACATTACTTTGCGAAAGGCATGCCCAGCTGAGTCAGAAGCTCACGGGACTCTTCGTCAGTTTTGGCAGTCGTTACGATAACGATGTCCATACCACGAACTTTATCAACTTGATCATACTCGATTTCCGGGAAGATCAACTGTTCTTTCAAACCAAGCGTGTAGTTACCACGTCCGTCGAAAGCTTTTGTTGATACACCATGGAAGTCACGTACGCGAGGAAGTGTAATGTTGAACAATTTGTCCAAGAAATAATACATACGCTCGCCACGAAGTGTTACCTTAACACCGATTGGCATGTTTTCACGCAATTTAAAACCTGCAATAGATTTTTTAGCGCGAGTGATAACTGGTTTTTGACCAGCAATCAGCTGCATGTCATTGAGAGCTGAATCAAGCACTTTAGAGTTTTGAACTGCGTCGCCAACACCCATGTTGATTACAACTTTCTCGATTTTAGGCACTTGCATCACTGTTGTATAGTTGAACTTCTGCATCAAAGCAGGAGTGATTTCTTTCAAGAAACGTTCTTTCATTCTTGTTGTTGCCATGAATCATAGTCCTCCTTTCTTCAAAAAATAATTAGTCGATCACTTCGCCTGAACGTTTTGCAATACGCACTTTTTTTCCGTTGTCCAATACTTTGTAACCAACACGAGTTACTTTTCCGCTCTTCGGATCAATGTGCATAACGTTGGAAACGTGAATCGGAGCTTCTTTCTCGATGATGCCGCCTTGTGGATTCAGCTGATTAGGCTTTTGGTGTTTTTTAATCATGTTAACACCTTCCACAAGCACACGGTTTTGACGAGGGTAAGCAGCGATAACGCGACCTTTTTTACCTTTATCTTTACCTGTAATCACCAGAACAGTATCGTCCTTTTTGACGTGCAGCTTGTTGTTATGGGATTCCAGAACTTTTTTCACTTTTGGCATTTCGTACACCTCCTACGGGCACATTTTAAGGTGAATTTAGATCACTTCCGGAGCCAAGGAAACGATTTTCATAAAGTCCTTGTCACGAAGTTCGCGAGCAACTGGTCCGAAAATACGAGTACCGCGTGGGCTCTTGTCTTCTTTTACGACCACTGCTGCGTTCTCATCAAATCCGATGTAGGAACCGTCTTTACGGCGGATAGAACGTTTAGTACGAACGACAACCGCTCTTACTACATCACCCTTTTTGACAACGCCGCCTGGTGTTGCTTGTTTTACGGAACAAACGATCAGGTCACCAATTTGAGCTGTACGACGTCCCGTACCACCGAGCACACGGATACACATCAGTTCCTTCGCGCCGGAATTGTCAGCCACAGTCAAACGTGTAAATGGTTGAATCATTTATTTATCCTCCTTTCGGAAAAACTACGCTACATTAGATTATAACAGCTTTTTCAACGATTTCGACCAGTCTCCAGTTTTTGTCTTTGGACAAAGGACGAGTTTCCATGATTTTAACAGTATCACCGATTTGTGCGGTGTTGTTTTCATCATGAGCTTTGAATTTTTTAGTCACTTTAATGCGTTTATGGTAGAGATCATGTTTTTTGTAAGTTTCTACAGCAATCACAATCGTTTTATCCATTTTGTCGCTAACTACTTTACCGACTAATACTTTACGGGCATTACGTTCGCTCATTGTTGGCCTCCTTCCTAATTACAGGCGGATTTTCCACCCGGTCTAATATCTTAGCTAATCCCAAGTTCTCTTTCACGGATCACAGTTTTAGCACGAGCAATTTCCTTACGCACAGCGCCGATCCGAGTCGGGTTATCAAGCTGACCGGTAGCGAGTTGAAAACGAAGGTTAAAAAGTTCTTCTTTAAAACCAGAGATCTTTTGTTCGATTTCAGCAGTGGTTAGGTTGCGGAATTCACTAGCCTTCATTTGCTTCACCACCCAATTCTTCACGTTTCACAAACTTAGTTTTGATTGGCAGTTTGTGAGCGGCAAGACGCATTGCTTCACGAGCAATCTCTTCCGGTACACCAGCAAGTTCAAACATGATCTTACCTGGTTTCACTACTGCAACCCATTTTTCTACGTTACCTTTACCGCTACCCATACGAACCTCAAGAGGCTTCTGAGTAATTGGTTTGTCAGGGAAAATTTTAATCCAAACCTTACCACCACGTTTGATGTAACGAGTCATCGCAATACGAGCAGCTTCGATTTGACGGTTAGTGATCCATGCTGGTTCAGTAGCTTGCAAACCGTACTCACCAAAATTCAGTGTAGTACCGCCCTTTGCACGACCCTTCATGTGACCACGTTGTTGTTTACGATGTTTTACGCGTTTAGGTACCAACATGATTAGTTGCCTCCTTCCTGAGGAGCTTGTTTCTTAGCTGGAGGAAGAACTTCTCCACGATAGATCCATACTTTTACGCCAAGACGGCCATAAGTAGTATGAGCCTCTGCTGTACCGTAGTCGATGTCAGCACGAAGCGTATGCAGTGGAACAGTTCCTTCGCTGTACCCTTCGGAACGAGCGATTTCGGCACCGCCAAGACGTCCGCCTACTTGAGTTTTAATTCCTTTTGCTCCGGAACGCATAGTTCTTTGAATTGCTTGTTTCAACGCACGACGGAAAGAAACACGACGTTCCAATTGTTGTGCAATGCTTTCAGCAACCAGAATTGCATCCAGTTCAGGGTTTTTGATTTCAGAGATATTGATGTGTACCTTTTTACCGCCTGCAATTTTAGTGATTTCATTACGCAGGTTTTCAACTTCGGAACCGCCCTTACCGATAACCATACCTGGTTTCGCAGTGTGAATCGTTACGTTGACGCGGTTAGCTGCTCTCTCGATTTCAACACGGGATACAGCGGAGTCTTTCAATCTTTTCTTCAGATGCTCACGAATCTTAACGTCTTCCAGCAAAAGATCACCGAAATCTTTGCCTGCATACCATTTGGATTCCCAATCACGGATAATACCGATTCGGAGTCCGACGGGATTTACCTTTTGGCCCACACGTTTTCCCTCCTTATTTTTCAGATACCACCAGAGTAATATGACTGGTGCGTTTATTGATGCGGCTTGCACGACCCATTGCACGCGGGCGGAACCGTTTCATAGTAGGACCTTGGTTTACGAAAACCTCAGATACTACCAATTTATTTACGTCCATAGAGTAGTTGTGATCTGCATTTGCGATCGCAGAATTCAACAATTTCTCAACGACTGGAGAAGCGGATTTCGGAGTGTGACGAAGAATTGCAATCGCCTCACCAACCTGCTTGCCACGAATCAAATCGATAACAAGTTTCACTTTGCGAGCGGAAATCCGCACGGATTTAGCATGTGCTTTTGCTTCCATTGAGTTACCTCCTCTCAAACACTACGCTGTGTTGATTATCTTCTTGTTTTCTTATCGTCATCCGTATGGCCTTTGTACGTACGCGTTGGAGCGAATTCGCCCAATTTGTGTCCGACCATATCTTCCGTTACGTATACTGGCACGTGTTTACGACCATCGTATACACCAAACGTATGTCCGATAAATTGTGGGAAAATTGTAGAGCGACGGGACCAAGTTTTGATCACAACTTTTTTGTCCGATTCGTTCAAAACCTCTACTTTTTTCAGCAAGTAACCATCAATGAATGGTCCTTTTTTGAGACTGCGACCCATTTATGAATCCTCCCTTCGTTAAAACGTTATCGTTCCTTAAAATGTTAACGTGCGACTTAAGCGCACGTTTCATTACTTAGTACGACGACGAACGATGTATTTATCAGATGCTTTACCTTTTTTACGTGTTTTGTAACCAAGGGTTGGCTTGCCCCATGGAGACATTGGAGATTTACGTCCGATTGGAGCGCGACCTTCACCACCACCGTGTGGGTGATCGTTAGGGTTCATAACAACACCACGAACTTCAGGACGTTGTCCCAACCAACGACTACGACCAGCTTTACCGATCTTAACAAGTTCGTGGTCTTCGTTACCAACAGAACCGATTGTAGCGCGGCAAACTTTCAGAATGCGACGAACTTCACCGGAAGTCAAACGAATTGTTACATACTTCTCTTCTTTACCAAGAAGTTGGGCTTCCGTACCAGCAGCACGAACGAGTTGGCCACCTTTACCCGGTTTCAATTCGATGTTGTGGATAACCGTACCTACAGGAATGTTTTCCAATGGCAAGGAGTTACCGATTTTGATGTCGGATTCCGGACCGGATACTACTTCGTCTCCTACTTTCAGACCTTTAGGAGCGATGATGTAACGTTTTTCACCATCCACATAGTGGATAAGTGCGATGTTGGACGTACGGTTCGGATCATATTCGATCGTAGCAACGCGGCCCGGTATTCCATCTTTGTTACGTTTGAAGTCAATAATACGGTATTTACGTTTGTGTCCGCCGCCTTGATGACGAACTGTAATTTTACCTTGGTTATTGCGTCCAGCTTGCTTGCTCAGAGGTGCCAGCAACGATTTCTCGGGCTGATTTGTTGTGATCTCCTCGAAAGTAGATACAGACATTGCACGTCTGGCCGGGGACGTCGGTTTATACTTTTTAATTGGCACTGAGTTTCCCTCCTTACTTTACAGTTTCAATTATACCGTTTCAAAAAACTCAAGCGGCTTACTGTCTTTGCTCAGCGTTACGAACGCTTTTTTCCACTCGCTCGTATAGCCGGAATGACGTCCGTAGCGTTTTGGTTTTGCAGGAACACGAAGCGTATTCACGTTACTTACTTTCACGTTAAAGATCGCTTCGATTGCTTTTTTAATTTCGACTTTGTTAGAACGAATGTCAACCTCGAAAACGTATTTCAAGTCATTCATCATACCAGCCGTACGTTCGGTGATAACCGGACGTTTGATAATATCACGAGGATCCTTCATTACGCGAGCACCTCCTCTACCTTCTGAACTGCTTCCTTCGTAATGATCAGTTTGTCATGTCCAAGCACGTCAAGAACATTAATGCCGTCTGCGGCTACAAACTTCACACCAGGAATATTACGAGCGGACAGCGCTACATTATCATCATAACTAGGAGCTACGATCAATGCTTTACGATCAGCTTTAAGGTTATTCAAAATGGCTGCGAATTCTTTCGTTTTAGGTCCGTTCAGTGTAAGAGCGTCCAATACGATGATTTCATTCTCAATCACTTTGGATGACAATGCCGATTTGATCGCCAGACGACGAACTTTTTTAGGCAATTTGTAAGCATAGCTACGTGGAGTCGGACCAAATACAGTACCGCCACCAACCCATTGTGGTGCACGGATCGAACCTTGACGAGCGCGGCCAGTACCTTTTTGTTTCCAAGGTTTACGTCCACCGCCACGTACTTCAGAACGTCCTTTTACTTTGTGAGTACCTTGACGCAGGGAAGCCAATTGCATAACAACAGCATCATGAAGAACGTGTTTGTTCGGTTCGATACCGAATACTGCATCGTTCAATTCAATTTCGCCTACTTGGCTGCCGCTAATATTTAAAAGTGCTACTTTTGGCATTTCGTGTTCCTCCTTTCTTCAGTCGTTTATTTTTTCACCGTTTCTAATACTTTAACGAAGCTGTTTTTAGGTCCTGGAATGGAACCTTTGACGAGCAATACATTACGTTCTGTATCGACTTTAACAACTTCAAGTCGTTGAATCGTTACTGTTTCATTACCCATGTGTCCTGGCAGGTGTTTACCTTTAGGAACGCGGTTAGCTTGGATGGAGCCCATGGAACCTGGACCTCTGTGGTAACGCGAGCCGTGCGCCATTGGTCCGCGGCTTTGTCCCCAACGTTTGATAACGCCAGCAAAACCTTTACCTTTAGAAATACCTGTTACGTCAACGAATTCGCCTTCTGTGAAGACATCAGCCTTCAGTTCTTGGCCAACCTCGTACGCAGCAAGGTCGATGCCACGAAGTTCACGAACGTAGCGCTTAGGTGCAGTATTTGCTTTTTTCGCATGTCCTGCTTCAGGTTTATTGGATCTTTTTTCTTTTTTATCAGAGAAACCGAGTTGAATAGCTTCGTATCCATCGTTTTCCTGATCTTTCTTTTGCAGAACAACACAAGGACCCGCTTCGATAACCGTAACAGCAAGCACGTTACCTTCAGGGGTAAACACTTGAGTCATTCCGAGTTTTTTTCCTAAGATACCTTTCATGTTGACACCTCTTTTCTTTTCCTAATCACATATTACAATTTAATTTCGATATCTACACCGGACGGCAGGTCCAAGCGCATCAAGGCATCCACAGTTTGTGGAGTCGGGTTAACGATGTCGATCAAACGCTTGTGTGTGCGCATTTCGAATTGTTCCCGAGAATCCTTGTACTTGTGTACCGCACGGAGAATAGTAATAACTTGTTTTTCAGTTGGCAGCGGAATTGGTCCGGATACACCAGCGCCCGAACGTTTAGCTGTTTCAACAATTTTCTCAGCGGATTGATCAAGAATTCTGTGATCGTAAGCTTTCAAACGAATACGAATTTTTTGCTTTGCCATTTTAGTCCCTCCTTCTATCGCCCAATTTGGTATCGGACATACTCCGTGAAAATTTTCCGACAGCCCTCCCATGGCAAAGGGGCCGGGTGTGTCAGTAACCTCTCACATCATCGCACAGTCACAAACAACATTAATTATTATATCTAATAGTTCTGCCTATTGCAAGCAAAAACGAAAAAACAATGCATCTTATTTTCAAAAAGATAGAATTGCGCTCGCAGCTCGCCTTTTATTCAAGAGAAAAGCCCCCGCACCAGGGCAGGGGCTCGTTTAGCTTCGTTCCAGTACAATGTTACTCGTTCCAGTACAATGTTACTATATTCAAGGCTTGCAGCCTTATTATTTAGAGATTGTTGCTACGGCACCGGCGCCAACTGTACGGCCACCTTCACGAATGGAGAACTTAGTTCCTTCTTCGATTGCGATTGGGTTGATCAGTTGAACAGTAACCGTGATGTTATCACCAGGCATTACCATTTCGGAACCTTCTGGCAAAGTAATGATACCAGTTACGTCAGTTGTACGGAAGTAAAACTGTGGACGGTAACCAGTGAAGAAAGGTTTGTGACGTCCACCTTCTTCTTTAGTCAAAACGTAGATTTGAGCAGAGAATTCTGTATGTGGGTTAACAGAACCTGGTTTAGCCAATACTTGACCACGCTCGATTTGTGCACGATCTACACCGCGAAGCAGTGCGCCGATGTTGTCACCAGCTTGAGCGGAATCAAGCAATTTACGGAACATTTCTACGCCTGTTACTACGGATTTACGGGATTCTTCTTGAATACCGATGATTTCGATTTCGTCGCCCACTTTAACTGTACCACGCTCTACACGGCCTGTAGCAACTGTACCACGACCAGTGATGGAGAATACGTCCTCGACAGGCATAAGGAAAGGCTTGTCAGTGTCGCGCTCTGGAGTTGGGATGTAAGTGTCGATTGTTTCGAACATTTCAACGATTTTCTTAGCCCAGTCGCCATCTGGGTTTTGCAGTGCTTCACGAGCGGAACCACGAGTGATTGGAGTGTCGTCGCCTGGGAAGTCATACTCGCTCAGCAAGTCGCGAACTTCCATTTCAACCAATTCCAGCAACTCTTCGTCTTCAACCATGTCACATTTGTTCAGGAATACAACGATGTAAGGAACGCCTACTTGGCGGGACAACAGGATGTGTTCGCGAGTTTGTGGCATTGGGCCGTCAGCTGCGGATACAACCAGAATCGCTCCGTCCATTTGTGCAGCGCCAGTGATCATGTTTTTAACATAGTCGGCGTGACCTGGGCAGTCAACGTGTGCATAGTGACGATTAGGTGTTTCGTATTCCACGTGTGCTGTGGAGATTGTGATACCGCGTTCGCGCTCTTCTGGAGCTTTATCGATTTGGTCGAATGCTACAGCAGCACCACCGTAAGTTTTGGAAAGTACAGTTGTGATTGCAGCAGTCAAAGTTGTTTTACCATGATCGACGTGACCAATAGTACCGATATTAACGTGCGGTTTGTTACGTTCAAACTTAGCCTTTGCCATTTGAACAATTCCTCCTCAATAACTTGTTTTATTTTTAGGCTGCCGGATACCTCTTGGAAAAACCTTGAGTATACCGAGTCAGCTAATACACTGTATTACTCGCCGCCTTTGGTTTTGGCAACGATCTCTTCGGCAATGCTCTTCGGAACTTCTTCATAATGATGAAGCTCCATGGAGAACACACCGCGTCCTTGCGTACCGGAACGAAGTGTAGTTGAATATCCAAACATTTCGGACAATGGAACCATTGCACGAATAATTTGGGCACCGCCACGGGAATCCATACCTTCAATCCGGCCACGACGGGAGTTCAACATACCCATTACGTCACCCATGTATTCCTCTGGAACCGTTACTTCAACTTTCATAATCGGCTCGAGCAATACTGGTTTACATTTGTCTTTCGCTGCTTTCAGCGCCATTGAACCAGCAATTTTAAATGCCATTTCATTGGAATCGACATCATGGTATGATCCATCCACAATTGTAGCTTTAACGTCCACAAGCGGGAAGCCAGCCAGGACACCGTTTTTCATTTGCTCTTCAATACCAGCAAGTGCAGGTCCGATGTATTCTCTTGGAACAGAACCACCGACAACCTTGCTTTCAAACTGGCTACCAGTACCTGCTTCAAGAGGCTCGAACTCAACCCACACGTGACCGTATTGACCACGACCACCGGATTGACGAACAAACTTACCTTCAACACGTGCTGGAGCACGGAATGTTTCACGGTATGCTACCTGTGGTTTACCAACATTGGTTTCCACTTTGAACTCACGACGCATACGGTCAATGATAATGTCCAAGTGAAGCTCACCCATACCCGCCAAAATGGTTTGACCAGTTTCTTCGTTAGTAGAAGCGCGAAGAGTTGGATCTTCTTCGGTCAACTTGCCGAGTGCAACTGCCATTTTGTCTTGGTCAGCTTTGGTTTTAGGCTCAACCGCGATTTCGATAACCGGATCAGGGAAATTCATGGACTCGAGAATAACAGGATTCTTCTCATCACACAGTGTATCACCTGTACCTGTATCTTTCAAACCTACGGCTGCCGCAATATCACCGGAGTAAACTTCAGTGATTTCTTGACGGCTGTTCGCATGCATTTGAAGAATACGTCCGATACGTTCACGTTTGCCCTTTGTTGCATTCAATACGTATGAACCGGATTGAAGCACACCAGAGTATACGCGGAAGAATGTCAACTTACCAACGTAAGGGTCAGTCATAATTTTGAAGGCCAATGCAGAGAAAGGCTCTTCATCAGAAGAATGACGTTCAACTTCCGTACCATCTTCCAGATGACCTTGGATACTTGGTACATCAATAGGAGCTGGCAGGTAGTCAACAACAGCATCCAGCATCAACTGAACACCTTTGTTACGGTATGAAGATCCACAGATAACAGGGAAGATTTTAACTTCTACAACACCTTTGCGGAGAGCAGCTTTAATTTCTTCAACCGTAATCTCTTCGCCTTCCAGGTATTTCATAGTCAAATCTTCGTCCAGTTCAGCAACCTTCTCAATCAATTCGTTGCGAAGTTCTTCAACTTGATCTTTGAATTCCGCAGGAATTTCGGTTTCTTCGATATCTTGACCAAGGTCATCTTTGTACATATGAGCCTTTTGTGCAACAATATCAATGATACCTAAAAAGTCATTTTCAGCGCCGATTGGCAATTGAATCGCAACTGCGTTCGCCTGAAGGCGATCACGCATGTCAGAGACAACATTCAAGAAGTCGGCACCAATGATATCCATTTTGTTTACATATGCGATCCGTGGAACGCCATAGCGATCAGCCTGTCTCCATACGGTTTCGGACTGAGGCTCAACGCCTTCTTTCGCACTGAAAACACCAACTGCTCCGTCCAATACACGAAGGGAACGTTCAACTTCTACAGTGAAGTCAACGTGCCCCGGGGTGTCGATGATATTGACGCGGTGACCTTTCCAGGCAGCGGTCGTCGCAGCGGAAGTAATCGTGATTCCGCGCTCTTGTTCTTGTTCCATCCAGTCCATTGTCGCAGCGCCTTCGTGAACTTCACCGATTTTGTGCGTACGGCCTGTGTAGAACAAGATCCGCTCTGTTGTTGTGGTTTTACCCGCGTCAATATGAGCCATGATCCCGATATTACGTGTATTTTTCAAGGAGAACTCTCTTGCCATGAAATGGGTCTCCCTTCAAAATTGAAGTTATTTTTTTGAGCTGAATCCTACCAACGATAGTGAGCAAACGCTTTGTTCGCTTCAGCCATTTTGTGAGTGTCTTCACGTTTTTTCACGGAAGCGCCTGTGTTGTTGGAAGCATCGATAATCTCAGCCGCCAAACGCTCTTCCATAGTCTTCTCGCCGCGGTTGCGGGAGTAGTTTACGAGCCAACGTAATCCCAGGGACGTACGTCTTTCTGGTTTTACCTCGATTGGTACTTGGTAGTTGGCACCGCCGACACGGCGTGCTTTAACTTCCAGGACTGGCATGATATTCTTGATAGCTGCTTCAAAAACTTCCATCGGGTCATTCCCCGTACGTTCTTGGATAAGCTTGAACGCATTGTACAGAATGCTTTGAGCAACGCCTCGTTTTCCGTCGAGCATGATGCGGTTGATCAAGCGGGTAACCAACTTGCTGTTGTATACCGGATCTGGCAACACGTCTCTTTTGGTAACTGGACCTTTGCGTGGCATGGATATCCCCCTTTCTTACATGTTAAACCTGCATATGCGGTTTATATTCATTAGGATTTTTTAGCTTTAGGGCGTTTTGCGCCGTATTTGGAACGAGCTTGCATGCGGTTGTTTACGCCTGCAGTATCCAAAGCACCGCGAACGATATGATAACGCACACCCGGAAGGTCTTTTACACGACCGCCACGAATCAGCACTACGCTGTGTTCTTGGAGGTTATGTCCAATACCTGGAATGTAAGCAGTCACCTCTACACGGTTCGTCAAACGAACACGAGCATATTTACGAAGTGCGGAGTTTGGTTTTTTTGGAGTCATAGTACCTACACGAGTGCACACTCCGCGTTTTTGCGGGGCACTGATGTCGGTAGCTTCACGTTTCAAGGCATTAAAACCTTTTTGCAAAGCCGGTGATTTCGATTTCTCGATTTTGGCTTGACGTCCTTTACGAACCAGTTGGTTAATAGTTGGCATGTTGGTTGCCACCCCCTTCCTCAATTTTTGCTGTTGCTTTACAAACCTTATCTAAGCCCACAGACCCAGGCGGTTCATAAAAGAACAAATGAAAAGTCTTTGCCGCCAAGAATACAATTCCCTAGACAAAAACGTTCCTTACCCTATTGTTTTACGATAGCAGCCATTGCGGCTCCCACTTCAATCCCACATGCAGCTCCGAGATTTTTCATTGTGTCTACGAGAGTCACTTTGACTCCTTGCTTGTTGCACAAAGCAATGATGTTGGAAGTGAGACGCTGATCTGCGTCTTCTGCCACATATACTTCAGAGGCGAAGCCCAATTCTACCATACGAATGGTTTGTTTGGTACCGATTTTGACATGAGCATCTTGCAGTCCCTGTTCTTTAGACATATCTCATTCCTCCGAAAAGACCCAATAGCATATAGGCTGCTCACGCACCTTTGCTATATTAGCATTGACTATTAACAATGTCAAGATAATTATTAAGTATAATTCACTTGATCCAAGCTATCGCGTTCATTTTCAGAAAAAAGCAACGGAACATCGCCTGCTGAAGCCTTTATGCAAGGCTCCAGCAAGGTTAAGATGCTCCGGGCCATTAATGTTTTTTATTAATCAGCTGAAATCGGCTCAAGTTCCTCAGATGAGGATTGTTCCTCTTCCGGCTGGGCAAATTTCACACTACGGTAACGGTTCATACCTGTTCCCGCAGGAATCAATTTACCAATAATTACATTCTCTTTCAAACCAAGCAACTGATCGACCTTGCCTTTAATAGCAGCATCGGTCAGGACACGAGTGGTTTCCTGGAAGGAAGCTGCAGACAAGAAGGAATCAGTTTCCAGAGACGCCTTGGTAATACCGAGCAGAACCGGTTTAGCTACCGCTGGCTCTTGTCCGCTGAGAATCGCTATCTTATTTGCATTTTCATACTCATGTACATCAACAAAGGAACCTGGAAGCAGCGTCGTGTCACCCGCATCAATGATACGGATTTTACGCAGCATTTGACGAATCATAACTTCCACGTGCTTATCGTTGATTTCTACGCCCTGATTTCGGTATACACGCTGAACTTCCTGAAGGATATAGTTTTGTACCCCGCGAATACCTTTAATACGCAGCATTTCTTTAGGGTCGATCGAACCATCCGTCAGTTCATCCCCGGCTTCAACGGTCATGCCTTCGCTTACGCGCAGACGTGAACCATAAGTTACCGAGTAAGTTTTCGTTTCAGCTTCACCTTGAATGTCGATTTCACGACGGTCTTTACCTTCACGAACTTCTTTAACTACACCGTCAATTTCACTGATGGTTGCCTGGCCTTTAGGATTACGTGCTTCGAAAAGCTCCTGGATACGAGGCAAACCTTGTGTAATATCGTCGCCCGCTACGCCGCCTGTGTGGAACGTACGCATGGTGAGCTGTGTTCCCGGTTCACCGATGGATTGCGCTGCGATAATACCAACCGCTTCACCAATCTCAACGTGTTTACCAGTAGCCAGATTACGACCGTAGCATTTTTTGCAGACACCGTGTTTGGCACGGCAGCTTAGTACAGAACGAATTTGAACCTTCTCTACACCAGCTTTAACAATCGCTTCAGCTTTGTTGGAGTCAATCAGTTCGTTGCGTCTAGCCAAGATCTCGCCAGACTCCGGATGACGTACGGTTTCGAAGCAATAACGACCTTCCAGACGATCGTACAAGTCCTCAATTACTTCTTTGCCGTCCTGGATACGACTTACTGTAAAGCCTTTATCCGTTCCACAGTCTTCTTCGCGCACGATAACATCCTGCGCCACATCAACGAGACGACGAGTCAGGTAACCAGAGTCAGCCGTACGCAGGGCTGTATCCGCCAAACCTTTACGCGCTCCGTGTGTGGAGATGAAGTACTCGAGTACTGTCAGACCTTCACGGAAATTCGATTTGATTGGGAGCTCGATAATACGACCGGATGGATTCGCCATCAGTCCACGCATACCGCCGAGCTGGGTAATCTGCGATTTGTTACCACGCGCTTTGGAGTCTACCATCATCATGATGGAGTTGTAGCGATCCATGGACTTCATCAGCACGTCAGTAATATCATCTTTTGCTTTGGACCAGATATCGATAATTCGGTCATAGCGTTCCTCGTTCGTAATCAGACCACGACGATACTGATTCGTTACGACTTGCGCTTTGTCCTCAGATCCCTTAAGAATCTCTTGTTTTTCCACTGGCACAATTACGTCCGCTACAGCAACAGTTACACCCGCACGAGTAGAATACGTAAAGCCAAGCTGCTTGATTTTATCCAGAATTACAGCTGTTTCTGTTGTATGGTAAATTTCAAAACAACGGGCGATGATATTACCAAGGTAATCCTTGCCCACCCCGCTAGCTTGCGGAGCGTTTTGAATAGCTTCCGTAAGATTTACACCCTTCTCGTAAACAAAGAACTCCTCTGCAGTACCATAGAGCAGGTTTGCGCGGGTAGCGTCATTGATGTACGGGAAGCTTGCTGGGAAAATCTCATTAAAGATAATTTTACCCACTGTTGTAATCAGCATTGCATCTTGTTGTTTCTCTGTAAAGCTCGTTTTATTCAAAGCTTTAACCGGAATAGCTACACGAGCATGAAGCCCCGCTGTACCACGCTGGTACGCCGAGATAGCCTCATTCGGATTGCGAAGGATCATATTGCTTCCTTCTTCTTCCTTGTTATCCATAGTCAAATAGAACGAACCAAGAACCATATCCTGGGAAGGAGTAACAACAGGCTTGCCATCTTTTGGATTCAAAATGTTGCCGGATGCCAGCATGAGCAAACGAGCCTCTGCTTGAGCTTCCGCAGACAACGGAACGTGAACCGCCATTTGGTCACCGTCAAAGTCGGCATTGTATGCCGTACATACGAGCGGATGCAAACGAATCGCACGACCTTCAACCAGGATCGGTTCAAACGCTTGAATACCCAGTCTATGCAGCGTAGGGGCACGGTTAAGAAGAACCGGATGCTCCTTGATTACTTCTTCGAGCACATCCCATACTTCTGCGCTCACACGCTCTACTTTACGCTTCGCGCTCTTGATGTTGTGTGCCAGACCTTTGTTGACAAGTTCTTTCATAACAAAAGGCTTGAACAGTTCCAGCGCCATTTCTTTCGGTAAACCGCATTGGTACATCTTCAAGTATGGACCTACTACGATAACGGAACGACCGGAGTAGTCAACACGTTTTCCGAGCAAGTTTTGACGGAAACGACCTTGTTTACCTTTCAGCATGTGGCTGAGGGATTTCAAAGGACGGTTACCCGGACCTGTAACAGGACGACCACGACGGCCATTATCAATCAGAGCGTCAACAGCTTCCTGCAGCATCCGTTTTTCATTTTGCACGATAATATCTGGCGCACCGAGATCTAACAGGCGTTTCAGACGGTTATTACGGTTAATAACACGGCGATACAGATCGTTTAGATCAGAAGTAGCAAAACGTCCGCCATCCAACTGTACCATTGGACGAAGCTCAGGAGGAATTACAGGCAGTACGTCCATGATCATCCAATCCGGCTGGTTGCCAGAGTTACGGAACGCCTCAATAACTTCAAGACGCTTGATGGCACGGTTACGACGTTGTCCTTGAGCTGTACGCAGCTCTTCCTTCAGGAATTCCAGTTCTTTATCGATGTCCAAATCTTGAAGAAGCTTTTTAACCGCTTCGGCCCCCATACCTGCTTGGAAACCGTACCCGTATTTTTCACGGTAGCTGCGGTATTCTTTTTCGGACAGAAGCTGCTTTTTCTCCAGTGGCGTATCTCCTGGATCAGTTACAACATAAGATGCGAAGTAAATGATCTCTTCGAGAGATCTTGGAGACATATCAAGAGCAAGACCCATACGGCTTGGAATACCTTTGAAGTACCAAATGTGCGATACAGGGGCAGCCAACTCGATGTGTCCCATGCGTTCACGACGAACCTTAGCGCGGGTAACTTCTACACCACAACGGTCACAGACAACGCCTTTATAGCGTACACGTTTGTACTTACCACAATGACATTCCCAATCTTTCGTAGGTCCAAAAATTTTCTCGCAAAATAGTCCTTCTTTTTCCGGTTTAAGCGTACGATAGTTAATCGTCTCCGGTTTTTTGACTTCTCCGCGGGACCAAGAACGAATCTTTTCGGGGGAAGCAAGCCCGATTTTCATATATTCGAAATTGTTAACGTCCAACAAGGAGCAACCCTCCTTAACCAAATCCTGAGTTTTTAGGTTTGATACCGCCCGGCAGCACCGGGCGGTATCAAGAAGCCCATTCCATCCTAGAATGGATCAAGGCATATAACAAAGCTGATAGATTCAGTCAGCGATCCAACTACTCTACGCCAACCTCAGAGCCTTCCAGATTCAAACTCAGCTTATCGCCAGTTGTATCATCCTCGTCATCAAGCTCTCTCATTTCGATCTCTTGTTCGTCTTCGGACAGAATCTTCACGTCCATACCCAAGCTTTGCAGCTCTTTGATCAAGACCTTGAATGATTCAGGAACACCCGGTTCAGGGACATTTTCACCTTTGACGATGGATTCGTAAGTTTTAACACGTCCAACCACATCATCGGATTTCACTGTCAAAATTTCCTGAAGCGTGTACGCCGCGCCGTAGGCTTCCAGCGCCCATACTTCCATCTCCCCGAAGCGCTGACCACCGAATTGAGCTTTACCGCCCAATGGTTGTTGCGTAACGAGAGAGTAAGGACCCGTAGAGCGAGCATGGATTTTATCGTCAACCATGTGCGCAAGTTTAATCATGTGCATGACACCGACAGTAACTTCACGTTCAAAACGATCTCCTGTACGTCCATCATACAACACAGTCTTACCATTACGCTGCATGCCTGCTTCTTCCATAGTATCGAACACGTCATATTCCTTGGCACCATCGAATACTGGCGTTGCCACATGAATACCAAGACGCATTGCAGCCATACCCAGATGGACTTCGAGCACCTGTCCGATGTTCATCCGTGAAGGTACGCCCAGCGGGTTCAGAACGACCTGTACTGGTGTACCATCCGGCAGGAATGGCATATCTTCCTCAGGCAAGATACGGGCAACGACACCCTTGTTACCGTGACGTCCAGCCATTTTATCGCCTTCGGAGATTTTACGTTTTTGAGCAATGTATACGCGTACCAGCTGGTTCACACCTGGTGGCAGCTCATCGCCATTTTCACGTGTAAATACTTTAACATCTACAACGATCCCGTCCGTTCCGTGAGGAACTCGCAAGGAAGTATCGCGAACTTCGCGTGCCTTCTCACCAAAGATTGCATGCAAGAGACGCTCTTCAGCTGTCAGCTCAGTCACACCCTTAGGTGTTACTTTACCAACGAGGATGTCGCCTGCGGCGATTTCAGCACCAATACGAATGATGCCGCGCTCATCCAGATTACGAAGCGCTTCTTCACCAACATTCGGAATATCACGAGTAATTTCTTCAGGTCCAAGCTTCGTATCACGAGCCTCAGATTCGTACTCCTCGATATGGATCGAGGTGTATACATCCTCCTTGACCAGCTTCTCACTCAGCAGGATCGCATCCTCGTAGTTATAACCTTCCCAAGTCATGAAAGCCACGACAACGTTACGTCCCAATGCCAACTCGCCCATCTCTGTGGAAGGACCATCCGCAAGAATATCGCCAACTTTGACAATATCGCCTCTGTTAACAATCGGACGCTGGTTGATGCATGTTCCTTGGTTAGAACGCATAAATTTGTGTAATTTATACTTAACAATGTCGCCTTTTACTTCAGCGCCATCTACAGTTTCAATACGACGCAGCCAAATTTCATTAGCCGAAGAACGTTCGATTACCCCGTTGTACTTGGACACAACGCAAACACCGGAATCTTTTGCAGACTTATGTTCCATTCCTGTTCCAACCAAAGGAGCCTTCGGAATCAAAAGTGGGACAGCCTGCCGCTGCATGTTGGAACCCATCAACGCGCGGTTAGAGTCATCGTTCTCCAGGAACGGAATCAGTGCAGTTGCGACCGATACGACCTGTTTAGGCGATACGTCCATGTAATCGACACGGCTACTCGCCATTGGAATAATGTTATCAGACTGCTTGTTATAGCGGACAATGACGATTTCATCCTTAAAGGTGTTTTCCTCAGTCAATTCCGCATTTGCCTGAGCTACGATGTAGTTATCTTCTTCATCAGCAGTCAGGTAATCAATCTGATCTGTAACTTTTCCGGTTTTCGGATCTACCCAACGATAAGGAGCTTCGATAAATCCGTACTCGTTGATACGCGCGAAGGTAGACAAGGAGTTAATCAAACCAATGTTCGGTCCCTCCGGTGTCTCGATAGGACACATACGGCCGTAGTGACTCGGATGGACGTCACGTACCTCCATGCCCGCGCGCTCACGTGTCAAACCACCAGGCCCGAGAGCAGACAAACGACGTTTGTGTGTCAATTCAGCAAGTGGGTTCGTCTGATCCATGAACTGAGACAACTGGGAGCTACCAAAGAACTCTTTAATCGAGGCGATTACCGGACGTATGTTAATCAGCGCCTGTGGCGTAATTACATTAGCATCTTGAATCGACATTCTTTCGCGAACCACACGTTCCATACGGGACAAACCAATGCGGAACTGGTTCTGGAGCAACTCACCTACAGAACGCAAACGACGGTTACCCAAGTGGTCAATATCGTCTGTGCTTCCGATTCCGTGAAGCAAGTTAATAAAATAACTGATGGAGGAAATAATATCGGCAGGCGTAATATTTTTAACCGATTTATCAATATTTCCGTTAGCAATCAGTTTTACAACTTTACCATCCTCAATTGGTGAGAATACGTCAATCGTTTGAAGTGGAATATCATTGCTTTCCAGTACGCCACTAGCAACATGATACGTACGGTGTCCAACCGATTCTTCCAGTTGAGCCAAAATCTCGTCCAACAGGCGGCGATCCACCATTTGTCCTGCCTCAGCGATGATTTCACCAGTTGTCGTATCAATCAGGGTCTCAGCAAGCCGTTGATTGAACAGACGGTTTTTGATGTGAAGTTTTTTATTGATTTTGTAACGGCCTACGTTGGCCAGATCATAACGTTTTGGATCAAAGAAGCGTGCAACGAGCAAGCTCTTTGCATTATCCAGTGTAGGTGGCTCACCCGGACGAAGACGCTCATAAATTTCAATCAGCGCTTTCTCGGTAGAGTCGGTATTGTCTTTATCAAGCGTGTTACGGATATATTCGTCATTGCCGAGCAAATCCAAAATCTCAGCATCAGTGCCGAAGCCTAGCGCACGCAGCAACACCGTAACCGGAATTTTACGGGTACGGTCAATCCGGACATAGATAATGTCCTTCGCATCCATCTCCAGTTCGAGCCAAGCCCCCCGGTTAGGAATTACCGTTGCGGTGTATGTTGTTTTCGCATTCTTGTCGACTTTTGTGCTGAAATAGACGCTGGGAGAGCGAACCAACTGGCTGACAATAACCCGTTCCGCACCGTTAATAATAAACGTACCCGTTTCAGTCATCAGCGGGAAGTCTCCCATGAATACTTCCTGCTCTTTCACTTCCCCGGTTTCTTTATTAATAAGCCGGACTTTTACCCGAAGCGGTGCTGCATACGTTACGTCGCGTTCCTTTGCGTCGTCAACGGTATATTTCGGTTCTCCGAGAGAGTAATCGATAAATTCCAAAATCAGATTTCCTGTGAAATCCTGAATTGGCGAAATATCCCGAAACATCTCCCGTAATCCTTCCTCCAAAAACCAATCATAGGATTTTTGTTGGATTTCAATCAGGTTCGGAACCTCGAGTACCTCATTAATACGTGCATAACTGCGCCGAGTGCGTCGACCATATTGAACAAGATGTCCTGCCAACTTAAACTCACCCCTCATGTCTACTCACTTTAAAAATACATTGCGAACCTCTGTTTGTGACCTTATAATAAGACACATACAGAAGATTCGATCTTACAAATACAGAAAAGCCCTTACTCGAATGCATTCGAAAAAAGAGCGACGTATCTGCAGAATCCTCTTACCGGAAGATCTTCATCACTTGTAGATTTGCCCAAAATGATTATATTATACGTAATAGAGATACATACTATACCCTTCTACGCATAAACCTATTGACATTTCAACAAACTAAAGCCATGGAGGGCATCCTAATACTGACATTTTATAATGATATCACAGACCAGGATTCAAGTCAATGGTCCTATTGCATTTTCTAAAACTTTTTTCTGCCTTTAAGATTCGATAACCTTTATCCTTCGTAACTTCCTCCACACAACCGAAAAGACTCTCGATTTTAGCACTCGCCGAAGGAGCCCCTTGTTTTTTCTGAATGACCACCCACAAAGCTCCACCTTCGTTTAAATGCTCATACGCCAACTCAAAAATGGCGTGCACCGTTTCTTTCCCTGCACGTATCGGCGGATTCGTCAAGATCACGTCAAAATGCTGATGCTTTACTTCCGCGAACAAATCGCTCTGCTTAATGGTAACATTCTTAATCCCATTTCGTTCCGCATTTTCCTTTGCCAGTTGAACGGCTCGTTCGTTAATATCAATCATCGTAACGTGGCCCTCTGGCACAAGCGTTGCTGCCGTCAACCCAATCGGTCCATATCCGCATCCTACATCTAGCACCGAGGCCTGTACGGGAAGCTGCATCGCTTCAATGAGCACACGGCTGCCGTAATCAATCCCCTGTTTTGAAAATACACCTGAATCACTGGCAAAACGGTATGTCCGTCCCCTCAGCACTGTCTCCAGGCTCCGTCGTTCATGCGCCGCCTCTGGCCGTTTAGAGTAATAATGATCAGCCATTCATGACCACCTCTTTCGGTTCTAATACCATCATAGCCCTTACGATCACGTTTCAGACATGTTGGCACTACCGTTTTACAGCAACAAACCCCTTGAAGATCACCTCAAGGGGTTTGTTTTCGTACATTGTCTGCTAGTTAGCAGTCAATTATTTTACTTCTACAGAAGCGCCTGCTTCTTCCAATTTTGCTTTAACGGATTCAGCTTCTTCTTTAGCAACTTTTTCTTTCAGTGGTTTTGGAGCGTTGTCAACCAGTTCTTTTGCTTCTTTCAGGCCAAGACCTGTGATTTCGCGAACTGCTTTGATAACGTTGATTTTGGAAGCGCCAGCACTTGTCAAAATTACGTCGAACTCGGATTGCTCAGCTTCTGCTGCGCCACCTGCTGCACCACCTGCTACAGCTACTGGAGCTGCTGCAGTTACGCCGAATTCTTCTTCGATTGCTTTTACAAGATCGTTCAATTCCAATACGGACATACCTTTAATTGCTTCCAAGATTTGCTCTTTACTCATGGTTGAACCTCCATTTAAATTCGTATTTTTTTGTTCTTAACTGCTATACAGCAGGTTTAATCCCAAACTTATGCGCTTTGCTCTTCTTTTTCCGCAACCGCTTTAACTGCAAGCGCGAAGTTGCGCATAGGAGCTTGAAGCACGCTGAGGAGCATAGAAAGGAGACCTTCGCGGGATGGCAGTTCTGCCAGCGCTTTGATTTCCTCAACACCGATAACGCGACCTTCTACAACTGCGCCTTTCAGTTCCAGCGCATTGTTTTTCTTAGCGAAATCGTTCAAGATTTTAGCTGCAGACACAGCATCATCTTTGCCGAACGCGATTGCAGTAGGACCTGTCAATACTGCGTCCAGTTCAGTCAATTCTGCTGCCGCAGTTGCGCGACGAAGCAGCGTGTTTTTCAGCACTTGAAATTCGATTCCGGCTTCGCGAAGCTGCTTACGCAGCTCAGTTACTTGGGCAACATTCAGACCGCGATAGTCTGCAACCACAGTTGTTACGCTCTCGCGCAATTTTGCAGCTACAACTTCAACAGCCTCTTGTTTTGCTTGAATCACCTTTGCATTTGCCAAACTGTACACCTCCTGATCAATTTATCCGCTTTGTTCGAAACACCTGCTTCGGCAATCTCCCAAAGCTGCTTTCTTGAGCATGAAAAAAGCCTCCGTAGAGTACGAAGGCTTGATAAATCCACATGGACGGGACAAGCCCGTCACATGAAACGTTCTATCATAACACCTCGGTAGGAAATTAAGCTCGAAAGCACCTACTGTCTACGGTAAGCATATTCAAATTTAATGGTCAGTCACAAGGACTCACAACTTTTACAGAATAACAAATTTAATTGAACGTGTCAATCAAAATATTATCTGTAAACAGATGCGTTCACACGTGCGCTTGGTCCCATAGTCGAAGAGATAGCGATGTTTTTCAGGTATACACCTTTAGCAGCCGCTGGCTTCGCACGGTTCAAGGCTTCAATCAAGGCTTTAAGGTTCTCGTTCAGTTGTTCAGCACTGAAGGAAGCTTTGCCGATTGGTGCATGAATTTGACCTGCTTTGTCGAGACGGTATTCGATTTTACCGGCTTTAATTTCTTGAACAGCCTTGGCAACGTCGAAAGTAACTGTGCCTGCTTTAGGGTTAGGCATCAAACCTTTACCACCGAGCAAACGACCCAGTTTACCAACCTCACTCATCATATCAGGTGTTGCAACGCAGACGTCGAATTCAAACCAGCCTTGTTGGATTTTGTTGATCATATCTTGATCGCCAACAAAATCAGCGCCAGCTGCTTCCGCTTCTTTCGCTTTGTCACCTTTTGCAAATACCAGAACGCGTTGTGTTTTACCTGTACCATGCGGCAGGACAACAACACCACGAACAGCCTGGTCTTGTTTACGGGAATCTACGCCCAGACGAACTGCTGCTTCAACGGTTTCGTCGAATTTAGCAGTTGCAGCCTTTTTCACCAGTTCAACGGCTTCCAAAGGCTCATAAGTCGCTTCGCTGTCAATCAGCTTAGCAGCTTCCAGGTATTTCTTACCATGTTTAGCCATTATGTTTTTCCTCCTTATGTGGTATTAGCGGATATTCCTCCCACACTTGCCGGACAGTCAAACTGCCGGCACACGTAGATTAATAAAAATTAATCTACGATGGTGATACCCATGCTGCGAGCAGTACCTTCAACCATACGCATTGCCGATTCTACGGAAGCTGCGTTAAGGTCAGGCATTTTTTGCTCTGCAATTTGACGAACAGCAGCGCGATTTACAGTTGCAACTTTCGTTTTATTCGGTTCACCGGAACCTTTTTCGATTTTAGCAGCAACTTTCAACAGAACAGCAGCCGGTGGAGTTTTCGTGATGAACGTAAAAGAACGATCCTCAAATACCGAAATTTCAACCGGGATAATCAGGCCTGCTTGATCAGCAGTACGAGCATTGAACTCTTTACAGAATGCCATGATGTTGACACCTGCTTGACCCAAAGCTGGACCTACTGGAGGCGCTGGATTAGCTTTCCCTGCAGGAATCTGCAGTTTTACCATTTTAATTACCTTTTTTGCCATGGATGACACCTCCTTGACTCAATAGTGGTAGACGGACCTATTGATCCTCCCACAAGAAACCTGTAAGAAAAATCTATATTTTCTCCA
This sequence comes from Paenibacillus sp. BJ-4, assembly GCF_020404765.1. Classification (GTDB taxonomy): domain Bacteria; phylum Bacillota; class Bacilli; order Paenibacillales; family Paenibacillaceae; genus Paenibacillus. The sequence goes on from NZ_JAIVEM010000162.1 coordinate 41,409, forward strand.
CTTGAGTATAATCCAACTCAAGCGGGGTTTCCCGTCCAAACATGTTGACGTGAACCTTAAGCTTGCTCTTCTCAACCAAAATTTCTTCCACGGAGCCCACAAAATTCGCAAAAGGACCAACTTTAATTCGCACGGATTCCTTAACATCGAATTCAATCTTCGGTTTCGGCTCTACCATGCCCATATGCTTCAGAATCTGTTCAACTTCTTCCGGAAGCAATGGCGTCGGCTTGGAACCCGAGCCTGTCGACCCTACAAATCCCGTAACACCTGGTGTGTTGCGAACAACATACCAAGAGTCGTCGGTTTGGACCATTTCGACTAAGACATAACCAGGGTATACTTTACGCATAACGGTCTTTTTCTTACCGTCCTTGGTTACCAGTTCTTCTTCCATTGGAACAAGAACACGGAATATCTTGTCTTCCATGCCCATGGACTCAACGCGTTTTTCCAAATTGGCTTTGACTTTGTTCTCATACCCTGAATAGGTATGAACGACGTACCATCTTTTTTCCATATCAAGCCACCTGGAACCCTTCCTAGATAATCGCTCCGATCACAGCGGAAATGCCGATATCGAGAACCCAAAAATAAATCGTGACGAACGCAATCGTCCCAATGACAATCAGCGTATAGTTGGTCAGTTCTTTACGATTGGGCCAGCGAACCTTCTTGAGTTCAGCCCAGCTTTCAGAGAAAAAGGAAAACAGAGACTTGAAACTGCGTTTCACGCCGACTACACCTCCAAAAACTATCTGGTTTCCCGATGAGAAGTCTGTTCGTTACAGAACTTACAGAATTTCTTCATCTCCATGCGGTCGGGGTGATTACGCTTGTTTTTCGTCGTTGTGTAATTTCTTTGTTTGCATGTTGTACAAGCCAAAGTAATAATTACCCGCATGATGTGCACCTCCCGAAGACATCCAACACCGGAAGTCTCATAATTGATCCTAAAAAAAACCGCGAATTTAGGCCTACCTAAAACACTTTATCACACGGGGTTTTCCATGTCAACGAATGTTTGCATACATTTCGCAGTCTCGACTGTGGTGCATTTTTACATCTGTTCATCCTTCGAAAATATTCCCTGAAAACCGCTTCAAGACCCAAGCGACATCTATTATCATATTTTTTAGTATAAATCATTTTTAACACATATAAACCTGCCCAGCCTTGCCCTAACGAATAAAAAAAGACTCGGACTCGAGCCTTTCCTTGTCAGCCTCTACTTTCAACTATCCCTTACTTCCAGATACTTTTCAAGTTTACGCTTGACCCGTTGCAGTGCATTATCAATCGATTTTACATGGCGGTCAAGATCCTCTGCAATCTCCTGATACGAACGTCCGTCCAGATACAACATTAGCACCTTTCGTTCCAGCTCGCTCAGAATTTCCGACATCTTGTCCTCAAGTCCTACAAATTCTTCCTGATTGATAATTAATTCCTCAGGGTCGCTTACTTGTGTTCCGCAAATCACATCGAGCAACGTCCGGTCTGACTCTTCATCATAGATGGGCTTGTCCAGAGATACGTAAGAGTTCAGAGGAATGTGCTTTTGTCGTGTAGCCGTCTTGATTGCCGTAATAATCTGTCGTGTAATGCATAACTCGGCGAAGGCCTTGAACGAAGAAAGCTTGTCTCCCTTAAAATCACGAATGGATTTGTAGAGACCAATCATGCCTTCCTGAATAATATCCTCGCGATCAGCGCCGATCAGGAAGTAGGATCTGGCCTTGGCCCGCACAAAGTTCCGGTATTTATTAATCAGGAATTCCAGCGCTTCCCCATCACCTTCATGGACTGCTCCGACAATGTCTTCATCATTTTTGTAATCAAACTTTGACAACATGATATCCTTGAGGTCCACACTCACTAACAATCCCTCCGGCTGCAACGCAAGGTACCCGTCACTCTCTCAAATATACGACAAGTATACGCGATGTAACCTGATACCGTCAACCACAACAGCCTAAAAAAGAAGAGCGCTAACAAAATTGTCAATGGTTTCAAAATGGAGGAGCCCCCAATTAATGGATTATTCTCTTCTCCATCGTTCAAACAGCTTTCGAAGCTCCGGGCTTAGTTTGGCATCCAGCGAGTTGCGGGACAACTTGGCGCTGTCCTGCTGAATTCGCTTCTGTACTTCCCTTTCGGATTCCTCAATCTCGATCAGCAGTTCCCGTGCCGATATCCTGAGTGCTCCCTGGCCAAAGGCAACATGCTGCTCTACCTGATCACTTGTCGCTACGTAAATACTTCTCCTCTTGCTACTAAGCTCTCGAACCAATCGCTCGATGCACTCGTCGGCTGTCTCTTTTTCTCTTGTAAAATAAATCTGGACTTTACTCTGGGCAAAAGTTTTACCCAATCCTGGCACCCTGTAAGCATCAAATACGACGATGACTCTTCTGCCGGAATACGCCTGATGATCCGCGAGCCGTTCGAGAAGTCTGTCCCTCGCTTCCTGCATACCAGATTGTACCAGTGCGGAAAGTTCGGGCCAGGCTCCAATCATGTTGTAACCGTCCACCAGCAGAACATCCCGCGTGTCAGCCATATCGTTAGTCCCGTGCCTGTCGTCCGCGCAATACTTCGTACATTACGACACCTGCAGCTACAGAAGCATTCAGGGAATTGATTTGCCCCGCCATCGGCAGCTTGACGAGTACGTCGCATTTCTCACGAATCAAACGGCCCATTCCTTTATTTTCGTTACCAATGACAATGGCCACTGGTCCCGTGAATACTCCATTTCCAAAAACAGGGTCGGTCGCTGCCACATCCGTGCCAACTACCCATACACCTTCTTCTTTAAGACGGTCAATGGTTTGTCCCAAATTGTTCACACGCGCCACCGGGACGTACTCAGCAGCACCTGCCGAAGTTTTGGACACCGTTACAGTTACGGCTGCCGAACGCCTTTTGGGCACAATAACACCATGTGCTCCTGTGCAGTCCGCTGTACGAAGGATGGAGCCCAGATTATGCGGGTCTTCTATTTCATCCAGCAAAATCAAAAACGGCTCTTCCCCTTTATTACGAGCACTCGCGAGCAATTCTTCCACTTCAGCATAGGCAAAAGGCGCAGCCTGTGCAACCACTCCCTGATGCTGAATTCCCGGTACCATTTGATCGAGCTTACGCTTGTCCACCTGTTGAACAATGATCCCTGCTTTTTTCGCTTCAGCCGTAATCGGAAGGGTCAAATGCTTTTGGGCATTATCTGCAATCCATATTTTATTTATCGTTCTGCCTGAACGTAATGCCTCCGTTACGGAATGCTTACCGGCAATCCATTCTTCTTCCATATCTAGCTTCCTCCCGGGAAACGCCAGATGATAAATCCATCTGATCCGTTCCCATTTATGATTTTTCTGTATTCTCCATTTGTGCAATGCCGTACGTTATCAATTCGCTCAATCTATCCAAGCGTCCATCGCTATAGAGAAAGCCGATCAGTGCCTCTAGCGCAGTCGCGTGACGGTACTCAAGTACATCAGCATTTTTGGGCAGACTCCCTGACTTGGCATTTCTTCCTTGTCGGACAATGTCGCACTCTTCCTCCGTCAGCACCTTTTCCAGCAGTCCCAGCAGACGGCTTTGCGCCTTCGCAGAGACTAGCCCTGTTGCTCGCCGATGCAGATGATTTGGACGCAAGTTGGGCTGTGCCAACAAATATTGACGGACGGCGACCTCATACACGGCATCGCCAATGTAAGCTAGTGCAATGGGCGGCATCAGGCGGGCCGGTTTGGACGCAGGATATGGGAACCAGTTTCCCGCGCCCTCCGAAGCCCCCGTATTCAGTGACTTATCATTCATTTCCGACGCCACCGCATCCCCTGCGCCGTATCCTCAAGCACAATGCCTTTAGCAGCCAGCAGATCGCGAATTTCGTCAGCTCTACCCCAGTTTTTGGTTTTACGAGCTTCGACACGTTCTGCAATTAATTGCTCTATTTCATCATCCAGCAGCTCTTCTTTGGGTTCCGAATATATGCGAAGTACAGTATTCATCGAATGGAAGGTATGCAGTACAGCCTGCAATTCCGCCTGATTGACAACATCACGCTGCAGCAAATGATTGGCTTCGCTGACCCATTCGAATACAGCAGTAATTGCATCAGGTGTATTAAAATCATCATCCATCTTTTCGCCAAATTGCTGTAAAATTCCGTCAAGCTTCGTTTGCAGCTCAGCAGCTACTTCTCCATTACCTTTCAAAGCATTGGCCAAACGATGCTTCACGTTCGCGACTGCATTAGCAATCCGTTCGACGCTGTTCTCCGCTTGACTCATCGTCTCTTGGTTGTAGTTCAACGGATTACGATAATGCGTCGACAGCATAAAATAACGCAAAGCTTCGGGCTTGTGGCGAGTGCGCAGATCTTTAACCAAAATACCATTACCGAGTGATTTCGACATTTTTTCATTATCAATTCGGATATATCCATTATGCATCCAGTAGCGGGCCAATGGCTTACCTGTAATCACTTCGGATTGCGCGCATTCACATTCATGATGCGGAAATTGTAAATCCTGTCCGCCTCCATGGATATCCAGTGTATCCCCCAAATAATGGCGAGCCATAGCCGAGCATTCGATATGCCATCCTGGTCGTCCATCTCCCCAAGGACTCGACCAATAAATTTCTCCCGGCTTTGCTGCCTTCCAGAGTACAAAATCCTCGGCATTTTCCTTGCGCTCATCTACATTGATGCGAATTCCGAATTGAAGCTCATCCAGATTTTGACCTGACAGTTGTCCGTAATCTTTGAACATTTTGGTCCGATAGAACACATCGCCATCATTCTCATAGGCATAGCCTTTGTCTACCAGTTCCTTAATAAAATCAATAATCAAATCCATGCTCTCTGTTACGCGCGGATTCATGCTAGCAGCAGGAACATTCAACCCGGTCAGATCCTCATGATAGGCTGCGATAAATTTCTCGGCAATTGCCGGAACCTCCATATCCAGTTCCCGAGCTTTGCGAATCAGCTTATCATCGACATCCGTAAAATTCACCACATAGTTTACAGTATAGCCCAAATACTCCAGGTAGCTGCGTACCACGTCAAACACAATTACAGGTCGTGCATTGCCAATATGAATGTAATCATACACGGTAGGTCCGCATACATACATTTTAACCTTTCCAGGCTCCAGTGGCACAAAAGGCTCTCGGCTCCTCGTCATGGTATTATAAATTTGAAGCGGCATCGTTATGTTCCTCCCTCATGAAAATTATCCTTGTCATTTATTCTCTTGGGTCACCTGATGTTTCTGAACAGATCGTTCATCCTTCAAATCAGATAACTCCGCACGCAATCGTTCTATTTCCAATTGAAGATCCCGTATAGAATCCACGACCGGATCAGGCAGCTGATGACTAAGTCGGTCTGGGCGCCTACCGTCTTGTCTGACCACCCGCCCTGGGATACCCACCACCGTACTGTTCGGCGGAACTTCTTTAAGAACAACCGAGTTGGAGCCAATGTTGGACTGTGCCCCAATTGTAAATGAGCCCAATATCTTTGCGCCGGAGCCTATAACTACATTATTGCCAATGGTGGGATGACGCTTCCCCTTCTCTTTACCGGTCCCTCCAAGAGTGACCCCCTGATACAATACAACATCGTCGCCGATCTCACAGGTTTCACCGATGACCACTCCCATGCCATGGTCAATGAACAGTCGAGCTCCAATACGAGCACCAGGATGAATTTCAATGCCTGTCATAAAACGCGATACTTGAGATATAACACGGGCTACAGTACACCATTTTCGCAAATAAAACCAATGTGCGATTCGGTGTGCCCAAAGGGCATGAACGCCGGAATACGTAAAAATGACCTCCAGCTTACTCCGGGCGGCCGGATCATTATCCAAAACAGTCTGAATGTCGGATTTGATATGTCTGAACATGTCGCCCTCCTATTCCCTCCATATCCTTGTCGCATCTTCACAACACTTCACGTTCCGCCAATTTTCGCATTCATCAGCACTCTTCGACATTTTTCAATCTATGACGAGTCTGAATCTGATAAAAATGAAAAAAGCGCCTCCGCAGCCTAAGCTGCAGAGACGCATGAACGTGGTCCCACTCTGCTTCGGACATATCTACTGCCTAAAAGCAGAGAAGTCCGTCTTTGGCGTCCGGTAACGGGAACGACTCGGTACGCCCTTGTCATAATCAGCGGTTGACGCTAATTAGGGTTCGGGCGCACGGCTCCCAGGTGCATTTCCTCTGCAGGTCATCTGGACGGCTTCCAGCCTAGGGTTTCCCCTCGGTCGTCCTCTCTGGCAGATGCCCATATGCAGTGTACTTCTCCTGTTCGCAGCCTTTACACGTAAATATCAATCCGTATCAATGGAGTCATTATAGCGAAAAGACAACAAATTGACAAGAAATATCAGCCTTTAATTTGTGCCTTAAGACGATCCAACACCTTGTCACGTCCAAGCAAATAGATGGTTTCGTTCAGATCCCGTCCATGAGTTTGACCTGTAAGAGCCACACGAATCGGCATGAACAGCTGTTTCCCCTTAAAACCGGTTTCCTTTTGAACTTCCTTAATCAGCTTGGCCATTTGTGGAGCTGTAAATTCCTCGCTCTCTTCAACCTTGCCGGCAAAGGCTCTGAGCACCTCAGGAACCTGTTCTTCAGCCAGTACAGCCGCCGCTTCGGCATCCATCTCCAAGTGTGAACGGAAAAATAACTCAGACAACGCTACAATATCGGACGCAGAAGTCATCTGCTCCTGATATAAGCGAACGAGGGCCTTAGCCCAATCCTGCTGTTCTGCCGACAATTCAGTCGGCAACAGCCCCGCTGCCTGCAAATGTGGAATCGCCATGCTGGCAATCCGCTCAGGATCAGCCTTTTTAATATAATGATTGTTCAAGTAAGCAAGCTTGTTCGTATCAAATACGGCCGGGCTTTTGGACAAACGATTAGGGTCGAAAATCGAAATCAATTGCTCCCGATCATAGATCTCTTCTTCGCCTTCCGGGGACCAGCCCAGCAGCGCAATAAAGTTGAATATAGCTTCCGGTAGATAGCCCAGCTTGTCATACTGCTCCATGAATTGAATAATGGATTCGTTACGTTTACTGAGCTTTTTGTGATCCTCGCCTACGATCAGCGTCATATGACCAAAGCGTGGAGGCTCCCAGCCGAGAGCTTCAAAAATCATCAATTGCCGCGGCGTATTGGAAACATGATCCTCCCCCCGTAGTACATGCGATATTTTCATCAAATAATCGTCAACCGCTACAGCGAAGTTATATGTCGGAATACCGTCTTTTTTGACGATAACAAAATCGCCGCTTTCCTTGGAATTGAACGTTATTTGACCTTTAACGATATCGTCAAACGTATATTCGCGATCTTCCGGTACGCGGAAACGAATGCTTGGTACACGGCCCTCTGCTTCAAATGCCTGACACTGTTCTTCTGTTAAGTCACGATGCTTTCCAGAATAGCGTGGTGTCTCCCCACGTGCCATCTGTTCTTCACGTTCGCGTTCCAGTTCTTCCTCCGTGCAGTAGCAACGGTAAGCCAAACCACGATCCAGCAAATCCTGCCAGTAAGTTTTGTATATATCCAGACGTTCAGTCTGGCGGTAAGGTCCAAACTCTCCTCCCACGTCTACGCTCTCATCCCAGTCCATACCCAACCATTTCAAATATTTAAGCTGGCTTTCTTCTCCGCCCTCAATATTGCGCTTCACATCTGTGTCTTCGATGCGAATAATAAATTTCCCGCCTTGATTGCGAGCAAATAAATAATTAAATAATGCCGTTCTGGCGTTTCCAATATGCAGATGCCCTGTAGGACTTGGTGCATAGCGTACACGAACTTCCGTGCTCATATAATCTCCTCCAAATTGAATTACTCAAGATGATAGCATTTACTTGATAAGACAGACAACCGATTGAGCCGCGATCCCTTCGCCCCGTCCGGTAAATCCGAGTTGCTCTGTGGTAGTCGCCTTGACATTCACCTGGGATGGCTCTTCTGCTTCCAACACCCGGGCGATGACTTCATTCATCTGCGGGATATACGATGCCATCTTGGGCTTCTGTGCAATAATCGTAGAATCGATGTTCCCCAAGCGATATCCCTGCTCTTTAGCCAGACCCCACACATGCTCTAGCAGTTTCAGACTGTCGGCATCCTTAAATTCCGGGTCATTATCCGGAAAATGCTTCCCGATGTCTCCCAGGCCAAGTGCGCCCAGGATGGCATCGCTAATGGCATGCAGCAGCACGTCTGCATCGGAATGACCGAGCAAACCTTTTTCATACGGAATCTTCACACCTCCGATGATGCATGGCCTTCCTTCCACCAGCTGGTGGACGTCAAATCCTTGTCCTACTCTGATCACTTGATATCCTCTCCCTCTGTCTTTACCCATAGCGCCGCCATGTCCAAATCCTCAGGCGTAGTAATTTTGATGTTCTTGTAGCTGCCTTGAACGACAGTAACCGGAATGCCCAGCCGCTCCACTAGTGTAGAATCATCTGTTCCCAAAAATCCCGCCTGCTCCGCTTCCTCATAGGCACGGAGCAAATCGGAAAGACGAAAAGTCTGTGGCGTTTGAATACTCCACAGACTTCGGCGATCCGGCGTTGCTGTAATGATACCATCCCCGTTCACTTGCTTGACCGTATCCTTTACAGGTACTGCCGCTACAGAAGCACCGGTACGCTGAGCCGCCTCCAGACACGAACGTACAAGCTCAGGCTGGATCAGTGGACGCACACCATCATGCACCATCACCCAATCCGCTTGCAAGTGGCGTAAGCCGTGATAAACCGAATGCTGTCGTTCACTGCCACCAGCCACCACCTGTACGTTTTTACCGATCTGGTATTGACGAATCCATTCCCGACAGCGCTCCACATCTTCAGCTCCCGTCACCATCACCATTTCATCCACTTCGGGCATAGCTGCAAATATTTCAAGTGTATGTATGAAGATGGGCTTGTCCCGTAAAAGCAGAAATTGCTTACTCTCCTGCGTCCCCATACGGGAGCCGCGCCCAGCCGCCACAATAACGACTCCTACCCGATTGTTCATTGAAATAACTCCTGCCCTGATCGTACTTGGACGATCCGTATGATAACACATCTACTTCATCATACCTCGTTTATTGAGCTTTTTCCAATAGTTTCGGTTTAGCAAAGATCATACGGCCCGCAGAGGTCTGAAGTACACTCGTGACCAGCACCTCCATCAGGGAACCTATATAGTCACGTCCGCCCTCCACAACAATCATCGTACCATCATCCAGATAGGCCACACCCTGTCCATGCTCCTTGCCGTCTTTAATGATCTGCACCATAATTTCCTCACCGGGCAGTACGACAGGCTTGACTGCATTCGCCAAATCGTTAATGTTCAGCACCGATACACCTTGAAGCTCGCATACCTTATTCAGGTTAAAATCATTGGTTACAACTTTACCCTCCAGCACCTTTGCCAGCTTGACCAACTTACTGTCAACCTCTGAAATCTCCTCAAAATCCCCTTCATAAATGAGTACATTCACATCCAGCTCTTTTTGGATTTTGTTCAAGATATCCAGACCCCGACGTCCACGATTACGCTTAAGTAAATCAGATGAATCTGCAATATGCTGAAGTTCCTCCAACACAAATTCAGGAATCACTATCGTTCCTTCAATAAAACCTGTCTTGCAAATATCCGCAATACGCCCGTCTATAATGACGCTGGTGTCCAAAATTTTATGTTCCTCCAGCTTGCGTTCTGCTCCACCTGTGCCCCGGCCAAAAAAACCAGAACTCCAAAAGGATGACAGCTCGTCCCGCTTCTCCAAACCAACCATCAATCCTACATATCCGCATACGATGGTAACGGCTGTCTGAATCAGTTGACCAGGTGCTCCTAACCATGATAAAAGCGGGTAAACTGCCAAGGAAAGGATCAATCCCACCGCTAATCCAATTACACCTGCAAGCATCTCGTTCATCGGTATCCGTACCAAGCCTTCAATGCCCTGCTGCAATCGATTCGCCACCGATGCCCCTGCGAATGAGCAACCGACCATAAACAGCACTGCTCCCGCAATCATCCAAACGGCCATTCCTGGTAAAGTACCATCATTTAACCACTGCGGCATCCATGATACGATACCTCCTACCCGATAGTACAACGTATAGCCAAACCATGCTCCGCACAATCCAGTAAAAGTTAAAATAGCCTTTCTCCACATCGAGTCTCTATACCTCCTTTTTTTCTTCTCATACATCCTGCTATTGATTGGATATACACTTTTTTCTTTACCAGTATGATCCAATTTCCACCCAGCTAACCCTATGTTTTTATTTTTTATGCATAAAAAAAGCATCTATCTCCCTGAAAGAATTCAAGGAAATAAATGCTCATTTGTTTCTAGCTGATATTAACGTTGCGAATGACGATATTGATCGTCCTGTTCTTCCTGGTTGGAACGTTCCCGATCACGTCCACGTCTGCGTGAAAGCTTACGGATGTTCAATTTCATCCCATATAATGCATACAGTACCAATGGGACAAAAATCAGCTTCGACAGCTGGTCGGGAAATTTAACAGCCAACACTACCGCTGCAATCACAACCCATGGAGCGATCCAGATCGCTTTTTTTGGAAGACCAACTTTTTTAAAATTAGGATATCTCATGGAGCTGACCATCAAATAAGAGACCAGCAACATGGCAATCGACATGTATAACAATGAAATATTGTTATGAAATAAGGACAAAGTGGCTAATACGCCACCTGCTGCTGGAATCGGCAAACCTGTAAAATAACCTGGCACACCGGGGCGTACATTAAATCGAGCCAAACGTAACGCACCGCACATGGGGAAAATGGCCGTAACCGTCCAAGCCAAAGCCGAATTTGCATCCTGAAAAGCAACCATGTACATAATAACTGCGGGAGCTACACCAAAAGATATCATATCTGATAAGGAGTCCAGTTCTTTACCGAATTCGCTCTGGGCATTCAGTGCCCGGGCCATTCTTCCGTCCAGTCCGTCCAACAGCATGGCGACAATAACCATAATAGCGGCAAGACTGTATTTTCCGTCTACGGCCAATAAAATGGCGATCATTCCGAGAAACAAGTTACCCAAGGTAAACATGTTCGGAATTGATTTGGTAATCATCTCTTCACCTCAATGTATGAATTGTTCCATTATAATCCTTTCACTGTATTACATTTACATTTGCCTGTCAATGAAAACTTGTTCTTGCAACCGTTTGAGACCTTCTTTAATGGTACGCGCACGAACCTCTCCGATGCCATCCACTTCATCCAGTTCTTCAATCGTTGCAGTTATGACATGCGGAAAGCGTCCAAACCGCTCCACCAGATTATGAATAATCACATTCGGCAGACGCGGTATCTTGTTCAGTACCCGATATCCGCGTGCAGCAATATACTCCTCTGATGTTGCAGCAGAAGACGGGTAACCCAGTAAACGTACGATATGATTAACATCCAGCAACTCGTCATCCGTAGATCGCTTGAGTCCGAGTATAATTTCACGGATTTTCTCGTCGCTGTCGTCTTTAGCATAATCCTTGTACAGCAACCAGGCTTCTTCCTCTATATTGCTGACAAGCTCCTCCATCTGCATGCTGATGAGTCGGCCTTCATTTCCAAGCTCGTTAATAAATCGTTTGATTTCCATTTTAATGCGCAGCACCATTTCAATCCGTTGGATAACATTAACGACCTCCGGCATGGTCACCAGCTCTTCGAATTCAGATGCTGTCAAATTCGTCGAGGCTTGCCCCAACACAGATCTATATTTTTCTAGCGTCTGAATCGCCTGATTGGCTTTCGTTAAGATGACTCCGATTTCCTTGAGCGCATAGCGCAGCGTTCCCTGATACAACGTAATAATATTACGCCGCTGGGAAATGGACACAACGAGCTTGCCTGTCTGCTTTGCAACTCGCTCTGCTGTCCGGTGTCGAATCCCTGTTTCAATCGACGAAATAGAAGAGTCAGGAATCAATTGCGTATTTGCGTATAAAATCCGCTTCAAATCTTCGCTCAATATGATTGCGCCGTCCATTTTAGCCAATTCATACAAATAGTTCGGTGAAAAATCACAGTTAATAGAGAATCCGCCATCCACGACTTCCATTACTTCCGGACTATAGCCAACGACCAGAAGAGCACCTGTTTTAGCACGTAAAACGTTTTCCAATCCGTCGCGAAAGGGAGTTCCCGGTGCCACAAGCCGCAGCAAATCGTTCATTTTATCCAGTTGGCTCGCTTCTTTCATTCTCATTGCCCCCTAATCTAATGCGGCTGCCAGTGCATCTGCCACCGTTGCTACTCCTATAATTTGTATCCCTTTCGGATGTGTCCAGCCCTTCAGGCTTTTCTCTGGCATGATCACCCGTTTGAAACCCAGCTTCTCCGCTTCCCGCACTCGCTGCTCTGCTCGGGATACAGCTCGCACCTCGCCTGTCAGCCCCACTTCACCAAAAATTACATCGTACGGCTTTGTAGGGGCGTCCCGGAAACTGGAAGCAATGCTCACCGCTATAGCCAAATCCACTGCGGGCTCATCCAGCTTCACGCCGCCGGCTACGTTGAGATAAGCATCCTGGTTTTGCAAAAACATGCCCATCCGCTTTTCCAGCACGGCGATGATTAATCCCATCCGATGATGGTCGATTCCTGTACCCATTCGGCGTGGAGAAGGAAAATGCGTGGCCGCAATTAGCGCCTGCAGCTCGACCAGCACAGGTCGGGTTCCTTCCACACTGGCTACAACAGTGGAACCAGCCACCCCTAGTGGTCGTTCGGACAGGAAAAGCTCAGAAGGATTCGCTACCTCACGCAAACCGCTTTCAGCCATTTCAAAAATACCGATTTCGTTCGTAGAACCGAAACGGTTCTTAACTGCACGCAGCAGCCGGTACGTATGATGACGCTCTCCTTCAAAATAAAGCACACAATCGACCATATGCTCCAACAGACGTGGGCCTGCAATTGCCCCTTCCTTGGTCACATGTCCTACCAGTACCGTAGCAATACCTAATCCCTTGGCAATTCGCATAAAGCGTGAGGTACACTCCCGCACCTGAGCCACACTTCCTGGCGCACTTGTCACCTCCGGCAAATATACGGTCTGAATTGAGTCGATCACCAAAAACTCGGGCTTCAAGCTGTCCACTGCTTCTTCAATCGTCTCCAAATTCGTCTCACATAATACGTATAAATTGGGAGATAAGGCACCCAGGCGGTCTGCGCGCAGCTTCGTTTGACGAACCGACTCCTCACCAGACACGTACAGCACCTTTAAACCGGTTAAAGCGAGCTCATTAGAGGTTTGTAGCATCAGCGTAGATTTACCAATCCCCGGATCACCGCCCACCAGAACGAGAGACCCCGGCACTACGCCTCCGCCAAGTACACGATTCAATTCGCCAATTCCCGTCAAAATTCGTGCTTCTTTGCCACTCTCTACCTCAATAATGGGGAGCGGCTTATCTTTTGTGCTATGAGTAAGAAGGGAAGAACCCATTCCTTGAGTTTTTACAACGCTTTCTGTTTCTTCCACCATGGAATTCCATGCCTGGCATCCAGGACATTTTCCGTACCATTTGGGCGATTCATAACCGCATTCCGTACAGGAAAATTTAGTTTTCACTTTAGCCATACTTTGATCCCTGGCTCCTTATTGACGACAAATGATGTCAAATTTATCTTGATACAGCCCGGAAAGAGCTGTAACAATAAAAGTTTACCATTGAAGCTTGGCGGACGTAAAGCGATATCACAAACTTTTCCAAAGCATTTACCCAACCATTCCGTAGCGTTCTATACACAAAAAGGGTGCCTTCGCAATAGCCTTCCAGCCTGCGAGACACCCTTCTGTACTGCTTTATTTAGTAAAACGTTTTAGGACTTCGCGGATACGTTATCCTTTTTCGTTACTGTCAATGCACCGTTCTCCTCATCAATCAGCAGAGAATCACCTTTAGTAATATTTCCAGTCAACAGTTCCTCGGACAGACGATCTTCGATATGCTTCTGAATTGCACGACGCAATGGACGCGCACCGTAAGCTGGATCAAAGCCTTCCTTCGCAAGGAATGTCTTAGCCTTGTCTGTCAGTTCAAAGTCCACCTCGTACTCATTCAGACGCTTACGCAGCTCTTCAGACATGAGTGACACGATTTCGGCGATATGTTTTTCTTCGAGAGAATGGAAAACGATAATTTCATCAATCCGGTTCAAGAACTCAGGACGGAAGCTTTTCTTCAGTTCATCCATCACTTTACCCTTCATGTTATCGTAATCCGCTCCAGCGTCTACAACGGCTGTAAAGCCAAGCGTGGAGTTACGTTTAATCGCCTGTGCACCGACGTTGGATGTCAAAATAATGAGTGTGTTGCGGAAGTCAACAACACGGCCTTTGGAATCCGTCAGACGTCCATCTTCCAGCACTTGCAGCAGAATATTGAACACCTCTGGATGTGCTTTTTCAATCTCATCCAGCAACACAACAGAGTATGGCTTACGACGTACCTTCTCAGTCAGTTGGCCACCTTCTTCATATCCAACATACCCTGGAGGCGCTCCTACCAGACGGGACGTGGAGTGCTTCTCCATATATTCGGACATATCGATACGGATAACCGCATTTTCATCTCCGAACATGGATTCAGCTAGTGCGCGTGCCAGTTCTGTTTTACCAACTCCAGTTGGACCGAGGAAAATAAAGGAGCCGATCGGACGCTTCGGATCTTTCAGTCCCGCACGTGCCCGGCGAATAGCCCGGCTTACTGCCTTAACAGCTTCGTCCTGACCAATAACCCGCTCATGCAACAACTGTTCCATATTCAGCAAGCGGTGTGTTTCTTCCTCTTTCAGCTTGCTGACTGGAACACCTGTCCAGATTGCAACGACCTGAGCGATATCCTCCGGTGTAACTTCGGAATCTGTGCGACCCTGTTGTTCTTTCCATTGGTTTTTCGTAACATCCAATTCTTCACGAATTTTTTGTTCTGTATCACGCAACGCTGCCGCCTTTTCGAACTCTTGGCTTTGTACCGCTGAATCCTTTTCCTTACGGATATCTTCGAGGCGGTTTTCCAGCTGTTTCAGGTTTGGCGGTACGGTATAGGAATTCAGCCTTACCTTGGAGCCTGCTTCGTCAATAAGGTCAATCGCCTTATCCGGTAGGAAGCGGTCGGTGATATAACGGTCCGACAATCTGACTGCCGCTTCAATCGCCTCATCCGTGATTTTTACACGGTGATGCGCTTCGTAACGGTCACGCAGACCATACAAAATTTGAATCGCTTCTTCTGGAGAAGGTTGATCCACTGTAATCGGTTGGAAACGACGCTCCAAAGCAGCATCCTTCTCAATATATTTGCGGTATTCATCCAGCGTTGTCGCACCGATGCATTGCAACTCGCCACGCGCCAATGCAGGCTTCAGGATGTTGGAGGCATCAATTGCCCCTTCCGCTCCACCAGCACCAATCAGCGTATGCAGCTCATCAATGAACAATACGATATTTCCGGCTTGACGAATCTCGTCCATAATTTTTTTCAAACGATCCTCAAATTCACCACGATACTTGGTGCCTGCTACCACAGAGCCCATGTCGAGTGTCATTACGCGTTTGTCGCGCAGCGTTTCAGGAATCTCATTGGCAATAATTTTTTGTGCCAATCCCTCGGCAATCGCTGTTTTACCTACCCCAGGCTCCCCGATCAGAACCGGATTGTTCTTTGTACGGCGGCTGAGCACCTGAATTACGCGCTCAATTTCCTTGCTGCGCCCAATAACAGGGTCCAGGTTGTTTTCCTTCGCAGATGCCGTCAGATCGCGTGCTAGGCTATCCAGGGTTGGTGTGCTGACATTAGCCGGAGCGCCGTGATGGCTGGAAACCGCCTCGCTGCTGCCGAGCAATTGAAGCACTTGCTGACGCGCTTTGTTCAGACTGATGCCCAGATTGTTCAGTACACGGGCCGCTACGCCTTCGCCTTCACGAATGAGACCGAGCAAAATATGTTCTGTGCCCACATAGGTATGACCCAGTTTACGCGCTTCATCCATAGACAGCTCGATGACCTTTTTGGCGCGAGGAGTATAGGCAATGTTCGTCGGTTGCTCTTGACCGCGTCCAATAAGCGTCTCCACTTCATCCTGGATTTTTTCCAGTCCCAACCCTAACCCGATCAAGGCTTTGGCTGCTATTCCTTCACCCTCACGAATGAGGCCGAGCAAAATGTGCTCTGTGCCAATGTTATTATGTCCCAGACGAACAGCTTCTTCCTGAGCCAAGGCAAGCACTTTTTGTGCACGTTCCGTAAATCTTCCAAACATCATATATCCTGCACCTCCACAGTGTGTATTTCAGATAAAACTATATATTAAAGGGTTGTGCCTAATTTTTGCCGGATCAGCTTCGCCCGGTACATATCGCGCTCACCGGTATTCATTTTATCGCCAAAGCTTTTTTGCAGGAATCCGGGCTGCGTCATCACATTCAGCTCATTCATCGCTGCGATGGATGGACGCTCCAAAATCCCTAAATCCACGCCGAGACGTACATCAGACAGGCGCTGCGCAGCCTCCTTCGAATCCAGCACCGCTGCATATGACAAAATACCGAATGAACGCATCACCCGATCTGTAATTCGCAGCATTGACTCATTCATCAGCCGTTCTCTGGCAGAACGCTCGTGCTCTATAATTTGCAGCACCACGCCATGTAGATTTTCAATAATTTCCGCTTCGGTTTGTCCTAATGTAATCTGATTAGAAATCTGAAACAAATTACCGACCGCTTCGCTGCCTTCACCATAAATACCACGAACCGTAAGACCTACCTGTGAAACAGCGGACAATATACGATTGATTTGGTGAGTCATGACTAATGCGGGCAGATGCATCATCACCGAAGCTCTCATACCTGTGCCAACATTCGTCGGACAACTGGTCAGAAAACCTCTCCGATCATCAAATGCATAATCAACATGCGCTTCAAATGCGTCATCAATAATCATAGCTCGTTCCCAAGCTTCTCTAACCTGACATCCCGGATATAAGCACTGAATACGCAGATGATCCTCTTCGTTTATCATAACACTAACCGATTCATCATCACTAATCAACACAGCACCGTTACGAGATTCGTTTGCCAGATTAGGACTAATCAAATGCTTCTCAACCAGTACCTGTTTGTCGATCTCATCCAACTCGGATATTTTCAAGGTATGGAAAGTACCAAAACGACCCAAATCATCATACTGAAGGATATCCGTCAAGCGTTGAAGCACTTCTTCCGACTGTTGATTGGTAGCAAGCATGGGAAAAGGCAGATGTTGCAAGTTACGCGCAATTCTTACCCGGCTACTAATGACAATCTCCGAATCCGCAGCATCACCACGCATCCAATCACTCAGCGGCTTTTCCGTAAATCGGATATTGGGCATCACGCATTCCCTCCTACTCTTCACAAACTTTACTCTTCAGTCATTTCCTTTTCAAGCTTTCTGATCTGATCCCTAAGCTCAGCAGCTGCCTCGAATTCTTCCTGTACAATATGCTGTTGCATCTCTTTTTTCAAATCATCAATTTGCCGTTTAACCTTCAGACGGCCTCCAGTCCGGACCGGAACTTTACCCACATGACCTGTACTGCCATGCACACGTTTGAACAGAGGGTCCAGACGACTGTCAAAATATTGATAACACGACGGACACCCAAAACGCCCCAGCTTGCTAAACTGTGTATAGGTCATGCCACAATCCTTGCATTGCAGATTTTGTGGACCATTGTGGCCTGAAGACTGGCTCTTGGTGCTGGAGTCAAAATCCAACATCCCCGACAATAAGCTATGAATCGAAAAACCATTGGGTGTTCCAGGGAGTATTTCCCCTTTTTCCTTCGCACATGTCTCACAAATATGAAACTCTGTCTTTTCGCCATTCACAATTTTGGTGAAATGCAAAGTTGCCGGCCGCATATTACATTCTTGGCACAGCATAAAAGCACCTCCTTCAACGTCTGGATTTTCACAAATCCCTACATCTGAATCGTAAATCTCTATTTACTGGTTATGGCTACTGACTATTTGGTCGCCAGCAACGAGAACAGCATAGCCTTAAGCAACCTTGCCCGCAACTGGTCACGATAGGGGAGCTTTAGCAATAAGGTGTCCCTCGATAAAGCGGCTTTCATTAAACACGCTTCCCTTTTGCTTAAAAAATGAGCTTCCTCCAACTGATAAATCAGTCCCTCTGCCGCCGATTGGCTAATTTCCTCCCCGATGCTCTGATGAAGATGTGTGTGTATCGCATGCTGTGCAGGCAACTGAATTCGTTGAATGCGAATGTAGCCCCCACCACCACGCTTACTTTCCACCACATAGCCCTTTTCCAGCGTAAAACGGGTACTAATTACATAGTTGATTTGCGACGGCACGCAGGAAAAGCGGTCAGCCAAATCATTGCGCTGAATCTCCACTAAGCCTTGGGGACTTTCAAGCAATATGTTCTTCAAATATTGTTCAATAATATCGGAAACATTGCGCATTTCATTCATCCTCCACTAACGGAAACGCAAGTATTCAAGTACATTTCACGCTCCTCAGAGTCCGCCGTATATTGAACTTAACCAAACGGTAAAGTCACGAATCTAAGCTGTATCAGACCTTCCACCCTGCTGCATCTCTTGAAAACGTGCCGTTTAGTCTCTAGTGTGACCTATATTTGCGATAAATCATACACTTCTCTTATGTTGACAAGAGGCAGCTTCTAACTATCCACAAATGATTTCGATCTTCGTTAGCTTCTTGCTGTTAAAATACTCTATACGGCCAATCAATCAGCATAATTACCTTCAAATGGATCGCACTAGATTTACTTGACTTTGACTTTCTTTGACTATATTCACATTATAGCACACTTTTCATTTTTGCCAAGGGGTCAATACCATTTTTCGCAATCTAATTATGTTTTATACAATATAAGAAAAAAACTCTCTCCATTCTGGAAAGAGTCCTGAAAAAGCATTAAATAAACTGAAACTTAAAAGTTAACCATCTTGAAAGGCCCCACTATGTCACTCTCGTACCACTACACAAATGGATCATGCTTCCCGTCGCCAATACTACCAGTTTCTCGAATGAAATCTGGGCCGGGATTAGAAAAAATCCAACAAAAACGTCTGTTTTACTGGTATTACACGTTTCAGTGCAGACACATACTCACCGCGTCCTTCAATACGCCCCCACTTATATAGATCATCGGCCAGCTGATACCCAAGCATTAGAGTCGTCAGCGATTGGATGCCAACACTCAAGTCAACTGCTATGTCGTTTTCAGAGGAACTGCTTTTATCTACTCTCTCTAAATATCCTCGTCCTTCCGAGTTTATCGTTAATGTCCATACTCCTTCATTCCATGGAGCATAATGATCTGACAAATTTAAGGTCAAGCGTGTTTCCACTCCAATTGCTTTAAAAGGATATTTTTCCACAAAAGCAACTGCATCCACAATTCGTCCCATAAAATAAGGCAGCGTTTCCTGTTGAATTCGCGGATCATCGAGTAAAAATGGCAGATTGTCATCTGCCGGAACGTAAATAAATTTACCTTGGGTTATCATAGAATCATGATTTGCAAAATAAGTCCATAAAGCCCGACGCGCCGTTTCATTCTCATATATCAATTCATCGCAATTCAACTGCTTATCTTCAATTTTGTATAGCGCATATCCCTGAGGGTTGCCTGCTTTAGAGTAATAAACTGCGGTTCGATAGTTCTCATTTAAAATCCGCTCTTGCCACCATTCCTTATCCCGTACCAGCATGCCAGTATAAGACGAAGCATACGCTTGATACACTTGGTTCAATTCAGAAATATCTTTAATATCCCGCTTGACTATACCTTCTGTTTTAAACTTAGCAGGGAATTTATCAATCGGGATGACATACTTTTTGTACTCAACATACGTTTCCCATCCAAATTTACGATAGAAGGCAAAGGAGAATGGGTGCAGAAAAGAAAGGCTCTGTCCAGTAGACTTCATCTCTTTAAGCGCATGTGTCAACAAACGTGAGACCATGCCTCCACGACGCTTTTCTGGCCACGTTGCCACACCAGCGATGCCACCCATCTCAAAAACCTGACCATGTATGTATACCTGCAAAGGTAGCAAAGTCAGCTTAGCATTCAAGTCATGTCCATCGAATATGCCCCATGTTTGTTCTGGCTTGAACTTTTTCTTGGATTTCTCCAGATCCTCCGGGGACATTGTAAACTGAAAAGCATATTGGGATAATTCAATAGCAGCTTCAAATTCCTCCCGTTGTAATTGTCTGATCTCCATAGCCTTCGTCACCTCGCTCGTATACTTATGTCTCCATAAAAAGATTGTGCACTTAGAGTGTCGCAAAGCCTTTTCTTTCTGTCAACCTTAGGAATTAATAGTGATCGTTAAAATACACAAAAGAGGATCATGATCTCATTAAGATCATGATCCTCTTTATTTGTTGCTTGGCAACGTCCTACTCTCCCAGGACCCTGCGGTCCAAGTACTATCGGCGCTGGAGGGCTTAACGGTCGTGTTCGGGATGGGTACGTGTGGAACCCCTCCGCTATCGCCACCAAACATGAATTTGCATTGCAAATTCTACCTTCAAGG
>NZ_JAIVEM010000065.1 GCF_020404765.1 Paenibacillus sp. BJ-4
AGGGGTTCCACACGTACCCATCCCGAACACGACCGTTAAGCCCTCCAGCGCCGATGGTACTTGGACCGCAGGGTCCTGGGAGAGTAGGACGTTGCCAAGCAACAAGTAAAAAGAACCATGATCTCAATTGGATCATGGTTCTTTTTTGTATATGGACAAACAATCTATAGAACTGAACTTCTCCTATATTGTTTTCCTAAGTTGGGAATACTCATTTAAGAATATCGTGATTTATCTGAAAAGGCTTATTTATAAAGAATGTCCTTCGTAGGAGTACACTTGTTTGTACAGGGAAATACTAAGGGTTAGGGCTATTGATGAAGGCTTGACACCCCTATACCGCTTTGCTAAGATTGCAATAATATATTTTCAGAGAGCCTTGATTTGTCCATGTCGGACAGACAACAAGACCAATACAGACTAAACATTTGAAGGAGGATCATCTTGGTGTGGGAAGATAAATTCGGTAAGGAAGGCCTTACCTTTGACGATGTTTTGCTGGTACCTCGTAAATCGGAGGTTCTGCCAAAGGAAGTAAGCGTGGCGACCCGTTTGAGTGATAACGTGAAGCTGAATATTCCTTTAATGAGTGCTGGTATGGATACTGTTACGGAGGCAGTGTTGGCAATCGCGATGGCTCGTGAGGGCGGTATCGGTATTATTCATAAAAATATGTCGATTGAACAGCAAGCGGAAGAGGTGGATCGGGTTAAACGCTCGGAGAGCGGTGTAATCACCAATCCATTTTCATTGAATCCAGATCATTTGGTGTCCGATGCTGAGGCGGTTATGGGGAAATATCGGATTTCTGGTGTACCTATTGTAAATGAAGAAAACAAATTGGTTGGTATTATTACTAACCGCGATCTTCGCTTCATTCACGATTTTAATCTTAAAATTAGTGAAGTTATGACGAAGGAAGAACTGGTAACTGCACCTGTAGGCACGACTTTACAGGAAGCGGAAGTTATTTTGCAAAAGCATAAAATTGAAAAGCTTCCTTTGGTCGATGATGAAAATTATCTCAAAGGTCTTATTACCATTAAAGATATTGAGAAAGCTATTCAATTTCCAAACGCAGCGAAAGATCCACAGGGGCGTCTTCTGGTCGGTGCGGCTGTCGGTATTTCCAAAGATACATTTGATCGGACTGAAGCACTTGTAAAAGCTGGTGTGGATGTGATTGTCGTGGATTCTGCTCACGGTCATCATATTAACATTATCGAGGCGGTTCGCAAGCTGCGTAATGCTTACCCAGATCTAACCATTGTAGCGGGTAATGTAGCTACTGGTGACGGAACACGTGAATTGATTGAAGCAGGGGCTTCGGTCGTAAAAGTCGGGATTGGTCCAGGTTCTATCTGTACAACACGCGTAATTGCAGGGATTGGTGTTCCACAAATAACAGCTATTTATGATTGTGCAACCGTAGCACGGGAATATAATATTCCGATTATTGCAGACGGTGGTATTAAATACTCCGGTGAGATTACAAAGGCCATTGCGGCAGGAGCTTCCGCGGTAATGCTGGGAAGTCTTTTTGCGGGGACGGAAGAAAGTCCGGGTGAATCAGAAATCTACCAAGGACGTCGCTTTAAAGTATATCGTGGTATGGGTTCAATGGCTGCGATGAAGCAGGGTAGTAAAGATCGGTATTTCCAAGATGACGACAAGAAGCTGGTACCGGAAGGCATCGAAGGACGTGTTGCTTATAAAGGGCCACTATCCGACACTGTTCATCAGCTGTTGGGGGGTCTTCGTTCCGGTATGGGATATTGCGGTACAGCTAGCATTGAGGAGCTTCGTAACGATACCAGCTTTATCCGTATTACTGGCGCAGGTCTGCGCGAAAGTCATCCGCATGATGTGCAAATTACGAAAGAAGCACCAAACTACTCTTTATAAAGTTCGGCTTTGATAGACTTGACGACAGGCAGAGTGCATTTCGCTCTGCCTGTCTTTTTTTAGAGATACCCCTGTGATAGAATAGACAAGTGTCCGCCCTTTTTACGGAGTTATTAATAAAGTAATGACACATTAAGACCCTTAAATGAGTCCCTGCTGGATCAAAGGTACAAGCAGAGCATGCTCATGGTAGACCCGAACTTAAGATAAAATCCAATGAACGATAGGACATCTAAACATTAATTACATTTGCCTAGTAGAGGCTATAACCACCGTCTCGTTATACATAGCGGATCGGGTTGAGGTACGAGAGGAGTTTGTATTCATTTGAAAGCGAATAATCAAAAACAAAATAACAAACGCAGCATGATCAAGAAAAGTGTAACTGCTGTTATGGTGCTTAATATGATGTATATGTCGGCGTTGCCTGTTGTAGGCAATTTCGATCCGACCGTGGCTACTTTTGCTGCCGGGACGACCACCGAGTCGCCAAAAATCATTGGGACAGGCTCTGTTAACCCACCTAGTCTGGCATTACGTTCTGCCATCCTGATTGAGCCGTCTACAGGGCAGGTATTGCTGTCTATGAACCCGGACGAGCCGCTTCCGCCAGCTAGTATGACTAAAATGATGACCGAATACATCGTGGCTGAGCAAGTCAAGCAGGGCAAGCTCAAATGGACGGATAAAGTAACTGTTAATGAGAACGCTGCTAAGAGCATCGGATCGCGTATTTTTTTGGCTCAAGGTGATCAACATACGATAGAAGAGCTTTATATTGCCATGGCGGTAGGTTCTGCTAATGATGCAACGGTAGCCCTTGCCGAACGTGTATCTGGAACGGAGCAGGATTTTGTTAAATTAATGAATGAGACAGCCCAAAAGATGGGCATGAAGAATACGTATTTTATCAATTCAACAGGTCTGGATCGCAAGGATATGCCGACAGGCTATCAGCCAGACACGGATCGGGAAACTGTAATGACAGCGAGAGATGCGGCAACACTAGCGAGCAACATTATTAAGGACCATCCGGATTATAAACGTTTTACGACGATTCAATCCTACAAATTCCGTCCGACGGATAAGGCGCCGATTGTTAATTACAACTGGATGCTGGAAGCAAACAAAAATATCACTAACTTTAGAAAGTTCGCTTATCCGGGTCTGGATGGAATGAAGACTGGTCATACGACCAACGCGGGTAACTGCTTTACCGGGACAGCCGAACGCAACGGAATGCGCCTTATTAGTGTAGTTATGGGAGCAGATTCTGAACCCCATCGTTTTACAGAGACAGCTAAAGTACTGAACTATGGTTTTGATAATTTTGAAGTAAAGCAGGTTGTAGCACCAAAGACAGTAGTGAAGGGTATAGAGAATGTGCCTGTAACCAAAGGGAAAGAAACAGAAGTGCCTGTTGTGACAAAGGATGCAGTAAGTTTTATCGTACCTAAGGGCGCGAGCAATCCTAAGGTAACCTTCACAACGAACATAACGCCGGCAAGCTCTCTTGTGGCACCGTTGAAGCAAGGAGCAAAAGTCGGAACAATCACGTATACGTACAAAACGGATGGCTCGGACAAGGGCCAGATCAAAACCGTAGATTTGGTTACGACGACGGCAGTAGAAGAGGGTGGATGGTTCCGGATGCTGTTCCGGGCAATCGGTGATTTCTTCGGTGATTTGTTCCAGAGCATTAAAAATCTTTTCTAATTTGTGAGAGAAAAACGAGTACCTTGTTCTTCATTACCTATTTTGCAGCTAGAAATGATTGTGTATTTGGCGTCTGTGCGGTAAAATATTAAGTTAGAATCTAAACGTAACCCTTACAGGAGGCAACGATATGGAAACGGGAACTTCGCGTGTTAAAAGAGGAATGGCAGAAATGCAAAAAGGCGGCGTGATTATGGATGTCATGAACGCTGAACAGGCTAAAATTGCAGAGGCAGCAGGCGCTACTGCTGTAATGGCTCTAGAACGGGTGCCTTCAGATATCCGTGCAGCTGGTGGGGTTGCCCGTATGGCTGACCCGACGATTGTGGAAGAGGTTATGAAGGTTGTTTCTATCCCGGTTATGGCTAAGGCACGTATCGGTCATTTTGTGGAGGCAAAGGTGCTGGAATCTCTCGGTGTCGACTATCTCGATGAGAGTGAAGTGCTGACACCTGCGGATGAAGTTTTCCATATCGATAAGCGGGAATTCACCGTTCCATTTGTTTGCGGAGCTAAGGATCTGGGAGAAGCACTGCGTCGTATCGGCGAAGGCGCATCTATGATTCGTACAAAAGGTGAGCCTGGAACAGGAAATATTGTTGAAGCTGTTCGACATATGCGTTTTATCAACGGTCAAATTCGGAAGGTGCAAAACCTGTCGAAGGACGAGCTGTATGCAGAAGCGAAAAACCTCGGCGTTGCTTACGAACTGCTGCTGGAAGTGCATGAGCACGGTAAGCTGCCAGTGGTTAACTTTGCTGCGGGTGGCGTAGCAACACCTGCTGATGCCGCATTGATGATGCATTTGGGCGCTGATGGTGTCTTCGTGGGTTCGGGGATTTTTAAATCGGACAGCCCTGAGAAATTCGCGAGAGCAATCGTGGAAGCAACCACTCATTATACAGACTATAAGCTGATTGCAGAAGTATCGAAGAATTTGGGTACTCCTATGAAGGGCATTGAAATTTCCAAGCTGGCACCGCATGAACGCATGCAGGATCGTGGCTGGTAAGGAAAGAAGGGACCAGCATGAAAATAGGAGTATTGTCGCTGCAAGGTGCTGTGGCTGAGCATATACGTAGTATTGAATGTGCAGGCGCTGAAGGAGTGGCGGTGAAGAAGATCGAACAGCTCGATGAGCTGTCCGGTCTTGTCATTCCCGGCGGTGAAAGCACAACCATCGGCAAGCTAATGCGCAAGTATGAGTTTATAGATGCTATACGTCAGTTTTCCGATCAAGGCAAGCCCATATTGGGTACCTGTGCGGGATTGATTGTGCTGGCCAAAAAAATTCAAGGGCAGGAAGAAGTACACTTGGGACTGATGGATATTACAGTATCGCGTAATGCCTTTGGTCGCCAACGAGAAAGCTTTGAAACAGACTTGAATATTAAAGGGATTGAGCAGCCGGTTCGTGCTGTGTTTATACGCGCGCCGTTAATCATGTCTGTTGGAACAGGAGTAGACGTGTTGTCTGAGTACAACGGCGAGATCGTGGCGGCCCGTCAGGGGCATTTGCTGGCTTCATCCTTCCATCCGGAATTAACAGACGATTACCGGTTACATCAGTATTTTGTGGATATGGTCCGCGAATAGCGGAAAGTCAGGTTTGTAGTGTAGGAGGGATTACCTGTGTTAGATATAAAGATTTTACGTAATGAGCTTGGCCGGGTTGAAAAAGCTTTACAGAACAGAGGCAAATCGCTGGATCTGATTAATGGTTTTACAGATTTGGATGTAAGCCGTCGTGAACTGCTTCAGGAAAGTGAAGCGCTCAAAAATCGCCGGAATGTCGTATCCGGTGAAGTAGCCAAGTTGAAAAAGAACAAGGAAAATGCGGATGATCTTATTGCTGAAATGCGTCAGGTCTCCGATCGTATTAAAGAAATGGATGATCAAGTGCGCGAGCTGGAGGTTCAGATCGACGAACTGGTGATGTCCATCCCGAATATCCCCAATGACACAGTGCCTGTAGGCGCCTCGGAAGAGGATAATGTAGAAATCCGTCGCTGGTCGGAGCCGCGCGAGTTTTCTTTTACGCCCAAAGCGCATTGGGAGTTGGCACAGAATCTGGACATTCTTGATTTTGAGGCCGCAGCTAAGGTGACGGGTTCCCGCTTTACGTTCTACAAAGGGTTGGGAGCGCGACTGGAGCGTGCTTTGATTAACTTTATGATGGATTTACACAGCAGTGAACATGGTTATGAAGAAATGCTTCCTCCATACATTGTTAATCGCGACAGTCTGTATGGAACGGGACAACTTCCAAAGTTTGAAGAGGATTTGTTCAAACTGCGTGATACCGAGTATTATCTCATTCCTACAGCTGAAGTTCCGGTAACGAACTATCACCGCGAAGAGATTATGAATGCAGAGCAGCTTCCAAAATATTATGTGGCTTATAGCTCTTGCTTCCGTTCAGAAGCAGGATCGGCAGGACGGGATACGCGTGGTTTGATCCGCCAGCATCAGTTCAATAAGGTAGAGATACTCAAGCTGGTTCACCCGGACACCTCTTACGAGGAACTGGAAAAAATGACGAATGATGCTGAGCGTGTTCTACAGCTGCTTGGGCTTCCATATCGCGTGCTGGCACTCTGCACTGGAGATATGGGATTTACGTCTGCCAAAACGTACGATTTGGAAGTGTGGCTGCCTGAGAGCGGCATGTACCGCGAAATTTCTTCGTGCTCTAACACGGAAGACTTTCAGGCGCGTCGTGCGAACATCCGGTTTCGTCCAGATTCGAAAGCGAAGCCTGAATTTGTACATACACTGAACGGTTCAGGATTGGCTGTAGGGCGCACGGTGGCTGCTATTTTGGAGAACTATCAGCAGGAAGACGGAAGCATTGTGATCCCTGAAGTGCTGCGTCCATACATGCGAGGCGTCGAGGTTATTACTCCCAAACAGTAGGCATTGCATTTGTAGAAAGTCTGTGGTAAAATAATTTTGTTGCGCCTGAGTTAGTTTTAAAAGGAAGCAGCTTTATCCATTTACCACCTGGAGAGGTACCGAAGCGGTCATAACGGGGCGGTCTTGAAAACCGTTAGAGTGCAAGCTCACATGGGTTCGAATCCCATCCTCTCCGCCATATTATAAAATAACCAAGCCGTTCAAATACGATAGCTGGACATTAGCCTTTAAATGCTATGGATCAGGAATCGTGGAGAATGGCTTTTTTGTTGTATAAAAAGCCTGCTTTTTTCACACGTTATCAGATGTGGAGGTGCTGGCATGAATCGAGAAATGACAGTAGATCAGCAAAAGCTGGTAGAAGCTTGGCAGGAGCAACTGCCGATTCTTTTGAATTCAGGAGACAAAACACAGGTGCAGGCAGATGAAGCAGACAGCCGGGCTATACGAATCCACATTGAGG
This sequence comes from Paenibacillus sp. BJ-4, assembly GCF_020404765.1. Classification (GTDB taxonomy): domain Bacteria; phylum Bacillota; class Bacilli; order Paenibacillales; family Paenibacillaceae; genus Paenibacillus. The sequence goes on from NZ_JAIVEM010000065.1 coordinate 7,001, forward strand.
TAGAAGGCCGGCAAATGTACTCCTTCGACTTTGCGTGCACCTATGTAGATTCCCGAGAAGTGCAGGTTAGTTTGGTCGATGTAGAACGGGATGGGAAGTCTGTGGATGAACGAACAGATATCATCCAACAGTTGGTGTCTGATTATACGCGGCATATTCACCAATGTGCTCAGACGCTACAGTCATTGACGCATTCTTAGTCATGAAGGAATAAGGGGGAGAAGGCTACATGACGAAAGCCAAAAACGGTTTGGATAAAAACCTGTCTAACATTGTAGATGATTTGGAGCAGCGTCCAGTAAATAGTCATCAGGCACAGCAAGTGCAGCAGGATCGTAATGACCGCCGTCATCAGGATTCACTAAATCACGATAAAACGGAAGACCTGCACCATCTATAGTCCTATTTTAAATGGTAGTAAACGGATTTTTTAATGTATTAGAGTATAGACTGAGAACGGAGGGTGCATAAATGAGCAAGCCTAAAGCCATTCCTGTTCCCGAAGCACAGGATTCTGGTGGAGGAAACGAAAGACGTGAGCGTAATCATCAACAAGAGCCATTGTCTGGTTCTAAAAAGGTGAAACAACGAAATCACGTCGATCACCACAACAGAGAAGGGTCTTAAGCAGTTAGACTTTTTTCCTAAAAATATATTGCATGATATAGTACACCCTGGTTAGAGAGCCAGGGTGTCTTTGTGCTTATTGCAAGAAAATTTTCCAATAAGTGTTTCGTTGTCTGTGAAAATGCGGTAAAATAGGGGGTGTGTATTTTTTGGTTAGTATTATAAAAGGGGTTAATTACGAGAGGAGAGAATCTACACAATGAGTAAAAAGTTATCCGTCTTGGTACTCACTATGGTGTTGCTTTTGACGGTAGCCCTGGTAGGTTGTAGCAAGAAGTTAGAGCCGAAGGAAGCTGTTACAAGCGGTACTGCAAATGCAATGAAATTGAACTCTTATGAAACTAAAAGTCAATTTACAGTTAAGGATCTGACAATTTCATCCGCTACTCTGCCAAGTGAGCAAAGTGCAATGATAACCAGTATGCTAAAAAATGCAGACATTACGCTGGACGGTGTATATCAAAAAGAACCTTTACAATCTGAAATGACGTTGGGCATTCATTTGAAAGGTGATCTTTCCACCAGCTTCACGATTCCAATGGTTATGACTAAAGATAAATTGTACGTTAAAATTCCGAATATTCCATTCTACCCGCTTCCACAGGATGTAGTCGGTAAATTCCTGATCATTGACCCACAAGAGCTGGCTAAGCAATCCGGACAAGAATTCAACCCTGCAGCGATGGATCAGGAAAAATCGCAAAAATTTGCGAACGAAGTGATTGCCGCAATTATGGGCGAGTATGACCAAGCTACGTATTTCTTTGATATTGATCCTAAAGATGCTAAATTGCCACAAGGCGTTGAAGCTAAACAAGTAGTTCAATTCAAAATAACGAACGACAACGTGAAGCAAGCAACAAACACATTTATCACTAAGGCGCTTCCTAAAATCCTTGATGTGGCATCTAAAGACGAATATGCTGGCATGCTTCAAGTGAAGAAGGAAGAACTGGCTGAAGCGAAGAAAGAACTACAATCCAACACCAGTGAAGTGAGCAAAAAGCTGGATGAGTTGAAAAATTATTTGACGGTGAAACAATTTGACATTAACACGGCTTTGAACAAGGATAACATTCCTGTGTATCAAGACCTGAATGCTAATGTGGAGATGAATGATCCGGCTACAAAAGACAATGTGAAATTGTCTGTAACAGGCTACACGCAATATAGCAAAATCAATGAAAAGGCAACATTTAAAGTGGGTATTCCAACAGGCGACCAAGTCCTGACCATGGAACAACTTCAACAAAAAATGCAAACTGTCGCTCCTTAAGTATAGAATGACAGTCTTGCAAGGCAGCATTCATCATGTGATGTAAGAAAACCGCTCGGCTTAACGCCGGGCGGTTTTTTTGTCTACTGCTATATTAGAACCCTGTGCAGACATTTAGGTCTGCCACACGTCATCCTCAGCTAAAAGTCCGAACATCTGGTGATCCTGCCAAGTGCCCTGGATTTGTACCAGCTTGCGGGCAATACCTTCTGGCTGGAAGCCGCATTTTTTCAATACGCGCTGTGAGCGGATATTATGCAAGAGAGTACCCGCCTGAAGACGGTGCAGGGAGAGCGCACGGAAGGCATATTGTATGATCAACTTCAGGGCAGCGGTCATATGACCCCGGCCCTGTTCATGCTGATCTATCATGTAGCCGATATCGGCAAATTGTCCGGCTCCACGTACCAGATTGGAAATGGAGATATATCCGATGAGCCGCTCTTCCTTTAAGAGAAAGATACCGAACATGTACCCTCGATCCTCTTCGGTTTGACGCAGCTTTTGCCGGATGTAGTCCTGCTGTTTCTCTAATGTGAAAAATGAATCCTCGTAAAGCGGCTCGTACGGCGCATATGACTCCTTGTTTCGCATTCTAAGGGCGAGAAGGGATTCACAGTCCTTCAAGCCTATTGGCCGTAAAAAGATACCTTGAGGCGTGTTATACAAGCTCATGGGCATGGGCTGATCTCCTTCCAAAGGGAATTCGCAATCAGATGTAAAACGACTGATCGCGGTTGTGTGGGAGTAAGTGCTTCGGATTTCATCCTTAGGTTGAAGGAGGAGAAGACAACTTCGCAGCGGCTCTCTTTTGTCGGAGATTTCGAAAGAAATTCGTCAGCAATGAGGCGCATTCCTCTTGAAGGACACCACTGGTCACCTCTGTGCAATGATTGAACCGAGGCTCCTGTAATAAATTCATCAGTGTGCCTGCACAGCCAGCCTTGGGATCTGTAGTGCCATATATCAAGTGAGGAACCCTTGACTGCACAATGGCCCCGGCACACATCGGACACGGCTCCAAAGTGACATACAGTCTGCAATCTAGCAGACGCCAAGCACCCAGATGTTCACTAGCCTGACGAATAGCAATAATCTCTGCATGTGCTGTCGGATCAGCGTCAGTCTCACGCAAATTATAGCCGCGGCCTATGATTTCGTTATCTTTTACGATGATAGCTCCAATGGGTACCTCACCCAACGCTTCTGCCTTGTACGCTTCCTGAATGGCTTCTTTCATCCAATAGGCGTGATCCATAATGGTCACTGGGAAAATGCTCCTCTCAAACGCGGAATTATCCAACGAACAAATATTCCGTTGTTAACATGATGTGAATAAAATTGTGGATAACACCACACTTGTCCACAGACATATCCACAGTTTATAATAAAACCTGTGTATTTGTGGATTACTTGTGGATGATTATCTGATTATATTGTAGGCAAACGCCCCTGTGTTGACAACACTATACACTTGGTGTGTATTTATGTATATCCGGGAAATGTAAATGCTGGTATCACGGGCGTTATTACGGTATCATTGAGTTAGCAATTGCCAGTAATCGCCAGCATACGGCAAGAGGTGAGAATTTAGTGTGTCGATAAAAATCAGAATAACGATTATTTTGTCGGGGTCAGTCCTGTTTATCCTTTTATTAAATATCGCACTTAATTATTACACGACCCACGAAAATCTAAGAAGTGACAGTGAAACTAAAATGGTTCTGACGGCTAAAATCATCGGGGGAGCCATTGAACAAACTCGGCATAGCTGGGAGGCGCTTGACAAGCAGCTCGGATACAATCTGTGGCTTTCTGCCACGTTGGCTGCCAATCAACTAGATCCTGACATCCAAAAAATTCAGCAAAAACAACTGCAACAGATGGCCACACTCCATAGGGATATTAACATTTCTTTGATGATTCGCGATGGGGAGGGGTACAGGGTTGTCAAATCCTCTAATCCCAAAGAATTAACGTCTTCCGAACCATTGAATGGACATTGGAAAAATGCAGTCGACCAATTGTATGAGCATGGACAGGCTAGAATGGCGCAAGGACAGAATTTGGACCATTTTTGGACCGGATCGTTTGATTACACAGGTTTAGACGCTTCACATATTAATAAATGGGGATTTTATTATGACCAAAAACGAAACTACTTAATTCGAATTTCCTTTCAGGATACTTCAGTACAAAATTTCGAATCCATCCTAAGCCCTGATGAGATCGTAAAGCAGACTCAGCAAGTGGATTATCGCATTATGGAGATTACAGGAATTAACCCTGCAACCTTTGGTGGCGCTACGATGGACAAGAACGGGAACGATTGGAAATACTATTATATGTACAATAAACCGATCCAATTCGGCACGTATCAACTAACTAGAGTGCAGGAGGATCGTTTGGCTGTGTCCAGAGCTATTCTCTCAGGGGATAGTATTGTACAAGATTGTTATATTAAAGGCCAGCGGGTTCTCGTCAGCTACATACCTTTTTATCCAACTAACCGTGAAGCCTATGTCATTCGAATTGTTATGAATTATGATACGATCACCTCTGTTATTTCTAAACAATTGATTAGTTTAATTGCCATTTCCATTGTTCTCTTGGAGGTTGTCATTATTGGTAGCTACGTGCTAGCCAGTCTGTTTGTCCGTCCCATTCAGTCCATTTTGGAGAAGGTGAACGAGATGGCCGATGGACAATTTGATACACGGCTAGAGATTAAGGGGGGTCATGAGCTTGCACGGCTGGGTGAGCGGATCAACGCGATGGCCTACAACCTGGGTATGTATACACGGAGACTCGAACAGATGTATGAGGAGAACCGTTCTGTAAAGGAGCACCTGGAATCGATTATTAATCAGACAGCGGATGCGATTCTTGTGACCGATCAGGAAGATCGTGTCGTGCGGGTTAATCATGCGTTTGAAGCCTTATACGGCTGGACCAAGAAAGAATTGGTTGGACGTAAGCTGGAATTTGTACCTCCGCAGCAACAGGAGGAGTATGAATTGCAGAAAGAGAGCCTGCTTCAGGGAGAGAGCATTGTGTCCATTGAGTCCCTCAGAATGCGTAAGGATGGAAGTACAGTTGAGATCAGTATGAGTACGTCGCCCATTCTGGATGAGGGAGGCGAAATTTTGGGATTTATCAGCGTCTCGCGTGATATTACAGGGCGCAATCGGATGGAGGAACTGCTGCGCAGATCTGAGAAACTGACAACAGTAGGACAACTAGCGGCAGGTGTGGCGCACGAAATTCGTAATCCGCTGACCACGCTGCGTGGCTTTCTCCAGCTACAGCAGCAAAATCAAGTGCTGAATTTGAAGCACAACGATATTATGATGTCTGAACTGGATCGCATTAATTTGATTGTTGGCGAATTTTTAATATTGGCGAAGCCGCAGGCAGTGCATTTTCAGAAAAAAGATGTTCGATATATTGTGAGTGATGTCATTTCTTTGCTCGATAGTCAGGCGCATCTGCTGGGTATTGTGTTTAACCTTCAGGTCACGGAGGAGCCTGCTCTTGTATACGCTGAAGAAAATCAGTTAAAACAGGTATTCATTAATTTACTTAAAAATAGTATGGAAGCTATGAGTAAAGGCGGTATGATCACGATTCATTTGTTCTTGGAGGGAGAAAGCGTTAAAATCTTCATACGGGATCAGGGGACAGGGATTCCGGCAGAAATGCTGTCCAAGCTGGGCGAACCTTTTTTCACCAACAAAGAAACAGGCACAGGACTCGGACTTATGGTTAGCCAGCGTATTATACAGAGTCATAAAGGCACACTGGATATTGAAAGCACAGAGGGAGAGGGGACGACAGCCCTTGTGCAGCTTCCGATTGCCAAGCCTGAGTAACGGGATGGGACGCAGGAGGAAACGTGATAGTAGAAATGGAGGGTACACAGGTTGCGCATTAACAAGTTTATCAGCGAAACCGGTTTTTGCTCGCGTCGTGAGGCGGACAAGCTGGTAGAGAGCGGCCGCGTGACGATTAACGGTGAAGTGGCAGTGCTGGGCAGTCAAGCGGAGGAAGGCGATGACGTTCGGGTGAACGGTAAGCCACTACGCGAGAAGTCCAATCACGTATATATTGCATTGAACAAGCCGGTGGGAATAACCAGCACGACAGAGAGTCACATTAGAGGCAATATTGTCGATTTTGTGGGGCACCCGCAGCGGATATTCCCCATCGGACGTCTGGATAAGGATTCAGAAGGTCTCATTTTACTGACCAATGATGGAGACATTGTGAATAAGATTTTACGGGCAGAGGGCAAGCATGAGAAGGAATATATTGTTACGGTGGATCGTCCCGTCACATTATCTTTTGTGCAGGGGATGTCTAGTGGTGTGAAAATACTCGGCCAGCGGACACTGCCCTGTGAGGTGACGCGTGTATCAGAGCATGTATTCCGCATTATCCTGACGGAAGGGAAAAATCGTCAAATTCGGCGGATGTGTGCTGCTTTCGGCTATGAAGTCCAAAAGCTGCAGCGTCTGCGGATTATGAATATTCGGTTGGGATCGCTCCAGAAAGGCGCCTGGCGTGACCTCACAGAGGCAGAAAAGCAGGAGCTTGGCCAGATGCTCGATTATACGCTTAGCTAAGCCAGAGAGGCTCCTCATGGCCTACAGATCATGATCATCGTATAGGACAGGGCAGCTACAGGAATCGCTAAACCAAAAGGCACCAGCTGCATTAAAAATGCGGCGGTGCCTTTGCTCATATAACATATGCATGATCAACCTTCACTCGCACTTGAGGTAGGGCTAATAACTTGTGTACCATTCTGATATTTGCGGAGAACGGAAATCTCAACACGGCGGTTTTTAGCGCGTCCTTGTCCATCTTGATTGCTGGCTATTGGACGATACTCGCCATAACCAATAGATACAAACTTGGTTGGGTCGAGCTGCGTATTGAGTAACAAAATTCGCAAGAAATTCAGTGAGCGTTTGGCGCTCAAATCAAAGTTGGACGGAAACTGGCTGTTGGAGATAGGGACATTATCTGTATGACCCGATACGATAACATCATAGCCAGGAAACTGCTGGAGCATGCTGGAAATGGACTTGGCCAGCTTTCTCGCTTCCGGCTTAACTTCGGCCTGCCCCGATGAAAACAAGGCATTATCGCTAATGGTGATCATTAGCTGGGATTGGTTCAGCTTGGTGTTCAGTAGAGGAGACAGGCCGTTATTTTGAATGTACTGATCCATTTGCTTTTTAAGCTTCTTTAAATCTTCTTCTTCCCGCTGAGCGAGCTGTTTTTGCAGTTCAGAGGTAGAAGTGGCTTTAGATTTCAGGGGTTGTGATACCTGTTCTTTATTTTTGCCCATATCCATGGATTGTGACGACGGATTGGCAGCCGATTGATCCAGCACACCTGTACCGCCGCTAAAGGCCGCACTCAGGGATTGAGCCATGGTTTCGAATTTTTTGGCATCAAGCGAGCTCATACCGAATAAGACGATGAATAGTGCCAGCAGAAGGGTCATTAAGTCGGAATATGGCAAAAGCCAGCTTTCGTCTGCATGTTCTTCATGCGGTTCATGTCTTTTTTTACTCACTGGAATCGCCATCCTTCTGGGTCATATTAGCCCGTTCGGTAGGAGTTAAGAAGATCGCCAGCTTTTGGCTGATGGCAATAGTAGAGATACCGGATTGGATCGAGAGCAAGCCTTCGACCATCATCAGCTTCAAATCAACCTCTTTTTTGGAGAGTCGTTTCAGCTTATTTGACATTGGATGCCACAGGACGTAACCGGTAAAGATACCAAGCAACGTTGCAATAAAGGCTGCAGCGATGGCGTGAGACAGCTTTTCCATGTCACTAAGGTCAGCCAATGCCGCGATCAGACCTACGACCGCACCGAGTACCCCGAGGGTTGGAGCATACATACCAGCCTGGGAGAAAATCAGTGCCCCAGAGCGGTGTCTTTCTTCGGTAGCGTTAATGTCTTCCATTAGAACATCGCGTACGAACTCTTGATCATTACCATCAATAATCATACGCATACCGCCGCGCATAAAGGGATCGTCGATCTCTTCGACCTTGGATTCCAGCGCGAGCAGACCTTCACGACGGGTAATAGATGCCCACTCGGTAAATGTACCGATAAGCTCTTTGCGGTCTAACAGTTTTTGTTCGGTAAAGATAACCTTGAACAGCTTTGGAACCCGTTTGATCTCTGCCATCGGAAAGGCCATGAATATACTTGCAGCCGTTCCGACAAAAATAATCATGTAAGCAGCGGGATTATTGACCAAGTTGACGACTGGAGCGCCTTTTAAGATCATCCCGACGACCAGTGACACAATCCCGAGCACAAGTCCGATAATGGTTGAAATTTGCATGATACACCTCATCCATGAGAATAGATTTTGAATCCTTTCATGCCGCCGGGGTCGTCCTTGCCCCAAGCGCGTCATTACAAGACGGATTATAGTATTTATCGACAAAACTCTCTTTTTTGTTAAGTACGAATTTCCGGTATAATAAGGTGATTATGTAATGAAAGGCGGAAGAATTGGAGGAAAAGGCATGGGAGTGAAGCATGGGCGGGAGTATGAACAAATTTTGAACGAATTGACAGAGGCTGTAGGCCGCATTCCAGACAGCTATGAATTTTTCGAAATGGAAGCAGAAGATTGGGACAGGCTGGACCCGGCGGGGCGTCAGGAGGTCAACGAAGCGTTGGCGGAAGATTTGTTTTATGCGCTGGGTACAGAGCCTGTAATTACTGTAGGCAGCGGTGTTGTGATTTATGAGCCGGAGCAGCACCGGATCTATGTACTCATTGGAGATGAGGAGCTAACGTCGGTTCCTTTAATTTGAAGGCCGTCTTATGGATTTATCAGCGGGGCCGTGGTAATATGTACACCACTATATCGTAGGTTTGGCCGTACAAGCGGTTAAAAGGCTTCCGTATAAATGGGGAGGAGTCGTAACATGCCTTTTACACAAGAAGAGATTGAAGCACATCTGGAGAAACTGGAGGGCTGGGAACTGGAGGAAGGACGTTGGATCGTTCGGAAATATAATTTTTCCAGTTTTATGAAAGGGATTGCATTCGTGGATGAGGTTGCCGCTATATCTGAAGCATTTAATCATCATCCATTTATTACGATTGATTACAAGACCGTGACTTTGCGTTTGACCTCATGGGATGATGGCGGTATTATGGCCGTGGATATTAAGGAAGCCCAACAATATAATGAAGCTTTTGAGAAAATGCGCAGTAGTCATTAAGTGTATAATGATCTGCTGTATGATGATAAAAGCGCCTTCGCTATACAACAGAGGAGTTGTATGCCGAAGGCGCTTTTATCATAGAACCCGGGTCTGGTGATCAGGATGGTATACCATACAATGAAATGGCTTTTTGCCATCGGGAGTCTGTCGTTCATAGGTATCTGTAATCTCAAATCCAGCTGCCTTGTAGGCTCGGATGGCGCGCCCATTCCAGGTGAGCACCTCCAGATCAATTTCATTCTGCGGATTGCGCCGTCTGGCTTCCTCAGCAATCGTGCGAACAAAATCGGAGCCCCTGCCTTGTCCGCATCTGTCGGGATGCATTCCAAGACCCAGCCGGGTTACACCAACCATAGGGAAATATTGCGCAAATCCCATCAGCTTGCTCTCCTCATCCAGTACGGCAACATATTGCTCTTGCCGAAGTGTGGGATTTCCAAATTCGACTTCCAGCGCCTTCATTTGTTCCCAGGGCAGCCAGCCGTAGATGTTGTAGGGTGGATCATAGCGCCATTCACAGATTGCAGCCGCCTGATGCTCGTCCATCGGTACGATCCGAAAGTTTGATATTGAGGCAGGCATGTCTTCACTTCCTCCTTTTACAGGTACTTAAACGATTAACAACAGATTGTAGACAAGTTACAGAGGAATGGCAAGCGTGTTTATTTTATCTCCAAGTCGGGTATACATTCAATAAGAAGGTATTGCTGCTCATATGCTCCCCCTATGACGGTAAAACCGACGATGTTCGCCATAATTGAAACCTTTTGAGGTGTCAGTTCGTCAGTAATAATAATCATTGCTGATGTTGGGGACATAAAAAACCGCAATTTGATTCCGGTCAGAATCAAATTGCGGCTAAGGTTAGCTTGCTGTGCGTCAGTTATTCTACGTTGTCGTCATCAGGAATATCAGAAGCTACGGAGTGGTAAGCGTCTGTGCTCATAATTCTTTTTGCACCGACATAACGGTTAGCGTAATAATTTTCGTTCAGTGAGCTAACTACTACACCACGTGAAGACGAGGAGTGGGCAAATTTCCCTTCACCTACGAAGATACCTACATGGGAAATGCCTCTCCCTGTGGTGTTAAAGAACACCAGATCCCCAGGTCTCATTTCATCGCGGGATACGGAAGATCCCATTTTGAATTGTGATCCAGATTGATGCGGCAGTTTAATTCCCAGTTTGTTAAATACATACATTGTGAAGCCCGAGCAATCGAACCCTTCGAGTGTAGTGCCTCCGCTTCTGTAGCTTGTTCCTTTGGCATCTTGGATGACCTGGTCCATCTTAGAGTCTGCATATGCACTGCCGCCACCGAATGTAAAAGATGTAAAGGCAATAGCAAGACCCATAGCTGCGATTGTTAGCTTCTTCTTCAAAAAAAATATACCCCTTCCAATGCCTGCGAGGTTAGCTTAAGGATTCGGTAGAAGGTTCCCCTATGACCACTCTGTTGCGAGATCAATTCACCCAAACTGGTTCCCCCGCTTCCTAGGTGCCAGGAATTAGGCTTAACTTATGATGTGCACCTTGGAGAGCAGTATTCACGATAACGAGCTTTTGAGATAAAAGTTACAATAAAGATTACAAAGTTGTTACTATCAGTTCACTGCGATTATTGTAACAAAGTCGGCTGACTTTGGCAAATGTTTCATCGCAAAAAGTTACAAAAAAAATCTGCCCCTGATAGCTCAGGAACAGATGTTGTTAAAAGTATTCAGTTAGGTGCCGTTTGCACAGAGATGAAGAGTAGTTTTTCGACAGAGCTCAGCTTCTGCTGGAAATATCGGTATGCCAAAGCCGGTATTGCGAGCTGATATGCCACAGCCTGACCAGACTGGTAACAAAATGATACGATTGCTGGAGAATGAGTGCCAGTATACCCGTCCAAATCATCGCTACGGTGCCGAATAGACCGAAGACCAGCAGCACACCAGCGCCCAGCAGAAGTGATATGCCAACAGCTGGGAGGATCTGGCGAAAAAAGGCGAGCAGGGACGACAGTATGGCGTGACCACCGACGGTGCCCAGCTGCATGTACAGGATACACTGCCGGATGAACCAGCCGTAAGCGATCCAGCCGATGGCGTAGGGCAACATCTGCAGCAGGTAAGAGGGAGATTGCAGTGCTCCTGCTACAATAGGGTAGAGTCTCGGTACCAGCCAGAATGCGGGAAGAAGTAATAGTCCCAGCTCGATGATGTAATAAAGCAGCGATGACAGGCCATGGCGTTTCATCCCACGGAAGAAGGACAGGCTTTGCGGCTCGGTTGCATGGGTATGCAGACTTTGATATATTCCGGCTCTAATGAAGGGAGTGATCAGCATACGCAGCACCGTCGCCCCCAGCAGTACCCACAAGTAGATATGCACTTCACGGTTGTCCATGAGGGCAATCTGGCTCTCCATCCAGAACAGGGTCTGGCCCAGTTCGTTGTGCCCCTGATCAGGATAGCGCAGTAGTAGCGGGATAACGGCGGATTGCACCAGCCGGTAGAGAAATACGCCCCACAGCAGCCGATACAGAAACAGAATAATGACAATATAAAATTGTATGCGCACAAGCGCCCAGCCTTCTTTCATAACCGTCCGCATCTATATACACCTCACCATGACAGACTTCCAAGCAGTATCTCCAACAGCTTGGTTACACTTACGCTCCAACGAGTTTGTTGCTTTTCGTTCAGCTCGGCCTTCAGGTTATTATTGATATGTTTGTTCTCCAGCGCAATGGTATATAGCGGATCAATGGTTACATATGAAACGGGAGAGGCGCTCTTGAGCCGATAAGTTGTGCTTTTACCTGCGCCGTCCCAGGCATTGAATATCGTTGTCCCATCCTTGAAGGTGAATTGAACGGGGATCTTGGGATAATCGGCACCTTTTTTGCTCAGCGTCACGACTGCTTCATATCCTTTCTTCAGCTTGTGGTTCGTGATGCGATCCACCGAGAAGTCCGCCATTTGGCCGTCATATACATATTGTTCAAAATAGTGGCTCCAGGAGCGTTCAGTGACTCTCTCAACGATACGTTGAAAATCCTGTGATGACGGATGTTTAAATCGGTACGTCTGGACGTAGGTGCGCATAATGCGATCCATTTTTTTCATTCCGACCTGACGCTCAATGCCCCGCAGTACCAGCTTGCCTCGAGAGTATGCATTTTGCCCGTACGCAGCTGAGGAGCCATACTTCCATGACTCGCGATTAAGAGGCTGTGGAGATGCTATCTGGCCCGATTGTAGCGGCGGGTTGGGGGTGAGCCCATATTCCTGCTCCATGAGTCGTTCCTCTGCATAAGAGGTGAAGCCTTCATCCAGCCACGGCTCCTCAAACTCATTATTAGCTACCATCCCGTAGAAATATTGATGTCCAATTTCGTGAACTAATGTTCGCTCCAGGTTATAGCCGGGGTTCAGGTTATCCGCGGCGGCGGCTGTGATCAGTGTCGGATATTCCATACCGCCAGCGCCACTGCCTGTTTTGGGTGGAACCACGATGGACAGAGTAGAATATGGATAAGGCCCGTACCATTTGCTGTAATACGAAAGGGCGGCCTTGGCTGCGCTCATATAGCGTCCCTTGAGTTCCTTGTGCGACGGGTCGAGGTACAGCTTGATTTTGACACCAGGGACTTCAGTAGAAGAAAAGGGTTCTTCTACCGTTACAAAGTTGGGTGAAGCGGCCCAGGCAAAATCGTGCACGTCATCGGCATAAAATTGATATATTTTCTGTCCATTCTGTCGGACTGCTCCACGAGTGGGAAAACCGGTTGCGGCTACGATGTACGTTTCAGGCACTCGAATCCGTATGCTGTAAATTCCAAAATCGGCATAAAACTCGGAGTTACCGTGATACTGATGGAGATTCCAGCCCTCCTCGGCACGCCCGCGCTGTCCCGCAGTCTCGTAAACGCTGAGCTTGGGAAACCACTGTCCTGCCATTACAAAATCATCTGTAGCTCCCATCCGTGCGAAGATGGCAGGCAGCTTTACCTCAAACTTCATATATAGTGTGATTTCTTCGCCACCGCGTACCGGCTTGGGCAAACGCACCTTCATGAGCGAGCGGTCGTTTACGTTGCCGTCATCCGGTTGTACATATTGGGTGCGGTGCATAAGGGATAAGCCGTCTTCCGTCTTTAGCTCAGTCAGCGTCATAGAGCCGAAGCCGTCCTTGGGCATGGTGTCTCCGCGCAGCTTGCCCCCAGACTCCTTCATAAAGGTGGTTTCCATGGAAGAAAAGGCATTTGGATATAGATGAAGATACAGATCGTTTACGGTTTTCTTCCCCGGATGCTTCCAGGTCAGCGTCTCTGTACCTCGCAACACCTGTCCTTCTTCCAAAGACACATCAATGTGATACTCTACCACCCTTTTGCTGAGGATTTCTGTAGCAGGCTGTGGAGGATTCTTGGGTAGATCAGGCAGGATATTTGCCTCTAGAGGCTTGCCCATATTTGGTGCAAGCGCAGACTCAGACTGGGAACCGTATGATGGTTGGCCTATGGACCGCGGATCGGATTGCAATTGCGGCTGCCAGGCAAACCATAACGTCCCTGCGAGGAGACCGAGGGCTAGTGTGGACAATAAAACGATTTTGGTGCGTGCTGGGGTCATACAATGGATACCTCCCGTTGACAAGCATCTACAGCATGTATATGTTTGCTTTCGGGAGATTATTAGTTAAAATATTTGTAGTGTAGAATAGAGTGTAGACGGAAAATGGAGGCCTAGTGACGCATGAGTGAAAATCAGCCGGACGGCAAAAAACAGATTGCACTGAACATTGTCAGTGGCAAGAGTAAACATAAGGGCTTCGGTGCAGGCTCAATCGATCTGAACAGCATGTCCCCAGTCATCATTGACCGGGGAGAGGCGAAAATTGATATTGGCGCCATGCATGCCAAAAGTAAAGTGGAACGTGGAATCAAGTTCTCTACGAATAAAGAGGACGTACCGAACGGACGCCAGGTATGGCTGGTATGGGTAGCCGTGGATCGCACGCCCGAAGGACGTATGTACGGCGGCGCAACAGCTTGCGAGATGCTGATTGACGACGAGGCCAAACGCGGCTGGAAGATTCTCGCCGATCACGTCAACCGTATGGACTACGCGCTCAAGCGTCGTTTCATGCTGGAGGATCTCGGCAGTGAGGATAAAGCAGCACTCAAAAGCCTGCTGATTTCCCATAACGAGGAATGGTGGGACGCTTCGCCTGAGGAATTGAAGCAGGCGCTGGAAGGGTAAAAAAACGTTAACGCAGTAATAGTATTGTAAAAAGCAGCCGCTTCTGTTGGCTGCTTTTTTTAATGCGATGGGTGTTGATAGCTTTCATCCTACCCGTATGATCGGGATGATGGCTTTGAAGAATATATTATGACTGACTTGACACTAACCTTTGTGTAAGTACCTGTATTAAAAGTGCATACTTACATATTTGTAGTGCGCACTTTATACTCAGAAAATATTAATACTTAAGGAGGACAAGTCTTTGAAAACTCTTGTTATCGTAACACACCCAAGCATAGAAACCTCTGTCATAAATAAGCGATGGGTAGAAGAACTCAAGAAATATCCAGAAAAGTATACTGTACACGAATTGCATAAGGTTTACCCTGACGGGAACATTGATGCGGAAAAAGAGCAGCACTTCATTGAATCACATAGTAATCTTATTTTACAGTTCCCTGTTTATTGGTTTAATAGTCCGCCTCTCCTTAAAAAATGGCTTGACGATGTTTTTGCTTATGGCTGGGCTTATGGCTCAAATGGAGGAGACAAATTAAAGAATCGTAAAGTTGCTTTAGCTGTATCTGCCGGAATTAAAAAAGAAGATTATAGTGAAGAGGGAAGATATCGCTATACACTTGAGCACTTATTATCTCCTTTTGAAACAACCTTCCTATATTGCAATGCCGATTTTCGCTCGTTCTTTGCGTATTATGGTGCAGAAAATGAGCCTGGCGAAATTGACCCTGGTACGTCTGAAAGCGAATTGGAAAAAAGCGCACGAGATTATTTGAATTTTATTGACAACCTGTAATAGGTAGCTGAATTGAGGAGAATCTTCTTTTGATTTAAACAAAACAGGAATGCCTATCGCTGCCCTTCCTCCAGAAGTGGCAAACCGTTTTTTTCTCCCCACTCACACATCATGTTTAACAATGGTATGAGCGAAAGACCACGTTCAGATAATGAATATTCAACTTTTGGAGGTATTTGGGGGAACTCCTTGCGTATGATAAGGCCATCTCCCTCTAGCTCCTTTAACATGATGCTTAACGTTTTAAAGGATATGGTACCGATACTTCGTTTCAACTCGTTATGCCGCATAACCTTGTTTTCAGAAAGCCAGTATATAATGATCATTTTATATTTACCGCTTATTAAGGACAACGTATATCCAAAGCCAGTGTTTCTTAGGACCACGCCAGACGGAACACAAGTTTCACGCATAAGTTACACTCTCCTTTAGGTAAGTATACGATACAAATATGCATACTCTACAATGGATCATTATGCAATTTTATTGAGAGGGTGTAAAGTAAGATCGTTACACGACTCCAGCATACAACAACTGAATAAAGAGCAGTCGGCCAGGTAAGATAAGGTCGGAAATAGACCCGTATTCCTTAGTCAGAGCGGTCTAGTTCTTTTTCACGTAGGTAAGCAGTTCCAGAATGAACATGCCAAACATGATCATCGTTGGGGCACATCAAAGTAACAGCATCATAATTGTAAAAATATGTGGTTATTTGACCCGATAGCGCCTTGACATCATGGAAAGGCATTCACTATAATTCAGATAGAAATCGGTTCCAAAATCCGGTTTTTACTTATTTCTTCTGTGGAACCGGTTCCTAAAAGGGTGTAGATAAGTCCTATTCACTGTTTTTGAATGTAATCTGTTAAATAAGGTGGCGTTGTTATGTTTAAATGGTTGAAGAAGAAGACGGCTCCTCGTATTGAAGAATTCGACATGGTAGCACCAATTAAAGGACAAGTGGTTTCCCTTGAAGAGGTTCCAGATCCTGCGTTCTCTACAAAGGCTATGGGAGAAGGCGTCGCTATTCATCCGTCTGAAGGCAGGGTTACGGCTCCTTTTACGGGGAAAGTCGTTCATGTGATGGAGAAAAGCAAGCACGCCCTGATCATTGAACATGAATCCGGTGTACAAATATTGATACATGTCGGGATTAATACAGTCTCCCTCAAAGGACAGGGATTTAACCCTCACGTCCAAGCAGGAGATAACGTTAAAGCGGGGCAATTATTGATGGAGTTTGATCTGGACGCTATTCAACAGAATGGATTGCCGGTAATTACTCCGGTAATTGTTCCAGACGGGCAAGAAATGATTAGTCATGTAGAAATATTGGAAGGTTCGTCTGTTTCTCCAGATGCACCTGTATTGAGAGTTCATTTGAAGGCCTAGTTAGCATTCAGCTTCCTACTGCGTAAGATCATTAGGGAAATTCTTAGGGTTTAATAGTGAAATATGCAAGAAAAGACTAACTGGAATTTCTGGTTAGTCTTTTCTTTAGTTAATCATAGCTAGGATTCACATATTTCAGATATCCGCTGATGACAATTGCCTTCGTAAAGCCCTCCATGAAAGCAAACCACTTTTTTAATATCATATGGAAGCAGATTTTTAAGAGATTCCTTCGCCATGTTAAAATCATGACAGTATAATGGATCTGGTCCCTGTAGCTCACCGCTGACTACGTTTAGAGCATCTCCTGCAATCAGGGTTTGACTGGTCTTATGATAGAAGCTTAGGTGTCCCGGTGTATGACCAGCAGTATTGATAGCTACGATCCCTCCACAGAAGGGCAATTCCTCCCCGGCAGCAATTGTGGAGTTTACGGCAGCCTTCGGGGGATTTTCAAGTGTACGCCGAAATGCATCTCTCCACTCAACTGGAACGGACTCGGGCATGGAGCTTACAGCTTGAGCTATTGCTTCTGGTGTCAGCTTTATAAGCTGCTTGTCTCCCTGTATATAGGGCTTTTCGATAGAACTGGCGAACACCTGAACCGGGGAGGAAGAAGCCTGGATTATATCTGCTAAACTGCCGATATGATCAAGATCCTGGTGTGTAATGATTATGGAGGTTAGGTTATGGAGGTTTAATCCGGTACTCAGAATAGCCTCATGTAAAAGTGATAGTTGCCCGGGGTAAGCGGTGTCGACTAAAATCATGTTATCTTCGTCCCACATTAAGGTGGGGTGAATGCTTTCTGTTTGTCCCATGATGTTAGAAGAAACCTGGAGCATCTGTATTCCCTTGTCCAATTGCATCGAATCCCTCCTAAAAGAGTTGATGTATACAAAGGAATGGTATCACGAAATTAAAACATGTAAACTTATATTATAACACAAAAATAATTATTTGTCAATATATTGAATTTTAAATTTTTGTGACAATTGGCTGCTTTTATGGAGAATGCAGATGTGGAATACATCGTGTCTAGCCCGTGGGGACGTGCAGGTGAAATTCGTGCAGAGTGTTCATTATAAATTTTAAGTATGATTAGAATCGAAAGGGGCGGCGCAAGTTGAGTGCAAACCGTTTTTTAGAATTGGAAGAAGCGCTGTTCCAAGCTTGGTCTTTGGAGTCCAGCTCTAAATGGACAGCGGATAATCCTGCGGCGGGACAATGTGGTGTCACAGCACTTGTCGTTCAGGACAGGGTCGGCGGCGATATTTTGAAGACATGGCTGGATAGTGGCTGGCATTATTACAACCAGATCGACGAGGACATTCTGGATTTTACGAGATCGCAATTTTCAAGCCTTCCACAGTATCAGCATGTGCACTCTAACCGGGAAGAAGCTTTTTCAGACACCAATGCAGAGCAGTATGCAGCTTTAAGTCGGCGGTTAAGGGAATTTTTGAACGAAAAGGAATGAGTCCTGCTCTTAACAGAAACCTAAGATTTTATAAGGAGTGTACATTTATGATTATTAAGACGGTGGTTTTTGAGCCTCATCCATTGGAAGGTACTTTTTCGTTGCCAAACATACATTGAGAGTGTAAAGAGGGATATACAAGTTGAGCACAAAATACCAGCATACAAACGGGGAGGCGGAATGGTGCAGTAGAAGGGGGAATGATAGGAAGCACCATCCGATTCCGTGGTGGGATTTTTATGTGGCTAAAATCTAATGTAGCCAATGGCTTGGAATACTTAAAGAAGGAGGGATTTTGGTTTTACGATTGCCCTTGGCCGAGTTTAATTGCGCTTGTGTCAGAAAAATACTTCCTTCGAGATTAGCTCCACTCAAATCAGCGTCTCTAAAATCCGCACCGATAAGGTCGGTCATCCTCATATCAGCTTCTCGGAGATCAGCAGCAATAAGTAAAACTCCTCTCAGATTAGTGCCTCTAAGATTAGCGCCTCTTAAATTAGCACCCATAAGGTCTTTGTGCTTGATTTTTTTACTATATTTACTGTGTTCCATGTTTTTATTAACTTTTTTACGCACGAGCTCACTTGTTTGTAGAAGCAAATCATTAACGAGCGCCCTATGCGTTGATACATGAAGATCTAAAATGGATTTTGGATCTTGATCAGTAAGCTGCTCGGTTTTCGCCATAGCTTCTTGTAGGTCTGTATAGATGGGTTGAGTTTCTTCTAAGCCAAGGGCTTCATTTAAGTAATAAAGCATTTCGTGAAGCTGTTGCATTATGGGGAATATACTGAACATTTCCTCAGCAATTGCCGGGTCGTCCCGCCAACTTTTTCCGATGTACGTAACTTGAGAAATTTTTTGACCTGCCCCAAAGCAATCATATACCGTACAGCCTCGCAAGCCGTTATTTCTTAGATTCTTATGAATATTACAACGATAATCCGCATTTAGGTTTTGACAAGGAGTTCCTCCATCCTTGTTAAAAGCAAAATCAGCAGATTTTGCATAAGGTAAAGCTACGCAGCATAAACCAAAACATTTTTCACAATCTGCACTAAATTTGTTTTGATTATGGTTGTGGTTGACTAACTGATTAGACAATGATTCAC
The DNA here is from genome assembly GCF_020404765.1 of Paenibacillus sp. BJ-4. GTDB lineage: Bacteria > Bacillota > Bacilli > Paenibacillales > Paenibacillaceae > Paenibacillus. The sequence continues at coordinate 26,210 of NZ_JAIVEM010000065.1, forward strand.
ACATCCTTTTATTAGCACCTATTAAATGTAATATTACCATAAAAAATATTGTTTTAATTAGACTCGTTCATATCAGGAAGAAAAGATGATCCCTATACTTAATAACAAATAACCCGGTCGAGACCAGAGTGGTCTTAATCGGGTTATTTGAAAAAGCTACAATAAGCTAAGTAGGTTATGCTTTTGCCAAATTCAATTGCCATGAAACTCCGTATTTGTCTTCGACCCACCCAAATAGTTGGCTTACAGGCGAGGCCTCAAGGGGCATTAGAACATGACCTTCCCGCGATAGCTGATCAAACACGTGGTGAATTTCTTCTTCCGAATCACAGGTGACGAATAGCGATAAAGCCGGGGTAAAAGGGTGCTTGTGCTGATGATTTTGGTCAATAGCCATGAAGGTTTGTCCTTTGAGGGTGAAAACAGCATGTAATACGGCTCCGTTCTCCTGATGAAATACGCTAATGATGTCCGACGGTTTAAATACAGAGGTATAAAATTGCATGGCTTCTTCTGCTTGACCGGAGAACATAAAAAATGTTGTTATTTTTGGGTTGGAATCCTGCATACGATCAGCTCCTTGGACTGGATGGTAGATGTTAACATTTTTCCGCTTTTCGAATAGAAATATTCACAATTGAAGAGGCGCTCCATGAAGACATACATTAGTTTTTGATGAAAAGGGACGAAAAAACGGAATGCGTGACGATATGGGGATTCGCCCAGTCCACGGGCTGATGTCCCGCATAGGATACATCAGCCTAGAACACAAGGAGTGAAACACATGTCTTTAATGCCACAGGTGCCTTTCGGAACACAACCGGGCACTCCGGGTCCAATCACACCGTCAGGTCCTTCGATTCCCCAATTTCCTGGTACACAGGGTTCGTTCCCCTCACCGATTGGCCCACCACCAGGGGGAGGAACTTTTTCGCCACAACCGCTGGCGCCTTTTGGCCCGCCACCAGGGCAAGGGCCGTTCTCGCCGCCGCCAGGACCGATTGGTCCTGGCGGACCGGGACCCCAAGCCCAAGCGCCAACTGCCCCGCCGCCGCAATTTACGCCACCAAAGCCACTGGTCACGGCCTACGCTATTGATCCGTTAGCCATCTCCGGTTGCTTGTTCCGCAACACGTTTATATGGCTAACGAATGGCCAGCGATTCTGGCTGTATCCCGTCTTTGTAGGCAGAACATCCGTAGCGGGATTCCGATGGAATGGTCGTTTCTGGACTTATTATGGTGTAGATACCAACCGTATCGAGTCGTTTAGTTGCTATTGGTAACTAAAAAGACTGAGAGAAGCGCTTATAGCGTTCCCTCAGTCTTTTTTTTGGCTGTTATTCCATCCACCATCGCTTGAAATTGCCCCACCATGATTTCTTTTCTGCCTGTCGCTCCGCTTGGTCAGTCTGTGTCGCTGCCGGTGGGTTGTTCTGCCCTGATATGGTTTCCTTCGGCTCCGTGCCGCTGACGAATACCTCCAGCCGCTTATCTGGACTGTCCGGCGCAGCCAGCTTGCCACTGGCCGGATCAATATAGGCGCTGACTACGCCGTCAGGGATGGGGAAGATTTTGGGCGGCACATTCTCCAGCGCTTTTTCCGTATATTGCGCGAAAATCGGTGCCGCCCGTCGGGCATCCTGCGTGCTGATGGCCTTGCCCTTGTCATAGCCGACCCAGACGGCGGTGGACAGCTCGGGCGTGAAGCCGACCATCCACGCATCGGTGTTGGTCGTGCCGCTCTTCCCGGCAACCGGGCGCTTGATCAGCTTTGCGACCCGATTGCCGGTGCCGCCTTCCTCGAACACGCCTTCCATAAGGCGTGTGAGGACGTAGGCAGAGGCGGGCTTCACTACCTGCACCGGAGCGGCCTGCGGTGCTTCGTAGAGCGACCGCCCGGCCGCATCAGTAATGCGCAGCACCGCCACCGGAGCGACCTTTTGTCCGCCGCTGCCGATGACCGAGAAGGCTGAGGCCATCTCGAACGGGCTGACAGGCGATACGCCCAGCGCGAGGGAAGGCACAGGCTTCAGCTCGCTCGTAATGCCCATTTTGCGGGCGAGGTCCATGACTTTGTCCGTTCCCACCTTCAAAATGGTGCTTACCGCATAAATATTATCGGACGCCGCAATCGCACGCCGCAGATCGATTTCGCCCAAATATTTGTCTCCAAAATTTTTGGGCTTGTAGGTTTTGCGGTTGTTATCGTAGTGAAACAACGTTGGTCGGCTTTCGAACTTGGACGTACTCGTCAATTCGCCGGAATCCAGTGCGCTCAGATACATAATCGGCTTAAAGGATGAGCCGGGCTGCCGGGTCGTGGCAAGCGCATGATTGTACTGATTGCTGACATAATTGGTCCCGCCGACCATGGCTTTCACATGCCCGTTGCGCGGGTCCATGGAGATTAACGCTGTTTCCAGTCCGTTGTTGTTCTTCATGCCCTCGTCTACAGCCGCCTCGGCTGCTTGCTGCATGTGCATGTCCAGCGTGGTATAAATGCTCAGCCCGCCATGCTCCAGCACACCTTCGCTAATTCCCAGCTGATTCGTTGCAAGTTGGCGGACGTAGTCGCGGAACCAGGGAGCGGCTTCTACCGTCCGGCGCTGGCTCTCAGGCCGCAGGGCGAGCATTTCCTCATAGGCCTTGGTAGCTTGGGCCGGAGTAATTTTGCCAGTGAGCGCCATGGAATCCAATACAATTTTTTGCCGATCCTTTGCGTTTTTCATATGGTTATACGGCGAATAATAGGTCGGTCCCTTCGGAATACCTGCCAGCAGGGCGCTTTCAGCCAAATCCAGATCTTTTGCCGATTTACCGAAATACATCTGCGAAGCCGCTTCAATGCCGTAAGCACCGTGACCATAATAGATTTCGTTCAAATACATTTGCAGCAGCTCGTTCTTGGTGTACTTCATTTCCAGCTGCGCGGTATAGATGGCTTCCTTGGCCTTGCGTGTCCACGTTTTCTCATGAGATAGGTACAGATTGCGTGCTAGCTGCTGAGTCAGTGTGCTGGCTCCTTGCGACATATCCCAATGGGTCAGATTGACAAGCACAGCTCTGCCCAGGCCTTTGAAATCAAAGCCGAAATGATCGTAAAACTTTCGGTCTTCCACAGCCAGTGTAGCTGCAATCAGATCGGGTGAAATTTGATCCAGCTGGACAGGCATGGATTCCTTGCCCCCCGCAGAGAAGGTGGCAATGACTTGACCCTGGCTATCCAGCAGACGTGAATTCCGGTCCGTATCCGCGAGGGGGAGACTGGTAGTATATAAATAGGCGAGCAGAATGCAGGCGGCGATGACCGTCAGAATGGTAAGTGACAGCAGTCCCTGAAACCATCGAAGCCAGAGCGGCTTGCGTTTGGGAAATTGCCCGGTTGTAGCGGCCATCCTGCCACCTCCTTCCATGGTTGATGTTCTCAGTATAGTCAATCCGAAAGCGTCTATTCATCAGATGCGTATACGTAACTGTTTTAAACCTGCTGGAACCTGAAAAATGCTTTTGCAGTTGATCCAGGTATCCTTTATAATGCAAAAAGTGTGAAAGCACAGCGTGTTTGGTACAATAAATATAGCAAACTCGGCGTTTGCGTGTTGCATATATAAGGAAATCCAACGTTTATGCTGGCTCGACTGGAATGATAAGAGTGCGACCTGGGCGATACAAGGATTGCCGGACACATACTTTGATCAGAAAGAAGGTTGAAATGATGGACTTGTGGTTTACGGAGAAGCAGACTCCCTCTTTCGGCATTACAGCAAAAATCAAACAAACGTATGTCTCTGAGAAAACGGAGTTTCAGGATCTAGCGATGATCGAGACAGAGGAATTCGGCAATATGCTCGTACTGGATGGCATGGTAATGACCACCGTAAAGGATGAATTCGTTTATCACGAAATGGTAGCACACCCCGCTCTGAATACCCATCCGAATCCGAAAAAGGTTCTGGTTGTGGGCGGCGGCGATGGCGGCGTTATTCGTGAGGTGATCAAGCACCCTGAGGTGGACAAGGCTGTGCTGGTTGAGATTGATGGCAAGGTGATCGAATATTCCAAAAAATATTTACCTGAGATCGCCGGGAAGCTGGACGAGCCTAACGTGGAAGTGCTGGTCAATGACGGCTACATGCACATTATCGAACATAAAAATGAATACGACGTCATCATGGTCGATTCGACAGAGCCGGTCGGTCCGGCAGCACCGCTGTTTGAGCGCGGATTTTACCAAGGCATTTTTGAAGCGCTGAAGGAAGATGGCATTTTCGTGGCGCAGACGGATAACCCTTGGTTCAAGGCTGATTTGATTCAGAAGGTCAACAAAGATGTAAAGGAAATTTTCCCGATTGTACGTGTGTATGGAGCGAACATTCCGACCTATCCGAGCGGTCTCTGGACATTCACGCTTGGCAGCAAGAAGTATGATCCGCTTGAAGTAGACGAAGCTCAAATTCCAGAGATGGATACTCGGTATTACAGTCCACGGTTACACAAAGCGGCGTTTGTATTGCCTAAATTTGTGGAGGATTTAACGAAGTAAGGAAGTAAAACAAGCTGGATATACATCCAAGTATAAGCGTGTTATGACATAAAATAAATGTAACTTTTAAGAAGCGTCGCAGTGTTCTTTATCGCCTGTTTTTGGGTGAAAAAGAGCGCTACAGACGCTTTTTTGTTATGGATAAAATTGAAAATAGGCATGAAAGCATACTGGACACTGAATTTCCTTTAAAGATAAAAGAAGGAAATTTAAGGGTGTATGTGGAATATACAAAGAACCAGACATTTGACAGAATTGTAATATCAACAGAGGGAGGTTTGGTTATGGAAATACATAACTTGGCGATGTACCAAAGAGGGGGAAATTTTTTTGATCAGACGCTCTTTTTATTATCTATGGGGGTCCCAGACGGTTTCCAATGTGGCGGATATTATTTATCTGCTGAGTATCGTGGTATTGGTGTTTACTTCAAGTGATTCATTAATGACGACCATTTTGATCCCGTTGTTTCGTTTGTCTTCGCAGGTTCTTAGCGGGCTGGTGGCACCGATTATTCTCAGTCGCTTCCGGTTGAATCGGGTTCTGTTGTTTTCCCAGCTAGGGCAGTTTGCGATTTTCACGCTGTTATTGTTGTACCTGTGGAATACGCCTGGGCAGAAGTCTTTTTTCTTTATTTTTATTATGGTATTCGGCATGTCTTTTCTGGATGGATGGACCAATCCTGCTCGCAATGCGCTGGTACCTCGTCTGGCTACGGGTGAAGGACTCATGCGCGCGAACGGTATGGTGTCGGTCAGTGATCAAGTAGTTAAATGCGCAGGCTGGGCATTAAGCGGTATTGTCATTGTCTGGCTAGGCTCGTTGAATACGTTGGTGGTCGCATCGTGTTGCTATCTCGTGGCCGCTATCGTCACGTCCTTCATCCGTGATCCGCTGGCTCAAGAAGAAGTAGGTTCTGAATCGTCTGATCCTTCTTCGAATGAAGCTGGGTTGGTCAAAGAGAAGAAGAAGGGGGCATACTGGAAGGAGCTTGGAGAAGGGTGGAAGATCATTTGGCATAACCGCCGCATCCGTTCTCTGATGATCGTGGATAGTGTGGATACCATTGGAGGAACCTCGTGGGTTGGCGTGTTCATCCTGGCATATGTGACACAAGTGCTGCATCAAGATGAGAGCTGGTGGGGCTTTATGAATGCCTCCTTTTTTTCAGGCATGATTTTAGGCGGGCTTCTCGTCGTTGGTTTGGTGAAACGGCTGCAAAAGAACAGCTTTCTGTATATGCTGGGGGCGTTAATGGTATATGTACTGATTACCGTTGTGTTTGCGCTCAATACGATCCCGGTCGCTGCACTGGTTCTTTTTGCAATATCCGGTATACCCGTTCAAATGGCGGGCATTATTCGCCGCACCTTGCTGCAAACCAGCGCGCCGGCAGCCCAGCTTCCCAAAGTGATGGCAGGGATTGATGTGCTTACAAATCTCGCTTTCGGCCTGTCCTTGTTATTCCTGGGTTGGTATGCTGACCGTTTCGGCATGGTGCAGGTGTATTTACTGGCTGCGGCTATGACCACCATTGCCGTTCTGATTGGCTGGTTCTATCGCAGGGATTTTCAGGAGAATGAGCAAGTGGACCATCCAACCGCTACGGGGGCTGGCATTTAAAATTGGCGTTCTCATTAGGCGTGACATCGTTGGATGACTACATAGTTAATTGCAGGTGTAAAAGTGGACGTGACGATAGGGAGAATAAAAACATAATTTCCTCAATTTCAAAGGAACACCACTGGAAGAATGTTGACGGTGGTGTTCCTTACATATCATTTTAAACAGTATGCTGTTAAGCGATATGTACCATTATAATATTAGATCCGTTTGCTCGTGATAAATGTTTTGACGGCAGGAGGAGTGTAATTGGTAAATTGCCGTAGGATTCCTTGCGGAGTAGTATCTGTAATTACCATCGCACGATATTTTTCCTGCATAAATTGCTCCTCAGCCATACGATTAAACAAAGAAATAAGGGGATCGTAATAATGGTTAATGTTTAAAAGACCACATGGCTTTTCATGCAAGCCTAGCTGTGCCCATGTGAAAATTTCAAAATATTCTTCCATTGTACCTGGGCCACCTGGTAAAGCAATAAACCCGTCCGCAATCTCAGCCATTTTAGATTTTCGTTCATGCATGGAATCAACAATGATTAGTTCGCTCAGGCTAGTATGTGCAATTTCACGGCTTTGCAAAAAGTGAGGGAGCACGCCAATGACGTGACCTCCTGCATGAAGTACTGCGTCAGCTACTGCACCCATTAAACCAACGCTTGCTCCTCCATAAACCAAGCTTATCTCTTGTTCGGCAAGTGCCTTCCCCAGAGCAATAGCATGCTCTCGATAAATCGTAGACGCCCCATCACTGGAACCGCAGAAAACAGCAATGCTTTTCATGTTAGACCCCCCTTATGAATATCTCTTTGCAAGTTTTTGCTGGTGTGTCCGAAATATGTCCTCCAAGGTGATGTCATACTTGTTGGCGATCACGATGAGATTACCCAGTACGTCTCCAAGTTCTTCAGTTAAATGTTCCTTGTTATCCTCGAATGAACCTTCGATCTCATCAGGCCGGTCTCTGCCGATTTCCAAGGCGCGAATGGCTCTCGCAACCTCTCCGGTTTCTTCCGCCAGAAAGCCAATTCGGACGAATATATCCAAATCAGACCAGTTTCTCTTATGGTAATATTGCTTTACCCACTGTTGAAATTCATTAATATCCATATCCAGCCTCCCAACATAAACCGATGTATAGGTGTGAACTATACACAAAATCTCAACAACAAAACAGAAACATTTGTTCGTGTTTTTATTATATAATATGAAAGGGTATTTTTCAAACCGCTGTTATCGCGGTCTCTATTTGTTTTATCTAGGCTGTTTTCGTAAACTTTGTTGTTTTTGCGTAATAAATAAGAGCATATTCTTGTTGAAATAACTTTGATATGATTTTCTATGAATAGAAGAAAAGGGGTGAACCTTTGATGAATTCAGTTGATTTAATAATTTTAAATTTTGAAGAAGTTAGATGTAGAAGTGTAAAAGTATGGAGAGCTATACCCGAAGAAATGTTAAATTGGAAGCCTGATAAAGATGCTCTTACTTGTGCTGAGATGATCAGACATTTATTACAAGGTGAGTTTCTTTTTCACCAAGTTCTTCTAGGGAGGGGGAGTAAAGCACTATCTAATTTGTTCAATCCCTTTGAAGCAAAAGAATTCGTATCAGTAGATGATGAACTTGAATTTGCACAGCCTTATCGTGAGGAATTCTTGAAATACGTTAAAACAATTAGTATAGGCGACTTAGAAAATATAGAAATAGACCTTTCTGATACAGGTGGTTATGTTAAAACACTTGGGGGTATGTTATTACGTATTGCTTACCACGAATCTGTCCACACAGGTCAGTTGTTAGACTATATGAGAACAATGGGAATAGACCGTCCTAAGATATGGGATTGATATTGACTTTGTTAAAATCTTACTTAAACCCTACTATATCAACCATTTAAAATTATGATCAAGAAAGCAACAATCTATGTGAAAAATCGAGGTGCTTCAAAAAAGGAGCCAAACTTATTATGGCTCCCTTTTTTGTTGTTCAGATATTGGGCAGGATGTGGAATGGATCAGGTGAGGAACGGTTTGTTAGGGTTTAAGTTCACCTGTGACCGTATCCAGTATGCCTGCTAGGCCGTAGTAAACTGGCTATTATAGAGCGAAGCATAATGGCCACCGCTTGCAAGCAGCTCATCATGGGTTCCGCTTTCGACGACATCACCGTTTTTCATGTATAAAATCAAATCCGCTTCACGAATGGTCGATAGCCGATGGGCGATCACAAAGCTGGTTCGTCCATCGATCATTTTCATAAATGCTTTCTGGATACGCGCCTCTGTCAGGGTGTCTATGCTGCTGGTCGCTTCATCCAGAATAAGCATAGGCGGATCAACCAGGATCACCCGTGCAATGGTGAGCAACTGCTTTTGCCCTTGGGACAGGGTGTCGCCTGAGCCGCTGATGACGGTGTCGTAGCCATGAGGCAGACGTTTAATGAAGCTATGCGCATTGGCAGCTGTCGCAGCCGCAATGACTTCTTCTTCTGTGGCTTCCGGCTTTCCGTAAGCGATATTGTCCCGAATGGTGCCGCTGAACAGCCATGTATCCTGAAGCACCATGCCAAAGTTCGTCCGCAAGCTGTCCCGGGACATGTCGTTGATATTCACCCCGTCGATGGATATGGAGCCGCTGTCCACATCGTAAAACCGCATGAGCAGGTTGACGAGTGTCGTTTTGCCTGCCCCGGTCTGGCCGACAATCGCGACCCGTGTGCCCGGCTTAACCTCGAGACTAAAGTCCGTAATGAGTGTGCGTTCCGGGTTATAGGAGAATTTGACATGATCAAAAACAATCGTACCTTTGCTGCGTTCCAACTGCACTGCATTTGATTTTTCCGGCTGCTCTGGCGGCGAATCCAGAATGGCAAATATCCGCTGAGCGGAAGCTGTTGCCGATTGGAACTGGGTGAGCACACCCGTAATTTCATTAAAGGGCTTGGCGAACAAATTAGTATAAATTAGAAAGCTCGACAATCCACCCACCGAGATCACCCCCAAAATGATGGATATACAGCCAATCATTGCGGTAACCGAAAAAGTCATGTTGTTGACCAATCGGGTAGAGGGGTTCGATAATGATCCATAGAACTGTGATTTTACCCCGGCTTGATATAATTGTTCGTTTTTGGCAGAGAATTCCTCAAACGTGCGGTTTTCATAATGAAAGGCAGTCACCACCCGCTGTCCGCCGATCATTTCCTCCACATAACCGTTCAGACTTCCCAAAATTTTGGCCTGTTCGCGGAACATGCGTTGAGATCTTGTGGTAATGAATCTGGCCACGCCATATGTGACCGGAGCTGAGACGAGTACCACCAATGTCATCATGGGACTGATATATAACATAAGCACAATGGAGCCTATGATGGTAACAATTCCCGTAATCAAGGTAGAGAAACCTTGGAGCAACCCATCTGAAACGGCATCCATATCGTTTACAAATCGGCTAATGCTGTCTCCTTGAGGGTGATTGTCATGGAAGCTTAACGGAAGGATATTAAAATGATCAAATAACTCCCGCCGCATATCATTTACCGTCTGAAAAGCAACCCGGTTCGTCAAATACGTAAGCAGCCAGCTAAACAGACTTCCTACCGCATATACAATGCCTAATCCGGCTAGAATTTGCGCGACACCTCTAAAATCCACTCCCCCCTGACCCGCCATATGGTCGATAGCGCGACCAATCATATAAGGCCCGACCAGACTGGCAAGCACACTGATAATCGCACAGACAATGACCCCATATGTCGTGTTCTTATATTGATTCACATAGGTTAACAGTCTCTTCCACGTTTCCTTGCTGCTCATTGATCTACCTCCTGCGTTGAGAGCTGGGAATGATTAATTTCCTTATATACATCTGAGCTGCTCATCAACTGATCATGTGTGCCGATACCGGCAATCCGTCCTTCATCAAATACAATAATTTTATCGGCATGCTGCACGCTGCTTACCCGTTGCGAGACCAGTAGGACGGTCATATGGGTGCTATTGTCCCGTAGCGATTTGCGCAGGGCAGCGTCGGTTGCAAAATCAAGTGCGCTTGAGGAATCATCCAAAATGAGGATTTCCGGGTTCCCTACAATAGCTCTTGCAATAGTAAGCCGCTGCTTTTGGCCTCCCGACAGATTAAGACCCCCTCGGGTAATCGGGGCATCGTATTTTTCGGGTAAACTGGAAATGAATTCATCCGCTTGTGCAATGGCGGCCGCCTGCGCCACTTCCTCATCGGTGGCATGTTCATTGCCCCAGCGGATATTATCCGCTATGGTGCCGGTGAACAGCAGCGCCTTCTGCGGGACAATCCCGATCTTTTGCCGCAGCTGCTTAAGTTTGTAATCCCGGACATCGATTCCAGCAACCCGTATACTGCCTTCTACCGCATCATAGAATCGGGGAATGAGATTCACAAATGTAGATTTCCCCGAGCCTGTTCCTCCAATGATGCCGACCGTTTCACCCGGATAGATGTCTGCGTCTACATCGCTAAGCGCCATTTGTCCTGTTGGATTGTATCCAAAGGAGACATGATCAAAGGAGATAGCTGGTACGGTGCTTTGTGGGGATATGTGATCTGTATGTGGCTGACCTCCAGATATAGCAACATCGGAGATGGAAGCCTGCGTATCCAGCACCTCCTGAATCCGTGCTGCTGAGGTGGCAGCCTTGGTGAACAAAATAATCAAATTGGTCACCACAATCAGAGCCAGTAAAATCTGCGTGATATAATTAATAAAAGCGATAATCTCTCCTTGTGTAAGGGCTCCATATTGGATATGGATACCCCCGATCCACAGGATGGCAATAATGGCTCCGTTGACCACCAGCAAGGTGGCCGGGCTAAGCAAAGCGGAAATTCGACCGACACGAATGGCGATCTGGGTCAGATCATCGGAGGCTGTAGTGAACTTTACTCGTTCGGCTCCTCTTTTGGCAAAAGCTCGTATTACCCGTACCCCGGTCAGATTCTCGCTTAGCACCAAAGCGATTTTATCCAGCTTTTTCTGATATAAGCGGTAGAGTGGCGAAGCCTTCGTAATGACCAGGTACAAAATCACAGCCAGGATCGGCGTAGCCGCCAACAGCACCAAAGCCAGACGGAAGTCCAGAATCATCGACATCATAATAGCTCCGATACAAATAAAAGGAGCGCGAATGACCAGACGAATCAGCATCGCGACTGCCGTTTGGAGCTGATTAACATCGTTTGTAATCCGGTTAATGAGCGAAGGTGTCCCAAACTTATCGAGATCCGCATAAGAGAGCGATGAAATGTGCTGGAACATCGTGTTGCGCAGCGTCGTACCAAATCCTTGAGAGGCCCGGGCTGCATAAAACTGGCACACCATTGAACTGCCGAAGCCCAGCAGGGTCATAAGCAACATCAAAAGACCCATCTGCCACACATAATGGGTATCTTCTTTGCCAACGCCGTGATTAATCATGAGAGCAACCATGGTAGGCAGCAATAATTCCAGAATGGCCTCAATGAGCTTAAACAGAGGTCCCAAGATGCTTTCCTTTTTATAAGGTTTCAAAAAAACAGCGAATTTCAGCAAATAAACCATCACCTAACTAAAATGATATATAAAGCCTGTTGACCCAACGCGATAACTGAATATGATTATGGCATATCCCAAACCATATGAATAATATTTAATATATATTAGAGGCATATGTATTTCATATACCGGAGGTCCATGATGGAATTGAGACATCTTAAGTATTTTCTGGCGATTGCAGAGGCAGGACAAATTACGGCAGCAGCGAAAAAGTCGAAAATGGCCCAGCCCCCCTTAAGTCAGCAGCTCATGCAGCTGGAGGAAGAGCTTGGTGTAAAACTCGTGCATCGAGGTCCGCGAAGCCTTCATCTGACGGAGGCCGGCATCATTTTGCAGAACAGAGCCAAGCAGATTTTGGAGCTGACAGATGCTACGACAAGAGAAATTAATGATGTTGCCATGGGCACGAAGGGTACCCTTACGATTGGAACCGTCTCCTCCTCCGGCGCAGCCCTGATGAAGGACAGGCTTTCCGAGTTTCATAAAAACTATGCAGGTGTAAAATTTGAAATTCATGAGGGAAATACGTTTATGATTCTCGACCTTTTGAACAAAGGAATTGTGGAGGTTGGTATTGTCAGGACACCGTTCAACACTACCGATTTGGGCTGCAGATATGCGGCCTCTGAGCCGATGGTCGCAGTGATGACACAAGAACACGACTGGAAACCTGACCAGAAGACTATCACATTGTCAGAGTTGAAGAACAGGCCGTTAATTGTATACCGCCGCTTCGAACAACTGATCCACGATACCTGCATGAAGCATGGCTTTGAGCCGAACTTATTTTGCAAAAACGATGATGCTCGCACCACGCTTCACTGGGCTAATGAAGGGCTGGGTATCGGCATGATTTCACAGTCTGCGTTGTCACTGGGCAGCAATAGCCAGTTAATCGTTAAGGAAATTATGTGTGAAGAATTGCATACTCGTGTAGCCGCAGTGTGGCTCAAGGATAAATACATGTCTTCCCTGGCTTCCCGATTTATCGAAAGCTTTAGTCAGGCATCCGATGAGCGAACCTGTGATAGCTGATTTTTTTGAATGAAAGCATCTTTTTGTAAAAACTCATTTGAATTGCAATCGGGAACTGGATATAGTAGTACAGTAGGATAGCGATAGAATGGAGTTTGAACACATGCCACACAATGCAAAGGTCCAAATTCGCCTTCATAGTCATCATGATGGGGAAGATGTGGTCCAGGAGCTTCCTGGAGAAGCCATCGTGCGTGGGAAGCATCTATATATAAGGTATGAAGAGCCACAAGAGGGTCCTCAGGGAGGAATGACACGGAACACGGTCAAAATCGGACCTGATGAGCTTAAACTGATCCGTCACGGCGAGGTGCAATCGGAGCAGTCATTTGCGCTTGGACGCAGATTGCCGGGATTTTACCGATCGCCTTATTTGAACCTGAACATGTCTGCGCATACACAGAAGCTTGATATTCGGATGGATGGATTTAGCGGATATGTGAGCTGGACCTATGATCTGTACGTATTTGAGGATTTCTCGGGGCATTTTGCCATCAGTTTGCATATACAGGAGGAGCAACAATCATGACAAGCAATCCACTGGAACTTATTAATCAAAAGGTGACCTCGGCCATCGAGGCCGCGATACTGGCTGCCGGAATCGTGAGCCGCGAAGAGCTGCCGACCATTACGCTGGAGGTGCCAAAGGACAAGTCACACGGTGACTTGGCTACTAATGCTGCGATGCAGCTTACCCGTATTGCCAAGAAAAACCCGCGTCAAATCGCTGAAGACTTGATCGCAAATATGGATTTGGCTGCCGCTTCTATTGAGAGTGCGGACATTGCCGGACCGGGTTTTATTAACTTCCGTCTGAACAAGGGCTACCTGTATACCATTATTGAACAAGTACAAGTACAGGGAGCAGATTACGGACGTGTACAGGTAGGTGCAGGCAAAAAGGTCCAAATCGAATTTGTCAGCGCGAACCCGACAGGCAGCCTCCACCTGGGGCATGCGCGTGGTGCAGCAGTGGGGGATGCTCTTTGCAACGTGCTTGATTATGCCGGATATCAAGTTACTCGTGAATACTACATTAATGATGCGGGTAACCAGATTTACAATATGAGCCGTTCCATTGAAGCACGTTATTTGCAAGAGCTGGGACAGCCCGCAGAGATGCCGGAGGACGGTTACCATGGTGAGGATATCATCGGGTTTGCCAAAGAGCTGGTGGCTGAGAAGGGCGATGCTTTGTTGTCTATGGAACCAGGGGATCGCGCTGCTTATTTCCGTGACTATGGTCTGGAAAAGGAACTGAACAAGATCAAGCGTGACCTAGAACGATTCCGTGTACCGTTTGACTCCTGGTTCAGCGAAACATCGCTGTATGATAACGGCGAAGTGCTCAAGGCGCTGAACGAGCTCCGTGATCGTGATGAAATCTACGAGAAGGACGGAGCTACGTGGCTGAACACGACCAAATACGGCGACGATAAAGACCGCGTATTGATCAAAAATGACGGCACCTACACCTACCTGACACCGGATATCGCTTACCATCGCGACAAATATGCCCGTGGATATGATACGATCATCAACATCTGGGGCGCCGATCACCATGGCTACATTCCACGGATGAAGGCAGCTATGGAAGCGCTGGGTAATGACCCGGATAAGCTTAAAGTGCTGATTGCCCAAATGGTCAGCCTGTTCCAAAACGGGGAAAAGGTGAAAATGTCCAAACGTACCGGCAAGGCCGTGACGATGGAAGATCTGATGGAAGAAGTAGGCGTGGATGCGATTCGTTACTTCTTCACGATGCGCAGCATGGATTCGCATTTGGATTTTGATATGGATTTGGCGATTTCCACATCCAATGAAAATCCGGTATTCTACGTGCAATATGCGCACGCACGTGCGTGCAGCGTATATCGTCAAGCCGAGGAGCAGGGGATAGCTGTACTGCCACTGGCAGAGGTGGACCTGTCCAAGCTGACGGCTGAGCATGAATATGACCTGTTGCGCAAAATCGGTGAGCTGCCGGAGGAAGTCTCTGTAGCAGCTGCGAACTTTGCGCCGCACCGTATGATTCGCTATGTCTATGAGCTGGCTTCACTATTCCACAGCTACTATAAGGCAGAGCGCGTCATCACCGAGGATGCTGCTCAAACGCAAGCTCGCTTGGCACTGTTTGGCGCGGTGCGCACCACCATTGCCAACGTGCTGAAACTGGTGGGCGTGTCTGCGCCGGAACGTATGTAAATGCTGTAACGATAAAAGAACCGCACGTACTATCCAGAACAGGATGGCACGTGCGGTTCCTTTTTATATGAAAGCAGCTTGGCTTAGTACCGTTCCAGCACCAGATTCGTTTTCAGGGAATCGGCAGGAACCAGCCATCCCTTGGATTGCAGCAAGTTGATCAGCTGGGTGCGGTTGCTGGCGGCAGCGCTGTAATCCGAGGTTTTAAAAGAAATTTCGATGATGGTATCTGTGCCGGATCCGCTCGCACTGCGGATGGGCCAAATTTCAACGTCGGTATCCAGTCCCTGAAAGCTGCCTTCGTATTTGCTGACCTGTACCGGGCCGCGAACTCTGGAGTCTGCCAAGGTTTTTTTGCCACAGTTGCTGTCTTTCCAGTTTTGCAGCTTGCCCGGAAGGTGATCTAACAGCTGTTTTAGTGCCTGATCCGGGGAAGGAAGCGTTAATCCTTTAGAAGCGGATGTTTTCTTATCATTGGAGAAGCTTAACGTTTGCTTGCTATAGCCCCAGTCCACCTCAGCCTCATAGTTATCGTCGGAAGCGTCGAAGCCTTCTTTATTGGCTTGGCTAAGAGCTGCCTCAATATCTCCATTTGTGACCGTGTAGCGCTTTTTGTAGGTTAATTCATAATTCTTTTTATCCTCTTTTTTGCGAAATCTGACGTTCCAGCCCTCGCCGTTCAATTGAAGCTGATCGGTATCGAAATACTCTACGCTCAATCTTTGTACCTCATCGCTAATTTGGAACTCATGTACTATGCTGCTTTTCAGAGAGCCATCTGCATTGAGAACCTGAGCCGTATCCAGCAGCATCTTTACCTCATAGCTTGGAGTGGCATTGGCGGCGGCCTGTACAGGCTCGGCTCCCTTCCATCCCGTTACGAGCAGCACTGCGCTCAGGGTTAAGACCGACAATACTTTTGTAAAACGAAACCTCTTTTTCATTCTATCCTCTCCTGTTCGTCCGAATGGTAGTACACGCTATACTTTACGGGGTTATTGTCAGTCGTATGTCAAGGCTGGGCGGTACTACGATTAAAAAATACCATAATTTCTATATAACAGGTAAGATTTAATCTTGGTTCGATGACAAATATTCAGCAAAACGGCGAATCAGCGCCGAACGATGGCGGTCTTGGTTGCTGACCATATAAATGTATCTTTCAACACGGTGACCCGGAATGGGCCGGATCACTAGCAGCCTGCGTTGGACTTCCGATTGTACGGCAATGCGGGAGACGAAGGAGACGTGTTCTCCCAGCATGACCGACTGCTTGATGGCCTCGAGCGAATCCAGCTCCAAATAGGAGGGGAGACGACGGTTGCCATGCTCCAACCATTTGTCGGTCATGTGCCGTGTGCTGGAATCCTTGCCATGCAGCACGAAGGAGGAAGAAGCGATGCGTTCGGGCGTCAGCCCGGTTTCACTTGCGAGCGAGTGACCGGGTGCGCAGATGAGTACCAGTTCATCCTCGCTTAAGGGCTCGGCCACCAGCGTTGGCGCTTGAAACGGCTCTGCCGAGATGACGCCGAGGTCAATTTCGTGGCGAGTGAGCATGTCCTTGATCACTGGAGCTGTTTTCACCGACAAGGAAATATGAATCCCCGGATGCTCACGGGCAAAACGGTGCAGCACCGCAGGGAGCAAGTAGGTAGCGGGTACATAGCTTGCTCCGATTCGAATGCTTCCCCGCTGAAGCGTGTCGAATTCGCAGACGACCCGCTCTGCCTCGGCAGCGAGTGCGTTGATCTTGGCGGCATAGTGGAGTAGCGCTTGGCCGGCATCTGTCAGGATGATTTTGCCCATCCTCGTATCAAACAGCTTTACACCGAATTCCCGCTCCAGATTCTTCATATGAAAGGTAACGGTTGGTTGTTTCAGACCGAGAAGCTCGGCCACGGTGGTAATTTTATGGTGCTTGTCCAGCAACTCTACAATGTGCAGCTTTAGAAGACTCAAATTCACTTGGGATGCCCCACTTTCTGATTGATTGGAAACTTATGCTTGCCTCTGGTGCTACGGTATCAATCCCCTCTATATAGATTAAATCTATGAGTATTAACACAATTCATTGAAATAATTAATTTTGTTTTAACTTTCCAATAACACAGGCTGCGAATTCAAGTTTTACACTGGGGTCAGTCAGAAGAACAGGCGGGTAATGCGATGAATCAAGATCTACATATTCACGGGTTGAGTAAAACCTTCGGTCATATGACCGCATTGCACGAGACCAATCTGCTTGTGCGACGGGGAAAATTCACAACACTGCTCGGTCCGTCCGGCTGTGGGAAAACAACGCTTCTGCGCATGATCGCCGGGCTGGAGACGCCAGATAGCGGCACGATCACGTTGGGCGAGGAAATTCTATTTTCGGCTGAACGTAAAAAGGATGTGCCCGCACATCTTCGTCATTTTGGCATGGTGTTTCAGGACTTCGCGTTGTGGCCGCATATGACGGTGTTTGAAAATGTGGCCTTTGGCCTGCGTGCAGGCAAGCAGGCCAAACTTCCCGGTGGCGGGCGTGCCAAGGAGCTGCGGGCGGTGGTGCTAGAGGCACTGAACAAGGTCAGACTATCGGGGATGGAAGGTAGGTATCCCCATGAGTTGTCCGGCGGACAGCAGCAACGGGTCGCCTTTGCCCGCGCCGTTGCCGTTCGGCCCCGGCTCGTATTGTTCGATGAGCCGCTCAGTGCACTGGATGCGGTGCTGCGGGAAGAAATGCGCATCGAAATGTTGTCGCTGGTGCGCGATCTAGGTCTGACCGCCCTGTACGTTACCCATGATCAAGTCGAGGCTATGTCGATGTCTGATGAGGTGGTCGTCATGAAGAACGGGCATATATTACAGACGGGAACGCCAGAGGACATCTATGGTCGTCCATCTCATCCAGAGGTGGCGAGGTTTATCGGTAAATCGAACTGGCTACAGCCGGAGCGGATGCTATTCCGCCCCGAGCATGTGCGCTGGGAACAGGATCAAGTGGACCAGCACGCCTTTACAGTAAAGGTTCAGCATGTCAGCTATGTGGGGGATCGGTATGAGATACGTATGCTGGCTGAGAATGGGGAGCTATGGAGCGCTTATCATTCGACCCGTTTATCCATAGGGGAACGAAAGCAAATTTGGGTATCACCGCAGTACATCCACCAACTCGAACCATAAGAAAAGGGGTATACAAAAGATGAAGAACAGGCACGTTTTTCGCACAGGATGGAAAAAAGGCGTAATGCTCGCATTAACATTAACCTTCGGACTGGCTGTTGCAGGCTGTGGAGCCGCTACACCCTCCAAGGATGGAGCTCAAGCGACGGGACCAGCTGGACAAGCCGGGGCGGCATCCAGTGATCAGAAACTGGTTGTCTACAGCGCAGGCCCGGATGGGCTGGCGAAAAAGCTGGTAGCAGGCTATGAGGCACAAAGTGGAGTTAAAGTTGAGCTATTCCAGGGGACAACCGGTAAAATTCTCGCTCGGATGGAAGCCGAGAAGACGAATCCGGTAGCAGATGTAGTGGTGCTGGCATCTCTCCCTTCCGTGCAAGGCTTGAAAAAAGATGGACTCACGCTGCCCTACCCCGAGGCCAAAAATGCGGACAAGCTGAATCCCGACTGGTCTGACAAGGAAGGCCATTATTTCAGTACCAGTGCCTCGGCGCTAGGTATTGCGTACAATACGAATCTGGTGAAGACGCCCCCGACATCATGGGCCGATCTGGCAAAGCCAGAGTATAAGGACCAAGTTAACATTCCCGATCCGTCACTCTCCGGCTCGGCGCTGGATTTCATGACAGGTTATCTGAGCGCCAAGGGCGATGGAGGCTGGACGTTGTTCGAGCAGTACAAGGCTAATGGTGTTGCCATGGCTGGCGCGAATCAGGAAGCGCTGGACCCGGTCATTACCGGAGCCAAAAGCATGGTTGCAGCTGCGGTCGATTACATGACCTACAAGGCCAAAGCCAAAGGCGAGCCGATTGACATTGTTTATCCAAAGGAAGGAACAGTGATCAGTCCTCGCCCGGCGGCCATTCTCAAATCAACGCAGCATGAGCAGAATGCCAAGGCATTCATTGACTATCTGCTGTCGGACGAAGCACAGAAGCTGGTGGCGGATGCTTCCCTGCTTCCGGGCCGCACGGATGTCAAAGCCGACAAGCGTGCCAACCTGGATGAGATTCCCTTGCTGAACACCAATTGGGAATGGATGGGTGAGCACGGGCCTGACGTGACGGAGAAGTTCACGCAAATATTTAAATAAGCGGATGGGAGCCTTATCTGTCAAACAGATCAGAGCATGGGCTCTGATGCTTGCTCTGATCGCGCTTGCTTTCCTGATCGTCATGCCGTTGCTACAAATTTTTATTCAAAGTGTGTATGTGGACGGGGCATTTCAATGGGCGGCACCTTTTCGGACGCTGGCTGAATCCCGATTTGCGAGTGTTCTATTCAACTCCATTTGGCTGGGTATCTGTGTTATTGCCGGAACGACTGTACTTGCACTTCCATTGGCGTGGATCATGTCCAACACTCGTCTTGCAAGGTGGCGCTGGTTGGATGTGGTGCTGCTGATTCCGTTTATGACTCCGCCCTATATCGGGGCCATGGGCTGGATTTTGTTTATGCAAAAAAACGGGTATCTGGTGCAGCTGCTTCCTGAGCTTCATGTTTTAACGCCGTTTTTTTTCAGCTTTGGCGGCATGGTGATGATCATGAGTCTGCATCTGTTTCCGTTCTTGTACCTGCTGCTGCGCGGTGCGCTGGTGAGAATTGGCGGTAGCCTGGAAGAAGCGGGCGCTGTGATGGGCGGTGGTTTTTGGTACAGGTTCCGCCGGATCACTTTACCCCTGCTGCTATCGGCTTACGGAATGGGTGCGTTGCTTATTTTCGTCAAAACGATTGCGGAGTTTGGCACCCCCGCCACCTTTGGACGGCGTATCGGATATGAGGTCATGACATCGGAAATTCACAAATATATTTCCAGCTGGCCGATTGACTTCGGCAAGGCGACTTCACTGGCTTCGGTGCTATTAACGGCCTGTCTGCTGGTCTGGTACGTGCAATCGGTAATCAACCGCAAATACACGTATAGACTGGTTGGGGGCAAGGGTTCTCGTCCTTCCCGTCTTCGTGTATCCAGTTGGACGACAGGGCTAAGTACTACATTTATTCTATTATTGCTTATTGTGTCTATTGGCATCCCTTATTTCTCTATTATTGCTGCTTCTACCATGAAGTTACGGGGAATCGGACTGGCCTGGAATAACTTTACGCTCGATTATTACAGGGAGTTGCTGTCCTGGGGCTCGGAGAGTATGGAGGCGTTGCTGAATAGCGTATTTCTGTCTTTGGGCGCGTCGACGATTGCCGCCCTGCTGGGCACATGGTTTGCGCTAGTCGTGGGTCAGTCACGTTCCGTGCTTCAGCGGACGGTGGATGCCTTTAGCCTGCTGCCGAACACAGTTCCGGGGATTGTGATGGTCGTCGGACTTATTTTATGGTGGAACTCGCCATGGATGCCCATTCCGTTGTACAACACTTACGGCATGGTTATTCTGACGTATGTGATCTTGTTTGTACCTTATACTGTCCAATATGTCAAAAGCGCCTTTACGCAGGTGGATACAGCTCTTTTTCAGGCAGGTCAGGTGTTTGGTGGACGTCCGTTTTACGTATTCCGCCGGATTGTGTTGCCGCTGATTTTGCCGGGGATGCTGGCGGGCTGGATGATGACCTTCACCATCGCCTCGCGCGAACTGGTGGGTTCATTACTGATTCTGCCGCCATCCGTTCAGACGTCTGCCACCTACATCTTTGCCCAGTTTGAACAGGGACAGGTGTCACTCGGTATGGCGATGGCAGTCATATCGGTTGGACTGACTACCCTGCTGCTGATGGTGATGGAGAGCCTAAACTCGCAGAGAAAGTGGAAATGATGATGACCAAGCTTCGAATTTGGGGCGGAGCGGGCGAACATGGCCGCTCCTGCTATGTTTTTGAAGGAGAGCAGCACCGTATTATGCTGGATTGTGGTGTGAAAAAGGAAGGAATCGGACAATACCCTGTATTCCCGCCTCAGGAGGCGCAGGGAATATCCGCTGTATTGCTGTCCCATGCGCATGAAGATCACTCGATGGCTCTCCCCTTACTTTATAAGTATGGATACCGGGGAGAGGTCTGGACGACCAAAGCTACCGCAGAGCAGTTGGGTTCCTATTTTTGCTCCTGGCACTCTTATGTAGCATCGAGAGGTGGGCAACTACCCTACGATGAGCAGGATATTAAAGCTATTACATACCGTTATCTGGAGGATGAAGCGTCGTCAGGTGTATGGCGGGAGATTTGTCCGGGTGTACAAATCATATGGGGGCGCAGCGGGCATCTGGCTGGTGCAGTGTGGTTTGGAGTAGAACTGGAAGGAAAGCGATTGTTCTTTTCGGGCGATTACAGCCGAGAATCTGAGCTGCTCGCAGCGGATACGCCAAGCATGGGCGTGGGGAAAAGTGTACGTGACAATCTTGGAATGATGCCGGATATCAATCTGGCGGATATCGCCATAATGGATAATGCCTATGGCATGGATAAGGACCCGCAGGCTGTGAAGCTGGAACGGCTGCGGGCCGAGCTGGAGCAGATTTTAGCATCTAGGGGTCATGTGCTACTGCCTGTGCCTGCCTTTGGCCGGGGACAGGAGCTGATCGTTTGGGCCAGGGAGCAGTTCCCCGGACAGACCCTAATTGTAGAGCAGGACATATGGCAGGGGTTGCAGCGTTTAAGCGGCTGGAGAGAATGGCTGCGTCCGGAAGCTCCTGCGCGAATAAAACAGGTGCTGAGTGATGACAGCGTGTTTGTGCCCCGTAATCATGCGGAACGAATGAGGTTACTGGAACAGCACACTGCGGCTATTATCGTAACAGGAGACGGCATGATGGACTCACCACGCGCACGCTGGTACTATCAGTATCTGTCTGATCACCTGAGTTTGGGTGGTGATACAGACAGTGGAAAAATCAACAATAATGGAGTTATTTTGACTGGACACGCTTCAAGGGGGTCCTTCGGCAAACATCTACTGGATTGCACGAATCAGAAAACGGATCAAAAGGAACGCTGCGTCGTTCGGCATGTAATTTACAAGGTGCATCAAGGAGTGGCGGATGTGAGGCACATGCTGGAACGATTGCCCAGCAAGCGGGTTGTGCTCGTTCATGCGCCGAAGTCGCAGACCGATCTTGTATGTGATGAACTGATAAAAGAAGGTTGGATCGGACGTGAAGGGTCTGTAAAAGCTATTTACTCTCTGGAGCCGGGCGCAACGTTAAAGGTTTAGCTTTACTTCGTACCTTCCTGCATTAATCGGAAGGCGTCCACTTCGCCAAGCTTGGTGGAGATAGTGCTGCGTCCAGTGCTTTTACGAAGGCGTAGGGGGGTGGCGGTACGCTTGAGGAGTGCCTTGATTTCTGCCGGCTCCAGTTCTGGCCTCAGTGAAAGGAGAAGCGCGATGCTGCCGGTCACGTGAGAAGTAGCCATAGAGGTGCCGCTCATTTCGTGATGCCTGCCGTGTATCCAGGAGGATATGATTTTCTCGCCCGGTGCATATACGTCTACAAATTGTCCCCGATTGCTGAAAGGTGCGATGCGTCTGTATTTGTCGGTAGCTCCGACCGAGATGGTCTGGGAATAGCGAGCCGGGTAGTCAATAGCTCGGCGCTTGCCCTCATTGCCCGAAGAAGCTACGATCACGATCCCGTTATGATAGGCTTTATTCACCATATCAAGCAGTGCCTTGCTGCGTGACTTCATGCCAAAGCTCATATTGATGATATCGACACGATTTAACACACACCAGTCGATACCGAGAATAATGTCGGAGACGTAGGCGGCTCCGTTATGGTCAAACGCTTTTACAGGATGAATCAAAGCCCTCGGCGCTACGCCGACCATACCCTCATCATAGTTGGATGCAGCGATAGTGCCGGCAATATGAGTTCCGTGACCGTTATCGTCATAGGGTAACATCGTCCGATTAAGCAAATTAATACCTCTGGCAAGAGAATAACGAAGATCAGGATGTTGAAAATCGGCTCCTGTGTCGATCACTCCGATTCTGACCCGATTGCCTGTAGAGGAAGGCCAAGCCTTGTACGCACGGACCTGCTTGACTCCCCAAGGCATGGGAAGGCTTCTCTCTGCTTTCGGTATATGGGCTGTTTCTGCGTGAATCTTCATGCGCATATCTTCTTCAACGGTAACACCGTTGTGATATTTGCCCAGCCTGTCTCCCCCTGGAAGGGGGGCGATTAGAGCGCGGATCAGTCGGGCCGGTTGCACTTGTCGTAATCCCGCGAGCTCAGGTTTCAGCTTTCTGAGATAGGACAGGCATTCCCGGTATTGATGAGGCTTATCGAACGTAATGATCTGTTTGTGCCGTCCACTGCCGGACGGCTCCGAAATACCCTCATGCAAACGCTGCAAAAAACCAGGATAGTCCATTTGAGACGGTCCCCCTCCGATGAGCCATGCTGAGGTATTGTATGAGCAAGCGTCAGCGCCTGCATGGGAAACCTGCCCCTTTTTTATGGAAATAGGCCTGCTTGTCGTGTCAAAGTGATGGAGGACACATACGATACATGGAGGGCATAAGCTCTTGTGCAACAACTTTGGGGGAAAGCTCCCGGAGTGGGTACAGTCGAAGACGGGGGGGACCCCGTCTTTTTACTTGTGCCGTCTTGTCCAAGGGATATTTCTGGAATTTGTGTCGATACCCATGTTTAACTTGCAATTTGCTTCCAAATAGGTTTTACTTAGTTTTGATAATGGATATGTTAGTATTGCATGTATCGTGTATGCTCTGAAACATGTTCTTGTGAATTACGTGTGAGAGGAAGTGTCCCTAGGTGAGTACCCCACTCAACTTAAAGATTGACCCGGAGAAAGTCCACGAGACCCCGATGGTGGATTTGGCATTTATGGTTTTGAAAGCGGCCAATACTCCATATTATTACCGTGACCTGATGAGTGAAGTCGCCAAATTGCGTGGCTTGTCCGATGAAGAAATTAATGACGTTATTGCTCAGCTATATACTGAAATCAACATTGACGGGCGTTTTGCCTGTGTCGGTACGAATCTGTGGGGCTTGAAACGTTGGTATCCGGTGGATAAATCCGAAGATGCCCTGACAGGCGCCAAGCGCCCTCGTATTATTAACGACGAAGACGATGACGACGAAGACGACTATCATGAGGAAGAGGAAACCTACAACTCTGATGATGACTTCGATGCAGATAGTGAAGACGAGGACGGCGAAGATGAGCTGTTCGACGGTGAAGATGACGATAGTGATGAAGACGTAGTCATAGACGACGAAGACCTCAGTGATGAGGACGATACAGAAGAAGAAAATGACGAGGATTCGTTGGATGATGACGACGACTCGCTTCGCTAGGAACAGACTGTAAGGGGAGATATGCTCTCCCTTTTTTCATGACCGTTTTCTTGAAACCCCTCCCGATTTGAAGCTTTCAGGTGGATTCATTCCAATCTCGTGCAATGGGTAAATTAACACAGATAACTTCCTTGACAGGGGATTGGACACGGGGTAAACTATTGCTTGGGCTTATGATTGATTCACTTATATGTTTGCTTTTTTGTATAAAAGTGCCCCGTACTACGGGAGTGCTTTTTTGTTTTTTATAGGGGTGTTTTCACTCATGAAAGAGGGCTTAGGGCGGCGGCGTGGAAAATAAATCCGCTGCCTTCTTCATGGATGATAACCCGTGTAAACGGGTTACGATAACATCATAATGTCGCCTGAATTTTGCATTTTATCTAGGAGGGTTTTGAACAGTGACAAAGTATATTTTTGTGACAGGCGGGGTTGTGTCTTCTTTGGGCAAAGGGATTACGGCAGCTTCACTGGGGAGGCTTTTGAAGAACAGGGGACTAAAGGTAACGATCCAAAAATTCGATCCTTACCTGAATGTCGATCCGGGCACCATGAGTCCTTACCAGCACGGTGAAGTGTTCGTAACGGATGATGGTGCGGAAACGGATCTTGACCTGGGACACTATGAACGCTTTATTGATATTAATCTGTCCAAGAACAGCAATGTCACAACAGGCAAGGTATATTCCAGCGTAATCAGCAAAGAGCGTCGCGGAGAATATTTGGGCGGTACAGTACAGGTTATCCCTCACATTACGAACGAAATCAAGGAGCGTGTGTACCGCGCAGGCCGCGAAGCGGGTTCGGACGTCATTATTACAGAAATTGGCGGTACAGTAGGCGATATTGAAAGCTTGCCATTTTTGGAGGCTATTCGTCAGCTCAAAAGCGAAGTTGGGCGTGAGAATGTAATGTACATTCACGTAACGCTTATTCCTTATATCAAAGCTGCTGGTGAGGTTAAAACCAAACCAACTCAGCACAGTGTAAAAGAACTGCGCAGCATCGGCATTCAGCCAAATGTCATAGTTTGCCGTACAGAGCATGAACTGTCCTCCGATATGAAGGCCAAAATTGCGCTGTTCTGCGATATTGACGCGAACGCTGTGGTAGAATGTCGCGATGCTTCGACTCTCTACGAGGTTCCGTTGAACCTGCGTGAAGAAGGCTTGGACGAAATCGTCGTTAACCACCTGAAGCTGACAACCCCTGCACCGGATATGACGGAGTGGGAAGGGTTGGTTGATCGAATCAGCAAGTTGGATAAAACGGTCGAGATTGCCATTGTTGGTAAATATGTCGCATTGCATGATGCGTATTTAAGCGTGGTTGAGTCACTTTCCCATGCCGGATTTGATGCCAATGCGGACGTGAAAATCCGCTGGGTGAATGCTGAAGAAGTGACAGACGAGAACGTAGCGGACATGCTGGGCGGCATTGGCGGTATTCTCGTACCGGGTGGCTTCGGCGATCGCGGGATTGAAGGTAAAATCAGCACGATCCGTTATGCGCGTGAGAACAACATTCCATTCTTCGGCATTTGTTTGGGTATGCAGGTATCTGTTATTGAGGTTGCCCGTTCCCTGGCTGGTCTTGAAGGAGCCAACAGCTCGGAAATCAACCCGGCTACCGATTACCCTGTTATCGATCTGCTTCCTGACCAAAAAGACATCGAAGATTTGGGCGGTACGATGCGTCTTGGCTTGTATCCGTGCAAACTGGTGGAAGGTTCCCTTGCTGCGGCTTGCTACAACGACGAGCTGGTATACGAAAGACACCGTCACCGGTACGAATTCAATAATGAATATCGTGAAGTGATTGAAAAAGCAGGTCTTCGTATTTCTGGTACTTCACCGGACGGACGTTTGGTGGAAATTGTTGAGCTTCCAGAGCATCCATGGTTCCTGGCAGTACAATTCCATCCGGAATTTACTTCCCGTCCAAACCGTCCACAACCTTTGTTCCGTGAATTTGTAAAAGCAGCATTGCAGCTTCAAGGTTAATACAACGACGCTTAAAAGACCTCCTCGGGAGGTCTTTTTTTTTACCCCTGATTCCTGATTATGAAAGAATATTCCACAATTATGTATAAGAGAAGGATTTTCTTTTTGCAGGATCGAATATAGTTTTAGGTATGGGACGGATATTGTACGTCATCGGACGCTGTTATGGCAATAGCTGCATGATCCTCGTTTTAAGATCTTAGGAGGTTAAAACATTGGAAAAGAAAAAAGTATTAATCGTCGATGACCAGAATGGAATACGAATTTTATTGATGGAAGTGTTCGGAAGTGAGGGTTATGAGACCTTTCAAGCAGCGAACGGAAAAATTGCACTTGAAATTGTTGAAAAGGAACCGCCGGATCTGGTGCTGCTGGATATGAAAATTCCGGGTATGGACGGACTCGAAATTTTGAAGCATTTAAAAGCCATGAACCCTGATATCAAGGTTATTATGATGACAGCGTATGGTGAACTGGACATGATTAAAGAGGCGACGGAGCTAGGTGCGCTTATGCATTTTACCAAGCCTTTTGATATTGACGAAATGCGAATTGCTGTGAACAAACAACTCAGGGGTGACTAGATCATTCACTTTGGTTGAGAACTCTGTTAGCAAACAGGGTTTTTTGTTTGTGTTTATGGGAAATACTGAAAGTAAATCCTCTCCTTATACAATTCTATGATAAAACGGCGTCCTGAGCGTGATTTTTGTATGTGTTGATATGCAAAAGCTTGTTTAGTATTTAACATGGGTTGTGGTATAATAAGCCCGTATGTGATGTCGGCTAAAAAGATAGACAAACCCAAACACCTTTAGGAGGACTGTAACCATGCCATTGGTATCTATGAAAGACATGTTGAACAAAGCACTCGAAGGAAAATATGCAGTAGGTCAATACAACATTAATAACCTCGAGTGGACTCAAGCTATTTTGGGCGCTGCTGAAGAAGAAAAATCCCCTGTAATCCTGGGCGTTTCTGAAGGCGCAGCTCGTCACATGGGCGGATTTTACACTGTTGTTAAAATGGTTGAAGGACTTATTCATGACATGAAAATTACGGTTCCAGTTGCAATTCACTTGGACCATGGTTCCAGCTTTGAAAAATGTAAAGAAGCAATCGATGCTGGTTTCACATCTGTTATGATTGACGATTCCCATAGCCCAATCGAAAAAAATATCGAAACAACGAAAAAAGTTGTTGAATATGCACATTCCAAAGGCGTTTCCGTTGAAGCTGAAGTTGGAATGGTTGGCGGTCAAGAGGATGATGTTGTAGGTGACGTAATGTACGCTAAGCTGGACGATTGTGTACGTATCGTTAACGAAACAGGTATCGATACACTGGCTCCTGCACTGGGTTCCGTTCATGGACCTTACAAAGGCGAGCCAAACCTGGGCTTCAAAGAAATGGAAGAAATTCGCAATGCTGTGAAACTGCCGCTCGTTCTTCATGGCGGAACAGGTATCCCTACACATGACATTAAAAAATCCATTTCCCTGGGTACTTCCAAAATCAACGTAAACACTGAAAACCAAATCGCATTTGCGAAAGTGGTTCGTGAAGTGCTTGCTGCGAAACCAGATGCTTACGATCCACGTACATTCATCGCTCCAGGTCGTGAAGCGATCAAACAAACGGTTATCGGTAAAATTCGTGAGTTCGGTTCCAACAACAAAGCGTAATAACGAGTAAACTAGTGAACTGGTCATACTGCTGCATGGACTAGATCCATTTTTTGGTTGTAGATGTAATTCTGCTGCACAAAATATTAATTTTGTATAGTTGAATAGTTTGGTATGGAAAGCACACCGCTTAGCCGGTGTCTTTCCATTTTCACCACTAAAAAGTTGAAATTTCGTTGTTTTAGTTTATGGTTTGACCGACTGCAAAACACGTAGGGGGACCCTCAAGCTTATGGAAAAATTGATGATCACCGGTGGACGGCCGCTTCAAGGTACAGTTTCCATCAGCGGTGCCAAAAACAGTGCCATCGCCTTGATTCCCGCCGCCATTCTGGCAGAGTCGGAAGTCATTTTGGACAATTTGCCGCTGTTGAGTGATGTGGCGGTGTATTCCGAAATATTAGAGGAACTTGGTGCAACGGTTGCCTGGGAAGGTAGCCAGATGAAAATTGATCCATCCTCTATTAAATCCATTCCCATGCCGAATGGACCGGTTAAGAAATTACGAGCTTCCTACTATATGATGGGAGCCATGCTGGGCAGATTCAAGGAAGCGATTATCGGTTTGCCAGGAGGGTGTAATTTTGAACCCCGGCCCATTGATCAGCATATTAAGGGTTTTGAAGCGCTGGGTGCTACGGTGACAAACGAGCACGGTGCTATTCATTTGCATGCCAAAGAGCTGCGTGGTAACAAAATTTATTTGGATGTCAGCAGCGTAGGAGCTACGATTAACATCATGCTGGCGGCCGCACGTGCCAAAGGCGCCACAATTATTGAAAATGCGGCTAAAGAGCCTGAGATTATAGATGTAGCAACTCTGTTAAACTCCATGGGGGCCATTATTAAGGGCGCCGGAACGGAAACGATCCGTATTGAAGGCGTATCTGAGCTACATGGCTGTCGTCACTCCATCATACCTGACCGCATACAAGCGGGGACATATATGATTGCTGCTGCGGCTACCCGCGGCAATGTATTGATCGACAACGTAATTCCCAAGCATATGGAGGCCCTTACTGCAAAAATGCAGGAGATGGGTATTGGCATCGAGGAATATGACGAAAGTATTCGTGTACTCGGTGCGTCTCGTTATGAACATGTCGACGTTAAAGCCTTAGTTTACCCCGGATTCGCCACGGATTTGCAATCTCCTATGACCAGCTTGCTTACCCAGGCGCAGGGTGTTAGTGTATTGAGTGATTTCGTGTACAGCAATCGTTTTAAGCACGTCCCTGAGCTGGTTCGAATGGGGGCTAAGATCCGCGTAGAGGGTCGCTCAGCCATCATTGAGGGCGGCCGTTTGAATGCGGCGAAAGTCAAAGCGGCTGATCTGCGAGCTGGAGCAGCACTTGTCATCGCTGGACTTACGGTGAGTGAAGGTGTAACCGAGGTGACAGGTGTCGAATATATTGACCGTGGTTATGATCACCTTGTCTCCAATCTGCGTCATTTGGGCGCGGACGTATGGCGACAGACAGAATAATTTAAACCATACACCATTTGAACTCCCTGAACGGATGAACAATAGAATGGGTAAGGCTCTATGCAGCCGCTGCTTGATACAAGATTGTAGTTCATACCTAACAATCTTTTATCGGAAAACCGGAATAATTCGGTATAATCCAGGCAGACGGCTGCATAACTTTATTTGTTTTGGTTAAAATTATGTTAATGGTGTTTATGATATCATTGTCTATCATTTAAATGTATGAATGGACTTAATAATTGAATAGGTGGTTATTATATGGATCTGCAAATTTCCGATCTGGAAGAAATGAAGCTGACCGACCTGTACAAGCTGGCCAAGCAATACCAGATCCCGTACTACGGAACGCTCAAGAAGAAAGAATTAATTTTTGCCATCCTGCGTGCGCAAGCTGAGAAGAGCGGATTGATGTTTATGCAGGGGGTTCTGGAAATACTCCCTGAAGGTTATGGCTTTCTGAGGCCAATCAATTATCTCCCGAGTACCGAAGATATTTACATCTCTGCTTCACAAATCCGCAAGTTTGATTTAAGAACAGGCGATCTTGTATCGGGTAAATGCCGAACGCCAAAAGAAAATGAACGATATTTTGGATTGCTTCAAGTTAACGCAGTCAATGGAAGAAGTCCTGAGCAAGCTGCTGAGCGGCTACATTTTCCTGCACTGACTCCACTGTATCCGCAAACCAAATTAGTCCTTGAAACTTCCCCCAACCATTTGTCTACGAGAATTATGGATGTACTGGCCCCTGTCGGACTTGGACAGCGCGGACTCATTGTAGCACCTCCGAAAGCTGGGAAGACGCTTCTCCTCAAAGAAATTGCCAATAGCATTTCTACCAACAATCCCGAGATTGAGCTTTTTGTCTTGTTGATTGATGAACGCCCCGAAGAAGTGACCGATATGCAGCGTTCTGTTAAAGGTGAAGTTGTGGCTTCTACATTTGATGAACTTCCTGAAAATCATATCAAAGTGGCAGAACTGGTATTGGAGCGTGCGTTGCGTCTTGTGGAGCATAAAAAGGATGTTGTAATCCTGCTGGACAGCATTACACGTTTGGCTCGTGCGTACAATCTGGTTATTCCTCCATCCGGTCGTACTTTGAGTGGGGGTATTGATCCGGCGGCATTTCATCGTCCGAAGCGCTTTTTTGGTGCGGCGCGGAACGTGGAGGAAGGCGGCAGTCTGACAATCCTTGCTACAGCGTTGATTGATACAGGATCGCGCATGGATGATATCATCTATGAAGAGTTCAAAGGTACAGGCAATATGGAGCTTCATTTGGATCGCAAACTGGCAGAACGTCGTATCTTCCCTGCGATTGATATTCGCCGTTCCGGCACACGTCGCGAGGAAGTACTGTTGAGCAAGGAAGAACTGGATACCATTTGGGCTATTCGTAAAAATATGACAGAAAGTCATGATTTTGTGGAAGGCTTCCTCAAAAAACTACGCAACAGCAAAAATAACGCCGAATTTTTGGCTTCGTTTGATTTGACGACACCTTCTGGTGGATCGCCTAGCAGCTCAGGCGGTCAACAACGGAGAACCACGCGTTCTACCGCAACGTCGGTCCCGGCATCGACCAACTAAACCCTATCCATGTATTTTATCTGTTCCGCAAGACCGCGGCCGTTACGATTCATTCTGTTAATGGTGTTAGCTTGACGGAGCGAAAGGAGTTCCATAATGTATTTGGTGTATGCCGACGAAAAAGGCAATGTATATGATCATGCTTCTTTGTATGGGCTTGCCCGCAGTGCAGACATGATTGTTGAGATCATGGAGGATGAGCTTATTCCGCTACCGGAAGGAGCTACGCTGGTAGGTTTGCCCAACACCCGCCCGGTCGGTATGAACCCTGAAACTGGGGAAATGGTTTCTCTACCTGGAGACATGCAGGCAGTAGGGGCCTTATTGCCGCAAGGTTTTACACGCTTGTGTCTACCGGGGTATGTGAAAACCGATAAAGAATATAAGCTCCCCTTGTTCGGTTATTCTGCCGTGGTCTGGAAAGATGGGGCGTTTTATGTAACCGCAGAGCAGAGCGACAGTCCATCCAAATGGAATCCGGAAAACTGTGACCGTCATCAGGTCAAGCTGGGGGTTCAGCGGATGACGGAGCAATATCCGGAAAACCGACTGTACCAACATTTGTCCAACTGTGCGTTAGGCTACGAATGTCTTACTTCCTCGAACACATTCCTGAATCGCTGGGAGGGAGGGGTTCCGGTATCTTATTCTTGTAATGCCGGTTGCTTCGGCTGTATATCTGAACAGCCGGATGACAGCGGCTTTGTATCTCCGCAGACAAGAATGAATTTCCGCCCCCGTGTTGAAGAAATTGTAGAGGTCATGCTGGAACACCTGAAAACACCGGAATCCATTATCAGTTTTGGGCAAGGTTGCGAAGGCGAGCCTTCCACTCAAGCCAAGCTGATTATTGATGCGATCAAGGAAGTACGCTCCGTTACGGATATGGGATATATCAATATCAACACCAATGCGGGCTTGAACGATCATATCCGGGGGATCGTAGATGCAGGTCTTGATCTGATGCGGGTCAGCACAATTAGTGCACTGGACGATCATTACAATGCTTATTACAAGCCGAGAGGCTATACGTTAGCCAATGTAGAGAAATCACTTCGATATGCCTCTGAGCAGGGTGTATATACGTCGATTAACTATCTGATCTTCCCTGGTGTGACTGATCGTGAGGAAGAAATCGAGGCGATGATTGAGTTCGCCAAGCGTACTAAGCTCAAGCTGATTCAGATGCGTAATTTGAATATTGATCCAGAAAGCTATTTGGAGCTGATTCCACCTGCTCAAGGAGACATACTTGGCATGAAGCAAATGCTTGAGATTTACCGGGAAGAGCTGCCTGATGTCGTTATCGGGTCCTATACTCATGTACCCCCACCAGGGCAGGCACGTCCCAAATTTGCCAGAGCTTAAAATGGTCGATAGCAGTCTGAAATGTACCTGTTTTACGCCAGTTTTGGATGTGCAAAACAGGTGTTGAAACACTTATATTCAAGTGCTATAATGTGAACATGTGTTCATACAACTCTGGACTGATAGGACGTTCAGGGCGGAAAGAGGTGAAAGTTAATGCAACAAGCTATTCAACCGAAATTTAACGTAACTAATGTTACTTGCGCTTGCGGGAATTCGTTTGAAACTGGTTCTGTGAAAGAATCTTTGCGTGTGGAGATTTGCTCCGCTTGCCACCCGTTCTTCACAGGTAAGCAGAAGTTTATTGATGCTGGTGGACGCGTGGATCGTTTCAAAAAGAAATACGGTATCTAATGAGTTACCACAAGTTATAAAGTTTTTAGAGCCTTCTGCAATTGCAGAAGGCTCTTTTTGTCGGTATTTGCTATTTGCTTTTTGTACAGCCATGAGATATACTTATTTTCACCGTGCTAGATGGGGAGGTAGCGGTGCCCTGTAACTCGCAATCCGCTATAGCGAGGTTGAATTCCTGTTAGAGGTGTTGTTGATGTGAGGCTGGTCCCTGCGCACAATGTTGACGGTTGGGTCCTCCGCAATGAGTACTTGTGAACCTGGTCAGGTCCGGAAGGAAGCAGCCATAAGCAAGCCCACTCTTGTGCCGGAGGGTTGCCTAGCCCGAGTTGTTGTTCAGGGTTGCCGCTCGGATCACAACGATCAATAACAGGTGCACGGTTTATATCAGGAATCAGAACATCTTGGCAGTCAATGCGAAGATGTTTTTTTGTGTTTATAAATTGGAAGGTGTCTGGTTTAGATTCGGACGGGAGTATAGTATAATGAAGTGACTGTGAATGGTCATGAAAGTGAATGGGAAAGAGGGTAACGCGCATTGGAACATATAGCGTTGTACCGTGCTTGGCGGCCTCAGGCTTTCAAAGACATGGTAGGACAACAGCATATTATCCAGACATTGCAGAACGCCATTCGTGAAAATCGCACGTCCCATGCTTACCTGTTCAGTGGTCCGCGAGGAACGGGTAAGACAAGTGCGGCCAAAGTTTTGGCCAAGGCAATCAATTGCGAGCATGGACCTGCGCCGGAACCTTGCAACGAATGCGAAGCCTGTAAACGGATCACGGCCGGGGCAGTTATGGATGTACAGGAAATTGATGCAGCCTCCAACCGGGGCGTTGAAGAGATTCGTGATTTGCGCGATAAAGTCAAATATGCGCCGACAGAAGTGCGGCACAAGGTTTATATCATTGATGAGGTGCACATGCTGACGACGGAAGCGTTCAATGCGCTGCTGAAGACGCTGGAAGAGCCGCCGCCACATGTTATGTTCATATTGGCGACGACTGAACCACATCGAATCCCGGCGACGATTATTTCGCGCTGCCAGCGTTTTGACTTCCGGCGGATATCGCTGGAAGAGCAGACAGAACGGCTTGACCTTATATGTCGGCAGGAGAATATTCAGGCTGATACAGATGCACTGCAGTACATTGCGCGTCTTTCGGATGGTGGAATGCGGGATGCGGTCAGCGTTTTGGACCAGATAGCCTCATTTACAGACGGTCGGGTTACCTATCAGCAGGTACTGGATATGACAGGAGGTATTGCGTCCGAGCAATTCGGTAAGCTTGCCTTGGCGCTGCTGAAAGAAGACGTAGGTACAGTGCTCCAAATGATTGAGAACTTTATGCAGGAAGGCAAAAGCGCGGATAAGTGCATGGAGAATCTCTTGTACTATTTCCGGGATCTGCTTATGATCAAGATGGTGCCGCAGGCGACTAAAATGACAGAGCGAGTGTTGGACCCGGAGCAGTTCAAGGAAGTAGCAGATGCTTTTACCAAGGAGCAACTCTTTGGGATGATCGACACTCTTAACCGTTATCAGAGTGAGATGAAATATGCTGTTCAGCCACAAACTTTGTTTGAGGTGGCTCTCTTGAAACTGTGCAGCATTCCGGGGGAAGTGGGAGCTGTTGCTCAGTCGACAGCACAGCGCTCTGGCACTGTTGCTGCTGATCAGGGAGACGTAGCAGCGTTGAAGCGTCAGCTTGCTGAGCTGGAGAAGAAGTTGGAACGTGCATTGCAAAGTGGGGTAGCCGTTGGAGCGGGCCAGGAGGCAACATCGGGTGGTCGCCAGGCCTCCGGTGGTCGTACCCCTGCTCCACGAATTTCTACTCCAGCCAAGCTCCCCCCTCAGCTGGATCGTTATATCGCTGAGAAGTCGAGCGAAGCATTTGCAGCGACAGGGCGTAAGTGGAGTCAGATTTTGCAAGGAGTCAAAGAGGCAAAGGTCACGGTTCATGCGTGGTTTATGGACGGTGAGCCGGTTTCTGTATTAGAGGACAGCGTGCTGGTAGCCTTTAAGAACAATATTCATCGTGAGACTACCGAAAAGCCTGCGAATAAGCAGGTTATTGAGAAGGTTCTGCATGAACAGCTGGGTCATCCTTATCGTCTGGTGACGATGATGCAAAAGGATTGGAATGCTGCGATTGAAGGAGTTTCCGACCAGCCTGCCGAAGAATTCCAACTGGAGCCGGAGCAAGATACGCCGGGAAAGTCTAAAGAGCCCTGGATTGATGAAGCTATTCAGCTTTTCGGGGAAGATCTGGTAGTCATTAAAGACTAAATCAAAGTTATACTTCATTAAAGGAGATGATTAAAATGAATAATATGAACCAGATGATGAAGCAAGTGAAAAAAATGCAGGAGCAAATGCTGAAAGCCCAAGAGGAGCTTGGTGAAAAAGTAATCGAAGGTACTTCCGGCGGCGGTGTTGTGACTGTAGAGGTAAATGGGCATAAAAAAGTGTTGTCCATCACGATCAAACCGGAGGCTGTAGATCCTGATGATGTAGAAATGCTGCAAGATCTCGTGCTGACTGCGGTCAATGATGCTTTGTCCAAAGCAGACGAATTGGCTAACAATGATATGGGCAAATTTACAGGCGGTATGAAAATACCGGGCTTGTTCTAGTCTGCCGCAAAAAGGAGAAACACGCTATTGTATTATCCGGAGCCGATTGCAAAGCTAATTGATGCTTTTACGCGCCTACCGGGAGTGGGGCCGAAAACGGCTGCCCGGTTGGCCTTTCACGTACTGAAGATGAAGGAAGATGATGTAATTGATTTTGCCAAAGCGTTGGTCAATGTGAAGCGCAATCTTCATTTCTGTTCAGTCTGCGGCAATATTACGGACACCGACCCTTGTCGGATCTGTCAGGATAAGACGAGGGATGCTTCCGTCATTTGTGTTGTTCAGGATTCTAAGGATTTGGTTGCCATGGAGCGCACCAAAGAGTTTGATGGTTTTTACCATGTGCTCCACGGAGCAATCTCTCCTATGGAGGGAATTGGTCCTGAGGATATTAAGCTCAAGGAATTACTGAATAGGCTCAGTGATGAACGCGTTAAGGAGTTGATTTTGGCGACGAATCCGAATATTGAAGGAGAGGCCACGGCCATGTACATTTCGCGGCTGGTGCGTCCTTTTGAGATCAGGGTTACTCGTATTGCTCACGGATTGCCAGTCGGTGGAGATTTGGAGTATGCCGATGAGGTTACCTTGTCCAAAGCACTTGAAGGCCGTAGAGAGCTCAATTAACAAGTGTATTTATACGTTATATATATGAGTGCTTAAATGTCCTATGGACATTCTGAACACGCTTGGGGAGCCGCATGGCTCCTTTTTGTTTGTGAAGATAAGTCAGTTAAGGATCGTTCCAGGTTCTAAGTTTGTCCTCTGTTCAATAAGTATGAATAAGGTAGTCTTGCAGACTGTAAACACAATTCAGCTTGTGAGGAGGATGAATGGATGTGGGAACGGATGAAGCAAAATTTTCGTCGCCAAGAGCACGACAAATCAGAAGCGGAGTATCGGCAGGAATTGTTTGCCCAGATTAGAACTTCACATGCAGAATGGTTAAGAGCGCATCGTTTATTTCATGAAGCTACCGGTAAGGATGAGATCGACTATGCCATTTTTGTTCTGGAAGCTGCGGAGCGTAAATATCAGATCCACTTAAAAAGTGCCAAACAGCAGGGTTTACATCGTTTCCACCTACCTGCAGATGAACCGGGGTATGTTCATGATCCGGATCGTGTTCATAAACGGAGAGCAGAATGAGAGGGGCGGTCTGGTTTGTACTGATTGCCTGTATGGTGGTACTGGCATATCTAATTTTCAAAAAAAAACTGGGTATCGGTTGGCTAACGGTGTTTGGGGCGCATATGGCTTTGGCGGCAATCGCGCTGTATGTTATCAATTATTCAGGGTGGATCACGCAGGTGTATATTCCGATTAATCCGGTGACAATGGGAACGGTAACGATATTAGGCTTGCCTGGAATTGCGCTTCTATTGGGACTGAAAATGATATTATTCGGACAGGCCATATAAGAACCTATTTATGGAAATGTGATATTTTTAAAATATAGTTGACGGCAAATTCAATTATATGATACATTAGTTCTCGGCTCTTAAAGCCCGGGAATTTTTTTGTGAGAACAACGCTTGAATAAAATTAAAAATAACTTTTTAAAAAAAGTGTTGACTTAAATCCCGAATATGTGTTATATTAATCAAGTCGCCGCTGAGATGCGGTGGTGAGACAAAGTGAAGATGATAAAAGAATTCACGAGGATTGATCTTTGAAAACTGAACAACGAGTGAGTAAATGGCGAAGGTTTCGGACATGCTCTAAAGCTGGACGGAACTGGAGCAAAAAGAGATATTTTTATCTCGTCAGTTTCAACATGAGCTAATCGCTCTTTCTATAACCAACCTCGGTTGGTCTTTATTGGAGAGTTTGATCCTGGCTCAGGACGAACGC
>NZ_JAIVEM010000170.1 GCF_020404765.1 Paenibacillus sp. BJ-4
CGGAGGGGTTCCACACGTACCCATCCCGAACACGACCGTTAAGCCCTCCAGCGCCGATGGTACTTGGACCGCAGGGTCCTGGGAGAGTAGGACGTTGCCAAGCACGACAAAAAAAGCACATCCTTAATGGGTTGTGCTTTTTTTGTCTTTTTCGGAATCGAGGCGGTGTTAGAAATGCGGTTTCATTTACGCACTTTCTTTATTAAATACACAGCCAGATATGCTAGTGCTAATAATCCTGTGCTTATAAAGCTAACAACTAAACCACTTACTTCTACTTTTCCAATAAGTAAATATATAGCGAAGAGTCCCGTTAAAAATGTAAGGATCAATTTCAATATAAAGTTTTTCAAAATTGACAACAGTGCAGGTAGATGTGCCCGTTCAAGTGACCCAGAGAAGAATATTGGTACCTATTCGTTTTGTTTCGGAGAACTTTGGCTACAAGGCAAACTATGAAAAGCTTCGGGCAGCTATATCGTTGCCAGTAATGGTCTGGCTGATAATGCATCCAGTGTTGGCCAAAAACCAAGTTATAATTACGTCGAATGGGTAACTGATATTACGATGGGTAATGACAGGGATGAGAATATCAAGACTTTATATAAAGATGAGAAAGGTCAACGGAAAGATTTCACTGTAAAAGCTCAATCCTATAAAGATATTATCCAACCTATTCTTAATGAGAAAAGAAAACAATAGCTTATTCTGATTGATCTGTTTAAGGACGCCCTGGGCAGTAGGGACGTCTCTTTATTTGCCTGTGGATTTTGGCTTCTTTGAAGCCGCTAAAGCTTAATTTAGTCTGGAACGCTGACAAGAAGACGGTGACTGTCAATGCTCCTGGGGTGAAAGAAAAGCTTGTACTTACGATTGTCAAAAAGAAGCTTCATATGGAGAAAAAACACTTACAGGTGTACTTTGAAAATAATGTTATACTGAAATTGAGCACGGCAAATGACCATCCAACGCAGTGATGGAAGGCTTTTAGTCCTGCTTACAGTATCATAACTTTACTTGTTATACGGGATCTCGTCCCAACCAGCCTCAAACAATGGTTCTACAAGTAGGGGGTGAACAGTTTAGCTGACGGGGTTTCAATGCCTCACGGGCAGGATAGTTAAAACAAGGTTAATGGATATGTTCATGATACGATTTAGTTAATTAGAGAAGCAGTTAATTACGAGAGGAGCTTCATAAATGCTAAAAAACGGAAAAGTTATCGTAACGGGTGCGGCTTCTGGAATCGGAAAAGAAATTGTCAAACAATGCTTACATAAAGGCGCTTCAGTAATTGCGTGCGATATTAATAAAGATTCCATACACGATTTAAAACGGTCAATGGATCACCACCATTTTCTACATACATATCAGTTAGATGTAAGTAAATATGAACAGGTCGCTAAATTTTTCGGATATATAGAAACTGAACATTCCGACGTAGATGGTTTAGTTAATAATGCAGGGATTTATTTGGCGAAAAATATACTGGACTATGAAGCAGATGAAATTGATAAAGTCCTAGATATAAATGTAAAGGGGTATATTTATTTCTCCCAAATGTTCAGTAAGATATTGTTGGAAAGCCAACGTAAGGGAGTGATCGTGAATATGTCTTCAGTGTCAGGTATAGAAGGTAGTTCGGATGCTATTTATGGGTTATCAAAAGCTGCCATACTGGGCTTAAGTAAAAGCTGTGCAATAAATTTCTCACCATACATTCGAGTGAACGCTGTTGCTCCTACGATGGTTAAAACTCCAATGATGGATGCAATTCCTGATTGGAGAAAAAAGGAGTATTTAAGTCACCATCTGATCAATACACCTGTATTACCTGAAGATGTCGCTGATACGGTTACCTTCTTATTATCTGATAAATCGAAGCATTATACAGGTGCAACATTCGATATTAATAATGGAGGATATCTAAGGTAGCTTCTAGTTCGTGTTCAACTAGCGGGAGGCTCCATGCTACTCACTCCGTTAACAGAGCGCCTACGCCGGGGGAAAGCGTCCCGGCCAAGGGGCTCTACATCCTGGCGCTCGCTTAACTCAACCCACGGAGCGTAAGGGCTGTGGGCCAAATCAAAGAAGACATACATACATACATCATGAACGCTACGCTGACGCTGCGCTAATCATCATGTATGCCTGCAAAGAGCAAAGAGCGGCACGATGATTCCGCTGCTCTCCATCATCGTGCTTAAGAATGGGACGCTGAGTGCAACAGTTTCGGGCAAAGGAAACTTAAGACCCGTATAAATCAGACGATAGCAAAGCTTTATGTTCAGTTTTAGTTGCTCTGCACATGAAATTGGAATACTAAAAAATAGTTTGCAGATTTGAACTTGGTGAACCTACGATTCTTGCAATTGCCCTGACTCCCGGCGACGCCGGCTCATGAACACCAAGGACAAAGCAATTACCGTGAGGATAATCCCAAGCATCCGAAATCCCTCGAAGCTGAACTTACCTCCCATAACGATGCCTATCAACAATGAGGAGAGAATGGTTCCCAAGTATCTTGATGTATTAAATAATCCGGATGCTACACCGATTATTTCTTTCGGTGAACTTTTGAACAAGGCCGCTTGCATACCGACATTGTTCAACCCGTTACTAATTCCGAAGGCAGCTAAAGCCAAGCACACACTAATCACCGGCGAAGTTTGATTCAATGTCACGATCCACACTGACCCCAATGTCATTAACATTGCGGACACTAACAGTGCCGGCCTGGGTCCCGATTTATCGATCCATCGTCCTGCCAATGGAGAAGCAACGAGTGAGCACAAGCCTAAACTTAACATAAGAATCCCTGTATGGAATTCGCTGACATGACGCACCATTTGCAAGTAGGAAGGAAGCCCGAAAAAGAGCGAGTAAAAAAGAACGTTTACGAGCATGAATTCGACATTGACCCAAGTCATCGCAGGATATTTGGCGAATGTGCGTAAAGGAATAAAGGGTGACGTCATTTTTAACTCATGTCGTACGAAAGCTAAAAGTAGCATGAGGCCTATCAGTCCGACAATGATACTTAATAATGAGACATGCCCGGATGATTTTGCTGACAGTAATCCAACGAGCAGGGCAACCAGACCCACTGTGA
This sequence comes from Paenibacillus sp. BJ-4, assembly GCF_020404765.1. GTDB lineage: Bacteria > Bacillota > Bacilli > Paenibacillales > Paenibacillaceae > Paenibacillus. Next base: position 3,113 of record NZ_JAIVEM010000170.1, read on the forward strand.
AAAGCAGGATGCCTGACGCGTCAATCATATTAATCCATTTACGAAAGGACATGTTGCTTGAAACGGATATTGGCGGTTCGTCCTTAGGGATCGTCCTCCAAGCTAATAGAATGCTCACCACCACAAATGGAATATTGACGAAAAAGATAGCATGCCAACCCCACCAATGAATCAAGACCCCGCCAATAAAGGGTCCAATTGCTGCTGCTCCAGACAGGAATATGGACAAAACAGATAGCGCAGTCGCTTGCTTCTCCGTAATATGAATTCGTACAATGGCCATTCCAACCGCAACTATCATGCTTGTTCCGATGGATTGCACAATACGGAACACGATGAGCCACCCAAAGTTGGGTGATAGTGGAGCTAATAATGAGGCAAAGAAGGCTACCAAAAGCCCGGTGATAAATAACTTCTTGCGACCGAATAAATCACTGGCCTTTCCCATGACTGGTTGAGCGATAGCACTCGCAATGTAGAAAGAAAAAATAATCCAAGAAACTACTGTAAAGTCGAGTTGGAACACATTTTGCAACCTTGGAATAGCAACAGAAACCATCGAAGAATTTAATGGGTTCAAGAGTATCCCCAGTCCAACGGAAATCATCAACCACCAGCTACGGGCATTCATTTTTGAGTTCCCCCCAAAGTGTTTTAATGATATCGTACTTGAAATAAGGTATTTACTCCAACGCATTTCATGTTATGATTTCATTGACTTGAGGGAATGGATGGGAGGATAGGAAATGGAACTTCTTCAATTGCAATATTTTATCGCGGTAGCTCGATTGGAACATGTGACCGAAGCTGCACGAAGTCTGCATGTTACTCAATCGTCACTGAGCAAAACGATTCAACGCCTGGAGGAGGATCTGGGGGTCCCTCTATTCGATCGAACAGGGAGGAAACTGCGATTGAATGAGTTCGGAAGCAGATTCCTTCGCCGTGCGGAAAGAGCTTTGTTTGAATTGGAACAGGGGAAGCAGGAGATTAGGGATCTATCTATTCTGGAACATAGCACACTCGAATTGGCGGTGACCACTGCAAGCACGTTGCCTAATATCCTTCGAGAGTTTCGGAAAAAGATGCCTAATATCCATTTTCATGTACAAATGCTTACCACGCAGGAAATGGTTACGCTTCTTCATAGAGGAGAGGTCGATTTCTGCTTGTCCTCACCTCCGATAGAAGGGGATGATATTGAATGTCAAATCGTGTGCATCGACCCGATTCTTGTCGCTGTTCCAAAGGGGCATCGCCTGGCAAACCGAAAAAGCATATCCTTGATAGAACTAAGGGATGAATGGTTTGTCGGTGTAAAAAGAGGCTACGGTACTCGCGATTTAGTGGACTCTGTATGCAAATCGGTTGGATTTGCACCCCAATATGTGTATGAGGGAGATGAACCTGCAAGGCTAAGCGCTCTTGTGGAAGCAGAAATTGGCATAGCTTTCATACCAAGCACGGCAAGGAATTCGCGAGAATATATCCAATATATCCCAGTGGAGAATCGCGAATTGGTAAGGGAAATCGCTTTATTATGGCACAAGAGTCGGTACATTTCGCGGGCTGCTCTGGAATTCCGTGAGGTAGTTGTAGAATATTTCGGGGCGATATCCAAACAGACAATTTAATCGTGAGGGGCTGCAATGTTGTGTCAAAGTGAAGAAACGTAAACCAATAGGAAAGTCTGCATGTAAAGCAGAGCATCTATTAAAGCGTCAATTTCAAGCCGATACACCAACGCAAAAACTTGTCATAAATATCTATATCTGTCGTTAAGTCAATTTCAGAGACTGGCCGCAATAATACATCGTTAGGCCATCGATAATATAGCAAATTAGATTAATGATAACGGTTATTTGCCCTTACCATTCTCCTATTTTTTCATATGATGCTAGTGAACTCTAAAGGAATGGAGTGAATAGGAATGGCAATTAGTCCGCTTTGTAAACAGTTTGCCGCTATATTAAAGGCAACACCTCAAATCATTAATGGAGTTTGCACGGCATCTACGGTCAGAAATAACATCAAGCCGACTATTTTGGGGAAAAAGACCAGATCCTTTCTTGCAATCCCCCAAGCTTTTTCTTTCGAAAGTATTGGCCGTAACGGAAAAGGATTATGTCTTGGCGAAACCGTGATTTTGACTGCAGAAATTAATCCGTTTATCTCTCGACTCCGTAAACATGGCGTCAAAGTGACGGCACTGCACAATCACTGGCTATTCGCTAACCCCAATCTTTGGTACATTCATTTCGAAAAAGTAGAAAAGCCGCTTGTTTTCGCCACAGGAGTGCGTGACGCACTTAATGTCTTGACAACAAAGCCCGTACGGCCGGTCATTGTAAAAAAATAAGCAATCAATAAATGTGAGAGATCCGCTTTGGCGGATCTTTTTTTGTTATGGGCGGCACATGGGACAAAACAGAGTAATATTCTACATTCCACCGTCTTTGATAGCCAATCCGTGTCATAACGATTCTCTCCTATCGTATTAAATCCTTTTATATGCTCTGAATAAAATTGTTTCCCTTTCTTTGCTAGAGACAACTCAATTAGGAAGACTTCGTGGAGCCTCTATGAACAATGCATGTCTCGAGATGAACGGTCTCATTCCGTCGATCCGGCTGCTCCAATCGAGCCAACAAGGACTCAACAACGCGTGTACCGAGTCCGTACGGATAAGTATGTACGGTCGTGAGCGGAGGATCGATAATCTCGGCATTGGCAATATCGTCAAAACCTGTTACTTCAATTTGTCCAGGAACATCGATGTGCAGCTCCTTTAGGGCACGAATAACCGCAATTCCAATATCATCGTTGGCACAAACAAACGCTGTCGGAAGCTTTGGCAGCTGCTTCAACTGTTCAAGCATCCACGCAACGGATAGATAAGGATTGCTGTCCTCAAGCGTGATGCTGAACGTCTCTCCAGATGAAGCGCGATGCATCCGGAGGGCTCGATCGTAACCAAGCCAACGCTCATAGAAGCTTCGACAGTGATTGTGGTCTCCGATAAATCCGATCTCCGAATGGCCGCGTTCAATGAGAGAACGAGTAAGATTGTATGTCGTGCGGTCATTCTCCATCAAGAGGATGTCGAATTTGTGTGTAGAGTTCAACGACTCTGGCAAGAAATCGATAAACACCGTTGGAATGCCTGTGTTTAGAATAGTTTCGATATAGGCTTCTTGGAAGATCTCAATGCATACAATTCCGTTCACATTGGCCTGGTTAATGTTGGCAGGAAGTGTGCATGAATGGATATCCTCAGGATTGACAAGAGATAAGATCAGATTAAAGCCTTCAGCGCGCAGGGAGATTTCCATCCCTTTAATCGTTTCAGAGTAGAAGCTGATGGCGTTAATGTCTCCTCGTGTAAGAAGAGCAATATTGCCTCCATTCATGAAACTATAGTTTTTGTATTTCATCTCCGCTGCTTTTTGGATTACTTTCTTCTTTGTGCCCTCTGGAATTTGCGGGTGGTTATTGAGGGCTTTGGATATGGTATTTCGAGACAGCCCCATTGCATCCGCGATGTCTTGAACCGTTACTTTCTCAGCCATAATAAGCTCCTTTTTATCCTTTTTCATGAAATCTTAAATGATAAACAAGAATTTGTTCAACTGTAAACATACATGTAATTTTAGTTTGAAAATATATTCGATTCAGAGAACAAACATTTCCCTCTTATACTACACTACTCTCTGCCTTTTTTGTAGTAAGGGTTACATAAGCAAAGAATTCTATAATATATAGGATAAAGCGGTGCTCTCTTAAGAAAAGGAAGAGAGCTAGATACCTTCTAATGAGGTTAAATTTTCATTGATTTTTGTTTTTGAAAGCGCTACACTTTACATTATATAAATTATTGTTTATAACATATAATTATAAATGTAAATATAGCGAACAATTAAATGAACAAATATTTTAAAAATAAGGCTGGAGGTAATCCAAAATGAGCTTGGTATAGCCAGCTGTGATTTTGTTGAGTTTTTCTGGTAGAAGATGATTATTCGCTAAGTAGAAATGGAGGGTAATTGATGAAAAAGAAATTCAAAGCTGGACTATACATCCTCATGATGATGGCTATCATTATGACTTTATCTGGAGTTTACGCCGCTAGTCCTGATATCGGCTGGGCTGTACTGGCGGAAGGTGGCACAGGAAAATCGGAAAAGGAGGGTCTTTCTATTTTTGAAAACGCTATCAATGTAAATACAAATTTGACAGGATGGCAGGTAAAGGGAAAAGGCAAGTGGGGAGATACCGCAGAAGGGCTCCTGCTGACATCTGATCCGCAGGAGAACGTAATGGCCATCTCTGAAACGATAGCAGATGATTTCCTGTATGAAGCCGATGTTATGATCAAGGATATGCAAGCGGATGCTTCTTTGCTCTTCCGTTCTAATGAAGACGGGTTGAACTCGTATATGCTTCAAATTTCACCGCAGTCCGGTATTATCCGTTTAAAAGATGCGGTCGGTGGGACAGGTAAATTAAATGAAGCGCATCAGGTTTCTCTCAAGGCAGGGGAGATCTATCATCTCAAGGTAAAGGCTGAAGGGACCTCGCTGAAAGTTTATTGGGGAACTCAATACAAGCCTGTGATTGATATTCAAGACAGTTCATACCGCTCCGGCCGCCTTGGGGTCCACGTCTGGGATGGGTCTGCCTTGTTCCAGAACATAACCGTTAGCGATCTCAAAGGAAATTTGGGTATGGTGCTTGTAAAAAAAGGACAGTGGCAGCCTGACCTCAGCGGCCAAAAAGGAACGTCTGTAGACCAGAGCAAGGCCCAGCAAATCTATAGCAGGCAAGCTGCTGACTTTGTATATGAAGGAACAATCGCTTTCCGCTCCGATGCTGCTGCCGCTCTTGCTTTCCGCTCCTCTACCGATGGAGCCCGTGGATATGAAGCCACTCTGGTGAAGGAAGGAGAGCAGGTCCGCGTATCCCTGACGAAAGCGGATGGAACTGCAATTACAAGCTCAGAGCGATCTTACCCGAGCTTAGCGGGGGCGAAGCATTATGTGGAAGTAAAGGCGATGGGTAACCGGATTCAAATTTTCGTGGACGGTTATACTCCGCCAGCAATCGATGTAACCGATCATTCGTATTCAACAGGAAACGTCGGTCTTGTTGTGAAAAAGGGAAGCGCTTACTTCCAGAATACTTATGTCACGGAGGCTAACAGCTATTATACTGAAACCTACCGTCCTCAGTATCATTATACACCGATCCGTGGTTACGCCAGTGACCCGAACGGGCTGGTCTATTTCGAAGGTGAGTACCATCTTTTCCATCAGGATGGAGGCACATGGGCTCATGCCGTCAGCAAGGATATGCTGAACTGGAAACGTCTGCCGATTGCACTTCCGTGGAATGATTACGGGCATATCTGGTCCGGATCTGCTGTGGCCGATGTAACGAATACATCAGGCTTGTTCACGAATTCGGGCGGCAAAGGTCTGATCGCCTATTATACCTCCTATAACCCGGATGGTCCAAATGGCAACCAGCGCATTGGCCTTGCTTACAGCAAGGATCAGGGGCGTACGTGGGAATATGCCAAGGATCGTCCGATTGTGATTGAGAACCCCGGCAAGAACGGGGAGGATTCGGGGGGATGGGATTTCCGCGACCCCAAGGTGATTCGCGATGACGAGCATAGCCGCTGGGTCATGGTAGTGTCCGGTGGAGATCATATCCGGTTCTTTACATCGGCTAATTTGCTGGACTGGACATTAACCGATAATTGGGGTTATGGAGATTATATTCGTGGCGGTGTGTGGGAATGCCCTGATTTGTTCCCGCTGGTCGTGCAGGGAACGTCAGAGAAGAAGTGGGTTCTCATGATCAGTACAGGCGCGAATCCAGCAACAGGAGGTTCAGATTCAGAGTATTTTGTGGGAAGTCTGACTGCAGAGGGGAAATTCGTAAATGACAACCCGGCAGGAAAGGTGCTGAGAACGGATTTTGGCAAGGATTATTATGCATCCATGTCTTTCTCGGACATGACGGATGGGCGTAGAGTAATGTTGGCGTGGATGTCCAACTGGGATTATCCGTTCGCTTTCCCGACTTCGGGCTGGAAGGGGGAACTGACTATCCCAAGAGAGGTTACCCTGGTCATGACCCCCGACGGGCTCCGTCTCGCGCAGAGTCCGGTCAAGGAGATGGAGCATCTGGGCAGCAGGCTGCTCTCCGCGACTGACAAGATGATCAGTCCAACTTCTCCAAACCTGCTGAAGGGTCTTGTTTCTGGAGCATACGAGATTGAAGCCGAACTGGAGATTCCGGCTGGAAGTACCGTAACAGAGTTTGGTTTTAATGTACGTGAAGGTGCGAATCAGAAGACTGTGGTGGGTTATAAGCCGGGCGAAAGCAAATTGTTTGTGGACCGCTCTGCTTCCGGAGCTACGGATTTCTCCAATCTGTTTAGCACGAGACATGAAACGGGGATGATAGCGGAGAACAAGCGGATCCAGATGCGGATTTTGGTGGATGAATCCTCTGTTGAGGTTTTCGCTAATGGAGGCAAGGTGGTTTTCTCCGAGGTCATATTTCCTGATCCGGCCAGCAGGGCCATGAGCTTCTATACCCAGAGCGGTAATGTGAAGGTTGTTTCTCTGACGGTAAACAAGCTTGGATCGGTGTGGAATTCGGATAGGGATTCGGCACCACGGATTGCTATGGATACCGGTGACCGTGAACTGGGGATAGGGCAAAGCGAAATGCTGCGGGCGGCAGTGGAGAATGGGCCCGGCAACGGTGTTCACCCGCTGAAGTGGAAATCCAGCAATACCAAGGTGGTAGGCATAAAAGTCTCCGGCGCTTCTCAGGCAACCCTTATGGCCAAAAAAGAAGGCGAGTCCGTCATTACTGTATCCACCCCAAATGGAAAGGCATTCGCCAGCCTTCTTGTAAAAGTCTCCGGCGGCGAGTTTCATACCAGTCTCAGCGGCTGGACCCAAGATCTGTCAATGGCTTCATGGGTAGTCAGCGAGGATGGAATTCGTGGGAGATACTCCAGCGACGCGAATTATATGGCCCAGGAGCAGGCGGGGGATTTTACTTATGAAGCTGAACTGAAGCTTGGCACATCCGGCGGGGCTGGTTCACTTCTGTTCCGTGCAAGCGAGGATGGGCACAGCGGCTACTACCTGAATCTGGATCCTAACATGAAGTCTATTCGCCTGTTCTACAAAATAGATGGACGATTCGAAGAACGGCAGGTTCTGGCGAAGGTCCCGGCCTTCATCCAGCCAGGCCAAACCTATAAAATAAAGATTCAAGCGGAAGGCACGCATATCGTGGTGTATGCGGGAGGGCTGAAAATAATGGATCTGAAGGATGGAACCTTTGCCGAAGGTCATTTCGGACTTCATGTCTTTGGCGGCTCTGTCTCTTATCAGAATGTAAATGTGACAGAAGGAGAACCGGCCAAGTTGAAGACATCAAGCCTCGTGAACGCAGCATTCCAAAAATCCATATATACAGCCCGCCTGGCAAATGGCGAAGCAGTTAGTGTGCAGGATGCAAATGAAGCCTTGGATCAAAAATGGGTGTTTGTGCCGACCGGAGATGATGCAGGCTCCTATTCCATCCGAACGACCTCCGGACAGGCGCTGGATCTGGACGCGGAGCATAATAAAATTCAGCTCTATCCTTATCTGGGCTACCATAATCAGCGGTGGATTGTCCACAAAAATGGGGATGGTTCGGTTACCATTATCTCAGTTCATCATAATAGGGCTCTGGCCATATCCGAGGATGGTTCAAAGCTTACTTTAGAGACTGCTCCAACGGATGAAATGCGTAATAAGTGGAAAGTAAGCTTTGGTTTTTAGTTCTATCCTTCAGAAAAGCCCCTTCCGCCGTGTTTGACGTGGAGGGGCTTGGCAAAAGACGGATTTGTCTTTATGCAGCTTAAGTTACAGTCTGCTTCTGTCAGGTTAGGAAAAAAACTATTTCTTGCTGGCCAAGAAAGCGTGGAGCTGCTTTTGCTGTTCTATCGCTTCAAACCTTGATTCACCCTACGCGACGAAATGCTAACTAATTACCAAAGGGCTGGTCATTACATCATCCGACTGGACAGTCACGGGATATGCCAAAATCCTAAACAACAGCCAGGCTTCTTTTTTCAATGAAGGAATCAGAGGTGAAGCTGGTAAAGTCGAAAAATGCAAGGTAACATACTCTGGATGAACAATTGGCGTTAGGCTACCACGCTACCTTCGGAGGGAACTGTAAAGTTAAGCACAGAAACGGTATCCAAGACAGTAGATGCTACCGTTAATTTTCAAATAGCTGAGGAATTAATGCTCTCGATATTTTACTAAGTGTAAGGTCTAAAAGCTAATAGCATCTAGATGGCTTAGGCAAGTAGTGATACTATTGAGAAATAAAATGCTACACATAGTGGGAGAGCCAATGATGATTAAAAACATTATATTTGATTTAGGGAATGTACTGCTGAATTATAACCCAGAGGAATATTTAAAATTAAGAAATATTGATGCTGATAAAATTTTAGAAGTTCATGAGGAAATATTCCTAAGCAAAGAATGGCGAATGCTTGATATTGGGGCAATCACAGAAGAAGAAGCAAAAAGCATTTTAATTAACAGGAGCAGTAAAAATGGACATTTGATAGAACTGGCTTTTGAGAATTGGTACGAACTTTTTACTCTAATTGAGGAATCAGTTGATGTACTCAAAGAGCTAAAAAATGATGGTTATAAGATTTACTATTTATCTAATTTCATTTGCTTGCATTTGAAAATGTAACTGAGAAATATAATTTTTTTGAATTGTTCGATGGCGGAGTTGCTTCATATGAAGCAAATCAGGTAAAACCTGAGGAAGGAATCTATAAGAAATTAATCGACAGATATAAAATTAATCCTGAGGAATCAATTTTTATCGATGACTTACAGCACAATATTGAAGCTGCAAATAAACTTGGTTTTAATACAATACATCTAACAAACCCTAAGGATTTGAGAGAGAAATTAAGAAGATATGATTTAAACATTTAAGAATTACTTACAGGATTTTCCGCCATGTATTTTTTAAGACCTTTAAACAATGGTCTTTTTCTTAATACACAAACAGGACTGCTATGGAGTCGTTTTTCTCAATAGCGTTGCACCTCTTTTTCATCACGCCTTTATATTCACATCCTTTAAGTCGATTTACTTAAGATACTGAGGGACCAGGACCGGGACGGAAGTGAAATTACAATAAGTCATAAAATAGTCGAGTGACGAACCAATTTGTCCCTGCGCTCGACTATTTTATGCCCTTACTAAAAGCGCATTACAATATTAGCTGGTGCGCCGAACCATTAATTCCGTAGAAAACACTTCTTCGACAGGCTCGATGCGCTGCCCGTCGGACTCGATGGATTGTATCATCAACTTGGATGCAGCCTCGGCCAATTCGTTGATGGGGTGCCGAATGGTCGATAAGCTCAGCAGCTCGGAGACGGTCGGCATATCGTCGACACCCAAAAGGGCAAGGTCTTGCGGAACGGACAGGCCCAAATCTTTGCATGCCTTTAAGACCCCGATGGCGGAAATGTCGCTTAAACAAAACAACGCTTACGGCAGCTGGTTGGTGTGGGCCAGGTTTATCAAGGTATCGTAACCGAACTTCTCCGACATATCTCCTGTGATCACCGTCGTGAGTTTTCCGTTTTGCTGCAAGATCTCGCTGGCACCGTTTAGCCGGTCGTCGAATCCCGGAACGTGTCCGTGGGGATAAGTCAACATCACCAGATTGTGATACCCGCGCGATAATAAGTGATTCACCCCGATCTGGCCGCTTTGATAGTCGTTAACACGCAGCACGTGCGCTCCATAGGATAAATTGTGGCGTCCTATGGTAATGACCGGCACGTTGAGATCCATTAACTTTGGCATGAATTTTTCCGTATCCAAGGTCGCTTTAACGATGATCCCGTCGACCATCTGGATATTCATGAAGATTTCTTCAAAGTCCAACAGGATGATCTTATATCCCAGTGTCTTTAACTGCTGCTTAATAACTTTGGCAAAATGGAGGAAGTATAAGTCCTCAAAATAACCGTCGTAGGTACTGTCGGATAAAACCAGCCCAATTGTGTGCATTCTGCCAGTAATGAGGCTTTTGGCAACAGGATTCACTTGGTAACCCAACTTCGTTATTGAGAGATTGATTCTTTCCTTCGTCTCCAAGCTCATTTTCTGAAAGTTGCCGTTCAGAAAATGGGAGACCGTCGCGGGCGATACACCCGTGTCTTTTGCGACTTGAACTAAGGTAACCCTTTTCTTAGCCATTTTTATACCTCTACTTAATTTGTATTTCGGTTTCCTCTGATTAGCGAGGACGTCTTTCCAGTACGCCAGGCAGTGCGGGAAACACTTGATGCGGTTCGGACTGGTACCAATAGCATACGGAGCTCACGTCGTCACTTCTTTCAAATAACGCTTTTCCATCATGCCCGATCTGTTGAACGGTGACACGTAAATCCTCTTCAAACAAAATGGGGTCAAGTATATGCCAACGATAGAAGCCGCGCATCGGACAAGCAGCTCCATCATAAATATGCGATCTGGTGTTGTCTTTCACCTGGAAATGCGGAAAACCCATAAAGGGAGTCGAGTATGTCTGTTCCTGCACCGGGTTCCCGTTGTCGTAATTCACGAAGCCCCAAGCGCCGCCGAAATAATCCTCCGTCCCCGTTCCGCAGATGGTCGGCCAATCCCGGTCGCCGTCGAGATAAAATTTCACTTCGCCTTCGCCGTACCAGTAACGCGATAAAGAAGTCCATGCCATATAGGTGCCGACATATTTGCCTCTTCCTTTAATTCCATCAATAATCGTATAATCCTGCTTGAGCCTAGTAGGATTTTCTCTGCGGAATTGGGCGTGAAAATATTCCGTATCCTCAGGGAGTTCATCGACCAGTACGTAATCAAACTGGTAGAAGAACGCTTCGATCTCCTGGGGATGCTCATTCGTTATGGTTACTTTGGCGGCTTTTTTGAAAGGCATTGCAAAGTAACTGTTCATGCCGCCGACCGGATCCACCACGATCGGCAAGGAATTGACGATCGCTCTGGCACCGAAGCCGTTGCAGAAGAAATCGCCCAGGGGAACTTCCACGGAAGGGGTCTGTTCATCATCCCAATACATCCGCAATACCAGGTCACGCAACACGAACCAGCCGGTCTCGGTTTGGTCGGTCACGGTCATCCAGATGTGCTGGATGATACCCGGTCCTTCGATATCGACGAGCGTAGCAGTTTCACCTTGGGCCAGCGAGATAAAGGCTTTGCCTTTCCGGGCAATTCCCAAGGGACCCGTGGCTTTTCCGCCTTCTCCTTTCAGGCCTCGCGGATTTTCTGCTGTGATCGCTCTGCTTTTTCCTCTCATTTTGCCAAAAAGGTGATTCATGGATTGCATAGTTGATCTCTCCTTATCCTTTAACTGCTCCGTCAGAAACGCCGGACATCAAGTATTTGTTTAGAAATAAATAGATGATAATGATTGGGATGATGCTGATGCTGATGGCCGCAAATGTCTGCCCCCAATCCGTCGCCCCGAAGGCCCCGATGAACTCCTGAAGCCCCACCGCGATCGTTTTATATTGCTTGTCGTTCGTAAAGGTGTTGGAAAAAATAAAATCATTCCAAATGAGAACGAAATTGATCGATGCGACCGTGATCGTCGTGTTGATGGTAAGCGGAGAAATGATTTTATAGAACACCTGATAAATATTGCACCCGTCGATGACCGCAGCTTCAATCAATTCATTGGGCACGTAACTGTAAAAGCTGGTGAAGATCAAAATCGATAAAGGCAAGGCAAATCCGACTTGTGGAAGGATTAGCGCCAGATACGAGTTCAGTAGCCCGAAGTCTTTATACATAATAAACAACGGGATTAAGGTGACTTGAATCGGAATCATGATACCGACCGTAAAGAACAGCAGTAGTTTCGAATTTAACTTGAAATTCATTTTGACGAGGGCAAAGCCTGCCGTTGAGCTTAAGAAGATGATAAGTAGCAGGCAGCTGAACGTTACGATGGCTGTATTTTTGATATATAGCAGCAGATCGCTTTCCCTAAATACACTCACATAGTTGTCGAACGACCATAACGTCGGTAGCGAAAAGGGTTTTGTCGTCAGTTCGATGCTTGATTTGAAGCTGGACAACATCAGCCAAACGACCGGGTAGATCTGCACGATCAGGATCATGATGACAATAAAATAGAGCAGAAAGGACCAAGCTGTTTTTTTGGATCGCATGTTATGCTTCTCCTTTCCTGGAATTGAATATGGCTCGGATAAGAAGAACGGCAAGCAGGCTTTCAATCACGATAAATACGGCAATCGAGCTTCCATATCCGTATTGATTGGTCGAGAACGCTCTTTTGTACATATAAGTCGTGACCAACTCGGTCGTCGAACCCGGAACACCAATGATATAAGGGATATCGAAACCTCTTAGTGCACCGGTGGTGCACATGATAAGGGCCAAACTCAGCACATGCTTGATACTCGGCAATTTGATATATCGGATCAGCTGCCATCCATTTACACCGTCTATGGTTGCAGCCTCCTCGATCTCTTTCGGAATCGCGATCAGGGCCGCATAAAAAATAACCATGTACATGCCCGTAAAGCGCCAGCCTTCGGGAATGGATACTGCGATCAATGCGGTGTGGTGATTGGATAACCAGGCACTTTGCAAATGACCCAGTCCAATCCAATCCAGGAACATATTCAGCAAGCCCAGCGGCTGCAGGGAATAGAAGTTACGGAACATCTGCGCGATAGCGACGGTGACCACTACGGCTGGCAAATAATACAACGTTCTGAAAATGCCGGCTCCTTTTTTGATGTAAGAGAGCAGTAATGCGAAAAACAAACCGATAAACACCTGCATGAGTACCACGATCACGACATACACCAAGTTATTTTGCACGGAATTCCAGAAGTAGGGGTCTTTAAACATTTTGATATAGTTGCCCAGACCAATGTACCTGGCATCCTTTATTCCGTTCCAATCTTGAAAGCCGTAATTCAGCGACTGAATAATTGGGACAAAGACGGTTCCTAAATAAAATAGCAAGGCTGGCGTGATAAAAATGAACCATGCCTTTTTGTCCTTGAGTACATTCATGTTGAATCTCCCCATTTGTTTGTATTGACAGATTTAGTGAAAGGTACCCACCCGGACCCTGAATGGCCGGGTGGATGGCAACACTTGCCATTCAGGAAGATCCCAAAATACGAATAGGTGCGCTTGCAACCTGACAATAGAGCTTCATTAAAGCGGCGACATTCTTTAGGAAGCATGAGAAGGGCCAGCGAAAAAAGCGCTTCAAAAAATAATTGAAACGTTTCCAACTTAGTGTTATTATAATTTCCATAAGAGAGATGGGGGGGTTAGATGCCAAGTATTAAAGATGTAGCTAACTTAGCTGGCGTAGCTGTGGGAACTGTGTCCCGCGTTATTAACAACTCGGGCTCTGTAAAACCAGATACACGCAAAAAAGTGGAGAAAGCTATACAAGAACTGAATTATTTTCCCAATGAAGTCGCTCGAAATTTCAAGATGAGGAAATCCAAGATGGTAGCCTTGCTGCTTCCAAGTATCTGGCATCCTTTTTTCTCTGAACTGGCTTATTACATTGAGGATGAGTTGGATCGGGAAGGTTTTAAGCTTATGCTATGTAATAGCGGCGGTAAGCCTGAAAAGGAACTGTATTATCTGGATATGCTACGGCAAAACAAAGTGGCTGGTATCGTCGGCATTACTTACAATGATATAGAGAATAGCGTAAGCAATGATATTCCGATTCTAAGTATTGACAGGCACTTCAACAAAAAAATTACCTGTGTGACCTCGGATAATTATGAGGGAGGGCGTCTGGCTTTAAGGGAACTTGTTAAAGCAGGAGCCGAGAGACCGGCTTTTATGGGAAGCATAACTTCCGTTTTTAGTGAAACCATGAATCGAAGAAAAGGTTTTATTGATGAAGCGGAAAAATTAGGTGTCGACTATGTTGTATACGAGAAGCCAGACCCGATTGTGGACGACGATGCCTATTTTGGCGAATTTCTGTATAAGCATCAGGATGTGGACGGCATTTTCGCTATTACCGATATGTTAGCCGCCAAATATATAGAAAGAGTAGGTAGGCAGGGTATTCGCGTTCCAGAGGATGTAAAGGTCATTGGTTACGACGGCATTCAGGATCATTCTTATTTTCATCCGGTATTGTCTACAATCAGGCAGCCAGTGGAGGAGATGGCACGTACGACAATCAGACTGCTGTATCAAAAGATCGAAGGTAAAACTTTAGATCAGCAAGTGTATCGTCTCCCCGTTATCTTCAGGCAAGGCGAAACGACATGATTTTTATTGTAAAAATATTAGCTCATTCACTCGGATCACAGTATGGATCTGCAAACTGACTTTTTATTAAAACAAATTGGAAGCGTTTCATATGACAATCAGACTACTCTGTTAAAAGAGCCAAGGTATAAGCTTGGATCAGCAAATGCATCGTCTTCCCGTTATTTTAGGCAAGATTGTTTCTTTGATTTTGGAAAAACTTCAGCTCATTCGGTCGATTTATGGTATGGGTCACCGACTGACGTTTTTCTTATAGCAAATTGGAAACGTTTCAAAAATGAAAATATCCTTTTACAAGAAAGGGAGTGTAATGGTGAATTCAAGAATTAGCGAGTTAGATCATTCCACGATCAAGCCAAATCGCAAAATATGGAACCAGATCAAACGCGACTATGAACTGTATCTGTTTTTGCTGCCAATCATTATTATTTATCTCGTATTTAAGTACTATCCGATGTATGGAATACAAATTGCTTTTAAGGATTTTTCACCCATTCGGGGAATCTGGGGAAGCGAGTGGGTAGGCTTTAAGCACTTTATTGATTTTTTCGATTCCTATAACTTCTGGACGATCATGACCAATACGCTTACACTCAGTGTTTTATCGCTTGTGTTTAGCTTCCCAGCTCCGATTATTATAGCGATTATGCTGAATCAGATGCTGGCCAAGAGATACAAGAAAATTGTACAGACTGTAATTTATGCACCACACTTTATTTCTACCGTAGTGCTTGTCGGTATGCTTAATGTTTTTCTGTCTCCAAACAGCGGAATTGTGAATCACATCATCACCTGGTTCGGAGGAGACCCCATTATGTTTTTGGCCGACGAAGGTTGGTTCCGTCCTTTGTATATATTATCAGGGGTTTGGCAAGAGACAGGTTTTGCCACCATTATTTACCTTGCTGCTCTGGCAGGGGTCAATCCGGAATTGCATGAAGCCGCGATCATGGATGGAGCAAGCAAATGGAAGCGCGTAATGCATGTGGATATTCCAAGCATTTTGCCGACGATCGTCATCTTATTGATTCTCGCACTCGGCAACATTATGGGCATCGGTTTTGAAAAGGCTTTCCTTATGCAGAACGATTTGAATTATGCCACCTCCAATATTATTCCGACCTATGTTTACGAAATTGGGATTCAAAAGGCACAATACAGCTTTTCTACGGCAGTTGGCCTGTTTAATTCAGTTGTAAATATTATCCTGATAGTCACCGTCAACCGGATCGCCAAAAAGTTGACGGAAACCAGCCTGTGGTAAGGGGGAGATCATTTTGAAACAATTATTAAAGAGAAAAAGCAAGGGAGACATATGGTTTGACATCGTCAACTACGTCATGTTGACCATAGTTATGCTGCTTGTATTATTCCCGTTGTATTTTGTATTGATTGCTTCATTGAGTGATCCCAATCTCATCTACTCAGGAGAAGTATGGTTTTTTCCAAAGGGTTTTACGCTGGATGGATACGGCCGAATATTCAGCGATTCATCTATATGGATTGGGTATGCCAATTCAATTTTATATGCGGGTCTAGGAACATTAATCGGAGTAGCCGTGACCGTATGTGCAGCTTACCCGTTAGCTCGTAAAGGACTGGCGGGAAAGTCGGCGATTATGTGGTTTTTATTGATCTCCATGTTTTTTAGTGGGGGGCTGATCCCAACCTATTTGCTGATCAAAGATCTTCACATGCTGAATACGATCTGGGCACTTGTTATTCCTGGAGCGGGAGGTGTGTTCAATGTCATTATCGTAAGGACTTTTTTTCAGTCGACCATCCCGGATGAAATGTGGGAGGCAGCTTCGATTGATGGTTGTTCCAATACCAGATTTTTTTTGAGCATCGTATTGCCTTTGTCTAAGTCCGTTATAGCTGTAATGGTACTGTATCACGTTGTCGGGTTCTGGAATGGTTTCTTTGACGCTTTGATTTACTTGAACGATGAAAGCAAGTATCCATTACAACTGGTCCTTCGCAACATTCTTGTCCAGAATCAGGCCAACTCGAGCATGATGATAGACGTGGAATCCTACGCAGCGAAGATGCGCGTTACAGAGCTTATCAAATATGGTGTCATCATGGTATCCAGTCTACCGTTGCTGATTTTGTATCCTTTCCTGCAAAAATACTTTGTTAAAGGCGTGATGATCGGCTCGATCAAAGGCTAACATTATCATGGTGCCTGAAAGGGGAAATGTGCAACAGAATCCATAGATTCAGCATTCAGACAAATATATAACAAGGACAAGGGAAGTTCTCAGCTTGTGGAATGACATAAGGAGGTTATGTACGATGAAATTATTCAAAAGGGCTGGAATTCTAATGCTGGCTGGAGTGTTTGCTCTTAGCGGATGTTCGGGAGGCGGCGAGTCAAAAAATCAGGCGGTAAACCCGGATCAGGATGCGAATTTTAATAAAACCGGTCTTCCGATTGTTAAAGAAGCGGTGACATTAAAGATGGTATCCCCAAAAGCTGCTTTAGCGCCGGATTACTCGAAAATGGAAATTTTTAAGCGGCTGGAAAAACAAACAAACATAAAGATTGACTGGGAGAACATTCCAGACACTGACTTTGCAGAGAAGAAAAATTTGTTGTTGGCCAGCGGAGATTTGCCAGACGCATTTTACGGAGCCGGATTCACAGATTACGATCTAATTAATTACGGTAAAGACGGAACCATCATTCCGCTGGAGGATTTAATTGATAAATATGCGCCTAACTTGAAAGCGCTTCTCGATCGTCGACCCGACATTAAATCAGCGATCACAGCGCCGGATGGGCACATCTACGGGCTGCCGTCGTGGGAAGAGAATAAGCTCGATACCAGCCCCTTCTTTCACGTCATCAATAAAAATTGGCTCGATAAGCTGGGCCTGAAAGTGCCTCAGACGCTGGATGAATACACGCAGGCTTTGATTGCCTTTAAAACGAAGGATCCGAACGGCAATGGCAAGGCTGATGAAATCCCATTAAGCTTTATGCATATGCAGTGGTGTAGTGACATTGCCGGCATATTCGGAGCTTTCGGTCTTCCGGATAATTTGGAACATCGGATCGTCCGCGAAGGTAAAGTGATCTTTACCGCTTCGCAACCTCAATATAAGGAAGCATTAAAATATATTCATGATAACTGGTATAAGCAGGGCCTAATTGACCCTGAATCGTTCACCCAGGACGCTGCTCAGTATTTAGCAAAAGGCAAAACACCAGATGAAACGCTTGGCTCCTACGTTTGGTGGGAAGTCGAAGAGGTTGTCGGACCGGAGCGTAGTAAGGATTATGCTCTGCTGCCCCCGCTTAAAGGCCCAAATGGAGATCAAATGATCGGCCGCAGCAACGGCGGCGGTCCGGGACGAGGTGGCTTCGTGATTACAAAGGAGAACCGTTATCCGGCAATGACGATGCGTTGGATCGATCAACAGTATGACCCTTACATGGCGGCTCAAATTCACTGGGGTCCGTTGGATGTCGTATTCAAGAAGGACGAAAAAGGAAAATTGGTGAACCTGCCGCTTCCTGAGGGAGCCTCCGCAGGTGAATTCCGTCAAAAAGTGGCTCCAGGCACAGGAAATCCGGGCGTCATTACTTTCGATGACTTCGGAAAAGTTGTTGATATGGAACCCCGGGCTCAGAAGCGTGCTGATTATTTGGAGAAATATTACACTCCATATATGACAAAGGAAAACTATCCGAGTATCTTCTTTGAGCCGGATGAACTAGATAAAATCAATCGGATTGAGCCAGAACTTATTAAATATGTAAATACCCAAAGAGGCAAGTTCATCGTCGATGGCAACGTAGATGAAAAGTGGGACAGCTATGTGAAGACACTCGAGAAGATGGGGCTGAACGAATTAATGGAGATCTATCAAAAAGGGCTGGACCGTTATAATGCAAATTTAAAAAAATAAATAATCAAACGATAGGTGGGGAGAAACTGTGCTTGATGTAATAACCATTGGGGAAGTATTGATAGACTTTACGCCATCAGGTCGTACAGCGGGAGGCAACGAGCAGTTTGAATGCAATCCTGGAGGGGCTCCGGCTAACGTAGCAGCTGCTCTATCCCGTTTAGGAGCTAGAGCGACATTGATTAGCAAAGTTGGGGATGATCGATTCGGTTCCTTGCTGCACGATACCTTGATGAACGGCGGCATCGACGTGTCTGCGCTTTCGTTTACAGATGAAGCCAATACAACGCTGGCATTTGTCCATCTGGATGACATCGGAGACCGATCGTTCAGCTTCTACCGGAAGCCAGGAGCGGATACATACTTGCGCACGCAGGATGTCCCGTTTGACAGGATTGAAAACTGCCATGCACTGCACTTTGGTTCTGTGTCGATGACCCATGAGCCGGCCCGTACGGCAACAAGAGCGGCAGTTGTGAAGGCTAAAGAGGCAGGAGTCCTGCTTTCATTCGATCCGAATATCCGGTTTGCTTTATGGGAGAGTAAAGAGGAAGCGAAACAGAATATCCTTTGGGGCATGAAGTATGCCGACATCCTGAAAATATCGGAAGATGAGCTCTGCTTTATAACTGGTACAACTGATGTGGAAAAAGGCTCGTTAGAGCTGCAACAACAATTCGGCATCGCCTGGATCGTCGTAACTTTAGCGGAAAAAGGCTGCTATTACCGGTTGGCTGGTCATGACGGATATGTGCCGGGTTTTCAAGTGAAGGCCATCGATACGACGGGAGCCGGCGACGCTTTTCTGGGCTGCTTGTTATATAAGATACTGGAAGCCGGTATTTCTTTGAATCAGCTGCCCAAACAGCAAATCATCAGCATGCTAACTTTTGCTAATTCCGGCGGTGCATTAGTAACTACACGGAAAGGAGCTCTTCAATCTATGCCGACGACAGATGAGATTAAACAGATGATCGAGACAAATAAACAGCACGATGATGATAGATTAAGGCCGGGTTTTCATTTTTCACCTCACTCCCATTGGTTGAATGATCCGAACGGATTAGTCTATTACGAGGGAGTCTATCATCTGTTTTATCAGCACCATCCTTATAGCAATCAGTGGGGACCGATGCACTGGGGTCATGCCGTAAGCCAAGACTTGGTTCATTGGGAGCATATGCCTATCGCTCTGTTCCCGGATGAGCATGGCGCTATTTTTTCCGGTTGCTGTGTGGTTGACTGGAATAATAGCAGCGGACTGTTCGATGGTTCCCATGGATTGATCGCGCTCTTCACTCATGCAGACATCTGTCCGGAAACCGGACAACCTCGCCAGCGGCAAAGCCTGGCTTACAGCAGCGATAAAGGCCGAACTTGGCACAAATATGAGGGGAATCCAATACTCGCCGAGCATGATCTGGTTGACTTCCGGGACCCCAAGGTGTTCTGGCATTCGCAAAGTGAGCGGTGGATTATGGCTCTTGTCGCGGGAGACCACGTTCGGTTTTATCGTTCGGACAATTTGCGTGAATGGTCGTTGTCAGGCGAATTCGGAAAGAGTGAAGGCTCGCATGACGGAGTTTGGGAATGCCCTGATCTCTTTGAATTGCCGGTTGATGACAGCGAGCGTTCCAAATGGGTACTTATCGTAAGCATCGGAGATGATCCCAACTGTCCGGAAGGCTCACGCACGCAATACTTTATCGGAGAGTTCGACGGAAATACGTTCATCAATGACAATCCGGCCGATCATACCCTGTGGCTGGATTATGGCCGGGACAATTATGCGGGGGTCACTTGGTCGGATATAGCTGAGCAAGACGGACGGCGTGTGATCATCGGATGGATGAGCAACTGGAAATATGCCAACCAAACGCCTACCGGGGCCTGGAGAGGCGCAATGACTCTGCCTCGCGTCTTGTCATTGACCAGCCGAGACGAGGGCGTAGTTCTGATCCAAATGCCTGTTCGGGAAATAGAGCAGCTGCGGAAAGGAACGCTCTGCTGGAATGAGGTCAAGGTTACGCCAGCGGTGCCGTTTACGCAAAAAATGAATGATGTTCTGCTTGAGATTGAAGCGGATATCGACATTCGTTCCGGGGACGAGGTTCATATTAAAATGAAGTCCTCTGGGCAAAGTGAGACTATTATCGGATATGACCCTGTGCGCCAATGGCTATTCATCGACCGTTCGAAATCGGGCCTGACTGACTTCCACCCGTCGTTTGCGTGCAAGCACGGTGCTAGAATGGTTCCGGAGAATGGAAAGATCAAGCTGCATATCTGGCTGGATCGCAACGCGGTTGAAGTGTACGCGAATGAGGGTTTGGTTGCACTGACGGATCAAATATTCCCTGATGCTCCGATGGATCGTATTGAGATAAGTGCAAAATCAGGGGAAGTTGTACTGAACTCGTTTCATATGCATGCTCTTAACTCCATTCATATTCCCAATGGCCCAACGGAGCAGACATCAAGGAGGGTTGAAGTATGAGCCATTCAACCGATAATCGGGGATTGATCATGTATTGGGCCTTCAATGAAGGAACCGGTACAAGCGCTCTGGAGAGCGTATCCCAAGTCCAGGATAATATCCAGTACGTATTTAACCAAGCGGAGTTTACTAAACCTTGCCCTCCACGGTGGAGACAGGGAGTAATTGGAAATGGGCTCCTGTTCGATGGTTATTCGACTTACATTGCGCATTCGTTCGATGAGGGAAATCAGAACACCGAGCCAGAGTATCGATCAGCGCTAAGCATTGGAGTATGGATAGCGCCACGCTCCTATGAATGGGGGGATGATGGCAAATTGTCCGCCATTGTGAACCGCTACAACCTGGATCGCAAGCAGGGTTATCTGCTCGGCATGTTCCGTCACGGTTCCTGGTCCTTTCAAGTCGGGCTGGAAGGAGGGGACTGGAAGGAACTTTGGTCGCCGGACGGCCATGAACTGCCCAAGAATGAATGGTCATACGTGAATGCTGTGTTCGATGGGAAACAAGGGGAAATCAAGCTGTATTTGAACGGCAGTGAAATCGCTTCGGCTGCCTTGCCTCGTGGTTCCCGCCTGGCTGAGGCGGCGGACACGGATCTTCTTATCGGCAAGAATAACCATAGCAGCCTGCTGGCGGAAGTGTTCAGCCTGCACATGTTTAGCGGTATCATTGATGAACTCAAGATTTATAATCGGGCGCTGAGCGCGGAAGAAGTGGCCGCTTCTTATCGGCATGTGCTGGATACCTTTCATGAAGGTATCCGGCCGCAATTAAACTATGACGAGATCAAGCTGGACCGGACGCCACTGCTGCTTGATCGGCACAGACCGCAATATCATGTTAGCCCGCCAGCCCATTGGATGAACGAACCCCATGCACCGATCTATTTTGACGGGCAATATCATTTGTTCTATCAGCATAACCCGCATGGGCCGTTCTTTCATCAGATCCATTGGGGACATTGGGTAAGTCAGGATTTGGTGCATTGGCGTGATCTACCCGTGGCCCTGGCGCCCGAAAAGGATCAGCTCGCACCGGACGGGATCTGGTCGGGAAGCGCAACCTATGATGCAGACGGCCTGCCTGTCCTGTTCTTTACGGCAGGTAATGACAGCGCTTCGCCGAATCAGAGCGTGGCGCTTGCCCGAAGCACCTATACCCTTGACGGAAACCCGGATCTGGTTCACTGGGTCAAACATCCGGAGCCGTTGATCGTGCAGAAGAAGGGAATGGGCGCATTTGGGGATTTCCGGGATCCGTTCGTATGGAAGGACGATGACGGCTGGTATGCTCTGGTCGGGTCCGGAATCGAAGGCGGAGCAGCACTGGCATTTGCGTCACAGGATATGCTGAATTGGACGTATAAAGGGCCGTTTTTTAAAGCAGATATTCAGAAGTTTCCTTACCTTGGACCCATCTGGGAGCTCCCTGTGCTTCTTCCCCTTGGCAGTGACAAGCAGGGAGTGAACAAACATCTCCTGCTTGTCAGCCCTGTGGGAAAGGGAGCGGATGTCGAGGTGTTCTATTGGATCGGGCAACTTGACAAGCAAAATCTTTCGTTCATCCCCGATCAAGAAGAGCCTCAATTGATTGACGTCGGGGATTTCCATTTTACCGGACCGAGCGGAATGGTTGATCCGGAGACCGGCAGAAATATCGTCTTTACGATAGCCCAAGGCGACCGGACGTCCGAGATGGAATATAAGTCGGGCTGGGCTCATAACGGAGGCTTGCCGTTAAGCGTATATTTGAGGGATGACGGACGTCTGGGAATAGAGCCGATTCAGGAGCTTCAATCGCTGCGTGGCGCCAAGCGGCTATCGCTTCGGGACCAGTCATTGGCTGAAACTAATGTACAGCTCAGGGATGTTCATGGTGACATGCTTGAGATTCAATTGGAATTGGAGCCCGGCAGCGCCAAACAATTTGGAATCAAGGTCCGTTGTACGCCGGACGGAGAGGAAGAAACTCTGCTGTATTATGATTGGAATCAAGCGATGCTCATGGTCGACCGGTCGAAAACGACACTGCATCCGGGAGAAAAGTGCAGAGGGGTTCAGGGCGGTAAGCTGGAGCTACTTGGGGAGAATCTGAAGCTTCATATTTATTTGGACCGCTCCATGGTCGAAGCCTATGCAAACGGATTGAAAAGCCTGACAACCCGGGTGTACCCGAGCCGTATGGATGCTTTGGGACTCGAGATTTGGGGAGATGGAGAAGCGTTTGTTAAATCCTTGGATATATGGGATATGCAGTCCATTTGGTAAGACGATTGCTTAGGCGCTCCTTACCAATCGGGTCATGCAGCAAATGATCAAGTAACTTTGCATTCCTCCGATTGGAAACGTTTCATTCATATTCTCCCTTCTTCATGACTATTCACTTTGTACAAGGAGAGCATTTCGAAATGAGGTATCGATGTTCGCAAGTATAACAAGTTTCGAAGGAGGCTCGAGAATGAGGAAAGCCAAAAGAAGAAAATCTTGGATATCGGGAATGGTTATATGGGCTATGGTTCTCCAGCTTGTTGTTCCGGGAATCTCTGCCGCATCCGAATCTAGAACTGTTGCTGGAGAAACGCCCATTCCTAAGAATGATGTGAGATCATCGGTTACGGATGCGGTTTATCAAATCAAAAATATTCCTAAGAATGACGTGAGATTGTCAGTTACGGATTCGGTCTATCAAATCCGGAATTCTGGATTTGAAACAGGAGATTTGACGGGATGGACTGTTGTCAAAGGCAATGCGTTCGGTCCGAATAGCGTAACCGACGAAACGACTTGGTGGGCGGAAAAAATACCGTATAACCAGGAAGGCGCTTATCATTTAAACGGCTGGAAGTATGACGAATCTGCAACAGGTGTACTTCGTTCCAGCACTTTCGAGCTGGGCGGCAGCGGCTGGATCAGCTTCAGGCTTGGCGGTGCGAAGAACCCAGACAAGGTATTTATAAATATTGTGGAAGTCGATACGGGACAAGTTATTGCCCGATACGGAAATAGCGCATTCGCCGACGTTGGCTTCCCGGATCCCGCGCTGGGCATGCGGCTTGCCAATATGGTGCAATACAAGGCGGATCTTTCCACATATTTGGGCAAGAAACTGTATGTGGAGGTCGTCGATAATGCAACCTCGGATTGGGGAATAATTTTTGCGGACGCATTCTCCATGTACCATGAATCGGAGCCAGCTGAAGGAATTGTTGCGACGGATATCAAGCCAGATTTCAAACGCTATGAAATCGATAATCCAAGCTTTGAAACCGAAAATCTCGATGGCTGGACGGTTGAGGGAGATGCTTTTGAAGTGACCGATGAAGCTCATGCGAGCAAAGAAGGGAACTTCTATTCCAAATCCTCCGTGCAAGGAAAGGGCTCCATCACCTCCAATACTTTCACGCTTCAGGGAACCGGAACAATTAACTTCACTATTTTGGATATCCTCAAACCGGAAAACACCTATGTCGCACTTTACGATGCGAACAGCAACACATTGCTTATGAAAACCGGGAATGTTGGCGCGAACGAGAAAATCTCATGGAAAGTGCAAGAACACTACAACAAGAAGCTCTATGTAAAGGTTGTCGATCATTCCAATGAAGCCAGCATTGCCGTTGATAGTTTCCAAGCAAGTGGTAGGGGTACCATTTTCTACTTAAACCTTGATGAAGGCGCAGGAAAGAAAGCGTTGGAGAAAGTACACAATCTTAAGCACGATGTGAACTATGTATTTAACAACGCCAGGTATATGGCATCGAAGCATCCAAGATGGATTCCGCGTGGAATAAAAGGCGGCGCCTTGTTGTTCGATGGATACTCGAATTATATTGAGGTCAATGCAAAGGATACTGTGCCTGTAAGCGACGCGTTAACCATCGAAGCTTGGGTTGCACCGCGCAGCTATGAATGGGGAGACGGAAACAAGCTGTCTGCGATCGTAAACCAATCCGATCAGGATAAAGCGGAAGGCTTTTCTCTTGGAATGTATCGGCACGGTACATGGTCGATGCAGGTAGGCATTGGCGGCCAGTGGATTCAGGTATGGGTAAAGGATCACCCGTTGGAAAAATACAAGTGGAATTATGTGGCCGCTACTTTCAGTAAAGAAGATGGAAAGATTAAGTTATATCTAAACGGTGAGGAAGTGGCTTCCCAAGCAACCCCCGTCAACGTTCCGATCACACCATCTACCGAAAGCCTGATCATCGGGAAAAATAATAAACCGGTAGAGTTGGCAGGGTTGTTCTCCTTCAATATGTTCAGCGGACTCCTAGATGAAGTGAAGCTGCATAATAAAGCCCTTACGAACCAGGAGATACTTGCTGGATATGAGAGCGTGAAGGCGCTTCATGGAGGTTCGATTCCGGAAATTCCGAATGCCGACATTGATGAGGATCCAAGTGTGTTTGACGGAGATCAGCACCGCCCCCAGTTCCACGCGATACCTCCGCAAAACTGGATGAATGAAGCTCATGCACCGATTTATTATAACGGCAAATACCATTTATTTTATCAACATAACCCGCAAGGTCCATACTGGCATCAAATCCACTGGGGGCATTGGGTGAGTGACGATATGGTGAACTGGGAAAATGTAAGACCTGCTCTTGCGCCCGAAGCGGGCAACCTAGATCCGGACGGCACGTGGTCAGGCAGTGCAGCGTATGATCGAAACGGCAATCCCGTTCTGTTCTATACCGCCGGCAACGACTCCCTGTCGCCGAACCAAAGAACAGGGCTGGCAACTCCGGCGGATTTGTCCGATCCCTATTTGGAAAAATGGGTGAAATATCCTAAACCGGTAACGGAGCAGAACGGAAAAGGCATCCACAACGAGTTCCGCGATCCGTTTGTATGGTACGACAAAGAGGTGGACAAGTGGTATCAGTTAGTGACGTCTGGCCTTCCAGACTTCAGCAGTGGCACAGCTCTGGTGTATGTATCCGACGATATGTACAATTGGGAATATAAGGGGCCATTATACGTTAGTGACAGAAGCCGTTATCCGGAGCTGGGTACGGTATGGGAGCTGCCAGTGTTATTGCCGTTAGGCACGGATAGTACGGGCAAGCAAAAATATATTTTCATGATTAATCCCCATGAAAAGCCGGAGCATGTTCCTCCAGCGAATGATGTGCAAAGAGATGTTGAGGTCTTTTACTGGATCGGGACCTGGGACCGGGATAACTTTAAATTTATTCCTGATCAGGAGGCACCCTCCAAAATGGATGTAGGTGACGGCTATTTAACCGCAGAGAGCGGTCTGGTCACACCTGACGGAAGAACGGTCGTATTCTCCATGGTGCAAAATGTAAGAACACCGCAAGCCGAATATCAATCCGGATGGGCTCATAATTTATCTTTGCCGGTTTCCCTAAGCCTCGATAAGCATGATAGATTGCATATCGAACCGATTAAAGAACTGCAGAGCCTTCGAGGAAAAAAATGGGTTGATTTTTCGGACAAAAATTTGGAGAGTGCCAATCAATTGATTAAAAATGTCAAAGGCGACATGCTAGAGATTGTGATGGAGATTGATCCGCGTGAGGCCCAGAAATTCGGTCTCAAGGTGCGACGCTCGGAAAAAGGCCAAGAAGAGACGCTCATTTACTACGACAAGAAGAACGGGACATTCAATGTGGATCGAACCAAGAGCAGCATTGATCCGGATGTGCGTGTGGACGGCATTCAAGGAGGATATGTAGATCTTGACGGAGAGAACTTGAAACTCCATATCTTTCTCGATCGCTCGGTCATTGAAGCCTTTGCAAATTACAAGAAGAAGCTGACAACTCGTGTCTATGTAGGCAGATACGACTCCTTGGGCTTGCAGATCTGGGCCGATGGCGATATCACTGTCAAGTCTATGCAAGTATGGGATATGAATGCCTTAACGGGTAAACCGGCTGCTCCGGTCTATGTACCCGATAACTGGGATAACTCCGTGTATAAGGATATTACAGAGCTGCCTAACCATGATTTTGCTACGGGCGACTTAACAGGATGGATTACGGAAGGAGACGCCTTCCAGAATGTCCATGTGACCAATACCCAGTTCTTCTGGGACACCATTTACTTCAACCCGTCGCATAAAATTCCGGGCGGCTACCATTTGTGGGGCTTCAACGAGCAAGCCGGCGGCGATAGCTTGACAGGAGCGCTAAGATCTCAAAATTTCGTCCTTGGTGGGAACGGTAAGATCAACTTCCTTATCAGCGGCGGCCGGGATATAGACCGTCTGTATGTTGCGCTGGTTCGGGCGTCGGACGGCAAAGAGTTATTTAAAGAGACAGCGACCAATTATGAAGAATATCAACGAAAGATTTGGGATGCGTCGGATTATATTGGCGAGGAGCTTTACATTAAGGTGGTTGACCAATCTAAAGGCGGTTTTGGACATATTAACGTCGATGATTTCAACGTACCGGTTCAAGTAAAGAAGAAGACCAACAACTGACTCTGTCAATCCGAATAGTTCCGTAACCTATAGTCAATCCAAGCAAACTGTAAAGTCAGTGGGCTTGTCATTCGAAATGGCAAGGGATAACGCAGACTAGAGCTTGGTTTAATCAATCGCCCAGCAGCGGGCAATGCTGACACTGGGTTGGGTCAAAAGAGGGGCAGTTATCACCCTGAGTTTAACAAAAACACAACGAATTTAGTTCTATGAATGAACAGAGCCGAGAAGTGACAACTTAAGGAAGTGGTATACATCACAATTTCCAAAGGAGGATATCTGTTATATGGCTCACCAGAAGAGAAGGAAAGAAGCTGCCTGGAAGTCACGAAAGCAAGAACAGCATCCCCATGGTAAAATCAAATCGCTCAAGGAATTGTCCAGCGAATAGGATTGAGGAGTATACTACTTGGAAGAGAAGGACTGTCGGCGAAATTTATCGGCAGTCTTCTTTTCTTTCGGTTGCCGGAAAGGGCGATACTGCTATTTTATGGTGTGAGAGCATAATGGCTCATTATTACTGCAACTGGATTTGTTAACACCCATCCAGCCAATGGTTATAAGCCTTTCGGATTGATATATAAATGGTATTACTCGATCAATATTTAATAAGTGTCCTTATCAGGATAACAACCTTACGATTGATCGAACAAACAATACATTCATGAGCAGTCAGCTAGAACAGATCCGCCATAAGTAGTGACTCGCTCTTAGGTATCAGGGTAAAGCTGCCCTTCACCTAAGCCTGTATATAACAATTCGGTCATATTGCTAGTTTCCCGTCTGAAACAATCATACAGCGATCCGTATTCGTTAGCACATTCAGCAACATTCCAGTTTCGAGGTTAACCTGGCCCTCCATAAAGTAGCTATGATAAAAACAGGTAATAATAGTGGAATGGATATACATAAGATGTCGACATGAATGCAGCTTTTAAGTAGTAGGACGAAAGCAATGAAATTGTTCAAACTACAATTTCTAATAAACATCATTAGAAAGAAGAATCCCGTGGTTCCTCTAAAGCTGGATTTGTGGGGGGCCTTGCGGCGGTAAAAGCACTATGAATAAGTCGATAGCCTTCTAAGTGGGGGATGAAGTATCCTGTCTCAATCAAGGTGAGATGCTGTTACTTGATGAGCGTCAAATAGCCACCACCTAGCGGCAGGAGTAGACTTCGGCTACAAGGTAGACACGATCGGCCGGCCGCTGCTGAAGCCGGCGGCCGTTTGCGGGGGGCGGCTGAGCCCCCGGATGCGGTAGTCGGGGATGGTATACCCTGCACTGCGTCCTGCCTCGGCGGCTCGAACCGAACGATCCAAGACCGAAGCAAAACCGAAGCAAAACCTTTCCGCGCGACCGGGTTTATAGTATGTTTACACTAAAGGGAGGAGAGGAATCTATGGTCAAACAACTGATCGTCGGCGACGCTGCGCATGAGCTGGCCACTACGCGCCGTGTCCTGGAGCGCTTGCCCGAGGAGCATATGGCGTGGAAGCCACACGAGAAATCGATGACGCTTGGCGGGCTGTCGACGCACCTGATCAACCTGCTGAACTGGCAAGTCGCGATTTTTCAGTACCCGGAATTCGATCTTTCGACCGTGCCGTTGCGGCGTGACGCTTTGGAAAAGCGCGCGGACATTCTGGAGGAGTTCGACGCGAACGTCGGCAAGCTGGAAAAGCTGCTCGCCGAATGCGACGAGAACACGCTGGACGAGGAATGGACGTTGCGCCACGGCGACCACATCATCCTCCGCCAGCCGCGGGCGATCGCGCTTCGCACCTTCGGATTAAGCCACATGATCCATCACCGGGCGCAGCTCGGGGTTTATTTACGGCTTCTCGACATTCCGGTGCCGGGCCTGTACGGTCCCTCGGCCGACGAGGAAGCTTGACGAACGAAGTGACTTGCCCTCGGTTCGTTCCGAAAAGTCGCAGGGCATCGGCATGAACGCTGGTGCTCTTGCGGCTTGTTTTTTGTGCGTGAATATCAAATAGACCCCATCTAGCGTTCAGATAGGGGGCAGTGTAGGATGGACATAGATTAACACAGGCGGCAGAAGTCCGGAAATTACGATGACCATGGCACGAACGATCTTGGCGCCTTTGCCTCTTGCAAGTGGGCAAGCTGCGGCAACTGCTCAAACAGATAGGTGAGATACCGAAACGGGTGTAGCCCAGTGGGTCGGCAACTTTAAGCGGCACCCAACGAGTAGTAGGAGTTGGTCCGACTGAAGAAGAACCTTCTTTCGATTTGTAGAGCCAATATTTCAATTGGTGTACTATGCATTGATTGGCGGTGCACCAAGCAATATGGTGAGACCGTTGGCTCGATAGTCCGCGATATATGTTCTTGTCATCCGACATGTCGTTGTCAGAAGACAAGAACATACGTTGAAACAAGGATAATTGTATGAGAAGAAGATACACGGAGGAGGAACAAGTAACTAATTGAGGCAGTATACAGGCAATTCGAGGAAAGGCTCGTCTCTATCCCCCCGAGCGATTCTCCTATGTTTCAACGGCCTGTTTCTCCAGAAACCAGACCATTATGATGTAAAGAAAAAGAAGCCCACGTCTCAAAAAGACGGAGTTTCTCGACAATCTGAGCATTCTATATAGAATGCTTACTATCTTTCTCATGATTTGGTGGTGTTGCAGTTCCTAATCCTACAACAACTAAACCAATTCCAAAACAAACAACTTTGCTGTACCATAGTTCAGGTGTTATCAAATAGTGCAATAAAAAAAGCCACATATCAATACCAATACCCGTTATAAATGCTGTTAACAACCCCAAAAATTCTAGTTTTTGTCTTTTTAAAAGTGAATTACAACCTATCAATATTATAGCTATTATTTCCCAACTTCCCACAGTAAGCCCCACATTTATGGACAGTCCTACCAAAAGTGCATCAAAAGGTGAAGTCCCAAGCTCTGATTGTATAGTGAACGAAATACCAAGGTATAATATAAAAATTCCTAATACAAAAAAACATATTTCACTTTACTCGACCTCTTTATCATATTTACATGTTGCAAATGCAATAAAATTAGGGTAAATTTAATATATACCATTTTTATTGCATTTGCAACAAAATAAGTGCAAAGGAGTTTATTATGAAGGAAGTACTTCGTGAAATTGGAATGATAGCAAGGGCATTAGATTCGATAAGTAATATAGAATTTAAAGAATATGACCTTACAAAAGGGCAGTATTTGTACCTAGTGCGAATATGTGAAAACCCAGGAATCATTCAAGAAAAGTTAGCTGAGATGATAAAAGTAGATCGAACAACAGCATCTCGTGCTATAAAAAAACTTGTAATTAATGGCTTTATTGAAAAGAAAGAGGATAACCATAACAAAAAAATTAAAAAACTCTTTCCAACAGAGAAAGGGAACAATGTTTATCCTTTTATAAAAAGAGAAAATGATCATTCCAATAACGTTGCATTAGAGGGATTTTCGGAAAGAGAAGTAGAAACCATTTTCAATCTTCTTCAAAGATTAAGAGAAAATATAGGGAATGACTGGGAATTTGTAAAAAAAGGGAACAAGAGAAAT
The DNA here is from genome assembly GCF_020404765.1 of Paenibacillus sp. BJ-4. Taxonomy (GTDB): domain Bacteria; phylum Bacillota; class Bacilli; order Paenibacillales; family Paenibacillaceae; genus Paenibacillus. The sequence goes on from NZ_JAIVEM010000170.1 coordinate 33,977, forward strand.
TATTGATTGATTTATATGAAGGAGCGGTACATTAAAATGACTGTAAAAATAATAAAGTGCAGCCGTGAAGATTTACAAATACTCCAAGAAATAAGTATTGAAACATTCAACGATACTTTTAAAGATCAGAATTCACCTGAAAATATGAAAGCCTATCTGGAAAGAGCATTTAACTCTAAACAGTTGGAGAAGGAATTGTCCAATGTCTCTTCAGAAATCTTTTTCATCTATTTCAATGAAGAACTTGCTGGATATTTAAAGGTAAATATGAATGATGCCCAATCCGAAAAAATGGGTGATGAGTCACTCGAAATTGAGAGGATTTATATAAATAACAAATTTCAAAAACATGGGCTTGGTAAATATCTGCTAAATAAAGCTAGGGAAATTGCGAAGGAACATAATAAAAAGAAAATCTGGCTAGGCGTATGGGGAAAAAATGAAAATGCTATTGCTTTTTATAAGAAAATGGGGTTTGTTCAAACTGGCGCACACTCTTTTTATATGGGTGATGAAGAACAAATTGATTTCATAATGGCCAAAACAATGATATAAGTTTAGTAAAGACAGGTAATTATGTATATTCCATAACGAAAAGACACGAAACAAAGCATCACCCAAATCATCTACCTGATGATATATATTGTAATTTATTTGCTCATATGTATAATATTAATTATAATTGAATTCAAAAATGTTTTCTAGGGTTCCGCGATGTAATATCGGCTGGTCCGAGAGAAAACTCACGGTCGTCGTACTGTGCCACGGAGGGATAAAAGCCTGGGAGAAAAACTGCTGTATGCAGTATTATCTCAGGCTTTTTTTTTATTGCTGCTTTAAATCCATACTACATTTGCAGCGTTATCGAAAAGGAGGAAGCACAGAATGAACAAGACATGGTTATCTGTTGTAATTGCGGCATTATTTGAAGTTGGATGGGTTATCGGCCTGAAACATGCCAGTGGATGGTTAGAGTGGGGGGGTACTTTAGTCGCCATTTTTGTAAGTTTCATACTCATGATTATGGCTTCCCGTACGCTTCCGGTAGGAACCGTGTATGCAGTGTTTGTCGGTTTGGGAACGGCCGGCACTGTATTGGCAGAAATTTTGTTGTTTGGTGCTGAGGTACAGGGATCTAAATTGATGCTGATCGGGCTGCTTCTGCTCGGAGTTGTAGGACTCAAAATACAGAGCAAAGAGAAGAAACAAGGAAAAGAGGTGCACTGACGTATGAACTGGGTATTTCTAATTTTGGCAGGTGTATTTGAGATGATTGGAGTTCTCATGATTAATAAGCTCCATAAAGACCGGAATTTCCTGTCCACTTTCTACTTGCTTGCAGGCTTTGGATTGAGCTTTTTGTTTCTAAACCTGGCCATGGAAACACTACCAATGGGAACAGCCTATGCTGTCTGGACCGGTATTGGAGCTTCGGGCGGGGCCATATTAGGTATGATCTTTTACGGTGAACCGCGTAATACCGCGAGAATTCTGTTCATTGCGATGGTACTCAGTTCAGCAGTTGGTCTAAAGCTGGTAAGCTGAATAATGATGGTATTAGATAAATTGGTCGTTTTAGAACAGCAGCGAACTATCTGAATGCTCATGGATTGTAGCGACATGGTTCGCTGTATGGTCGCCGTAAGACCGACCAAAAAGCTGGTGTTGGAGTAGGTGCTGATTGTTTTTAGACTGTATGTAATCTCACAATATCTCGCTATGACTCTAGACTCAAACTGGTCATGCTGATTGAGAGTCAGAGGCTTCAAGAGTGGAGCCAAGATCACCTGATTTGATGTCTGTATTTTACGGAGCAAATCATTGGGTTTCATCCCTTTCGGTTCGCTCTTTTTTAAAATAAAATGATATTGTTATTTTTGATAGAGCATGTTATAATTACGCCAAATAAAACCCATTATTTTCAATCAATTTACATATTATCACTTAATTACTTAAATGTTTTATTATTGCTATACTTTATTCAAAAAAATAACTGAAGTTACTAAAAATAGAAGAACAGAGACAAGTATATAGTTGACTCCCCTCTCGTAGTTCGCTTTTAAACTAATATTTTGCAAGCGGTTTCATTTTTGTTTCTTACGCACTCTTCACAGCAGTTCTCCTTACGGGTAGAGGTCTGAGCATATTCTTGAGTTTAATAAATTTACGGATAGCTCGGCTTTGGACCATATAAAAAAACGGAGGTTATGTTATGATTAGAAAATGTCTAGTTTTATTTCTTTCCTTCGCTTTATTGCTCGGTGTCTTTCCCATGCTAAATGTAGATGCTGCCAATCGGCCACTGGCTAAACTACCTGGAAATTCCAACCCTCTAATGGATCATAAATTGGGAGCTGACCCCTATTCATTGGAATATGATGGTAGGTTGTATATCTACATGTCAAGTGATACGTATGTGTATAACAATGATGGATCGATTAAAGACAATGACTTCAGTGCACTGGATCGTATTCAGGTCATATCCTCTGCGGACATGGTGAACTGGACGGATCACGGAACGATACCAGTCGCAGGTGCCAACAACAAGAACAACGGTAGAGGCATTGCCAAATGGGCTTCTAACTCCTGGGCTCCAGCAATTGCGCATAAAAAAATAAATGGCAGAGATAAGTTCTTTTTATATTTCGCTAATGGCGGAGCAGGCATTGGCATCCTGACTGCGGACACGCCTATCGGACCTTGGACAGACCCCCTCGGCAAAGCACTTGTGACACATAGTACACCTGGGATGGCTGGAGTGACTTGGCTTTTTGATCCGGCTGTGCTGGTGGATGATGATGGCACAGGCTACCTGTATAGTGGTGGCGGAATTCCTAATGAATCCGATCCGGCTTCCATTGCAAATCCGAAAACTGCCAGAGTTATCAAATTAGGTGCAGATATGATCAGCGTTATTGGAAGCGCTACTACCATTGATGCTCCTTACCTGTTTGAAGATTCCGGCATTCATAAGCACAACGGCAAATACTACTATTCGTACTGTATCAACTTTGCCGGAACACACCCGCCGCAGTACCCTGCAGGAGAAATCGGCTATATGGTCAGCGACAACCCGATGGGTCCCTTCACTTATAAAGGCCATTTCCTGAAAAATCCGTATACGTTCTTCGGCGTTGGCGGTAACAACCACCATGCTGTATTTAATTTTAAGAATGAATGGTATGTCGTGTATCATGCCCAGACGGTCAGCAAGGCTCAAATTGGAGCTGGAAAAGGCTATCGCTCTCCGCATATTAATAAGCTGGTGCACAATGCGGACGAAAGCATCTCTGAGGTGCAGGGGAATATGACAGGAATCGCTCAGCTATCCAATCTGAATCCGTATACCAGAGTTGAAGCGGAGACCATTGCGTGGCAAGCAGGCGTTACGACCGAAACCACGCAAGCCAGCAGCGGCCCGATTAGCAATCTGAATGTGACCAACATCCACAATGGGGACTGGATCGCTGTCGGGAAAGCCGATTTTGGCTCTAACGGAGCGAAAACGTTCAAAGCTAATGTGGCCACGAATGTCGGTGGCCACATTGAAGTACGGCTTGATAGTGAGACAGGCCCTCTGGTCGGCACCTTGAATGTATCTTCAACTGGGGGTATGCAAATCTGGAGAGAAGTACAGACCACGATTAGCAATGCAACTGGAGTTCACAACTTATATCTGGTGTTTACTGGGGCAGGTAGCGGCAATCTCTTCAATCTGGATGCCTGGCAGTTCACTCCCAACATGGGGGGCAATACGGGGACAAAGGTTGAAGCCGAGAATATGAATATTGGCGGCACTTATGCAGGCAAGATCAGTACACCGTTTGACGGGGTCGCTTTGTATGCCACTGCTGACTACGCATCATACTCACAGTATTTTGCCATCCCTACGCATAATATCTCAGTACGGGGGGCTTCAAGCAATGCTGGTACGGCCAAAGTGGACTTTGTTATTGGAGGGATAAGTGTAGGTTCCTTCTATTTTACGGGCAAAACGCCGACTGTCCAAACCTTGTCCAACATTACTCACGCCACCGGAGATCAGGAGATCAAACTCACCTTGATGAGCGATGACGGAACCTGGGATGCCTACGTGGATTTCATTGAATTTTCATTATGATCGCACGTATAAACAGTAGTTGTTTTAGCCTTATTGTTGACTAGATTGAGACTGTCTGTATACTTCATGATCGACTCCACCATCGTTCGCGTCCATCAACATGGAGCGGAGGCAAAAGGGGGCAAGACAAGCAAGCATGGGACGATATATTTCATGTTGTCCTAACACAAATCTTAAGAAATGAATATTGCTTCTTTAAAGTTTTCTATAGTTAACTACACTATGTCCATATATAATGATGACACCAAATATGTAAGCGCTCTATTATTTGGTTCCCGGCAGACCGTATCACGTTTGCTGGAAACCGCATTCCACAAATTTGTTCATGTTTGGAATTACATGGAGGTGTATTTATGAAGAAGAAGTATTGGTTTACGCTGGTGACCACGGGTGTAGTTTCTCTGTTTTTTTCGGTAAGCACTTTTGCGGCGGGTGTGTTCTGGGAACCATTAAGTTATTTTAATCCGAGTACATGGCAAAAGGCAGACGGATATTCCAATGGGAGCATGTTTAATTGCACTTGGCGTGCCAATAATGTCAATTTTACTAACGATGGCAAAATGAAGCTTAGCTTAACGAGTTCTGCGTACAATAAATTTGACGGCGGAGAGTATCGATCGACGAATACTTACGGATACGGCTTATATGAGGTCAGCATGAAGCCTGCTAAAAATACAGGAATCGTATCTTCCTTTTTCACATATACGGGACCTGCTAATGGCACGAAATGGGATGAAATAGATATTGAATTTTTAGGCAAAGACACAACAAAAGTGCAATTCAACTATTATACAAACGGGGTCGGTGGTCATGAGAAGGTTATCGATCTGGGCTTTGATGCATCAAGTGGCTTCCACACCTATGCATTCGATTGGCAGCCAGGGTACATTAAGTGGTATGTTGACGGGGCTCTAAAGCATACGGCAACTACGAACATACCGAGCACGCCAGGCCAAATTATGATGAATTTATGGAATGGAACCGGAGTAGACAGCTGGTTAGGTCTATATAACGGAGTCAATCCGTTGTACGCCGAATATGACTGGGTAAAATATACGAGCAATTAGTATGGTTACAGCAGAAGAGGCAGCCCTATAGGGCTGCTTTTGCCTGTCTAGGGAAAAGATTACACTAATCCAACACTGATATCCAATTTCCAATATCCTAAATTAGTGCAATAAATGTTGTAAAGTTAGTATGGGCAGTTGCCTGATTCATTCATTATTATTAAGGCTGTAATCCTACATTACATAGACTGGGGGAGACAAAGTTGAACGAAAGTAAAAAAAGACGAATCGGCAGTCTGCTGATGGTAGGTGTGTTGACCATGTCGGCCGTGTTGAGCGGGTGCAGCAGTAGCGGTCACAAGCCGGCTGACACGAATACTACACGTGCCAAGCTGGAGATTAAGAATGGTAAATACGATCCAACGGTAACGATTACGTATTTGCGGCCTTGGGGTCCGGATGTTAAGTTCAAACCAGGAGAAGACCAGGACAGCAATGTTCATACCAAATGGGCAAAAGAAAAGCTGGGAATCGAGCTGAAAAATCAGTGGGTTTCTCCATCCACGAACAATGCGTTTGAGACAAAGCTGCGTTTGTCGCTTGCATCAAACGCTGACATGCCCGATATTATTTCATATCGCGGCGAATTTAATTTGGTTCGCGAACTGATTGAATCTGGAAAATTTGTGGAAGCCGGCGAATTATTTGATCAATATGCTAGCGAGACATGGAAGAAAGCCGTCAATGAAGATCCGTCGGTCTGGTATCCATACATGCAAGATGGCAAACGAATTGGTATTCCGATTCTTGATTATGCTTATAATGGTGACCCTGTGATGTGGATTCGAGAGGACTGGATGAAAAAATTCAGCCTCAAAGCACCAAAGACATTGGATGACCTTGAGACAATTATGGAAACGTTTACGAATCGAGATCCGGATGGGAATGGCAAGAAAGATACTTACGGACTGACGATTGGTTTCAAAAACTGGTTAAATACATGGATGTCTGATGCTGGATGGGTATTTGGCGCGTATGGCACGATGCCAAACCAGTGGAATTTGACGGAGGATGGGAAATTAGAATACGGTTCAGTGACTCTAGGAGCGAAACAAGCTCTTGGAAGAATCCAGAACTGGATGAGCAAAGGTTATATACCAGAAGAAGTAGGCGTATATGACGAGACGAAGGCCGCCGAGGAATTCACTGCTGGTAAAGCAGGGATCGTGGTTGGTCCTCACTGGATGCCGTCATGGCCGTTGGAAGATGTGAAGAAGAATAACCCGGAGGCAGAGTACAAAGCGTATCCGATTCCTGCCGGTCCAGATGGCAAAGCTGGTAGACATGGCACATCCAATGCCAACGGCGTTATCCTCATCAACAAAGATATGAAGAACCCGGAAGCTTTCTTCACGTATCAAAATTATCTTTTTGATCATTATGCCAATCCTGAGGCTGGTGGCGAGTTCGAATACGGATTTGCTGAAGGATATGATTGGGTTATGGTCGATGGCAAACCAACAACGGATGCCGGACTTACAGGAGGGTACGCTCCTGAGAAATATACGTTAACCTTTGACGGAGCACGTATTCCAAGTCTGAGTATGGCGACGCTGGCAAGCGGTAAAGAGCCGACAACCCCATTTGAGAAAAAAATGAAGTCAGGCGTATCGAAACCTATGCTTGAAGCAGCCCAAATTGTTGTGAACCAAAAGGATATCGTATTCAACCAAATGTTCACTGGTGCGCCAACGATGACAATGCAGATGAACAACGATATTCTGACTAAAATGGAGAAGGATACATTCTCCCAAATTATATATGGAAAGACCCCGCTTGATTCATTTGATTCATTTGTTGAGAAGTGGAAATCATCAGGCGGTGATCAAATTACGAAAGAAGTAAACGAGTGGTATCAGTCCGTTAAGAGTGGAAAATGAGACAAGTTAGAACGTTGCAGCTACGAGATGAAGTGAAAGTTGAAACAGGCATTGCGGAAGATTATCTTCTGCAATGCCTGTTGTCGTTTGGAGAGGGACATGAGGGGCGTACGTCCGTTTTCTATTGAAATGCCTTAGCTCGGCAAGTGCTCCCGGTATTCTTGCGGTGTCACGTCATAAAATTTTTTGAATACACGAATGAAATATGCAGTGTTGTTATAGCCGACAAACTTTGCGACTTCAAAGACTTTGGCCGTTGAAGTTCGTAAGTAAAATGCAGCCGTTTCCATTCTTAACCGATATACATATGCGGTAAGCGCTTCTCCAGTCTCGGTTTTGTAGACTTTGGATAGGTATACGGGGTGCAGATGTACGTGATCGGCAATCGCAGGCAAAGATACGTCGGCAGCCAGATGAAGATCCACAAAGTTCTTTACAGTGCGCACAATTGTACTGTGATTGTCTTTTAGCTCTTGTTCCGCGTCATCGCGGATGTGCCTCAGCGTGCGGATTGACCAGTCAAGCAGTTGATGTGCGGTGGAATAGCTGGATGCTTGAAAATAACGATAGGACTCGCTTGGAAGTACGGCAGATAATTGCCTGCCGTTTTTATGAATGATGTAAGCAAATGCTCCAGCTAAAGCATGGTACACTTCAATCAATGGCTCCGCTATATCGTGATTTTCATCCGAATGCAGCAATTCCTCGAAAATTTGCTCGATTTTATGCTCTGCCTGGTCAAAGCGTCCTGCCTCAAGAAGACTAAACAACGTAGGCGGCTTGTAAAGCGATCTGATCGTATGAAGCGGATCTGCATCCGTTTCGTCGGAAGATGTCACGAACAAGCCTTGAACTTGTCCCATTCTCTTCCGCATAGACATCATGGCTCGCTCATAAACTTCCCCAATTTGGTACGGGAACTTTCCCCAGTTTCCGACCAAAATCGAGATAGCTCCCTTCAAATACAACTGTACATTGGTTTGAATCTTGGCAGCATAGTGCTCTAGCAAGGTCTTAGGGCTCTCGTCTGTACTGGTGGGAACCGTGCTTGTCTGACGGACGCTGACCAGAACAACAATGTAATCATGAACATCTCTCGTATGCCAGATATGAAAATGGTTATGCATGACCTCGCTTATAATATTGCAGATGGCATACTCCATGAGCGCGAGGTCACGGTCTGCCATCTCGGATAAATGTTCCTCCATCCGAATAATGAGCATGCCAAGCTCTTCACCCTCGGCATAGGGCAGCCCAAGTAGATCAAGCTTGTCTGCGAGCGTCTTTTGGTCATAGCTTTTGCCTGTCAGCAATTCATTAAGCATCGTGGATTGCAGCAATGGCAGGTTCTCCTGAAAGGCATTCAGCGCTCTTTGATACGATGCCGCCGCCTCCCATTTTTTCTTGATGCGACTGACAAGCCGTTTGACCGAATCCATTAAATCCTCATCGCTGACCGGTTTTAGCAGATAATCGAAGCTTTCCTGCACAATCGCTTGCTTTGCATACTCAAAATCGGAGTGGCCCGATAACAGAATGGAATGCACTTGCGGCCATCGTTCATGGATGGCCGCAATCAACGCGGTACCGGACATTCCGGGCATCCGAATATCGGTAATGACGATGTCGATGTCGTTATTCTCCATAATCTCGAGTGCCATCACCCCTGATAACGCCTCATGTACAGTGCCAATCCCGCATTCTTCCCACGGAATCGTCTCGGCTAGTGTTTCCACGACCGAACGTTCATCGTCAACTAATAAAATCTGGAGCATGGGGGATCACCTACTTGTTTGTTTTGTCTTGCCATACGATGTCAACTTTAACACCGCCCAGTGAAGAATGATGATAGAGCAGGCCCGCATCCTTACCATACAGAAAGGATAAACGCTGGTGGACATTCCATGTTCCACAACCCATGTTCTCATCCAGCGGTTTCAGAAGATCGCTCTTCATGAGCTCAAGCTGCTCATCAGACATGCCGAGTCCGCTGTCTTCCACCGTAATGGTGTAGGTAATGTCCTTGCAGCTCGCATATATCTTGATTTGGCCATCAGCTGGTTTAGGCTCGATACCATGAATGATGGCGTTTTCAATAATGGGTTGCAGCGTTAGTCTCGGAACAGTTTTATCTAAAATAGCATGAGGAACATCAATTGTAAATTGCATGCGCTCCAGTCTAAGTGACTGAATCTCCAAATAATTTTTTACCATCGCCAGTTCCTCGCGGATCGTGGCCAGATCATTTTCTGATCTTGTAATGTACCGATAATACTCCCCTAAATTGAGAGCCATCGCTACCACCGCTTTTTCGTTTTTCATCCTGGCCATGTTTTTGATATAAAACAGACAGTTATAGAGAAAATGCGGATTGATCTGGGATTGAAGCTGTTTCAGCGTCGCTTCGCGTCTTCGCAGTTTTTCCTCGTATACGTTCTCGATCAGCTCTTGAATGCGCTGTGCCATAATGTTGAAGCGCGCGAATAATAGGCTGAATTCATTGCGTGCCGAATAGTTCAGGCGAACGGAAAAATCTCCGTTCGATAAGCGATTGGTTCCTTTCACCAGTTGAAGAAGCGGGACTTGTACGCTGCGATAGAGCGTGAATAGAACGATGATGCTCATCACGACCAGAACGGCTACAGATGCATAGAACAAATTTCGGCTGCTCGTGATAGGTCTTAATATTTGTTGCATTGGCACATAGTCTACATAATACCAGCCCAAACTTTTGGATTGGATATAGGAAACGTAATATTCGGTCTGATCAAGCGTGGTGCGAAGTCCCCCACTTGGCGGCAGTTTCGATGATTGCAGTGTAGCCAGGATGGACTTCGAATTATCATCTGGCGAGCTGTTGCTGATCAAACCAAATTTGGGATGAAACATGAATGGATCTCCTTTGTTGTTCAGCTTGTTCTGATCAAGTAGCATAGTAATATGATGGATTGGGAAGCTGATTTTAGTAATTAATTTGGCATTAACAGGGTTGGTCATCGCTGTAGTCGGGTTGGTTGTATGCCAGACAAAACGGTTATCATCATACGTCCACGACTGCGAGAGTGGTTTGGTAAATTCGTTTTCCCTGTAAGGTATGTAAGCATAATAGTCGGTTGAGATTACTTGTTTCATGCGCGGGAAGTACAAGGTGATCGTCGAATGCCATTTGCTTGCTGCGTTATACAAATTCATTTTCTCCAGAATGGCGCTGCTCAGCTTGACACGCTCATAGGGGATGTCCTTGTAGTCGGGACGCTGCAATTCCTGAATACTGGAATCCTGTCCGATCGCCATCCCGTAGAGCGACAACTGATAAATGTTCGACTCCACAGATTCGGCAAAAGTAGACAAATGATTCCTCGTGTTGTTCTGGATTTCATGCTCAATCACGCGCACACTTTCCCGATTGGAATAGGTGTACAGGAATAACACCAAAATAAGCAGCATCACAAATAGCAGCGATATTTTAGTGAACACATTTAAGCGGGTTGGCAAAGCTAAACCTCCTCATTCTCGTTAAAATATTAATATCGTTGTTGCAATATTAGGATATAGATCGCAAATGACCGTTGTTATAATCTTACTATACAAGGTCAGGAGGACTTGGAAAATACAAATTTCGAGAACATGGGGGGGATGTAGGAGTGAAGGAACATATCTTAGAAATGGAGAATAGGCATAAGCGATTCACCAGGGCTAAACAGCGCTGGAACATGCAACGGAACTGGTCTTTGCATCTGATGCTCGTTCCGGCAGTGTTGCTTGCTTTGGTGTTTCAGTACATACCGATGGGCGGTATCATCATTGCTTTTCAGGATTTCAAGCCATATCTCGGTTTTTCAGGTTCCAAATGGGTAGGATGGGATAACTTTCGATACTTGTTTTTATATCCAGACGTAGGTCAAGTAATCTGGAACACGCTCGTCATCGCTTCTTTCAAAATTGTTGCAGGGCTGATTGCTCCTTTATTATTCGCAATTTTATTGAATGAAGTACGCTTGATGGCGTTCAAAAGAATAAGCCAAACACTCGTATATTTGCCGCATTTTCTGTCATGGGTTATTCTCGGAGGCATATTGCTGGACATTCTTTCTCCGCAAGGGGGCATGGTAAACCAGCTTGTGGTTGCGCTTGGAGGAGATCCAATCTTTTTCCTCGGAGATGGAACCTGGTTCCGAATTATGCTAATCGTCAGTGATGTTTGGAAAGAATTCGGATTTGGGACCATTGTATTTCTGGCATCTCTTGCTGGCGTTAACCCTGCTCTGTATGAGGCGGCCGAAGTGGACGGGGCTAATCGTTTCAAGCAGACGCTCCACATTACGCTTCCGGCTTTGATGCCAATCACGATCGTTCTGATGACGCTTTCCATCGGGAACATCTTGAATGCAGGATTTGACCAAGTCTTCAACCTGTATAATCCGCTTGTTTACGATAAAGGCGACATTATTGATACATTCGTTTATCGACTGGGGATTTTGAATGGAAAGATGAGCTTTGCGACAGCCGTGGGCTTATTCAAGTCCGTTGTAGCGACCATTCTAATTGTCATATCATATCGGCTTGCTTATAAACTGGCCAATTACCGTGTGTTCTAGGGAGGAGAGTCCGGGTTGTACTATAAAACAAGAGGATACCGAATATTCAGTATAGCAAACTATGTTTTTCTTGGAATTTTATCGTTGCTCTGTGTTTTGCCTATCATTCATATCTTAGCCGTTTCATTCAGCAGCACGGCGCCGGCTTCCTCGAGTCTGGTCAGCTTCTGGCCTGTTGATTTTACGACGGACGCCTATGAGAAAACTTTTGGCAATTCCAATTTTATTAACTCTCTGCTCGTATCTGTCAAGCGGACCGTACTCGCGACCATTATCGGCATGGTCATCGTGCTTATGACAGCCTTTCCACTATCTAAGGAAGATATCAACTTCAAGGGCCGTTCAATATACACCTGGTTTCTGGTATTTACCATTTTGTTCAGCGGCGGACTTATACCAAGTTATATTCTCATTCAGAAGCTCGGTTTAATGGATACGATCTGGGCACTTATTCTACCAGGAGCCTTGTCGGTGTGGAATGTCATTCTTATGATGAACTTTTTTCGCGGATTGCCGAAAGAGCTGGAAGAAGCCGCTTACTTGGACGGCGCAGGCCATTTCAAAACATTAATTCTGGTCTACATTCCATTGTCGCTGCCAGCAATTGCAACGTTATCCTTATTTACGATGGTGTTTCAATGGAACTCGTGGTTCGACGGCATGATTTATATGTCGGATATTAAAAATTATCCGCTCGCCTCGTTGCTACAGACGATTATTGTTCAGCAGGATCTCAGCAAGATCAATGTCGATCCGGCGATGCTGGAAAACGTCTCGCAGCGAACGATACGAGCAGCACAGATCTTTATCGGTGCCCTTCCAATTTTGCTCGTGTATCCGTTCTTGCAGCGCTTTTTCGTTAAGGGATTAGTGATTGGAGCCGTGAAGGAGTAGGACTTGCAAGGAACTATAGCAGAGGCGGACATGCTGCATCAACACATCATGTGTTCTGATATGCAAACCTCCCCGGATGAATGTAATGCCAGGGGAAGGGGCCGTCTGGCCTGCAATGGTCACGTAGGGCTCTCTTAGCTCAAGACGCTCCTTTTCTAAATCTATGACACCGCCGACTTCAAATACAATAATCCGCGATCCCTTGGTTTCCAATGCCGCACGAAATGAGCCTGGGCCGTCATTGTTCAGATTGGTCACCTTGATTACCTTTCCGCCCCGGCCTGCTGGAGTGTCAGTCCCGTATCCCACAGCTCCCGGAAATACTGGCTGGGCTCCGGCTTGACCAGCTGTTACAGCCCCCATCATCCATACCCACAACAACATACATAAGCCCAACTTCCATCCTGGTTGCAAATAGCTTCGTACATCCATCTAGGACATGCCTCCTCTGTTTCTCATATTCAACATAATATATATTCCTAATATAACTTTTTTTGAGATTAGTTCCAACTATTTTAGCGTAAAAGATTGTGAATCAGATCATATGCGAAAAATAGTGATCAATCGATTGCTGGAATGATCGTGTATGGAAGGCTAAGGCTATTTTTCTTAAACCCAATATGGTTTTTTAGTCTCAATTGATAACTCCGGCTCGATTTAAATCAGCTTGCAAATTCGTCCGAACTGGCATCTCATGATTGGCATGTTAAAAAAATCGGAAACCCCAGCTATATTCTTTGTACGATAAAATCAGGAAATCTCTATATAGGTGCTTGGATTAACTCAAAGACCCTACTAGGTCCTATGAATTTGATTGAACTAGGAAAAGCAGGTAGTGTAATGCTTATTACTTCTGAAGGAGAACCCATGGTTAGCACCAATCTCCTTGACGGGAGCTGTAGTGGAAATCAAGCTTCCTTATGTAGAGGAAGGTTAGAAAGGTGGAACAATTGGCTTATGTATCAAATGTTAATTGTTGATGATGAAGTCCATGCGGTAAAAGGAATTCGCTCCGGCATTGATTGAAAAAAACTGGGGGTCACAACAACTCTGGAGTCAAGCATGCGAGTTAGACAGAGTGGAAAAATCTGAAGAATAATCAATAAGAGACAAGCTCATAATGAAGGTCTAGTGGGGTACGAGACTCTTAAATGCTGGAGCATGTTTTTTCACGTTTAACCATGTTAAAATAATAGAATAATTGGAGCCATGGCATGGAGAGAAGGCAGGTTGAATCAATGAAACCAAAACTTAACGATGTTGCACAATTAGCTGGAGTTTCACCGACAACGGTTTCTCGGGTACTTAATAATCGCGGCTATATCAGTCAAGAAACGAAGGATCGAGTTCATGAAGCGATGCAGGAGCTGAATTATTTTCCAAATGATGTAGCTCGGTCATTATTTAGTAAACGAACAAATCTGATTGGATTAATCATTCCAACAACAAGCAACCCATTCTTCGGAGAGCTGACTTTTCATATAGAGAATATTTGTGCATCATTAGGCTATAAACTGTTGCTTTGTAACAGTTTGAATCAGCTGGATAAAGAAGAATCTTATGTGGATATGCTTATGCGAAATCAGGTTGACGGTATTATCGTAGGGACACACAACCGAGGTATTGTAAACTATGAACAGAAAAATATTGCCGTCATTGCAATAGATCGCTTCCTATCCGATTCGATTCCAGTTGTAGGATCGGATAATTACTTGGGCGGAAAACTGGCGTCAGAGCTGCTTATTGAAAAGGGGTGCAAGCATATCTTGCACATAAATGGACCTGTTGAATTGGAAACACCGGCAAGCTTAAGAAGAAAAGCATATGAAGATGTGATGGAGGAGTATGGTCGAGAGGCGATCACCTATGAAGTACATGATCCCTTCCATCAACAGAATCACGATGAACCGATTCAACGCTTGCTCGATGAACATCCTGAAGTAGATGGATTGTTTGCGAGTAATGATTTGGTGGCTGCGTCTTTTATTGCTAAAGCAAGAAAACGCGGAAAACGTATTCCTGAAGATATTCACGTAATTGGATATGACGGAACAGAAACGACCCGCAATCTACTCCCTGAATTAACGACAATTCAGCAACCAATACAGGAGATCGCGAAATCTGCCATAGAGTTGCTCATTAAAGAAATTGAAGGTGGATTCAGTGATGTCCCGCGAGAAACCTATCTACCAGTGAAACTTATTGAAGCTAGTACAGCTTAATACAATTTCCATAGTTTGCAGTACTGTGATACAAGACGGGGCTTGCCTTAGTGTAGTTGAAATCGAAGAGGAAAGCTCTTTTTCTTTCGAAAAAATGTCAAGCGGTTGACATATGGAAGCGGTTGACATATAATCGAGTTGTAAGTACGTAAGTGCTTTCATTCACATTAATTGTTCAACTTAGAGGAGCGTTCGATATGAGACAGTCAAAGAGCATGTACTGGAAACTAAGTGCCTATTTCTTCTTTTTCTTCTTTACATGGTCAGCAAGTTATTCATTGTTCTCCATCTGGCTGGGGCAAGAAATCAGTCTGAATGGTGCTGAAACAGGTGTTATCTTTACTGTAAACGCTATCTTTGCGTTATGTATGCAACCGCTTTATGGCTATATCTCCGATAAAATCGGATTGAAGAAGCACATTTTATTTTTAATCAGTGCCTTACTCTTATTTGTTGGTCCTTTCTATATCTTTATCTATGGACCGTTACTTCAATACAATGTATTTCTTGGCGCCATTGTAGGTGGATTATACTTGGGTATTGCTTTCTTGGCGGGGATCGGAGCTATCGAATCTTATGTCGAGAAAGTCAGTCGCAAATATGACTTTGAATACGGAAAATCTCGTATGTGGGGCTCGCTAGGTTGGGCAGCAGCAACATTCTTTGCTGGTCAGTTCTTTAATATCAATCCTAACATTAACTTCTGGATTGCATCAGTATCTGCTGTCATTCTGTTTATCATTATGATGACAATCAAAGTTGAAATGACAGAATCCGAGATGGAGCGGGCAGAATCTGTTAACTTTAAGCAAATCGGCTATTTGTTTTCAGATAAGCATTTTTGGTTCTTCATTTTATATGTTCTTGGTGTTACGTGTATCTACAATGTGTATGACCAGCAGTTCCCGATTTACTTTTCATCGACATTCTCAACAGTTGCATTAGGCAATCAAGTGTACGGTTACTTAAATTCCTTACAAGTGTTCTTGGAAGCAGGCATGATGTTCTTAGCGCCGTTTATTGTCAACAAAATTGGAGCTAAAAAGGGTCTGATATTGGCAGGGTTCTTGATGGCGTTCCGGATCATGGGTTCGGGCTTAGTTATTGGACCTTACGGTATCTCAGCTATGAAATTGATTCACGCATTGGAACTGCCAATCATGCTGATCTCCGTATTTAAGTACTTGGCTGCTAATTTCGATACGCGTCTGTCATCGATCTTGTATCTGGTGGGCTACCAGTTTACGAGTCAGGTAGGAGCTTCGATCTTCTCGCCAATCGCCGGCATGTTTTATGATATTAGAGGCTTTGCAAATACGTACGTGGTTATGGGTGTTTTCGTATTTGTTTTTACAACAATCTCAATCTTTACCTTAAAGAGAGAACCGAAAAAGCTGGATCCCAAGCCTATTCCGCATATTGAAAAAGCATAGGAGGAAGACATATGAACACATATAACAACAATACGAAGCAAGCTGAGGAAGCTTTGAAACAGGCAGAAGCGAAAATGAACAAGCGTTACCGCTTAGGCTATCATATTATGGCACCTGCGAACTGGATTAATGATCCAAATGGATTAATTCAATTTAAAGGCGAATATCACGCCTTCTATCAGCATCATCCTTATGATGAGAACTGGGGTCCAATGCATTGGGGTCACGTGAAGAGTAAAGATCTTGTGCATTGGGAGCATTGTCCGATTGCATTAGCGCCTGGAGATGCGTGTGACCTTGATGGCTGCTTCTCAGGAAGCGCAGTAGATAATAACGGCGAACTGACATTGATCTATACTGGACATCACTATATTGATCAACCAAACAATATCTTTTTCCAAAATCAAAATGTGGCAGTAAGCACAGATGGCATTCATTTTACAAAATTAAGACAGAATCCCGTAATCGCTGAGCCTCCGACAGACAGCTCCCAGCATTTCCGTGATCCGAAGGTATGGAAGCATGAGGATACATGGTACATGATCCTAGGTAACAGCACGAAAGAAGATGTGCCGCGTGTTATTCTGTATACATCTCCTGATCTTAGAACTTGGACCTATCATGGTGTGCTTCTGCAGGGAGACAAGGATATGGGCTTCATGTGGGAGTGCCCTGATTTCTTTGAACTGAACGGTAAGCATATATTTATGTTCTCTCCACAAGGCATTGACGCGCAAGGGGATAAGTACAATAACTTGTTCCAGACGGGATACTATGTTGGCGAATATAATTATGAAAATAATGAATATAAGCATGGAGAGTTCATCGAGTTGGATAATGGCCATGACTTCTATGCGGTTCAAACTTTTCTAGATGATCAAGGTCACCGCATTGCGATTGGTTGGATGGATATGTGGGAATCGGATATGCCGACGAAAGCAGACGGCTGGTCCGGAGCGCTGACGATCCCACGTGTAATTACGTTGGGTGACAATAATAAATTGCTGATGAATCCAGTAGAAGAAATGAAGTTGCTTCGTCAAAGTGAACATGTTTTGTATCAATATTGCGCTATTTCTGGAAGTTACTTGACGGAAGTTGAAGCGGATCTGCTTGAAGTGAAGGTCGTGTTCGACCTGACGAAGTCAAGTGCAGACCTGGTTGGCTTGAAGCTTCGCGGAACAGGTGAGGAGGAAACGGTTATCACTTATTCTATCCCGGATCAGAAACTTGTGCTTGATTGTTCTAAATCAGGTAAGAAGACGGATGGAGTACGTCAAACAGCCTTAAGTGCAGAGGGGCAGCTGACATTGCATGTATATCTGGATCGCTCATCCATTGAAATGTTTGCGAATGAAGGGCAAGCTACGATGACAAGTCGTATCTATCCGAGTGAAAAACTGCTAGGCATAGAACTCGTAACGGAGGGCGGAGAGGCTCTAGTAAATGGGCTGACATACTGGAAATTGAAAGATATCTGGCAAGCTGAATAACTCGATGAAAAGGTTGCTTTCTGAGTCATTACAAGGACTCAGAAAGCAACCTTTTCTTGTTGATCTATACTTAAAGGGGAGACGTTAAGAGACGAGCAGCACCGCAAGGAGTGCTTTATTCTCAACAGCGCGATTGACCAGGTCTCGCACGATCCGGAGATCGCCGGGTTGTTCGAGAAGGACAAAACCCGGCTGGAGCAGGCGCTGTACGAGGCATTGGTACGAGGCCAAGAGCAGGGCGAATTTAGCACGAGCCGGGAAATGCGGGCGCTGGTGCGGTATTTGTACCATGCGCGGTACGGGATGACTCAAGCGGCCAAATTGACGGACGACCCGCTCGTCATCGAGCAAATCACGGCAGTTACTCTGCGTCGCAAGGTGCTTCATTCCTTTTCACCTAAATTAGAACGATTGGTCAAAATAAAAAAAATGGAACGCAGACACTTTCGTCTGGTATGCAAAGGGGAATCTATCATGAACACAACAAAATATAAAGGTTTAGCGTTATTCATCCTAGCGATCTCGCAGCTGGTCATGGCGCTGGACTATACAATCATATTCGTGGACATGCCGTCACTGGGCAATGAGCGAGCCCTGCAAGGTCTGGGTGGTGCGCTGCTGTCGCCGGCAACCTTGTCGCTGATCATGTCGAACTTCAATGAGGGACCAGAGCGTAACCGAGCGACGGGCATCTGGGCGTCGATGGGTGGTGTCGGCATGTCGCACTGCTGCTTGGCAGGGTGCTAACGAGCTACGTTGGATGGGAAGCGATTTTCTTGGTGAACGTGCCGAATCCCACTTGCAGTCGTGATTCTCGCACCGTTCGTACTGACTGAAAGCAAGGTACCGGCAGGCGCCAAGCATTATGATGCGGCTGGTACGATATCGGTAACAGCAGGTCTGCTGCTCGTTGTTTATTATCTGATTCAAGCACCGGTCGAAGGCTGGGCCAGCGCATCGACACTTCCTTTCGCCTTGATCGGCGTGCCGCTGCTGCTTGCTTTCGTAGCCATTGAGAAACGAACGAAGGAGCCGCTGATTTCCTTCAGCATGTTCCGCAATCGCAATCTAACGGGAGCTGCACTGACAGCGTTTCTGTTCTCGGCTTCATTCGGTTCGCTGTATTACTTCTTGACGCTGTATACGCAAGGCGTGCTGCATTATTCGGCTATCCAATCAGGCTTTAGCTTCCTGCCGTTGACGCTGAGTGCCTTCGTCGGCGCCAAGCTGATCAATAAGATGCTCACAAAGGTCGGCGTGGCAGGTATGATCGCGACAGGAATGTGGCTTGGTCGTCGGGTTCCTGATGCTGACGGGATTGTCTGAGACCGGATCGGCTTGGGGGATGATTCCGGGTACGGTAATCATCGGTATCGGTCAGGCGCTTTTTTGTCCAGCAATGTCCGTTAGAGTGAGTAAGTCATGTTGTTCAAAATATATTTCACTTGATCTAGAGTGTACTCAAGCATTTAGCATTAGACTCGTATAAAGCATACAAACACTTTTGAGGGAGAGATAAGTAATGAAATATAATCCGCTTGGTAGTACAGGTCTGCTAGTCTCGGAGTTCTGTCTTGGAACGATGACCTTTGGCGGGAAAAATGATCCTATGAGTTCATTGATGGGAGCCTTGGATCAAAGAGAGGCGTCAAAAATTATCGAGGAAGCTTTAGATGCGGGCATTAATTTTATCGATACGGCGAATGTATATGGGGTTGGGGAATCCGAAGAAATAATTGGCGAGACGCTCAAGCAAAAACGTCACGATGTCGTTATCGCTACAAAGGTTGGGTTTCGTATGGGCTCGGGCCCCAATCAAGTTGGATTGTCGCGAAAGCACATCATTCGTGAGGTTGAGGAAAGCCTGCGCCGTCTTCAGACAGACTATATTGATCTGCTTCAGATTCACAGACCAGATTCGCTGACAGAATGGGAAGAAACGCTTCGAGCGTTAGACGATCTCGTGACTAGCGGTAAAATACGCTATAAGGGAGCCTCTAATCTTCAAGGATGGCAGATTATGAAGGCGAATGATACGTCCCGCCGTCTTGGCCTAGAACGCTTCAAGTCTTTCCAGTCTTACTATTCACTTGTTGGGCGTGAGGCGGAAAGAGAAATCATACCTGTAGTCAAAGATCAGAACATGGGGTTGCTTATATGGAGTCCGTTAGCAGGAGGTTTCCTGACCGGTAAATATGCGAAGGGGACGGAAGGCGGAGCTGACGGCCGGCGTATGAAGTTTCAGTTCCCACCTATCCATTTGGAGAAAGGTTATGCGATTCTCGAGGTTCTTCAAGAAGTGGCAGATATCCATCAATCAACTGTACCGCAAATCGCGCTGGCTTGGCTGCTGCATCAGCCTGCTGTAACCAGTGTTATATTAGGGGCAAAAAGAGAGGAACAACTTCGTGAGAATCTTGGGGCAGCTGAGCTCACACTAACGAATGACCAATTGCTTCGAATAGACGAGATCAGCAAGCTTCAGCCGGAATATCCATTATGGGATCCTATGGCGTATACGGCTGATCGTTATCCTGTTTGATTTGAGGTTTAAGAAAAAGCAAGAGGTGAGAAGAGCAGGCTCTTTTTCACCTCTTGCTTTTATTGGTTATCACTCTCTAACGAGATGTTTTTCATTTGGCTGTACATATCAATCTTATGATTAATCATGGATATATATTGAAGCAGAGTATCCACTTGTTTTTCGATAAAGATCCGCTGGTCCTTCAACATATTTACCCGTTGATCTGTCGTTTCTTCTCCTTGTACGGTCAGTTCTACGAAATTTTTCAACTTCGAAATGGACATCCCTGTCTCTCGTAAACAGCAAATGAAACGTAGCCACTCAATGTGTTCGTCTTCATACAGCCTAAACCCAGTTGGGCTGCGCTCAATGAACGGAATCAATCCTTCTTTTTCATAGAATCTTATTGTATGGATGGACAAATTCGATTTTTCAGCCAGATGACCAATAGTAAATAGTTCTTTAGCCATTAGTTTAGTCCTCTCTCAACACGCTATCTTTGTAATATTATTTCATAGGGTGTTTTGGAATTCAACTAGAACTCTGTTTTCCACTAATAGCTTTTAAGTACAAAATAGAAGAGAACAACACATCAAGTT
Organism: Paenibacillus sp. BJ-4; assembly: GCF_020404765.1. Taxonomy (GTDB): domain Bacteria; phylum Bacillota; class Bacilli; order Paenibacillales; family Paenibacillaceae; genus Paenibacillus. The sequence goes on from NZ_JAIVEM010000170.1 coordinate 54,807, forward strand.
CCATGGAATATTATGTTCATAGTAAAAAGATCGAATTAGCGCGTAAGGAAGTGAACATAATTCGGGCGTTTGTATGGAAATATATGCGTTAGCGGATTGGCACGTATATCCTGGATGCTTACTGGCTACATACTAATGCCACTCTTGATGATGAAGTGAAGTTGTTAAAATTCACATCCAGCTCGTCAAATGGAACAAACCGATCTCATCCGACAATTAATTAGTGTCGGGTGATAAGAACATTATCTCATTTCCGACGAATCAATCCGGGTTATGGGAATCATTTCACGAGCGAGCGGCCACTATCACAGGAGCAATCCTTCATGCTCAGAGATCTCAAAAGTTAGTATAACAGCACAGCTTTCTGAGTAAAACTATTCTATCTCTAACTCGATTTGGACTTTCAAGAAAAGGTTCGCCCGTACCTTGCTCTTCTACATCTCAGAAATTAAGATATGAGAATCCCTTCCCTCATTGTTTATGAGATTGAAATACCAATCAAATGTCGAATGACACAAAATCACTTACATACCTTTAACACCACAAGTGGGATCGTCTACATTTAGACAACCAAAATGAGGGCTTGTAGAATGAGCATATCTTCATAAGGAGCTTGATCATCTACAATGCCAAAACAACAACGACGTACCTTCACAGCAGAGTTCAAGAAGCAAATGGTTCAACTCTATGAAAACGGGAAATCCAGAGCAGATATTGTGGAGAAATATAGCCTCACAACCTCGGCGCTGGATCGCTAAGATCAAACAAGCATAAACCACAGGCTCCTTCTCGGAGAAGGGCAATCGCTCTCCAGAAGAGAATGAGCTGATCGCCTTACGGAAAGAAAATCAGCGTCTCAAAATGGAGATATTTTAAAGCAAGCCGCGCTGATCACGGGATGAAAGTAGCTATCATCCAGAACAACCGTGTAAATACTCGGTATCAGCAATGTGCGAAGTCTTGCAAATTGCAAGAAGTATGTTTTATGACGAAGCCAAAGAACAGACGAAGGAAGACCATGTATCGGAGGTCATCGTGGACATTTTCCACAAAAACCGAAAAGCTTACGGCTTATGGCACTCGCTGTCGAATTGCTAATGCCACATGAGGCATGGAGAAACAAGCCGGTGAAATTGATGAAAAAATCGACGCGGAGGCATTGCACTATTTTATTGCCGCATTGAGTCTGACACTCTCGGAAACGCTGCTGGACAAGGATGTCGGCTTGGGAACATTACGTATTGATCAGAGCATATCCATAAGTATATATATTGAGTAATGGCCTTGGCGGACAGCAAGATAAATTGAAGTTTGACCTAATGTGGGGATGAAGCGGTATGATCTTGTTTTTTCGCAAATATGATAAAGCGCTGAGCATAGCATTTGCTCTGCTGACAACCGGTTTTTTCGTGCTGACAATCTTCAATAAAGATTTTTTTAACTGGGCTTTTGGAAGGCATCACAATCAATTAAGCTGGTATATTCGACCGTTGTTTCTTATCCCTTTTTGCTACTTTGCGTTCAAAAAAAGCTGGAGTGGTATGTCTGCAACGATTTTTTTTCTTTTTACCAGCATGTTTTGGTTTTCGAAGCCAGCAGAGTCGAATCAAAGCGTTGTGGAATTTTTGGAAATGGAAAAAGAATGGCTGAGCGGCAATTGGGATTTCACCAAAATGGCAGCGGCTTTGCTTATCCCACTTTCATTCGCCTCTTTGGGGATGGCTTTCTGGAAGAGAAGCGTTCGCATAGGACTGACTGTTCTTGTACTGATTGCTATAGGGAAAATGGCATGGAGTGTCGCTTACGGCGGGAAATCCGGGCAGTCAATCATCGTACCGGCGACTGTAGGCTTGCTCATATGCATCGGTATTGTTTGGCGGGTCGTGCGCAAGCCGTAATTCTGTGTTGTGCGATTGTTCTGTCCTGAAAAGGTTGCCAGTTCGATTTATTTATTCAATACAGGCGACTTGCTAAGCTGGTCCGGGTGACAACCCAGACCAGCTTAGAGTATAAAAAACGCCAAGTCGGCTGCAATGGAAGGCTTAGCATATATTCTCGTTAAAATGTTGGCGGGACCCCTATTGACCTCAGGCAAACTGAGCCCGGAACGGTTGCTCATAGTAAGCCGAGCCAGCGCCGGGAATATTCAGTCATGGAACGATTTCTCTAGCTGGAATCATCGGCTGATTCTAATTTTTTAGAAGGCATAGCAGTGCGTTATTCGAGTATTACCATCTGGACCAGCTTAAATGGTATTATCCCCTTCAAGTAGACACTCCAAAAAGACCTCATGGTATCCTGAGGTAGGAAAAATACTTGGAGGGGATTTTTGTATGGCAAAAAAGGGGCAGTCATTTCAGTCTTACAGCGAAGCCTTCAAAACCGAGGCTGTTCAGGCGTATTTAGAGGGGAAGGGGCGGATATGAAACGCTCTCAAAGCAGTTTGGAATTCGAAGTAAAACCCAACTCATGTACTGGGTAAAGAAGTACAAAGCTGGAGAAATCTTCGACACTCGTAAGGGCTCCTCAAGCCCACACTGGGGACGCTCACGCACGTATTTATCCTCCGTGGAGGAAGAGCGGGATTACTTGAAAGCACAGGTGAATTACCTAAAAAAGCGGTAACCCATCTGGTCCGGGAGGGAAGCTGAGCCTGCATGGGCACTATAAGATCATCGAAGAACTACGGAAACAATATCCCGTAACACTGCTTCCCACTTTTGCTGGAGTCCGTAAGGCAAACTATTACAAGTGGAGAAGAGCCTTGTCTACCCATCAGGAGCGCCTCTCGCGACATCACGAAATCAAAGCGCAGATGGTCGCGATTCACCTCGCCCATCCTTACTTTGGATATCCTCGGATGAAGTTCGCTTTGCAGGAAGCCGGGTACCTCGTCAACCACAAGAAAGTGTGGCGACTTATGAAGGAATTATCGATTTCCTTGGCCATTCGGAAGAAACGCAATCGTCTAGTTACACCCCTTTCGTCGTCCAGCCCAATCGGCTAAAGTGGAAGCTTCACGCCGCTGGCCCCCAGCAAAAGTTGGTGACGGATATCACCTATCTCTCGGACGGTACTCGTTTTTACTACCTGTCCCATACAGGATCTATTCAACAACGAAATTGTCGCCTGGCAGCTTTCGGGACGTAACGACAACAGGCTCGTGCTAGACACCATTGGACAGTGGACCCGAAAAAGAGACGTATCTGGTGCCGTGCTCCATTCGGATCAAGGCTTCCAGTATACGTCTCAGGCGTACAACACACGGCTTGAAGAATTCGGCGTCAAGGACAGTCAACTCTCGCAAAGGTACCTGCCTGGATAACGCCTGCATTGAATCCTTCTTTTCGCATCTCAAAACTGAGAAGTTGTATCTCCTCCAGTGTAAGTCAGAAGCCGAAATCGGGCAAGCCGTGGAGGAATATATCTATTTTTACAATTACCAGCGTTTTCAATCCAAACTCAAACAGAACGTGCCGATATACTCTATCGGTACGCTCTGGCGGCATAGTCTTTTTTCGATGTCTACTTGACAGAGGTATGACCAAACGTGCCGCCTCTTCCTTTCTTTTGTCGTACATAATTACTGCATAAGTATCGTGCATATGAATCGATTCCTCATTTCGACATTCCACCGTAAAAGCTTGCACCGCCTCCATTTCATACAAATCTGCGGCTACAAGCCGCACCATATCTTCCATAAAACGGGGGTTTTCATAAGCCTGTTAGTGACCCTTTTGACGATATAGTTCCAATTGTTCCGTCAATCGGCTCATGTTAATGCCCTTGGACTCCCGAGACAAACTCGTAGTCAGCGTAATCGTCGCAACTCTGGTTTGGGTTTTGGACTCCATTTTAGAACAAACCAGGATCGGGTAAATATAGCGATTGATGAAAGTTTTATATATCGAAGAAGGGAACTTACGATGCTATGAAAAAAAAGCCAGTCCAAAGTAAAAAAGATGCTGAATACAATAGCGCGGAACGGATGGAGAGTGACCGATCAACGAAGAGCGTTGGCGCAAATTTTTGCCGATCATGAAGGTTACCTGTCCCCAAAGATGTCTATGATCAAATGTTCGTCCGTTATCCAGGGGTGAGTCGGGACACGGTTTACCGCAATCTCCGGATGTTAAGTGAGATGTGGGTATTGGGGCATTTCTACTTTATGAATGGCGGCTCGAAATTCAAGGAGAATTGTATGGGGCACCATCATCATCACTTGATTTGCGTCAATTGTGAAAAAACACTTCCTTTTGATTATTGTCCGATGGACCGTGGCCTTGAGTTGCCGGGAAACTACAAAGTGCTGCGGCATCGTTTTGAGGTTTACGGGATTTGCGAGTCATGTCAAGGCAGCAGAATGAAGAACCCATGGAGTAAAAGACAGAATACTTGCTATCCATTTACCAGTAAACATGCGTTCTTTCGGGAGAGTATGCTTGCTGTGGGTTATGCGAATCATGCCTTCATAAAATTGGTGATGGTCAGCTTTACATTCTTCAAACCATAGATGAATCCTATTGAAATGATAATAATTATTGGATTGAACGATACCATTGATCGGATTATTCTAAATAGAAAATAGAATTTAATATTCGAAAGGAATTGAGTGTCATTAACGATCATTTTCGGGCGCTTTTGTTTACGGCTTTGTAGGGGCATGCCAAGCGAAATCCGATCCCATTCCATATTCCCGGTCACAAGAAAGGAGTAGGGATGGAAGAAGGGGTTAGCGCTTTTTTTGGCGAGAATGCCTTGTCCTTCGATTTAAACAATATTGAAGCTAAAGGGGGCGTCGGAATGAATCATTTAGATCAACAAGATCCTGCAATAGCCGGAGCGATCCGGCAGGAGTTGGAACGGCAACGCGATAAAATCGAATTGATCGCTTCTGAGAATTTTGTAAGCCGAGCGGTCATGGAGACAATGAGCACGGTCCTGACCAACAAATATGCGGAAGGCTATCCCGGAAAAAGGTATTACGGGGGTTGTGAATACGTAGATCTCGTTGAAGATCTGGCCAGGAATAGGGTCAAGGAGCTGTTCGGCGCAGAGCATGCCAATGTTCAGCCTCATTCGGGAGCCCAGGCCAACATGGCCGTTTATTTCGCTTCGGTAAAATCCGGAGATACGATTCTCGGTATGAACTTGGCACACGGCGGTCACTTGACGCATGGAAGCCCCGTGAACGCTTCCGGAATGATGTATAACTTTGTCCCTTATGGGGTTAATGCTCAAACCTTCCGTATCGATTTTGATGAAGTTCGAAAGCTTGCTCATCGTCATAAGCCCAGAATGATTGTCGTAGGCGCAAGCGCTTATCCTCGCACGATCGAGTTTGAGCCCTTTGCCCAAATCGCCGAGGAGGTAGGCGCATTATTTCTCGTGGATATGGCCCATATTGCGGGAATCGTAGCCGCTGGCCTACACCCGAATCCTGTTCCACACGCTCACTTTGTCACGACAACCACTCACAAAACCTTGCGTGGGCCAAGAGGAGGAGTTATCTTATGTCGTAAATCCTGGGCGCAAGCGATCGATAAAGCGGTATTTCCAACTACCCAAGGCGGTCCGTTTATGCATACCATCGCGGCTAAGGCCGTGGCATTCGGCGAGAACGCCCAGCCCGAATACAAGCTATATATGCAACGCGTTATTCAGAACGCCAGACTGCTCGCGGAAAAGTTAATGGAGGCAGGTTTGCAAGTCGTCTCGGGCGGCACGGACAATCATCTAATCCTTCTGGATTTGCGCAATATCGGACTGACCGGACAAGTGGCCCAGCAATTGCTGGACGATATCGGAATCACAGTCAATAAGAACGCGATTCCTTTTGATCCGACAAGTCCCCGCGTCACGAGCGGAATTCGACTAGGAACGCCTGCGGCGACCACCAGGGGGATGGGGGCTGAAGAAATGAACGAAATTGCCGTCATTATTGCGCAGACCTTAAAACAACCTCAACGTTCAGACATAAGGGAACAAATGAGAGGCAAGGTGAAAGACATTACGTCTCGCTTCCCTTTATACAAGAACGAAATGATCAGGAATTAGGGAGGAGCTCCTATGAAGCGTAACACTTCTTGCGCCCAAAAAGCATTTTTGAAAGCAAATCGGGTGATTCCGGGCGGGGTGAACAGCCCGGTTCGCGCGTTTACTAGCGTTGGTACGACGCCTATATTTGTGAGCCGAGGTCAGGGGGCTCGTGTTTGGGACATCGATGGGAACGAATATATCGATTACATCGGCTCATGGGGGCCGTTAATTCTGGGTCACGCTCATCCGAAGGTGGTCAAGTCTATTCAAATGGCGGCGATTCAAGGGACGAGTTTCGGTTTGCCCACGCAAATCGAAACGAAGATGGCAATGCAGATTTGCAATAGCCTTCCATCCGTCGAAATGGTCCGCATGGTCAACTCAGGTACAGAAGCCGCCATGAGCGCAATTCGCTTGGCCAGGGGGTACACCAAGCGGCAAAAAATCGTAAAATTTCAAGGGAACTATCACGGACATGCGGATGCTTTATTGACCAAATCAGGATCAGGCGTGGCAACGTTGGGTTTGCCGGACAGCCCGGGAGTGCCTGATAACGTTACCATGAATACGATCACGATTCCTTATAACAGTCTGGAGAGTATCCATCTTGCATTCGAACGGTATGGCGAACAAATCGCCGCCGTGATGGTCGAGCCGGTCGCCGGGAACATGGGTGTCGTTCCGCCATTGCCGGGGTTTCTTCAGGAACTGAGAGAAATTACCGCGAAATACGGAAGCCTCCTGATCTTCGACGAGGTGATGACGGGATTTCGTGTAAGCTATCAGGGGGCGCAAGGATTGTACGGAATCGCACCGGATCTCACTTGTCTCGGCAAAGTGATCGGAGGAGGGCTCCCTGTCGGCGCTTACGGCGGCAAACGCGAAATCATGGAGCAAATCGCTCCCGTTGGCCCCATTTATCAAGCGGGCACGTTATCGGGAAATCCGCTCGCCATGTCGGCCGGATATCGAACGTTGCGACTGCTCGAAGAGCCCGGAATCTATGAAGAGTTGGATCGAAAAACGGCAAAACTGGCGGAAGGTTTTTTGCAAAATGCAAGGAGGATCGGCGTGCCCTTAAAAGTGAATCGCGTAGGCTCCATGCTTTCTCCTTATTTTACGGAGGAAGACGTTGTGAATTATGAAACCGCGCAACAATCAAACATGCATCGGTTTAAGAGATACCATGCCGCGATGTTGGACCTCGGAATCTTAACTGCGCCCACACCCTACGAAGTTATGTTCGTATCGACCGCGCACTCGGACGAAGATATCGAAAACACGATAGAGGTCCATTATCAAGCCTTAAATACGATAAAGAAGGAAAGCGGGGATTGACCATGAATGCCGCTGAAATCCGTGAGTTATTTCCGATTTTAGACCAGAAAGTACACGATTGTCCTCTCGTTTATTTGGATAGTGCCGCCTCGGCGCAAAAGCCGATTCAGGTGATCGAGGCGGTGAAGCGATATTACGAGTGGGACAATGCGAACGTTCACCGCGGCGTTCACACACTAGGCATGCGCGCTACGGAAGCTTATGAGGCAGCGAGAATCGCAGTGGCTCGGTTTATTGGCGCTAGTTCGGAACGGGAAATCGTTTTTACCCGCGGAGCGACGTCGTCCCTCAATCTTGTCGCGAGCAGCTATGCACGAACGGTATGCTCAGAGGGGGATGAGATTGTCCTTTCGGAGATGGAGCATCACAGCAACCTGATTCCCTGGCAACAAGCGGCAAAAGCTTCGGGAGCCGTATTAAAATATATCCCGCTTAAATCGGACGGGACGTTTTCAATAGAAGATGTAGAGCAAACAGTCACGGACCGTACGAAAGTGGTGACGGTCTCACAAGTCTCGAATGTACTGGGTATCGCTAATCCGGTGAAGCAAATGGCTGACATCGCCCACAAGAAAGGAGCCGTCCTGGTTGTCGATGGAGCGCAGAGCGCACCTCATCTCAAGGTCAACGTCCGAGAAATGGATTGCGACTTCTATGCCTTCTCGGGTCATAAGATGTGCGCGCCGACCGGAATTGGTGTCCTGTATGGGAGAAAAGGTCTCCTTGAGCAAATGGAGCCGATTGAATTTGGAGGAGAAATGATCGATCGTGTCGGGCTGCAGGATGCGTCATGGAAAGAGGCGCCTTGGAAATTTGAAGGGGGAACCCCGATCATCGCGGGTGCAATCGGGCTGAGTGCGGCCATCCGTTTTCTGGAGCAAATCGGATTAGACGCGATCGCGGAGCACGATAGGCAACTGACCCGCTATGCGGAAGAACAAATGAAGCGCATGGAGCATTTGACGATCTATGGCCCGACGGAAGGACGGGTGGGACTCGTTACCTTTAATTTGGACCGAATTCATTCGCATGATGTCGCTACGGTACTTGATACATACGGCGTGGCCATCCGCGCGGGTCACCACTGCTGTCAGCCGTTAATGAATCTTTTAAATGTCGGTTCTACAGCTAGGGCCAGCTTTTATTTGTACAATACCGAAGAGGATGTTGATCGGCTGCTGTTCGCTTTGCAAAAAACCAAAGAGTACTTTAAGGAGTGATCCAATATGGATGTATCGGAGAGCCATCCACTCTTTCCGACGTACACGAAATATCCCATAACGCTGCTGAAAGGTGAGGGAAGCCGCGTATGGGACGATCAAGGCAAAGAGTATCTTGATTGCATGTCAGGTATCGCGGTGTGTAATTTAGGACATGTCCCCGTGAAAGTGAAACAGCGAATTCAAGAACAGCTTGAGCAATTGTGGCATGTCTCCAATCTCTTTCATATCCCCAATCAGCAAAAACTGGCGCAAATGCTTGCCGATCATAGCTGCATGGATCATGTATTCTTTTGCAACAGCGGAGCGGAGGCAAATGAAGCCGCGATCAAATGCGCCAGAAGATACCAACAGCGAGTGCTTGGGAACGATCGATACGAGATCATTACTTTCGAAAAGTCGTTTCATGGGCGAACGATGGCCACATTAACTGCGACGGGGCAGGATAAAGTCAAGGATGGATTTTTTCCTCTACCGGCCGGTTTTACGTATGCGCCTTATAACGAAATCGAGGGCGTAAAAGACAAAATCACCGATCGAACCGCGGCCGTCCTGTTAGAGCTAGTGCAAGGAGAGGGGGGCGTTTATCCTACAAATCCCGGGTTCGTGACTGAGCTTTCCGCTTTATGCCGGGAGCACGGTCTGCTCCTCATAATCGACGAAGTCCAGACGGGAATGGGGCGAACGGGGAAATTGTTTGCCTACGAGCACTATGGGATCGAACCGGATATCGTTACGCTTGCGAAAGGACTTGCCAGCGGGTTCCCGATCGGCGCGTATGATGGGGAAGAAGAAGCTCCGGAACGCTTTTTCCGCTGGTACACATGCCTCGACGTTCGGGGGTGCCCCTCTTGCGGCCGCTGCTGGGTTAGCTACGCTTGAGACGATCCTGGAGGAGCGTTTGTGCTCGCGTGCCGAAGAGATGGGGGAATATGCCTTACGAAGGCTGTCGGATCGGCTTTGCCATTATTCTGTCGTGCGTGCTATTCGCGGCATCGGTCTATTGCTGGGAATTGAATGCCGCGTACCTGTTCCCCCATCATTCAAGAACTGCTTAACCAGGGCTTATTGGTACTGGCTGCAGGCGCCAACGTCATCCGATTTATCCCGAATCTTTATATCACCGAAGAAGAAATCGACCAAGCAGTCGGCATCCTTACTGCAGTACTTGAGCGGTATTAATTGAAATGTTCGTTTTTTATCGTCGCGATTAATTGTTCCATAAACACTCGGCTAGCCGCGCATAAATATTTGTTCTTCCGATACACAATGCCGATTTGCGTCGTCAGCGTCGGGTTTTGGATCGGGATCGTCCGAATTCCCTTATGTGCGATATAGTCGAGGTATGCCTTAGGCAAAATGGTTACGCCGACGCCTTTATTAACCATATTGATGATCGATTCCATCGTCGACAATTCCAATACCGGGTGAGGCGCGAAATCAAAGGAACGGCACGCCTCGTTAATCAATTGCCGCATATAATAAGTGCTCGACAATAAAACGGAGGGGACGTCTTTCAACACGTCGAGGTGCACAAACCTTTCCTTGGCAATGGGGTGGTCTACGGGCGCCGCAAGGGCAAGATTCTGTTTGTAGAGCGGAATCATCTCCATATCTTCATGCTTCATCGGCAGATAGACGATTCCTAAATCCAGTTTGTTTTGCAGAAGACCTTCATAAATATCGCCTGTCCGCAATCCGAGTACCGATAGCTCTACATTGGGATAGCTGTGATGGAACCCAATCACCGTCGGAGGCAGTAAGTAATTGACGACGGTTAGAAGCGCGCCTATCTTTAACGTGCCACGTTTTAAACCTTGAAGCTCGCTGATCGCCGCCTTTGCTTGCGAGAGTTCATGGAACACGTTATAGCTATGGTCCAACAAGATTTTTCCCGCATCGGTTATCAACGTTTTCTTGCCGACGCGATCAAAGAGAGGGGTTCCCATTTCGTGCTCAAGCAAACGAATTTGTTGGCTCAGGGAAGGTTGAGCGATGCCGAGTTTCTCGGCGGCACGGGTAAAGTGCAGTTCCCGGCATACGGTCATAAAATACTCCAATTGCTTTAGTTCCATCGTGATCACTACTTTCCTTATAATGATAGGAATATCCTATTATTATATACAGAATCATTATAAAAATCTAACTGATTTGGGGGTTAGGATAGAGATGAGACCAATCTATAATTTCAATGCAGGCCCGGCAGCCTTGCCTTCGGAAGTTCTGCTGCAAATACAGGAGGAACTTCTTGACTTACAGGGAACCGGCTTATCCATCCTGGAAATCTCGCATAGAAGTAAAGAATACGAGAAGATCAACGGCGAGACGCAGCAGTTGCTGAAGGAACTGCTGCGTATTCCTCTCGATTACGAGGTGTTGTTCCTGCAAGGCGGTGCAAGTACGCAATTTGCCATGGTTCCAATGAATTTTTTGAGAGCCGGAAACGTGGCCAGTTATGTTTATAGCGGCACATGGGCAGGCAAAGCGATTGCGGAAGCGCAAAAGTTCGGCCAAGTTGCCATTGTGGCAAGCTCGGAATCCTCACATTTTAAGAAGCTTCCCGCTCTTGATAACATGAAGGTTCCTCCGGGAACGGCCTACATTCATCTCACTTCCAATGAAACGATTGCAGGCACTCAATACAAAAATTTCGTGGACACGGGCAGTATACCGCTCATCGCGGATATGTCTAGCGATATTTTATCCCGATCGATCGATGTTTCCGACTTTGCGCTGATTTATGCCGGCGCCCAAAAAAATTTGGGGCCTTCGGGCGTAACGGTCGTGATCGTCCGACGCGAGCTTCTGCAAAGAATCTCTACACCTATTCCGGATATTATGAATTATCGGATTCATGCGGATAGTCGCTCTCTCTACCACACGCCGCCCGTATTCGCGGTGTACATCGTCAATCTGGTGCTAAAATGGATTCAAGCAAACGGCGGGGTGCGCGGGGTAGAAAATCGGAATCGCGCGAAAGCTGATTTGATCTATTACGCAATCGACGACAGCAACGGGTTTTACAGCGGGTTGGCTGATTGGGATAGTCGATCTCTGATGAACGTTACTTTTCGAACTTCTAACGAGGAGTTGGAAAAACACTTTCTTCTGGAGTCGGAGCGTAACGGTTTTGTAGGATTGAAGGGTCACCGAGATGCTGGTCATCTGCGAGCTTCGATCTATAATGCCGTTACTTATGAACAATGCAAAGCGCTAAAGGAATTTATGATGGACTTTCAGAAACGATTCGGATAAGGGAGGAGTCAGTATGTATCAAGCTGTAATCTTTGGCATAGCCCCAGAAACGCTCACAAGCTTAAAGGGCATGATAAGCGTAAACAGTCTGACAACTAGATGTTCCGGATGTTGAGCGATCAAATTCCAAAGTTATCCATTATCTAAACCAGTATAATCATCTATCATCTGATGACGCTCTACTCCGGAATAGAAAAAATGCTTTAACATCTGAAGAAAAATAACGTTCATATGGGGATCGTCACTTCCAAAACGCGAGAGGAATTCAAAGCCGATTTTTTTGCCGTATGGCATACACGATTTCTTTTCTTGCGCGGTTTGTAGACAATACGTTCAAACATATTTCAGAAGCGGATCCGCTTCTGAAATATGTGTAACTGACAGGGGGCTTCAATTTCATTTGGAAAGCGGTAATGACAGTATTCGCAGATTAGTTGAACACTGTGGCGATGATCTTGAACAAGGAATTTACATTCAGCAGCCGCACGAAATGTTGGACCAGACGGAATATTTAACTCACTCATAGCCTCTTGTTCACATTGCTCATGTGTTCGAACGGGAACATCGCTCCCGGAACGATGAGTTGTCTGGTGAACAAAGAGGACCCTATCTCATTATCGGAGACGAATCGAAAATTCGCAAATAGCGTATGGAGGAATGTGAAATGGAAACGGGAACGAACAGAGTCAAAAGAGGAATGGCCGAAATGCAAAAAGGCGGCGTCATCATGGACGTGATGAATGCGGAGCAGGCAAAAGTCGCGGAAGCCGCTGGAGCCACCGCGGTCATGGCGCTGGAGAAAGTGCCGGCGGATATCCGCGCGGCGGGCGGAGTCGCCCGGATGGCCGATCCGGTTATTGTAGAGCAGGTGATGAAAGCCGTTACCATACCCGTGATGGCGAAAGCGCGCATTGGCCATTATGTTGAAGCTAGAGTCCTTGAAGCACTCGGGGTAGACTATATCGACGAAAGCGAAGTATTAACACCAGCCGACGACATTTTCCATATCGACAAACAAGTATTTACGATTCCATTCGTATGCGGGGCAAGGGATTTGGGAGAAGCGTTGCGTCGGATCGGGGAAGGCGCATCCATGATTCGCACCAAGGGGGAGCCGGGAACAGGCAATATCATCGAGGCCGTGCGCCATATGCGTATGTTGCTAGGCCAAATCCGTAAAGTGCAAGGATTGAGCAAAGACGAATTAATGGTCGAGGCTAAGCAACTCGGCGCGCCTTACGATTTATTGCTCCAAGTCAAAGAAACCGGCAGATTGCCCGTAGTCAACTTTGCCGCAGGGGGCGTTGCTACGCCAGCCGATGCCGCGTTGATGATGCACTTGGGGGCGGATGGCGTTTTTGTCGGGTCGGGCATATTCAAATCCGATCAACCGGAGAAGTTTGCCCGAGCCATCGTGGAAGCGACGACGCATTATACGGACTTCGGGTATATTGCGGATATCTCCAAAAACCTGGGGACCCCGATGAAAGGGATTGAAATCTCCTCCCTTCAGGCGGGCGAACGAATGCAGGAACGCGGTATGTAGACACATCTAGCGAACTCGTTAATCAAAATTTGGAGCGGGAGTGATCCGAATGGCATCTATCAAAATCCTTTCACTTAATGTTGGCATGCCAAAGCAGGTCCGGTTTAATCAGAAGGACGTTTCTACGGGGATATTCAAGTCAGCCACAGATGAATCTCTGTATTTATCTTGTCTAAACCTCGAAGGGGATGGGCAGGGCGATCTAGTTCATCACGGAGGCAAAGAGAAGGCTGTATGCGTCTATCCCTACGAGCATTACCCGTTCTGGGAAAATGAATTGCGGAGACCGCTCGACTATGGCGCGTTCGGGGAAAATTTAACAACAAAAGGTTTGCTGGAATCCGACGTTTGCATTGGAGACGTCTTTAAGCTTGGCAAAGCAATCGTTCAAGTTAGCCAGCCGAGACAACCTTGTTACAAGTTGTCCATCAAGTACGGCGTACCAGACATGCCCTTGAAGGTACAGCAAACAGGCTACACGGGATTCTACTTCCGCGTTCTGGAAGAGGGAGTTGCCTCTAAAGCCGACGGACTGTCCCTTCTTCATCGTCATCCGAAAGCAATTACGGTTTCATTTGCTAATCGTATTATGCATCAAGAGAAGGATCATATCGAGGGCATTAAACAAATCCTCGAAGTGGAAGAATTGTCCATAAACTGGAGAAATACGTTTCTAAAACGTTTGGCGGGAACCGAGGCGGATTCTCGCGAAAGACTAACAGGCAACTCGTAAAGTGGGAGTGATTCAATGAGTCTGCAAGATCGTCTATCCGAAGTCGAACATCGCATCCGCGAAGCTTGCGGGCGATGCGGCAGAAGCGAAGAGGAAATCCAGATCATAGCCGTGACGAAATATACAACGGCGAAAGCAACGGAGCAAGTGTTGCTGTCCGGCTTAACCCATGTCGGTGAGAGTCGTGCGCAAGAAGCGCAGTCCAAATGGGAGGCCCTTCAACCACGAGGAACGTGGCACTTTATCGGTCATTTGCAAACCAATAAAGTAAAAGAGGTTATCGGCAAATTCGAGTATATCCATTCGCTTGACCGCTTATCCTTGATGAAAGAAATAGAGAAGAAGGCTGCCGGTCTCAATGTCGTCGTGAATTGTTTTATTCAAGTCAACGTTTCGGGGGAGAAAAGCAAATAAGGACTTTCTCCGGAAGCTTTATTTTCATTTGCGCAGGAAGTTTCGCGGATGAAGCAGATCCGAGTGGTGGGGCTGATGACGATGGCTCCACACGAATCCGACGCCGAAGCGACCAGACCGATCTTTAGAGAATTAAAACGATTGCGCGATGAACTTAATACAAGAGAAATCTTTGCTTATCCCGTGCCGCATCTTTCCATGGGAATGTCCAACGATTTCGAAGTCGCGATCGAAGAAGGGGCAACTTGGTTGAGGCTTGGATCGATCTTAGTCGGAAGGGGATCGATTCAGGGATTATAGAATGGAGAGGACGAGAAATCGTCCGCTAGAATTTTGCCGTGTAGCTAAGCCCGGAAGCTAATTCATGTGGAACACAACTTTTCCATTGCTGAAAGGAGACGAAAACGGTTGAATATCACATACAGGAACAATAAAAATGTGAATGTTGAAGATGTAATTCGGGTGTTTAAAAATAGCGGGATTGTACGACCAATTGATCAAACTGAACGAATTCAAGCGATGGTGAACAACGCGGATATCCTTCTGACCGCCTGGCTTGGGGATAAAATGGTCGGTGTGGCCCGTGCACTAACCGATTGGAGTTATTGTTGTTATCTGTCTGATCTGTCCGTTGACAAAGAAGCTCAGAAATCCGGAGTAGGACGGGATCTCATTGCAAAGGTACGAGAAGAAATAGGGGAAGAGGTCGCATTGATTTTGGTAACCGCACCAAGTGCAGTGGCGTACTATCCTAAAGTCGGCTTTGAAAAAATTGAGAATGGTTTTATGATCAGACGCAAGAAATAAGGATGTTCCTGAGCTTTCAGCGCGGTATAGGTCAGTTTATTTTTGACTTTACTGGATAAATATTTTTCATCCAACTCCCAGCCTTCTTCCTCGTCACCGGTATATTTTTCGGGTTGAGGTTGATGTCCTGAGGCACAAATAGCCGTCCTCACAATAATGCCGCGATCCCAAACCATGTTTCCTAAAACCATATGAGGGTGGGAGAGGTAGTATCAAAGAAATCCCGTCCGTTTTCGTGCCAACATACACCCACTCGGGCATCTCCGTATTTTGAAGTTGGAGGGAACGTTCCCGTTTTTGCAAAAACACAATGTCGGTGGTTATTTCGGTACCATCCAACGATAGGAAGGTCGTATTGGGCAAACGGACGGCGCCTGACTTGAGAAAAACCTTGATTTTACAAGGATTTTGGCGGGTTTTAAACTCCTCTTCATTGACTCATATTCCGCTAAGTTCTCAATAGCCTACACGGCTCAGGACCGTGTAGGCTAATCCCGCGTGGAGGTTCAAGTCCTCTCGACCGCATTCCATGAACTGTTCATCAATACTAAAATTCTCTATTAGGTCGGTATATTGTCTGCATATATTAGTAATTGCTAAAGAAACATCAATATAATATTTCATATGGGGACGAACTATGATGAGCTCAGGACATTTCTTTAGAGCGTCGCTAAGACGTTCTGCAGTAGAAACACCAAAGCTTTTTGCTATGGGACATGCTAAAATTATTCCTGACCTTCGTGCGGGGTCGCCCGCTTTGCTGAGGTAATAGGTTATGAGGTTGTTCAATCTTTCATGAAAAAGCAATGGAAATACGTTAATTTCTAGCGATGAGATAATTAATGGATCTGGCTTAATTTCTTCTTAATGGAGTGAATACTTTAGTTAAATAAGAAATGAAGAAAAATTACATTAATAGAATAAGAGCATGTTTTTAATAAACTTATTCTTTAAAACATGCTCTTTAAGTTTGTTCGGTGTTAATAATTTTTTGATGTTCTACAGCAACAGCTGATAAGTCATGATTTTATGGGCACGCAGATTTCACAATAAGAATTGTTAATCATATCACCAGTGTATTTCTCCAGAATAGGTTTATTATCAATTTTATATCCATTATATTGTATTGATGTAAAAATATTATTATATGTTTTTTGAATATTTTCTGCTGTATGTTTGACTTCATAAATGAGGTATTTTCCGCCAGAGAGTTCACCTTCATAAATTGAATCATCCATTTGATAATCCTTTGAAATCACAATACAAGCATCAAATCTACAGTTTTCAGGCAGTGTTATCTCAGGATTATCTTGTGGAATTGCAAATAGAATTGCCGATTTAAGAAGATTTCTGTCCTTAGCCCACTTTTTTAACTTCTTCATTACTTCAAAATTTGCATTACCATAAGGACCAACTCTTCGCACATAAGCGATGCGATAGTTTGGGAGTGTCTCGACTTTAAATTTCATAGATTCTTTCTTCCTTTCTCCATTTGTATTTATTTGGTACATTTCGAATGCTATCATAATATAAAATTAGAATCATTCTAATTTTTAAAATTTATTGTTCAAAAATTACGGACTTGAAAGATTACGAACTCTACTGATTGATTCTATAATATTCCAAAATATTACATATTGGATAGGTATGCCTTTGAACAAGACGACAGGTTAACAGTCTCTTCTTATAAAAATGCAAGTAATTATTTCGATACTCCAAAAAATATATGTGTCAGAAGGAAAAGATGGAAATTGGGTATCAAAAGATTTAGCATTAGGTCAATTAGACAAATATGCTACCATTGATGGGGTTCCTGGTGGCTTTATCTTTGCTGATAAGGAATCATATACAGTAAAGTACCTAGACAGTAATAATAAAATTCAAGTACACTCTTTTGTTGATAATGGAATAGATAAATCTTGGAAACTGGATAAGGTTATTTTGACATCCAAGGGGTACGCTTTAAAATTTGACAATGGAGACTCTGTGAAGCTCATTTTATTTGGCGATTATCAACATTCTATAGATTTTAATATCAAATTTAAGTTTGGTTCGTCAGAAGGTTTTGATTTTAAATATGTAGACCTGAATTCTGGAGATATTATAGCAACAGCATATTCAAAAATTTATATACTTAATCTTAAAACCGGTAAACCACAATTTGACGATCTGGGTCAACCTAAAAAATATCCAGAATTACTTGGAGATTTTGTTGGGAAATCAAAGAGTGGCCAATGGCTTTATGTTGAACATTCAGATGATATAGTAAGAATTGGTTATCTATATAAATTGATTTAAAGAGTTACACATTCGTGCACAGTCTGTCGATAACTTCCACCGGGTTCTGATTCACTCGATTTATAAATTGCCTAACAGCGGTTCGGATTTTGTAGGTTTTATCGTAAAATACGTTGTGGACGACATCGCTTTTCAGCCATTTCCTAAGCCCTTCGATAGGATTGAGCTCGGGAGAGTATTTAGGCAAAAACACAAACTCCAATCGAGGCTCTTCTTGAACAAAATCTTCAATTGAAGCTGCTTTGTGAATGCGCCCGTTGTCCAGCACCATAACAATTTTTCCTGAGGGGTACTCGTCCAAAAGCGATTTAAGGAATTTCTTGAACGCATGGGCATCGTAAGATTCACTTTCTTGGTAAAACACCTTGCCTGTTTCATAGTTTAATGCTCCGAAAAGTTTGGCGCCTCCGTGCTTGCCGTACGCTCTAATCTTTTTCAAAAAGCAAGAGAGCTATTTTTCCGTCCATGAGCTTTTTTTTAGTGCTGTTGTGGTGTTCTCGCGGAACTTTTTTTGTTCCTCTGGATCTGCAGCGGCCAAAGTGTACGTCGCTTTCGTGTAACTAAATCCAAGTCGATGCAAAAGTAAAGAAAGACCACGCTCGCTGAACGTTTGTTGAAATTCACGTTCAATGTAGCCAATAGCCAGCTTTAACGTCCAGGTGTATTTTGCCTCAAACCCAACATCGATAGGACGCTTGTGAGTAAGCACTTCGGTAAGCTGACGGGTCTGTTGCTCAGTCAGTTTTGGAGGTTTTCAGGCGAATGAGCCATCCCCAATGCACCAAGGCCGCCAGCGCGGTACTTGTGGATGTATCACCTACTGTTTTTCGAGTGCGATGAAGCGTTTTCGAAATTTGTTCGAGGGTATGACCTTCCAAACGAAGGCGAACAGCAAGATATCGCTCATACATCCGTTTATTTGTTGTCTGTTGCATCGCTTGTTCTACAGCTTTAATTTCGCTCAAGTTTCCCATTTCCTTTCACGTCCTTTTAAAGTCTTAATCGTTATTACCCGATTTCGGACTTGAAGGTTTAAAATGGGTAGATTATTAAATCATCTTATATAGACGATGAACTTCGCTTCGTCGACTATTCAACTATAGAAGGTGTCCCTGATCCATATTTAGATGATAAGTATTTCTTGGATGGGAAAGAGTTAAGAATGATAGGGACATATACTTATAAAGGAAAGGATTCTATTTATGAAGCACTTATTGATTTAAATTAAATGTATATATTTATTAGAGAAGCGGTTTGGAGAAAATACAAACATGCTTCTTTTTATTACGAAAAAGGTGCCTCCAAGAGTGTATTAAATATCATGTATAGGAGCGACTAGATCAACCGTGGCTTTGTAGAAGGGCAAAATAAGGTTCTACAAGTTAAAGGAGTTAAGGATAAATGAGATAACAATAATAAGAATATACCGGCGATAATGGTAATGAAGGCTATGGAAATGTTGGATAACAGGGGGATAACGTTGGCAGCGTAGATACTGAACTCATTAATAGTAGTGGATAGTATAACTCTAATTAGGTGTGGATGGTACCCCTAGTGTCCCAAGATGAACAGTGATTATTGGGAGCTACGATGAGTATAAAGACCGGTGAAGCTACTTACAGAGTAGTTCATCAGCTTTCGGCTTTAATGGCCATTGTCTATTTCCTAATATAAAATACAGATATTACAAAGCTAGGGAAGGGGATGATTACATTTTTTCGCACTTAATGGGTCTGTCAATAATTTTGTGTAAGCTCTTTTAGGCATAGTTTCCCCCCGAGGGGAAAGTTGTGATTTTAACGCAAGTGTTGACCGACCCACAACTTCCAACCCATGAGCTCTAACTGGCATGCCTGTGCCTGTTACAAAACGAATTACTGTCCCATCAGATAGAGTATATTCGAGAAATGGAAACTTGATTTCTAACATATCGTATCTCTTATTAAGTTCAAAGAACTCAAGACCATCAGCCATACCATCATTTCCTTGTTTGATTAGACTTTTCAAGTGCTTCACCAGTTTTTCCAATAGCAAACAAATATGCTACTATTGATGTTACTCCCATTGCGATTCCTACAGGTGTAAAAGCAATGAATACAAGTCCTAAAATAGTGGCTCCAAATCCTGTCAAACGAATTACCAATCCATTCCAATCAGGATGATTTGTATCGAACCACCATTTCGATAAATAACCCTTTGTGCTGAACGCATTTGTGCTAGTTTATTTGCCGTTACAGTTATTGTTGAAGCATACTCACGTGTTCTTGCCATAATATTTAGCCTCCAAAGTTTGGTATACTCGAGTTGAGAGCTGCGCGCTTTAATTTTCACTTATAGGGTAATTCACATGGTTGTTTAGCAACCTCGCCCTTCAGCACCACACATCAATTAGATATGGGTTAGTTTTAAGGAATAAAGCATAAAAATCTTAGCTTTCACTTATTGTTACTTTACCAGAGCCGCCAGCTGCTTTGATTGCTTTCACCAAACCATCTTGATTGTCTTCAGAGAGCCGTACACAACCATGTGTTGGGCGTAAACCACCTGAGTCAGAAGGAGCTCTGCCATGAATCCATAACCTGGTGCGTCCGTTTTTCTTGGCAGTTAGGGCTTGTCCACTAACAGGATCCATTTGAACAATTCCATACATGCCGTAAGTATGGCGATGCGCTGCTGTATCAGTTCTTGGAGGAGCAAGCTGCGAAAACTATACAATGATTTCAAAAAAGCATCTAAGTAGACTAGGCCGGAGGGAAGTTGCCAGGCTAGTTGCTCTACACTCCTGGCGCTTGTAATAGGGCTGTGGGCGAGAATTGAAGAAGGCAGGCACACATCATTAACTGGTACGCTAATCATCGTGCTTATGAATTTAAATTGTTTTGAAAGTAGATCAGGAAAATGGAAAGGACCCGCAGATGCCGGTTCTTTTTTTTTGAACACGCATTTTCGCTTTTTTAGCTGTTATGAAATGGAGAAGGGATGCTGGATGTTGCCGCATGTACGCAATGCCAACTACGATGATTATTGGCCATTTATGGAATAGGTGGTCGTGGTCGATCCATCATTCGATCAGGATTTTCACCATAAATAACCTAAAGTTGGAATAATTCATGCGGGTGTACAATTACGAAACTGTGGCATGAGAAAGCGAGTGAATATGGATGAAGTACATGAAGTGTTGGGATAACACCATCCGAAGCATTCATTTTTTAGACGAGCTCTGAAGCAGATAAATGATCTGGCTTATCAGGAGTCGGAACACGAACTCAATTTCACGAAATTAATGGATTGGGTCCGCAACTACAGTAAAGGTTACAACAATCCGGATATCGGCCTGGTAGATATGAACACCGCAGCGGCGATAGAAAGATTCTTTGAGAAGGTCGAGTTTGGTCATTTTGAAACAGGGGGTGAAACCAATCTGGAGATTATTGAGCTTTCTCCTTTTAAGTTGCTGGAGCATGAAGACTATGGATATTAGGGGATCTATTATGAGCTGGTCACTTCGTAGCTAACGCAAGCAAGTGTACAACAGCTTGCGGATCGTCAACAAGGGAGCTGCTCTATCTCCTGGCTTTGGAAAAGCTCAAAAGCAGGGGGGCGAGAATTATCAATATTGGACGCGAAAGGCGTGAACGATAGAAAATATTCTGTGAGAGCGTGCCGGATTCTATCCGGCCAAGATTACTTAATTATGTGTTCGATGATTAGTACTTCACCTTTATTAGATTATGTATACAAGGGAACGTAAGGATGACGGTACGCTGTATATTAGCTGTATATTAGCTGTATATTAAAGGAGAAAATTATGAAATTCGTGCAGATTATGACTGTAGGTACGATAGTGGCGTTGGCGATTTCAGGGTGTAGTGGTAAGGCAAGTTCAAATCAACAACTGCCTCAGAACGAAGTGAATAATATTGGGGTAAACAACACAAAGGAAGGTGTAAAAAAAGTAGACGGAAAAGCAACTATAGAAACATCTAAAGCAACTGACAAAAAGGTGAATTCTATAGATTATTCACAGTATTATAATAACCAAGATAGATCTAAGGTTGTAGTTTCGGGAAAACAGATTGTATGGAAAAATAAAGATGTTACTTTTACCGCAAAATTAATTAACTAAGGCTAAGGGAGAAGAAGCCGCCGAAGCCAATGAAGTTGTGGATTCTATGAAAATAAAAAGTAAGCGAGGAGAGCAACTTGTTAAGCTCAAACCACGACCATTGAGAGTTAACTCACTTTCCTTATCCAAAAGCAACCAGGTAGCTCTTCATGTAAGCGATCATGAGGGGAGTAGACTTTTTCTAATTAATTTATCTGATGGGACTCAAACTAGTGTAAACATGTTTGAGATAAATAGTGACGGAGCGGGGAGTGAAAAGGTCGATGCATATAAATGGTCACCAGATGGGAAAAAGATTGCATTTGGAATCGGTGATCTAGGTTCAAGTTATATCGGAGTATACGATGTAGAGCGTAAAAGCTATACGCACGTGTCCGATAAGGATTTTACACTAGTCTCCTCTATAGTTTGGAATAAAGATGGGAAAAGCTTTGACTTTGTGAGTAAAGGTGATGATTCTCCACAAGCAGTACTCTATACTTACTCAGAAACAAGAAAATCCATTTTAAAGAATGGGTCTTTATCTAAGAACGATGAACAGAAGCTAGCTCAATTAACACCGAAATTTTAATTGCGCATGCAAGAGGGAGTTTTATGAAAAATAACCCATATCAATTAGATATGGATTATTTTTAAGGAATAAAATATAAAAATATTAGATTTCACTTATTGTTACTTTACCAGAGCCGTCTGCTCTTTTAATTGCGCTCACTAAACCAGCTTGGTTGTCTCAGAGAGTCGCACACAACCATGTGTTGGGCGTAAACTACCTGTGGAAGAAGGATCTCCACCATGAATCCATAACCCTGCGCGTCCGTTTCTCTTGGCAATTAGGGCTTGTCCACTAACGTCAACAATCCAGACGGAGTAATTCGTGATGTCATTTTCCCGGTCGTTAAAGAACAAACGTTACGGGATTTGATAAAAGAATTCAAACACACCGGACCGGCTTACCGGGAGAAATTCATCGATTCAAACAACAATGATTTATACTCATCTAACTGATGAAGAGATGAAAAATGCAGTGAATAATATGGATAAATGATTAAGCTTATGTTAACAGCAATATCAATTTTTGCTTCAACGTACAGTACAAAAAAACGTGTACAGTGACAACAAGTCTCCCCTAAATATAAAAAAGTCCTGATTGTATCAGGACTCAGATTGTCGAGAAACCCCGTCTTTTTGAGACGCGGGTTCTTTTTCTTTACATAATAATGGTCTGGTATCTGGGAGAAACGGGGTGTTACCCCTGTTTCTCCA
>NZ_JAIVEM010000076.1 GCF_020404765.1 Paenibacillus sp. BJ-4
CCAACGATTTCAGGCCAAACTCAAACAGCGCGCGCCGATTGAGTACCGGCACGCGCTGGCTGCTTAGCCTTTTTTCACTTGTCTACTTGACAGGGGTATGACCAACCATCCATCAAGAAGAAACAGCCTTTTTTATCTATATCCTCCATCAGATCTCAACTTAGAAATTCTAAATTCTCTACTTTATAAACAACTACGTTTTTAGGGTATCTGCACAAAGGGGTACTCCCTTTTTCCGTCCCAAATAATTAGTTCCAATGACCCCGGTGATAATCAGTAGCGAGCCAATTAAATGATAGACCGTTATTGCTTCCCCGATAAACAAAGCTCCGGCTGCAATGGACACGATCGTCGACAGATTCGTAAATACACTCATTTTGGAGGCTTCTATTTTGGATAAAGCATAATTTGCAGTCAGTGAAGTGATGAGCGAGGCAACAACGCCAAGATATATAATGGATAGGACAAAGGTCCCGTTACCGGACAATGAGACAAACTGGCCCAGTGTTCCACTTTGAATATGGTTAGTGAGTGAGATGACCAGAAACGTAACAAAGCCGATGCCCATCATAAAATAACTGATTTCTGCCGGGCTAAAATGCCTGGAGAGAGAGCGTGCCAACACGCTGTATCCTGCAAAAGCCACACATGTCAGAAAAAGCAGGGAGATTCCGCCCAAATGCGACATGCTGAAGCTGTTTCCTTTCATGATAAAGATGAAGATGACACCGAATACTGATAAAAAGATCGATAGCTTCTGTAAAAGGGTCGTGGTTTCTTTAAGAAATAACGAGGCGATGATCATCGTCACAACCGGTGTGAAGGCGTACATA
The DNA here is from genome assembly GCF_020404765.1 of Paenibacillus sp. BJ-4. Taxonomy (GTDB): domain Bacteria; phylum Bacillota; class Bacilli; order Paenibacillales; family Paenibacillaceae; genus Paenibacillus. The sequence goes on from NZ_JAIVEM010000076.1 coordinate 834, forward strand.
ATACCTCCCTCGGCGGAAGTAGCGTATTGTAAGCCAAATGCTTGCAGCGTGAAAAATCCTAACGGGTACATCAGAGCCAGCAGCAACGCTTTAAATATGGGTTTGCCCTGATAAGACAGCTTGATCCATCCCAAGGCTAACGGAATGGACATAACGATAAAGGAAGCTGCAAACCGGTAGGTCAGCGTGTCAATAGGATGAGCATACACCAGTGCCATTTTAGTAAATAAAAATGAAAATCCGATAATTGCAGCATTCAGTACTGCAAACATATAAGCCAATTTTAATCCTTTTTCTTGTGAGTCCATAGGATACCCACCTTTCTTTCATGCTTCGGGACCGTGTTCGCGAACGTCTTATCCGATGCACTAAAGATACAACAAGGACGAGCCTCCGAGGGATCAAATTATCGCAACTGTATCGGTACACTTTTATACTTGGGTATCCTGTTCATCCACCAAGCGTGTTAACATCAGGTGTATAGGACTGGTTATGATATGCACAACAAAAAATACGATAGGAGGATGTTTGTGAAAAAATATGTTTCCATTTTATCGGATATAGAGCTTAGAATTCGTGAGGGTCAATACAAATCCGGTCACAAGCTGCCGTCAGTCCGTGACGCTTCGGAGTTATACGGGTGCAGCAAAAGCACGATTTTGCGGGCCTATGCTGAACTTGAAAAGAAACACGCCATCTATTCCATACCGCAAAGCGGATATTATGTAGTGGAGAATTCTGGTGATGTGCGCCATAGCCATATGGATGACATCGTTGATTTTACTTCTGCATCTCCGGACTTGAACGTATTTCCATATTTGGATTTTCAGCATTGTCTGAACCAGGCTATAGATACCTACAAATATCATTTGTTCACTTACGGGGATTCACAAGGGCTGGAGACACTGCGTCATACATTGGTTTCCCATTTGGCTGATAATCAGGTGTTTGCAAAAATGGATCGAATTATCGTGACTTCTGGTGTTCAGCAGGCGCTGGAAATACTTTCTAAGATGCCATTTCCCAACGGCAAAGAAAAGGTTTTGGTTGAGCAGCCAAGCTACGATATTTATTTGCGTTTTTTGGAGGAAGAGAACATACCTGTCAGCACTATTGCCCGAACAGCAGCAGACATGGATTTACAGGAATTGGAGAATCATTTTAAGAACGGAAGTATCAAGTTTTTTTATACCATGTCAAGATATCATAACCCATTGGGAAGCTCATACAACACGGAGAAGCGAAAGGCTATTGCTGCCTTGGCCGCCAAATACGATGTGTACATCGTAGAAGATGATTATATGGCTGATTTGGGAGCCGATTATTTTTTTGATCCCATATATGCGTATGACCAGACGGATCATGTCATTTATTTGAAAAGCTTCTCAAAAATCATTTTCCCAGGTTTGCGTCTAGGGGTTGCGGTTTTGCCAGAAGCTCTATTGAAGACGTTCCAGGCATATAAACGATACGTCGATACTTCCATGTTATCTCAGGCAGCGCTTGATATTTATATTAAAAACGGAATGTATGAACGCCATAAGCATACGATATGCAACCTGTATTCAGAGCGCATCCATATTCTCAACCAGGCGGTGGAACGATATAATCAGGCCGGACTCATTGAAGCCTCAACCGTAACATCAGGAGTTTATATGCAGTTTAAGCTGCCTCGAACCGTGAACATGGAGCGGTTGGTACAGCGCCTTTCCGAGAAAAAGATCCAGGTTGTATCTGGAAAAGGTTTTTATTTGACGAGCTATAGGGAACAAGAAAAGTTTTTGCGCATCAGCATTTCACGTGCACAGCCGGACCAGATTGATAAGGGCGTGAAAGCCATAATAGAGGAAGTGGGGAAGGGGAACTGGTATTAACCCCCTTTTTCCGTTATGATACATATAGAAATATAAGTATAATTATAAATGTAAATGCTTCTATTCGGTTGCGGGTGGGACATACATAACTTTGAATGCCGAGAGAGCAATGATCCTTAATTGCTTATCATCGGCTCATTGCCAAAGGAGAGTTTTAAATGGACGATCTGTTTTTGAAAATTGTGGATGGAACCATCCCCAGCAAAAAGGTAATGGAAACTGACAATGTGCTCGCATTTCATGACATCCAGCCTGCGGCGCCAGTACACGTGCTCATTATCCCGAAGAAATATATTCCTTCAATGAATGCTGTAACGGAGGAGGATCTCCCTCTCATCGCGGAGATCCATCAAGTTGCGATTGAGGTGGCGAAAAAGCTGGGAATCGCTGAGTCCGGCTATCGGCTGATTAACAACTGCGGCCCGGATAGTGGGCAAGCGGTTGGACATCTGCATTATCACCTGCTGGGCGGCGCCAAATTAGGGGCCCTGACAAGTATTTCGGACTCACATTCTTAAAAATGACAGAGCTTGTCTTGCAGTAATACGGAAGAATCGAGAGAAAATATTCCTTTAAATATTCATTTTTTCTTATAGGTTGACACCCGCTTTCCGTTTCACCTATAATAAAATTTGATGAACCGTGTTATTGCTCTTGGACGGTCTGGTCGGAGGGAGGGAAAACTGGTGTCTGAAACTAAAGTTCGCAAAAACGAGACAATTGATGCTGCACTTCGTCGCTTTAAACGTTCCATTGCTAAGGATGGCGTATTGGCTGAGGTGAAGAAACGCAAGCATTATGAAAAGCCAAGCGTAAAGCGCAAGAAAAAGTCCGAGGCTGCTCGTAAGAGAAAGTTCTAGGAGGAGCTGAGCAACCATGAATTTGAGCGAACGATTAAACGAAGATATGAAGCAAGCTATGAAGAGTAAGGACAAGTTCAAACTCTCCACCATTCGAATGGTTCGTTCTACGATTAAAAATCTTGAAATAGATTTGAAACGGGATTTGGACGACAACGAAGTGCTTGATATTCTGAGTCGTGAGATCAAACAGCGAAAAGATGCCCTCCATGAATTTGAAAAAGCCAGTCGCGATGAACTTGCGGCAAGCACTAAAGCAGAAATAGAGATCATCGCTCAGTACCTTCCTGAACAACTTTCAGAAGAAGAAATTAAAGTTATTGTACAGCAGACCATCCAGGAAACCGGTGCTTCTTCGAAAGCCGAGATGGGGAAAGTAATGTCGGCCTTGATGCCTAAGGTAAAAGGTCGCGCTGACGGTAAGCTCGTGAACCAGGCGGTTCAACAATTTCTGCAATAAACCTGCGACAAACAGGAAAACATAGCACCCTCTGTTCACAGAGGGTGCTATTTCTGCATCTGCCATCTTTACCATAGAATCGTGTAATTCGAAAATCTTCTTTTTTGGAAGCGCTATCTATAATTGCGTGAAACGTGATGTTTGTTGGATACGTAAAGTATGTGGCAGTCGTCAGGAATAGCAACAACCCCAATAATTTCACATTAAATCCTGAAAATTGTATAGTTTACCTAACAAAGTTTGGTATGCTGTAATAAAGCAAGATCGAAAGGGGGGAGAGAAATGCACAGTGAACAGCACCAATCCAGCCGCAAAATGATCTTTTTAACGTTATGGATTGTGATATCAGTTATACTGCTGCCATTATTTCATTCCGGATCAGCGGAGGCCGCAGCCAAAGGCGGAGCCGTATTCGTTATACCCGTAGATCAGGAAATTGAACAGGGCCTAGGCCGTTTTATGGAACGTGGATTTGCTGAAGCAGCAGAGTCCAAAGCGGGTCTGATTTTGCTGGATATTAATACGCCTGGCGGACGGGTAGATACAGCGGAGAAGCTGGGCAAACTGATAAAAGACAGCCCCATTCCAACCGTAGCCTACATCAGGGGAGAAGCAGCCTCGGCGGGTAGCTATATTGCGCTCAGCGCAAACAAGATCGTAATGAAGCAGGGAAGTATTATTGGAGCCGCGGCATTGGTAGACGGCAAGGGGCAGGCTGTTACGGACCCGAAAACAATAGCCTGGTGGAAGAGCAGCATGGCATCTGCCGCAGAAACTGGCGGACGTAATCCGGATATTGCGAGAGGTATGGTAGATTCCCAAATTGCCGTAGCGATCCCGGAACTGAACTTTAATAAGGAAAAAGGCCAAATCATTTCTTTAACCAGCGAGGAAGCGCTTAAGCTGGGCTATGCGGATCACATTGCCTCGTCAGAACAAGAGGTGATCCAGTGGATGGGCTACAGCACGGATGATGTATTTTATGTAGAGCAAACATCGGCTGAGAAAGCTGCCGAAATATTAACCAACCCAATTGTGCAGACATTGCTTTTATTTATCGGTATCGCAGGTGTAGTTATTGAACTGCTTGTACCCGGCTTTGGTGTACCGGGAATTTTGGGCATACTCGGATTTGGTTTGTATTTTTTCGGCAATTATGTCGCTGGTTTTGCAGGTTCAGAGACGTGGCTGTTGTTTATCATTGGCCTGGCTTTGCTTATACTTGAAATGTTCATTCCAAGCTTTGGTATACTGGGCATATTGGGTTCCGTTAGCCTGGTCGCTGGCGTTGTTCGGGCGGCATACGACATGAAGCATGCATTTATATCTTTGGGCATTGCCTTTGCAGCTGCTGTTGCCGTGGTGGCGATTATTGCGATCATATTCAAGGACCGGGGGATATGGAACCGTTTTATACTTAAAGAAAGCTTAACGACTGACCAAGGTTTTTCTTCGGTTGTGAATCGGGAAATATTATTAGGTCAGCGGGGTGTGAGTCTGACACCACTTCGTCCAGCCGGAACGGTGCTTATTGCTGATGAGCGTGTCGATGTTGTAACGAATGGCGAGTTTATTGCCACAGATACGCCGATTATCGTTTCCAAAGTAGAAGGTGGACGAATTGTGGTTAAGGCGGACACTAGCGTCTAAACAAGCGAAAAATGAAGAATTAGATAATGGAGGATGATGCGAGTGTTCGAATCGGGGATCGTCAGTATTTTGCTGATTGCCGTTGTAGTGATTATTGTATTGAGCGTATTTTTCAGTTTTTTTCCGGTGATGCTGTGGATTTCAGCATTGGCTTCAGGGGTGCGGATTGGTATCATTACGCTGGTGGCTATGCGCTTGCGGCGTGTCACGCCAAGCCGCATTGTGAATCCATTGATTAAGGCGACCAAAGCCGGTCTGGGCTTGAATATCAACCAGCTGGAAAGCCATTTTCTCGCAGGTGGTAATGTTGACCGCGTGATCAATGCATTGATTGCTGCGCAGCGGGCTAATATTCCGCTTGAATTTGAGCGTGCTGCTGCGATTGACCTTGCAGGGCGGGATGTTCTGCAAGCGGTCCAAATGAGTGTAAATCCGCGCGTTATTGAGACACCTATTGTTGCTGCAGTCGCCAAAGATGGTATCGAAGTAAAGGTTAAAGCTCGTGTTACGGTGCGTGCCAACATTGATCGACTTGTCGGGGGGGCCGGAGAAGAAACGATTATTGCACGGGTCGGTGAGGGTATCGTTACAACCGTCGGCTCCAGTAATTCGCATAAGGACGTGCTGGAGAACCCGGATTCGATTTCCAGAACTGTATTGTCCAAAGGTTTGGATGCAGGGACCGCGTTCGAAATCCTGTCCATTGATATTGCAGACGTCGATGTAGGTAAAAATATCGGTGCTTTCCTGCAAACCGAGCAGGCGGAAGCAGACAAACGTATTGCTCAGGCGAAAGCAGAAGAGCGGCGTGCGATGGCTGTGGCGCAGGAGCAGGAAATGAAGGCGCGTGTCGTAGAAATGAGAGCGCGTGTGGTGGAATCCGAATCCGAAGTGCCGCTGGCTATGGCTGAAGCGCTGCGTGGCGGGAAACTTGGCGTCATGGACTATATGAATTTGAAAAATATTGAGGCAGATACGCAAATGCGCGGCTCCTTAGGCAAACCGAATGAAAACTCGGGCAATGACAACAAAAACCGGGATTAAGCAACGGGATATAGCCGATGAATGACGGCAGCAAGGCGGTGAGTAATGAACTTTATCAGCTGGATCTTTGATCATTTGTATATCCTGATCGTGATTGGCTTTGCATTGGTATCCTTTCTGGGAAAAAGTATTCAAGGCACGGGTCGGAAATCTCCTTCGGGAAATGGGATGCCCACCTTTGGTGGTGATCAGAGTTCGCGCAGACCCACGACGTCACCCAGACCTATCACTATGGGACATAGACAGGAGCAGAGTCAGCCTAGCAGGCAGGAAGTTACCGGAGAATTGCAGCGCCAAATTCCTAATGAACGACGGGCGGTTATGGAAGCTCGTCGTATGGAAGAAGTAATGAACGATCGGATGGAAATGAAAGGACAAATGGAGCAGGAATCCTCGGATAACGGTTCGACTTTAGAAGAGCGGATTCGTGCCATGGAGGAAGAGCGCAGAAAGGTTTTAGCCCGCCTCGACCGCATATCCAATGTGAGGGAGTCTGGGGAGATCACAGATGGGGTAGAGTCAGTATCGCAAGAGCGCAGTACGGTCAATGCGGCTGAACTGCGCAGAGGTGTGATTTGGGCTGAAATATTAGGTCCTCCGCGTTCCAGACGTTATATGAGTAGAGGTAGACGTTAAATGATAGTGAGATCCGTCACGGCTTTGGCTGTGGCGGATCTTTTTTTACCCATACATCAGGAATGCATCAGAAATACATAATCACGTCCAGAATAAAAAAAAGTTGCTAACAACAAATACTCTAATTACCTGACAATGAATGTGATAATCCCATATAACGCACAGCTTTCTTACATTTGTTGTCATCAAAAAAGGTGGCATTTTGTCTAGTTTAGCGGTTTGTTTGTGAAAATAATTACGTGAAAAATGATCAAATGTAACAATATAAATGAAGGCTTCCAAAAGCAGTTTTCATTTTTTCTTTTTTATATATAATGTTCTCAATGATAAATATTTATGAAAAATTACTCCAAATTTAGCTAAAAAATGCGTTATTTCGAGGAGAGGAAATACGGTTTGTAATACGTATAAAAATTTTAGGGGGATGGGATGGATGAGTAATGGCCTGTTCAGAAAGAAAAGCATTGAACAGCTGCTTGCTACTACGCGGGGAGAAAAAGCACTTAAAAGGGAATTGGGCGCGTTTGATTTAACGATGCTTGGGGTTGGAGCCATTATCGGAACCGGGATTTTTGTTTTGACAGGTACAGGAGCGGTTACGGCTGGACCGGGTTTGGTTATCTCTTTTGTAATTGCAGGGCTTGCCTGTTTATTCGCTGCATTGGCTTATGCCGAGTTTGCATCCACCGTTCCAGTGTCCGGTTCTGTCTACACTTTTACATATGCCACAATGGGGGAGCTACTGGCCTTTATTATCGGGTGGGATTTAATTTTGGAATACATGCTGGCCGCCAGTGCGGTTTCCGCAGGTTGGTCGGGGTATTTTGTGTCATTCCTGAATGGACTCGGTATTCATATTCCTCTTGAATTAACTGCTGCACCAGGCGCTTTAAAGGACCAGCCCACCTATTTTAATCTTCCGGCTTTTCTGATTTTAATGGGCATTACGTTATTGCTTTATTTTGGAATCCGAGAATCAAAACGAATGAATAATATCATGGTTATTGTAAAAATTATTGTAATTTTATTATTTATCATCGTTGCTGTTAAATATGTGAAGCCGGATCACTGGACACCGTTCCTGCCTTTTGGCTTTAGTGGAGTGTTTGGGGCCGCAGCACTTGTGTTTTTTGCCTTTATTGGTTTCGATGCCGTTTCATCTGCCGCGGAAGAAACTAAAGATCCGGCTCGTGATTTGCCGCGGGGTATTATTTTCTCACTTGTGGTTTGCACGCTTTTATATGTCGTTGTTAGCGGGATTATGACAGGTATTGTGCCGTTTAAGGATTTTGAAGGCATTTCCCACCCGGTGTCACTTGTCTTGCAGGTTGCAGGTCAGAACTGGGTTGCGGGCATTGTAGATATAGGGGCCATCTTGGGGATGACAACGGTCATGCTGGTTATGCTCTATGGTCAAACCCGCATCATGTTTGCCATGTCACGTGATGGCTTGGTGCCCAAAGTATTATCAAAGGTTCATCCTAAATATAGAACGCCGTATATTAACACATTGTTTTTTGGTACTTTATCTGCGTTAATGGGCGGTCTAATCCCGCTGGATGAGTTGGCAAGTTTGGTGAACATCGGAACCCTGTCAGCATTTATTCTGATTTCGGTCGCTGTCATCGTTATGAGAAAAACACAACCCAATCTGCCAAGAGCCTTTCGCTGTCCTGGGGTTCCGTATATTCCGATCCTGGCCATCATTTCGTGTGCTGTACTCATTCTTAATTTGAATGGTCAGACCTTTAGGCGCTTTATTATTTGGCTTGTTATTGGTTTGGCGGTTTACTTTTTGTACTCCAGAAAAAACTCACTTTTGAATCGTGACTCCGAGAAATAATCGTTTATACGCTAAAAATCAAAAAAGACAACCTTGTTTTTGAATACAAAATGAGGTTGTCTTTTTTGCTGTGGATTTTTGAAAATGCTTGTCTTCTTGCGATGCAATATAGTGTTTGCTACGAATTGTCAGTTTCGCCTCATAAATGCGATGAGTGGATCATAAAATGTACAGTACAGATATCTGTGGCGCTGGTGTGATGATGTTCATATTTGAGCGCTATCGGCAGTTCATGTAAATAGAAGCGTAGCCATCATCAAGACGACTATGAAGCATTGTATGGTAATAACAGAAGAGACGAAAAACTAGCAGCGTAGCTGCCATCAAAACAACAATTAGCTGTTGGATAACAGCTGCTTTGATGACAGGAAAGGAGATTTCGCCGTATGAGCCGGATGAGCCGCAAACTGCGAAAGTGGGCCAGCGAAACGCTGGAGCTTCCGCAGGACATTCTATTTGACCTGCCGCGGTTAACCCTCATTGGCAGTCGCCAGCTTTATGTGGAGAATCACCGGGGGGTTATGGATTTCACACCGGATCGGCTTGTATTGGCGCTTGCGCAAGGCAAACTGCGGGTGTCAGGGCATAACCTGGTCATTACGTCCATTTTGCCGGATCAAGTAAGTGTGGAAGGACAGATTACGGATATTCAAATGGAAGGAACGGAGGAAGGCTCATGAAACATCCTGCTTTAACGAAGCTGCGTGGCACAGTGACGCTTGCCGTTAGCGGCGAAAGCGTGGAAGCTTTCATCAATTTGCTCACCGAGCATCATATACCTGTTTGGAACGTGCGGCCGATGGGTACGAAACATGCAGAAATGAACCTTCTGCTGCCGCACGTCTTCCTGCTGCGTCCGTTTTTGAGAAGGACAGGCTGTAAAATGCATATTCTGAAGCGACAAGGGCTTCCCTTCATCGCTATCCGACTTGCCAAACGTAAATTTTTTCTGGCAGGGCTGGCTCTATTCTGGATAGGTCTGCTCCTGATGTCATCGCTCATTTGGGATGTTGAAGTGAAGGGAAATGACAAGCTCTCAACGGAATCCGTTCTCAAAGCTGCCCGACAGGAGGGGCTTTATCCGTTTCAATGGAGCTTTCGACTTTCCAGCCAGGACAAGCTTTCCCGTGCGCTCATGCAAAAGCTTCCTCAGGCATCCTGGATCGGTGTGGAGAGGCAGGGCACATTGGTGACAATTCAGGTTGTCGAAGCCTCACAGCCTGCTCCTGCGCCGCTTTACAGCCCTCGTCATCTCATCAGCAAGGCAGACGCGGTAGTTACTGAAATTTTCGCCGAGCAGGGTCGTCCTGTCGTGCATAAAAATACACGTGTCAAAAAAGGAGACATTCTCATTTCAGGAACGCTTGGAGATGAGGAGAATCAGCAACTGGTCGTAGCCAAGGGGGAAATTAAAGGACTTGTATGGCATGAATACGAAATTAGCAGCCCTATGGTGCGGCGTAGCAGCACATACACAGGAAACAGTCACGATCGCTTGTACCTGGTGCTCGGCAACCGTGCAGTACAGTTATGGGGATATGGGAAAGTACCTTATCCTGCCCATAAAACAACAGTTGAGCATGACCCGCTAACGTGGCGCTCCTACAAACTTCCGATTGGATGGATGACCGAAAGTGTAAGAGAGACCAAGATACAGCAGGAGAAGCTTACGGAAGCAGAAGCGAAAAAAACAGGAATAGAAGGAGCGCGTGCCGATATTTTAGCCAAATATGGTAAAGGAACGAAAATAATGAGCCAAAAAATTTTGCATGAGAAGAGAGAGAATGGTAAAGTTTATATGAAAGTGCTTTTTGAAGTGGAACAGGATATTGCGGAAGAACTTCCGTTAGTTCATAACCAAGGAGAATGAGGCTATTTGGCAGAACAACAACGCAGCATACAAATTGCATTGAACAATGCGGGAGAAGGACAGGCGTTATTCGGCCCGCAGGATTCCTTTTTAAAATTGATTGAAGCCGCTATACCCGCAAAAATAGCATCTCGTGAGGCAGAAGTTAATGTTTTTGGTAACGCTCACGAGGTGGAAGTGCTCGAACAATTGTTCGATGTACTCCTTCAGTTAATTCGTAATGGATATATCCTGACCGAAAGGGATGTCCATTATGCGATTGAGCTGGCAAAAGATTTGCGTGCTGACCAGCTGCTCGATTTGTTCAAGGGAGAAATTACGACCACGTTCCGGGGCAAGCCGATTCGGGTCAAAACGATTGGACAAAAGCACTACGTAACGACGATTAAGAAACGCGATATTGTATTTGGAATTGGGCCAGCGGGTACGGGGAAAACGTATTTGGCTGTAGTGCTGGCTGTAGCTGCCCTGAAGGAAGGTTCAGTCAAGCGGATTGTGCTGACCCGTCCTGCGGTGGAAGCCGGTGAAAATCTGGGCTTTTTGCCTGGGGATTTACAAGAAAAGGTTGATCCCTATCTGCGACCGTTGTATGATGCGCTATACGATGTGATGGGCCCAGAGCAAACTGCAAAGGCACTGGAGCGGGGATTGATCGAAATTGCCCCTTTGGCCTATATGCGGGGACGGACGCTGGATGATTCATTTATTATTTTGGATGAAGCACAAAATACCACACCGGAGCAAATGAAAATGTTTTTGACACGGCTTGGCTTCGGCTCGAAAATGGTCATCACCGGCGACGTTACACAGATTGATTTGCCTCGTGGCAAAAAATCCGGACTGATTGAAGCCCATGCGATTTTACAAGGGATTGAGGAAATCGGCTTTGTTCAGTTTGCGGAACAGGACGTTGTCCGCCATTCCCTCGTTCAGAAAATAATCGTTGCTTATGACCGAGTTGCTGAAAATCAAGGGTAGCATCCATGTTACGAATGTGGTCTGGTTCAATCCACAGAATGAAATGAGCAGTGTAGCGTGTAGCTGCCTTGAAAAAGATGATGGAGAGGGATTGTTTTAGATGACCTCGAAGGAATTATCCAACGGAAAAACGTTCCAACATAGAATGAATGGATGGAAGTATAGCGTGGCGACACGCTATCTTCTGTTTTTATTTTTGGTGATTCTTTTTTATGTGAGTTTTGCGTCCAAGCTGCTTCCCGAGCGCTATGATATCCGGATAAATCAGCCGAGTGAAAAGGAAATTGTCGCTCCGATGCAGCTTCCAAACAGCAAGGCGACTTTGAAGGCACAAGAGGAATCAGCTGAACGCGTGCAGCCTATGTATACGATCGTACCGATTCGCAACGATAACCTGATTACTGGGATTTTGGATCGTATTGAACGACTCAATCAGGATGATCAGGTATCCAGAGCGGACAAGATTGCGATTTATAAGGATGAAATTCCTCAGCGTGCACGGGATTTTGTGCAAAATTTTGTGAACAATAGCCGAAATGCGGATGCATACCCGGATAAGCTGCTGGATGAGGTGCTGCAAAAGACGAAGGAGCAGACGTACCGCATTCCAGAGGAAACGTTCATTAAAATTCCACGACTTACGTCTGAGGATATTGCCGAGATGCGCCCTGTAGCCCGCGAGATTGTGACGGGTCTGATGAATGATCAAATTACGGATGCCCAGACAGCCCGTGCCAAGGTGGCTGAACGGGTTAGTACAAGCTCGCTCACCAAGCGTACCTCACGGGAGGTTGTCCAGGAACTTGCAAGGCTTGTGATTACAGCCAACAAGTTTTATGATGATACAGCCACGAAGGATGCGAAGGTACAGGCTCGTGAAGATACACCGACTGTCTATATTAAACAGGGTGAGGTACTCGTCAAGAAGGGTGAAATTATTACCCAGGAAATCTATACATTGCTTGATGAAAACGAGCTGCTTAAGAACAAAATCAACTATTGGCCACAATTCGGCCTGTTGATGCTGTCTGCGATGCTGGCTCTGGGACTGTTCACGTATATTCGTCAATTCCAATCACGAACACGAAACTTCAAGTATAATAATGCGCAATTGCTGATGCTCGTATTGATCTTTGTGATTACTGTAGGGGCAATGCTGCTAGTTGCTATAATGCAGAACAGTGAACATTCCTATCTCGGCTATCTGGCGCCTATCGCGCTTGGAGCTATGCTCGTAACGCTATTGCTTGATATGTCGGTGGCTTTCGTTTGTGCCGTTATATTTAGTATATTGGCAAGTGTCATTTTGAATGTCCGTCAGGGACAGATTTTTGACTTTAATTTTGGTTTTTTTGCCCTTGTGGTCTGTTTGGCAGCCATTTTCTCAACTCATCGGGCCAGCCAGCGTTCTACATTGTTCAAGGGAGCTATTATGGTATGCTTGTTCGGTGCCTTGTCTGTTTTTTCTCTGGCGTTGATCGACCAAGGCAACTGGACTCAAACAACGACCCTCTATGGGGTAGCTTTTGCTTTTGCAGGTGGTTTGATTACCGCGATACTTGTGATCGGGTTAATGCCATTTTTTGAGTCCACCTTTGGCATCTTGTCGGCGTTAAAGCTTGTCGAGCTGTCCAACCCCAACCATCCGTTGCTACGCAAACTGCTTACAGAGACACCAGGGACGTATCACCATAGCGTAATGGTGGGGAATCTGTCTGAGGCTGCAGCGGAAGCTATAGGGGCCAATGGCTTGTTGTGCCGGGTCGGTTCGTATTATCATGACATTGGTAAAACGAAGAGACCTTCGTACTTCATTGAAAATCAAAATGGGTTAGAGAATCCGCATGATACAATAGAGCCGAAGCTGAGCAAATCCATTATTATTGCCCATGCTCGTGACGGTGTGGAAATGCAATTGGATTACAAGCTGCCCAAGCCAATTCGCGATATTGCCGAGCAGCACCACGGAACGACATTCTTGCATTATTTTTATCACAAGGCATTGCGAGAAGCGAAAGAGAAGGGTGTGGAGCCTGACTTCACTGAAGATGATTTTCGTTATCCGGGGCCGAAGGCTCAGTCTAAAGAGTCTGCTGTGGTGGGAATTGCGGATAGCGTGGAAGCAGCAGTTCGTTCCTTACGGAAGCCAACGGTGGAACAGGTAGAGTCCATGATTGAAAAAATCATTAAAAGCCGACTTGATGATCACCAGTTTAATGACTGTGAGCTGACCATGCGGGAGCTTGATATCATAGCTCAAACCCTCAAAGAAACGGTAATGGGGATTTTCCATTCCCGCATTGAGTATCCCGAAGAAAGACCCAAGCCCGAGAACGAGAAAGCTTAACATAATTTGTCGTGAAGCACGGCTGGAGCACTAAGAATTAAAAGGAGCGGTTGGCATGGGCCTTCAATTAGCATGGAATAATGAACAAAATGATATGGTAATTAACGAATCCTTGATTGCACTGCTGAACACCTTATTAGAAGAGGCAGGCAAGATGGAGGGAGTAACAGACGGTGAGGTAGCTCTCACCTTCGTTACTGATGAGCAAATTCATGAGCTGAACAGGGACTATCGGGGGATCGATCGCCCTACTGATGTGTTGTCGTTTGCTATGAAGGAAACGCTGGATGAAGAGCTTGAAATCATCTACGAACCGATTGAAGAAAATTCATTGGAGGATGTACCCGATGTGCTGGGGGATATTATTATCTCTGTGCAGACAGCGCAAGCTCAGAGCGAAGAATATGGACATTCCATTGAGCGTGAAATCGGCTTTTTGTTTGTTCACGGTTTCTTGCATCTGTTAGGCTATGATCATCAGGATGAGGCGAGTGAAGCTGAAATGATGGGTAAGCAGGAAGCTGTACTGGCTCAAGTGGGGTTGACACGGTAATGAGACGTCAGCCTTGGAAAATGACCTTTCGCTATGCGGCAGAAGGGGTGATCTACGCTCTGCGTACGCAAGTTAATATGCGGATACATGTGGTCGTGGCGCTTCTTGTCATTGTAGCAGGCCTATGCCTGCGCATCTCCCGGCTCGACTGGTTGTTTGTTTGTGTAGCAATGGCCTTAGTCATTGTAGCTGAGCTGATCAACACCGCTGTCGAAGCAGCGGTAGATCTCATCTCACCTGATATTCATCCGCTGGCCAAAGCGGCTAAAGACACCGCCGCCGGAGCCGTGCTCCTGGCAGCGGTTTTTGCTGTAATTATTGGCATATTTGTGTTTTACAGGCCTTTGTTGACGTTAATGAGTCAGCTCATGTAATGAAAATAACAAAACAAAAAAATGGCGCTTAATAGCGCTGGAGGAAACGAAATGGTTAAGAAACACTTTAAGTCAGGTTTTGTTGCGATTGTTGGCAGACCCAATGTAGGAAAATCAACACTGATGAATCATGTCATTGGTCAAAAGATCGCCATTATGTCAGATAAGCCGCAAACCACACGCAACAAAATTCACGGGGTATATACGACAGAAGACACACAAATTGTATTTTTGGATACTCCGGGGATTCACAAACGCCAGTCTAAATTAGGCGATTACATGAATCAAACCGCCTTTAATGCGTTGGGTGAGGTGGAGGCAGTACTTTTTCTTATCGATGCCGCAGAAGGATTAGGCGGAGGCGACCGTTTTATTGCGGAACAGTTAAAACAAGTGAAAACGCCGGTTATTTTAGTTTTGAATAAAATTGACCGTATTGAGCCGGAAGCATTGTTGCCACTGATTGAGCAATATCGTAAGCTTTATGAATTTGCGGAAATCGTGCCGATCTCGGCTAAAATGGGCAACAATGTAGACCGCCTGCTGGAACAGTTGCAAAAGTATTTGCCAGAAGGTCCGCAGTATTACCCGGATGACCAAATTACCGATCACCCGGAGCAGTTCGTCATTGCCGAGCTGGTACGGGAAAAGATTTTGCATATGACGCGCGAGGAAGTACCACACTCTATTGCGGTCATGATTGAAGACATGAAAGTGCAGGACAATGGTGTCGTGCATATTATGGCTGTCATTTTTGTGGAACGTGATTCCCAGAAGGGCATCATTATCGGTAAACAGGGAGCTATGCTCAAAGAGGTGGGGAAACAGGCACGCCAGGATATCCAAAATCTGCTAGGTTCCAAAATTTTCTTGGAGCTGTGGGTCAAGGTCAAAAAAGACTGGCGCAACCAGGAACGCGTCCTTCGTGACCTCGGCTTCCACCGCGACGCCTAAAAACAGAGCTCGACTCTACGATCACTTTAGTTTCAAGCACCTTATTGAGGCTTAAATACTTGGAACTAAATATGTTTAGTCTTTTAAGCACTATTAAAAAGCCGTACCGACCTCAAACACAAGACGTAAAGTAACACGTCTTGTGGTCATTCCAAGCGCCGCGCATGTACGGCGCTTAACTCTTGCTCTTTCTACCCTTTTCTTCCAGCGATGAAATTAAGGAGCGTTTTTCAAAAGGGGTATGTAACTGCGTGCACGTTGTAGCGGAGCGAAGGATTTGAATCTGAAGAAGCGTCAGCGGTTGCCTTTACCCCCGAATTTAACCCTTTTGTTTGTACATTCAAATAAATTCGGGGGTAACAGCAATCGTAAGATCAAATCATTCGCAGAGCGGCATTCCAACCCACATACAGTACCCTTTTTCAACACAACCATTTATTTCATCGCATACTTTTCCTCTCTTCGCCTCATTCTAACTTTTGAGATGCAAACGTCATTTCCGAAGAAAGGATGAATACGATTGCGAGATTTTTCGTGGAAGTATTTTGCGATGACTGGAGATGTCGGTGCGTATCTGCTATACAGGGAGAGCGCCGTGACAAGGGAGCAAGACACGGATGAAGGTGAGTCGGACGAGCATGAAGAAGCCCGTGAATAGCGCAAGCCACTGGCTTCTTCGCGAATGTTTGGGGGAAGAGGCATGCTTTACAGGGTGGAAGGAATCGTCATCCGCAGCATGGATTACGGTGAGGGGAACAAAATTATTACGCTTTGCACCGAAAGCGGGGGTAAAGCTGGCGTGCTGGTCAGAGGAGCAAAAAAATCCAAAAGCCGTCATGCCGCTTTGACGCAGCCGTTTACGTACGGCGAATTTGTTTATTTTCGAAATACAGGCCTTGGGACGTTGAATGCCGGTGAAATTATTCAATCCCACCATGTATTGCGTGAGGATATTACCAAGGCTGCTTACGCCTCGTATGCCTGTGAGCTGCTTGATCGAGTACTACAGGATGAAGAAACGGGCACATTCTGGTTTAAGCAGCTTAAAGCTTGTCTGGAAGCGTTGGAGAGCGGCAAAGATCCGCTGATCGTTATGAGTATTTATGAATTTAAAATACTGCAGGCGGCGGGTTACGCTCCTCAACTAGAAGCCTGTATCTCAAGTGGACAACAATGTGCTGATGAGGACATGTTTGTCAGTCCCAGGCTCGGCGGGGTTTTGTGTCGGAGCTACAAGCATTTTGACCCAGCTGCATTAAGTGTCACTCCACGTACGTTGAAGTTGCTGCGTTTGTTCGCCAGAATGGATCTAAACCGTCTCGGCAACATTGACGTAAAGGACTCCACCAAGCTGGAGATCAAACATGTTATGCGGCAGTTTATGGATATGCAACTGGAGGTCAAGCTAAAATCACGCAACTTTCTGGATCAGCTTGACAAGTACGATATGTGAAATACCCTGATCTCTTGACTGTGCTGCTGAAAACGTGTAATATCCTACTATATATCTCCTTTAGGAGCAGATGCATTGAACGAGAAAGTAGCGGGATTATTCTCTAGGATTAGCGAGTTGGGGACGGTGTAAGCCCAGCGAGAATTTTTCGTGAACAAGGCACTCGGGAGCGTCTGAATGGACACGGAAAAGAGGATTACGGTCTGATTGGTGATTAGGATCGCAATCAAGTAGGGTGGAACCGCGGGAGTGAGCTCTCGTCCCTACGTCTGTACAGGCGTAGAGGCGGGGGCTTTTTGCTGTCTCTGGCAAGGCATGTTGGAAGTAGACGGCCCTGTACATACGAGTTTGATAAGAAGAAATCACCACCATTTGAGGTAATTGGAAAAGGAGCGTGTACCATGAATTTTCAGCAGATGATTTTAACGCTGCAACAATTTTGGGCCGAGCAGAATTGTATTATTGTACAGCCGTATGACACGGAAAAAGGAGCAGGCACGATGAATCCGATGACCTATTTACGGTCGATCGGACCCGAGCCGTGGAACGTTGCTTATGTTGAGCCTTCTCGCCGCCCATCAGACGGACGTTATGGTGAGAATCCGAATCGTCTGTACCAGCATCACCAGTTTCAAGTGGTCTTGAAGCCTTCACCTGACAATATTCAGGAATTGTATTTGGAGAGTCTGACTCGTTTGGGGATCAACCCTCTGGAGCATGACATTCGTTTTGTCGAGGACAACTGGGAAGCACCAACGCTGGGAGCTTGGGGACTAGGCTGGGAAGTATGGCTGGATGGTATGGAAATTACCCAGTTTACGTATTTCCAGCAAGTAGGCGGTATTGATGCCAGTCCGGTTGCGGTTGAAATTACGTACGGTATGGAACGGCTTGCTTCTTACATTCAGGACAAGGAAAATGTGTTCGATTTGGAGTGGGTCAATGGAATCACGTACGGTGATGTCTTCCACCAGCCTGAATTCGAGCACTCCAAATATACGTTTGAAGTATCTGATGTCAAAATGCTTTTCACTCTTTTTAATATGTATGAAGAAGAAGCGAATAAAGCGATGGCGCAGCATCTTGTATTTCCAGCCTATGATTATGTGCTGAAATGCTCTCATGCGTTCAACTTGCTGGACGCACGCGGGGCAATCAGTGTGACGGAACGAACCGGATTTATTATTCGGGTACGGAATTTGGCGCGTCAGGTGGCTGCGACCTATCTGGAGGAACGCGAGAAGCTGGGCTTCCCGCTGTTGAAGAAAGGAGGTGCAGCACATGTCTAAGGATTTATTGTTTGAAATTGGTTTGGAAGAAGTGCCTGCACGGTTTATCCCGAATGCAATTCAGCAGTTAAAGGAGCGTATGGCGGCGTGGCTTGACAGCTCGCGTATTGCTTATGGCGCTGTGGAGGCTTATGCTACACCCCGCCGTTTGGCGGTGCTGGTCAAGGAAGTAGCAGAGAAACAAGAGGACATCAACGAAGAAGTTAAAGGCCCTTCCCGCAAAATCGCGCTTGATGAAGCCGGCAACTGGAGCAAGGCTGCTCTCGGTTTTGCCCGCAGTCAGGGTGTCGATCCTGAACAGTTTACGTTCAAGGAGCTTGGCGGCGTGGAATATATTTATGCGACCAAGAGCAGCGTGGGTGTACCGACGGCGGAAGTTCTGTCCGAAGGCTTGCTGCACATTTTACATGCGATGACATTCCCTAAATTCATGCGTTGGGCGAGCTATGACTTTAAGTTCGTTCGTCCAATCCGATGGTTGATTGCCTTGTTTGGCAGCGATATTATCAACCTGGAAATTGCCGGAGTACAGTCAGGAAATGTGACGAGAGGCCATCGTTTTCTTGGTCAGGACGCCGTTGTAGAACGTCCGGCTGACTATGTTGAAGTGCTTCGTAAGCAGCATGTCATTGTGGATATTGAGGAACGTCAAGCCCTTATCGTGAAGCAGATTGAAGCGTTGGCAGCCGAAAAGGATTGGACGATTGCAATTAAGGATGATCTGTTGGAGGAAGTATTGTATTTGGTCGAAACGCCAACGGTGCTGTATGGAGGTTTTGATCCTTCCTTCTTGAATATTCCGAAGGATGTACTGATTACTTCCATGCGTGAGCATCAACGTTACTTCCCTGTGTTGGACAGCGCTGGAGAGCTGCTGCCATACTTTGTTACAGTACGTAACGGTGGCAGTCAATCGCTGGAAGTCATTGCTAAAGGGAATGAAAAAGTATTGCGTGCGCGGCTGTCTGATGCCAAATTCTTTTATGAAGAAGACCAGAAGATGGAAATTAAGGATGCACTCTCCAAGCTGGAAAGTATTGTTTTTCACGAAGAGCTGGGAACGGTTGGAGACAAGGTACGGCGGATTCGCCGCATTGCTGATGCTCTGGCAGAGAAGCTTCGTGTTTCCCCAGATACACAGGAATCGGTTAGCCGAGCAGCGGATATTTGTAAATTCGACCTGGTAACACAAATGGTATATGAGTTCCCGGAACTGCAAGGTGTTATGGGTGAGGATTACGCCCGTAAGGCTGGAGAAAAGGAAGAAGTGGCAAGAGCAGTGTTTGAGCATTATCAGCCTCGTTTCGCAGGAGAAACGGTTCCTTCTACGAACGCTGGAGCGATCGTGAGTATCGCTGATAAAATTGATACGATCACAGGCTGTTTTTCCATCGGTATTATTCCGACAGGCTCGCAGGACCCTTATGCACTTCGCCGTCAGGCCGCAGGGATCGTACAGATTTTGCTGGATCGTAAGCTTTCGGCTACGTTGTCTGATGTGTTCAATATCGCGATCGAAGTGCACAGAAATCTGGGAAATATGAAACGTTCCGCCGATGAAATACGTAAAGAATTACATGAGTTTTTCGGATTGCGCGTGAAAAAATTATTGTCTGAGTCTCTTCGTTATGACGTCGTGGACGCTGTGCTTGCAGCCGGATTTGATGATGTTGCTTCTGTTGTCAATCGCGGAGCTGCGCTGATGGGTGCAGTCCAAACAGGTGATAGTTTCAAGGCTACTGTTGAGTCCTTTAACCGTGTGAGTAACTTGGCTACCAAAGCGGTTCATAAGTCAGTGAATACCAGTGAATTTACGGAACAGGGTGAAAAGGCGCTTTACGAAGCATGGAACGGCGCTTATGAATCTTATAGTGTAGCTTTACAGGAAGGCGATGCGACGAAAGCGTTAGAGCTTGCTTCATCCATCACCCCTGCAATAACCGCGTTTTTTGATTCCGTTATGGTTATGGCTGAGGATGATGCTGTTCGTAATAATCGTTTAGCTTTGCTGGCTGCTATTGACTCAGAACTGAAGCGTTTTGCGGATTTTTCCAAACTTGTAGGTTAAACGTCAGTCGTCATAGTATGAACAACTTGAAAAAATGGGTATAAATATACGGAACGGTGTAAGAGTGATCTTGCACCCGTTCCGTATTTTACTCAAATCCACATGGAGATGGGGAGATGCTTGTGGAGATATCCGGAAATTTATCGGGTATTCGAATCGTTGTTGACGGGGATGCTTGTCCCGTTAAAAGCGAAATTGCAGAAACGGCTTCCCGTTTTCATGTTCAGGTTATTATGGTATCCTCGTATGATCATCTCATCCAGGGCAGTGAAGGCGTGACTGTCGTTAAAGTGGACCGGAGCGACCAAAGTGCCGATCTCTATATTGCTAATCATATCCGCCGAGGAGATATTGTAACCACCAACGATTACGGTCTTGCCGCCCTAGCCTTGGCTAAAGGCTGTGAAGTGATGTCTTTTCGCGGAGCTATGTATCGAAACGATTCGATCGATTTTATGCTTGACCGCCGTCATACTTCTGCCAAAGAACGGAAAAAAGGACGCTACGGAAAAGGTCCTAAACCGTTTACATTAGAGGATCGTGAAGTTTTTCAACATAAACTGACAAAACTTTTACTCCTCTTGCAGGAGAATGAGTAACGGTATCGAATTATATTTACGTGCTAAAGAGATGAAGGTGGTTAACATGAGTGCCGGACAAGGTAATATACCGGATGATATCATTGAGGCTGTTTTACAACATCATGATATTGTAGATACGGTGAGCAAGTACGTGCATTTGACCAAGCAGGGGAAATATATGAAAGGCCTCTGTCCTTTTCATTCCGAAAAAAACCCTTCATTCACCGTGACACCGGATCGTCAGATTTTTTACTGCTACGGCTGCGGCGCGGGAGGCAATGCCATCAAATTTATGATGGAAATCGAAGGACTATCCTTTCCCGAAGCTGTCAGGACAATGGCGGAAGAAAGTCATATCCCACTCGGCGAATGGCAGGGACGTGAGTCATCGCATCAGCATCCTGAGTTGGACAGGCTACTGCAAGCGTATGAGCTAACTTCTAAGATGTACCATTTTTTGCTTAAAAATACGGAGCACGGCAAACCAGCTATGGAATATTTGCGTTCACGGGGGTTCAGTGACAAGATTATTGATCAATTCCAAATTGGCTATGCACCGAATCGATGGGATACGATTGTTCAGTTTCTAGAGAAACGTTCCTTTGATCCTGTAGAGATGGAAAAGGGGGGACTTATTTCTCCCCGGCATGAGGGTGATGGATATGTGGATCGATTCAGGGATCGTATTATGTTCCCCATCTGGAATCGGAATGGAAAAGTTATTGCCTTTGCAGGCCGTATCCTTGGCGAGGGACAGCCAAAGTATTTGAATTCACCGGAAACGAAGCTGTTCAACAAGAGCCGAACGCTGTACAATCTCCATCATGCTAAAACCTCAATTCGCAAGCTTCGCCAGAGCGTTCTTTTTGAAGGCTACGGGGATGTCATCTCGGCATGGGAAGCGGGCGTACAGAATGGGGTGGCCGCCATGGGAACAGCCCTGACAGAGCATCATGCTACGATGTTAAAAGGACTGTGCGACGAGGTTATTATTTGTTATGATGGTGACCGGGCAGGACAAGCTGCTGCGCTTAAAAATTTTCCGCTGTTGGAAAATGCGGGACTTCACGTTAAGGTAGCATTGATCAGTGACGGTATGGACCCGGATGATTTTATTCGGCAATACGGCGGCGAGCGCTTTCAGCGTCAAATTATCGAAAGTGCTGTTTCAACGGTGAAATTTAAGCTTATATATCTGAAAAAAAACCATATACTGCAAGAGGAAGAAGGAAGAATCGCGTATTCCCGCGAAGCATTAAATGTCATTGCACCTCTGTCATCCCCGACCGAGCGGGAAGTGTATTTGCGCGAAGTATCAGCCGAAGTTAATGTGGATTTTGAAACCTTAAAGCAAGAATGCAATTTACTAAGGCAGTCCCTGCAAAAAAAACAGAACATTGGGGATAATAACGAAAATGGGTGGAATAATGGTAGGCATAAAAAAGGGCAGGTCTCCACACCTAATTTGCTGCCAGCTTACCATGTAGCAGAACGCAGATTGCTTCACTGGATGATGCAGGATTTAGAAGCTGCAGAGTACGTAGAAAAGCATCTGGGGGACGCTTTTAATATTGAGGATCATGCAGCGATTGCTGCTTATCTATACGCCTATTACGCACAAGGGAAATTACCGGATACAAGCCGCTTTATTTCATCTTTGCAAGATGACCGACTGGAGAAAAATGTAAGTTCGATCATGATGATGGATGCTCCGGGCGTATGGGCACCGCACATTTTGGATGATTATATTCATCAGGTGCGAAAATTTCCATTGCAGGAGCAACTGGATTTGAAGAGGGAAGAAATGAGAGCCGCTGAGCGCGTAGGTGACTTTTTGCGTGCAGCACAAATTGCAAGTGAGATTATAGCCCTAGAGAGACAATGAACACACAGAGGTCGGATGTTTCTAGGGAGGAGGGAGTCGAAAGATGGCGAATGATCAGCATACTGAACTGGAGACGGAACTGACACTGGATCAGGTCAAGGATCAATTGATTGAGTTGGGTAAAAAAAGTTCCTCTCTGAACTACAAAGATATCATGGAAAAACTGTCGCCGTTTGATCAGGACCCCGAGCAAATGGATGAGTTCTATGAGCAGCTGGGTGACTTGGGGATTGAGGTTGTGAATGACAACGACGAAGAAGTTACCAGATTGCGTCAAAATGATGACCCGGAAAACAATGACGGGGATGATTTTAATTTCGATGACGATCTGAGCCTGCCTCCCGGTATTAAAATCAATGATCCGGTCCGGATGTACTTGAAGGAAATCGGTCGTGTCCCGCTACTTTCCGCTGATGATGAGGTGGAACTTGCCAAACGGATCAATAATGGTGATGAAGAAGCTAAACGTCGGCTGGCAGAAGCGAACTTGCGACTGGTTGTAAGTATTGCCAAACGTTATGTTGGTCGCGGAATGCTTTTCCTGGATCTGATTCAAGAAGGTAATATGGGTCTGATTAAGGCAGTAGAAAAATTCGATTACGAAAAAGGATTTAAATTCAGTACGTATGCAACCTGGTGGATTCGTCAGGCCATTACGCGCGCTATAGCCGATCAGGCCCGAACGATCCGTATCCCAGTGCATATGGTGGAAACAATCAACAAGTTGATTCGCGTATCGCGTCAACTGTTGCAAGAGCTGGGGCGCGAACCTACGCCAGAGGAAGTGGCTGCCGAGATGGAGCTAAGCGTGGAAAAAGTACGGGAGATTATGAAAATTGCCCAGGAACCTGTTTCTTTGGAAACGCCGATTGGTGAAGAGGATGACTCTCATTTGGGGGATTTCATTGAGGATCAGGAAGCGTTGGCGCCTGCGGATGCGGCTGCCTATGAACTTCTGAAGGAACAGCTTGAGGATGTACTGGATACGTTGACTGAAAGAGAGGAGAACGTGCTGCGTCTCCGCTTTGGTTTGGACGACGGAAGAACCAGAACTCTTGAAGAAGTAGGTAAAGTATTTGGTGTTACACGTGAACGCATTCGTCAGATTGAGGCCAAAGCGCTGCGTAAGCTGCGCCATCCGAGCCGTAGTAAGCGACTGAAGGATTTCCTCGAATAGAAGCGGTACATTGCGGACCTTCTGCGGCTTGAAGCGCGCAGGGGGTCTTTTTTTATCTCATGGCAGCCTTGGTGGAGGGGAAGAAGCTTGGACCAAGAGAAGAAACGGGCAATACTGTTACATGAAATTGAGCATTGGCGGCGAAGTCGATTGCTACCTGAGCAATATTGCGATTTTTTGTCCAACCTGTATCGGGAAGATGAAGATCCGCCACAGAGCCAAAATCGTAACAACACCGGGTTGCTTACATATCTTAAACATGGGCATGGAGTCGCTTGGCTTCTTGGTTTTGTCATTATTTCCTGCATTTGTTTGATTGGTTTTTATTTTACCGCTTTTCCGTTGGCAATGCAAATATTCTCGGCATGTGTAATCACTGCGATTTGCTATGGATTGGCTGCAATTTGGCGTTCTTCTGAAAAGAGTATGAGCGCCATGGTGAGCACCTTTGGCAGTGCGATTATGCTTGGTTCGGGTGTATGGATTATTCAGCTTCATCAGGGTGAAGCTAAGATTTGGTTTCTTGTACTCGTAGGCCTATGTGGCTTGGTATGGTGTCTCGTGGGATTAACCTTGCGTATTAGCCTTCTTCATTACTGCGGCCTTGCGGGTTTAATTTTAGTGTACGCAGTGCTTATAAGCGGTTATTGGCCTACAGCTACTCTTATGATGCTTGAAGCATTTTGGATTTTGCACGCATTATTGCTGGTGGGTATAAGCTGGTGGGTACACCGCCGTTTCCCGCGTCTGGCCTTGGTCTATTTTGCTGCTGGAATGACACTGGTTTTTATGGCTGAAGCAGACATAATCGTCCTGCGCCATCAAGCCGCTGGGGATATGGTATTTTACAGCATACTGAAGTTGGCTATTGTTGTAGGAATTTTATTTTGGACTCGAAAAAAATGGATTATGTGGGTGACGTCATGAAACTTTCGCAACGATTACAATATATTATGGAACAAATTCCTGCCGGGAGCAGACTTGCAGATATTGGTTCGGATCACGGGCTACTTCCTGTGGCTGCGGTGCGCAGTGGCAGGGTACCGCAAGCCGTTGCGGGCGAGGTCAACGATGGGCCGTTGCGTGCAGCTCAAAAGCAGGTGGCTGAAGCCGGTCTCACTGATCGCATTACAGTTAGAAAGGGAAACGGCTTGGCTGTGATTAAGGCCCATGAGGTCGATGTTATTACGATAGCCGGCATGGGCGGTGCCTTGATTGCTTCGATATTGGACCAAGGAAAAGACAAGCTTGCATCAGTGAAGCAGCTTGTTTTACAGCCCAACGTCGGCGAGGATATTTTGCGCCGCTGGTTGATTGAGCATCAGTGGGTATTAACAGGCGAGCATATAATGGAAGAGGACGGGAAAATATACGAGGTTCTAACGGCAACACCTGCTTTAGAAACCCCGTTGACACAGGACGAGCTGTATCGACCATGGGAGCTTCCCGGAAGCTCGTTGGTGCTGACTCGGGATTGGCTGATGCAACTTGGACCGTTATTGGTCAAAAAGCCGAATGAAGCCTTTTTCAGGAAATGGCGTCTGGAAATTCGGAAGCTTCAGGATGTAATGGCACAGGTCTCGCGGTCTGAGCAGGAATCTGCGCAGCATAAGCAGGAGCAATTGCGTAAACAAATTGAACAATTAGAGGAGGTACTTGCATGTTTGCCAAAGGACAAACAGTGATTAGCTATATGGAGCAGCTGGCACCCAAATATTTGGCAGTTCCGGACGACAGAATCGGGCTTCAGCTTGGTAGCCTGCAGAAGGAAATCAAAAACATATTGATCGCTCTGGATGTCAATGACGAGGTTGTCGAAGAGGCGATCCGCGTAAAGGCTGACCTCATTATTGCCCATCATGCGATTATATTCCGTCCACTTAAAGCCTTGAACACGGATCAGCCTGCGGGCAGATTGTATGAGAAGCTGATCAAGAATGACATTGCCGTCTATATTAGTCATACGAATCTGGATACGGCAGAGGATGGCATGAACGACTGGATGGCAGAAGCCTTGGGGATTCAAAGTGAAGGCTCGCTGGAAGATGTTCACACGGAGCAACTATTCAAGCTTGTCGTTTTCGTACCCAAAACACATCATCAAAAGGTATTGAACGCCGTGCTGGGTGCCGGAGCCGGACATATTGGCAATTATAGTCATTGCAGCTTTAACATTGATGGCTACGGAACTTTCATGCCGGGTGAAGGGACACAGCCATTTTTGGGTGAGCCGGGCAAAATGGAACGTAGTACAGAGGTCCGGATTGAGACTGTTGTACCGCAGGGTGTACGCAATAAAGTCGTGCAAGCCATGCTGAAGGCTCATCCTTATGAAGAGGTGGCTTATGACCTGTACCATATGGATTTGCAGGGCCGTACCTTTGGCTTGGGGAGGGTGGGCAAGCTTAAAGAAGCCCGCACGTTGCGCGAGTTTGTAGACGATGTGAAAAACGGATTTAACGTCGAGCATGTACGCGTGGTGGGCGACCTGAACCGAACGATCAAAAAAGCAGCCGTGCTGGGAGGCTCGGGTAGCCGATATGTGAATAAGTCGCTTTTTAAAGGAGCTGACGTATTAGTCACGGGGGATATCGATTATCACACGGCACAGGATGCCCTGATGGCGGGTATCGCCATTATTGACCCTGGACATAATGCTGAGAAGATTATGAAGTCTAAAACGGCAGAATGGATGCGCAAACGGCTGGAAGAAGGCCGATACGCGACGGAAGTACATGTATCCCAGGTGAATACTGAACCTTTCCAATTCTTGTAAAGTCCTAACTTCTATGAGAAAATAAAGGTGTTTCATTACTTTTAGTTCATAGGGGAGAGGTTACGTGCGAACTCTAATTGCTGATCCTGTGATTCATGCCTATCCAGGGATGGTTGCTGTTGTTACTTCGTGCCACAATGGTATGAAAAATGTAATGGCCTCTGGCTGGCATACATATATCGGATCATCACCTGGCATGTATGGTATTTCGTTGCGGAAGGAAACGTATTCACATGGTCTGATTGAAAAAAGTGGGGGCTTCGGTGTTCAATTTTTGCCTGCCCACAGATCAGAATTGATTCAGGCTGTAGGTACTTTTAGCGGTAGAGATATAGATAAGTTCCAGCATTTCGAGATTGCATATGAGGACGGAGTTACAGTGGACGTCCCTATATTGCTGGATGCTTATCTTGCTTATGAATGCAAAGTGGTGGATATTCATACCTTTGGGGATCATGATTGGATTGTCGGTGAGATAAAGCAAGCTTACCGGGATGATGAACTCTTTCTGGATGAAGGCACACCTGAATTTAGTAAGCTGCATATTCCGCTATACGTGGGTCGCTCTACTTATCTCGTGGCAGATAATACGTTGCAAAAGAAGGTACACCCGTTTTATTTGGACAAATAAAGGAATTTTCCTATTTTACAATAATTTCAGGTTGTATCGTGCGTACGTTCCCTGTATACTATGTAATGTTGTTCGGAAAGTTTGACAGACAATCGCTGGCGGCGTGAGCCGCGAGAGGAAAGTCCGGGCTCCATAGGGCAGGATGCTGGATAACGTCCAGTCAGCGCGAGTTGAAGGATAGTGCCACAGAAATGGACCGCCGATGGCCGCTTGCGGCACAGGCAAGGATGGAACCGAGGTGTAAGAGACCCCGAGGAACGCTGGTGACTTCGTTCCTGGTAAACCCCATCTGGAGCAAGACCTAATGGGACACAGCTTCTTCGCGAAGCAGCCTTAGCCCGAGGTGTGTCTAGGTTGGTCGCTGGAGCCGGATAGCAATATTCGGCCTAGATAGATGATTGTCGCTTGTAGTGGGAGGGTAGTTCCCGTCTGTACCACGATAGCACAGAACCCGGCTTACGGAAAACTTTCCCCACTGCAACATTTTAAAATGCATGATTTTAACCTTTGTAATTGAACTGTTTGCATGAAAAACTTTTAATCCAAATGTATTTATTAAATGATTAAAAAGGGTGAGTCATATTCCTGAGGGAATCATGATTTGTCCTTTTTTGTATACCATATCTACGCAGCGTGCGTGTATTTTTAGGTCTATTCATTTGTTACATCTTTTGAAAACGGAATGAAGCCCCCAATATCATGTTGGGGGCTTCATTCCGTTTTTTATCTACTCTCATTCCCTCTACCATAAAAACGTCCGGGGATGAGGCACGTAGTCAACGTAGCGGGGGATTTGAATCTGGAGAAGCGCAGCGTTCGCCTTTGCTCCCGGATTTCGACCTTTGTTGGAACTTATATGATTAGGAATCCGGAGGCAACAGCGATCGTAAGATCAAATGATTCGCGAAGCGATCTCACCGTGCCAACTTCATCAGCGCACGCTTTTTTCCAATCTTTCCTCTGTATACATCTTCAATGCCCGATCCAAACGGTCAACCGCTTCAGGAAGCAGGGAAGGATCAGTATGCGTAAAGTTGATCCGCATATGGTTGCTACCGCTCAGATCAGCATAGAATACTTGTCCTGGCACAAATGCGACGCCTTCCTGAATAGCCAGTTCCAGCAAGCGATCGGAACGGAAGCCTTCCGGTAAAGTAACCCACATAAACATGCCTCCAAGAGCATCATCCCACGTAATGTCTTCCCATTGACGTTCTTTCATCAGCGTTGTGAGGCGTAGCATACGAGAATGATATTCGTTGGATACTGTACGAATATGTCCATCCAAATCAAAAAAGTCCAAGAGCTCATTTAAAGCACGTTGATCGATACTGCTGGAGTGCAGATCAGCAGATTGTTTGGCTTTTGAGACTTTATTGACAATCGCTTGATCAGCAATCAACCATCCAGAACGAACACCAGGAGCAACGGTTTTGGAGAATGTAGAGGTGTACATGACATGACCGTCTCCGCCTTGCTGCTGGTTAATGGAGAAGAGGGATGGGAAGTTAAGGTTTTCGTCAAATTTGAGACGTCCGTAAGGATCATCCTCAAAAATCAAAGTTTCGTATTTACGGCATAGCTCAACAACGCCTGTTCTGCGTTCCATGCTCCATACACTGCCCGCCGGATTGGAGAAGGTTGGTATGACATACACGAATTTAGGCCGATGTTTCTTGAGCTTGGCTTCAAGATCATCTAATTGCATACCGTTGGAGTCTGTATTTACACTGATAATGTTGGCGCCATAGGACTTAAACACCTGAAGAGCTGCCAAATAAGTAGGGGACTCCACTAATACAGTATCCTGCGGATCAAGCAGCACACGCGAAACCAGATCGATAGTCTGCTGCGAACCCGTCGTCATGATGATGTTATCTCTGGTGACGGAGATGCCTTGGGATGCCATCATGGTTGTAAGACGTTCCCGTAGAGGAATGTATCCATCGGTTAGACCGTATTGAAGCGCGGTAGTACCGCCGAGACGGAATACCCGCTCATAGGCTTTAGCGACAGCTTCGAGGGGAAAAAAGGCATCGGCCGGAAGACCGCCAGCCAGAGATAACACATCTGTTCCCTGTGTCAGCTTCAAAATGTCCCTAACGATGGACGAGCCCTGAGTACGAGCCATACCCGAAAATTTGTATTCCAATCCAATCATCTCCTGTGTTCTACTGTACTATGAAATTTATTGTATTATAACAATAATGAAGTATAACAGTAAACGACTGAATATAACAGTTGATTGGTCTAATTGAAAGCCGAAAAAATCCTGATCCCAAGAAAAAGATGAACGAAAAAGAGAGGATGAAAAACTGCAATGAGTGAACAGGATAAACGCACCCGTAACCTTTCGCTTCGAAAGGCTGCGGGTTTTTGTATGGGGAAAATTAGTGAAAGTACAAGTTCGCATTCCATATTTTCTCAAATTGACTTTTTACCCGGACATCATTATTATCTTATAGTATAAGATAAAAGCTAGAAGGTGTTGTGACCATTGGATTATAAGACATTAGCGAAAGAACTATTCGAGTATATTATCAAAACGCACAAACCGTCATTAGAGGAGCGAGGGCACTACTCACGTGGTGAAATGGGAATTCTCATCTGTCTGAATTTCAATGAGGGCGGGGTTACCTCAGGCCACTTGAGCGAATACTTGTCCGTCAGTACGGGACGGGTAGCAACGGCGCTGAAGAGCCTGGAGAAGAAGGGTCTGGTTGTACGCCGTACCGATGTCACCGACAAACGTAAGGTGATCGTATTCATTACGGATTCAGGCAAGCAATTTATGATTGACAAGTATAATGAAGGAATTGCATGGACCGAGAGCATTCTTCGCAAGTTGGACGAACAGGATGCCAAAGAATTCATCCGACTCATTAAGATTATTGTCTCTAAAAGCTGAATTTCTATGCAGGTCGCATGCAGGATGCATTAAATTGCACCAAACACCTAAGATTTTCAGATAAAAGGAGAGTACCCGAATGCTGAAGATATTCAAATATCTCAAGAAAAATGAATGGATGCTTGTGCTTTGCAGCCTGGCTTTCATCGTTGTGCAGGTATGGCTTGATCTAAAGCTACCTGATTATATGGCGGAAATTACGACCAAGCTGCAAACGGAAGGAACGCCTATGTCGGAACTGCTGATTCCCGGCAGTTACATGCTGTTGTGTGCCGTCGGCAGTATGATTGCATCTATTATTGTCGGCTATTTCGCGGCGAAGGTGGCGGCAGGGCTGGCCATGCGTCTGCGTGCGATGGTCTTTGATAAGACCTTATCCTTTTCGATGGAAGAGATGAACAGCTTTTCGACGGCAAGCCTCATCACCCGCTCTACGAACGATGTTACTCAGATTCAAACAGTGGTTGCGCTGGGGCTGCAGGTGATCATCAAGGCACCGATTCTGGCCGTGTGGGCCATTGTAAAGATTGCGGATAAAAACTGGCAGTGGACCGCTTCTACAGGAGCAGCCGTGGCTGTCCTGATCCTGATGCTGAGTGTCATTGTTATTTTCGCTCTCCCAAGCTTCCAGAGAATCCAGCGTCTCACTGATAATTTGAACAGGGTAACACGTGAGCATCTGACCGGACTTCGGGTGGTGCGTGCTTATAATGCAGATCAGTATCAGGAGGAGAAGTTTGAGCAGGCCAACGTCGAATTGACGAATACAAACCTGTTTGCGAACCGGTTAATGGCAATGATTGGCCCGGGTATGACCTTTATTATGTCGGGTCTGAGTGTCTCTGTCTATTGGGTCGGGGCTTACCTGATTAACGGGGCGGCCGTGCCGGACCGTATTACGCTGTTCTCCAATATGGTCGTATTCTCCTCTTATGCGATGCAGGTGGTCATGGCCTTTATGATGGTAAGCATGATATTCATCCTGATGCCCCGCGCTTCGATTTCTGCCAAACGGATCATGGAGGTATTGAATACCGAATCCAGCATCGTTAACGGGCAGGAGATGGCTGGAGAAGAAGGCGTTAAGGGTCAGGTGGAATTCCGTAATGTCAGCTTCAAATATCCGGACGCGGAGGAGCCCGTGCTTCGCAACATTAGCTTTACGGCGAAACGGGGCGAGACGGTTGCCTTTATTGGCGCAACAGGCAGCGGCAAAACCAGCGTGATCAATCTGATTCCCCGTTTCTACGATGTGACCGAGGGAGAGGTGCTCGTGGATGGTGTGAATGTCAGAAACTATAAGCAGCAGGCACTCCATAACAAAATTGGGTATGTCCCTCAGAGAGCCGTGCTTTTCAGCGGTACGGTGGCATCCAACGTTTCGTATGGCGATAACGGAAGAGCAGGAGCTTCGGAGAAACTCGTCAAAGCAGCCGTAGGGATTGCCCAAAGCACGGATTTTGTTGAAAGAATGGACGGTCAGTATCAGGGACGGATTTCACAAGGTGGAGCGAACGTGTCCGGTGGCCAAAAGCAGCGTCTGTCCATTGCGCGTGCCATCTACCGTCAGCCGGAGATTTATATCTTCGATGATTCCTTCTCGGCACTGGACTACAGAACAGACCGGATTTTACGCTCCGCTCTCAAAAAAGAAACCGACCATGCTACGACACTCATTGTTGCTCAGCGCATAGGCACCATTAAAGACGCTGACCGGATTATCGTACTGGACCAGGGTGAGGTTGTAGGGAACGGCACACATGAAGAGCTGATGGCGAACTGCAGCACCTATCAGGAGATCGCTTATTCGCAGCTTTCGAAGGAGGAACTCGTACATGGATAAGAATGAACACACCGTCGGCAGCCAGCATATGAAAGTGAAACAGCATGGTCCCATGGGTGGAGGTCCTGCGAGAGGGATGGGTGCTGGTGAAAAAGCGAATGATTTTAAAAAAACCATCAGCCAGCTCTTATCCTACAGCAAGGCCTATGTGCCTATGATTATACTCGCTATGGTGCTGGCCCTAGTCGGTTCCGCCTTCAACGTGATTGGTCCGGATAAGCTCAGCGATATTGCCAACCTGATCCAGGAAGGAATCGTAACAGGGGTTGATGTGAGTGCTGTCCAGAAGATTGTTCTTGTTTTGGCGCTTTTGTATGGACTTGGTCTTATTTTTAACTATTTCCAAGGCTTCATTACGGCAACCGTGTCACAGCGTCTTACAAAGAAGATGCGGACAGAGCTGTCCCGAAAAATCAATCATATGCCTTTGAAGTATTTTGACGCTACGAGCTACGGTAATGTGCTCAGCCGTGTGACCAACGATGTCGATACCATCGGACAAACGTTAAACAACAGTCTCGGCACGCTTGTCAGCGCGCTAGCAACCTTCGTGGGCGCCTTGATTATGATGCTGTATACGAACTGGATCATGACCGTTACTGGGATTCTAGCTACGCTGATCGGTTTTTCCTTGATGACCGTGATTATGAAGCATTCACAGAAATATTTTGTAGCACAGCAAGCGGAGCTTGGCCAGATCAACGGCCATATTGAAGAAACCTATGCCGGTCATAACGTAGTCAAGGTATATAACGGAGAAAAAGCAGCCAAGGAAGTGTTCCATGGCATTAACGGCCGCTTATATACAAATGCATGGAAGTCCCAGTTCATGTCTGGTTTGATGATGCCGGTCATGATGTTCATCGGGAA
The DNA here is from genome assembly GCF_020404765.1 of Paenibacillus sp. BJ-4. Lineage (GTDB taxonomy): Bacteria > Bacillota > Bacilli > Paenibacillales > Paenibacillaceae > Paenibacillus. The sequence goes on from NZ_JAIVEM010000076.1 coordinate 33,758, forward strand.
TTTCGGTTATGTTGCGGTCTGTGTCGTGGGCGCTTTGCTGGTAAACCAACATGCTATAACGCTCGGAACTATTGTGGCCTTCATGGTGTATATTCGTCTGTTTACACAGCCCTTGTCACAGCTGGCACAGGCCGCAACCAATCTGCAGTCGGCGGCTGCCGCCAGTGAACGTGTATTCGAATTTCTGGGTGAAGAAGAATTGGCGGATGAGAGCGGCAAGACCAAGAAGCTGGACAAAGCCAAAGGGAATGTCGAATTCAAACATGTCCGTTTCGGTTATCACGAAGACCGTATGATTATCAAAGACTTTTCCATGAAAGCTGAAGCCGGTCAGAAAATTGCCATTGTTGGTCCGACAGGCGCCGGTAAAACGACGCTCGTGAATTTGCTCATGCGGTTCTATGAGCTGAACGGAGGGGAAATCTATATTGACGGAACTCCGATCAGCCAATTAACACGTGAGAATATTCATGAATTATTCTGTATGGTGCTGCAGGATACCTGGCTGTTTGAAGGAACGATCCGTGAGAATATCGTCTTTTCCAAAGAGCATGTTACCGATGAACAGGTAAAAGCCGCATGTAAGGCAGTGGGGCTACATAGCTTCCTTAAGACACTGCCGCAGGGCTATGATACGGTGCTGGACGATAAAGCCAATCTCTCTGCCGGTCAAAAGCAATTGATTACCATTGCAAGAGCCATGATTGAAGATGCACCCATGCTCATTCTGGACGAGGCCACAAGCTCGGTCGATACGCGTACGGAATTGCTGATTCAACAAGCGATGGACCAGCTGACTGTAGGCAAAACCTCCTTTGTGATTGCCCACCGCCTCTCGACGATCAAGAATGCCGATCTGATTCTGGTTATGAAGGACGGTGACATTATCGAAACGGGTAACCATAAGGAATTGCTGGCTAAAGGCGGCTTCTATGCCGATCTATACAACAGTCAGTTTGAACATGCATCCTAAAAATAACCAGTGCCTATTTGAAAAACAGGATAGTAGTCACTAATAGCATATCAGGGTAAAAGAAAGACGTGTCTGGATGATCGCTGCGAAGGGCGATCCAGACACGTTTTTGGTGTGCACAAAAGCTGTCCGATGTTTGGTGGATTAGCTTAGCCTATTTTATAGGGGATATTTGTATTAGGGGGTAAACATCCAAGCACAGGGCACTCCTTCTTAATATGCTGTACTAATTCACCGAAAGGAGTTGCACATTATGAGTCATTGCCCTTACGACCCGATCGTGTGCCCGCCGATCCAATTTGTAAATCATCAATTTTTCCCACAAGTCGTGCCTGTGGTTCATCCGATTGAAATTGTTAATCAGACGCACATTGTACCTGTACCTCACCACGTATTTCCAGTGAGTGTAAAAGATCCTGGAGATCCATGTTGTCATACTCGCAGTCATGGCAAACGTCCTGTCCGCAGCAGCTCCAAGCGTTAAGGAAGTCTAAAAAAGCAGTCATGGTGTACACATGGCTGCTTTTTCCCAAAAGAAATTGTTACATTTCCAGCTTCTTTAAAATAGATTTTAATTTGTCGCTCAGATGCTGTGGATACAATTGTAAAGGAACATATTGGCGTTGAGCCGCTTTTAACGCCTTATACACATCAATTTGACCATATCCAAAATATTTGTCATGTCCTGGTGTGCCCAAATCAATTACGCTGCTTCTCATTAAATCCATAACCTCTTTATTGCTTAGTTCGGGGTTGATTGACCGAATCAGGGCAGCGAGCGCTGACACATGTGGACTGGCCATCGAAGTGCCCGACAGAGCAGCATATTGATTCCCTGGATACGTGCTGGCTATGCTTGCACCTGGAGCCATGACGTCCACATAATTCCCATAATTGGAAAAAGAGGCACGGTGCATGGAAGAATCCGTGGCCGAAACAGCAAACACTTCGGGGTATGCTGCCGGATAGCCGGGTCGTTCCGTATTATCATTGCCTGTGGCTGCAACTAATACAACATCTTTATCATAGGCATATTTGATCGCATCATGTAGAAATGAAGCTTGTGCGTAATTGCCTAGACTCAAATTGATAACTTTGGCTCCGTGATCAGCTGCCCATATAATACCTTCTGCAACCGAGTAAGTCGTACCTGAGCCGGATTGGTCGAGTACCTTGATCGGCATGACCTTGTTATACCACGTCATGCCGGCGACGCCCTCGCCATTATTCACGAGTGCAGAAATGATTCCGGCGACATGCGTTCCGTGACCCACGTCATCATAAGGCTTTTCAGACGTATTAACTACGTTATGTCCCGGAAGAATTTGACCCTTCAGGTCGGGATGATCCAGGTCCACTCCTGTGTCCACGACGGCAACAACTACATCCTTGCTGCCTTTGCTTAATCCCCAACCCCGATTGGTTTCGGTGGCTGGCAGATTCCATTGATAACGAGAAAAGAGCAAATCATTGGGAATAGATTCGTCTGATCTCAAAGGTGCCTTCTCATTAGTCAGATACATATAGTGAGGTTCTGAATAAAGTGGGTTCCACTTTTTCGAAAAGTATTGCTTTAGCTCTTTGTAGCTCATGTTATCTGAATGAAACACGTAGGTGTAACCCAGCTTGCGACCAGGCTCACAGTGCAAATCTTTTGCGATTTCGCGTAGCTGCTGTTGATCGGGATTGTGACGGAAGCGAACGACGATTTCATTTTCAAAATAATGGCTCGCATTTTCGTTGTCATGACCAGTCTTGACGGTGATATCGTGCAGGGTGTCAGGATGCACGGATTCAACCTTGTAGCTGCCTTCCTTGGGATAGGGAATCAAACGCAGATTCTTACGCTGATGTTTCTCCACATCACGCAATACTTGCTGGCTGACCAGAGCGACAACGCCATATGTTCTATCAGTCGATGGTTCAGCCATGACAAAATATTTACCGCCATCGACCTCAAAAGCAGCGGATTCGTAGGATTTATTTTGTATGACGGAACGACGAGCCGCAGCAAGGCTGCTTTTGATTTGAGGATGACTCAGCAGACGGGTTTGTGCTTTGCTGCCTGTATAGGTAGTACAATTCCCGTCACGCGTATGAATCCACTGTAACGTATGAAGATGGCTGTGCGATTGCTGCAGCTTGCGAGTAAACCGTCTTTTCTGATCAGTGGTTTTGCCATGAAGCTCTCGCATAACGTATAGAATATCCTGTCTGGCATCCGTGCGAGTGAGTGAATCCGTAGCCGATACGTCCAAAGAAAGTATTCCCTTTTTGAGTTGTTTCTCTTGCTGTGGTACCATCTTAGTCGTATAAGCGGGCTGCGGTGTGTGGCGATGGTCACGGGAAGGCAGCATCAGTGTGATGACAAGCACTCCGGCAGCTGCACCGAGTAAGGGCTTTAACCATTTTTGCCGAGACATGGGACTGTCCTCCTTAAGTGTTTATAATTTTATGGTTTAGCGTGAGGAGGTTGGCATGTTTTTATACCTTTCAGTGCTTATTTGTGGTAGGATAAATACTGAAAATTACAGCTCTTTCGGTTAGAAGGGACTATTTTCGGGTAACCAAATTGATGAACAAGCAACAAATAAGGGGGAGCTGCCTTGATGTCAGCAGTCAACGTACAAAAATTATGTGAGTCGGCGCAGGAGAAACTGAAAACTGTCGTGAAACGTGTGGAAACATTCCTCAATGAGCATGCCCTGCCGCAGCTGGCTGTGGATGGAAATGAGGAGTCCGTACTTTTTTATAAAGGTTTTTTGTCGGATCTCCGCTATATCCTTGTTTTTTCCGAAGTATCCTATGAAAAGCTGGGTGTGGCTTTGCGCCGTGCCAACTTTGACGTCGATTTTGCGGAAAAGGCATTGTATAACGTTTACCATGACTGCGTGAACAGCTTTTTTTATCCCAAAAATGAATCTTACGCAGAGGACGGACGCTATGCTTATACGGGACAAGATGCTATTCGCTTCCGTAAAACGCCTGTGCCTGCCGCACGCGAAGTGATCATGGACATTACTAAAAATTTTGAAGAGCTGCGTGATGATCTGACTTATTATGAAAGTGATTATCTGACTCAGCGCCGTATGCAGACTCGCCGTACTCATGCTTAGGCATTTCATGGGTGGGTCGTTTTTAATCGAAAACTAAAACAAGACAAGCAAGCCGTTTTCTCTTGCTTCCTGCCAGTTTGGAGGGGGCAAAGAAAGCGGCTTTTTTCGTATGTCACCAACTGCCATATGTCAGGTACGCATAGGTGCGGGGGAGTGAGGGGAAAATGAATCCGAGGTGATGATCATGAGCCAAGAGGCCAAGCCAATCGTTAAATGCAGTGTAGCCAATTGCCATTATTGGGGAGAAAACAACTTTTGCAAGGCGGATTTGATCATGATTGAAGTTGATGGTCATGCCGGTAAGAAATTTAAGGAAGAATACGCAGGAGAAAGCTTCAGCTCAGAAGAACGCGATAAAGCTGATACGTCTGCCGCCACTTGTTGCCACACCTTTAAGCCGAAGTCTTTGTAAAAACTCATAGCCAATTATTCGCATTTGGAGGTGCAGTGTATTATGGAGGATCATAAAACGGAAAAGCATCAAAATGAAGAGCATGTTAGCCGTGAACGAGTAGATTACCCACGTCATATTGAGAAGCACTCCACCAAGCGACGTAATCACCGTGAAGAATATGCCGCAGAAGTGGCTCCCGGCTCGCCAGTTGCAACTCGAGATAAGGACAAAGGTGAACAGAAGGCTATAAATAACAGTGGTCGTATTGCCGGTTATATTGGTATAGCCGCAGGAATTGCATCCCTGTTCATGTGGTCTATTGTGTTAGGGCCAATTGCTGCGGTTTTAGGTTTTTTTGCTTATGTGAATGGCAGCAAAACGACAGGTATTTGGTCGATTGGACTTGGTGCGCTCGCGACATTGAGTTATTTCGCTTTTATCCCGTTTGTTCGTTAATCCTGTAGAGGTACAAAAAAGTTTAATTATAAGCTCCACTGTCTCTATCGACAGATCAGGAGCTTTTTTTCGTTAAAAGGTATGGCAGTACATAGCAAAAAGTTGTATCATTAGCTGTAACGACAAGCTATTTGGGATACAACAACTACAGAAAGTTGGGAACACCACATGCAAATTGATCCGCGCGTGTCCAAATCCATGGTAGACATGCAGCTGTTAAATAATATGAGTGCTACAACCCAAACGGGCACAACGGACGCTTTTTCAGGATTGTTGGAGCAAGTAGGTCAGTTGGAGACAGATGACGCCGCAACTCGTGAGAATTCAAGCGATGTTACCCGAGATGAAAATGGGTTGCTCTGGCTCCAATTAGGACCTTCGAGGGGGGCGGCTTCGCCTTTTGCGGTATACCCTGCTTCTTCCAGCACAGCAAGCAATGTACCTACGAAGCCTACTGCGTATGACGATATGATTAACGAGGCTAGCCAAAAATATGGCGTTCCGGTTGCTTTGATTAAAGCGGTTATTGATACGGAATCTTCATTTAATCCGTTGGTCACTTCTTCGGCCGGGGCCAAGGGGCTTATGCAGCTTATGGATGCTACCGCTCAGGGTTTGGGAGTTAGTGACCCATATGATCCTGCTCAAAACATTGATGCTGGCGTTCGTTATTTGTCTTACCAGATCAAACGTTTTAACGGACAGGAAAATATGGCTTTGGCGGCATATAATGCAGGCCCGGGACGGGTTCAGCGTCTTGGTGTAAGCAGTGATAAGCAATTGATGGCTGTGCTGGATAAGCTTCCATTAGAAACGCAAAAATATATTACCAAAATACAGAATGCACGTGAAAAATATACGATTTAAGCCCTACAGCTTATAAAAAATGTGCATAATTTTAATTAGATCAGGTCCGCAGTCAGGATCAATATGGGGAAAGGGTGTCGCTGGAATGTAGCGGCCTTTCCCTGTTTTGGTCTTTTTTTGTTGCAGCAGTTGCAGGGAAGAAAGGGGAGTTTTATGAGATATTTTGATTATGCCGCGACAACTCCGCCTTTTGAAGAGGTAATTACAACAATTGCCGAGGTCATGAGACGCCATTATGGCAATCCATCTTCGATGCATCGTTATGGAGAGGATGCGGATAAGCTGCTTAAGCGATCCCGGGAAGTATGCGCTATGGCTTTGGGAGTGCATCCGGCGGAGATTGTATTTACATCCGGGGCAACTGAAAGCAACAATCTGGCCATTAAGGGAGCAGCTATACAATATCAAGCCAGAGGCAAACATATCGTTACTGTATCGACAGAGCACCCGTCTGTGTATGAGGCATGCAAACAGTTGACAGATCTGGGCTTTGAAGTTACGTTTTTGCCCGTTGACGCGGAAGGGCACGTCAGTGCTAAGCAGGTATGTGACGCCGTCCGTAAAGATACGATTTTAGTTAGTATCATGCATGTTAATAATGAGACGGGAAGGGTACAACCTTTGCAAGACATCGGGGCTGCACTCAAGAAACAGTTCCCGCGTGTACTATTTCATGTCGACGGTGTACAGGGCTATGGAAAGCTTCCAGTTGATATTCGGGGCTGGCAGGCTGATCTGTACAGTCTCTCTGGGCATAAGCTACGGGGACCCAAGGGTGCTGGGCTGCTGTTCGTTCGGGAAGGTGTGAAGCTTTCCCCACTGCTGAGTGGCGGCTCTCAGGAGCAGGGCTTGCGTGCAGGTACGGAAAATGTACCACTGCTTGTTGGTATGTCCAAGGCGATACGGCTTGCGGGCGAACGGCAAGTTGAGACAGCACAGCGTATAACTGAGTGGAGAGATCGGGTGGCAGCAGAAGTGAAGACGATCCCTCAACTGCGGCTGAACAGCGGGGAGGAAGCGCCGCATATTGTCCATTTTTCATATCCGGGTATGAAAGCTGAGGTGCTGCTGCATACGCTGGAGCAATTGGGTGTAGCGGTATCAACCAAATCGGCCTGCTCTTCGAAATTGGCCGAGCCCAGTCGGGTGCTGCTGGCGATGGGATGCAGTGAGCTGGAGGCGTCTGGCGGCATTCGTATCAGTTTCGGAGACGAGCATACAGAACAGGATATCGATGAGCTTATACTTGCGCTGAGGCAGGCTGTAGCCAAGCTGGAATCCCTTGAAAGGTGGAAACATTAAAATGCATTATGATATGCTATTGCTTCGCTTTGGCGAATTTACATTAAAAGGGAAAAATCGTACTCGTTTTGAAAAGGCGGTACTGAATCACGTAAAGCTGGTGCTCAAGCCGTTTCCCGGCGCTTCTTTACGGAAGGAATTTGGACGAATTTATGTGGTTCTCGGAGGAGAGCCCTATGAGCAGATCATTCAAGTGTTAAAAAAAGTGTTTGGTATCACCACAATTAGCCCTGTCAAAATGGCTCCTGCCCAGCTTGATGCGATAGTTAAGTCTGCTGTAGCTTTGATGCGTGAACTGAATGTGGCAGAAGGTACAACTTTCAAGGTAAATGCCCGTAGAGTGTGGAAGGAGTTTGCTCATTCTTCACATGAGATGAACCACTTGATTGGTTCCCCTATATTGCGGGAGTTTCCGGCGCTGAAGGTCGATGTGCATCAACCGAATATTGAGCTACGTGTGGAGGTCAGAGAACAGGCAGCTTATATATTTAGCGATGTTATTACGGCTGTAGGAGGCTTTCCGCTAGGTACGAACGGCAAAGCCATGCTGTTGCTATCCGGTGGAATCGATAGCCCTGTGGCAGGCTGGTCTTCTATGCGCAGAGGATTGGAAATCGAATGTGTTCATTTTTATAGCTATCCGTTTACAAGTGAGCGCGCAAAAGAAAAGGTTATTGATTTGGCAAGAGTATTGGCTGGCTATGCAGGGCGGATTAAGATCCATCTTGTACCATTTACGGAGGTGCAGACCGCTTTTACACGCACTGGCCAGGATAATCTCATTATTACGCTCATGAGGCGATCTATGCTGCGAATTGCAACGATGCTGGCTGAGCGTGAAGGAGCACTGGCACTTGTAACGGGTGACAGTTTGGGTCAAGTGGCCAGTCAAACATTATCCAGTATGAATGTGATCGGCCGTTCGACGGAGTTGCCTTTGCTGCGGCCTCTCGTCATGATGGATAAACAGGAAATCACGGAAATCGCGAAGCAAATTGGAACCTACGATCTATCTATTCTCCCTTATGAGGATTGCTGCACATTGTTTGTTCCCAAATCCCCGACGACCAATCCCAATTTGTGGGTTGTTCAAAAGATTGAAGCCTCTATTCGGGATTTAAATGCCTTGATTGAGCAGGCTGTGGCTGCAACCGAGACTGTCGTTCTTGAGGCGGGTGGGTCTATGGAGGGCCGCAAGGAAGAAGTTGTACAGGAAGATTGGTTTTAAGGCATGAAAAAGGCAGACCATTAGTGAATGGTCTGCCTTTTTTTGATTTGAGTTATGAAGGATTTTAATTATTTTAAAACGGCTTTTTCACGGTTGGATATGGCTTTGCGGTTCTGAAGATACCCTGTGAGTAAAATGCCAACCGTAATAAAGGCAATAAACAGGATACGCAATGCAGGATGCGCAGTAAAGTACGGCTCAAGCTTACGTTCTTCGGTAATCATATTAGAGGCCGTATAACCAAGCACGGCTGATCCTAAATAGATAATCCAAGGAAATTTATTAATAAGCTTGATAAAAAGCGTGCTTCCCCATACAACGATCGGCACGCTGATCAGCAGACCAAGCACCACGAGTACCAAATGCTGCTGGGCAGCGCCAGCAACAGCAATCACGTTGTCCAGACCCATGGCCGCATCGGCTATAATAATGGTGCGAATAGCACCCCACAAAGTGATTCCGGCTTTGACTTCGGTGTGATCCTCCTGATCCACCAGCAGCTTATACGCGATCCAGATTAGCATTACACCACCGATCAGTAATAGCCACGGTATTTGAAGCAACCAAAGCACCACAATGGTGGCTGCTATGCGAATGAGCAGAGCACCTCCGGTACCATACAGAATCGCTTTTTTTTGCGTTGTAGGTGGTAGCTTCCTGGCGGCAAGTCCAATTACAATTGCATTATCTCCTGCGAGCAGAAGGTCAATGAATATCACATTAAGCAGCAGCCAAAAAAACTGAAATCCGGACATGTCAATTGTTCTCATCTCCCTGATTTGGCATCCCAAAATCATTACTCTGTGTATATTAATACCCGTTTTTCGGAAATACGATTAATTATATTGCTGTTCACTGCTGATTTCAAGGTTTTTACTCAACAAAATTGACAAGCATAGCCTTCTCCTGTTTCGCATACAAGTAGGATGGGGGTGTTTGTACACATGGAGCATATCATTTTGCTGTTAAAAATATTAATGATCAATTTGGTATTAAGCGGTGATAATGCGGTTGTTATTGCTATGGCGAGCAAAAACTTGCCTCCAAGACAGCGGAGCCAAGCTATTTGGTGGGGGGCGATCGGCGCCGTTGGCTTGCGTTGTGTGTTGACTTTTGTAGCTGTCATTTTGCTGCGCATACCCTTTATTCAAGCAGCGGGTGGTCTACTTCTGTTATGGATTGCGTTTAAACTGCTTTACGACAATGAGGATCATGTCGGAATAAGAGCTGAAACCAGCATATGGAAGGCTATACAGGTGATCCTGGTAGCAGATTTTGTAATGAGTCTGGATAACGTATTAGCTATCGCAGCACTTGCGAATGGAGATATCGCTATTATTGTCATCGGCATTGCGATTAGCATTCCAATTGTCGTCTGGGGCAGCAACATTATTGCGATCTGGCTTCACCGTTTCCCTATACTTGTTTTGCTGGGGTCTGCAATTTTAGCCTTCACGGCAGGAGAAATGCTGCTGCGGGATTCCAGATTGGGTGTATGGTTAGCGGGTGCAGGGGAAGTTTTACATGCATGGTTGCCAGGACTGTTGGCCGCAATAGTTATCATTTTCGGAACCTATCGTCAGTTGCGAGCCCGCCACATTTGAACGTAGTTTTTTTGGAAAACATCGGCTAAACTATACATAGGGTTTTGCAGATGCCGGGGATTTTGCTCGGTTTTTGTAAATACGCTATATTCATAAAAATACACTCAAAAACAATCACATTAAAAAAACACAAACAAATTCAGCAAGCAAAGGAGACCACGATGAATTCCAGAAAAGAGCGTATAATCGGAGTGGGGATTGTTGCCGTAGGACTGATTATTTTGTTGGGAAAACTAGGGGCATTCTCCTTTTTGGGACGAACCTTTTGGCCCTTGCTGATTCTAATCCCAGGAATTGTGTTGCATGCAATGTACATGATGCGTAAAGTATCCTCTTTTATGTTGCTGCCGGCAGGAATTTTGACGATTTATGGCCTGTTATTTTCTCTTTGTAACACCTGGGGCTGGCATTTAATGGCCTACCTGTGGCCTTTGTTACTTCTTGGTGTGGCGATCGGATTGTGGGAATACGCCATTAATGATTTATCTCTGTCTCGTAATGTATACACAGGTGGTATCATTTTAGGCTTGGTATCGGTGATTTTATTGATGGTTAGCCTGTTAAGAACAGGCATTATTTATATTATTGCAGTTTTACTGATCGGGGCTGGAATCTGGCTGGTCGTGAACAACCGTGGCAAACGTAAATGGTAGTACGACAAGCGGTGCAGATTTCATGGCGGTAAATTACGGTACAGGGAAGAATGTCTTGCTTTATGACATATTTCAACTATAATATAATGGATATGATAAAAGCGTCGGAATGATTTCTGACGCTTATTTTAAGGTTTTCACGCGAATCGGAGAGAGAAGCTGTCTGTATAAGGCCTAAAATATATAGGAGGCTGGCAGGGAGTGGGCCTGAAGAACGATTGTTAGCCTTGAATCAGCATTACTTCAGGATAGAGACACTATTTTGATATACGGAAAGGATATGGATACAAACCATGCATGCAAGAGAAAACATTCGCAATATTGCGATTATTGCCCACGTCGACCACGGTAAAACGACGCTTGTCGACAAGCTGCTTCAACAGTCTGGAACCTTTAGAGAACACGAGGCTGTTCAGGAGCGCGCCATGGACTCCAACGATCTGGAGCGTGAACGCGGTATTACGATTTTGGCTAAAAATACAGCTATCACTTACAAAGATTATCTGATTAACATTGTAGATACACCGGGACACGCCGACTTTGGCGGTGAAGTGGAACGGATTATGAAAATGGTTGACGGCGTTTTGCTGGTCGTTGACGCTTATGAAGGTTGCATGCCGCAAACGAAATTCGTACTGCGTAAAGCGCTGGAACAAAATCTGACCCCTATCGTTGTCGTGAACAAAATTGACCGTCCGGCAGCTCGCCCAGCAGAAGTCATTGACGAAGTGCTGGATCTGTTCATCGAGCTGGGTGCGAATGATGAGCAATTGGAATTCCCTGTAGTGTACGCTTCGGCGCTGAACGGAACCTCCAGTCTGGATGCCGAAAAACAAGACGATAACATGCAGGCATTGTACGAAACCGTTGTAGATCATATTCCAGCTCCAACTGAAAAAGTAGATGAGCCTCTTCAATTCCTCGTAACTCTGATGGACTATAACGAATACCTTGGCCGGATTGCCGTAGGTCGTGTAAACCGCGGTATCATCAAGCAGGGACAAGCGGTTACCGTGATGCAGCGTGACGGCAGCAGCAAATCAGCACGTATTGAGAAGCTGTTCGGCTTCCAAGGTCTGAAACGCATTGAAACCGATCAAGCGGGTGCGGGTGACATTGTGGCGATTGCGGGTATTAAGGATATTAATATCGGTGAAACCATCGCTGATCCGAGTCATCCCGAAGCTTTGCCTGTACTGAAAATTGATGAGCCTACGCTGCAAATGACCTTCCTGGTTAACAACAGCCCATTCGCAGGTCGCGATGGTAAGTGGATAACATCCCGTAAATTACGTGAACGTCTTCTGAAAGAGCTTGAAACAGATGTCAGCTTGCGTGTGGATGAAACGGACAGCCCGGACGCTTTCATTGTATCTGGACGTGGTGAGTTGCATCTGGGTATCCTGATTGAAAACATGCGTCGTGAAGGCTACGAACTGCAAGTGTCCAAACCGGAAGTTATCGTTAAGGAAATTGACGGTAAGAAAATGGAGCCAATCGAGCGTCTCCTCATTGATATTCCGGAAGAAAGCATGGGCGCAGTTATGGAAAGCCTGGGTTCCCGTAAAGCTGAAATGGTTAATATGATCAACAATGGTACCGGACAGGTTCGCTTGGAATTCCTGATTCCTGCTCGTGGTCTGATCGGTTACACTACAAACTTCCTGACATTGACTCGTGGTTACGGTGTAATGAACCATGCATTTGATAACTATGGCCCATATGTTGGCGGTCAAGTTGGTGGTCGTCATCAAGGTGTTCTCATTTCTACCGAAAATGGCTCTTCCACTTTTTACGGAATGCTGGGCGTAGAGGATCGCGGTATTTTGTTCCTGGAGCCAGGTACTGAGATCTATGAGGGTATGATCGTTGGAGAGCACACACGTGATAACGATATTGTCGTTAACATTTGTAAAGAAAAACAATTGACCAACGTTCGCTCTGCAACAAAAGACGATACAGTTAAACTGAAAACACCTCGTATTTTCTCTTTGGAGCAGGCGCTTGAATATCTGAATGATGATGAGTATTGCGAAATTACACCTAATGCCATTCGTTTGCGTAAAAAGATCCTGAACAAGGGTGAGCGTGAACGTGCGGAGAAACAACGTAAAACAGCACAAGCAAATGCGTAATTAATTGGTTTGGTCTTTGGCCACAGCGGCGACGCCCGGGAATGGGATGCGCCGCTGTATGTGTTTTAAGATGATAAACTTGGAGTATTTCTCAAAACGCAGGAAAAGGTGTTGAAGCATGAGTAATCTTTCGAACGGATTGCCTCCCCGGACACAAAGCGGGAAAAAGTCCCCCAAACAGAAAAAAGCGAAAAAGAAAAAAAGTTTTTTCAGATCGTTTATGAAGTTTGTCTTGTTTCTGCTCATTATAGGTATCTTGGCAGCAGGTGGTTATACCTACTATATTTATAATCAGGTAGAGGAAGTTTTGGATACGGGGATCAACAGAGAAGTACCCCAAACGGAATTGGCAGAAGCTAAGCCTCTGACCATTTTATTACTCGGAACCGATTACCGCCCTGATCATCCGACTTATTTGTCAGACGTTATTATGGTAGCCACATTGAATCCCAATACTAAATCGTCTACCATTGTGTCCTTGCCGCGTGATACACGTCTGGAGATGGATGGATATAAACCACGCAAGCTGAATGAGTATTATCCAGTATTTAAGGCCAGAGAGAAAGAATCTGGTGAGGTCGCCGAAGAGCAAATGAAGAAGATGATCGGCAAATATTTAAACATTAATATTGATTATGTGACAGTTATTAACTTTCAGGGCTTTAGAGATGTTGTGGATAATTTGGGTGGTGTAGATGTTACGGTTGATAAAAACATGTGTTATCGTGACCGTGCAGATGGCACGGACATTAACCTGACCGTTGGAGCCAAGCACTTAGATGGTAAACAGGCTCTTGATTTTGTTCGTTACCGTAAATCGAATTGTCGTCCGAGAACGGCTGAATCTGACGATTTTGATCGCAACCGTCGACAAAATCAGGTGCTTCATTCTCTGATTGACCAAATGCAATCCTTTAATGCTTTGACCAAATTTAGCGCAATTATTAAATCAGTTGATAAAAATATGACGACAGATATTGAGTCACAGCAAATGAAAAATATCGTACAAACCTACTGGAATATTTCCAAGCAAAATGTGAAATACAATCCGGTAGCTGGAACATGGCGTAGTCCTTATGTATATATTGATGAGCAACAGCTTGATGCGGCAAGACAAGCACTGCAAGATGAATTGGCAAAAAAAGCAAGTGATAATACTGCAACTTCTTCCAATTCCTGAGTATGTATCTTTCTTCCCTCTTATGTTATACTCGCAGCGAGTAAAAGCACTTATATGACATAAGGGGGTTGAGGTATGTCTGAATATGTAGTGCACCAAGTATGCCGTTTGGATATGGGCAACTGTTTGGAATCAAATATCGTCCCTTGTTTCTGTGTGGAAATGAAAGGAATAAGTTAGGTCCAGTGATGATCACTGGGCCTTTTGTGTTTATTTTGAGATGGTACAGGCTTTGAGGCTATGCTGAGCTGCAAGCTTTTCGCTGCTCTATACTCCTGAGGAGGTCTTTTTTCAGGGAATCAGCAAGTATTGGGGAACCTGTGAATAGGTATAGGTATGAAACACGAGATTGTCCACGCCGCTTTGGAGGGGATTTATATGAAGAAAATTTTTGTGCTGGATACGAATGTGCTGCTGCATGATCCGAAAGCCATTTTTACCTTCAAAGAACATGAGGTTGTAATTCCAGCTGTTGTTCTAGAAGAAATCGACTCCAAAAAACGCAACGCGGATGAGATTGGACGTAATGCCCGCAATGTGTCAAGATTGTTGGACGGATTGAGAGAAGTAGGTCATCTGCATAGTGGTGTTCCACTTCCCCAAGGTGGAAGACTTAAGGTTGAGTTAAACCACCGGAGCTTTTTGAAAGTTCAGGAGATGTTTGGGGAGGTTTCGAACGATAATCGGATTTTGGCAGTCGCTTTGAACTATCATCTGGAAGAGCAGGAGCAACCAGAACCGCGTTCGGTCGTTTTGGTCAGTAAAGACGTACTAGTCAGAATCAAGGCAGATGTGTTGGGACTGCTGACCGAAGATTATTTATCCGATAGAACAGGTGATCTAAGCGAGCTATACCCCGGGTATTCAGCCATCCAGGTGCATCCGTCCATCATAGATGAATTTTACTCCAATCGGTTTTTATCAATCAGATCACTGAATGTACCTTACACGCTGTATCCACATGAATTTGTGATTCTGAAAGATCAAATGGGAACTGGAAAATCGGCTTTATTGAAGGTAAACCAGGATGCGGAGCGATTGGAGCCTTTATATTTAAGTAACGAATCGGTGTGGGGAATCAGCGCACGTAATGCTCAACAACGGATGGCATTGGAGCTTTTACTTAATGACGACATCCCGCTTGTGACGATTACCGGAAAAGCGGGTACAGGCAAAACTTTGCTGGCACTGGCAGCAGGTTTGCTTAAGGTAGAGGATGAGCATCGTTTCAAGAAATTGCTGATTGCCAGGCCGGTTGTTCCTATGGGCAAGGATATCGGTTATTTACCGGGAGAAAAGGATGAAAAGCTTCGCCCGTGGATGCAACCGATCTACGATAATCTGGAGTATCTGTTTGATGCCAAAAAATCAGGCGATATTGATAAAATTTTGATGGGCTTGGGCAGTATTCAGGTGGAGGCACTTACTTATATTCGCGGGCGTTCGATACCAGGGCAATTTATTATTATCGATGAGGCTCAGAATCTATCCCGCCATGAAATCAAGACGATTGTGTCTCGGGTGGGCGAGGGGAGCAAAATCATTTTGATGGGCGATCCGGAGCAGATTGATCACCCATATCTGGATGCTGCCAGTAACGGCTTAACCTATGTGGTTGAACGGTTCAAGCAGGAAGGGATTAGCGGGCATATTATGCTGGAAAAAGGAGAACGCTCCAAGCTCGCACAGCTGGCTGCCGATCTGCTATAAGATTCATAGTGCCATCATCAATAATAAAAGACCTCGGGAACGTCCCGGGGTCTTTTATTATTTGTCTTACTTAAGGCTTAATTCGAGCTTAACCTCAAGTGTTCCCGCTAAGGTGTGAACTTCTGTAGCTTTAACATACGAAATAAGCTGCTGTGGATAAAAGCCCAGATCAAAATCATTTTCCAGCTTGTTACGGGTCGTATCCGGCAGTTCCAGCCCGTTAAATACTAGGCGATCCACATGAAATAAAATTGCATTTTGCGGTTCGTTCTCTACGGTATAGTGTCCTTCTACCATCAATTTCATCGTTCCCTGTTGGCCTTCTACTACAATACGGTCCTGCTTGAAAGAAAAGTTGAAGTGATTGAATAATTCATTTTCAGACTTCAGGAAACGGTTAAAATCTTCCTCACGAATATTTATCGTAATGGTTTTGCCGTTCGTTATCATGGCTCCTTGCTGTTGCTGAATAAATTGAGGTAAATCCTGCATAGCCTGAGCGAGTGCTTTGAAGTGTCTATTTACCTCATAGACGCCTACATTCTCCCAGTAAGCTGTCATTTCACTGATCAGTTTGCGTAGAGTATCCGGATCTTTACTGGCGCTAACACCTTCGTTTACACGCGACTGAAGCATGACAATACGTTTGCGTTGCTCCAGTAAGTTTGTTTTGACCGTCTCCAATTCCAACGAGGCCTGAGTGACTTGTTGCTCTGTTTTCTGCATAGTCTGAACATTGGATTCATATTCCTGAAGAACATCCTGATCGTGACTAATCAATAACAAGTAGTAATCGTACAGGGAGAGAAGCTGTTTTAGGTTTTTGGCCCCCAGCACTACACTGAGCAGCTTGTCCCGTTCTCCCATATAATAAGAGCGCAACACAGACCCGGCACGGTTTCGTTGCAAGGCCATCTGCTCCTGCTGTGTGATGAGATTACTTCGTAGTTCCTGTTGACGCTGTATAAGGGCCTCTTGTTCCTGGCTGATACGCTCAATTTCATGGTCTATTTCAATAATGGTGAGGCTATCTTGTAAAATCTGGTTTGCCTCTTGGGAGGGCGCAGCCAGAATAGGACGCACATATATCGAAGTTAGCATCATAATGATGATCAGCAGGGTACAGCATATGATTCTTATTGGTTTGTTCATTTGGTTTCCCCTTTTATATTCCCTAAAAATACTAATGATAATGTATATGATCCTTTCCCATTCTTTAACCATTCATTTATTGTACAGCAGTCGGTGCATGCTTGAAACCCAAAACTGTTTGCGTTCACGTATGAGTTCTTGCAGAAATGGAAATACAATTTAGTATCAAATAGATTCTATGAACTCTACGAGAGGCATAGGAATGAATAAACAGCTTTTATACCCTATTCAAATACCGGCAAGATCGGTTCATGAAGACGGTTATTTCAGGATGTTGTTAGGAGGGCTAGAAGCATGACTGCAATAAGACAAGATGCATGGAGTGCAGAAGATGATTTGATATTGGCGGAGGTGACCTTGCGTCATATCCGGGAAGGCGGTACACAGCTCGCTGCGTTTGAGGAGGTTGGACAAAAAATTGGAAGAACCTCCGCGGCATGCGGCTTCCGCTGGAACAGTTGCGTGCGTAAACGTTACGATGAAGCAATTAGCATTGCCAAAGCACAGCGTCAAAAACGCAGTTATATCCGCAAGCAGAACCCAGTGGGGGTATCACAGGTGGCGGCTTTTGCCACACTTGATACGGTCGAAGGGGGATACAGAACGGATGGAACGAGTGAGGATACGTTATCCATTGATGCGGTGATTCGCTTTTTGCGTCAATGGAAAGGAACTGTGCAGGAAACCAACCGACAGATTAAAATGCTGGAAAAAGATTTGCGGGAAAAGGAAGAAGAATTGAATCAGCTCCGCTCCATTAATGACCGGCTGTCCAAGGAAGTCAACGAAGTGCAAACCGACTATCGTGTCGTAAATGATGATTATAAAGCCCTGATTCAGATTATGGACCGAGCACGACGCTTGGCTTTAATCACGGAGGATGAGGATGAGCTTAAATCCAGATTCAAAATGGACGCCAATGGGAATCTGGAGCGCATTGAGTAGCCAGATTACATCAACAATCTTATATAAAACGTCAACTCGCGCTTTGCCGTAGTTGGCGTTTTTTGTATTTCTTTGGAGTGCATATGATATAGTAGAAAAAAAGATGGAAGCGAGACGATACAAACGTGATTGATATTATTGGAGCGGGTTCGCTGGGATTATTGTTCGCTGGGAGACTGGCTTCTTCAGGTACCGAAGTGAAATTGTGGACACGAACACTCGAACAGGCACGTATCATTGCTTGTGATGGAATTACTGTGTTTGATAAGGAGGGGCAGACAGCCGTCCATGTGCCTGGAGATAGATTGCAGGTAGCTCCATTGGCAGATTGGCAACGGTTAAATTCGCATACTGCTACACAATGGATTTTACTAATAACCAAACAGGGGGCCATTGAGGAAGTATTAAAGCAGATTCTGCCTGTGGCTAAGACGGAAAGAGAAACGGGAATCGTTTGTTTACAGAATGGAATCGGACATATAGAACGTATTAGACAGGCTTGGCCGGAAGCTGTGCTATACCCTGCCGTGACGACTGAAGGGGCCAAAAGGCAGGGAGCCGCATCTGTTGTACATGCTGGCGCGGGTGTTACTGAAATTGGCTGGTCTGAGGAACAGGAGAAGGCGCAGAACAGGAATTTTGAACAATACGTGCTAAATCGGCTGCTGGCAGCAGGATTTGACGTTTGCTTGTCGAAAGAAATCGAGAATGGTATGTATCGCAAGTTGTTAATTAATGCCGTAATCAATCCGCTGACGGCGATATGGCGAATTCGTAATGGCGAGCTGCTTTCGGACCCTGTTCGTTTACATATGATGCGCAAGCTTTATGATGAAGGCATACAAGTGTATGAAGCACACGGTATTCACTGGGATGGCAGTTGGTGGGACCAAATTATGAATGTTTGCCGGGCAACGGCAGAAAACCATTCGTCCATGCTGGCCGATGTGCTTGCACACTCCATGACAGAAGTTGCTTCTATTAACGGGCAGCTGGTGCAGATGGCAGAAGTGGCTGGGGTTACTGCACCAACTCATGAGGTATTGTGGCAATTAATTGAAGGCATGCGGCTAAAAGAGGGGTGATCAGTTGAGTATTATACAAGGTACCATTAGCACATTCAGTATTCTTCCCTTTTTTCCGTTTCTGATCGTATTTGTGGTTTGTCGCTATATTCTTAAAATGGAAAAGAAGAAGGCGTTGCTTACATCGATGGATATTACCACAGCTTTTCTAATCCTTTCCGTCGCGGCACTCTTTAACGTCATTTTTACATCTCGTTTCGGTTTTTATCTGATTTTACTTCTTTTATTATTGGCGCTGGGTTTAATTGGGGGTGCCCAAAATCGTATAAAAGGCAAGGTCGATGGTAAAAGGTTATGTAGAGCGGTCTGGAGATTAACTTTTATAGCTATGACGTTGGCGTATGCTTTCTTGACTGTTGTTGGTATATTTAAGAATATATTCAATACCATGTGATATAATGTGACATAAAAAGCTTAAAAAATATGAAATAATCATGTTTTTTTGAAAAAAAAGCTCAATTTGAAGAAATGTAATGTAGATTTTTTTGACCGCTGGTTGTATAATCTATAAACATATACCACTTTAGAACTAGGGGGAAAACGCTAGATGAAAAGGAAAAGCTTTTTAGTCCTTTTGACACTCGTTCTTGCAGTTGGCGCACTGCTCGCAGGTTGTGGCTCCGCCAAGAACGATACCAATGGTAAGGGCGCACAAGAAAATGCATCAACTACACCGGCTCCGGCCGACAAACAAATTTTGCGCATTAACCTTTCTTCCGAACCGCCAACATTTGATCCGGCACAAGCTCAGGATAGTCAAACTAACACGGTTCTGAAAACTTTGTATGAAGGTCTCGTACGTATGGGTCCTGATGGCAAAGAAATTCCTGGCGTAGCTGAATCTTGGAAAATTTCCGATGACGGCAAAACTTATACGTTCAAGCTTCGTGATAATGCAAAATGGAGCAATGGCGACCCGGTCAAAGCAAGTGACTTCGTATTTGCTTGGCAACGGGTATTGGATCCTTCCACAGCCCCTGCACCTCCATATGCTTACCAATTGTACTATATCAAAAATGCTGAGGGCTACAACCTGAGCACTTCGAAATCCTATAAAGGAACTAAAATTACAGACTTTAAAGATGTAGGTGTCAAAGCTGTTGATGACCATACATTGCAAGTAGAGTTGGAAAACCCAACTCCTTACTTCCTCGGATTGACTTCTTTCTACACTTACTATCCTGTTAATCCTTCTATTAAAGGAAATGACAAGTGGGCTGTTCAGAAAGATAGCATGATCACTAATGGACCTTTCAAATTGACAGCTTGGGACAGCGGTCAAAAGATCGAAGTCACCAAAAGTGAAAACTATTGGGGTAAAGACCAAATCAAGCTGAATAAAATTACGATGTCCCTTGTAAACAGCGGTGCAACAGAGCTGGCTTCGTACAGAAGTGGACAACTTGATTATGCGGGTATGCCAAACGGTGAAATTCCTACCGACCAAATTCCGGCTGTGAAAAAAGAACTGCCTAACGAATTTAAGGCAAAAGGGATTGCAAGTACGTATTACTACCTGTTTAATGTAACTGAAAAACCATTTAACAATGCTAAAATTCGTAAAGCGTTTGCGATGGCTATTGAACGTCAACCAATCGTTGACAGAGTGACATTGGGTGGCCAAATTCCTGCGTACGGTTTTGTGCCTCCAGGTATCAAAGCTGTTTCTCAGGAATACCGTTCGGAGCATAAAGATGATTACTTCAAAGAAGACTTCACTGAAGCGAAAAAATTGCTTCAAGAAGGTATGAAAGAAGAAGGGATAACTTCACTTCCTCCGGTAACTTTTCTGTATAACTCTTTAGAAAGTCACCAAAAGATTGCTTTGGCAATCGCTGACATGTGGAAGAAAAACCTTGGTGTGGACGTCAAAATCCAAAATCAAGAATGGAGCGTATTTATCCAAAATCGTAACAAATTGAACTTCCAAATTGCCCGTGGCGGTTGGTCTGCTGACTACAATGATCCGATGACATTCCTGGATATGTGGACAACAGGCAATGGTAACAATAATGCAGGTTACGCTAACCCTGCATACGATGCTTTGATTCAAGCTGCTAAGACAGAAACTGATCCAGCTAAACGTATGGAAGATTTTGCGAAAGCGGAGAAAATTCTGGTTCAAGATGATATGGTAATGCTTCCGATCTACTACTATTCAAATGTTTCTTTAACGAAACCGAATGTAAAAGACATCGCGCTTGACTTTAGTGGAGCCATTGACTTCACAAGAGCGTATATTACACAGTAACTGAAGCTCAATTCTGAAGTTTGATAGTTACTTCGGGATATATATGTGGATTGAACCATATATATCCCGTTTTTTTTGTGTGTTCTAGTCTTTTCCATCATCATGTAACCATGCAAATAAGTAGATTGGACAGTCCAATTCTATTTCGATAAAATCGAATGGTGTCGAAAAAAATTTATGGGGGGTGTAAACGGGCAATGACGCGTTATTTGATCAGTAAATTTTTCTACATGTTGCTATCTTTGTTCATTCTGATCTCTGCGACGTTTTTTCTCATGAAAGCAATTCCAGGTAACCCCTTCATGAGTGAAAAAGCGACTTCTCCTGAGATTCAAGCCCGGTTAATGGAGCAATATGGGCTGGATAAGCCTGTATATGTTCAATATTTTAAATACTTAGGTGATATTGCTTCAGGTGATTTTGGTATTTCCATGAAAAAGCTGAATCAAAGTGTAACTGACATTATCGGGCAAACTTTCACGGTTTCGCTTAAATTAGGTTTTGTTGCTATAATCGTGTCGATTATTGTCGGTATTTTGCTAGGTATGCTAGCGGCACTATACCATCGCAGGCTTATTGATAATATTGCGATGATCTTGGCAATTATGGGGATTGCGGTTCCCAGCTTTGTCTTGGCGTCTCTGATTCAGTATTATTTCGCTCAGAATTTGGGTTGGTTTAATGTTATGGGATTTGATGGTCCACTGGACTACGTCCTGCCTGTCGCTGCGCTATCAGCTCAGCCGATTGCGTTTATTGCTAGGTTGACACGCTCCAGTATGCTAGAAGTGCTTCATGCAGACTATATTAAGACTGCCAAGGCTAAAGGTTTGCAGCCTGTTGCTATTATGTTTAAACACGTAGTGCGGAATGCCATTCTGCCAGTCGTTACCTATGTAGGTCCAATGACTGCAAATATTATTACCGGTTCAGTTGTTATTGAACGGATTTTCGGAATCGGCGGTATTGGTAAGGTATTTGTGGATAGTATTACAACCCGTGATTATACGATGATTATGGGAGTAACTATTTTTTACGGTATCTTATTGATGGTAGCACGCTTTATTACAGATATTGCATATGGATTTATTGATCCGCGGATTAAGCTTACTGGCGGGAAGGAGGGATAACTTTATGTCTGTGAAAGATAATGCTGTGAATTTGGAAAAGCTTCAGGTAAAACCGGAAGACTTTCAGAGAATCGGAGCGGATGAAAAGCAGTTTGAAGTTATTCAGCGTGAAAGCTTATCCGCTTGGCGTGATGCTTGGGAACGGCTTCGTAAAAACAAACTGGCAATGACAAGCCTAAGCATTCTGTTTCTTATTGTACTTGGTTCGATATTTGGTCCGATGCTTTCGCCATACGATGACCGCACGAATGATTTGTTGAGCACCAATCTTCCTCCTTCGGCGGAGCATTGGTTCGGAACAGATGATTTGGGTCGTGATATGTTTGTCCGTACTTGGATGGGCGCTCGGATTTCCTTGATTATTGGTTTGGCTGCAGCAATGATTGATTTGCTGATTGGTGTTATTTATGGTGGAATTATGGGTTACTTTGGTGGTCGCGTTGATGAAATCATGAATAAATTTTCTGAAATTTTATATTCCATTCCTTACTTGCTTGTTACAATCCTGTTGCTCGTTGTGCTGGAGCCAAGTATTACCACCATTATTATTGCGCTCTGTGTAACGGGGTGGATCAACATGTCGTGGATTGTACGTGGTGAGATGCTACAACTTAAGAACCGAGAATTTGTACTTGCTTCCCGTTCAATGGGTGCTAGTGCAGGCCGTTTGTTGTTCCGTCACTTGCTGCCTAATGCCGTGGGACCAATCATTGTCACATTGACTTTGACAGTTCCAAGTGCTATTTTTTCCGAGGCATTCCTGAGCTTCCTTGGATTAGGGGTACAGGCTCCTCGGGCGTCGCTGGGTTCAATGATTGAAGCAGCTCTGACAGGATGGATGTACTATCCTTGGCGTATGCTTTTCCCGGCAGGCTTGATCAGTTTGATTATGCTTGCGTTCAACCTGTTTGGCGATGGCTTGCGTGATGCGCTTGATCCGAAGCTGAAGAAATAGGAGGTGAGATCATGGTGAGTAGCAACAATTTAATTGAGGTTGAAGGTCTTAAAAAGTATTTTAATGTTGGCAAAAACCGTGTGCTCAAAGCGGTGGACAACCTGAATTTTTATATTCGCGAAGGTGAAACACTTGGTATGGTAGGTGAATCCGGCTGTGGTAAATCTACAGCGGGTCGTACCATTCTGCGCTTATATGAACCTACAGCAGGTAGCGTACGTTTTAACGGTACAGATATTTACAAATTATCACCGAATAAAATGAAAGCCATGCGCCGCGATATGCAAATGATCTTCCAAGATCCATATGCATCATTGAACCCGCGCTTTACGGTTTCTGATATCATCGGTGAGGCTTTGGATATTCATCATATGGCAGGTAGCCGTGCAGAACGTAAAAAACGGATTGAAGAGTTGCTGGATCTGGTGGGTTTGAACCCGGACCATGCAACCCGCTATCCGCATGAGTTCTCTGGTGGACAACGCCAACGGATCGGTATTGCTCGCGCGCTGGCGGTTAATCCGAAATTCATTATTTGTGATGAGCCGATTTCAGCTCTTGACGTGTCCATTCAGGCTCAGGTTGTCAACCTGTTAAAAGAGCTTCAAGAACGTTTGGGTTTGACATACCTGTTTATTGCGCATGATCTGTCGATGGTCAAGCACATCAGTGATCGGGTAGCAGTAATGTATATGGGTAGAATGGTTGAGCTTGCAGAAAGCGCTGAGTTGTATGCCAATCCGATCCATCCATATACGAAAATGCTTTTGTCGGCGATTCCACTTCCTGATCCGGAAGTCGAAGCCAACAAAAAACGGATTATCATGCCTGGCGATCAAGCTGGCCCAATTCATGATGCATCCGGCAGTTCGACGGGGGCTTATAACCTGGAAAATGCCACGTTGATCGAAGTGTCCAAAGGACATTTTGTAGCTGAGCCTTACGCCTGATCCTGCTTTACACACGAACCGCCGAGTTGCTCGGCGGTTTTTTTTTGTAGGAAGCTTTGACGCGGAGATGGGCTTTCGGTACAATCAAGCAGTAAGGTTTTGGTGGAGACAGGAGGCAGACCTATGAGAATTATTCCTGAAACGCTTCGCGGAGGGTCGGCTTTGGCAGAAGATTATACACAGGGTACAGGGCGCGCACGCGATTTGTATGAGTACGATGTTCTGCATGCCGATGCATATGCCCAACGGGCGAAGTGGCTGGATGAGACGGAGCATCTGCGATTAAGCCGTAAGGAAGTCGTAGCATGTCTTCGTATATACAATGAGCAATACAATTCGTATGAGGCAGTTCGGGCTTCATTGGATCGTCTGGAAAGTCCAGACGCCTTAGTCGTAGTCGGCGGACAGCAGAGCGGACTGTTCACAGGTCCGATGCTGGTCATTTACAAAGCAGTCACGATCATTAAGGCGGCCAGGGAAGCAGAAGAGAGGCTTGGACGTCCGGTAATTCCCGTCTTTTGGATTGCTGGTGAAGATCATGACTGGGACGAAGTCAATCATACATACGTACTGGCGAATGACCCACAAGCAGTCAAAATCAAGCTGAAAAAGCAGCCTGAACGCCGTTCTTCGGTTAGTGCCATTAAAGTGGATGCTGTAGAGTGGAAGCAGGCAATGGCGGACATAGAACAAAGCTTGCCTGATTCAGAGCACAAGGCTGATATTTTGCGTATGATTGAGCACGGTTTGACGGATTCATATGGACTAAGTGAGGCCTTTGCCAAGCTGCTGGGCCTTTTATTTGGCGACTATGGATTAGTGCTGCTGGATTCAGCGGATCCTTCGCTGCGCAAGCTGGAAGCATCCGTTTTTCGTCGATTGGTTCAGCACAATGATGAGCTGGAGCAGGCTTACCGGACGGCCGCTGCGCGAATCGTGGATTACGGCTATCATTTACAAGCGGATGTACACGAAGATGGCGCGAATCTTTTTTATCTCCATGAAGATGAACGTTTGCTGCTTTTCAAGCAAGGCGGACTATTCACGGATCGGCGCGGCATGATAGCCTTTACAAAGGAAGAACTGCTTGAGGAGATAGACACACACCCGGAACGTTTTAGCAACAACGTACTAACCCGTCCTCTCATGCAGGATTCATTGTTTCCGGTGCTTGCATCTGTGCTAGGTCTAGGAGAAATTGCCTACTGGGCGATTACCCGGGACGCCTTCGAGGTTCTGGAGATGCAGATGCCGATACTGCTGCCCCGAATGTCCTTTACGCTGGTAGAACCAGGTGTAGAGAAGTATATGCTTAAGTACGAATTAAGCTTTGGAGAGGTTAGAGACGGACTTGAGGAACGAAAAAAACAATGGATTGCAGCCCAAGATCAGCTTGGAATGCAGGATCAGTTTTCCGGGGTGAAAGAAGCCTTTGTCCGTCTGTATGAGCCGATTGTACAGCAGGCAGGTTTGATTGAAAAAGGGTTGCTTCCGATCGGAGAAACTAACAGCAAGAAGATTCTGTCGCAGATTGCTTATCTGGAGACAAAGGTTCGGGAAGCGCTCCTTCGGCAAAATGAAACGGCACTTCGCCAGTGGGATCGTATCGAGTGGTCGCTTTTTCCATTTGGTCAGCCGCAGGAGCGGGTGTACACGATTTATCATTTTCTTAACCGTCATGGTCTTGGTCTGATGGATATGATTATGAACATACCAACGGATCTGGCGGGTACGCATCGTGTAATTTATATTTGATTTTTCATGCATCGCATGATTTTATCGTATTAGCAGATTCAACCCATATTAAGGAGGAAACAACGTAATGACTTCCCATTCTCTGCAAAACAGCATTGTTCACGATCTTAAACTGGCCCCTGAAGGTCATCTCAAAATTGATTGGGTGGAAGCCCATATGCCGGTATTGAACCGTATACGTCAACAGTTCGAGCAGGAGCAGCCTTTTGCAGGTCTGAAGGTAACTATCTGTCTGCATCTGGAGGCTAAAACAGCTTATTTGGCTAAAGTAGTACAAGCAGGTGGAGCGCAGGTCACAATTACAGGTAGTAATCCATTGTCCACACAAGATGATGTTTGCGCGGCATTGGTTGAAGATGGGATTACGGTACTGGCTAAATATAATCCGGATCCGGAAGAGTTCAAAAATTTGCAAATTAAGGCGCTGGAAACGAAGCCGGATCTCATTATTGATGATGGTGGTGATCTTGTCACTCTGTTGCAATCCGAACGGCCTGATCTGATTTCTACCATCCGTGGGGGAGCAGAGGAGACAACAACAGGGATTATTCGTTTGAAGGCATTGGAAAAGGAAGGGCAGCTTCACTTTCCAATGGTGGCCGTGAATGATGCATACTGCAAATATTTGTTCGACAACCGCTACGGTACAGGACAGTCAGCTTTCGACGGCATTATTCGTACAACGAACCTGGTTGTAGCAGGCAGTACAGTAGTTGTAGTAGGCTATGGCTGGTGTGGCAAAGGGGTTGCAATGCGGGCAAAAGGTTTAGGAGCCAATGTTGTTGTAACTGAAGTTGATCCAATCAAAGCAGTAGAGGCCCATATGGATGGTTTCCATGTATTGCCGATGGTAGAAGCGGCTAAACTGGGTGACTTCTTTATTACAGTAACTGGAAACAAAGCTGTGATTACCGGGGAGCACTTTGATGTTATGAAGGATGGGGCTGTGCTGTGCAACGCAGGACATTTTGATGTGGAAGTTAGTAAGCCTGAGCTTGCCAAACGCTCTGAGTCCATTCGGACGGTCCGTCGCAACATTGAGGAGTATCGCTTTAAAGACGGACGTAAAATGTATTTGCTGGCAGAGGGACGTCTCGTGAATTTGGCTGCCGCGGATGGTCACCCTGCAGAGATTATGGATACGACATTTGCGCTTCAGGCGCTTGGTTTGAAATATGTGAATGATCGTTACAACGAGCTGGGCAAAGCTGTTATTAATGTACCTTATGAAATTGATGAACAAGTAGCCCGCTTCAAGCTCGATAGCCTGGGAATCAAGATTGATGCTTTAACAGAAGAGCAAAAGATCTATCTGGACAGCTGGAACGCGTAACTGGAGCATTTCCAGTCGCAATGCTGGCTGTAAGGTATTCAGCTTTTAAACCAGATGCTTGTATAGGTTGACATCTGGATTGGAGATTAAGCCCTTTATTTCATGTTGTTTCGAAACCTGATGCATATTGTCGGGGGTTCGGCTTCATGGAGTAAGGGGCTTTTTGGCATCTTGTGACAGAGGGCTACAATAACAGACACAATCGTCTCGATCTGTCGTTTCTCACTTTTTGGTAATGAAAAAGAGGTCTTTGATTTTTTAAAGCGAATCTATTATGCTTAGGTGGTGGAAAGTGGGCCAAAGTGGGAGAATGGGGTAAGGGGTGACGAAACCAATGTTTATGGGGGAGTTCCAACATAGCATTGATGAGAAGGGTCGGCTTACAGTTCCGGCCAAGTTTCGTGAACTTCTCGGTGCCTCGTTCGTGGTTACCCGCGGGCTGGACCAATGCCTCTTCGTGTATCCCATGGATGAGTGGGCTGTCATGGAGAAAAAACTGAAAGCACTGCCTCTGATGAAAGCTGATGCAAGGGCGTTTACCCGATTTTTTTTCTCGGGAGCGACTGAATGCGAATTGGACAAACAGGGCAGGGTAAATTTACCGGGGAATTTGTGCGAATACGCCAAGCTTACTAAAGAATGCGTCGTATTGGGAGTGTCCACCCGGGTAGAGATTTGGAGCAAGCACACTTGGGAGCAATATTTCAGCCAATCAGAAGAAGCATTTAACGACATTGCTGAGAAATTGGTTGATTTCAACTTTGAATTGTAATTTAGGAGGTCAGTCGTTTGTTTCACCACATTACCGTACTCAAGGAAGAAGCAACACAGGCACTGAACATCAGGCAGGACGGGATCTATGTGGACTGCACGCTGGGAGGGGCAGGACACAGTTCCGTCATTGCGTCACAGCTCGGCCCTGAGGGAAGGCTCATCGCCTTTGATCAGGACGATTGGGCATTGAACAATGCGCGTGAGAAGCTGTCGGCCTATCAAGGAAAGATTTCATTAGTGAAATCCAACTTCCGCCACCTGCAGGACAAGCTGGCCGAGCTGGGATTGCCCGAAAAAGACGGCGTCCCGCAGGTCCAAGGCATTTTGTTCGATCTGGGTGTATCCTCGCCCCAGTTCGATGAGGGGGAACGGGGATTCAGCTACAACCATGATGCACCGCTTGATATGCGGATGGATCAGAGTAGCTCGCTTACGGCTTACGAAATTGTCAATGAATGGCCGGAAGCGGAGATTGCGCGTATCCTGTTTCAATACGGAGAAGAGAAGTTCTCACGGCGGATCGCGAAGATCATGATTGAACGTCGAATGAACAAGCCTATTCACACAACGGGGGAACTTGTCGATATTATCAAAGAAGGAATTCCGGCTGCGGCACGCAGAACCGGGGGACATCCGGCTAAACGCAGCTTTCAGGCTTTGCGGATTGCTGTGAATGATGAGCTCCGTGCACTGGAAGATACTTTGCATCAGGCAATAAAATGTCTGGCTCCAGGGGGCAGAATTTCAGTTATTACGTTTCATTCCTTGGAGGATCGGATATGCAAACATATTTTCAAAGAGTATTTGGCGAAAAGCATCTATCCGTCTGATTTGCCTATTTTGGACGACAAAATGGTAGGCGATCTAAAGCTGGTGAATCGTAAGCCGATTGTGGCATCAGAGCAGGAATTGGAGCTTAATCCACGGTCCCGGTCGGCTAAGCTGAGAGTTGCCGAAAAATTGTAAATTTAATGGAGAAGGAGAGGCGACATGGCTTATACACGGGGTAATTTGGCTGTGAAAGAAAGAGCCCGTCAGGAACAGGTTCAGCAACAACGGTATCGTGAGACGACCAAAGTCGTTACGCGCCGCAGAGAGCTGCCAATTCGAGAAAAGCTGCTGTATCTGTTGACACTTGTAGCGTGCATTGTCATTGCTGGTATGTTGATCGGCAGGTACGCTCACATTTATCAAATTAATTATGCGATTAATACGGCCAGCAAGGACATCTCCAAATTACAGACCAATATCGCCCAATTGAAGATTCAAAAGGAGCAGCTTGAGAATCAGATTGTTCCAACTGCAAAGCAACAGGGATATATCGAGCCAACAAAAGAGCCCATTCGTGTGGAAAAGCAGGCTGCCAAATAGTTAAGAGCATAGCATCAAGCTATGCTCTAATGTACATTTTTTGCAGAGAGGTTTGAGCTATGGTCAAGAGAATAAAGCTTCGCACACTGCTGATAGGGGGATGTATTACCCTCTTTTTTCTTGTTCTGCTGTTAAAGGTATTTTGGATTCAGGTCGTAAGCGGGGAATATTGGCATAAACAGGTAGTTGAGCAGGTGGAAAAAGATCAGGTGATTCTGCCGAAGCGTGGAACCATTACGGATCGTAAAGGAAACGTACTGGCGACGGATGCACCTGCTTATACGGTAGTGGTCAATCCGAGTATCATTCAGGAATACGATTTGGAAAATGAGGTTGTAGCCAAGCTGCATCAATTACTTAAAACGCCTGAGGATGAGTTGAGAAGACATCTTTCGGCTAAGGACAGCAAGGGGAACTACTTAGTAAATCGCGAGATCCGTAATGGTGGCTGGAAGGCAGATCCTGAGGTCAAGGCACAGGTGGATACGTTCAAAAAATATTTGAAGGATAAGTATGGAGTGGTTGGGGCTGTGGACACGGCTCAGGAGTCCAAACGCTATTATCCCGAAAATAAACTGGCTTCTCATGTCCTGGGCTATCAACGAAAAGACGGAACAGCAGGCATGGGACTGGAAGCTTATTATAATAAAGAGCTGTCAGGCACGGCTGGCAAGCTTCTTTATCAGCGCGATCTGAAGGGTGTTCCTCTTCAGGGATCGGAAAGTATCTATGAGCCGGCACAAAATGGAAAAAATTTAAAGCTGACGATTGATGATACAATTCAGTATTATATAGAGAATGCCATGCAGGAAGCTATTGCAACCTACAATCCGAAAACGATGACTGTTGTAGCAGCAGATCCCGAAACGATGGATGTTCTCGGTATGGCGAGTTATCCTAATTTTAATCCCAATACATATGGGAGTGCATCACTGGAATCTTTTCGTAATAATGCTACTCAGTCTATTTACGAGCCGGGTTCTACGTTTAAGATTGTAACTTTGGCTGCTGCGGTTCAGGAAAAGGTATTTAATCCGAATGAAACCTACCAATCCGGTATAGTTAGGGTCGGAGGCTGGGATATTCGTGACGTGAGTCGTAACTGGGGAACGTTAACCTATCTCCAAGGTGTCAAGCGTTCAAGTAACGTCGGTTTCGTCCATCTGGGGCTGGATAAGCTGGGTGGCGAAAAGCTCAAAAAATATATTAATAACTTTGGATTTGGTGTGAAAACGGGTATTGATCTTCCGAGTGAGTCTGCGGGAGCTATTACATTCCACACCCAATACAAATCCGAAGTCGCTACGGCTTCCTTTGGACACGGACGTGTTCAGGTGACACCAATCCAGCAGGTAGCTGCGATTTCGGCCATTGCTAATGGGGGGAAGCTAATGCAGCCTCATCTGGTGAAGGAAATTGTGAATCCAGATACGGGCGAAGTGCAGAAGATTCAACCGAAGGAAGTCCGCCAGGTGATTTCGAAGGAATCGGCAGCCCAGACAAGCAGCTATTTGGAGCAGGTCGTGTCTGACCAGGAAATTGGTACAGGACGCCTTGCTTATATTGACGGATATCGTGTGGCTGGTAAGACCGGTACAGCGACGAAAGTCGTTGGCAAAGTCTACGACCATTCGAAGGATGTGGTATCCTTTATTGGATTTGCACCGGTAAATGATCCCAAAATAGCTGTATTGGTCGTCATGGATGAGCCTAACAAATCGGTAGGCGGTGGTACGGCAGCGGCGCCTGTATTTAAAAAAATCGTGTCCCAGTCACTGCAATATATGGGAGTTCCCAAAACAGGAACCAAGGCGAATAAATCAGATGGATCTGCTGTGAAAACGGTCGATTTGCCCACGATACCACAATTAACCGGTCAGGTGAAGAAGGATGCACAAAACGCATTGCTCAAACAGGGGATTGCCTATGAAACGGTCGGCAAAGGCTCCAAAATTGTTCGCCAGTATCCTGAGGCAGGCGTCAAAATGAAGCCGGGACAGCGCATTTATTTGCTGACCGAGGATAGTGCCAACATGACCATTCCTGACTTTACAGGTGTTTCATTGCGTGACACACTTCAAGTTTTGACGCTTATGAAGGTTGGTGTTCAGGTGAGTGGTGAAGGTTACGTTGTCGCTCAAAAGGCACAGATGGTAAATGGCAAGCGGATCGTCAGTGTAACGCTACAGCCGGCCAAGGAAACCGTAACCGGAGTAAAACCCGAAGACACACCGGACTCTACCACCGGGGTAGCTACCAATCAGTCAGGCAGTGCAGCCAAAACGGATACCGAAACTACTGCGAATACAGGCACAAGCGTCAGGTCTCCCGGCGGAGGAATCTCTGCTATAGCAGATGAAAAAAGTGCTGCCGCTATTAAAGGCAAGGATAATTGATAGCTTGTTCTAACGTCCGTTTTTTTGAATATTCATGAGGTAAGACATGTCATGAGTATTTGGAGGAATGGAGGTGAGCACGTTTGAAAAAATCTAACGTGATCATGCGGCGCAGGTTGGTATGGGGGCTGCTGGGATTGTTTGTACTATTCACGGCCTTGTCGATCCGGCTCGCCTATGTTCAATTGGGTAAAGGAGGCGAGCTCTCGGCCAAGGCTGAGGAGTCGTGGCGCCGCAATATTCCGTTTGCCGCCAAGCGTGGCGAAATTTTGGATCGGCAGGGTACGGCACTGACCTATAATGTCAGTTCGCCGACAGTCATGGCAATACCCGTACAAATTAAGGAACCGGAAGAAACGGCACGCAAGCTGGCGCCCTTGCTGAATATGAGTGAGGATAAAGTGCTCAAACTGATTACCAAACGAACTGCAAGCCAAAAACTTCAGCCCGGCGGACGGAAAATTACGATGGAGAAAGCGCAGCAAATTCGTGATTTGAAGCTGCCGGGTATCGTTGTTACTGAAGATAACAAACGATATTATCCTTATGGCGATCTAGCGGCTCATATTCTCGGATTTACGGGGATTGATAATCAAGGGCTGACAGGCGTAGAGAAGCAGCAAAACAGCAAGCTTCGTGGCATTGACGGAAGCATTGCGTATTTATCCGATGCAGGTGGACGCCTGATGCCCGGTTCCTCTGAAAAGTACATTGAACCGAAGGATGGTCTGAATTTACAATTGACCATTGATAAGTCTGTGCAGTCCATTATGGAACGGGAGCTTGACCAAGCGATGGTCAAATTTCAGGCCAACTCGGCATTATCTATAGCTATGAATCCCAAGACGGGTGAGATATTGGGCATGGCTGGACGACCAAGCTATGAGCCAGCTCTATACAAGCAATATGCGCCTGAAATTTACAATCGGAATTTGCCGATCTGGATGACCTACGAACCTGGTTCTACATTTAAAATTATAACGTTGGCCGCTGCGTTGGAAGAAAAGAAAGTGGATCTCAAAAATGATCGTTTTTTTGATCCGGGATATATTGAAGTCGGCGGGGCGCGCCTGCGCTGTTGGAAAAAAGGAGGTCATGGCAGCGAGACCTTTCTTCAAGTGGTGGAAAATTCTTGCAACCCCGGTTTTGTAACGCTGGGGCAGCGTTTAGGTAAAGAAACACTGTTCAAGTACATTCGCAATTTCGGCTTTGGCAGCAAAACGGGCATCGATATGATTGGGGAGGGAAATGGCATTTTGTTCAAACTCCCCCAGGTCGGGCCTGTAGAGCTGGCGACAACCGCTTTTGGTCAAGGGGTTTCTGTCACTCCGATTCAGCAGGTGACGGCGGTATCCGCTGCGATTAATGGTGGCAATCTCTATAAACCTCACATTACAAAAGGCTGGATTCAGCCGGGAACAGGCAAGGTGCTGGAAAAAGTAGAGCCGGAGCTAGTGCGAAGGGTTGTTTCAGAGGATACATCCCGACAAGTGAGGGAAGCGCTGGAGAGCGTCGTTGCCAAAGGCACAGGTCGTCCTGCTTTTATTGAGGGTTACCGGGTGGGTGGTAAAACAGGTACAGCGCAGAAGGTAATTAACGGACGTTATTCTTCCTCGGAGCATATTGTATCTTTTATCGGTTTTGCTCCCGCGGATGATCCGCAGATTGTTGTCTACACCGCTGTTGATAACCCGAAAGGCATTCAATTCGGCGGGGTAGTCGCTGCGCCAATTGTGCAAAAAATTTTAAAGGATGCGCTGATTGCTTTGAAAATCCCACCTCGCACCAATCAAATTGCCAAAGAGTACAAGTATGGAGAAAATCCGATTGAAACAGTACCTGATCTGGTAGGTGCCAGCGTGGCTGATTTGTACGAAGATATGAATATGAACTTTATGCTCGTAAAATCCGGGTCGGGTAAGACGGTTGTCAGTCAGGCACCGAAGCCGGGCTCCAGATTGGAACGGGGATCAACGATCCGTATTTATATGGGGGATTGATAGGTTCTTTTTATACCATACTATGAATAACGAGAGAGCAATGGAGGAATGAAAGATGGAGCTTCAACATTTGGCTTCACTGCTGGCCGTCTCACGCATTGTGGGAGACGGTACAGTGGATTGCCGAGGAATCGGGGCGGATTCACGTCGGGTACAGCCGGGAGACTTGTTTCTGTGCTTGCCCGGTTTTACAGTGGACGGACATGAATATGCCGGGCAGGCCATTGCGTCGGGTGCGGCAGCCTTAGTGGTAGAACGGGAGCTGGATGTGCCTGTTCCACAGCTTGTGGTTAAGGACGCCCGTTATGCCATGGCGGTTTTGTCGGATTATTTGTTTGATTCCCCGAGCCGCCGATTGCGCATGATCGGCATCACCGGAACTAACGGCAAAACCACGATAACTTATCTAATTGAAAAAATCATGAATGATGCCGGGGTGAACACCGGACTGATAGGCACAATTCAAATGCGCTACGGTGGCCAGTCTTACCCTATGTCAGGCACTACGCCCGAAGCAGTAGAACTACAACGTTATCTCGGAAATATGGCAGAGCAAGGTGTTCAATGCTGTGTCATGGAGGTATCCTCACATGCGTTGGAGCAGGGACGCGTCAAAGGAACTGATTTTCGTACCGCGATATTTACAAACCTGACGCAGGATCACCTGGATTATCACAACACGATGGAGGAGTACCGTGCTGCCAAAGGACTTTTGTTTTCCAGATTAGGAAATGTCTTCTCGCGGGATGTGTCGGACAGTAAATATGCTGTTCTGAACGCGGATGATCCGGCCTCTTCCTACTTCCAGGCTCAAACTGCGGCCCAAGTCATTACATACGGCGTGGAAAAGGAATCGGATGTGCAGGCATCCCGTATTACGATCGGTGCGAAGGGTACCTCCTTCCATGTGTCCACTTTTAAAGGGGATACGGATATTGAGCTTCGAATGGTAGGCAAGTTTAATGTGTACAACGCATTGGCCGCCATTACGGCTGCTTTACTGGAAGGGATTTCGCTCGCTGATATCAAGCACAGTCTGGAGTCGATAGCAGGCGTAGACGGACGGGTAGAGCCTGTAGATGCGGGACAGCCATTTGCTGTCATTGTAGATTATGCTCATACACCGGACGGATTGGAAAATGTCCTTCGTACCGTTAAGGAATTTGCGGTCGGTAAAATATGGTGTGTATTTGGATGCGGCGGAGACCGGGATCGTACCAAACGTCCTTTGATGGGGAAAATTGCTGCGCGATACAGCGATCATTCGTTTATTACTTCCGACAATCCCCGAACAGAGGACCCGGAAGTTATTTTGAAAGACATCGAGCAGGGGCTGATTGACGAAGGAGTAGCTGCAGAACGATACGAGCTGATCGTAGATCGTAGAGCTGCTATTCATAAAGCTATTGAAATGGCAAGCCCTGACGATGTAGTATTGATTGCGGGAAAAGGTCACGAGACCTACCAGCTGATCGGAAAAACGGTGCATGAATTCGATGACCGCATCGTAGCCAAAGAAGCGATAAGGGGTTTATCCAAGTGATGAAAAGAACAATCGGTCAAATTGCCTCCATGTGTGGGGGAACACTTCACAGAGAAGCGGACGCTGAACGGATGGTTGAGGGCGTTTTTACAGATTCGCGCAAGCCGCAAAGCCATGGGCTGTTCATTCCACTTTCCGGTGAGCGATTTGACGGGCATAATTATGTGCAGCAAATCATGAGCGAGGCAGGTGCAGCTGCTTTTTTATGGCAAAAGGATCACGGAGCGCCTCCGAACGGGAACGCCATTGAAGTAGAGGATACCTTAGAAGCCCTTCAGCAGCTAGCAGCTGCATATTTGCGTGAGACTGGCGTTTCTGTCGTCGGAATCACAGGAAGCAACGGCAAGACGACGACTAAAGACATCGTGACGGCTCTGCTGGGCACGACTTTTAAAGTACACAAAACCGAAGGAAATTATAACAATCATATCGGTTTGCCTTTAACGGTACTGTCCATGCCGCAGGATACAGATATTCTTATTCTTGAGATGGGCATGAGCGGACGAGGTGAGATCCGCCTGCTGGCTAATATTGCAAAGCCGGATGTTGCAGTCATTACGAATATAGGCGAATCACACTTGCTCCAGCTCGGTTCCCGTGCGGAGATCGCACGTGCAAAGCTGGAAATCGCCAGTGGCCTCAAGCCCGGTGGCTTGCTGATTTATAACGGTGATGAACCACTTTTACCACAAGTGTTGGCGGAACCTGCAACGGTCAAGCCTGAGAGGTTAAAACGGTTTACGTTCGGGATATCAAAGGACAATGATGATTATCCCACAGAAATCACTTTGGATGGGGAAGGCAGTTTATTCACAACCGCCCAATCCGGCCAAGAGACTTTCCGACTTCCCTTGCTTGGACAGCACAATATTGTGAACGGGTTGGCATCGCTGGCGGTAGCACGTCATTTCAATGTCGATGCAGACCATATACGCCAAGGGCTGTCGTCTTTGAAGCTGACAGGCATGCGCATTGAGGTTGTGAACTGCTCTGACGGACTTACCGTGCTAAACGATGCCTATAACGCCAGTCCTGCTTCAATGAAGGCTGCACTACAGACATTATCCGTGTACAAAACGGACGGACGTAAAATTGCCGTGCTTGGTGATATGTTGGAGCTGGGACCAGAAGAAAAGCAATTCCATGAGGAAATTGGGCTTTTTGCAGCTAAGCACGACGTAGAGGAATTGTTTACCTACGGTGAGCTGGGGCTGTCTATTGCACAGGGAGCTGCAGGGTTAATGCCAATTGAACACGTACACGCTTATACGGATAAGGAAAAGCTGGTCCGGCATTTGCTGACTTATCTCCATGCTAATGATATTGTGCTGGTTAAGGCATCCAGAGGGATGCGATTGGAAGAAATTGTGGATGCGCTGAAAAACGGTCCGCTACAGAACTGATGTTGACGAGAGGAAGACTCCCATGGATATTCAATTATTACTGCTGACGATCGTCGTATCGTTTATACTGGCGGTTATTGCCGCTCCATTGCTTATTCCGCTGCTGCGGCGTATGAAATTCGGCCAGCAGGTCCGGGATGACGGGCCACAAAGCCATCTCAAAAAGATAGGTACGCCTACAATGGGCGGTATCGTGATTTTGCTGGCTTTTACGCTGACCTTTCTTAAGTTTTCAGCTATCAAAAATACGGACTTTTACGTTCTGCTGGTCGCTACGCTCGGTTTTGGGCTGATTGGCTTTTTGGATGACTATATTAAAATTGTATTCAAACGCTCACTGGGTCTGACGGCGCGCCAAAAGCTATTTGGGCAATTATTGTTTGGCGGGATTATGTGCTGGCTTTTGCTCAACAATGATCACAGTACTGCCATCGGCATTCCGGGTACCTCATGGTCATTTGATTGGGGGGGCTGGTTTTACTATCCGTTCATCATTATCATGATGCTGGCGATCAGCAACGCTGTCAATTTCACAGATGGGCTGGACGGGCTGCTGTCCGGTACTAGTGCGATTGCCTTCGCCGCTTATGCCATTGTTGCGATTCAGGCGACCTCACTTCCGGCTGCTGTATGCTCAGCGGCGATGATTGGTGCTGTGCTTGGTTTTCTTGTATACAATGCACACCCTGCCAAGGTATTTATGGGTGACACGGGCTCGCTGGGCATCGGCGGTGCCATTGGTGCCATCGCTATCGTTACGAAAAGCGAAATTTTATTCATTATTATCGGTGGCGTATTCGTGATTGAAATGCTGTCCGTGGTTTTGCAGGTAGCTTCCTTTAAAACACGTGGCAAACGCATTTTCAAAATGAGCCCAATTCATCATCATTTCGAGCTGTCCGGTTGGTCCGAATGGCGCGTAGTTATTACATTCTGGGCTGTAGGACTGCTGCTTGCAGGACTCGGACTTTATCTCAACAAGGGGTTGTAGACAAATGAACCATCCAGACGCATACCGAGATCAGGAAGTTGTCATTATAGGTCTGGCCAAAAGCGGTGTACAGGTTGCCAAGGTGCTGCATCAGGCAGGAGCCAGGCTGACAGTCAATGATAAAAAAGATAGGGAACAATGTCCCGAAGCTTCTGAATTAGAGGCTTTGGGAATTTCCGTTTTATGCGGAGGGCACCCGGAGGGACTAATTCATCCCGGTGTGAGGCTGGTTGTCAAAAATCCAGGCATCCCTTATACCGCCCCGCCCGTACAGAAGGCTGTCGAGCTCGGCATTGAGGTTGTGACCGAGGTTGAGGTTGCCTACCATCTATGTAAAGCCCCGATCATCGGAATTACCGGCTCCAATGGAAAGACAACCACGACCACATGGGTGGGCAAGCTGTTGGAGTCTTCTGGCATGAGTCCGATCGTGGCTGGTAATATCGGCACTCCGTTATGTGAGGCGGCTGTGGACGCCAAGACGAATGAGTGGATGGTTGTGGAGCTGAGCAGCTTTCAGTTAAAAGGAACAAAGGATTTTAAGCCCGCTGTGGCTTGTTTGCTCAATGTAGCTGAGACCCATCTGGACTACCATGGCAGCATGGAGGATTATGTTGCATCCAAGGCACGTCTGTTTGCAAATCAAACGTCCGCTGATAAAGCGGTAGTGAACTGGGATGATCCAGTCTGCCGGGAGCTTGTGCCCTATATTAAGGCGAAGCTGCTTCCTTTCTCGATGACGGAACGCTTGCAGGAAGGGTTGTTTGCTGACCCGCCATACATACCGGATGTGACGGATGACATCGAACGAAGCATCGTATATCGCGATAGCCTTGGGGTGGTGCATCCCATTATAGGTGTAGCCGAGATTGGCCTGCCGGGCCGTTTTAACGTGGAAAATGCTCTCGCTGCTTGCGCAATAGCCATTGCCGCAGGTGCAGAGCCTGCGAAGCTGGCAGAACCCTTAAGTGCATTTCGCGGTGTAGAACATCGGCTTGAATATGTCTTAGAGCACGCCGGAGCAGCCTATTATAATAATTCCAAAGCAACCAATTCCAAAGCGACCATGATGGCCTTATCTTCCTTTAAGCAACCTATTATACTGATTGCCGGAGGATTGGATCGCGGCTCAGATTATGCGGAGCTTGTACCGTCCCTGCAGGAACGTGTAAAGGCCGTTGTGCTTCTGGGGGAAACACGGCATAAGCTGGCAGATCGGGCCCTTCAGGCCGGAATAGAGCATGTCGAGATCGTCGATAATGGGGAGGACGCCGCCGCTACGCTCGTGGAGGCTGTGAACAAGGCGGCAGAATTTGCTGAGCCGGGAGATGTGGTGTTACTCTCACCCGCTTGCGCAAGCTGGGATATGTTCCGATCCTATGAAGAGCGTGGACGTATTTTTAAAGAGGCGGCGCATAAATTGTAAGTAGGGGGGTTGGATAAGCCCCTACTTTTATGCAAGGGGTGGCCTCCTGATGAAGCAATCTCGTCCGGCGCCGGATATATGGCTTTTCGTCTGTATTGTAAGCTTGTTAGCCATCGGCATGATTATGGTATACAGCGCGGGCGCCGTCCTCGCTTTTCACGAGTACGGGGACTCCTACTATTTTGTAAAACGGCAACTGCTTTTTGCGGGGCTTGGCCTTTTAGCGATGTATTTTACTGCCCGAACGGACTATCGAATCTGGCAGAAATATGCCAAGGTCGTGCTATTGATCTGCCTTGCGTTGCTGATTGCTGTATTAATTCCCGGTATTGGTGTAGTTAGAGGCGGAGCACGGAGCTGGCTGGGTATCAGTTCTTTCGGTATTCAGCCTTCCGAGTTTATGAAGCTGGGCATGATTCTTTATCTTGCCCAATGGCTCAGTCGTGCGGATTATGATATTAGCTCTTTTACGCGTGGCCTATTGCCCCCGCTTGGACTTATGGGCCTGGCCTTCGGTCTGATTATGCTGCAGCCCGATTTGGGCACAGGTACAGTGATGATGGGAGCATCCATGCTGATCGTATTTACGGCAGGTGCGCGCATGAAGCATCTTGGCTTGCTGGCCTTGTCGGGGGCAGCAGGGTTTGCTGCACTGGTCGCAGCTGCACCTTATCGACTCCAGCGGATTACGGCTTTTTTGGACCCTTGGTCTGATCCACTTGGTGCAGGCTATCAAATTATTCAATCGCTATATGCCATTGGACCTGGTGGACTGGCGGGTCTGGGACTTGGTATGAGTCGGCAGAAATACAGTTATGTTCCCGAGCCGCAGACGGATTTTATCTTTTCTATTTTGGCGGAGGAGCTTGGTTTTATCGGTGGAATGACGGTGCTGGGACTCTTTCTGGTACTTGTGTGGAGAGGAATGCGTGTCGCTATTACCATACCGGACACCTACGGTAGCTTGCTTGCGGTAGGCATTGTCGGAATGGTTGCCGTACAGGTTGTCATTAACATTGGTGTCGTTATCGGATTAATGCCGGTAACAGGAATAACATTGCCCTTAATCAGCTATGGAGGTTCTTCTCTGACGTTGATGCTAACTGCGTTGGGCATTTTACTGAATTTATCACGTTATGCGAGGTGAACGTTTATGCGCGTCGTGTTGAGCGGCGGCGGTACCGGAGGGCATATTTATCCGGCACTGGCCGTAGCCAGACAGTGCGAAGAGATTGATCCGGACGCTGAATTTTTATACATTGGCGGTCAACGAGGACTCGAAAGCAAGTTGGTTCCTCAGGAAAAAATTCCATTTGAGGCTATTGATATCACAGGATTTCGTCGCAGCTTATCCTTGGAAAATATAAAAACGATCATGCGCTTTTTCCAAGGGGTTCGAAGATCCAAAGCATTATTAAAAAAATTCAAGCCAGATATCGTCATAGGTACTGGGGGATATGTATGCGGCCCTGTCGTCTATGCAGCTTCCAAATTGGGCATACCCAGCATTATTCATGAGCAAAATGCGATTCCGGGCCTGACCAATGCATTTCTGAGCCGGTATGTGGATACGGTGGCTGTTAGCTTTGAAGGCTCCGAAGGGGCTTTCCCAAAGGCCAAAAATGTATTGTATACCGGGAATCCACGCGCGACGACAGTTCGTTTGGCTAACCGGGATCGGGGCTTTGCTACCATCGGGGTTCCGATGAACAGCTCGGTTGTACTTGTGGTAGGTGGCAGCAGGGGAGCGAAAGCTATTAATGACGCTATGATTGCCATGGCTCCGCAACTTTCGCAACTGAAAGACGTCCATTTTGTATATGTGACTGGTGAATCTTATTATGAACAGACGTTGGACAGCATAAGGAATCAGATTGGCTCATTGCCTAACCATCTTCACGTGCTTCCCTATATTCACAATATGCCAGAGGTGCTGGCTTGTACCTCTTTAATCGTTAATCGCGCAGGTGCGTCTTTCTTGGCCGAGATTACATCCTTGGGTATTCCGTCCATTCTGATTCCATCACCTAATGTGACGAATAATCATCAGGAGGCCAATGCCCGCACGCTTGAAAAGGCAGGCGCTTCGGTAATGATCGCGGAAAAGGAATTGAGCGGTTCTTCTTTGTTTCAGTCCATTGCGAGAATTATGGAGGATGACACATTGCGTAACCGGATGGCAGAGTCGGCGTCTGCACTTGGCAAGCCTGACTCGGCAGATATTTTAGTAAAAGAAATGGAGCGTCTTGCCCGTAAAAGGTAGTCCGCAGCGCAGTTTGGGCGGTTGTCACACACCGGGCGGTATTGACATAGGATACCCTATAGATTGTGACCATCACTCAGGCTGCCGGTTGTCAGGTGAGAGCCTCATAACTATGCGGGGGCAAGCAACAAGGAGGTTTCAGTACAATGCAGCAATGGATGCCATTATTAGGGGAGCATGATATCGGAAAAGTGCTGGAGCATGAGCCGCTGTCCAAATATACGACATGGAAGATTGGAGGCCCTGCGGATGCTCTTGTCATCCCGGATACCAAGGAGCAGCTGGCTAGAGTTTTACAGCTGGCTAGTGAGCACGGGATTCCGTGGATGCAGTTGGGGAGGGGCTCTAACATGCTCGTTTCCGACAAAGGAATTCGGGGGCTTGTGATCAAACTGGGGCCAGGATTTGATTATGTCCATTTTGAGGATGAACGAATCATCGCTGGCGGGGGCGTGTCACTGGTCAAACTGTGTGTTATGGCTAGCAAGCAGGGGCTGTCCGGCCTTGAATTTGCGGGAGGTATCCCGGGATCAGTCGGTGGGGCTGTCTACATGAACGCTGGTGCCCATGGGTCTGATGTGTCACAAATATTCCAGTCCGCTGAGATTGTGCTGGATACAGGGGAATTGGCTGTGTACGATGCCGAGGACATGCGTTTCAGCTATCGCCACTCCGTGCTGCATGAGCAGCGTGGAATGGTGACAGAGGCAGTATTTCAGATGAAGCGGGGCGACCGTGAGGAAATCTCAGCGGCGCTTACGGCTTTTAAAGACCGCCGTAGGCTGACTCAGCCGTTACAGCTAGCTTGTGCAGGAAGCGTGTTTCGTAATCCGCCAGGGGACTATGCTGCCCGGCTTATTGAAAGCGCAGGTCTGAAGGGCTTGAAGGCAGGGGGCGCTGAAGTATCTGTACAGCATGCCAATTTCATTGTAAATACCGGTCAAGCGACAGCAGAGGACGTGCTTACCCTAATGAAGCATATTCAAAGTACAATATCATCTCAAACCGGCATCAAGCTAGTTCCGGAGGTTTTCGTAGTGGGTGAGCGGTAAACTCGGAGGTGATACATTGGACAAATTGGTGATTGAGGGAGGCCGTCCCCTGTCAGGCACCATACGTATCCATGGAGCAAAAAATGCGGCACTGCCTATTCTTGCAGCAAGTTTGCTTGCGCAAGGTAAGGTGGAAATTCGGAATGTGCCCCATCTATTAGACATTAAGGTCATGCTGCACATCCTTGAAAGACTCGGCTGTACATGCCGACATGAAGAGGAAACGGTATATGTGGATACGTCGTCCGTCCGATCGTTCCAAATTCCGGAAGATTTGATGAAGCAAATGCGTTCATCTATCTTTCTCATGGGACCTCTACTCGCCAGATATGGTGAAGTTTCCATTTATCAGCCCGGAGGCTGCGCCATAGGCGAACGTAAAATCGATCTTCACCTGGAGGGCTTAAAGGCTCTTGGAGCAGAGATCGAGGAAAAAGACGAGCAAATTACGTTCCGTACCCGCAAGCTGATCGGCTCGGACATCCATATGGATTTTCCGAGCGTAGGGGCAACGGAAAATATTATGATGGCTGCCGTGTTGGCTGAAGGACGAACAACGATTACCAACGCAGCGAGGGAGCCAGAGATTCAGGATCTTCAAAACTTCCTGAATGCCATGGGTGCCCATATTATCGGTGCAGGAACAGACACGATTACAATTACAGGGGTCAGTAGCCTGAAACCGTGTACGTATGAGGTCATTCCTGACCGTATTGTAGCAGGAACGGTCATGATCGCAGCTGCCGCTACACGTGGAAGTGTGTCACTGACACACTGTAACCCCTCTCACTTGTCTGCGCTGATTCATGTCCTTAGGCGGGCTGGTGTTCAAATCGGCATTCTGAATGATATAATGACCGTAAGTTGCATGAGCCGCCCCAAAGCGGTGGAGAGGATTGTTACTTCACCTTACCCATCTTTTCCAACCGATTTGCAGTCTCAAGTCATGGTTCTACTTTCATTGGCGGATGGTTTCAGTGTCATGAAAGAGACCGTCTTCGAAAGCAGATTCAAGCATGTGGATGAATTAAATGTGATGGGAGCCGATATTACGGTTGATGCGAATGCTGCCTTTATAAGGGGAGTTTCTCGTCTGTACGGGGCTACGGTAGAGGCTACCGATCTGCGGGCAGGGGCTGCGCTGGTTATTGCGGGGCTGGCCGCACAGGGACGTACCATTGTCGAGCAGGTTCACCACATTGACAGAGGGTATGATCGGATCGAACGTCTTTTCCAGGGGCTGGGCGCCCGAATGAGCCGCCAGTCTCCGGTGCCGGAGCAGCTGGATTTCGTAAATTAATGCCTGTAATGTCCCTCCGTAGCGGGGGGACCAGAAGGCTTTTGTGGAGAGAAGCTATGCCAAATGCTCAAATACCTGTTCTTAAAAAGAACAGAACGAAAAAAAGAACAAGCCGGAAGATTGCCGTTCTTCTCATTTTATTGTTTATTGTGTTGCTCGCTGTTCTCTTTTTCCGTTCTTCGTTAAGTCGGG
Source organism: Paenibacillus sp. BJ-4 (assembly GCF_020404765.1). Lineage (GTDB taxonomy): Bacteria > Bacillota > Bacilli > Paenibacillales > Paenibacillaceae > Paenibacillus. The sequence goes on from NZ_JAIVEM010000076.1 coordinate 77,643, forward strand.
TTTCTGAAATTCGTTTTGACGGTAATGTTTTTTCGACCCGAGAGCAGCTTCTGAATCGAAGCGGTCTGGCTGTCGGGGATCAGTATTTTGGAGTTAGTTCATCTGACATTTCTGAAAAGCTGCGGGAGATTCAGTCGATTCAGCATGTTACGGTGGACAAGCAGTTTCCGGGTGTCATTTCTGTTCACATTAAAGAGTTTGCTACGGTCGCTTACGAGCTGCAGAGTGACGGCAGCCTGCGGGCTATTCTGGCGAACGGGTCAAGCGTAGGCGTGGGCAGCAGCGGAATAGCTGTTGAGAAGCCTATTCTGACCAAATGGAAATCGGATGATCCGTATAAAGCCAAGCTGTGTGATGCTTTATCACGCATTCCGGGAGAGTGGACAGCCGATATTTCGGAAATCATTCCTGCGCCGGTTCCTTCTTTTCCGGATCGTATAAAAATGTATACACGCTCCCAGTTTGAGGTGATTACAACCGTTTCGCTGCTGAGCTCTAAAATCAGCTATTTGAATCAGGTGCTAGAAACAGAAGCCCCCGGTTTGATTACAATGCTGGAGGCGGATTCCTATGTTCCCTTCAAACCGGATACGAGTGATGAGGATCAAGAAAAAGATACTACTCAGTGATGTGAAAAAATGCTAGAATTAATTTTATGGGTAATAGACTTGCCTCCTTCTTTTTTCTTCAAATTTTTATGTGACCGCAACCATAAATTGGCTTCTAAAAAATTTGTAGAAAAAAGAGGGAAAGCATGGAGTATGTTGAATATGTACAGAGTGTGTTCAAAGATCGAAATTCATTTTGGAGTCAGGAGGTGCCACAGACTTGAGCAACAATGACATCATTGTTAGTTTGGACATCGGTACATCCAAAGTTCGGGCTATTATTGGGGAAATGAATAATGGAACCTTTAATATTATTGGAGTTGGATCTGCCGACTCGGAAGGGATTCGCAAAGGTGCAATTGTAGACATTGATCAAACCGTGCAATCAATCCGTAACGCCGTGGATCACGCAGAGCGCATGGTTGGTATTCAAATAACAGAAGTGTATGTGGGGATTTCAGGCAACCATATTGGTCTGCAAAATAGTCATGGCGTAGTAGCCGTGTCCAACGAGGACCGAGAAATCGGCGAGGAGGACATTGAGCGTGTACTAAAAGCAGCTGAAGTTATTGCTGTACCACCAGAGAGAGAAATCATTGACGTGGTAGCCAAGCAGTATGTCGTGGATGGCCTTGAAGGAATTCAGGACCCTCGCGGTATGATCGGAGTTCGTCTCGAAGTAGAGGCTACGATTGTTACTGGAGGCAAGACCCCGATACATAACCTGTTGCGCTGCGTGGAGAAAGCCGGCTTGAGAATCAAAGATCTGGTGCTGCTGCCACTCGGGGCTGGACAATTGTCTCTTTCGAAGGATGAAAAGGTGATGGGCTCGGTGTTGGTGGATATTGGTGCAGGTTCTACGAATGTTGCTATTTTCCAGGAAGGATCGATTGTTGCCACATCAACACTTCCAATTGGCGGAGAGTTTGTAACCAATGATATTGCCTACGGACTGAGGACCCTTACCGATCAAGCCGAAAAAGTAAAGCTTAAATACGGCTGCGCATGGTATGATGATGCGGCAGCCGATGTCGTCTTTAAAGTAACCCGTATCGGCAGTAACGTGGATAAAGAGTTTAACCAGCAGGATTTGGCTGCTATTATTGAGCCTAGAGTGCAGGAAATTTTTCAACTCATTCAGGCGGAAGTTAAGCGCTTGGGTTACACAGAGCTTCCGGGGGGTTATATACTTACCGGAGGCACCGTCTCCATGCCTGGTGTACTTCAGGTGGCACAAAGCGAACTGGCCGCTTCCGTAAGGATCGCCGTACCTGATTTTATCGGTGTAAGGGATCCGGGCTACACGAGCGGAGTTGGCATCTTGCATAATGCCATTCGTTACTATCGTGGAAGATCGACAAGCGTTAGCAACAGTGGCGGAAGTAACAAGAAGCCGACCAACCGAACCAAAAGCAGCAGTCCCACCGCGGAAGGCGAGCAAAAGCAGGGGTTGATTGAACGCTTAAAAAATATGTTCAGTGAATTTATATAACGTTCATTGCTAATTATGCCAATCATGGACGGGCCATCCATGCACATTGAGGGGGAGATGGAATAGTATGTTGGAATTTGATTTTGAAATGGAGAGCTTGGCTCAAATTAAAGTGATCGGCGTCGGCGGCGGCGGCAGCAATGCGGTTAACCGGATGATCGAAAATGGTGTTCAAGGTGTGGAGTTTATTACTGTCAATACAGATGCCCAGGCACTTCATTTAGCGAAGTCCGAGCATAAGCTTCAGATTGGCGATAAACTGACTCGCGGCTTGGGTGCCGGTGCTAACCCGGATGTGGGTAAAAAAGCGGCTGAGGAGTCGCGTGAGCTCATTATGAACACGCTCAAAGGTGCCGATATGGTATTCGTTACAGCGGGGATGGGTGGCGGTACAGGAACCGGAGCGGCTCCTGTCATTGCTGAAATTGCCAAGGAATGCGGCGCGTTGACAGTGGGCGTGGTAACACGACCATTCACGTTTGAAGGGCGTAAGCGCTCCAATCAAGCTGAACTCGGCATTGAGGGATTAAAAGAAAAGGTAGACACCTTGATTGTAATCCCGAATGACCGCCTGCTTGAAATTGTGGACAAGAAAACCCCAATGTTGGAAGCGTTCCGTGAAGCGGATAATGTTCTGCGCCAGGCAGTACAAGGTATTTCGGATCTGATCGCTGTACCAGGTTTGATCAACCTTGACTTTGCTGACGTAAAAACGATCATGACGGAGCGTGGCTCTGCTTTGATGGGAATCGGCGAAGCAACTGGTGAAAATCGTGCGGCTGAAGCAGCACGCAAGGCTATCATGAGCCCGTTGTTGGAGACATCCATTGAAGGTGCTCGCGGTGTAATTATGAACATCACTGGCGGCGCTAATCTGTCTCTGTACGAGGTCAATGAGGCGGCTGAAATTGTAACGTCGGCTTCCGATCCGGAGGTTAACATGATTTTCGGTGCTATCATTGACGAAGAGTTGAAAGAAGAAATTAAGGTTACCGTTATCGCAACTGGCTTTGAAGGTAAGCCAAGCCAACCTGCACCGGGACGTAGACCGGCAGCTAACCCGGCAACTTCCGAATCGACGGAAAAGGCCTCTCCTAACTTGCGTCCATTTGGTAATACTCAAAGCAGTGACCAATTGGATATTCCGACATTCTTACGTAACCGTTCACGTAATAATAATAACGATAACTAGTTTGAAATCAGAGAGCCCGCATTCTCCTTGGAGATGCGGGCTTCTTTGTCTTTCCCTATCCGTGCTTCTCGGAGCTTCTCCTCTTTCCGACAAAATTAGTCGATCACCGTCCCCACCGTTAGACAGACTTTGAACAGCATGACTACTATACTTAAGCCTATCCTGCAAACGCTGGGCGGGTGAATCCTTGGTTGTTTATATCGACTTGATTTTTTTGACCAATTTGTTCATTGACGCTGTATTGCTGATGGTCACCGCCTGGATGAGAAAAATCCGTCCAGTGTGGTGGCGGCTGATTCTTTCGGCTGTGATCGGTGCAATGTACGTGGTCATGATGTTTGTGCCGGAGCTGTCCTTTTTATTTACGTTTCTGATCAAATTGGCATTATCGGTCATTATGCTGCTAGTGGCTTTTGGATTTGGCAGCATGCAAAAGTATCTTCGTACAATGGGTGCTTTTTACATGATCAATTTTGTAGCTGCAGGTGGAATTTTGGGGATGCATTATTTTCTCCAAAGTACGGGGGAATTGTTTAATGGCATCTGGTATACCGCTTCAGGTGGAATGTCCTTTGAGTTGAAAATTGCATTCTGGTTTATTTTATGCGCATTTGTCGGAGTGATGCTTTTCTTTCGTATTGTGCAATCCTCAAAGCAGCGTACAGAAAGGATGAGTGGATTTTTAGGAGAAGTGCAGGTATGGATCGGGCAGGATCATATTGAGTGTACAGGCTTGCTGGATACAGGCAACCAACTGCATGATCCTTTGACCCGAATCCCGGTTATGGTGATGGAAGCGGCCTTGTGGGAAGGGTATTTGCCCTCCTCCTGGCTCCAAAAATGTTCCGAGGGGAATGTTGACCAGCTAGTAATGGAGCTGGGGGACGAATCGTTCAGCTGGCAGGATCGTGTCCGTCTTGTTCCCTATCGAGGTATCAACCGTAGCCATTCCTTTATGCTCGCACTCAAACCGGATCGGGTGGAGGTGTCCATGAATGGGGCTCGTTTTGTGCAGGATCGAGTACTGATTGGTTTGGATGGGGGCACCTTGTCGGCAGAGGGCAAATACCGTGCGATTATTCACCCGGATGTGACGGCACACGAAGAAGGCTGTACTGATATGAGCCAGAAGGGGGATGCGCGTCTTAGCGAGCAATTACAGGCCCAGGAGCGTGGAGCGAGGGTATAGGACGAGGCTTGAAGGAGACGAAAATGAGTTTGGCACCATTTTAAAATTCAAAAGGGGGAGCATATTATGCGGGAACATGTGAAATTAAAAATGAAAATCAGGCTAGCTTTACAATTGCAATATTATCGTATTTTATTTTTATTTGGCCTAAAAAGTGAAGAAATTTATTACATTGGCGGCAGCGAGGCGCTCCCCCCACCGCTGACGAGAGACGAGGAAGAGTATCTGCTTGGAAAGCTTTCTTCTGGAGATGCGGCGGTACGATCCATGCTAATTGAACGGAATTTGCGATTAGTCGTGTATATTGCCCGTAAATTTGAAAATACGGGGATCAACATTGAGGATCTCGTATCCATCGGTGCCATAGGACTGATCAAAGCGGTTAACACTTTTGATCCCGAAAAGAAAATCAAGCTCGCCACGTATGCTTCAAGATGCATTGAAAATGAAATTTTGATGTATTTGCGTCGCAATAGCAAAACGAGAACAGAAGTTTCTTTTGACGAACCCCTGAATATTGATTGGGATGGTAATGAATTACTACTTTCCGACGTGATGGGTACGGAAAATGATACCATTTACCGCAATATTGAGGAGCAGGTAGACCGCAAATTGTTGCATAAGGCGCTGGATAAGCTGACAGATCGAGAGCGTTTAATTATGGAGCTGCGCTTCGGCTTGCAGGACGGAGAAGAGAAGACACAGAAGGATGTTGCTGACCTGCTGGGTATCTCGCAATCATATATTTCACGTCTGGAAAAACGAATTATAAAGCGCTTACGAAAAGAATTCAACAAAATGGTATAACGTTTGGGGATATGCGGAAGCAATGGAAACGGCGAATAAAAAAACGCCCTCAGGAGATAATGTACATTAATGTTGCTCCTTAGGAGGTAAGACACGATGACCCGAAACAAAGTGGAAATTTGCGGTGTGGATACCGCCAAACTGCCGGTATTAACCAATGCAGAAATGCGTGAGCTGTTCACATCACTTCAGCAAAATAATGAACGATCAGCCAGAGAAAAATTGGTCAATGGCAATCTCCGGCTCGTCCTGAGTGTAATTCAGCGGTTTAACAATCGGGGAGAGTTTGTGGACGATTTGTTCCAGGTAGGCTGCATCGGCCTGATGAAGGCGATTGATAATTTTGACCTGTCACAAAACGTGAAGTTCTCCACTTATGCGGTTCCGATGATTATCGGAGAGATACGTCGTTATTTGCGGGATAACAATCCGATTCGTGTATCGCGTTCGTTACGGGATATTGCATATAAGGCGCTTCAGGTGCGAGACAGTCTGACGAATCTGAACTCGCGGGAACCGACGATTTTTGAAATTTCAGAGGCGTTGAATGTGCCCAAAGAAGACGTTGTGTTCGCATTGGATGCGATTCAGGATCCGGTTTCGCTGTTCGAGCCGATATATCACGACGGGGGCGACCCAATCTATGTGATGGATCAGATCAGTGATGACAGAAACAAAGACGTCACATGGATTGAGGAGATCGCTCTGCGGGAAGCGATGCATCGCCTGGGCCAGCGTGAAAAGATGATATTGTCCATGCGTTTTTATGAAGGAAAGACGCAAATGGAGGTTGCCGACGAAATCGGTATCTCTCAAGCCCAGGTTTCTAGATTAGAGAAGTCGGCTATTCAGCAAATGCAAAAGCACGTAAAATCCTAACGATATGAATGGCTTGAATGACTCCGATAAAAACGATCCTATATGGATCGTCAGGCTGTCGAGAAAGTCTCGACAGCTTTTTTTATGTTGATTTTGTTTAAGACGACACCGCGTTAATGTTGTATAATATAGGTAACTATTGTATAGAACGGAC
>NZ_JAIVEM010000023.1 GCF_020404765.1 Paenibacillus sp. BJ-4
AGAAGGGAAGCCTTACTATGTGGAAATCACTTCGGGAGCACTGACGGATTCGGCGATGAACCCGTATGCGGGAATGCATACGCCGCAGGACTGGACATTCCGTACACAAGATGAACGCTCACATCGTTCTAAGGATAAAGAAACATCTGATCAGGATACCTCGTCTGCTGCTTCCCAAACAGAGAGCAAGGCTGGTGCCGTATTAACAGACGCTAAGACAACATCCGATAAGAGCAGCGCAATTCAACTTATTAGGTTGAATGATGGTGACGCTAGTCAAGCTCTGAATGTTACAATCGGTGAGCAGAAAGAGCTGATCGTCGATGCCTCGGGATACAATAAAGCAGCAAAAGTGAGTATACCTACTGCCTTTTTAAAAGAATATGAAAAAGGAAATACAAAGGTACCGATTAGCATTCGCACAGCAGTAGCACAGTTTACTCTTTCTAGTGAACTGGTCGACAAATTGGTCTCATTATATCCTGAAGACAATCTGATCGTCGAAATTTCAGTGTTGACAGGTGAAAACAGAACACAAGTACGGCAAGCTATTGCTGACACGGGGTTAGCGGGTGTTGTGGTAAACCCGGTTGATTTTAAGCTTATGGCTGGAAATCAAGAGATCACTGAATTTTTCGGGCACTACGTGGAACGGAAATTGATTCTGGATCATGAAGTTGATCCTGAGCATGTAGCAGCCGTATGGTTCGATCCTAAGACAGGTGCGTTGTCGTCTGTTCCCGTGTTGATCCGGAATGTGAATGGACAAACGGAGGCAATCATCAAGTCAAATCATAACAGCATTTATGCTGTAGTCTCGACAGACAAAAAGTTTAAGGATCTGGAGAATCATTGGGCGCAAAAAGATGTGGAGATGTTGGCAAACAAGCTGATTGTCAAAGGTGTCCAGCCTGATATTTTTGAACCGAATCGGGCTGTAACAAGAGCTGAATTTGTGGCACTGCTTGTGCGTGGGCTCGGTATGCAGGAGAAGCCGTTAACAGAGCATTTTACAGATGTGAAAGAAAATACTTGGTATGCTGGTAGTGTTGGTGCTGCGATGGAAGCTGGTCTAATCCGTGGTTACGGTAATCAGTCATTTGGGCCAGATAAGCTGATTACACGCGAGGAGATCGCGGTCATTACCGAAAAGGCTGCACATTACGTTCAGACTCTGAATGCCGGTTCTGCTAGTGAGAAATATAAAGAGATTTACAGTGATGCTTCGACTGTTTCTCCTTGGGCCCAAGAGGCTATGGCACAGGCCACAGAGCAAGGCTTAATCAAAGGCGTAACTCCAGGATTACTTGCTCCCAAACAGCAGGCGAACCGGGTGGAAGCGACCTCGATATTAAAACGATTTTTGCAACTTATTAAATTTACAAATTAAAAAACAATGAATTAGACGAATAAATACTTTTTTTGGCGGTCCAGGTGGATCGCCATTTTTTATGCTTTATATAGATGCTATTATTAGAGCTATCCCTGTTTAATGATAGATTTTGTCTAGCGTAAAAGGAGTTGAGATGGTAATGGTGGAGGTGACTGGAATTATCGTGGCAGGTGGACGTTCTAGCAGGATGAGACAGGACAAAGCGCTGCTCCAGCTTGGAGGAGTTACGGTACTGGAGAGAATAGCTGCTGTGCTGGGGAAAGTTGCGGGACGGGTTATTGTAGTGACTCGAAATACACAGCAGTATAGAGGACTTGAGCTGGAAACGACGGCAGACCTATATCCCGGCTTGGGTCCTTTGAGCGGCATTCATGCAGGGCTTTCTGCTTCCACAACGGAATGGGGAATCGTCGTAGCCTGTGATATGCCCTTTGTGCAGCCTGAGATATTGCATGCTTTGCTTGCTCACGTAACGAACGGGGCAGCGGCGCAAGAAACAACCAGTGAACATAGGAAGCAACAAGTGCAAGAAGCGCAAGAACCATGGGCTGAAAATTTCTTGTTGCCCCAACCCACGAAGTCAGCATTACAGGCAGTGATCGCCTCTGTAGATGGACGTATACATCCGTTGCTAGGCTTCTATCATCGAAGTGTGCTCCCGTCTGCCGAACAATGTCTGCTTAGTGGTCGCCTTCGTCTGCTTGACTGGCTGAATTCCCTGAACGTTCGTTATGAGACAGCGGGCGAATGGCCGGGTGCGAGCTTAGACATGTGGAAGCAAGCTGTGTTCAACATGAACTATCCGCATGACTATCAGCTTATCTTGAAGCAATTGGAGCGTGCACAAGAGGTACAGGCGTGTAGAAAACCAGAAAATCGAGGAAATTCTGAACGATAATCACATCAAGGACAGGAAGGGAGTAGCGGAAAATGAGAGAGAAGATATGTAATGATTGGGGGGAGTACATAACATGCTGGGAGCTATTATCCATGCCGTTTTATTGGCACTGGGGTTGATTTTGCCTTTGGGAGTGCAAAATGTATTTGTGTTTAATCAGGGGGCGTCCCAGTCGAGGTTTCGCAATGCACTGCCTGTCGTCATTACGGCGGGTGTTTGTGACACAATCCTGATCACGCTTGCGGTTGGGGGGGGATCCCTTGTTTTGCAACGGTTTCTATGGCTCACAAATGTGCTCTATGCGACAGGCTGTTTGTTTTTGCTGTACATGGCCTGGACCCTTTGGAGATCAGAGGCAGCTTCTTCGGGAGAAAGCCAGCCTATGCTTCCAAAACAGCAGGTCGTTTTTGCCGCTTCAGTATCCTTACTCAATCCACATGCCATTCTCGACACCGTTGGCGTTATTGGAACCAGCTCGCTCCAATATGACGGTGGAGAACGCTGGGCTTTCGGCCTGGCCGCCGTGTCAGTATCGTGGATATGGTTTATCAGTCTGGCAATGGCTGGACGTCTCGTAGGACGTATGGATTCAGAAGGAAGGTTCGGCACGATGCTCAATAAAATATCGGCACTGATTATTTTAGGTCTGGCTATTTATATGGCTATCAATTTTATCACCAGTATGTGATTCAAACCTTGTTAGAAGAAAAGCTTCAATATTACGAATACCCCGCTCAAAGCGAAGGGAATACCGATCATAAACAGCATAAAGGCAAGGCAGCCTGCCCCATTTACACCGCCAGCAATTTGGGCGTCCCGAGGGTTTGCCGGATTGTATAATACATTCATTTTGCTGCCAACCCGATTGAAGCTTAGATTGGTGTTATAATATTCCAAAATTTCACAGATTCACCTGAAACCGTATAGAAACGTATTTTTAATCGGCGGGTGTAGCTGGTATCTACCGGGTCATCACGGTCAAAGGGAACGACATCAACATAGACCTCAATATGCGTATAAAATGAAACCAACAATAACACGTTAATCCATATATCGGAATATCGGACTACGTTGATTATTTTTTGTTCGCTGAGGACATATCAAAATCAACATCTTCGATAAATTCAATAACCTCACCATTTACAGAGTTTTGTTGTAAGTCCGTGAGAGAACGGCGGCATTGGGGACAAAGTATATTCGATGCATTAAACAAGTTAAATGGAATAAAAAAGTGACGCTGATTACAACAGCGTCACCGTAATGCCTTGCTCCAGATGCTTCACGTCCTGGAGCTCAATCTTGCCGGCCATGGCGTGCAAAGCTGCCGCCGTACCGCAGGCCGCTCCCTGCCTTAGCATGGCAGGGAGTTCCAGTCCCGCTGCCGCGCCGGTGACCAGCCCGGCGACCATGGCGTCACCGCTGCCGAGCGCGCTGACGATGTCCGCGTGCGGCAGGCTCACGCGGTAGCGTGCATCGCGAGTCACCGCCAGCGCCCCGCGTGCGCCGAGCGAAATGACGACCAGCTGCGCTCCGGCCTCAAGCAGCTGCGCTGCCGCCGCTTCAGCGGCATCCGGGCGTGCGGCGTCGATGCCAGCGAAGTGGGCGGCCTCGACCTCGTTAGGCTTCACGAGGTCGGGCTTTCCGTGCAGCCCCAAGCGCAGTGCTTCGCCGCTCGCATCCAGCGCCACCCGTGCGCCGCGCGCCTTCGCCAGCGTGCACAGCTCGGCGTACAGATCTGATGGGCAGCCGGGGGGCAGACTGCCCGAGAATACGACCCAAGCCGAGTCGGCGGCAAGGGCCGTGATTTTGCGCCGCAGCGCGGCCAGCTCCAGCGGTCCGATGGTCGGGCCGCTCTCGATGAGCTCGGTCTGCGCGTTCGTGGACGGGTCGAGCACGGTAATGGCGAGACGGGTTTCCCCGTGAGCGGCTTCGATGAAATCGGCGCTCACGCCTTCCGCGCTCAATCCGTCGATGAGCAGCCGTCCGGTGTGTCCGGCGACAAATCCGGTCGCCTGCACAGGCTCCCCCAGTGTGCGAATGACGCGGGCGGCATTCACGCCCTTGCCGCCCGGAACCGTCAGACCGCCTTCGATGCGGTGGACGGCATTCAAGCCGAAGCCTGCAACCGTATAGATTTTGTCTACAGCTGCGTTAAGCGTTACGGTCGTAATCACAAAACATCACTCCTTTAGGAAATCAGCTTTAATCCCAGAGCTGCGGCAAGAATCATGGCGATGAACAGGACACGCAGTACGCTTTTTTGCTCACCGTACAAAAACATGCCTACAATCGTGCTGCCTACCGTTCCGATACCTGTCCATACCGCATAAGAAGTTCCCATAGGCAGACTCTTCATTGCGTAGCTGAGTAACGAAAAGCTGAGAACAAAGGATACGACCATAAGCATTAAAGACTTCCATCCCTTGCCAACTGTAATTCCCTTCATACCGATGACTCCGAATACTTCCGAACATCCTGCCATAACCAATGCAAGCCAAGCCATTATGCGTCACTTCCTTCCTGAGCACCACGGTCAGTCACTAGTTTCAGGCCAATTACGCCTGCCAGCAAAAGTGCGATTAGCAGCGTTTTGGACCATTGAAACGGTTCCCCGAATATCAGCATTTCACTTACAACGGTGCCACCTGTACCCAGTCCGGTGAATACGGCATACACCGTGCCGACAGGCAAACGGTTAGCAGCCTTTATAATCAAATAAAAGCTGGTTGCGATAGCCAGCACGGTTATAATCCAGGCGAGTACAGAATCAGCGTGCTTCAAGCCTGATACCCATACGACCTCAATAAGGGCGCCGACAAAAACATAAGTCCAACTGCGATTCATGATGAATGCTCTCCTTTTAATATGATTAATTGCCAAAATGATAGCCATTATCTTTCTTCTTCTTCACGCTTCATGAGATTGGATTAATGTAATCCCACGCCAAAAAACAGGCCACGCAATGTTCAGCCTTCGTTGGTAGCTGATGCTTCCACTGTGCAACAGTTCCACCATAATTCCGTCCAATAGTGTCATGAAGGATTGAGCGACATCCACAGGCTCCATGTGACCAAAGGGTTCTTTATGCCGAGCGTTTCGCAGCAGGCGGATTAATTGTTGATCCATACTTTCCAGAAAGGGATTGGCGATATCTACAATCTTGTTACACAAAGACACGGGCGGGAAGAAGAGGACACGCAACATGAACTTGGCCGTTTTGCTACTCTCATATTCCTGTCCCATCCAGATCAGGAAGCTGTGCAGTGTTTGCTCCAGCGGTGTATCTTCGCGATCTGAAAAGTATCTAAAAATACGTAAAGTTTGCTTTTGAAAAGCATACTTCACCACCTGTAAAAATAAATCGTCCTTGCCTTTAAAATGCGCATATATAGACGATTTTCGAATACCAACCTCAGTGGCAATACTGCCCATGGAAGCTCCTTCGTATCCATGGGTGGCGAATTGACTTAGAGCGGATTTATAAATTTCTTCCATTCCCATTTCTCTCACCTACCTAACGTTCGTTAGTTTATTCTTGCACGGAAAAAAATAAGTAGCAACCTCACGGGTCCAGTTTTGTACGCTGCTTTCCTCCAGACTCATTTTTTATCATCATTTTTAATAAAAAAGTGGGAAGAAATAAGGGGCTCATGTACAATATAATGAAGAATACCTGTCAAATGCAGTCCATTGGAAGTGAGGTTGGTTATGAGGCGAAGTTTGCTGGCCGTGTTGATCGCGGTTCTGGTGTTTATTATTTATTATTTTGGATTGTTTAATTACATCGGCACAAATGAAGGGACCGTCATCAGTATCTTTTCTACCTTGACGGTTATCTCCATCAGTCTGATTATTTTTTCGGAGAATCGTAATCCTTCCACCACGATGTCCTGGATTTTACTTCTGGCTTTGCTGCCAGTTGTTGGACTTCCTCTTTATTTTTTGTTTGGGCAAAATGTTTTCAAACGGCGCAAGTATGACAAAAAGGCATTGCGTGACCAACAGGCTTATGAGCGGATTGAAAAGGATGCCATGCATGTCAAACGCGATCTGACCTGCTTTACAGATGAGCAGCAGCAGTTGATGCGTTTGGCTCGCAGACTGGCCCGTTCCCCGATTTATTTTGCAACGGAAACTCAAATTCTGAACAATGGAGATGAAACCTTCTCCACTTTGCTGGAAGAGCTGCGCAAGGCGCAGCATCATATCCATATGGAATATTACATTTTCCGGTCGGATGATATCGGCACCAGCATTCAGAAAATTTTGATCGAAAAAGCTAAAGCAGGCGTCAAGGTTCGGTTTATGTACGATGCGGTGGGCAGCATTCAGTTGTCAAAGGCATTTTTGAAGGAGATGAGAGATGCGGGAGTAGAGGTCGTTGCATACGGCGGCGCACGGATTTTGTTCTTCTCCAGCCGGGTAAATTACCGCAATCACCGTAAAATCGTGGTCATTGACGGCAATATCGGATTGATTGGCGGTCTGAATGTAGGGGATGAGTATCTTAGTCGCAATAAAGCCTATGGCTTTTGGCGTGACACGCACATGATTGTGAAGGGTGAGGCCGTACGGACGCTGCAACTTATATTTTTGCAGGACTGGCTTCATATGACGAGCGAATCGGTGCTGGATAAGGAATATCTGTCTCCCAATATTGAACCGATTACAGACGGGGGGGTGCAGATTATTGCCAGCGGTCCGGATAATGAGCGGAGAGTGCTCAAAAATCTGTTCTTCTCCATGATCACGTCCGCCCGTAGGTCGGTCTGGCTCGCCACTCCCTATTTTATCCCAGACGAGGATATTTTGACTGCCCTACGGATGGCCGCTTTATCTGGCCTGGATGTGCGCATTCTGTTTCCTGCGAAACCGGACAAGTGGCTGCCGTTTCTCGCGTCCCATTCGTACTTTCAATCGCTGCTGGAAGTTGGGGTAAAGGTATATGAGTATGAAAAAGGTTTTCTTCACTCCAAGCTGCTCATTATTGACGGCGAGGTTGCGACCATCGGAACAGCCAATATGGATATGCGCAGCTTCCATTTGAACTTTGAAGTAAATGCCCTGTTGATTCAAACGCACAGTGTACAGCAGATGGTGAAAGATTACGAACGGGACTTGCAGTCTGCCAGTTTAATCGTGCGCGAGGAATTTATGAAAAAGCGTCTGTTCAAACGCTTGATGGAATCACTTGCGCGGTTGCTTTCACCACTCTTGTAGGATGAGTAGATCAAGCCGTTACAGGATGATCCTGTTTTTAAAATGTGGTAAAGCCCAATATATCCTGTAGACGGTATAAGATATCTTTCCAAAACGTTGAATGATCCTCGTAAGCTGCCAGATCCAGACTGTATTCCTCCCCTTGGTTATTCCATAGCTTATCAAAATAGGCCGCAACCTGTCGGGTCAGCTTGCTGTCCACCGGAGCGGCCACCCACAATTCATTTTCCAAATTCAGATCATCCAAATTGCGCGGGGTCAAATTTGTAGAGCCCAGCTAAAATTATATGATCCCCTTGTGCTTTGGCAATATAAATCATTTTGGTATGGTATTGCTCGTGGGTCGTATTATACCAGCGGATTTGAATGCTTCCCTCCGATTTTTGAGACAGCTCCTGAGCAACCGGACGATTGGGAATGCCTATTTTTTCTTGGCCAAACGCATTTTGTTTGGGGTCCAACAGCAATTGAATGCTCACACCGCGTGCGGAAGCGTCAAGCAGGCTGTTCAACACCTTGCGGTCAGCCAAATAGAACATCCCCATATGAATGCTATCTTCATTCCTCGTCTGCCTAATCTCGTCCAAAACCGAGTTATATACTTTGCCTTCGGTTAGATATTTGATCCGGTAGCTGTCTTGACCCGATGGAGTGGAGACTTTCGTCTGTGGCTTATAGGCAGGAAGTTGACCGCCGCCCGAGAAGTCCAGTACTGCCTGCTCCGCTTGTAAAATGTCACCGATGATGGGACCCTTCACCTCCAGCGCCACGTTGGAGTGATATGCACTGGCATCGTGAACGTTGCCTGTAGAGATAAGCGCTGTCTGTTCACTGGCAACCAATTTTCGGTGATTGGCCTTGACGTTTAACAGCTTGAGATAGGAGCGTGCTGTAACGTCAGGTCCGTCACTGGCCATCAGGTTGGGAATCCAGCCTGTGCCTTGCTGTCCGAACCACTGGAAAAAGGTGCGCCACACCGCAGAATACATGGGCGTGGAATCCCGGAGCGGGTCTACATCGGTCAACACAACTTGAATTCCTGCTCGTTTCATATTCTCCAACAAAGGATTGGGGGCTGAATTGTAGTTGGTATTGACTTCATCCGTAATGAAAAAGATAGGCATATCGGGATGAGCCTTCTTTTTGGCAATCAAAAGATCGGCCATTTGTGCGCTGACTTCGGGGAATCGCTGGCCTTTATGTTTGTAATCGTTGAACAAAAACAGGTCAATGACAATAAATTGCCGGGCTTCATCAATAATTTTGTGCATACGGTTCAAAATCTGCCCTTCATGCTGTGCAGCGTTTCCATCCTTGCTACGGTAGGTCAAATCTGTCCAGAAGTTCACCTCGTTGGTTGAATATTCCTGAGATTCATAAGACACGAGAGGGGGCAACGGCTTGTGGGTCTGATAGATCATTACGGCAATCAGCCACAGGATAAGTAGCAGAATGCTGATTTTTATAATACGGCTTTTTGGCCGGATTTTGTTTTCTGTTTATCCATGCGGCGGTCAACTCCTCCATTAAATCCTGCATTCCATTCCATCGTGTCAGAACATGCAAATTATGATTATGATTGAACACTGTCTAGTTATTAACGCAAGTCCACAGAATTGAAGCGGATGCGGGAACGAATTGAAATGAAAAGATTAAGGACATATGTCCTTTATAGGAAGCCTAGCCTATAATTTAATATATAAAAACGTCATTTACACGGGGAGAATAACTATTGATGAGAGGAATTTTGTTTGCTTTCCTAGGAGGCGCTTGCATTACGCTGCAAGGGGTGGCGAATACACGAGTTAGTCATGATATTGGTACATGGCAGGCGGCCACGGTTACTCAATTAACAGGCTTTATTTTGGCAGCCTTGGTCTGGATGGTTACACGGGACGGCCGTGTAGCCGAAATGAAGCAGGTAAAGCCGATGTATCTCTGGGGCGGTGCGTTTGCAGCTATTATTATTTTCAGTGAAGTTACGGCTATTCAACATATCGGGGTAACGTTCACGATTTCGGCTTTGTTGATTTCCCAGTTGTGTTTAACCTTCCTGGCAGATATCAGGGGATGGTTTGGTCTAATGAAGCAAAAAATGAAGCTGCCACAATTTATAGGCATTGGGATGATGATTGCGGGTGTGATTATTTTGAAGCTCTAACTAGAACTTCATTCGTTGAATAAGTCCAGAACGTAGAAATTGAAGGAGAGCTTAGCAATGAGAGAAATTCAGGACCAAGAGCAACTGCATCATTTTTTGCAACTCCATCAATTGGAATCCATACTCTATGAGCCACTGCGTCCTCATTTATCGTTGCATCGTCTAGAACAAGGGGAAAAGCTCTGTGTGCAGGGGGATACTATTGAATATCTGTACATATTGGTGCAGGGCAAGGTCAAGATTTATACCAGCTCTACAGAAGGCAAGACACTGATTCTCTGCTTCAAAAAACCAATCGAGGTCATTGGTGATGTTGAATATATTCGCGGTAGTCAAGTCATTAACACGGTAGAGGCGGTGTCTCCCATCTATGTGATTGGTATCCACCATCAATGGATGCATAAATACGGAAGAGGCTATGCTCCTTTACTGCAATTTTTACTGGATGTTGTCACGCGAAAGTTTTGCCTGGACTCCGACTTTTCCAACTTCAATCTCATGTATCCCGTGGAAGTCAGACTGGCGAGCTACCTGCTATCCGTTTCTTTTGAAGAATCGGATTCTGTTTTTCATGAAGAATTACGGGTATCCAGTCTGGTAGATGTAGCGAATCTGATTGGTACCAGCTATAGGCATCTTAATCGCGTCATTCGCAAGATGATTGAGGATGGATGGGTTGAGCGGACAAAAGGCTACATTGTCATTCGGGACAGACAAGGTTTAAGCGAACTGGCAGGCCATAATATTTACGAATCATTATAAATCAAAGGATCATCAGGGGAGTTGGTATTATGTTATTAGGGATTGTATTGGCGGTAATTGCGGGGGCTCTGGTCAGTCTGCAAACGATATTCAATAATAAAGTGAATGAGCGGACGGGTTCATGGGCTACAACCACCTTGGTGCTGGGAACAGGTTTCCTAGCCTCCTTGCTTGGAAGCCTTATTTTTGAAGGAAAAAATACATTTACTTTGCAGCATATGCAGTTGTGGTACTGGTTCAGTGGAATGATTGGTGTCGGCGTTGTGTTCTGTCTGGTACAAGGTATGAAGCGGCTTGCCCCAACCTATGCGATCTCAGTTGTATTGACGGCACAATTAGGTACCGCTTTGTTGTGGGATTCGTTAGGCTGGCTGGGGCTGGAAAAGATTCCATTCACCTTTAACAAGCTGATCGGAGTGCTGGTTATTATCGGTGGTATTTTGGTATTCAAGTTTGGCCAAGGGCGTACAAAGGAACAACAAGAAAACATTGCGTCTGTACCTGACTCGCTGGAGGGATGAATTGAAGCAGACGCGAATGGATAGGATAAGAAAAAAAGCCGCCCCTTCAATGGGAGCGGTTTTTGTGATGTATATATTTTTCCATCCATGATACAATGAAGATATCTTAAATTGGCGCCTTTAAAGGCTTTGATACAGGAGACCATAAACAGATCGGTTACCGTGTTCGGGAACGGTCTTATTTGTGCTTCTCGAACTCGATACTAATAAACAGAGCGACTTGGATGAGGTGGACATAGATGAGCAATGCAGAACATAAAAAAGGATCACCTGACGGTTCCGGCAGGATCGGCTCCTTGTTGCCTGCTGCGCGGACAGGTGAACGGAAGATTGAACACGTCCGACTTTGTCTGCAAGAAGATGTGGCGGGGCAAGGCATCACTAGTGGGCTGGAGCGGTATGCCTTTAAGCACTGCGCACTACCTGAGCTGCATTTTGACGAGGTGCGTCTGAATACTGCCTTTCTGGGGCGCACTGTGCGCACTCCGCTGCTCATAAGCTCCATGACAGGCGGCAGCGCCGAGACGGGAGCGATCAATGAGCGATTAGCAGAGATAGCTGAGAAGCGGGGCTGGGCACTGGGAGTCGGCTCGGTACGGGCTGCGGTGGAAAGGGAAGAGCTGGCTTCAACCTTTGCGGTTCGCCGTCTGGCACCCAGCATACCGATTTTTGCCAATCTGGGGGCAGTGCAGCTGAACTACGGATTTGGTGTGGACGATTGTCGTCGTGCTGTGGAAATCGCCGGAGCTGACATGTTAGTACTGCATTTGAACGGATTGCAGGAGATTTTCCAACCTGAAGGGAATTTGGATTTTAGCGGTCTGCTTGGGCGTATTGAGGAGCTGTGTCGTCAGCTTTCAGTGCCTGTAGGAGTCAAGGAAGTAGGCTGGGGCATTGATGGCGAGACGGCATCGAGACTGTATGATGCGGGTGCAGCTTTTATTGATGTTGCTGGTGCAGGCGGTACAAGCTGGAGCCAGGTGGAAAAATTCCGTAATCCCGATCCTGTACGCCGTGCGGCGGCGGAAGCGTTTGCGGATTGGGGTAATTCCACCGCAGATTGTATCGTAGAAGTCAGAGCCGCACAGCCCAATGGTGCTCTGATCGGCAGCGGTGGATTGAGAGACGGTGTTGATGCTGCAAAGGCACTTGTTTTGGGGGCTGATATAGCAGGCTTCGGACGCTCCTTGCTTGGCTCGGCGGTCGCTTCTAGCGAGGCGTTGGAAGCGCGATTGGAGCAGGTGGAGCTGGAATTGCGTACAGTCATGTTTGGCATCGGAGTAGATGGGATTGATGGTCTTAAAGACACGACTCGACTAAGAAAGAAGGCGAACGAATGAGTGGATTCATCACATTGGTTCCGATGAACGCAGAGCAGTATGAACGCTTTGAGCAGCGCTCGCTCGCGGATTACGCGGAGGAGAAAATCCAAGCAGGCACGTGGTCGATAGAAGAAGCACCGGAGCGGGCAAAGGAAAGCTTCGCCAAATACTTACCGCAAAGACTGGATACACCCCATGCTCACCTGTACATGATTGAGTATTCAGGAAGTGCTGCTCAGAGCCCAGAGGAAGCGGGATATATTTGGTTCAATATTACAGATGGAACGCAAGGCAGAGAAGCTTTTTTGCTGGATATTCTCATTTACGATCCATATCAGGGACAGGGTCTGGGTACGTTGACGATGGAGGCATTGGAACAGGAAGCTCGCAAGCTGGGCGCGGTTCGCATCGGTCTGCACGTATTCGGGCATAATGAGCGAGCTTTGCATGTATACCGCAAGTCGGGCTATCGGGTTACGGATATCCAGATGAGCAAAGAAATCTAAGCAGGAATACAGCAAAATCCTAAATCCACAGCCGTATGCTTGCCGCATGTATAGGTTCTCCTATATAATGTGGGTTGGTAAACTAACAGATGGTAAAACGCATATTTTATATAAACGGGAGTTGTTCTGATTATGGCTTTAAAAGCGGGGATCGTGGGTCTGCCGAACGTGGGCAAATCAACACTGTTTAACGCAATAACGCAGGCGGGGGCGGAATCCGCAAACTATCCATTTTGTACAATTGACCCTAACGTAGGGGTCGTTGAAGTACCGGACGAGCGGCTGGATAAGCTGACTGAGCTGGTAGTACCGAACAAAACGGTGCCAACGGCTTTTGAATTTGTTGATATTGCGGGGCTTGTACGCGGCGCCAGCAAGGGTGAGGGTCTGGGTAACAAGTTTTTGGCTCATATTCGCGAAGTGGATGCAATTGTACATGTGGTGCGTTGCTTTGAAGATGAGAATATTACCCATGTGGACGGCAAAATTGACCCAATCAGCGATATTCAGACTATTAATCTGGAACTGATTCTGGCTGATATCGAAAGCGTAGACAAGCGCATTGAGCGTTCCCGCAAAAACATGAAGGGCGGCAACAAGCAATACGCCCAAGAGGTTGAAGTGCTGGAACGGATCAAGGAATCGCTGTATGCTGACAAACCTGCGCGTAGCGTAGAATTGTCAGAAGACGAAAAGCTGATTGTACGCGATCTTCATTTGCTCACGATGAAGCCTGTACTGTATGCGGCTAATGTCAGTGAAGATGGTGTAACAGAAGCCGACAGCAATCCATATGTGCAAAAGGTACGTGAATTTGCTGTTGCAGAAAATGCAGAAGTGGTACCGATCAGTGCTAAAGTAGAGTCTGAAATTGCCGAGCTGGAAGGCGAAGATAAGGCGATGTTCCTTGAGGAGCTGGGACTGACTGAATCCGGTCTGAACCGTCTGATCAAAGCAGCTTACCGCTTGTTGGGACTGTATACGTATTTCACAGCAGGTGTGCAGGAAGTACGTGCATGGACTATCCATAAAGGAACAAAAGCACCAGGCGCTGCGGGCGTAATCCACTCGGATTTTGAACGCGGATTTATTCGCGCCGAGGTTGTATCCTACGATGATTTGGTCGCTGCCGGCTCTATGAACGGGGCTAAGGAACGTGGTCAGCTTCGTTTGGAAGGCAAGGAATATGTGGTGCAAGACGGAGACGTTATGCATTTCCGTTTTAATGTTTAGCATGCATTTAAGTGTATAGCACCCGGTGTTGATATATAAACTTATTGGGTTAATGTATATGTGTTTCCTGCATGTGCTAATTACGTAGTCGCTGCCTGTTCAGGGCGGCGGCTTTTTATTTGGTTCACATTTCTTTTCTTATTAGAGTTTGTCATTCAATTCATTCAGAATTTTGTGGACTCGACTCAATAGATTTGCGGAATTTTTGCAAAATCCTAAATTAGCAAGTATTTTTTGTAGCTAATTAATCGATTAGTTGTTATAATAAAGAGCTGTAGCCAGTGAATTTGAAGCTGGTTTCATATTAATTTAACTGAAGAGGTGAATCGCTTGTTGGACCGATTGCAATCATTGGCGGACCGCTACGATAAACTGAGCGAACTGCTCTGCGATCCGGATGTGGCGAACGATAGCAAAAAACTTAGAGATTATTCCAAAGAACAGTCTGATTTACAGCCTGCTTATGAAGCATATACTGAATATAAAACTGTCGTTGAAGAGCTGGACGCTGCTAAAACTATGCAGGGCGAAAAGCTGGACGACGAGATGCGTGAAATGGTCAAAATGGAGATTGAAGAGCTGAGTGCCCGTAAGCGGGAGCTGGACGAAAAAATTCGTATTTTGCTGCTGCCGAAGGACCCGAACGATGATAAGAACGTTATTATCGAAATTCGTGGTGCAGCGGGCGGTGACGAAGCCGCACTGTTTGCAGCGGACTTATACCGTATGTACACCCGTTACGCAGATACTCAAGGCTGGCGTGTAGAGCTGATGGATGCGAACATGAATGACCTTGGGGGCTTTAAAGAGGTTATTTTCATGATTAACGGACGCGGTGCTTACAGCAAAATGAAATTCGAAAGCGGCGCACACCGCGTACAGCGGATTCCGACGACGGAATCTGGCGGACGTATTCATACGTCTACTTCCACGGTATCCGTGATGCCTGAGGCAGAAGAAGTGGATATCGAAATCTTAGACAAGGATATCCGCGTGGATACATTCTGTTCCAGCGGTGCGGGCGGTCAGTCTGTCAATACGACGAAATCCGCAGTGCGTGTGACGCATATGCCAACAGGCATTATGGCAACCTGTCAGGACGGCAAGTCCCAGAACTCCAACAAGGAGAAGGCGCTGCAAGTTTTGCGCGCTCGCATTTCGGATATGATGCGTCAGGAAGAGGAAGCCAAATATGCAGGCGAGCGTAAGAGCAAAGTAGGTACTGGGGATCGCAGTGAGCGCATCCGTACCTACAACTTCCCGCAAAGTCGTGTAACAGATCACCGTATTGGCTTGACCGTGCACAAGCTGGATCAGGTGATGAACGGGGAGATTGAAGAAATCGTATCGGCACTCACGATTGCGGAGCAGGCTGATTTGATGGAACAAGGGGTTTAAGCTGTGGGACACGAACGTGATCGTGTATATCGAATGTCGCCGGAGCAGAACATGAGTATCAGAGAAGCCTTAGTTGAGGCTTCTTCTTTTTTAGGAAGCTGTGGCGTGCTGGAGCCGCAGCATAATGCCCGCCTGTTGCTGGAGCACGTGCTTGGGCTGGAAGGCACGGCCTTCTACGCTGCGCTGGCTGATCCATTCCCTGTCTCTGGCAAGGAGATGTGGGAAGCGCTCATAAGCCGTAAAGCAGCGGGCGAACCGGCGCAGTATATTATCGGACGGCAGGAATTTTATGGCCGCCCGTTTGCGGTTTCACCGTCGGTGCTAATCCCGCGCCCCGAGACCGAATTGCTCGTCGAGGCCATACTCCAGCACGGCGATCATTTGTGGCCGAACGGCGCTCCGCAGGCGCTCGATATCGGCACGGGCAGCGGTGCGATCGCCGTGACACTGGCGGCTGAGCGACCGCGCTGGCGCGTAGTAGCGGGGGATATTTCCGCTGCTGCGCTGGAAATGGCCGCCCGTAACGCAGTGGCCAACGGGGCAGCCGTGGAATTCCGCGAGGGCGATTTGCTAACGCCGTTTGCGGGTTCGGCAGTAGACATCCTCGTGTCCAACCCGCCGTATATTCCGGCTGCTGATATCGCTGGCTTGCAGCCGGAGGTGCGCGATCATGAGCCGCGTATGGCGCTGGATGGCGGCCCTGACGGGCTTGGCCCGTATCGGGCGATGCTGGAGCAGCTAGGGCTCCTTCAGGCTCCGCCCCGGCTGATCGGCTTCGAGCTGGGCATGGGACAGGCCAGAGACGTGGCCGCTTTGCTAGAGCAGGCAGGTCATTGGAAGACAATCTTGATTGTTCCGGACCTTGCAGGCATTGAACGACATGTCCTAGGCGTCTCGGAGTAGTGCTCCATTTTCTTTTTGCGAGTCTTTCCTTTAGAATAAGAGGTGTATGACCGAGAAACGGCTCAGGGGGAAATCATGCTTCAGAAATTAAAAAAAATTGACGGTCCGGTTATCTTTATTCTGGTTTTGCTCATGGCGATTAGTATCATAACGGTATATAGCGCAGGCAGGGGTCCTACGAACTTGGCGGAGCACGGCAATGACTACCAGAAGATGATCGGATATTATATATTGGGTTTTGTGGCGATCTTGGGTATAGCGGTAGTCGATTTTCGAATATTTATTAAAAAAGCACTGTATGTATATGGAGGCGGAATATTCCTGTTAGGTCTCGGCTTTTTTGGCGGGACGGTTAACAACTCTCAGGGCTTCTTGAAAATCGGTGGTTTGAACCTTCAGCCTGCTGAGGTGTTCAAGCTGGTTCTTATCATTTTTTTGACGTATATGTTGATCAAAAAGCGCAAAAGCAAGCTGTATTTTGTTCAGGATGTACTTCCAGTCGCTCTGGTGAGCTTTGTCCCTTTTGCAATGGTCATGGCACAAAATGACCTGGGTAATGCACTTGGATACATCGTTATTGTCATCGGTATGCTATGGATTGGGAATGTGAAGGCATCCCATGCACTGATCGGATTTACCATATTTGCAGTCGCTGTTGGTGGCGGGCTAAAAGCCTATATCTCGTTTCACGATGAGATTGATTCCTTTATGAAGGGGATTGGCCGCAGTCACTGGGTAGAGCGTCTGGACCCTTGGCTGGTACCGGAAAAAGCGACTGCGAAGGCATCTTATCATACTAAGAACGCCAAGCTGGCGATTGCCTCTGGCGGGATGATGGGCAAGGGCTTTTTGCAGGGAACCTCGGTTCAATCCGGGCGTGTTCCTTATACGTATGCGGATTCTATTTTTGTGGTCGTAGCGGAGGAATTTGGCTTTGTGGGCTCCTCGGTGCTGCTCTTGTTATATTTTATTTTGATTCACCGAATGATTCTGATTGCGCTGGAATGCCGTGATCGTGCCGGACCTTATCTTATCGTGGGTATTGTGTCCATGCTGTTATATCAGATTTTTGAGAATATCGGCGCATTCCTGGGCATCATGCCGCTCACGGGGATTACGCTTCCGTTCATCAGCTACGGGGGTACGTCGTTGCTCATTAATATGGCCAGTATTGGCTTGGTTATGAGTATTAAAGTGCATGGTCAGGAGCTGGAGGATGATCTGCCACAGCCTTCCAGAGTGAGCTTGGCGAAGGCGCAAAAGGTCTAGAGCTGTGCTTTTGAACGGATGTTACTTGATTTTTATGGTTGGAGAAAATATGAGATGTAAAGAGTCCAGATTATTAAATCTGGGCTTTTTTTGTATTGAATGGTATGAAATTAATAATAAATAGACTTTTCTAAGAAACATTATTTTCCTGTCACATCTAGGAAATTTCCATTTGTTATATAATTGATTTAGAATAAGAGAGTAGTCGATTACCTAATTTGGAGGATTCTTATGCTTCGTAAATTGAAAAAGATGGATACGGGTATCATTTTCATCCTTGGGATGTTGATGGTCATTAGTGTATTTGCAACATACAGTGCTGGTATCTATTTCGAAAAAATAGGACAGGGCCATGGTAATGACTACATCAAAATGATTATCTTTTATGTGCTTGGTTTTCTTGTGATTTTGGGTCTAAGTATTTTCGATTATCGCTTGTTTCTAAGGCATTCCCTATATATTTATGGATTTGGGATTTTGCTACTTTTGTTAACAATCTTTGCAGGTGAAAAGAAGAATAATGCATCTGGTTGGCTGGATATAGGGGGATTAAGTATCCAGCCTGCGGAATTATTTAAATTAATCCTGGTTCTCTTTATGGCCTATGTATTAGTGCGTAGGAATAAGCAAAGAGCACAAATGCTCTTCTGGCGTGATGTAGTGCCGATTAGTATGATCACTTTTCTACCTTTTGTGCTTGTTTTGGCTCAGAATGACTTAGGTAATGCACTAAGTTATATTATTATCATGTTTGGAATGTTTTGGATTGGAAATATAAAGATGGCTCATGCGTTGATTGGTTTACTGCTCATAGCAGGAACGGCCAGCTCAGGAATATTTTGGTACACACATTATCATGATCAGGCTAAACATTTTTTATCTGATACTATTGGAAAACCTCACTTGGTTAACCGCTTTGATCCTTGGCTGGTTCCAGAGAAGGCCACTAGAGATGCTAAATATCAGACTGGTAATGGTAGGCTGGCTATAGCCTCGGGTGGCATGCTGGGTAAAGGATTTACGAAAGGTAGCTCAGTTCAATCGGGGCGTGTGCCGTATACGTATGCAGACTCGATCTTTGTTGTAGTGGCGGAGGAGTTTGGCTTTACTGGTTCGTCGCTATTGCTGGTGTTGTACTTTATTCTAATTTACCGGATGATTGTTATTGCGCTAGAGTGTCGGGAACGGTCAGGACCATATATAATTGTCGGAATTGTCTCCATGCTGCTATATCAGATTTTTGAAAATATTGGTGCTTTCCTCAATATCATGCCGCTGACAGGGATTACGCTGCCATTCATTAGTTACGGCGGGACTTCTCTGATTATCAACATGGCGAGTATGGGCGTCATTATGAGCATTAAGATTCATGGTCAGGAGCTGGAGGATGATCTGCCACAGCCTTCCAGAGTGAGCTTGGCAAAGGCAAAAAAAGCTTAGTGTACGTGGATTGTAAGAAGGTACGAATTGATATTTGTATATAGTAAAACGGTGCAACGAAGGGCTCAGATTGCGAAATCTGGGCTTTTTCATATTCGCAGATCATAAACAAATCTTTGCTCTAAACATTTTACGAGATTCATAGGTTTAGACTCTCCCAAACCGGACAGACTGATAGACATGATAGAGTTTGGGTTTGGGGGGACAAAGATGAAAAGCTGGGTAAAGCAAGCTGCCATGATCCTATTTTGTATTTCGATCTTAATGATGTCTTGGGAAGGCCAAAAAACGGATGCTGCCATGACCACTGGAGCGAGAGGTCCTATAACGTCAGGAATGACAGCAACAGGGGCGATAGTGATTCCGCATGATTCCATCCGGCTGCGTATCTTAGCCAATTCAGATCGTCCAGAGGATCAGCTGGTTAAACGTGACATACGGGATGCCATCGTACAGCAGATGAATGCGTGGGTGGGAAAGCTGGAAAACCCGCAAAGCTTAAATCAAGCGAGAGAGTTGATTGCCGCTCACTTACCTGAAATTGATCGTTTGGTAGGTGCTGAGCTGGCTCGGCGCGGTATTGCATATAACCATCAGGTGGAACTGGCAAGCGTTCCTTTTCCGACGAAAATGTATGGTGGCCTTGTCTATCCTGCAGGGAATTATGAGGCCCTTCGAGTCACACTAGGACAAGGCAAAGGGCAAAATTGGTGGTGTGTGCTGTTTCCGCCATTGTGTTTTATTGATGCAGGCAGTGGGGAAGCAGCGGCACA
The DNA here is from genome assembly GCF_020404765.1 of Paenibacillus sp. BJ-4. Taxonomy (GTDB): domain Bacteria; phylum Bacillota; class Bacilli; order Paenibacillales; family Paenibacillaceae; genus Paenibacillus. The sequence continues at coordinate 19,800 of NZ_JAIVEM010000023.1, forward strand.
AACGGTATCGGCAAAAGCGAATCGTGGAGACGGTCAGACGAACGCGAATGGCAAGGAACCGGAAGTGCGTTTCTTTCTGTGGGATGCTCTTACGGGGTTGTGGGGCTGGGTAAGCGGCTTATTTGCCTAATCCTTGTGAATTGCAAAAGATAGATGTACAGTTTGCTTTTCCCTATTCGTGGTTGGTATACGTGCAGGCTGCGGAGAAGAGAAGAACGGTTGCGAGTTTCCCATATGCTATAATGGGATGTACAGTATATATACATGGCAGAGCCGATTCAGTTGAGTTTTCAAAGTAGGCTTTTTTGGGAACAAGCAACATGAATCGGACTGTATGACAATAAGATATGGGATGATCTGATATGACCGATAAATCGAATCCAATACAAGATTTGCACGGAGAGTTTGCACAAAAGGAGAAGCCCAAGCAGGCGCCGGAGGTTTCGCATACCAAATGGTGGGATGTAAGATGTTTGGTTTCTGAAGAGGATATCTCCGGCGAAAACGGAGGTGGACAGGCTCGGATTGCGGCGGAAAAAGGCATCCGTGAGGCCGCCGTGCTGCTCCAAGCGGGAGACACGGTGGCTTTCCCTACAGAGACCGTCTACGGCCTGGGTGCCGATGCGCGCAGTACAACAGCGGTGGAGGCGGTGTTTGTCGCCAAAGGACGACCTTCCGATAATCCGCTCATTGTACATATTTCCGACCCTGTCCAATTGAAAGGCATGGTAGTCCAGATAAACGCTACGGCCCGGGCGCTGATGGAAGCGTTCTGGCCGGGACCGCTGACGCTAGTGTTGCCGGTGGTGCCGCAGGCGCTGTCACCTCGTGTGACAGCAGGGCTGGACACGGTCGGCGTGCGTATGCCGGATCATCCGATAGCGCTGCGCTTAATCGCGGAAGCCGGTTGTCCGCTGGCTGCGCCAAGCGCGAACCGCTCGGGAAGGCCCAGTCCGACCCTTGCACAGCATGTGCAGGAGGACCTGGAGGGCCGCATCGGCGGCATTCTGGACGGTGGCCCCACAGGTGTAGGGCTGGAGTCTACGGTGGTACAGGCTGGTGACGACGGAACCGTCACCATCCTGCGCCCCGGCGGCGTGACGTCCGAGCAGCTTGCTGCGGTCGCTCGCGCGGTCGCGCTGGACCCGGCGCTGGTCGCCGCTTCGCCCGGCGAGGACGCCGACAGCCCGGCACCACGTTCGCCGGGCATGAAGTACACGCACTACGCGCCACGCGGCCGCTTGAGTGTAGTGCAGGGCCCGTCGCCCGATAAGGTGGCGGGCTGGATTCGCGCTGCGCTGGCGGAGGCTCGCGCGCGCGGCGAGCGCACGGCGGTGCTCGCGTTCGACGAGCATGCTGCCAGCTATGCCGGAGAGCGCGTCTACACGCTAGGCAAGCGGGACGCGCTCCATGAGGCAGCGCAGCGCCTGTACGGCGTGCTGCGCCGCTGCGATGAGGACGGTGTCACCTATATTTTGTCGGAAGCCTGTCCGCCCAATGGGCTGGGAGATGCCGTTATGAACCGCCTGTTGAAAGCCGCAGGCCATCGAATCGTTCGTCTATAGCAATATACAGCTACAACCACTGTATGCTTGTACTGTTTTCCCCCTTGTCCGCATAACGTTAACAAGAACGGACGGATAATGGAGGGATGGAGTATGCTGTCAGCCTCTGCCCATGTCGGGCAGGTTGTAACGATTCTGATCATGGCAGTAGCGCTGGGGATGGATGCGTTATCGCTGGGCGTAGGGATCGGCATGAAGGGGATACGCCTGCGGGATGTGCTGCGCATCAGCACGGTGATTGGCTTTTTTCACATTCTGATGCCATTGCTGGGGATGTTCACAGGCCATTATATGAGTTCTTTACTGGGCCATGTGACGACCTATTTTGCAGGTGGGTTACTCATCCTTTTAGGCGGGCATATGGTATATAGTTCCTTCAAGGGGGACGGTGTACAAGTATTGGATCATCGTTCACCTTTGGGTCTCTTGTTGTTTGCACTTGGGGTGAGCATTGACTCGTTTTCTGTAGGGGTGTCGCTGGGGATGTTCCAGAGTGATCTGGTGCTGAGTGTTCTGGCGTTTGGCTTTTTCGGAGGTGCGATGGCAATGCTTGGATTGCTGGTGGGCCGCAAGGTCAGCCGCAATCTAGGAGATTACGGAGAAGCCGTGGGCGGTGCTATATTGCTGGCGTTTGGCTTTATGTTTATGTTTTGATTTTAGAGTGGACAGTGTAAAATAAATACAGGATTATAGTAAAGGCTTAGGATTATAGAAAATGATCCTCTGTTTATATATTTTTAACATACGGGGGGTGAAAACGTTGAAGCATATCTTATTCGTATGCACAGGAAACACCTGTCGCAGTCCAATGGCTGAAGGGATGCTGCGTAAGCTGGCCGCTGAACACGGGGTGGAACTGGAGGTGCGCTCTGCGGGAGTGGCCGCGATGGAAGGCACACCGATATCTCGGCACGCAGAGGCGGTTCTACGGGACCACGATATCTCGGATCAGTTGACCTCGACCCCAATGAGCGGCGGACTTGCCGAGTGGGCACATCTGATTTTAACCTTGACGCAAGGGCATAAGCAGCACGTCATTCAGCGGTTTCCCCATACGGCGGGCAAAGTATTTACGCTCAAGGAATACGTGGAGGATCGGGATGAAGTGCTGAATGATGTACAGGAGTTGGACGGCTTGTACGCTTCACAGGAGCTGATGGCTTCACTCGGACAAGAGCTGTCGGCGCAGGAGCGTGAGCGGATGATTGAGCTGCACCAACGGATTCCGGGCTTTGATATTTCCGATCCATTCGGGGGCTCGCGGGAGGATTACGATGTCACGGCTGCGGAAATCCGCACAGCACTGCATAAGCTGCTGGACAAGTTAAAGGCCTCTTCCGAATAAAGTCGGTGTCACTCATCTGATTTGTACGGAATCTGTTGATTTTCGACGATTAATCCGTTAAGATAAGGTGGAAAAATGAGAATCCGGTGTAACTGGCGACAAAAGTGGGATTAACCACGATGGAGCACCGGATATACGGCCGGTCGCCTGGGCAAAAGAGCAATTCCACATAGGTGTGGACTGCTCTTTTTTCGTATATGAGCTACTCCAGATCTTTTGCTGTCTTCTAGTTCTTCCAATTTTTCTGCTCGAAATCCAAATCATCGGCTATAATATAGTCAGATTGTGATATCAGGAGAAAGTGTGTTGAACTTAAGGCATGAGACCATGCCTAGTCTCTGAGGGACTGTTCAACCAAGGGAGGTTCCAATGGTGGGACAATTGGATCGTGAGATTTCACTTGAAGCACAGACCGCTTCTGCCGTGCGGGAACTCGCTGAAGCAGCCGGTCTGAAGGCTAGTCGCCTGCTGGTGGTTGGTGTAAGCACGAGTGAAGTGGCTGGAAGCCGGATCGGCACGGCGGGAGCGCTCGATGTGGCGCAGCAGCTGCTGGCTGGAGTAGATTCCGCACGCCGGGAATATGGCTTTGACGTGGCGTTTCAATGCTGCGAGCATTTGAACCGTGCGTTGGTCGTTGAACGGGCTGTGCTGGAGCGGCTGGGATTAATAGAAGTTGCCGCTGTTCCTGTACGCACGGCAGGCGGCTCTATGGCTGCGGTGGCCTACCGGTCGATGGACGACGCGTGTTTGGCGATGAATGTGCAGGCGCATGCCGGGATAGACATTGGCGAAACGCTGATTGGCATGCATCTGCGTCCCATAGCCGTTCCGTTTCGTCCAAGCCTTCGCTGGATTGGCGAAGCACGTGTGACTGCGGCGTTCACGCGTCCTCCACTGATAGGAGGACAACGGGCGGTGTACACCCTTGAACAAGAAGACGGCGGAAACTGTGATTAGCATTTGGCGTGGACTGTTTGTTTTATACTTTGTATACCCAACAATTGACTATGGAGAGGGAGTAATCAATCATGATGGAACATCTGCGTAAGAGTGACCCGGCAGTGCTGGAAGCAATGGGACTTGAACTGAAACGACAACGCCACAATATCGAGCTGATCGCATCGGAGAACATCGTCAGCGAAGCGGTTATGGAAGCGATGGGCTCTGTACTGACGAATAAATATGCTGAAGGTTATCCGAGCAAACGTTACTACGGTGGCTGTGAGCACGTAGATATCGTCGAAGACATTGCGCGTGATCGCGCCAAAGAATTGTTCGGTGCCGAGCATGCCAACGTGCAGCCTCACTCTGGAGCACAAGCCAACATGGCGGTCTATTTGGCAGCACTCAAACCTGGAGATACCGTACTGGGTATGAATTTGGCGCATGGCGGCCATCTGACACACGGAAGCCCCGTTAACGCTTCCGGCTTGTTGTATAACTTTGTTGCTTATGGTGTACGCGAAGACAACTTCCGCATTGATTATGATGAAGTACGCAAGGCAGCCTTCAAGCATCGCCCTCGTCTGATTGTAGCTGGAGCTAGCGCATATCCGCGTACCATTGATTTTGAAGCCTTTGCTTCCATCGCCAGCGATGTGGGTGCGCTGTTCATGGTAGATATGGCGCACATCGCCGGTCTGGTGGCAGCGGGTATTCATCCTAACCCGGTTCCGCATGCTCAATTTGTAACCACAACGACGCACAAAACGCTGCGTGGTCCGCGTGGAGGATTGATTCTGACTCGTAAAGCGTGGGCGCAAGCGATAGACAAGGCGATATTCCCAGGTACTCAGGGCGGTCCATTAATGCATGTGATCGCATCCAAAGCCGTTGCCTTGGGTGAAGCACTCCAACCTTCCTTCAAAACCTATGCACAAAAGGTAGTTCGCAATGCACAGGTACTGGCAGAGACGCTGCTGGCGGAGGGAATTAACATCGTATCGGGTGGTACAGATAATCACCTGATGCTGCTGGATACGCGTAACCTGAACATTACAGGTAAAGAGGCGGAGCATGTACTGGATTCCGTAGGCATCACGGTAAACAAAAACGCGATTCCTTTCGACCCGACAAGTCCGTTCGTTACCAGCGGAATTCGTATTGGTACTCCTGCTGCGACATCCCGTGGTATGGATGAAGAGGCCATGGTTAAAATCGGTAAGATCATTGCCGAAACGCTCAAGAATCCGAAGGATGATACGGTACTGTCCAAAGCAAGCCAAGCGGTTGGCGAGCTGACTGAAAAATTCCCGATCTATCCAGGTACTCAATACTAATTAAAATCAACCACCTATCCATGATAGGATAAGGCTGTTTTCCTTCCGTAAGCCGGAGGGGGAACAGCCTTTTTTTGTTTTCTGGCGACTCGAAACTTACATTTTTGGGTAATAAGCGATTAAGGTAGGGATTTATTTGTGTTTTCCTTCATGATCTACACAGAGGAGTGATGACACTTGAGTCAAAGAAAATCCGCGCAGTTATTGCAGCAGCTCGTATTTGTAGGCCCTATGGCGTTGTTTTTCGTCTTAATTATGGTCATTCCGTTCCTGCTGGGACTATATTATTCCATGACCAACTGGGACGGAGTGTCTGAAAATGTCCGATGGCTCGGACTGAGGAATTACGTCCATATTTTCAGAGATGATCCGGATTTTCGGAATGCGTTCTGGTTCACGGTCCGTTTTACCGTATGTGGCGTGATTCTGACGAATCTGATCGGCTTTTCCCTGGCTTATGTACTTACAAAGCCGTTGCGTACCCGCAACGCGTTGCGGACTGTATTTTTTATGCCTAATATGATTGGTGGCTTGCTGCTTGGCTTCATCTGGCAGTTTATCTTTGTACGCGGTTTTTCTGCGGTGGGGGAGGCAACCGGACTGTCCCTTTTCAAACTACCGTGGCTTGGCGATGGGCCAACTGCTTTTTGGGGAACTGTCATTGTGTTTGTTTGGCAATACGCAGGTTATCTCATGGTTATCTACATATCCTCGTTAAATAACGTCCCCCATGCCCTGATTGAATCGGCTCAAATCGACGGTGCAAGCCGAAGACAGATTTTACGCCAAGTGGTAGTGCCGCTTATTATGCCAGCCGTAACCGTCTGCCTCTTTCTGGCGATATCCTGGTCCTTTAAAGTGTTTGAGCTGAATTTGGCTCTGACAAAGGGTGGACCCTTCAAGTCGACAGAGTCCGTAGCGTTGGACATATATAATGAAGCGTTTACAAATAATCGTCTTGGATTGGGGACCGCCAAAGCTATGATTTTCTTTATCATCGTAGCGATCATTACGATCATTCAGGTGCGCCTCACGAAGAAGAAGGAGGTTGAAATGTAATGGGAAAAACGTCGAGCTATCGCTTGGGTACATGGGTTGCTGAAATCGTGCTCATTGTGCTCGGATTGATCTTTCTGATTCCGTTTTATTTTTTGCTCGTCAATTCCGTTAAATCCTTTGGCGACATTTTGGCCCATTCCGCTTCGTGGCCGACAACCTTCCGGTTTGAGAACTACGTCAACGCCTGGAATAAAATAAATTTCCCTACAGCGCTGGGGAATTCACTGGTCGTCACCATCGTCAGCAATGCTCTCCTGCTGTTGATCAGCTCGATGGCTGCTTACCAGATGGTTCGCCACGATACGCGTTTTAACCGATTGCTGTTCGGTTTACTTGTGGCTGCGATGGTCGTGCCTTTTCAGTCCATCATGCTGCCGCTCATGGAGGTATCCAACGTGCTGAGTTTGAACAATAGCATACCAGGACTGATTTTGTGCTATTTGGGCTTTGGAGCGCCGTTATCCGTTTTTCTCTTTCACGGGTTTGTTAAAACGGTGCCTGTTGAGGTCGAGCAGGCGGCGAGGGTGGATGGTTCCTCACGGTACGGTGTGTTCTTTCGCATCGTGTGTCCGCTGCTGCTGCCTATGTTCGTAACCGTACTTATTTTGAACACCTTATGGATTTGGAATGACTATCTGCTGCCATCGCTCATTTTGAATGATCCGGAGCTGCGCACCATTCCGATTGCGACCTATATGCTGTTCGGCCAGTATACCAAGCAATGGGACTTGGCGCTGCCAGCGCTGGCACTGGGGATCACGCCAATTGTTGTTTTTTTTCTGGTGATGCAAAAATACATCGTTTCCGGCATTGCGGCCGGTGCGGTCAAAGGCTGACGGGAGGGATAACCGATGAAAAAAACAGCACTTCTTGTCTTCTCCTTGATCGTACTGCTCGCATGTACGCTTTCGGGTTGTGGAAATACGCAGGCCGGGCCAAACGAGATGAAAACGATACACATCTATCAGTTCAAAGTAGAGATTTCAGAGCCGCTAAACAAACTCAAGGCGGAATATGAAAAAACGCATCCTGGCATCAAGCTGGATATCCAATCTGTCGGAGGCGGTACGGATTACGGTGCTTCGTTGAAGGCTAAATTCGCCTCAGGCGATCAGCCGGACATTTTCACCAATGAGGGCTATCAGGACCGTGATACGTGGTTTGAGTATTTGGAGGACTTGTCGGATCAGCCATGGGTAAAGGATCTGGATGATTTTGCCCGCAAGCCGATGACCGTTAACGGTAAGATTTACGGACAGCCCATGAATCTGGAAGGCTTTGGATTTGTTTATAATAAGGATTTGTTCAAGCAGGCAGGCATAACCAAGCTGCCTCAGACGATGAGTGAGCTGGAGGAAGCAGCAAAGCGCCTGAAAGCGGCAGGGATTACACCGTTTGCTAACGGATATGCGGAATGGTGGGTGCTGGGGAACCATTTTGCCAATATTCCGTTTGCCAGACAGCCGAACCCGGAGACCTACGTCGAGCATTTAAATAAGGGAACAGCCCGTATCCCTGGCAATCCTGTGTTTGATCAGTGGGTGAAGCTGCTTGACCTGACTTTAAAATATGGTAACAGCAATCCCCTTACGACAGACTATAATACACAAGTCACGTTATTTGCGACAGGCAAGGCCGCCATGATGCATCAGGGTAACTGGACTCAGCCACAAATAGACGGTATTAATCCTAACTTGAATCTGGGTATTTTGCCTACGCCTATAGATAATGATCCTGCTAAAGGAGGCAGGCTTGCAGTGGGGGTGGCATCCAACTGGGTGGTCAATAAAAATTCTCCTGTGAAGCAGGAGGCAAAAGATTTTCTCAATTGGCCGGTTACTTCGGAGACAGGCAAGCACTATATCACCAAGGAGTTCAAATTCGTCCCCGCCTTCAAAAGCATTACATCCAGTGATGAAACGACAGGTGATCTTGGTGCGGAAATATCCCGGCATGTGAGGGAAGGCAAGATATGGAGCTGGAACTTCCAGCGCTTCCCGAAAGGACTGAATCAGGATTTAAGCAGTAGTATGCAAGCCTATATAGCAGGGGTTATTACAAAAGACGAAATGCTGCAGCAATTTCAGGGAGCGTGGGACAATTTGAAGTATAGATAAAAAATGCCGCTGCATCAGGAACCCGCACCCCAACTCTTTAGCTCAGGCCGGAATTTTGAAGTTCAAAAGGCTTTGACGGTCAAGGGCCGTTAGAGCCTTTTTTGATGCAGGTTTCTATGACAAAAGTCACTCGTGAAGTGACGGAGTAGGTATTTTACTTTACATATCTTTTCTCTGGACCAAAGGTTGTGGTGGCAGGTGTTAAATCAACCAAGGGAATGTTATAATAAACAGGATTTACAGGCACGCATTGCATCTGTGCTTATTTGGCTTGTACAAATAGGTTACATAGATCCTTTCCATTCAGGATGTTCGATATTCTGGTGCGGAAGAACGTGACGATAATACCGGAGGGAATATATCATGGCAAAACTGGTGGTTTGTGATCACCCTTTGATCCAACACAAACTTACATTTATCCGCGATGTGCGGACCAACACCAAGGATTTCCGCGAGCTCGTGGATGAAGTAGCAACTTTGATGGCTTATGAAATTACGAGGGACATCCCGTTGGAAAGCATTACGGTGCAAACACCGGTTGCTGAGACAGAAGGTAAAGTGATTTCCGGACGTATGCTGGGCCTCATTCCGATTTTACGTGCAGGCTTGGGTATGCTGGATGGTGTCGTAAAGCTGCTGCCAGCAGCAAAGGTAGGGCATGTGGGATTGTTCCGCGACCCTGAAACATTGCAGCCTGTGGAATACTACACGAAGTTGCCTACAGACGTGACTGAGCGTGAATTGATCGTCATTGATCCGATGCTTGCAACAGGCGGCTCGGCAATTGCGGCTATTGACGTGTTGAAAAAAAGAGGCTGTACCCAAATTAAAATGATGAATCTGATTGCTGCTCCTGAAGGAGTTAAAGCTGTGCAAGATGCCCATCCTGATGTAGACATTTATGTCGCTGCACTGGATGAGCGTCTGGATGATCATGGTTATATCATTCCAGGTCTTGGTGACGCGGGAGACCGCTTGTACGGAACCAAGTAGACCGTCTTTGGAGGTCGGCAAATTTATGGACGTTGCGGACAGGTTGTTTTCGCATTAAGAAGATTTGTGAACCGAACGTTTATTATGAAAAGGGGTTTCAACTTAAAATGTCCAAAATCAAAGTAATGACCATTTTTGGCGTACGTCCGGAAGCGATTAAAATGGCTCCTCTCATTTTAGAGCTTCAGCGTCATCCGGAGCATATCGAGTCTGTGGTATGCGTTACAGCTCAACATCGCCAAATGCTTGATCAGGTTCTGGAGGTCTTTAACATTCACCCTGACTATGATCTGGATGTGATGAAAGACCGTCAGACACTCAACGAAATTTCCATCCGTGTACTTCAGGGGCTGGAACCTGTATTACGTGAGGCCAAACCGGATATCGTATTGGTTCACGGTGATACGCTGACCACTTTCCTCGCTAGCTACGCAGCCTTTATGCAACAAATTGAAGTAGGGCATGTGGAAGCAGGCTTGCGGACATGGAACAAGCTTTCTCCGTATCCAGAGGAAATGAATCGTCAGCTCACAGGCGTGTTGTCTGATCTTCATTTCTCGCCTACTTCTTTATCCGCTGGCAATTTGCGGAAGGAAAATAAACCTGAATCGCGAATATATGTAACAGGAAATACGGTGACTGACGTATTTCAGTATACGGTTCGTCAGGATTACGAACACCCAGTACTGGAATGGGCTCAGGGCAAGCGTTTGATTCTGATGACAGCCCACCGTCGTGAGTCGCAAGGGGAACCACACCGTCAAATTTTTAATGCGGTAAAACGGATCGCAGACGAATTTGAAGATATCGCTATCGTTTATCCGGTTCATCCGAGTCCGGCTGTGAAGGAACCTGCATTTGAGATTTTAGGCAACCATCCGCGTATTAAGCTGATTGATCCGCTGGACGTTGTAGATTTACACAATTTTTATCCGCACACGCATCTGATTCTTACGGATTCCGGTGGTCTTCAGGAAGAAGCGCCTTCGTTCGGCGTACCTGTACTGGTACTACGTGATACGACCGAAAGACCGGAAGGGATTGAGGCAGGCACATTGGAATTGGTCGGTACGAGTGAAGAGAATGTCTACAATCGTACCAAGGCTCTTTTGACAGATTCCGGGTTGTACGAGTCTATGAGTCAGGCAGCGAATCCTTATGGCGACGGACAGGCGTCGGTAAGAATTGTCAATGCGATTTTGCACCATTACGGTGTCAAAACCGAACGCCCTGAAGAATTTCACACAATGTTCACAAAAGGCGTCCGCTCGTAATAATATTCCTTTACAAGGTAAGCATACAGTTAAACTGTACGGTTACCAAGGGATACAGCATTTTTAGATGCTTTGTCGACTGATTTTTATACTTTAGGGCGCTAAAATATCTCAATTGACAAAGCATCTTATATTTAAGTAAAATGGACTGGAATTACAGGGGTGACATGGAAAAGTGGTCAAACCTTCCAAGCAAAACAACAACCGAAATAACACCGGAAATGCCTTCAAGGCAATTGGACTGGTGAGCGCTATCGGCATTGATCTGACGGTATGCACACTGGGTGGTTTCTATGCCGGAAATTGGCTTGATGCCAAACTTGGTGGCTCCGGAATTTGGACTGGCGTAAGCGTTCTCGCAGGCTTGGTTGTAGGCGCATTGACTATTGCCCTTGTGATCGGAAAGGTATTGAGGGATAACCATGAATGAGATGACCCGTATGCAAAAAATGTTATGGATCGTAGCGCTTATTATTATGGCTCTGTGTTTCCTGGTCTCCGCCTTCATGCCCCAACATCGTGACATTGCTCACGGAATCATTCTGGGAACGGGAGTAAGCTGTCTAAATGTACTGTATATGGCCTACAAAATTCGACAGGTTGCGAGTGCGGCCGCCGGTGAAGGAAAGAAGAAAAAGGTAGGTATTGGCTTTGGCGTTCGATTAGGGACCTCGATTTTGGCAGTGGTGCTGGCCATTGAATTTCCAGCCTATTTCCATGAGATCGCTGTAATGGCAAGCCTGGTAACTGGACAATTTCTTCTTTTAATTATAGGTGCCATATTCACGCTTCAGGAAAAATGATAGCTCAACTGAGAAAGGGGTGAGAAAACATGTTGCATGAATCACCGATTATTCAATTGGGCGGGTTTAACATTGACTTGTCCGTCATTATTATGCTGGTTGTGACTTGCGCGATTGTGTTTGGATTGGCATTTGCTGCAACGCGCAATTTGTCTGTGGACAATCCGAGTAAGCTGCAAAATTTTATGGAATGGGTAGTAGAATTCGTTCAAGGACTCATTTCCAGTACGATGGATTTGAAAAAAGGGAAGCCATTCCTTTCTTTAGGGATGACGCTGATCATGTTCATTTTCGTCGGAAATATGCTGGGTCTGCCGTTCGGGATCGTGACTGAATTTGATAATGTGCAAAGTGCACAAGTATTTGGGCATGACATCGTTCCGGTCAAGGAAGCATTAGAGCAAGCACAGGCGTCTCACCCGGGCGAAGCTGCCCATGTAGGTATCAGCTGGTGGAAATCACCTACCGCAGATGCAGGGGTATCCATTGGACTGGCATTGATGATCTTTGTCCTGGTTCATTTCCTGGGGATCTTCCGTAATACCAAAGCTTACTTCAAGCATTACGTTCAGCCATTTCCATTCTTTTTGCCTATTAACTTGATTGAGCAGTTCTCAAAACTATTGACACACGGTATGCGTCTGTTCGGTAATATTTTTGCCGGTGAAGTTTTGATCAGTGTTCTGCTGAAAATGACAGCACTTGGTGTGGGAGGTATGGTTGCTTCTGTATTGGGACTCGTGGTCTGGCAAGGATTCAGTATTTTTGTCGGCAGCATTCAGGCGTTCGTCTTCACCATTTTGACGTTCGTATATATCTCACAGGCAATTGACACACATGAAGAAGAACATTAGGTGAATTTAGTTTCAGGTTTTTAGTTAAGTTCAGGAGTGCGCTTCGCTCTTAACTGCAAATACATGTACAATACAAATACACATCTCTAAGGAGGATTTTTAAAATGGGAGCTTGGGCATTAATAGCAGCAGCTATCGCAGTAGGTTTGGGCGCTTTGGGCGCTGGTATCGGTAACGGTCTGATCGTAAGTAAAACAGTTGAAGGTATCGCTCGTCAGCCGGAGGCAAAGTCCACATTGCAAACAATAATGTTTATCGGTGTAGGTTTGGTCGAGGCCCTGCCTATTATCGGGGTCGTTCTGGCATTTATTTTTTACGCTAAAGCTTAATGAATTGAACCTAGCAAGGTTTGGCGGGGAAGGCACAGCCATCCGCGCCTTCTTTGTTGCTTAAACATGAAAGATCCAGGACTGACGTTCACCGGAAAGGAGTGACTTCAATTGAGTTTAAATTGGACAAGTATCGTTTTTACGATCATTGCATTTTTGATCTTGTACTGGTTACTGACCCGCTATGCATTCGGCCCTCTCTTTTCCGTTATGGAGAAGCGGCGTCAGCTTGTATTGCAGCAAATGAGTGAAGCAGCACAAACCCGTGAACAGGCTGTTGCTTATGTTGAGGAGCAAAAACAGGCTCTCCAGCAAGCGCGTAAGGAAGCTTACGATATTATTGAGCAGTCGAAACAAACAGGTAACAAGCAAGCAGAGCAAATTATTATTCAGGCTAAAGACGAAGCAGTTCGCCTGAAGGATGAGGCTGTTCGTGAAATCACAAGCGAGCGCAATAAGGCAGTTGCCGAGCTGCGCAGCGAAGTGGGTAAAGCTTCGGTACAAATTGCTTCCAAGCTGATTCAAAAAGAAATCAAGGAAGACCAAGTCCAGGGAGAGCTTGTCGACCAGTACCTTAAAGAGGTAGGAGGCAAAGCATGAGCCGGGATACGGTAGTTGCCAAACGGTATGCGAAAGCCTTGTTTGAAGTGGCAGAGCAGGAGCAGACCATTATGGAGACCGAGCAGGAACTGCGTGCTTTTGTAGAGGCTGTATCGGGGGATGCCGAAATCCGTAAGTTCATTAATTCTCCTAACATTACGGAAGAGGTAAAGCTTCAGGTTCTGGCCAACAGCTTTGAAGGCAAGGTGTCTGCCTCGCTAATTAACACGATTAAGTTGTTGATTCAGCGCAGCAGAGCTGATTTGTTTGAAGCTCTCCTTGATGGTTACCTTGAGATTCAGGAGTACAAGCTGGGATTGGCCCATGCAAAGGTGTATTCCACTTATGCATTAAGTGAGCAGGAAAAAGCAACGGTGGCCGAGGAATTCGGAGCCCGTGAACATAAAACAATCCGCGTGGAAAATATAGTAGACCCTAGTCTGCTGGGCGGATTGAAAGTGGTTATCGGCGATACACTGTACGACGGCAGTCTGGCCGGCAAGCTGGATCGTCTTGAGAAATCCTTTAACAGACGAGTATAGAAGATAGGGGTGAACACACTTGAGTATCAAACCTGAAGAAATCAGTTCATTGATTAAAAGTCAGATTGAACAATATAAAAATGATATCGAGGTCGTTGAAGTCGGCACTGTTGTTGAAGTCGGCGACGGTATTGCCCGCGTCTACGGACTAGAAAAAGTCATGGCCGGTGAATTGGTTGAATTCGATAACGGCGTATTGGGCTTGGCGCTCAACGTGGAAGAGAGCAATGTCGGTGTCGTTATTCTTGGACCATTCTCTGACATTCGTGAAGGCGGTCAAGTTAAACGTACAGGCCAAATCATGCAGGTCCCTGTTGGGGACGCACTGATTGGACGCGTAGTTAATCCATTGGGTCAGCCGGTAGATGGCAAGGGTCCAATTGCTACTACGGAATTCCGTCCGGTGGAAAGTCAGGCTCCTGGTGTTATGGCCCGTAAATCCGTACATGAGCCAATGCAAACAGGAATTAAAGCCATTGACGCTATGGTTCCGATTGGCCGCGGTCAACGTGAGCTGATCATCGGTGACCGTCAAACAGGTAAAACTTCTATTGCAATTGATGCGATTCTGAACCAAAAAGGCAACGGTATGAAATGTATTTATGTTGCTATTGGTCAAAAACAATCTACAGTAGCTCAAGTTGTTGAAACATTGCGTCGTCACGGTGCATTGGAATATACGATTGTTGTTACGGCATCTGCTTCTGAGCCATCACCTTTGCTGTACATTGCCCCTTACTCTGGCTGCGCTATGGGTGAGTATTTTATGTACAAAGGAGAGCATGTCCTTGTCGTATATGATGACTTGACCAAACAAGCGTCCGCATACCGGGAGCTTTCCCTGTTGCTGCGTCGTCCACCGGGCCGTGAGGCTTATCCGGGTGACGTTTTCTATCTGCACTCTCGCTTGCTGGAACGTGCAGCGAAGCTGAATGATGAATTGGGTGGCGGCTCACTTACTGCGCTTCCGTTTATCGAGACACAAGCTTCAGATGTTTCTGCATACATTCCAACTAACGTAATTTCCATCACGGATGGACAAATTTTCCTGGAAGCTGACTTGTTCTATGCAGGTCAACGCCCGGCGATTAACGTAGGTATTTCTGTATCCCGTGTAGGGGGCTCCGCTCAGATTAAAGCAATGAAAAAGGTTGCAGGCTCCTTGCGTCTGGATCTCGCTCAATATCGTGAGCTTCAAGCGTTCTCCCAATTCGGTTCCGATCTGGATAAATCCACTAAAGCCCGTCTTGACCGAGGCGCTCGTATGATGGAAATTTTGAAACAGAGTGTACATCAGCCGTTGCCTGTTGAAAAACAAGTTGTGAGCTTATACACCGCTGTTAAGGGCTTCCTTGATGATATCCCGGTAGCGGATGTAAAACGTTTTGAGAAGGACTTCCTGTCTTTCATGGAGTCTGACCATCAGGATGTGCTTCAATCTATCCGTGATACAAAAGACTTGGTGGCTGATAACGAGGCAGCTTTGAAAGCAGCTATCGAGAAATTCAAAAAATCGTTTGCCACGTCGGTTTAATACATGAATTTGCCTGTTTATGACGAAAAATGTTCTAAGGAAGCGTGCCCTTCGGGCTTTGGCTTCCTTGGCATGTTTTACCCCCAATAACAGGTCCTTTAATATATGTCCGGCTGGACTTGAATCTTACGAAGTAGCTTTGTTTTTCTGAAAGCTAAGTGATTGCTTACGAAGTTAGCTTTGGCCTTGCCAAAGCTTGAAGGTGGTGAAATCATGGCAAAAGGTATGCGCGAGATTAAACGTCAGATTAAAAGTATACAGAGTACAAAGCAAATTACGAAAGCGATGGAAATGGTCGCTGCATCCAAGCTGAGAAAAGCCCAGGAGAAAGCGGAGTCGGCTCGTCCTTACGCTGAAAAGCTTAAGGAAGTCGTCAGCAGTATTGCTTCTGGATCGAACAACGTCAAGCATCCGATGCTGGAGACGCGTCCGGTTAAGAAGACTGCTTATCTCATCATCACATCTGATCGTGGTCTGGCTGGTGGTTATAACGCCAATATTTTGCGGCAGGTTACGCAGACGATTGCGGAACGTCACCGTTCACAGGATGAATTTGTGATTTTCATCATCGGACGAAAAGGACGAGATTATTTCAGACGTCGTGAGTTCCCTATTGCAGAGTCAGTGACTGACTTGTCGGATACGCCTGCTTTTGCAGATATCAAAACGATTGCAAGCAAGGCTGTAAAAGGCTTTGAACTTAAAGAATTTGATGAGCTTTATCTATGCTATAACCGCTTTGTCAATGCACTGACTCAAATTCCGACAGTCGACCGTTTGTTGCCAATGGCAACACTGGATTCGGATACTGCTTCATCCTCGATTGATTACGAGTATGAGCCTTCACCAGATGGAGTGCTGGAAGTATTGTTGCCGCGTTATGCAGAAACACTCATCTACGGCGCTTTGCTGGATGGTAAGGCCAGTGAGCTGGGAGCGAAGATGACTGCGATGGGGTCTGCTACCAAAAATGCTACCAAGCTGATTGGTGAACTGTCGTTGACCTATAACCGTGCTCGTCAAGCGGCTATTACCCAGGAAATTACGGAAATTGTGGCAGGTGCAAATGCTCAGTCTTAATGAGATTTTGCAGACTGCTGTATAGCAGAGCCTATACTAATATGATAATTTGCGGGCGCAAAACAAATCAGAGTTTTTCGGATTTGCGGCTGTGCAAGCTTGTAGGAGGGAAACCAAAAGATGAACAAAGGACGCGTAGTGAGCATCCAGGGTCCGGTTGTTGACGTTGAATTTGAACGCGGTCAGCTTCCGGAGATCCTAAATGCTATTCATATTGGGACTGTGCTGGAGACTGGAGTTAAACTGGATCTAACGCTTGAAGCATCAAAGCATCTGGGCGATAATCGTGTACGTTGTATTGCGATGTCTTCCACAGACGGTCTGGTTCGCGGAGCTGAAGCGGTAGACCTGGGGGCGCCTATTTCGGTGCCTGTTGGTGAGGCTACTCTGGGACGCGTATTTAACGTGCTGGGAACTCCAATTGATAACGGTGCTGACATTAGTACAGCAGAAAAAAATCCGATTCACCGTCAGGCCCCTTCTTTCGATGAATTGACGACTCAAGCAGAAATGCTCGAAACAGGCATTAAAGTTATTGACTTGCTGGCTCCTTATGCCAAAGGCGGTAAAGTTGGATTGTTCGGTGGTGCTGGTGTAGGTAAAACCGTAACCATCCAAGAATTGATTAACAATATTGCTCAGGAGCATGGCGGTATTTCTGTATTTGCGGGTGTAGGTGAACGCACACGTGAAGGAAATGACTTGTACCATGAAATGAAAGAGTCCGGCGTTATCAACAAAACAGCGATGGTGTTTGGACAAATGAATGAGCCTCCGGGTGCGCGTTTGCGTGTTGCCCTCACCGGTCTGACAATGGCGGAGTATTTCCGTGATCAAGAAGGCCGTGACGTGCTGCTCTTTATTGATAACATCTTCCGCTTTACTCAAGCGGGTTCTGAGGTTTCAGCCCTGCTGGGACGTATGCCTTCCGCAGTAGGTTACCAGCCTACGCTGGCAACTGAGATGGGTCAATTGCAAGAACGGATTACTTCGACTAAAAAAGGCTCTGTTACTTCCATTCAGGCGATCTATGTGCCTGCGGATGACTACACTGACCCGGCACCTGCTACAACATTCGCCCACTTGGATGCAACGACAAACCTGGAACGTAAAATTTCCGAAATGGGTATTTACCCAGCGGTTGATCCACTCGCATCAAGCTCCCGGATTTTGTCTCCAGATGTTGTAGGTGAAGAGCATTACAATGTAGCACAAGGGGTAAAACAAATTTTGGCCCGCTACAACGAACTTCAGGATATCATTGCCATCCTGGGTATGGACGAGTTGAGCGAAGAAGACAAAATGCTGGTAGCACGTGCACGTAAAATCCAGCGTTTCTTGTCCCAACCTTTCCACGTTGCCGAGGCGTTTAACGGCTTCCCGGGTAAATATGTACCGGTTAAAGAAACGGTACGAAGCTTCAAAGAAATTCTGGAAGGAAAGTATGATCATCTTCCAGAAGCAGCGTTCCTTTTCGTAGGAGCCATCGAAGAAGCAGTAGAAAAAGCCAAAACGCTGTAATTACACAGGCAAGAATAGCCGAGAGCCTTACGAAGTGAGCTGTCTGTGGACAGCTTTCAGGAGGGATTCAAGTGAGCACGTATTTATTAGAGATTGTGACGCCGGAGCGCCTGGTCTATACAGAGCAGGTCAACAGCATCAGTGTTCGCGGCTCAGAAGGCGACCTTGGTATTTTACCTGGACACCTTCCCTTGGTCACTCCCTTGAAGATTGCACCGGTACGTATCAAAATCGGTGGTCAGACTGAGGTGATCGCGGTCAATGGGGGCTTTGTTGAAGTCCGCAAGGATAAAGTGGTCATTTTGGCTGAGAGTGCGGAACGCTCTGAAGATATTGACGTAGAGCGTGCCCGTGCGGCAAGGGAGCGGGCGGAGCTGCGGCTCCAAAGCAAGCAGGAACAGATAGACCATCATCGGGCGGAAGTGGCTCTGCAACGGGCGCTTAACCGTTTGAATGCTACAAGTATCAGAACCAATAAGAATTAAATATTAGGTTTTAGTGGAATTATAAGAGGGTTCGGCATAGTATACGGATGGAATGACAGGGAGACCGCTTCAGAACTTCTGCCAGAGAATGTCCGGCAGGTGGAGAGGAAAACCTTTCCTTCATTCGATCACTGTGATCGGGCCCTTTTTTTAGACATTTTTACCAAATATGCAGTCCTATTTCTTGCTTGGCAGCTAGGTACATAGTACCTTTTAAATTCACGAAACAGAAGTAATTATTCACATTTTGTCGAAATAAATGTTCTGAAAGCAGAAATATGACTAGCATATTAGGCGTGCGCCGAGTATTATAAAGAAGTCTGTGAAGCAGGATGGGAGGGATGACGGATGAACGGGAAGCAGCAGTTGGCTGAACAGCTAAGTCAATCGGCGAGTATGACCGCGTTGATCTCCATGATCGTGTCGCTCATCTGTATAGCGCTAGCTTGGTGGGCTTTACAGAGCTTAAAGCTGGATTTGATAATCCGGCACCCCAAAGGACCGCAAGGCAGATTGTTGCATTTGTTTCTTGCTATTATCGTCGGACAGCTAGTTTCTGGTTTCCTGCTGAGCTACATCTCATGGAGCCAGATGCTCTAGTGTGTTGTTTTAACATGGAGTGGGCGGGTTATATGACTTTATGACTGTGTCTCTGCGGGAATTGTCGAATAACATCGTTCCATATTGTCAACAATGGTAAACAAAAGAACCATACATGTATAACCGACTGAATCAGTTGGAGTACGATGGACATCAAGCACAAAAAACGCTTGTATACTTGTTTTGATCAGTGGTATGATGGCAGTTAGGGTATTAATAAAATCTTGTTTTTTTATGTAATGAAAAAGCAAGGCATGAAAATAGCGGAATATGTTCTTTTTTCCATGATGGAAAAGGGAAATGACGCGCGGAGGGAACCATAGATGAGCAAATTTATCGTCCGCGGTGGCAACAGATTGACCGGGAGTGTCAAAGTCAGCGGAGCCAAAAACTCAGTTCTGCCGATCATCGCCGCTTCTCTGCTAGGAGAAGAAGGAGAAAGTGTTATTATTGATGCACCTCCTCTAGACGATGTGATGACCATTAACAAAGTACTGGAGTCCTTAGGAGCAGGCGTTACATACCAAGATGAGGTCATTCGTGTTGACGCGCGGAAGATAATTTCCTGTGAAGCCCCTTATGAGTGGGTTAGGAAAATGCGCGCATCATTTTTGGTTATGGGGCCGTTGCTTACACGTTTGGGACATACAAGAATTTCGCTTCCGGGCGGCTGCGCAATTGGCACACGACCAATTGACCAGCATTTGAAGGGCTTTGAAGCATTGGGGGCCGAGATTAGTCTGGGCCAAGGTTTTATTGAAGCGAAAAGTAACGGGCGTCTGCGTGGAGCCAAAGTTTATTTGGATGTAGCCAGCGTAGGAGCAACCGAGAATATTATGATGGCCGCTACTCTTGCCGAGGGCGTAACCACTATTGAAAATGCTGCTAAGGAACCTGAGATCGTTGATCTTGCGAACTTCCTCAATGGTATGGGGGCCAAGGTACGCGGTGCAGGCACAGGCATTATTCGCATTGAAGGCGTCGAGAAACTTCATGGTGTGAAACATACGGTCATTCCCGACCGTGTAGAAGCAGGTACTTATATGGTTGCTGCTGCGATCACAGGCGGGAACGTATATGTGGAAGGTGCAATATCCGATCATTTGGGACCTGTTATCTCCAAGATGGAAGAAATGGGTGTAACCATTCAACCGGATGAAAACGGAATTCGTGTTATCGCAGATAAACCGTTAAAGGCCGTTGATGTTAAAACGTTGCCTTATCCTGGTTTCCCTACGGATATGCAGTCTCAGATGATGGCACTTCAACTTGCTGCTGAAGGAACGAGCATTATCACGGAAACCGTCTTTGAAAATCGCTTCATGCATGTGGATGAATTTCATCTTATGAATGCGGAGATTAAAGTCGAAGGACGTTCTGCGATTGTAACAGGCAATGCGAAGCTGACAGGTGCGAAAGTGACCTCGACAGATTTGCGTGCAGGTGCTGCGTTAATTCTGACCGGACTTATTGCGGAGGGTACTACGGAGGTATCCGGTGTACATCATATCGACCGTGGCTACGTTCATTTGGCTGAGAAGCTGACTGGATTGGGTGCGGACATTTACAGAGTGACCGTAGAAGAGCCGAAGTTGGATCATTCGTCGAGTACAGAGCGTGTGATGCCGGAAGAAACTACAGGTAATCTGTTCAAAAAGATTCAGCCTTCACTGGCATGAGCTTTAACGTACGCATTCTCATGTAGCGTATGGGGATGGTTCACAAACAACTAAGAACCAAGTCCGAAAGGGCTTGGTTTTTTTGTATTTCCAGCTTGTCTTTTTTCATTCTTTCAGTTCTCTTAAAACGGTTCTATCAAAGTGGACGACCTCATATGATTGAAAATATCTACTGGAGCAGTTGATTGATTCCAGCCGGATATTCAGTCCTTTGATGGAGGTTTCAGCCTATGAAAGATTCACAGGTTCGCATTCGTATACCGATTCGTCATGCCAACGAACATCGCCGGACTTTACCTGCGGAAGAAAGTCCCGGCTTTATAGCTGCTTCAACACAGACAAGCAAGCTTGCTCAGCAGAGGTCGGGCACACGACGCACATTGCCCGATGAAGCCAGGTACGCACGGCGTGCAACGGCAGTGACTCCCGCTGTGCATCCCGTAGGCACGTCACTCCCCGCCTCCGGCGCAGCAGCTCGTGACATACGTGGCGCAAACTTGCCGCCCGTATCCATGCCCGTGCCACATCTGCGGCCTGCCACCGGGCGTGCTCCACGCTGGGGAAGCTACCGTCCCTGGCTGCCAGCTGCCGCCATAGCAGGCCTGTTGGCGCTTGCGCTGGCTGTGCCTGCGTTAATGACGTGGCCTCGCCATACGGCGCAGCCGTTGCCACCGGGCAGCCGCAAGGCAGCTCCCGAGATGCCCGTCGCGGCTGCGAAGTCTGAGGCCCCCGTGACGCGACTGCCGGGGGTTCCGCCCATCCCGGCGGTGCCTGCTGCTCCAGCGCGTGGTGTTCCGGCAGTGGCAGAGCCGGACGTGCGTGTGTACGTCACGTCTACGGGCCGTACAGAGACGCTGCCGCTGGAGGAGTACATTGTCGGCGTTGTAGCCGCCGAAATGCCGCCCAGCTTCGAAGGCGAGGCACTGAAGGCGCAAGCTATTGCCGCGCGCACCTTCATTACTCGGCGTTTGCTGGCTGATGACACCAGTGGCACGCCGGCAGGAGCAGATGTGACGGATACCGTTAAGCATCAGGCTTACATTTCTAAAGCCAAACTTGCTAGAGAGTGGGGACATTCAGGTAAAGCTACTGAGCTGGCTAAAATTCGGCAGGCAGTGCACGACACCAAGGATACGATCATGGTATATGAAGGGAAACCGATTACCGCCTCTTTTTTTTCTACCAGCAACGGCTATACCGAAAATTCAGAGGATGTTTGGGCCAAGGCTGTGCCCTACTTACGGAGCGTATCGAGTCCCTGGGACAAGCAACTGGCCCCACGATATACAGAAACCATCACACTGAGCCGTCAGAGCGTGTTTGATAGACTGGGATTGAGCCGTGCTGCGATGGCTGCTTCTACCGGAGGTGAAAGTACGCCTGAGATTCAGGTACTCTCCAAGACAGAAGGGCATCGCATCAAAAAGATTGAAGTAGGAGGAACAGTCTTTACAGGACCGGAAATTCGCAACAAACTGGGACTGCGTTCGGCTGAATTTACCTGGAGGACCGAAGGAAACAAGATTGCTATAACGACCTATGGTTACGGCCATGGTGTCGGCATGAGTCAGTGGGGGGCCAATGGAATGGCCAAGGAAGGCTATACTGCCACTCAAATTCTCCTTCACTACTATACTGGTATTTCCTTTGCACAGGCTTCTCGTATTCTAAGTTAGTAAATTTTTCAAAACTTTGAAGTATAAAAGAGTTGCACCCGGTAACACTGGTTACTGAGGTGATGAGCAAATGAGTGAACAAAATAAAAACCAGAACCAAAATCATGAAGAAACACCCAAAACCTTTCAGGGTGGAAGAGCTTCACAGCCGTCTTCGTGGAAAAAGCTGTTGTCCAAAAGGTGGGCATACCCGGCAGCCTACATTGCCGCAGCAGCCATTATACTAACTTTAGTGTGGGTCTATCAGGATGCCAGCCAGAAGTCTTTCAAACCTGACCCAGCTAGTCCATCGGTACAGAGCACAAGCGCAGTCGATACCGATGTTAACGGACAACAGCCAGAAAGTATGGAAGTCGTTGCCCAGTCGGAAAATATCGCATGGCCGGTGGCAGATGCCGCCGCAGTAAAGGTCGTAAAGCCATTTTTTGACGAAAACGCGACAGCTGATGAGCAGGCAGCAGCCATGGTAGAGTATGATAAAACCTTTACTGCTAACACCGGAATTGATCTTTCCCGGGCCGACGATCAGACGTTTGAAGTGAGAGCCGCCCTGAGTGGCAAAGTATCCCGTGTGGAACAAAATCCGCTGGTGGGGAATGTCGTAGAAATCACGCATGATAACAATCTCAAAACGGTGTACCAAAGCTTGAGCGATCTGAAAGTAAAAGAGGGCGATCAAGTTAAACAGAACGATGTGATTGCTTCAGCGGGTCGTAACGAGCTTGAAAAGGATTTGAAAACGCATCTGCATTTTGAAGTGTATCAGGATGACAAGCCGGTGAATCCTACAGGCCTGCTTCCTAAAAAATAAATTTGGTCATGGCTTTGCATGCAAAGCGGGGAATCCATATTCCCTGCTTTTTTCTTGTTCATTTTTGTTCAAGAGGTAAACAGATAAGTTGCTTCTGTCAAATAAATAGGCCTTCGGAAGCATGTCTTCCCGCCAAACCGCGAATATATAAGCACGCTCCTCATATAATGTACCAAACTATCCACAGTAGGGAGGCGGGAGCGTGCACGATTACATCAAGGAACGGACCATCAAAATCGGTCGCTGTATCGTGGAAACAAGGAATACGGTCCGTACGATTGCCAAGGAATTTGGTGTCTCCAAGAGCACGGTGCATAAAGATCTGACCGAACGGCTGCCTGAAATCAACCCGGATCTTGCCGATCAAGTGAAGCACATTCTCGAATACCATAAATCCATCCGCCATCTGCGGGGAGGGGAAGCGACGAAAATTAAGTACAAAAAAACGAGTGGGAAAAGAAGGGAGATTTTCGTTTCCGGCAAGTCTTAAAAATATATAGTGAATTGGCTGGCAAAGCCATTGAATCAACCCCCTGAAGTATGATATGTTAAAAGATGGTACAAGACGAAAAATGACATGTAACCGTAGGTTTATACATATATTTGCCGCTTCTTGTCGAATCTTAGCTTTTAAAATATCACTTTGGGGGCCTTTTTAATATGTTCAGTAATGATATCGGTATCGACCTCGGTACGGCCAACGTGCTTATCCACGTCAAAGGGAAGGGGGTTGTTCTTGACGAACCTTCCGTTGTTGCGATAGAAAGCGATACAAAAAAAGTATTGGCTGTCGGAGAGGAAGCACGTCGTATGGTTGGACGGACTCCTGGTAATATCATAGCCATTCGTCCGTTACGGGATGGCGTCATCGCTGATTTTGAAGTGACGGAGGCAATGTTAAAATATTTTATCAGTCGGGTAGGGGGAAAAAGCTGGTACAGCCACCCTCGTATTTTGATTTGTGCGCCGACGAACATTACCTCAGTGGAACAAAAAGCGATTCGTGAAGCGGCAGAGCGCAGCGGGGCGAAAGAAGTGTTCTTGGAGGAAGAGCCAAAAGCAGCTGCCATCGGGGCAGGAATGGATATCTTTGAGCCTAGCGGCAACATGGTCGTGGATATTGGTGGTGGAACGACAGACGTTGCAGTCCTCTCTATGGGGGATGTGGTCACGGCTTCTTCCATTAAAATGGCAGGAGATAAGTTTGATTCAGCCATCATGAAATATGTGAAAACAAAGTATAAGCTTCTCATTGGGGAACGTACGGCCGAGGATATCAAGATTGCCATCGGAACTGTGCATCCGAGTGGAAAACGTGCGGAGATGGACATCCGTGGACGGGATATGGTGTCCGGATTGCCTAAAACATTAAGTATTTCTGCCGATGAAGTGCAGGATGCACTTAGAGACCCAGTGTCAGCGATTGTTGCTGCGGCCAAGTTTGTATTGGAGCAGACCCCACCGGAACTGTCAGCCGATATTATTGATCGTGGTGTCATTCTGACTGGTGGCGGTGCGCTGCTTAGTGGTTTGGACGAGCTGCTTGCAGAAGAATTGCGTGTACCGGTATTGGTTGCCGAGGATCCGATGCATTGTGTCGTTAAAGGCACAGGAATTATGCTGGATAATTTGGATCATGTGGTTAAGAAAAAGTTCTAATCTGCCGATAGTGACTATATGAGACTCGTGTGCGGTCGGACAGGTTGCCTGGCATGTCGGCTTCCGTGCCTCCGTACGAGCAGATGATGCATTAGCAGAGTACAGGATTGGGGTGCGCGATACATGTTGAGAGGTTTATATACTGCGGCAGCCGGAATGACGACACAGCAACGACGCCATGACACCGTGACGCAAAATATTGCCAATATGAATACGCCGGGATACAAACAAGAGAACAGTGTTCAACGTTCTTTTCCCGAAATGCTTATTTCTATGACGGGCGGTAACCCGGATAATCCAGACCGTACGGTCGGCAAGCTCAATACTGGCGTTTTTGCCGAGGAAAGCCTCTCCCCATACATTCAGGGAGCATTGAAGGACAGCGGACAGGCCACGGATTTTGCGATACAGTCCAGTATTAGTGTGAACGACCCGGCAACGGGTCAGCCTATGGCTTTTGATCAGGCGGGGAAATTTGTTAATGCTAACGGTGAAGTCACCTATCGTCCAGAAGCGTTTTTTACGGTCCGTGACAATAACGGAAATGTACGCTATACGCGTGACGGACATTTTCGGGTAAATGGAGCGGGTGCGTTGCTTTCGTCAACTGGCTCAGCAGTGCTGGATACGAATGGCAACCCGATTCGAGTGACGGGTGCTGTCTCAGCACTTAAAGTAAATGAGCGGGGCGAATTGGTGGATAGCCAGTCCAACCAGACGTTGGGAACAACGCTTGGGATTAGTGTCATTGATCGGCCGTACCAGCTCGTTCGTGAGGGCAATGGGAATTTCCGCCTGAATGATACGGATGGTGCCACAGCCAGAATGATGACCGCTAACGATACTGTGTCCGTCCGCCAGGGTTATCTGGAAGTATCTAATGTAGATGCTTCGCAGTCGATGGTGGATATGATGGCTGCGTTAAGAGCTTATGAAGCGAATCAGAAGGTTATTCAATTTTATGATAAAAGCTTGGACAAGGCCGTTAACGAAGTAGGCCGTGTATAACAGGGGGTAAGTGATGAACAACTCCATGATTGGCGCAATGGTGTCGATGGCCAGTGTGCAACAGCGTTTGGATTTGATTGCCGATAATATCGCCAATATCAATACGACTGGTTATAAGAGTAAACAGGGTTCCTTTGAAGATGTGCTTGCTAATGTAAAGCAACAACCTTCATCGTATCTCCAAAATGGGCGGGCTATGCCGCTCGGTTATAATTTGGGCTACGGAGTTAAAACAGCCTCAATTATGAAAAATATGGAACAGGGTTCGCTCAAGGAGACGGGGCTTCCTACCGATCTGGCGATCCAGGGTAATGCCATGTTTGAAGTTCAGGGCAATGGGCAAAAAGCTTGGACTCGTGACGGCAGCTTTCATTTTATTCCTGATCCGAATGACAGTGCAACGATGATGTTGACCACGGCTGAAGGCTATTCGGTACTGGACAACAATGATATTCCTGTGACTGCGCCAGCAGGCTCCAAGGTAGCCATTAATTCGGATGGTGAGTTGTTGATTCGTGCTAATGGGACGGGCGAACCAACAGCTGGTCAGCGAATCAAGCTGATGGATGTTCAGCGTCCAGAAGGACTGGAACAGCGGGATGATAACCTGTTCGTATTAGCGAATGGAGTAACAGAAGCAAATGTATTCGGTGCAGCAGGTGTAGCGGGTGCTGTTCCAACAGACGTATCCGTGCGTTCCGGTTACCTGGAACAGTCCAACGTGGATTTAGCGGGTGAAATGACAGATATGATGCAAGTTCAGCGGATGTATCAAATGGCAGCGCGGGCGCTGACCTCTAGCGATACGATGATGAACCTGGCTAACAATCTGAGGGCTTAGGGATTTGGTGATGAAAGAAGAACAATCCGCTTCCCGTCCAGTTCCTGAAAAGACGAAGTCCCGCTGGCGTACTGCCCGTTATTTCGTAGTTCCGCTGCTGCTCCTGTTTTCGCTGTTAGGTGGTTTAATTGCAGGATACGTGATTGTAGGCAAACAAGGACTGGCAGGCGTATTTGAATGGAAAACCTGGCAGCATGTCATTGATCTTATATTTGCGCCTTAGTTTACTTTAAAAGAGTGGGTGGCGGGCAAAGACAGCTCCGCGAATGTTTGATCTTACGATCGCTGTTGCAACGGGATTTTCTTATTTTATAAGTTATTCAGTTGTAAAAATCCCGTTGCAAAGGCGAACGCTAACGCTTCTCCAGATTCAAATCCTTCGCTCCGCTGCTGCCCGCCATCAGAGCCACTTTAATTAAAATAAACCGCCCGCAATTGTGTGGGGAGTAATAAGAAAACAAAACCCTGTGCCAGTGGCGCAGGGTTTTGTTTTGCCTTTAACGGCAGGAGCCTCCAGCGTAGCGCGTATGGATTGCAGCCAATGAAGGCCATCGCAGAGGCCTTCGGTTTTGTTCCGCCCTCCGACAAGCGAGTATTATTGAAGCGAGGCTTTCTTTTTGAGCCAAAAGTAACTCGGCGGAGGGGATGGAATCGTTCTGAAGAAGCGATAGCGTTCGCCTTTAACCTCGGATTTTACTCTTGAATTCTTATACAATGAAAAAATCCGAGGTTAACAGCGATCGGAAGAATGATCCATCTCCGCAGCCCGTCCACCTTGACTCAAATTGAAGCTCCGCTTCACCCCATAATAGGAGCAACCAATATGGTACTTCCGCGTAATTTTCTTTTTGCATCCGATAACTGTATAATGATGGGGAGTTTATAACACTGCGGGTAAGACCAAACACGGGCAAAAGGGCCTCTTCCGCCTCTGGTTGCGTAACCGACGGAAAAAGCCCCTTATCTCAACCTTCACTTCTGCAGTAGGTGAAGGATATCTATCATTGTTGCCGCTTTGCACTGTTTTTATGCAGCACAGGTAGGGTAATATTATGCTTGCAGCCATTCATGATTGGTACAAAACCAAACCTGCAAGCGGGAGGAGTTATTAAGGTAAATGGACAAATTGCAATTGGATGTTAATCAAATTCAGGAAATCATTCCCCATCGACCGCCATTTTTGTTGGTGGATCGCATCATTGAGCTGGAGGAAGGGGTAAGAGCAGTAGGTATTAAAAATGTAACGATGAGTGAGCCTCATTTCATCGGACATTTTCCGGGGTATCCGGTCATGCCTGGTGTGCTGATCACCGAAGCACTGGCTCAGGTTGGGGCTGTTGCATTACTGCATTTAGAGAAAAATCGGGGCAAAATCGGTTTCTTGGCAGGGCTGGATGGTTTCCGCTTCCGTGGACAGGTGGTTCCTGGGGATACGCTGACGCTTGAAGTGGAAATAACCCGTTCCAAAGGGGCATTCGGCAAGGGGAAAGCTACGGCTAAAGTAGGCGATACGGTAGTAGCTGAGGGCGAGATTATGTTTGCTTTATCCGATCCTCCCCAATAAGCAAGCTCTGCTGACATAAGCACGACGTTTGAACCGAGTGCATGTGTACATAGAAATCCTGTTTTGACAACCAAAAATGGAGAGGGGAAATTCCGTATGACGCAGTTGAGTAAAAAAGCACTAGAAGGCATTGAGAGCTGGCTGCAAGACCCTTATATTGATGAAGAGACCAAACAGGAGTTGCGCGCATTGGAGGGCAACGAGCAGGAGCTGGAGGATCGCTTTTACAAAGAGTTGGAATTTGGTACAGGTGGTTTGCGTGGAGTAATTGGGGCAGGCAGCAACCGAATGAACCGCTACGTCATTGGACGTGCGACTCAAGGGCTGGCTCGCTATATTTTAGAGCAGCATGCTGGAAAAGAAGGCAAGCCTTCGGTTGTTATTGCACATGATTCGCGTCATTTCTCGCCGGAGTTTGCACTGGATGCAGCCTTGGTGCTGGCAGGCAACGGTATCGTAGCTAAGTTGTTCCCGTCCCTGCGTCCGACGCCCCAGCTTTCGTTTAGCGTACGTCATTTGGGAGCCAGTGGGGGGATTGTTATAACTGCGAGCCATAACCCGCCTGAATATAATGGATACAAGGTATACAATAATGAAGGTGGCCAGCTTGTTCCTGATCAGGCTGAACAGGTGATTGGTTATATCCGTGAGGTTCCTACTTTTGCTGATATTCACAGTTTGACCCGTGAAGAAGCAGAGGCACAGGGACTGCTGGTTTGGCTTGGAGAAGAGAAAGATGAAGCGTTTGTAGAGACGGTGGCCAGTGTGAGTGTGAACCGTGAGCTGATTACAGCTGGGCCAGGCAAAAACTTCAAGGTTGTGTTTACACCTCTCCATGGGACTGGAAATGTGCCGGTGCGTCGTGTGCTGGAGAAAATCGGCTTTGAGCAAGTGCATATTGTACCTGAGCAAGAGCTGCCTGATGCTGAGTTTTCCACCGTCAAATCGCCGAACCCAGAAGAACGTGATGCATTCAAGTTAGCGATTGCATTGGGCGAGAAGATTGGTGCGGATTTGTTGATCGGAACAGACCCTGATGCTGACCGCATGGGGGCGGTTGTGAAGAACCGTGACGGCGAATATGTGGTATTGTCTGGGAATCAGTCCGGCGCGATTATGGTGTACTACTTATTGAATCAGCTAAAGGAAACCGGCAAGCTTCCGAATAACGGGGCGGTCATCAAAACCATCGTAACCAGCGAAATGGGCGCAGTCATTGCCGAACATTTTGGAGCAACTGTGTTTAACACGCTAACTGGCTTTAAATATATTGGTGAGAAAATGAACCAGTTTGAACAAACGGGAGATTATACCTACCTGTTCGGTTATGAAGAGAGCTACGGCTATTTGGCAGGCAATTATGCTCGCGACAAGGATGCTGTTCTAGCGGCCATGCTGATTGCTGAAGCTGCTGCTTATTACAGCACACAAGGTAAGACGCTGTATGATGTTTTACAAGAGCTGTACGAGCAGTTTGGATACTTCCTTGAGAAGCTGGAGTCTCGTACACTGAAGGGCAAGGACGGAGTGGCGCAGATTCAGGGCAAAATGACGGATTGGCGCAGCAACGCCCCTCAAGAGATTGCAGGCGTGAAGGTAGACAAGGTGCTGGACTACTCGCAAGGATTGGACGGACTCCCACAAGAAAATGTACTCAAATTTTTACTGGAGGACGGTTCATGGTTCTGCCTGCGTCCTTCTGGTACTGAGCCAAAAATCAAAGTATACTTCGCGGTAAGCGGTTCTTCGCTGGCAGATGCTGAGCAAAGAATCAGCCGTTTGGTGGATGCTGTTATGGCGCGCGTAGACGCTTGAGACAAATCCATTTATAATAGAATAGGTTAGACAATTAGATATGAAATAAGTATCGGTGACCTCTCACGGCAAAGGGCAGTACGCCGTGGGGGTCATTTCTATGTTGCAGAATAATCTGGAATAGGCTTTGGGAAAATAGACTTATTGCGGCAACGATATTAAGGAGGTTCTTTGGTGTATCAGAAATGGCAGTATTGGAATACGGCTTCTCGAAAATGGTTGTGGATTCTGGTCGCACTCGGCTTGCTGGCCTCCATTCCAGTCATCGCCGATCGTGTGAAGACAGAATCTTCAAGTAAAAAAGTAGAGATTGTATTCGATTATCGGGATTTGACAGAGGCAGCTTCGTATCAGGCTCACCCGCAGGATTATTTGAACAAGCAGTTGGACCGCTTAAAGCAGGCGGGTGTAAACAGTATGGCGATGTATGAAAGTACGTTGGACGATTTCCGTAAAGCAGGCCGGGTCGTAACTTATACGACTCAGAACGTTGCTGATTTGGAAAAACGTCTTTCACCTGCAAATGAGAATTTTACGTATGTTGTTTTTGCTGACAAAGAAAATGCTGAGGCACTAAAGCCGTTAATTGAACGTACGTTTACAAGCCTGGGCATTAACGTAAAGTCATGGAGCTATCAGGGACAAGAAGGGCTGGTTGTGGAAACATCCCCAGAGGATGCGTATCTTAAGCCGATGCAGCCTGACCCGATTGCTATGAAGCAGCTTCGGAGCAAAGGGTTTTTTATCGTTCCGCGGATGAGTGACAGTCTTCCTTATAACGAGGAATTGACGGAAGAGATGCTGGCCTCCTTTCAGCAGAATGGTGTGAAACGCATTTTGTTTGAAGGGGATTCGGTTAAAGGCTTTACAGATAACGAAAAAGAGCATAGTCTGGCGGCATTTGCGAAATTGCTTAATAAATATGATATTGGCTTGGCTGCTATTGAAAACTTGAAAAAACCACAAGCAGGCTTCAATAGGCTTGCTTACGATATACACTATAACGTTGTCCGACTGTATTCTCTGAGCGACAAGGATTCAACGCTTGATGTCGAGACCTTGGCAGATCGTTTTGCATTGGCGACCAAGGATCGCAATATTCGCATGCTATATCTTAATACTGCCCCTACGCGCAGCGTGGCTGAGGCTAAAGTAAAGGATTCGGTAGACAATCTGATCCACAGCTTGGACGAGCCAGGTAACGCTGTACAACGGATGGAGAAAAAGGGATTTGAGCTCGGACAGGCTGAACCATTCAAGGTGGTTGATTCGTCAATTCAACGCTACCTGAAAATGGTCGTCGTACTGGGTGCACTTGCATTCTTCTCCATAATGGTGTCCTATTTTGCCCCGGTATTGACCTTGCTGGTCTTTATAGTCGGTTTGGTTGGCTCCGCAGGTCTTTATGTCCTGAACTCCAGCTTGATGGAGCAAGGCTTGGCGTTGCTCGCAGCAATAAGCGGCCCTACAGTAGCAATGGTTATTGCCGTACGTACTGTTAGAATTAAACATGAACAGGAACTTTCCACAGGTCAGCGGTTGGTTCAAACCCTTATCCTGTACGTGCGGACAGCAATTTTGTCGCTGGCTGCGGTGCCTTTTGTTGTTGCGCTGTTGAATAGTATTGCTTATAGCCTTGTATTGAACCAGTTTAGAGGTGTGAGCTTGCTTCATATTCTGCCAATCTTTTTGGCTGCGATATATATTTTCTTTTATCGTGACGTTTCTATACGTGAGGAAATTTCCAAGTTGCTCCGCACGCCGATTACCGTACTGTGGGTAGTTGCATTGGCTGTTATCGGAGCTGCAGGGTATTACTATCTGACTCGTACCGGAAATGCGGGTACAGTGTCGAATACGGAGCTGGTGTTCCGGAATTTTCTTGAGAATGCGTTTGGTGTGCGTCCGCGTAATAAGGAATTCTTGATGGCACACCCACTGTTTATTGCGGGAGCGTTCTTGGCGCTGAAATATCGCAAAGCGATCTATTTATTGATTATAGCTGCTATCGGTCAAGCTTCTATGGTGGATACCTTTGCTCACATTCACTCTCCAGCGGCACTCTCGCTTAGTCGCGGATTACTAGGATTGGGACTGGGTCTGCTTCTGGGAATTATCGCAATTGTCGTGTGGCAAGTGCTGGAAGGATGTTGGAAGAAATGGTCACCACAGCTCAAACGATAATAATCTCGGGTTATTACGGCTTTCGCAATAGTGGAGACGAGGCGGTACTCAAGTCCATTTTGACTGCGTTAGAGGAGGAAAGTCGTCAGGCCGGAATTACGGTTAAGCCTGTTGTTCTGTCTTCCGACCCCGCATGGACAAAGAAAATGTATGGAGTAGAAGCTGTCCCACGTATGAGTCTGGGGGAGGTTCGAAGAGCAATTCAAAACAGCGACGGGCTAATCAGTGGTGGCGGAAGCTTGCTGCAGGACGCGACAAGTCCCAAAAGCATTCCTTATTACCTTGCCATTCTCAAGTTGGCTCAATGGGCCGGAAAGCCGACGTTTGTATATGCTCAGGGCATTGGTCCGGTGCAACGAAAGATATTTTATCCCATGATCCGGTCTGTGTTTCAACGCTGCGAATATGTATCTGTAAGAGATAAGCAATCCGCCGCATTACTGGGTGGTATGAAGCTTGAGCGCCCGCCTATCGAGGTTGTTCCCGATCCGGTAATGGGACTACCATTGCCCTCAGCTTCCGAGCAAGCGGCTGAGAATAATCGGGATGAACTTCCGATCGTTGGCGTGTCAGTACGCTACTGGGACAAGGAGCATCGCGATTTAAAGGCTATCGCAGACGGTCTGAAAAAATTAGCTGCTGGACGCCGCATACACTTGCGTTTCTTACCTTTCCATTTGCCTGACGACGAGCAGGCTTCAAGGATGGTAATGGATTATTTGGGGGATATTAGGGCAACGGGAAGTCGTGTCAGTATGTGTGATCAGGTTACCGATCCTCAGCAGATGCTTTTGGAAGTCAGTCGTTGCAGCTTGATGATCGGGATGAGGCTGCACAGCTTGATCTATGCAGCATCCCATCATGTGCCCCCGTTGGGGATATCCTACGATCCCAAAATTGATCATTTCCTCAGTCGCGTCGGCAGCCAGCCTGTAGGCACTACAGAAGCGCTGGATGGACAAAAGCTGGCTCAAGAGGCTGTGCGGCTGCTAGACGAGCGAAATCAATGGATCGAGAGCCAGGGAGCGGCAATTGCTTTGTTGAAGAGCGAGGCCCGTTTGCCGGCACAGCATATCATTAATTACTTGTGTCGCAAAGGATGATGGATACAGTGACAGTTGATAAGGTTACGAATGTGCCTACCGTCCCGATTTTCGGTGTTCGGGTATCAAGGCTTAATATGAAAGATACTTTAAATGTATTAATCCAGGCGGTGGAGTCTCGCAGACCCCATCAAGTGATCACTGCCAATCCGATTATGGTTATGGCTGCATTGGAAGACCCTAAGTACATGTCAGTGATGAAGCAGGCCGAGTTAATTGTTCCAGATGGGACTGGCGTGGTCTGGGCCGCAAATTATGTAGGACATCCTGTACCTGAGCGAGTGGCGGGTTTTGACTTGTTACATGAATTGCTTAGAGCCGGAGAAAACTATCATTGGAAAGTTTATTTACTCGGTTCAACGTCCGAGGTGATTCAAGCGACTGCACAACGGGTACATGAGCTTTATCCTGGAATTACGGTTAGCGGCCAACGTGATGGATTTTTTGGACCCGAAGAGGACGAGGCAGTCATTGCAGCCATTCGTGAGGCGAATCCTGATCTGTTGTTTGTAGCACGGGGCGCGGACACACAGGAACCGTGGATTGGTAAATATAAGGAGCAACTGGGCGTGCCGGTTATGATGGGGGTTGGCGGTAGTTTCGATATCATTTCTGGTAAAATGAAGAGGGCGCCTAAATTGTTCCAGAAACTCAGAGCCGAGTGGTTGTATAGGCTACTTAAAGAGCCCAGCCGGTACAAAAGAATGCTTGCGCTGCCGAAATTCGCCGTGAAAGTGATGCGTGAAAAAGAAAACGTCACAAAAGAGTGATAAATACCTTGAATTTGCCTTTAAAAGCCGCTAATTTGCCAGAATATGAAGCTTGGTATTTATTTTTGATCAGAGTATAATTCAATGCGGTTACATCTGAAAGGGATTTGCTTTAAAATTGGGGGTCGAATGATCAAATGCTATTGATCTATATTATTGGTTTCGTCATGGCACTGGGACTTGCGCTGTTACTGACACCGCTCGTCAAGAAATTCGCTGTTAAGGTTGGAGCCGTCGATGTACCGAATGCCCGAAAAGTACATACCCGGATTATGCCGCGACTTGGCGGAATGGGGATTTTCTTGGCGTTTCTGTTGTCCTTGTTGGCGATTTTGCCTCTAGTACCTGACGGAATGCTGTCCTCACGGGATATTAACTTTATCGCGGCCTTTCTGATTGGCGGTACGCTGATTACACTGATTGGTGCTCTCGATGATCGTTTTGATCTCAATGCGAAGTTGAAATTTTTGGCTCAAATTGCCGTTGCTTGTATGGTTGTGTTTGCTTTTGATATCCGTGTGGATTTTGTAAATGTACCTTTTCAAGATGCATACTCGTCCTTGGAAAGCTGGATTTCCATTCCGCTTACGATCTTCTGGATTGTAGGTGTAACGAATGCCATCAATTTGATTGACGGTCTGGATGGACTGGCTGCGGGTGTTTCAGGAATTGCGATTGGAACCATCTTTGTAATGTCCCTTCTGATGGGCAACTACATGGTGGCTATGCTTTGTCTGGTGCTGCTGGGCAGCATTGTCGGATTTTTGTTTTTTAACTTTCATCCCGCTAAAATATTCATGGGTGATACTGGGTCACTGTTTTTAGGTTTCTGTCTGGCCATGCTGTCCATGCTTGGTTTCAAGCAAATTGCTATCGTATCGTTTATTACGCCATTGATTATTATCGGTGTACCTTTATCGGATACATTTTTTGCCATTGTTCGTCGCAAACTTCAGAAAAAACCGATTTTCTCACCGGATAAAGGTCATCTGCATCATTGCTTGCGAGAGCTAGGTTTCAGTCACAGACAGACCGTATTGATTATTTACTGTATTGCCGCATTTTTCGGCGTATTAGCTGTGATTCAATCGTATGCTGCGCTTAATGAAGCAAACTGGGTTATCTTTGTCGTGATATGTATTATGATGTTTTTCCTACAGATTGGTGCAGAGGTTATTGGTCTCGTGGGTAAAACAAAGCGTCCAGTGATTAACACACTGATTCGCTTGTTGGCTAAGCCAGATTCGCAGACGCGATCGAAATTATAAATTTTAATTTTAAAAGTAAGTCTTCAAGCTTGGCGGTATGCCGCGGGTTTGAAGGCTTTTTTGTTGTCTGCTGTAAAAAATCTCCCTCCTTTTTTGAGAATTTACTAATTTTTTGTATGTTTACTACCGATAAAAAAAGTATTGAATGATTACGTACCCCAAGGTGCGACAGAATCAAAGGAGGACAATGATTTGAAACGATTGCTATCCATGTTGCTGACGGTTGGTCTCATCATTGGCTTGGTGCCGGCGGCCCTGGTAGGTACGGCTCATGCTGCGACAGGAACTTATTTTATTTTTCCAAACGAAAAATATGATGCGGATTCGGCCAGATCGGTAAACACCGACCGTATTACAGTTAACGGTACGATTAACGGAGTGAACGGAAGCACGATATCATATAGTGTATTCCAGCTCTCTAAAAATGGAACGACCCTTAACGTGGTGAATAAAAATGAGAGTCAAAAAGGCGGAATTACAGTCAGTGGCTCTACGCTTCAAGTTTCAGACATTAAACTGTTTCCTGGTTTGAACCGAATTACCTTCCAAAGCAGCCAAAACTCTGCGGAAATGAAGGATTCTATTTATGTAGAGTACCAGGATGGACCCAAGGTTTATGATCTGTCTGCTACGCTGAACGGTAAAACTGAACAGTTAGTAGAGAACCAAACGGCTGTGCTGACAGACGCTGGGAATAGCGGTACGGATGACGTTAAAGTAGTCATTCAAGGTACGGCGCCTAATGCCGACAGTGTAACGCTCACCTCTGCAAAAAGCAGTAATACGTATACTGTTAACTCTTATACCAGCTATAAACTAACAGGAAGTGTTGTACTCAGTCCGGGTAAAAATATAGTGACTATTAAAGTGGGGAACGGAACTCAGGCTCTTACGGTTACGCGTGAGATTACGATTTATACGGGTAAACCTGAATTTTCCGATTTGAACCTGAACATGGATGGGAATGTGTCGGCAGATCTGACTACTTCGCCTGACTTTACCGTATCATCTACGAGTGGAGTTGTTTTGAAGGGTAAGGTTCTGGTTCCTGGCGGTGCATCCGATCCGGGAGTTGCTACAATTAATGCACGGTTTACGGATGTGAGTAACAATGGCAGTGCTGTAGGTAGTGCTACTGGGGTTGATGCCACGATTGATACTGCTAATGTGGTTACATCCAATGGCTATAAGGTATATCCATTTCAGGTAACTGTACCTTCAGAGGTTGTGGTAGATCATTTGACCAGAGTATCCTTGGGTCTAACTTATAGTGATACCAGTACCCCACCTGCTCCATCGGCTGTCCAATTTACATTGCGCAGCAGTACTCAACCGTATATTGATGATGTAAACTATCTTCCTGATTTTAATAATCAATTGTTGAGCAGAATTAATGGAAGCGGGTCTGATCAGGCAGCTGCCATAGATGAAGCTATGAGATTAACCGGAAGTTCTATGAAGAACAAGACTACAGATGCTCCATCTGTTCCTGTAGGTATGGAGTTCATCGTTGTTAACGGTGCACCTTCTTCAATCAGCGAGCTATCTGGTGTATCGGTTCATCCTGTAGGGTCACCTCAAGATGTAATTCGGACAATCAATGGTAAGTCAACACAAGTGAAGAAAATCGTTGCTTATGTAGACACCTTGCCTAAAGAAGGACAAAACGTACTGAATTTTTACCTGAATGGTGACTCGACCAAGTTAATTAAGGCAACAGTGAATCTGTTGCAGGGTCCGTTCATGAAATACGATACGATTTATGATGGGCAACAAATCCCGTTGAATACATCTAGCTCAAACTTGAATACCTATAAACTGACTCAATTGGGCTACTTTAAAGGTAAATTGCTCGATGTGAGCAACACAGCAGATATTCATTACACTGGAAGTAACCGGAATGTATTCCTGTATGTAAACAATGTATTGGTTGATCTTGATGGCTCAGGAGCGGACTTTAAGCTTGCTGCTTCCTCGGAACCAGCCGCAGCCAATGCACTGGCAAACGGGAATAATGAAATCAAATTTGTGTACAAGCCAGGTATTGAGTACAGCAATACGGTAAAAGTAAACTTTACACAGACGAATATTCCAGTAATTCCGGTTCCAAACACACAAGGAATTATTCCTTTTACACCAGTTAGCGGCTTGAGCAGTACTCCGAAATATAGTGAAATCGCACCGAAAACAAAAGATGCTAATTTCACTAAAGTAGATGATACCAATTACAGTACATCCCTGAAAAATATCAATGTATTTGGTACATTCAGTATTGCTGATTTGGGTAAAGCGGATCAGGTCAATGGTTCGTTAAGTGATATTGCCAATAAAGATCAATATATTTTGGAAATTAAGGGATCGGACGACAGCGAATTTAACTGGACGCTGAATAACGAGTTTTTCTCAGCCGAAGATGCTAAGACAACATACAACTCCGGTTCTACTACAGATAAATTTACAAATAAAGATTTAAAAGACCTGCTTGTGTACTACCATCCGGACAAAAAGTATTTCAGCTTTGTGTTGAAAAACCAAACCATTCCGCAAGATGGAACACCGGTAGCCTATAACATTACCTTGTACAACAGTGGCAAGAGCGGACCATTTGCAACTTTCCGACTGCAAGTATCCGGTCAATCCACATCTTTTGATATTTTGCGTCCGCTTCCTGAAAAGAGAATCGTGAATCAAAACTTTGTGCAAGTAGTTGTGAACGCAAGTAATGCAGATAGTGTTACGGTAGGTAAGGAAACAGCAGTTCAAGAGGGATTCGATTCAGATTATGATGGCACCGTTGATTATCCTTCAACTTATAAAGCCATTGTCACAGGTCTAAAGGCCAACAAAGATAATAAAATTGACGTAGTGGTTACAAAAGGTAAAGATAAACTGAAACAGACCATTACGGTTAAATATGTGCCTACTAATATTCCTGGTGAGCAGTACATGGAAGCGATGAAAACATCGCACAAAGTGTTTGATGGTAATCTTACACTTGCATTTGCCAAGGGAACTAGTCTGATTCGTCGGGATTACGATCAACCTCAGCAATTCAAAAACCAGGTTTTCTCTGGTCATACATTGTACTTTGCGATAGCAAATAGCGAAGATGGTGTGGTGGACCGTCATGAATTTGAAACTGAAAAAGCATTATCCGATATGCAGAGCTTGATAGCAGATGGAAGCAGATACTTCAATAGAGACTTCCCAACTCGTTTTACCAAGTCAAGTCCGGTATTCTGGATTGACCCAGGTACAGCAGACGATATCAAAACAGATGCTTACGATCCGGTAACTTATGGTGCCGATCCTTATCAATTGGCTAATAAGTCGCAAAATGACAGTAGTAAGATCAAAAACTTCTACTGGCGTGATCCTTCTAATGAATTAGTACCATCCAAGCGTGCAACATTAACCTTGACGTATGATAGCAGTATCGCGCAGGATGCAGGGAAACAAATGACCGTGTTCTATTTTGATTCGGATCTTAAAGATTGGCAAAACATTGGTGGTGTGGTGGATCCGAAGAAACATACTATTAAAGTACCGTTTGATCGTTTCGGCTACTACGTAGTCGCTAAGGTTGGAGAAACGTATAGTGATGTTATTAAGCACAAGTACGCCAGAGATTACATTGAGTCCATTCTGGCTAAAGGTGTTATGAACCCAATGGATCCAATTAACAGCTTTGGACCTGATAGCTACATTAAAAGAGGCGAATTTACGTCCATGATTGTTAAAGGTCTGCAAATTCCACTTAATTTCAGTGGGGCGAAGCATTTTGACGACGTGTCTATTCCAAATACGATATCAGCAGATGCCCTCTATGATTATCGTTATATTGAAACGGCTGCGCGTGCCGGCATTGTAAAAGGCTCACAACCTAGAATCTTTATGCCGGAAGATGTAATCACGCGCCAAGATGCAGCGGTCATCATCGCCAAGGCATTGAACTTGAAGCTGGAAACAGATCATGACAAGATCATGAAGAATCTGTCTAAAACCTTTAAAGATGCAGACAAGATTGATTACTACGCACAAGCATCTGTACTGGCTATTGCCAAGAAGGGCTTTATCACAGGTTCACCTGTTGATGCTAGTGATCTGAAAAAAGGGTATATGTTTAACCCAACATCTCTGACCTTGCGTGGAGATGCAGCCATTATTGTAGCTAAAGTAATGGCTGATAAAAAGCTGCTTCCTAAAATCTAATCCTTAATAAGCTTGATTTATTGAACATCCCTCCATGCGAAAATGGAATTCCCTTTCATAGACATGAGAGGGATGTTTTTTATAAATCAGCTATTTGACTGGGATTAAGGGCCTATGCCATAATAGCAATGAGCAAATAACTAATGGTAAAGTTTACTGTATTATTGTTCTTGTATTACCGTGAATACATTTAAATTAACTACTTTTTTTAAGTATTTATCTCAAAATGTGTTTATTATTTGCTTATATATTTTTTTGTTTTTTTGCACATATATCTGAAACTTTACGCCTGCTTTTTCGTAGTAGAGGATTAGTGTGCTTAAAAGTTACATAAAGAAGTGAGTGGGGAGTGATGAGATGTCTCAGTTTTCAATACGCCGTCCTGTAACAGTATTTATGTTAATTGTTGCTTTGTTGATCGGGGGCGGTATTTTTTCGTTAAGGCTTCCTGTCGAGTATATGCCTGATCTGAAGCTGCCTATTGCTGTGGTAGCGACCAGTATGCCTAATTCGACACCGACAGAAGTTGAGGAATTGGTGACCAAACCTATTGAAAAGAGTCTGGCTTCTATTGAAAATGTGGATAAAATCATGTCCGAGTCTTCAGAAGGATCATCTATGGTCATAATTTATTTTAATTGGGGAGTAGATATAAACCAGGCAACCCTAGACATGCGAGATAAAATTGATGGGGTTCGGGGGTCTCTTCCAAAGGCGGCAAATTCACCGCGCGTAATTAAAGCGGATATCAACGCAACGCCAGTTGTTACGCTTGCTTTTACAGGGGATCAGGATATTAACACGCTGAAGCCTATTGCTAAAGATATTATTGAGCCCCGTCTGGAAAGAATTGCTGGAGTAGCCGCGGCCAACATGTCAGGCGGGCAAGAACGGCTCGTGAAAATTACTGTAGATCAAGCGAAGCTCCAAAGCTATGGCATTACGCTGGATCAAATCAGCCAAGCGCTATCAGCTAATAATGTAGCTGGCTCTGCTGGTTCTGTATATCGTGGTAATACACAAATCCAGCTTCGGGTTCAAGGTGAATATAAAGCTGTTTCAGAAATGGGTGAAACGCCAATCCCTGTAGGAAAGGAAAGCGTGAAATTAAAGGACATCGCGACAGTTGAAGACTCTGTGGAAGAAGTCACTACCATTTCTACGTTTAATGGGAAACCGAGTATCAATATTTCTGTCACTAAAGCTACAGGAGGAAATACTTTAGCAATCGCTAATTCTGTGAAGGAAAGTTTAGATTCAATACGGAAGGATCTGCCTCCGGGAACTCAACTGGAGATGGTCACAGATTCTTCCAAACCTATTAGAGACTCTGTACATTCATTAATAGAGCATGCTATATTGGGGCTTATTATAGCCGCAATTGTGCTGTTACTATTCCTGAATAGTACGCGTTCTATGATTATTGCAACTATTGTTATTCCAATCTCTTTTGTGGCTACATTTATGATGATGTATTTCAGCGGGCAAACCATCAACGTCATTTCATTGAGCGGTTTGTTACTGGGGTTGGGATCCTTTGTCGACTTTGCTGTTGTTATTATTGAAAATATTTTTAGACAACGACATGAAGGGAAGAGCATGCTCCAGGGGGCTATTGATGGCTCCAAGCAAGTGGGTAATGCGGTAATGGCGTCTGCACTTGCACAGATCGTAGTATTTTTACCAGTTGTTTTTGTCGACGGAATTGCGGGAGCTTTGTTTAAACCTTTGGCATTAACTGTTATCTTTTCTCATATTGCAGCCTTGCTGGTATCACTTCTGATTGTGCCGATGCTCAGTTCGCGTTGGTTGCCTACTGTGCCAGATGAATCTCTATATTCTTCGGGTACTTATAAAGGTATTAACCCGATTATCTGGTTTAATATCGGATTTGAAAA
Organism: Paenibacillus sp. BJ-4; assembly: GCF_020404765.1. GTDB lineage: Bacteria > Bacillota > Bacilli > Paenibacillales > Paenibacillaceae > Paenibacillus. Next base: position 61,268 of record NZ_JAIVEM010000023.1, read on the forward strand.
ATTCAAGGGTGGATATCGGCACGTATTGAATTGGGGGATTAACCATCGGAAATCTGTCCTGATCATCACTTTATTAATGTTTATTTCAGCGGGATTCTTGTTCCCTATGGTTAAGTTTGAATTTATCCCAGAATCTGATCAGGGTGAGTTTTCAATTGATGTGAAAATGCCTAACGGGACAGTATTGAGAGAAACTAATGAGGTTGTTCAAGGGATAGAAAAAGAAATTCTAAAAGTTCCTGATCTGGACAAAATGACGGTGACCGTCGGTTCCGGTGGTAATTCAGGTTTTTCAGGTGCAACACCGACTAACTCGGCGCAGCTATCCGTTACATTGAAGGATGGGCATATTCAGGCAACAGATGATGTAGTAGCTGAACTGCGGAAGAAGTTTGACATTATCCCTGATGCTGAAATTACACTGGCATCTGCAACAGGCATTTCCAGTGGAGCGGCTGTTCAGATCAACTTGAAAGGTGACGATATTGACGTACTGAGGGAACTCTCAGACAATCTCGTAACCGATGTGAAAAACATACCAGGGACAGTCAATGTAAAAAGTAGCTTGAATGCGGTTCGTGAAGAATATGAGATCACTGTTAATCGGGAGCTTGCTAGTCGATATGGTTTGTCAGCAACTCAAATTTTGTCTAATGTGAACACTTCCTTTAATGGATCTGTCGCTACAACTTATCGCACAGGTGAAGATCAGATAGATGTTAGAATATCTTTGCCAGAGCAGGACCGTCATGACTTGTCCTATCTGCAATCTTTGCGTATTACAACCGCACAAGGTATTGATGTACCTTTGTCGTCGGTTGCAAGCATAGATAAACGTGCCGTTCCTGATACGGTTAGTCGTCAAGCTCAAACTCGTCAAGTGCAGATTACCGCTGACATAGACGGAACAGGGGACATCGTTTCAGTCAACCAAAAAATAGATGCTCTTTTGAAAAGCACTCATTTCCCTGAGGGCTATAGTGCAGATACGGGTGGCGGACAAAATGAGCAAATGACGGAGTCTTTTATGAATTTGGGATTAGCTATCCTACTATCTGTAGTGCTGATCTATATGGTTATGGCAGGTCAGTTTGAATCCTTGCTTACGCCGTTTGTTATTATGTTTTCAGTCCCACCTACATTAATAGGTGTGCTTATTGGTTTGGTTGTAACAGGAGCGAGCCTCAGTGTACCAGCTTTTACTGGTTACATCATGCTCGTCGGTCTGGTCGTAAATAACGCCATCGTCATGATTGATTTCATCATCCAGCTCCGAAAAGAAGGACAGGATCGGGATGAAGCCATTATTCATGGTGCATCTGAACGGTTACGCCCGATTTTGATGACTACACTTGCTACCGTGCTTGCTTTGATTCCAATGGCATTTGCTACAGGAAATGGCAACGAATCGCAAGCGCCCATGGCTATTGTTGTCGTGTTCGGGTTGTCCTTCGCATCTATTATTACACTGATTCTTGTTCCGGTAGTTTACGTCATCATGGATAACAGAATAGAAAAGCGTAAAGAACGGAAGTTGAAAAGACATGCGAAGAGAGAGCTTAAAAAACAAACAAAGCTGCAACAAAAGAATGTTCACATTTAATAATGGGGTGAAGAGAAATAATGAATAAAAAAAGTGCTCTGATAGCCACGACATTGCTTCTTTCAGTCGCGTTGGCAGGCTGCGGTGGGGGAGAGGCCCCCGCTGCTCCTCCTGCTGCTCAAAAAGCAATTCCAATCCAGGTAGCAAAAGTAGCTAAAGGCAGTATAGCGGATTCCACAGGCATTGTAGGCAGCTTTGCCCCTAAGGATACAGCTCAGGTTTCCCCGAAAATTAGCGGAAAGATACAAAACATTAATCTAACAGTGGGACAAAAGGTAAACAAAGGCGATATTTTGTTTACGATTGATCAGAAAGACCTTAAGGACACAATTACACAAAATCAGGAATCCTATCAGGTGGCACTGGCTAATTTGAAGCAGGCTGAGTCTGGAGCAGCGCAATCTGTGCAGCAGGCTGAGTCCAGTGTAGACCAAGCTAAAAGTGCACTTGTTCAGCAAGATAGCTCTATTACACAAGCTCAGAATTCTCTGGTAGATGCTCAAAATTCCGTTCATAATGCCCAAAGCACCCTAACTCGAAACCAGCAGCTGTTTAGTGCTGGTGCTGTTTCACAATCTGACCTGGAGCAGTCCGAAATAGCATTTAAAAAAGCTCAAACAGCGCTGGAAAACGCTCAGCTTGCACTGCATAATGCACAGACATCAAAGGAAAGTGCTCAAACAACATACAATAATGCTCTAAAATCATTGCGTCTTGCACAGCAGAAAACAGGTATTGATGTAGCGCGCGCCTCGGTGAATCAGGCCAAAGCTTCTCTGGACACTGCACGTAGTCAGCTTGCCAATGCTGTAGTCAGAGCCCCTATGTCAGGTACTATTTCTGTAGTGACAGGTACAACGGGACAAATGGTCAGTCCTCAGTCAGCTGTAGCTACAATTGCAAATACCAATCCGATCCTTGCCAAGGTAAATGTCTCTGAAGAGGATCTGCTTAAGCTAAATGTAGGATCTACTGTAACTGTAGGGGTAGATTCGTTGGGCAAGCGGATTGAGGCTAAAGTGACGGCTATCAATCCGGTTATGGATAATGATCTCAAGGCATATCCAGTCGAAATATCAGTCCCTAATCCTTCTGGCGAGTTCAAATCAGGGATGGTTGTAACTGTATATATGAAATCAGAAGCTCCTAAAAATATTTTGGTATCGCAGGATGCCATTACCGAGCAGGCAGGGAAGAAGTATGCATATGTAGTGGAAGGAACTGTTGCTAAGCGGGTAGAAGTGCAAACAGGCCAGGAAAGCGCCAAACAGGTTGAGGTAACCAAAGGGCTTACTGAAGGGCAAAATGTCGTCGTTAAGGGAGTAAGTTTGCTTTCAGATGGTGCGAAAATTAATGTAGTGAAATAATTCATTTTCGTTATTTTACAGTAAATTGCTGTTACTCCGTCATTCCTACTACTTAAAGTGTATTAGAGTATTAGATTTCTACAAGGAATCTATAGTCTTTATGTACTTTATATATTCTATGGATAATTCTTAATGAATATACTCCATTAAAGACTGACTTAAATGTACGGGAATAATCCTTGCGCATTTAAGGCTGAGAAGGTAAAAGTTGTAGGATGACGGAGGAACAGGTTTAATAGTATAATTATGACTGTGGAAAGCGGAATACATAATCAAAAAAAATAAATTTTTTTTGAAACTGACGCAACTTTTTAAACCTATGCTACGTCTAATTGGGTGAGTATGAAACAAAGGGGTACAAAAGCGTAAAGACAAAATTCGCTAAAAAAAATCTTTACTGCATTGTTATCACATTGTATAATACTGGAGTACGTCATAAATGGACGCTTTCTTTCAACTAGATTCCAAGCTTCTGTGATATTGTCACAGATATCATTTTATAAGGGTTCTCATAAAGCTCGGAAAGGAGGTGTAACGACTGATGAGTGACAAGATCCGACAAAAAGACAAAAATAATATTTCTGTTTATATTCAAGGAGGAGAAAAAAAGGTTATGACAAAGTTTAACAAAAAAATGATCAACGTGCTGGCAACAGCGACATTGGTTGCTGGTGTAGCAACTCCAATCGCAGCATTGACTGCACCAACTGCAATTCATGCATCTTCCAGCTATGAAACCGTGTATACTCCAAGTATCGATTCTAGACAGCAAGACAACGCTACTTTAGGTAGAGCAAGAATTACCGTTTCCCAAGCTTCTGTTGCTAAAAATTCTTCGTTCACTGTTACTTTGCCTAAAGGCTTCACTTTCGGTACTGCTTCGAAAGGTGCAGTTGGTGCTACAACTTCTGCTAGTGATGCTACTTATGGTTTAGGTGTTTATGTTGACGCTGGTGACAATAAATCTAAAGCGACTACTGACAATCCTTTCCCTGCTGAGCCACTGAAAGTTGAACAACTAACTAATAACTCTGCACGTGTAACATTCAATTTTGAAAACTCTTTGGATAGTGCAAAAGTATACTTGAACTTTGCAAGCATCAATGTTGCTGGACCTAGCAATGGACCAGTGAAAGCTTCCATCGATGCTTCTTCTACAAGTGGTTTGACTAGCGGTGAAGTTGCAATTGCAAACGTAGTATCTTCCGGTCAAGTATCTTTGTCCGCTTTGGATACTGTTTCTAACACTGATAATTTCACTGCAACATTGAAAGTTAAAGAGCAAACTGCAGCTTCTTTGGCTAACAATAATAACATCAAGCTGAAACTGCCTAGTGGTTTTAAATGGAACGCTCCAAGCACTGCTACTATTCTGTATGGTGACCTTGCACCGAGCGATGTAGATTATAAAGTTGATGGTGATACTCTGACTGTCTCCTTGAAAAAGGTAAGTTCTAAGGAAACAACATTTAATCTGCCTATCAGCTTCTACGTTGATGACGAAACAAACGCTAAAGAAGGCGACATTACTGCAACGATCTCTGGTAACACAACCACTGACGTTAGCTCCCTCGTAGTTGGTAGCTATGGACAAATCGGTGGTGGCGTTTCCGTTGCTACTCCAACAACAATTCTTGCTGGACATGACGAGCAAAAAATTGGCGATATCGTAATTAAAGAGAAAGTAGCTCACTCTTTTGTTTCAGGTCGTACAGTAACTCTGCGTTTGCCTGAGGGTGCTCGTTGGCAGTCTACTTTCGATAGCAATAACCCAGGAGAAAATTTCGTTGGTTCTTTCGAAAATACTAATGGTATGGGTAACGTGAAAGTATCTTACACTGACTCCGACAAACGTACTTTGAGATTGACTTTCAACAACCCTAACAGCACTACTGACCCAGGTACTTTGAAACTGAAAAACGTTGAAGTTGCTACGCAACCAGGTTTCTCCGGTGATCTGAACGTTGAAGTTGCTGGTAGCCAAGGTCTGAGCGGTAATGTTAAGGTTGCTACTGTGAAACAAGCGGTTACTTTGGCTGCTGCTTCCAAACCAACTCTGACAATCGGTCTGGGCGACCAACAAGTTGGCGATATCACAATCACTGAAGCTGCTAAAGAAGCTTTCGTTAAGAAAGACGGTAGCCGTGAAGTAATCTTGGAATTGCCAACAGGCGTACGTTTTGCTTCTACTCCAGATGTTAAAGTAACAGCTGGTGACGTTAAAGTGAAGAGCGTATCTACTGATACTTATGGCGAAAGCAATAAAGGCCGTCTGAGCTTCTATATCGATAGCGAAAGTGCTACTCCAAGTACAATTACAATCTCGGCTCCTAAGCTGACTGTTGACCGTACTGTAGCTCAAGGCGATATCGTTGCTAAGCTGAAAGGTAGCGCAGTTTCTTACACTGCATACAAAGGCGCAACTGACAACACTCAAAACTGGAAAGACAACAACACTGCAGCTGCTGAAGTAGCAATCGCAACTGTTGGAACTCCAGCTCCAGGTGCTACTAAAACTAAAGCTGTCTTCACACTGGGAAGCACTTCCTACACTGTGAACGGCGAAAGCAAAACAGCTGATGTAGCTGCTTATGCTCAAAACGGACGCACTTACTTGCCAGTACGTTATGCTGCTGAAGCTCTGGGTGTATCTCCACAAAACATCCTGTTTGACAAAGCAACTTCCACAGTTACCCTGATCAAAGGTAACACTGTTGCTCAAATCAAACTGAACACTAACCTGTTGACTGTTAACGGTACTGTGATTCGCATGGATGTTAAAGCTGTAACTAACAAAAACCGTACTGTACTGCCTATTTACTGGGTAGGTAGAGCACTGGATGCAGCTGTTAACTATGATGCAACTGCAAAAACAGTTACTGTTGAAAACAACAACTAATTTAAGAGCAGCTCTTTTGAGTTAACTGAATTAGATGAGAAGAGGGTTCCTTTTGGAGCCCTTTTCTTTTATTAGCCTTATTGACAAAGGAGAGAAATTATGAAACGTTTTGGAGTGGCACTACTGTCCACATTGGCTCTTACTTCTATGTTCGCCAATCTTGCTGGAGCTCAATCAGGTGATATAAAGGTTATTATTAACGGTGTAACTCAGCAATATACACAGTCCCCAGTGGTTAGTCAAAATACAACCTTGGTGCCTCTTCGTGGCGTTTTTGAAAGTTTGGGAGCGCAAGTGGAGTGGGATAGCAAAGCTAAAAAAGTAACGGCATCCAAAAATGATGATACGTTAGCCTTGAATGTTGGTTCTAAACTTGCTTATAAGAATAGTGCGCCTGTACAACTGGATGCCGCAACTCAAATTCAAAAGGGTCAAGTATTCGTTCCTTTACGTTTTGTGAGCCAATCATTAGGCGCCAAAGTAAATTGGGATCAGACTACACGGACAGTAACTATTTCAAATCAAGCTGATGAAATCACTACTGGTAATCAAACCAACAGCTTGTCCAGTAAGCCTTTCGTAGCTCCTGTGACTAAAGTTACTTATGATACCTACTATAACGATTCTTTGACTTATGATGATGCTGTTAAACTGGCTATAGCTGATAGTACCTCAGTTAAAACAGCAGAGACGAATATTGATCAATCTGGCAAAATCATGAAGGAAACAGGGAAGAATATTGACTTTGTTCCTGCAGAAGCAGGCGATGAAGGACAGGACAAAGCTTTCAAAGGTTACGCTCAAACTAATCTTAACTATGAAGCTGCCAAAAAAAACCTGGATATGACTAAGGAAGGTATTGAATACAATGTGAAGGATCTTTATAACAAACTTCTTCAAAAGCAAAATGCGGTTAAGTTGGCTGCTTTGAATATTGAAGATGCTGAGCGGAAGCTTAAAGTTGCACAAATTAAAAGAGATAATCAAATGTCAAGTGACTATGAAGTTACACAAGCAACCAATCAGTTGACTCAAAATCAAGCTGCTTTAGAAAAAGCTAAAAAAGATCTGGATAGTGCATATGTATCTTTGAATCAAGTAATTGGCTATAAACCGGAACAACGTTATGAACTAAAGGATAAGCCTGTCTATTCTGAATTTAAAGATAATGTGGAAACCAAGGTAAGCCAAGTACTTACTAGTAGCACTGCTATTTGGTTAAGTGAACAAAAAGTGGATTTAGCTGAATTGAGCCTGAAACTCTACAATTTTAATACTCCAGGAAATACACCATACGAAGCTCAACAACTTGATGTTGAGAAAGCTCAGTATGCTACAGAGGGTACAAAGAGACAGCTTGAAGAAGCAGTAAGAACGCTTTACAACAACATTAAAGGATTAGAAAGTCAGTATTCTCAAATTCAAGCTGGTTTGGTGAGCGCTAGAAGTGCAGCCGATATGGCTAAAAAGCAATTTGATGTGGGCTTAGCTACTGAGCTTCAGGTTTATGAGGCTAATCTGAAAGTGACCACTGCTGAACAGCAAGCTGAAGATTTGGTAACAAGTATTGATACATTGAAGATGGCTTATGATAAACCGTGGGTTATGCAAGGTGCTTCTTCTGGGGCAAGCCAATAATACTATGAATACAAAAGTATTTTTACAGATGCATTAACCGTCCTAGGAGGATCAGCATGAAATCACGCTACAAAGTATCGTTGGCTGCCGTTTTACTTGGGGGAGGAATTGTTGCAGGCTCCTTAATGAACAATTCAGTTAATGGAGCCTCCAGTTCTGGACAACCTGGTACAGCTGATGATCCAGTCGTAACTAAAAGCTATGTTGACCAGAAAATTGCTCAGGCAATCAAAGGTGGAGCATCAGCAAGTAGCACTAAAACGACTACTTCAGCAGTTCCCGCTACAAGCGCTACTTCTAACGCAACAACTTCGGGAGCTTCTAGTACCGGCAAGGCTTCGACAGCAGTGGAACAGACCGAGGAGTTAAAGGTTGTTGATGTAAAGCCTGGTCAAAAGCTAATTGCCAAAGCTGGAGCGGAATTTATTTTACGCAATGGGTATGCTGTTGCATATAGTATGGATGCCAGTGGTGCTATTGATATTACTTCTGGAACAGAAATTGTTCATAATCAGGCTGTCGAAAAAAATCATTTATTATCGTTTCCTAGAGAAGGAAGAGGTATTCAGGTAAAAGAAGGACAAAAGTTTGGCTTGGTCGTTATGGTACGAGGCGGTTATACGGTACAGTAGACTGCTTTGTTCGTAAATACTGCTTGGGATAGCAAATTGTTCTTGGCTAAGCGACACCTAATCGCTGCACACTAACTTCATGAAAAACAATACATTTAATGGAGGGTGTGTACAATGGCGTCAAGAGGTCAAAGACAATTAATTCCCGAAAGCCGTGCCAGGTTACATGATTTGAAGTATGAGATCGCTGCTGAGTTTGGGCTCCCTGTCTATAACCCTCAATATGCTCATATACATCCCAACGCTGACAGTGAATTTGCTTCGGAATTAGGGGAGCTTGCGGGGACTGGGAATGTGGCATGGCGAGATTTAACTTCAAGACAAAACGGTTCTGTTGGTGGAGAAATTACGAAGCGATTGGTACAATCTGCTGAACGTAGCTTATCTGAATTTGGTGCATTATAAATTACAATAATTACTACAGATTTTGCTTCCAAAGTGTAGCTAGTTGTCAGAATTGATTTACATGTAAACTTATTCCGACTTTGAAGCTTGTAATTGAGCCATATGAATTGACACCTTGTTTTAAATAGGATATCATGGCATTTGAGGCTTGTACGCAACCTTTTCCTACCGGAAAAGGTTCATTTTTTGTTAATCAGGTGAAAAAGATATCTTCAATGTCATATGCTGGCTTGAAGGTACCTGAATAATACCATCGTCATGTCAGGATTTGTCATATAAATCCTCATGTATTTTAATTATGGGAGGTTGAAGTTCATGTCTGTAAAGGGCCGTCATTTGTTCACGTCCGAGTCTGTAACAGAAGGGCATCCAGATAAAATCTGCGATCAGATATCCGATGCTGTATTGGACGCCTTTTTGGCTAATGACCCTAATGCACGTGTAGCGTGTGAGGTATCGGTAGCTACCGGTCTCGTTCTCGTCATTGGTGAAATCAGCTCCAAATCGGAATACGTGGATATTCCATCCATTGTACGAAACACGATCAAGGAAATTGGCTATACACGTGCGAAGTACGGTTTTGACTACAATACTTGCGCTGTATTGACTTCTTTAAATGAACAATCTCCGGACATTGCTCAAGGTGTTAATGCTGCCTTGGAGAGTCGTGATCCTGCTGAAGTGGATAAAGAAACAGAAAACATTGGTGCAGGGGACCAAGGTTTGATGTTTGGTTTTGCTACGAATGAAACCCCTGAGCTGATGCCTTTGCCTATCGCTATGTCTCACCGTATTGCACGACGTTTGTCTGAAGTACGTAAGGATGGAACGCTGAATTACCTTCGTCCAGATGGTAAAACGCAAGTAACGGTTGAGTATGAGAATGGCAAGCCTGTTCGTATCGATGCAATTGTGGTTTCTACACAGCATGCAGAGGATACTACACTCGAGCAAATTCAAGCAGACATCAAAGAAAAGGTAATTTTGCCAGTTGTTCCTGCTGAATTGCTGGATGAACAAACCAAATATTACATTAATCCGACGGGACGTTTTGTTATTGGTGGACCTCAAGGTGATGCCGGTCTGACGGGGCGTAAAATCATTGTCGATACGTATGGTGGTTATGCGCGTCATGGCGGAGGAGCCTTCTCCGGTAAGGATCCGACCAAAGTAGACCGCTCCGCTGCTTATGCTGCTCGTTATGTAGCGAAAAACCTTGTGGCAGCTGGATTGGCAGACAAGGTAGAAATTCAGCTTGCATATGCCATTGGTGTAGCTACGCCGGTTTCGATTAACGTGGATACATACGGTACAGGTAAAGTAAGCGATGAGAAGCTGGTTGAGTTGATCCGCAATAACTTTGATCTTCGTCCAACAGGTATCATTCGCATGCTGGATCTGCGTCGTCCAATCTACAAGCAAACAGCTGCCTACGGTCACTTTGGCCGTACAGATCTGGATGTACCTTGGGAGAGCATAGACAAGGCAGAAACACTGAAAGAACAAGCGGGTCTGTAATTTCGAGTATGTTTTCAAATAAAAGCAATAATCAAAAAAAGACTGTCTCATGCCAAAGCATGAACAGTCTTTTTTTGATTATGTTTTGTAATCTAAGTACACATTATAGTTGCTTCAATGCACCGGATGGTTAGCAATTATTCCAATACCGGTGCAAGGTCCAATAAATTTTTGAGTAAATGGCAAACCTTTTGCAATTCCTTACGCTGCTCCAAATAAGAAAAAAGAGCTTTTAAGAGCCCCTTTTGAGGGCTTGCTTTCAGAGCTTCTTCCTTGAGCAGAGAGCAAATTTGCTGGTACTCCTGCTTATCCTCCAAACTCCATGAAGACAGCAGTATGCTGTCTTCCAGCGATTGGAGAAGGCCGCTGATCTGGCGGCCCTGATCAAAGGGATTGCTTAGAATGCTTTCACCTAACCAGCCCGGACTGCTCCACAAATGAGGGGCTGAATCTGTACTCTTTAGGCCGGTAACCAGGGAACTGGATACGAAGATGATAAATTGAGTAAGATTTTCAACCGTTTCATCGTTCATTCGGTCAGCAAAGTAACGAATGTATTCAAATACAATACTTTTGAGCACAAAGGTAATATCCCATGCAGAATCTTCAATGTCTGGTCCGAAAACATCAACCAAGCAGTCGCATACCCATTTATACAATTTGTATTCATGTTGTTCGAAGACGGTATTAAGCTGTTCATTCTGAAAAATGAGCATGGATGGCTCAGGAAGATCCATCATAAGATAAACCTTATTTTTCAAAAGATTTCTTAAATAGAGTACAATAAAGTCGTGCAGTTTATCATGAGTAGTGAGATCAGGTTTACTGTAAAGTGCCCGGATATCCTGTTCAATATTTTTCTCCAGGATGATGCACATTTCTAGAGGCAGTTCTTCCTTTCCCTGAAAATATTTATAAAAGGATGCCTTTGCCATCCCACTTTCTTTGGCGATTTCTTCAACAGATGTTGAATAATAGCCTTTTTTAGAGAAGAGCCGAATGGCTGCCTGTAAAATATCATTTTTTTTGCTTTCCATACATACTACCCCCTGGGGGCCAATCCGACAGCACGCCGCTTTACTCTGCACATTTTACAAAGGCTGGTCGTGTGTAATAACCGTGTGTTGCTGCTTTTTGAGTTGACGGCGCATTTTGAACTTGGCCATAATCATATACAAGGACGGCACGACGAACAAGGTTAACAAGGTTGAAAACAACAAACCGAAAATGACGGTAAAGGCTAGTGGTTTGAAGAGAAGGCTTCCCAATAGAGCTAACGGGATCATTCCTACAATGGCTGCCAGTGAAGTCAATAGAATGGGTCTGAAGCGGGCAGTAGCTGCTTGTATCACGGCTTCCTTTAGCTCCATTCCTTCATGCCGAGCGTCCTCGATAAATTCAATTAAGACAATACCGTTCCGTACAACAATACCTGCGAGTGCAATAATTCCCATGATACTCATAAAACCGATAGGCATACCCGTTAAGAAAATACCAATAATGCCGCCGGCTGCTGCCAGGTATACGGTCGTCATAATAATAATAGGAATAGACAGGGAATAAAACTGCATGGTGATCAGTAGTAAAATAAGCAGGACTACAACGATTGCCAGCTTCCCTAAATCCGCAAAAATGGTGGACTGATCGGATGTTTCGCCACCCACCTCCCATTTATAGCCTTCAGGGAATTTCATTTGTGCCAGTTTGCTTTCTACATCCGTCATCGCTTCGCTTGCAGTTCGTCCGTTTAAGTCGGCTTCTACCGTAATCGTCCGCTCCATATTGTAATGCTTGATTTGCTGAATAGCAAATGAAGGCTTAATCTGTACAAGCTGGTTTAACGGAATCTGTGCACCGGCTGAATTGACTACGCTTAATTGTTGGAAAAGCGCACTAGGCTCCTCGTTGCCATGATTCAAATACAATTTAATATCCACCAGATCATTTCCTGTATCAAATTGGCTAACTTTAGCCCCTTCCTTTAATAAAAGCAGGGTACGAGTCAGATCTGTATAGCTTACCAGGTACTGATCCATGGCTTGCTTGTTAACCTGCAAATCCAGAGCATACCTTTCAATTCCTATGTCATCCACGATGCCGGTTGTACCCTCTACTGTGGCAATCTGCTCTTTTACTTTTTGGGCAAGACTTTGCAGCTGATTCAGGTTCTGACCTGAAATCCGAATAGCGACTGGCTTACCCACCGGGACTCCCAGACGGGGAATATACGTCGTGACTGTAGCTTCTGGATAGGACTTCTTAACATGCTTTTCCCAAGCATCAACCGTTGTATTGAGATCAAAAATATCCTTCTTACCAATGACTGCCACTTGGCCGACAGTCTCATCATATCTAATATTTCCACCCGAGCTACTAATATCACTAAATAGTTGCGGTGCGGTTCCTCCGGCGCTATAGACGACCTCGGAGGTTTCGGGTTGTTTCTTTACCCAGCCTGCAATGTCTTTGACAACCTGGTCTGTTTGGATCACAGAGGTGCCTATAGGCATTTTTATATTTAATGCGACATGAGGGTCCTCTGACTCGGGAAAGAGCTCAACTGAAGTAAAGGGAACCAATCCATAAGCGGCTGTTCCAAGCATGAGTCCTACCATTGCAGTCAGCAGGGGACGCTTAATGACTTTGGGCATTAGCTTTTGTGAGTATAGCTTGTTTAAAGACTGAATCTGCTGACCCAACAAGCCTGAAGGTTTAGCTTTACCTCTAGGTTGACGAGTCTGCCTGCGTTTCTCATACCATTCTCGGAAAATTGGGATGATGGTGAGTGACATAACCATAGAGGCAAGCATAGTCAAAGAAACAATAGCGGGAATGGGCTTGATGAATGCACCTACATTTCCGGGCAGAAACAACAGTGGAGCAAAGGCCGAAATGGTAGCCAGTGTAGCAATCAAAATAGAAAGCATCACCTCTTTGGTACCCTTTACAGCTGCATCTGTGGGCGATTCCCCCAATTCCGTAAGTCTCCGCTCTATATTATCATTGACCACTACGGCGTCATCGACGAGTATACCAAGTACAATGATCAGACCGACAACGGAAATCTGATTGAGTGTAATACCGAACATTGGCAAAAAGATAATAGCAATCGCAACCGAAATCGGAATTGCCAATGCGACAAAAGCAGAAGTAAGCAAATTCAAACCCAGCATACAAACAAGGATAACAGCCACAATGGCAAGAATCGTTTCACGCTGTAAGTCCGCAAAGATATGATCCACCTGATCTTTTTGTGCAAAAAGAGTTTCAAGGCGAACCCCTTCCGGAAGTGTTTTCTCCAGCTCCTTGAGCTTGGTATTGACTTTTTCACTCATAGGCGGCACGTCTGTACCCTTTTCTGCTCCAATGCTTAGCGTAATAGCTGGCTTGCCCCCTACATAGGAAAAATATTCCGCTTGGGGGTGTGAAAGCTCCGTTGTAGCGACATCTCGCAAATAAACAGGAGCCCCTGCCTCTGTACGTGTCAGAATAGCCTGATTTAATTCTTCGGCTTTTTGGGTTTCACGGACAATGAGCTGAAATGTACGCCCGTTGTATTCAATATCACCGGTAGGGACACGATCAATTTGTGACTGGACTGCTTGTGCGACCTGCCCCCATGACAGATGGTACTGCTGAAGCTTTTGATTGTCGATTTGGACGCGCACTTCCTGGTCAGGAAGGCCATTGAACTTGACACTTGATACACCTGATAAGGTATTGAGCTGATCCTTCCACGTTGTGATCAAATCATTTAGTTTATACAAAGGTGCAGGAGAGTCAGCGACCAGAGCATAGGAGCCGATAAACGAGCTGGTTAGCTTGTCATTCACAACAGGTACTTCAGCACCTTCGGGAAGATCAGCTTGCGCATCCTGTACTTTTTTACGCATATTATCCCAGACGGTTTGAGGATCAACTCCATTTTTGGATTCAATTAAAATAGAGGAGAATCCGTTACCAGAAGTCGAGCTAATCGTTTTAACACCTTCAACTTCCTTAATGCGCTTTTCCAATTCCTTGGTTACGGTTTGTTCTACTTTTTGTGGTGAAGCACCAGCGTAGACGGTTGTTACCGTAGCATTCTGTATGGTGACATCTGGCATTTCCTGCTTCGGTAATTGGAAAAATCCAAAAGCTCCGACTAAAACAAGCATAACAAAAAAAAGTAACGTAATCTTTCGCTTTTTTACGAAATATTCAATCATGGGCGGCCGCCTTCTTCCGCTTTAATCGCATTGCCGTCAAATAGATTTTCTGCCCCTTTGATGACAATACGTTCGCCCTCACGAAGGCCGGATACGATTTGTAATTGATTTTCTATAACCTGATCGCCAAGCTTTACGGGTGTTTTAACAGCTTTTCCTTTAATATCTTTAAAGATAAAAGGCTCTGTTCCTGTGTTAATGACCGCTTCAGCGGGAACGAGAATGCCGTTCTTGTCTGTCACTTGTCGAGCAGCTTTAATCACCTGACCAGGTAACCAGTCCCGCTGAGGATTGTTTATAACGATCTCTACGTTGACTATTCCCGTATTGGCACTGGTTGAAGGGTAGATATTGGAAACAGTGCCTTGACGGCTTTCCTCATATAGCATCACATTCACAGATTGCCCCTTCTTCCAATCTCTGATTTCACTGTCCGGTACCGGGAGCAGTACCTTGAGACGGTCAATGGAGCCTATGCGATAGACGGTTTGGCCTGAAGCGACCAAGTCACCTGTATTGACGCTCTTGCTTAAAATAACGCCGTTCACAGGAGAAATTAGACGGGTGCGTGAAAGCGCAAGTTCTGCCTGCCCCTTGGCAACAAGGGCTTTTTCGTAGTTGGCATGGGCTTGTTTTTTGGAAGCCGCAGCCTGCTCACTGGCAGCAAGGGCTTTGCTTTTACCTGCAAGCGCATCTTGAAAGGAAGCCTGGGCGGATTGATGATCTTCGGCTGTGGCCCCTTCCAGCAAAAGGGACAGGGATTCCTTGGCTTGCTCCAGATCTTTCAGGGCTGCAGTAGCATTCAGGCGAGCATTCTCATTATCTGATGCGGTAGCAGCGCCTGCCTCAAACAGCTTCTGCGTACGCTCACTATCCGTCTTGGCTTTATTATAGGCACTTTGTGCCTTATCTACAGTGGCTTGCGCTTGCTGTTTCTCTTGAGCTCGTGCACCTTTATTGATCTTGTTGACATTCGCGCGAGCTCCTGTAATGCCAGCATCGGCGGATTGAATCGCAGAGCTAGCAGCCTGTAAATTAGCCTGTGCGTTATCAATACCAGCCTGCGCCTCCAGGATGGAGGCCGTCGCCTGTGCCACCTGAAGCTTGTAATCAGCGTCATCCAAACGAGCAATAACAGCTCCCTTCTGTATAGCAGTACCGACAGTGAGATCTGCACTGGCTACGGTGCCTCCATTTTGAAAAGCCAGTGTGTTTTCCTCATAAGCCTGAAGAGTGCCTGACAAGTTATAGGCAGTATGGAGCGGAGAGGATTTGACAACTGCAGTACGCACAACGGTTGGCTGTGCAGCTGAGCCTAGACTAGCATCTTTCTCCGTGCTGGAACATCCAGCGATTACTATGCTCAGGGATAAAGTAAGTACGGTAAGTAACCGTTGTTTATTCATGTTTTCAAACCTCCCGATAGGTCAATAAGAATAGACCTGAACTCATTAGTATGTTTTGAACTTGATAGTTCATTCGTATTATATTTCGCCCATACTGTGTTCGTCAAATCATTGTTTTCGATTTTATGAATTAGTTGGCGGGATTTTCGTAACTTTTGCCTTTATAATAAGTCTATTAATATAAGAAGACTTTTTTTGTTTATTGCTAGAGTACACGTACGGAGCATTCCGTTTGAATACAATAAAGATGGGAGCTATTATCCAAATGTTTTTAAGTAATAGGAAACAGGGCAATGAGAAAGTGAATGGTAGAAGAATCGCTAAAAGATGGGCCGTTCTGACACTGGCAGGAGTATTATGGGTGGGACCGATCGCTGGAACAGGGGCTCTAATTCCGTTGAATGGCTGGATGTCTGCACCAATCGCAAGTGCAGCCTCCGGTTCAACGGTAAAATTGGGTGAAGAAATTATTACCTCTGGTGCAACTTTGGTGAAATATCGTTTTAAGGGTTCCAAAGGAACCGCACTGGCTGATATTATCCGGGTGGACTTGCAGAATCCATACGTAAAGCTGGATGTCATGACCGGGAAGAACGGACAGTTCACGACCCGTCAGAGTACAGGTGGCATGGCAAAAGAAACAGGTGCAGTGGCTGGGGTAAATGGAGACTATTTTAATACCTCCAGCGAGGGAGCACCGATTGGCGGACAGGTATCTAAGGGTGTGCTAATGTCCACTCCGTCTGATTTAACAGGCATGTATGCCTTTGCCGTAACCAAGGACGGTTCTCCGATGGTAGAGCAGTTTACCTTTGAAGGTACAGTAAAGGCCGGGGATGGGTCATCCTTTTCTTTGGCGGGGATGAACAAGGCTTCATATACACCTGAAACGAGTGGAAGCAGCTACAGCCACTCCAATGCCATGTATATTTATACACCTGCTTGGAAAGCAGTGGAACGACCGAAGAACAGCTCAACAACGCCTACCGAGGTATTGGTGCAAAACGGTGTGGTTACGCAAGTCTCCAACAATGCTGCGTTGAATATGACGGTTCCGCAGGACGGCTATATTTTACGTACTCATGGCAAAGCGGCTGAATATGTCAAAGAGCATCTGACAGTAGGACAGACGGTGGAAACGAGCTATCATCTTCGTGTGAAATCGACAGGGAGTGAAGTAGATCCTTCCAACCTTCAAATGATGATTGGTGGACATACCATATTAGTAAATGACGGTCAGAAAACCTCGTTTTCCCGAAGTACAACGAGCATAGGCGGGACCCGTGCGCGTACAGCTTTGGGATATTCGCGTGACAAGCGTTACGCTTATGTCATTGCCGTGGAGAAGAACGGGAACAGCGTTGGTGTATCTCTGAGCGAGCTGCAAACACTGATGAAAGATATTGGTGTCTGGAAGGGCATGAATCTGGATGGAGGCGGCTCTACCACCATGGTAACTCGTGATTTGGGAGATACGACAGCAGCGCTCACGTTCAATACCGAATATGGCACGGAGCAGCGCAGCATCGTAAATGGAGTGGGTGTATATACCAGTGCTCCTAAAGGGACGCTTAAAGGCTTCACCATTAAAGGCAATAAAACATTGCTGATTGGTCAAACTGGAAGCTATTCCTTCAAAGGATATGACAACTACTACAATCCATTCGATACTTCGAAGGTACAAGTGACGTGGAAGTCCAGCAATCCGGCTGTTGTGTCAGTGAGTGGCGGCGTTGTGAAGGGAGCCAAACCGGGAACCGCTATACTAACAGCATCCAGTGGTTCAGCAAGTGCTACGACCAAGGTTGCAGTGCTTGGAGCAGATGAAATTTCATCACTGACCGCAGGAAGTGGAACAGGCTCGCTTGCCGCTGGTGCTAAAATTGCTGTACCTGTAACGGCCAAGACGAAAGATGGTCAGAGCGTTAGCATTACGTCAGATGCCCTCAAGTGGGAGTTCATCGGCTTTAAGGGAAGTGTCAAGGACAGCCAGCTTACAGTCAATTCGGTGGACTCGGGTGTGAAAACGGGCTATGCCATCGGTCGCTATGACGGTTTCAGTGCGGTTGTCTTCCTGTCTGCAGGCGGGGAAAGTACAACCGATTGGGAGGATTTCGAAAATGTTTCGTATCCGATTGATTTTACTTCGAATGTAGCTGGCGTTACCGGGACAGCTGCCGTTGTGCAAGGAGATGGGGATCATGCCAACTCTAAGGTGCTGGAGCTGAACTATGATATGACAAACGGCAGTGGCAAAATGTATGCTTATGCCCAACTGAATGGCACGTCCGGAAAAACGCTTGAAAAAGCGGCTTCATCCATCTCTGTGGATGTAAGAGGGGATAAGAGCCTGAACTGGTTGCGGGCAGAATTGGAGGATGCCCAAGGCCAAACGGCATATATTGATCTGGCCAAAGTAATTGACTGGAACGGCTGGAAAACAATTAATGCAGACATGAGCGGGTTGAAAATTTCGTATCCGGCGAAGCTCAAGCGTCTTTATGTGGTCAATGTAGCCGAGGGTCAGGACGAGCGCGCTAAAACGGGCAATGTCGCTTTTGATAATATTTCTTTTAATACACCGGGAACGGTTGGCACCGAAGGACTCAAAAAGGGAACAGCTCAGATGACGATCGGGCAAAAATCAATGAGCGTGAACGGAACAGCGACGGCGATTGATGCGGCTCCAATGACACGCAATGGTTCAACGTATGTGCCGATCAAGTATGTACTTGATGCTTTTGGTGGGCAGGCCAAGTGGAATGCAGGCGATCAGCGGATCACGATTATGCGCGGCGGTGTACTGATGGATCTGACCGTAGGGAAAAAAGAAGTTGTTTTGAACGGAAAGCGTCAGAGCACGGATGTAGCACCTATAGTGCTAGGTGGCAGGACTTTAGTCCCATTAAGACTTGTGTCTGAGCAGCTAGGGATGACTGTAAAATGGGAACAAGAAACGAAGACCATCACCCTCCAGTCATGATATGGTATGATATATACTTGAAATGCTAGGATTGGAGTAGAACATTTGTGGACTTTCAAGCCGATATCATAGACCGAGTCATTAAAAATGCCATCCAGGTGATGGAGAACAGCAAATATCAGATGTTCGAAATATTGGACACGGCCCGGACCGAGCTGGTCACGTTAAATCAGGAGCTTCAAAGTGTCCTGAAGGAAACGGCGGAAACGATTGAAAAGGTGGACCAGCTGGAAATGAATTATCGGCGGTCCCGTATACGGCTGACTGAGGTCAGCCGTGACTTTGTTCGTTATTCAGAAGAAGATATCAAGCAGGCTTATGAGAAGGCGACACAGCTTCAGCTCGATGTGATGATTTTTCGCGAGAAGGAAATGTATCTTAAAGCCAGAAGAGATGATCTGCAAAAACGGGCCAAAAGTGTCGAGGCTTCTGTCGAGCGCGCCGAAACCATCGGTTCACAGATGGGGGTCGTGCTGGAATATTTGTCAGGTGAGTTGGGACAAGTGACGCGGATCATCGAATCGGCCAAAAATCGGCAGTTTATTGGTCTTAAAATTATTTTGGCTCAGGAAGAGGAGCGTAAGCGCATATCTCGTGAAATTCACGATGGACCTGCGCAACTCCTTGCGCATCTAGTGCTTAGGACGGAAATTGTAGAAAGAATGATCGCCAAGCAGGAATTTAAGATGGTTCAGGACGAAATAGTAGACTTGAAGAAACAAGTTCGCTCCAGTCTTGAGGAAATGCGAAAGGTCATTTTCAATCTGCGTCCTATGGCCCTGGATGACTTGGGGCTTATTCCGACGCTCCGAAAATATGTGCAGGATTTTGAAGAAAAAACGAAGATTAGAGCGCTTTTTGAAACAAGGGGCAAGGAACACCGTCTCTCTTCCGCGATGGAAGCAGCCATTTACCGTCTGATTCAGGAAGCTTTGACCAACGCTGCCAAGCATGCTTATCCTACCTATGTGCTTGTTGAGATTACCTATCAGGCGCAGCTTGTAAAAATCGTGGTACAGGATAATGGTCTGGGCTTTAAGCCAGAACTCTTCCAGCAAAAAAGCAAAGATCATGGGCATTTTGGTCTGATTGGTATGCGGGAAAGGGTTGAACTGCTCGAGGGGAGAATGGAGATCGAATCAGCTGAGAATCAAGGCACCAAGATAGTGATTCATATCCCAACCAACGTGGAGAAGGGAAAGGAGTAACAACATGGAAAATCAAGAAATCAGTAATGCACCCATTAAAGTTCTCTTGGCGGACGATCATCAATTGTTCCGTGAAGGACTTAAACGTATTTTAAATATGGAGGATGACATTGAGGTCATCGGAGAATGCGGTGATGGCATTCAAGTATTGGAATTTTGTAACGTAGAGAAACCGGACATTGTTCTGATGGACATTAATATGCCAATTGAAAATGGTGTAGAGGCAACCGAAAAGCTGCGTGAGATGTTCCCGGATGTCAAAGTGATCATCTTGTCCATTCATGATGATGAAAGCTACGTATTCGAAACGTTGCGCAAGGGGGCCAACGGATATCTGTTAAAAGATATGGAGGCGGAGTCCCTTATTAACGCGATCCGTTCGGTTCATGAAGGATATGCGTTTATTCATCCGAAGGTAACGGGTAAGCTCATTCAGCAGCTTCGCCGAATGACCTACCTGAATGAAACCGGAGCTATGGCTGAGGGCCATACCAAGGAAGCAGGCGTGAAGTTTGTCGCAGGCGAAAATAATCCGTTGACCCGCCGTGAGGCTGAAGTGCTGCGTTTGATGGCTGAAGGCAAGAGCAACAAAATGATCGGTGAATATTTATTCATTAGCGAAAAAACGGTCAAAAACCATGTCAGTAGCATTCTGCAAAAAATGGAGGTTGACGACCGAACACAAGCGGTTATTAACTCGATCAAATACGGATGGGTTACGCTGTAAAGTGTAGTCTTTGAAACCCAGTACATAACCGTGACACCTCTTCCTGTTATACGGCATATATTGTCGCTATAGGAGGAGGTGGAACCTTCGTGACGGCTCACTTGGTTTGGATATTGCTTATATACGGTGTAGGGGCCGCGGTCGTACATCTCATGTATATACGACAGGCGGTTCAGGCTTATCGCAATGGTGAAGATGCGCACGCATTATCTCCGGAGCATCGTGCGACCCGCTATATTGTGATTACGTCCAATGACGGAGATCGTGTGGAATGGGTGATGCGTTCGTTGAGCATACTTGCTTGGCTACACCGGAGGCCGCTGCATGTGACGGTACTGGATGATGAGTCCATGGACGACACACTGCCGATTCTGACACGGATGGTGCGTTATAGCCATATGGAAGTTTCGGTTATTTCAAGTCGTTTCTCACCGGGGGACCCGGTTTTACCGAAGTCAGGCGGTGAAAAGCAGGTTGTTATTGATCTTAGAACAGCCAACCCGTTGGCAGATACCCCACTTGTTCCTTAATGACAGGGAATTGTGGACACAAGGGTCAAAATCGGATATAAATATGTATAAGCAATTGCATATGCAAGACGATACGAATCTTGTTGAGGTTCGATTGATGTGAAGCACACTTCAGGCTATAAGCCATAGGAGTGTGCTTTTTTGCTGTTATCAGGTGTGATAAGAAACAGAAAAAAATGATAGTGATAGATAGGAGGGTATACGGTGAAAATTGCTGTGTATGCGGTTAGGTATATGGGGCATTGGAATCTACGATTATCTGTGGATATTCGAGTAGATATGACATGGTGGATGCATCGAAATGAGGGACAGAAGAATATTTTCGAAAGGTGGGTGTTATTAGGAGAAGGGTTTCCATTGCCTTGGGGAACAAAGCTGTGTGAAACATTTAAGGAACTAGCGGATATGAAGCGATGGGGGAATAAGCAATGGTGGGGATATATTTTTTCAAACCTAAAAAATGAACTGGCTCTCGAACCTGTTGGCGGAAAACGGATTTTATCTGGTGAAATAGATCACATATGCATTTGGGATGGTGAACAGGGCTGGATTTCTGGTGCAGAGGTAGGAGCAGAAAAACGAGAAATAAAAGGAGCATTAAGTTTTGTTCAAAAAAGGAATCTCAACAGAGAAATTGAAAAACTGGATATGGAATGTGTGGTACGACAAGCGAATGAGTTGGTCGGTCTACTGTCTGGACGACAGTTATTCGTTCCGGAAGTTGAAGCGCTGCTGGCAGAGACATCGCCAGGTTTGGAGCGTGCTTGGCATTCAGCTGCGCAACTCGCTTATCTACAAGGTCGGCTCAGCTTTGCTGCTGGCCTTGCTCCCATACCATGTGCGCGCCGGTCAGCCACGCGTACACAAGAACTCCGCTGCAACCGTTGCGGCAGCGGGATGGTGTACCGTACGAGCTGCGCATCGTGTGGACGCAAGGCGTGCGCTTATTGCGAGACATGTCTCGCACTTGGGCGCAGCCGTGAATGCTCGCTGCTGCTGCGCGGTGCAGCGAAACCCGCCGTGCCGCGCACGGCAGGAGCAGCCCCGGCAGCGGAACTCGACCGCTGGGGGCTGAGCCCTGCACAACGTGTCGCAGCCGAAGCGGCATTGCACTTTTTGGCCGCACCACCCGTGAAAGTGCGGGGGCGCTCTCGCCTGGAAAGCCGCTGGCAACGGGCGTGCGAATTATTCAGGCGCTGCATGGTTGCGCGCCGGGACTCAGGCGCTGCCGCTACGCTTGGCTGCACTCTTGCCCGCAGCGGGCGGTCTTCACCCAAATCCGGTGAGCGTTCGGAGAGTATCGCTGATCGGCAAGTACCCGACCCCGCAGCAGAACGTTTTCTGCTCTGGGCCGTTACTGGCGCAGGCAAGACGGAAATGATGTTTCCGCTTTTGCAGTATGTGTTGGAGCGCGGAGGGACAGCGCTTGTAGCAACACCGCGCCGGGATGTGGTACTGGAGTTGGCACCTCGTTTGGAAGTTGCTTTTCCCCAGGATACCATGGTAACACTCTATGGAGGAAGCGCAGAACGTTGGCAAAGAGGGCAGCTGACACTGGCAACGACACACCAGCTATTGCGTTATCATCACGCCTTTGATCTGGTAGTGATTGATGAAATTGATGCATTTCCTTATCACAATGATCCTATGCTCGCCTTTGCTGCACTAGCTGTATGTAAACCGGAGGGCAAGTTTATCTATTTATCTGCTACGCCACCGCATGTCCTGCAGAAAGAGGCAGCACGCGGTCGACTTCCACACGCCAAGGTTCCTGTTCGGTTTCATCGGCATCCCTTACCTGTCCCATTTCGCCTGGGGACTGCTCCTGTGAAACATTGGTTGCAAAAAGGTCAGCTTCCCGCCGCCTTTACTCAACGCCTGCGCGTATCTATACAACGAGGAGCGCAGGTCTTCCTGTTTGTGACACGAATTTCACATATTCAGGGCCTGGTGGAGCTGTTGATAAAACACTTACCTGATGTTCCTATTGCCGGTACCTCATCACAGGATGAAGAAAGAACTGTTAAAGTGCGTTTATTTCGAGCTACTGAAATACGTGTGTTGGTCACAACTACTATTTTGGAGCGGGGCGTGACTGTTCCGCGGAGCGATGTGTACATACTGGACGCGGATAGCCATCTTTTTGATGAGGCATCTCTCGTCCAAATGGCTGGTCGCGCGGGAAGGTCCAAGGATGACCCGTACGGAGGTGTTATTTTCACATCTCCTCAATGGACTCGTGGTCAAAAGAGGGCAATCAGACAGATTCAACGCATGAATACACTAGCACGGAAAAAAGGCTATCTGAAGGAGATCAAGCATTAAATGCATTAAATAAAAAATGTTTTTTTAGAAATATGAAACCTGAAGCTATGCCGGTACGTAAACTGCCAAGAAAGGTGCATTCTGGTATGGGGATGATTTCAAGAACACGTTTTTTTATGAATTGGCTACTCCATCGTCAGTCCCAGGCATGTATCGCTTGCGGCACTCTCACAGGGCGTTTTTCCGAGTATGCAGGGATTTGTACTACTTGTTCGGTTCAAATTCCTTGGATTTACAAAATTCGGTGCGTTCATTGTGGGCGTCCGACATTTTGCCCTGATTGCGTAAGGCCTGTCCGACCGGCACATTACTATGTGTGTAATCGGAGTGCAACCAGCTATACACCGATGATAAGAGAATGGATTGGACAGTTCAAATATCGTGGGAATGAAAAGTATGCCTCTGCGCTGGGCGAGATCATGAACCGAGCCTATCAGGCGATGAGACTTGAGTTTGCAGGTGATAGCTATTCTGGTCTCAAGCGTTCTTTGTGGAGTGTAGATGTGGTGACCTGTGTTCCGGTAAGTGAGGCAAGACTCACAGAGCGAGGTTTTAATCAGGCTCAAGTTTTGGCAGAAGAGATTGCCAGGCGGAATAAGCTCCCTTTCGTATCTTTACTTGCTCGTCCACAAGATACAGGCAAACAAAGCTTTAAAACAAAAAAGGATCGTATAAGTACAATGGATAATGCTTTTACTGCTATTCCTAATATGGCGGAATTGTTGAAGTCTCTTGTTTTAAAAGCTGATTCCCGATACACATCGGAGAGGATGCAGTCTGCTACTGTTTTGCTCGTAGACGATATTTATACAACGGGTAGCACCTTGCGGGCGTGTGCGCGTGTTTTAGTTGAAAAGGCAGCTGAGCAAGGAGTACATTTGGCTATTTTTTGCCTGACTTTAGCAAGATCATAAGTCTAAATTTTCTGTATTTGTTGTGAGAGGATTGTCTGAAACTATGAAATAAATATTGAAATTGCTTTAAAAATGGCTTAATTGATAGAGTAGAGTTCTTTTACAACGCGCAAACAGCAGAATTTGACAACGAGCTAGAAAGAGATATATAATAAAAATATAGAGACAAACAAAAAGTAAGGAAGTGAGGGATGAATTTAGAATATTTCAATTTAGAGGTTGATTTTTTTGGAAAAGAGGAGTACAATTTCTATCTGTTGATAGCTAACATGAATTGGTAATAAGTGATTAGCTAATGACAAAAGAGCGGACATTGGGAGTGTCTCGCTCAGTAGTAAAGCAGTTAATTAAAATTTAAAGCAAAAAAAGAGGAGAGAAAAAATCATGAAAAACGTAATGAAAAAAGTAGTAGTATCTAGCATGCTGGCAGTAAGTTTAGGTGCAGTATCTTTGCTTAGTCCACTTGCAACAGGTCAAGTAATGGCAAAATCCAACTCTGATGACGAAAAACAACAACTGGAAGATCAAATAATTAGAGAACAACAAGAAGCAGCACAAAAAGCATTTGAAGCAAAAGTTTACGGAACTGGAACTACTGAAGATACAACAACTAAAACACCAGTTCAACCAGCTTCTGACAACAATCAAGCAACAACTACAAAACCAGCGACAACTACAACAACACCAGCTACCGTAAACACAATCACAGTAAATGTTCAAGATGGTGATACACTGGCTTCTATTGCAGAAAAATATGGCGTAACTGTTGAAGAACTGGTTAAAATCAATAACCTGATTAAAGTGGGTCAAGAACTGCAAGTACCACAAACAAACACCAATAAATAATAATTATTATGAATGCATAATAATATGTGTTTATTAAACCCAGCGTTTGAGTATAGTATACGGGAAGGGCTCTATTAAAACAATGCTTTTTTGAATAATTGTTTGTTTTTTTGGGCTGCAAATTTCCAATGATACATCTATCATGATTTCAGATAGTTTATGAATAAGATGATGATAGTTGCATGAGATTTATGAATCCCCACACTCCATGTGCGGAGCATTCTATGGGCGCCGATCCCCCGGATTTACTGCATTTGCTTGATAGTATTCGGGGCACAGGTAAACATGAATTCTTCTGAGGATTGTTTCGCCCGGTTTTTCCCTCAGCTTGACCTGCACTTCTCGTTTGATCATATTCATATATAGCTATATTAATTATAATGAGGCGCTATTCCCGAAAATTACTGGAATGGCGCTTATTTTATTTTTTATCTCAAATAAGTCGCATTGTTTGACGATAAATAAATACATGCCATAGGCTAAGATGTAAGGACTTGTTGGCTTCCTTAATTTGTATGTCATTTGAATAACGATACATACCGATGTAGAGGGGATTTTGCTGATGGATAGCAGTATCGTTTATACTTTTACTATGATAACGTACAAAATGTGTAGTTGTGTAAAATCTGAGAATCTTTTTTTGAAATATTTGCTAGACGGGGCTCTTCAGTATAAGGTAATGTAAGGATAAAAGTAATTAGAGATCGGAAATTGGAAAGGGGCGCTGCAGAGGATGAATTTGGATAACTGTCCTCGCTGTGGAAAGCTGTTTATTATGAATGTCAGAGGGCTCTGTCAGAATTGTATCAAAGATATTGAGCTTGAATATGAGCTTTGCGTCAAACATATACGTGAAAATAAAGGGATTCATATGCATGAGCTTTCGGAGGCGACTGGGGTATCCGTAAAGCAAATCACGACCTTTATACGTGAGGGGCGTATTTCCATTGCTAATGCACCCAATATGACGTATCCTTGCGAGGTGTGCGGAATACCGATTCGTGATGGACACATGTGCGATTCTTGTCGAACAAGACTGACCAAAGACCTGCATCAGGCCGCGCGTGAAAGCAGCAATCAGGATCAAATTAACAATATGGGCAAAGGTACCTACAGCGCAATTGATAAACTTCGTGGAAACTAGTACAGGGGAATTAAAAACGTATTCAGCTATTCAAAAAGTTTCAAATACCGCCGATAATCTTTATAGAGCTTATCGGTTTTTTTATTTTTAGCAACCATGCACAAAATAAAGAAGTAAGGCATAATACGAACCATGTTCGACGCTATGTCGTCTGATACATTCTGACCATATCAAAAAACTAAGGAAGGTGGAAGTTATGAAAATTAACGAGACCAACCGCATCGGAGCGATTAATCCATACCAGCGAAATATTGAAACAGGGCGCCAAGAGGAGCAAAAGAAATCTCGTCGCAAGGATGAGGTTTCCATCTCCCCGGAAGCAATGGAAATGCTGAACCGTAGCAGCGATACAGACCGAGTTAAAAAGATTCAGGAGCTTAAGCAGCAAGTAGCTTCTGGAACCTACCGTGTGGATGCAGACAAAATTGCAGAGAAGCTGTTGCCTTACTTCAAGCAGTCTTCCGAAAGCTAGGTGAAGTAAAATATGCCTTTAGAGCGCCTGATTGATGTGCTGGAGCAGCTGAGAGAGGCTCACGAGCAGTTGATTGCGTTAGGAACTCAAAAAAAAGCAGCACTGATATCTAATAAGGTAGATCAGCTCATTTTAGTCATGAATCAGGAATCGAAGATATCCAAACTTATTGATCAACTTGAGGAACAACGTATTTCCTCTGCATATGGATTTTTGCAGGAACGCGGAATTAAATCTAAGTTGAACTTAACCATTTCAGAGTTGTCACGTCTTGTTTTTGACCTTCAAGACAAGCAGAAGTTGTTAAGCATTCAAGCACGGCTTTCGGAGACGTTGAACGAACTTAAGCAACTTAATGAGTTGAATCGTCAGCTTATAGAACAGGCGCTCTCTTACATTGATTTTTCCATAGAGACTATGTCTTATTACGAGGAATCTGAGACCACGTATCACCGACCAGATGAAAAAAATTCTACTATCCGCTCAGGGTTATTCGACACTCGGGCCTAATTGCAGGAGGAAAATATGACCTCGACATTTCATGGTATAGAAACAGCAAAAAGAAGCTTAAATACACAAACGGCAGCACTAAATACAACTGGACACAATATCTCTAATGCCAACACAGCTGGTTATTCTAGACAAGTGGTCAGTATGAAGGCCACAGATTCTATGGAAGCCTATGGTTTGAACCGTTCCGTTGTAAGAGGCCAAATGGGTACAGGGGTTGAATTCACTGCCATTGAGCGTGTTCGTCAGACATTTTTGGATGACCAGTATCGCAATGAAAACTCCTCTTTAGGTGGATGGAGTATCCGCTACGATACTTTGAATAAGCTCGAAACAATTATGAACGAGCCCTCTGACACAGGAATGCGCAAGGTCATGGATAATTTTTGGAATGCTTGGTCGGATTTAAGTCAAGATCCCCAAGATGTAACTAACCGTAAAATTGTAAAAGAAACGACGCTCGCATTGACGGATGCATTGAATCAAACAAGCAAGCAGCTTGATGCGCTAGATTCCGATTTAACCAATAATATTACATTAAAAACAACAGAGATGAATTCTCTTTTGCAATCTGTAGCCGATTTAAATGGGAACATTACCAAGTTAGAGTCGTTGGGAGATAACCCAAATGACTTGAGAGATCAGCGAGATTATGCGATCGATAAGTTGTCTAAACTGGCTAATGTACAGGTTACTCAACTGGATGATGGGTATCAAGTAACAGTAGCCGGACAAATCGCTGTAACTGGTAGTGCGGTTACACCATTAACCGCAGACGGTCTTCAGGCTGCTTTTACAGGTGGTACCTTGACTGGCGGTGAAGTTTACGGAATGGTATTATCACGTGACAGATACGTTGCGGACTATAAAAATCAGATAAACCAATTGGCGAACACACTAGCCAACGGAAATATTGAAGTTACTCTTCCTAAAGGAACTGTGCTTCCTGAAGGGACAGTACTGAACACGGGACCGAATAATACAGCCGTTACTTACTCAAATGCTAATAATAACCGTACTTTAACAAGCGATTTGAAAGTTACTGTCCAAGGTATCAACGGACTTCACCAGTTGGGTTATACCATTAGTGGAACAACTCCTACCAAAGGGGACGCATTTTTTACTTCTAAAGATGGAGCTGCGATTACAGCAGGTAATATTACGCTAAATCCCGATATACAAAGTGATCCTAATAAAATTGCAACTTCTCTAAGGGTAGATGGCACGGGAACGACAGATGAGAAGGTAGTACTCGGGAATAATGCTTTAGCTATGGCTATGGCTAATTTGAAAAATGTAAAGTTTGATTTCGGGGCAGCTTTATCTAGTCCAACGTCAGTAGATGACTATTTTAGCTCTATTGTCGGACAACTTGGAGTTCAGACTCAGGAGGCGGAACGTCAATCGCAGAATGCACAGCTCCTGACGGAGCAGGTGGATTTAAGCAGACAGTCTGTCAGTGGGGTATCTCTGGATGAGGAGATGTCCAATCTGATCAAGTTTCAGCATGCTTATAGTGCAGCTTCTCGTTTTATGACGACATTCGACCAATTGCTGGACAAGCTGATTAATAGCACAGGCCGTGTAGGGCTCTAATTCAAATTAGTGGGAGGTAGCGTATGGCGATTCGAGTAACCTCGGGGATGATGAGTATGCAGACGCTCAGTAACCTGAATCGTAACTATAGTAATATGAATAAGATGGAGAACCAGATTACAACCGGACGTAAGCTCAATAAACCTTCAGATGATCCTGTGGGTGTGACTTATGCCCTTCGCTACAGAGCTGAGCTGGCCTCAAATGAGCAGTATTCCAGCAATGCTGATGCTGCTGTAAGCTGGTTGGATTTTACGGATTCCACTATGCAGCAGGCCGGAGACGTAATGAAGCGACTAAAAGAGCTAACGGTTCAAGCCTCAAGCGGAACTGTCCCTCAATCCGGATTGGATGCAATTAAGCTGGAGGTTGACCAGCTTAAGGAACAAATGACCAATATCGGGAATAGCCAGATTCGTGGCAAATACATTTTTAATGGTCAAAAATATGATCAGGCGCCTTATGAGCTTACGGGCACAATCACCAGTTATGACCAAGTTGATACAGATCAAGGTGCTGTCAATTATGCAATAGGAGATCAATCCACTTTTCAGGTGAATACTTCTGGAAGTGAGTTTTTTGGATCCTCAACAGATGCGGATAATATTTTTAAAGTTATGGATAACTTGAGTGCAGCCTTGGCAAGTGGAAACCAAACGACAGTATCAAGTCAACTTACAAATATTGAATCTCGTTTTACCAAAATGCAGTCCAGCCTGTCCGAAGTTGGAGCGCGCACGAATCGTGTGGAGCTTGTGCAATCACGTTTGGATGATCGCAATTTAAATTTAACAAATTTGCAGTCTAAGACTGAGGATGCGGATATTGCAAGCCTGATGATTCAGGCGACCTCTGCCCAGACCATATATCAAGCTGCTTTAAAATCATCGGCTCAAATCATGCAGCCATCTCTTATGGATTTTATGAGATGAGGTTTCGTTTTCTTTGACATTTTGAAGCTATGGACGAAGGTCCGTAGCTTTTTTGTTACTATTCTAGGAGGTTGAGGTATGAACCCAAAACATGAAATAGATAAAATGGAACAATATAAAGCAGAGTCGATTTTTATTTTCCCTAAAGGGTTACCCGGTTTCGAGCATTTACGTGAATTTAAGCTACAGGAACATAACGAATTGTTCAGTATTTTTAGTGCTGTAGAAGAGGCTGCGATCTCCTTTATAACAATCAATCCTTTTGATTTTGTACATGATTACGAGTTTGAGTTGTCCAATGATGCTCTTGCAGATATTGAGGTCACGGATAGAAAGCAAATTGCAGTACGTTGTATTGTAACCTGGCACAGTAATAGAGAAAAAATAACAGTCAACTTAATTGCACCTATCATTTTTAATACTGAAAATTTAAAAGGTAAGCAGATTGTTCTGCAAAATTCGGAGTATACGACTAGACATGCACTATGGCCAGATTTAAAATTGGAAGAGCAAGGCGGTGAAGCCTAATGCTGGTGTTGTCCCGCAAGAAAGGCGAGTCTGTCGTAATTCAGAATAATATTGTTTTAACGGTGCTTTCCGTTGAAGGAGATAACGTTAAAATTGGAATATCTGCTCCTAAGGATATAGATATTTATCGTAAAGAAATTTTCGATGCTATCCAGGATAATAATCAAAGTGCAGCCATGGATATTAAAACGCTCCAAACCGCAATATTGGAAATGGGCAGAGAAAGTGGCAGCACCGAGTAGTTTTATTTGTTGGATGTGATAAAAAAGCTGACCCAAGCAAGGGCCAGCTTTTTTGTTTTATCTATTTATTATCCTGTTGAAACTAAGAGGAATTTTAATAATCTTCATCTGTATTAAGTTATCTTATTTGGTAAGCAAAATGATAGAGACTGCTGATATCGGAGTTGAGCAGTTTACCGCCACTGTAAAAGTCGATTGGGATAATGTCAAAATAATGTGTGCTGACGCCGTTATAGAAAGAGTACTTACCTGCAGCCGAGGTTAAACCATTTACTGGGATCGTAAAGTATCCTTGCTCATTGGTTGTTCCGCTTGCTGTAAATACCTTATTGTTTATTGTCACAATAATTCTTGTGGTGACAATAGCATTTGCCACAGGGGTGCCTTGGGCATCAAACGCTCTGCCGCTAATGGTGATATTATTTTTTATTCTCCATTTTTGTCCATAACCATAGTTTATAAAACCGTATACTCCACCGTCTGTTGTAATATTGGAAGTTACCACCCGTGCAACATCAGCATTTTGATAACTCACTGTCAAAGTATACGGAGTGTTGAGATCGAACTTGGATGGTGCAACAACACGGATATAATATTCCCCTGCGGCTAGCTTCAACTGTGCGGTAGTGTTCTGGCCAAGATATCCGAGACTGGTCAAATTAGCGTCATATAGGTCCAGTCGGTATTCGCCGTAAGCTGAGGTATTATTGAGGTTGAGACGAACGCTAGTATCAGAAGGAACCTTGATTTTGCTCCAATCCTCATCCAGGATATTGTCGATCGTTTGGCTGCTGCTAAAGGTGGCTGATCCACGATCTTTAGCAAACCAAGGATTGTCATCTGGTTCACTGCTGTCATAGCTGTCGGATTGAATAGTGTGAATGGTAAACGGCTGGGTGACATCAAATCCCTTATATGATTGAACAAGCATGAAATAATAGCCAGTCCCTGCTACATAGCTGACCTGTTCATATTGACCAGCTCCCTTTGTAGAATATGAGATTTTATTTAGCGTTCCTGTGCTTTCATCAAGCTTGTATAGATGAAGATCGTAATCATTGGTTGTAGATGCCCCTGGATTTAGAAATACAGTCAGCTTATTGGGAGTTTCCACACGTGTGAAAAACCAGCGGCTTTCACCCTCCGAAGTAATATAACCCTGCGAGGAATTACCTGATTTAATAAAGATTGCCCCATCGGGCGTAGTGTTATAAACATCATATGTGACTGTAGAAACGGAAAGTTTATTGTTAGGCGAAGTCTCTGGCAATGCATTTAACTTTGGAGATTTTAAAATTTCCTCCTTGAAGATTGAAAGTGATTTGGGTTGGGTTGGCATTGTATGTAGATCGCTTAGAAGTGTGTTTGAGCCTTTCTTAACCATGGAATTTAAAAATTGTGCCGGCAACTGAATAGGTTTGGCTTGAGAAGAACCCGCAAATGCCTGATTAAAAGAAGATGAGAACCACCCGACCGCAAGAATTAAAACGGATAACAAACGAATAGTTTTCCGAAGCATAATTAAAACACTCCTCCAATTAGTATATTTTTTTACCACAAGCTTAATATAAGCTAGAGTTTAAGAGGTGTCAATTATTGGTCCTAATTAAAATTTTTACGTTTTTATTGTTCTCCAAAATAGATTTTTTTGAAAATTCTGAAATGCTATAAACAATATCGTGGTATGTGTCGATATATAATTTAGAGCGGTAATTCTTCAGGGCGGCCGACCTGTGAAGACGCTCATACCACAAGGACGTGGGAATTAAACCATTTCAGGGAGGAAATTTAAAATGATTATCAACCACAATATTCCTGCATTAAACACTCACCGTAACATGGGTATGAATAATGCTGCAGCAAGCAAAAACATGGAGAAACTGTCTTCCGGTCTGCGTATCAACCGTGCTGCTGATGACGCTGCTGGTCTCTCTATCTCCGAAAAAATGCGCGGACAAATCCGTGGTCTGGAACAATCTCAACGTAACGTTCAAGACGGTATTTCTTTTGCGCAAACTGCTGAGGGTGCGATGAACGAAGTATCCTCGATGCTTTCCCGTATGAAAGAACTGAACGTTCAAAAACTGAACGGAACATATTCTTCCAGCGATAAGAGCAATATCAACATGGAGCTTAACGCACTGGGATCGCAAATCAATGCTATCATGTCCAACACAACGTTCAATGGAATCAAAATCACTTCTAACGTAAAAATACAAGCTGACGATAAAGCTTTTACTATTACAGTTAGTGGTGTTGCTACAGCTGGATTCGTTGGTTTGAATAACACTACCACGTTGACAAATGTAAGTGCCGCTATTGAAAAAGTTGCTACTCAACGTGCTAAACTGGGTGCTGTTCAAAACCGTTTGGAATATACTTCCAACAACTTGGGTACTACAGTTGAAAACCTGACAGCTTCCGAATCCCGTATTCGTGATACTGACATGGCCAAAGAAATGGTTGCTTTGTCCAAAAACAACATCTTGCTGCAAGCTTCCCAATCCATGCTGTCACAAGCAAACTCTGCGCCACAAGGCGTACTGTCCCTGCTTCGTTAAGATTTTGGGAAGTAAACGTACCATTAAAGGCTCTGCATTTTGCAGAGTCAGGCTGTCGAGAAAGTCTCGACAGCTTTTTTTATGTTGATTTTGTTTAAGACGACACCGCGTTAATGTTGTATAATATAGGTAACTATTGTATAGAACGGAC
>NZ_JAIVEM010000141.1 GCF_020404765.1 Paenibacillus sp. BJ-4
AGGGGTTCCACACGTACCCATCCCGAACACGACCGTTAAGCCCTCCAGCGCCGATGGTACTTGGACCGCAGGGTCCTGGGAGAGTAGGACGTTGCCAAGCAACAAATAAAGAGGATCATGATCTCAATGAGATTGTGATCCTTTTTTGCATATACATATATTTTAGAAATGTCCTTACAAAAGGAAGGTAACATTTTTGTTACGGAATGTAAGAGTAAACCCTGTATAATAGGTATTGAATCCCATACAAACACGCTGCATTATTGCAGAATTATGCAACTTCCTATGTTGGAGTTTGTATAATCAATCAGGCTGGTAAGGAGGGAAGATCATGCGGCGAAATAAATGGCTTGCTCTATTGGTGCTATTCAGTGTCGCTGTCGCGATTCTTACCGGGTGCGTGGAAGAGGAGCCTTCTTGGACATCGTTTGAGGGAGCAGCTAACGAGAAGACATTTCCGGTCCCCAAAGAAGCTAGTAAAACCGATCGGGCCAGCAGTAACTCGGATATGGACTATGTTCGCTATGCACTGCCAGCGTTGAAGGAAAGTGATAGCCTGCCTGCTCCTTATTTGGAGGAGATTGCAGCTTGGGGCTGGACGGAGGAACCGAATTTATCCACTTCTAATCAGAAGGTGTTTCAGAAAAATAAGCACATGGTGCATTTGTCTGTGCATGATGGTTCTTTTACTGTACTGGTTCCGAAGGATGGAAAGGCTGCTGCGAAGAGCAAAAGTGTTGACCTTAATTAGTGAGGGCACAATTTTCAGCAAGGGTGCAAGGGCATGCAGCACAAAAATTGTTGTATGTCATTGTTAACTCCAAATCATGTGGGTAGAATGATGTCTATAATACTGAATGAAGAGATTAGATAAGGGAGCACTCAAAACTGCTGTTGAAGTAGGGGAGTGGCTTCCTTTTATATATTATTTATAGGTCATATTTTCTATCTGCTAATGTTATGAGGATATAGATGATGGATACCCACTCTAGGGGGAAATAAAGGCAATGTTAACACAAAAAAGGAGCAACCTCACAAGGGTTGCTCCTTTTTGATATAGATGATTGGAGACAGTCAGATCGGACCTGGGTTTCTATCTGTATGAAAGATGATGTTAATAATTTATTGTTGATAATAGGAGGCATCTTCATCAGTGAATTTCAACATGCCGTCCTTTCTCTCGCCTGTAAGTCGACTCAGAATGTATAGACGTGGTGCAATAAGCCAGAGATGCCAGAAGATTAAGGATACAGTAAAGGCTGGTGGAGACCAGAGTATAAATACAGCTGACAAGCAAATGCCGATCCAGAGTGTATGTATGTGCACACGACGAAAGATACCGTAGCCTATGTATTGGTCTGTCATATATCCCAGCCAAGGCAGCTTGCGGTGGAATGTCCAGCGTTTGCGGAAAGCTGTTCCGCCACCTATGAATAGTACAGATCGCGAAATTACGAATTGTACCCATAAGGTCAAGAAAAAGGCGAGGGCAAACAAAAATACGCTGGTCCAGGAGAAGGCAAGAAGTAAAAAGAGAAGCATAATGACAGGCAGTGAAATGTGGCTCCATATCAACTGACGCGGTATACTGATTTTTTTAATGAGCTTATAGTGATAGTAGGTAGCTTTGGTTCCGGTTTCCTCTGTCATGCAAACAGTCCTTTCATTAATCTACTGCATCACAAGTGGCTTCCCGCCCACAGCCGGATAAAGGGACGGTACTTCGCTCATGCCGCTTTAAAGAAGCTTCAAATCGTTTTTATAAAAGTACAGAATGATTGGCATCTAGCGTTAGCTAACCTATTCTATAATTAGAGGGAAAGCTATCACTAATGAGTGTACAAGGCTCCCATGAAAGGGTATCCAGCCATAGGGGCTTTTCTTATTATATCGGCATCAGCGACAGTTTTTTAAACATACGCGTACAAACACCATAAGGGCCCAGAGGGAATATATATAGAGTATATCGTCGAGCTGGCTATGAAAAGGTTTAAAATAGTAGAAAGTGCCCCATACTAATAGTAAAAGAAACAAGGTGGGATGGATATGCATGATCAAAACGGCCACCGCTGCATTATATGCGGCCAACACAAGCATGAAGGCATTTTTATCGTTTCCGAGTTTATCTGCGATGCGTGTGAAGCTGAAATGGTGCACACGGATGCAACAGACGCCAAATATCATTTTTTTATTGATCAGCTTAAGCAAATTTGGGTTCAGAAAAATGCATAATATCCTTTGTCAGCTAGTCTTTAAAGGAATGCATTCCAAGGTCTGTCGATACGGGCCTTTTTTTCTGTGAGTAAAAGTAGGATTCCGCTTGATTTTACGATAAAATAGGGTAGATATAAAGCTTTGCTTCGGAAGGATTGCAGAATAATGGGGAAAAAGACGGGACATGCACCACTAATGGAAGCCCTCATACGTTATCGGGATAAGGGCAATGCTTCTTTTCATGTACCGGGTCACAAAAATGGACAAGTATATGAGCATGAAGATATCGCGTCTCTGCTCCAAGAGGTGATGTCGATTGATGCGACGGAAATTACGGGACTGGATGATTTGCATTACCCAGAAGATGTGATTCGTGAAGGGCAAGAACTGGCTGCGAAGTGTTTTGGTGCGGAGGAGAGCTTTTGGCTTGTTGGAGGAAGCACGGTCGGTAATTTGGCTATGATTCTGACTGTATGTACAAAGCCGGGAGATTTACTGCTGGTTCAGCGTAATGTACACAAGTCTGTCCTGAATGGTCTTATGCTGTCAGGGGCTACTGCGGTGTTCCTGGAGCCCGAAATAGATACGCTTAGTGGGTTGGCGGTTGCTCCGTCGACAGATACGGTAAAGGCTGCGCTAAAGGCCTATCCCTCGGCTAAAGGGGTGCTGCTTACGCTACCTAATTACTATGGGATGGGGTATGAGCTGGAGACAACGGCTAGAGCCTGTCATGCGGCCCATGTGCCGCTATTGGTAGATGAGGCACATGGCGCTCATTATGGTCTGCATCCTCGTTTGCCAGCCTCTGCTCTCTCCTGTGGGGCTGATGTAGTTGTTCAGTCGACACATAAAATGCTCCCAGCTATGACCATGGGGGCCATGCTGCATGTGCAGGGAGAGCGAGTCCATCGAGAGCTGCTCCGTCAGCGGCTAGCTATGGTGCAAAGCTCCAGCCCTTCGTATCCGTTAATGGCCTCTCTGGATTTGGCAAGATGGCATATTGATGTTCATGGCGAGGACGCCTTTACGGAGGGGTTAGCAGCGGTGGATGCTTTTAGAAAGGGTCTGGAGCAGCTCCCACGCTTTCGCTTGGTAGAGCCTACACAGCAAGTGGTACATGGGGAAGACGCTCATAAGGACAGCTCTGAAGGCTTAGAAAAGGACGGGGAGAGGACCAGCGGGTATTCAACCCAGGACCCCTTTAAAATAGTATTGTACGATACGTTGGGTGTATTGGATGGCTTTGGACTAAAGCATGAGCTGGAGACTTACGGATGTATTCCGGAGATGAGTGACGAAAAACATGTTGTTTTACTGTTTACGTTAGGCTCTACGGCCAGAGATGCGAGTCACCTGTTGCAGGCGTTTGTGCATATAAATAATGATATAAGGTTTAAGAAGACGGCTGGTGAGCTGTGTTCCATGGGGATGGAGCAGCATGGACTAGATTTGGATTTTTCCACGTGGAACAATGACCGCATGACAGCTTATTCTAATCCGGTGCAGTTTGGACTTCAACCGATTAACCCGGAACAGATAGAGGTCGTGCCTGTAGAGGACTCGGTCGGCAGGGTAGCTGCGGAAATGATTATCCCGTATCCTCCAGGAATTCCACTGCTATATGCAGGAGAGAAAATCACGGAGGCGAATGCTCTGCGGATGAGACGTCTACGTGATTTGGGAGCCAAGTGGCAAGGAGTAGCAGACGAAAGTATGCTTACGATTCGGGTATTCCGTTTAGAATATAGGTTAGACACGAGAGACTTAACGACAAATACAGAAGGCTGAATAAAAGAAGCATACGAGCCTGTGGGTGACTTTTATTTTTCAGACTGGAAAGCAGGGAACGATATGAATCGCAAAGGCATTTTTATTACGCTAGAAGGGGGAGATGGCTCCGGTAAAACAACCATGATCCAACGACTGGCCAAGTTCATGGAGGAGGAAGGGCGTCCTGTCATCACGACGAGGGAGCCAGGTGGCATCGAAATTTCTGAGAAGATTCGTGCTATCATTTTAGACCCGGCCCATACCAGTATGGATGCCCGGACAGAGGCGCTTTTATATGCGGCAGCCCGGCGCCAGCATTTGGTGGAGAAGGTAAAGCCGGCAATTGAGCAGGGAGCTATCGTATTATGCGATCGTTTTGTAGATAGCAGCTTGGTCTATCAAGGATTTGCAAGAGGAATCGGGATAGATGAGGTTGCTTCAATTAATCGTTTTGCGGTCGATGATTGGGAGCCGGATGCTACGTTTTATCTGGATATCGAACCCGAGTTGGGATTAGCGAGAATTAATGCATCACGGGGAGAGGGAATGGATCGCCTCGATATGGAGAGCATATCGTTTCATCATAAGGTGAGAGAGGCCTATCTGGAGCTTGCTCGTAAATTTCCGGAGCGAATTACGATTGTCGATGCATCTCCTGCACCGGAGCAGGTAGAGCAGATATTGAAGGATTTGCTGAAAAAGCGATTTATTCAGAATTTTAACGTGTAATTGTCGAAGGATATACGGTAAAATTGAGCTAGGGACAAGGTGATCCCTAATATGGCTTGAAGGAGGAATACAGGATGAAGCTGATTATTGCGATTGTACAGGATAAGGATAGTAATAGATTATCCAGCGGACTGGTGAAAGCTAATTTCCGTGCTACCAAATTGGCGAGCACAGGGGGATTTCTGCGTGCAGGTAATACGACGTTTATGATCGGTGTCGATGACAATCAGGTGGACTCATTGATGAATGTCATTCGCAGCAGTTGCAAGGTTCGTGAACAGCTGGTCACACCCGTTACCCCTATGAGCGGAACGACGGACTCCTATCTGCCATTGCCTGTTGAAGTACAGGTGGGCGGAGCTACGGTGTTCGTGATGCCTGTAGACCGTTTCGAGCATTTCTGAATCTACACAATAGGACCTATTCTGCCGATATGATAGGGGAAATGCCTGTGTCTTGCTCATATGATGGGAGTGAGGGCAGATCCACTAAAACGGCAGCGCTAAAGCGCAGTCCCCGGAAAGCCGATGGACCCTCAAGTTCCAGATTGAACTATTAAAGAGGGGAAAAGTGGAGCACCCGGGGAGAAAGCAGGTTTATATGAAAATAAATCCGGGCTACCGCCCTTTACAAAGTACATTGTCTACGAATGAGATGAGCACGAAGCCGATTCAGCCCAAGAGTTTTTCCGATGTTATGCAGCAAAATGGGGAGCAGGCTTCACAGCAGGAATTGAATCGGCGCTTTAAGGAAATTCAAATGCAGGGAGATCGTCTTGCACGCTCAATGACGATTCGTGAGCTAAAGGCCTATAAAATGCTGGTCAAACGGTTTTTGGAGGATACAGTTCGGCGAGGCGTGTCCATGAAGGATACGAAGGGCTGGGATCGGCGGGGGCGCAGCAAGCGTTATAAGCTGATTGATGAAGTGGATGAGTTATTGCTCAAGATGGCGGATGAGTTGCTCGAAACCGAGCAAGGGAAGATAGAGCTTTTGCAAGGAGTCGGCGAAATAAGAGGATTACTGATTAATCTCTCTTTTTAATGCGGACTTTATGTTATAAATGAATACAACGGGCTGTCGCCACGAAGAAATAATCTGCTTGCTGATCATGCTGGCAGATTATTTTTGACTATGTGGTGCATGTCGGCAGACGTGAAAGTGAGGAATTATGTCTTTCCAACATATAATGGGGCAGGATATAGCCAAAAAGATGCTGCAAAACGCGTTGCGGAATCACACGGTCAACCATGCCTATGTTTTTAGTGGTCCGCCGGGAAGCGGGCAAATGAAAATGGCGCAGACTTTTGCCAAGGCTTTATTTTGTGAGCAACGGACGGATGATGCATGTGGAGAGTGTTTGTCCTGTCGTAAGGTAGAACACGGGAATCACCCGGATTTGCATATTGTAGAGCCGGATGGAGCTACGATTAAAATTGACCAGATTCGTGGGCTTCAGCGTATATTTTCTTACAGATCAGAAAGCTCCAATCCGAAGGTATATATCATCCAGCGGGCGGATACCATGACAGTGCAAGCTGCAAACAGCCTGCTGAAATTTCTGGAGGAGCCCCAGTTACCCGTAGTCGGCATACTCATTTCTGAAAATGGACAGGCTTTACTGCCTACGATCCAATCACGGTCGCAGATGGTTCCTTTTCATGCTTTACATCCGGAAATGATGATGCAGGAGTTGATTGGGGAAGGCTATACGGCAGGGCTTGTCCGGTCGGTGGTTCATATGGCTTCGGGACTGGAAGCATGTAGAGAAATTCTCCAGCAGAATTGGTTTGCAGAAATTAGAAACGTAGTGTTACAATTAGTGAAGGAGTCCATGAGCCGGGGGAGTTCGTCCATTATTCTGGCTCAACAGAAGATTTTTAAAACTGGACTTTCTGAACACCTGGATATTCTGTTTCATCTGTTTCATTTGTGGTTTAAAGATATGCTTCATTTCCGTTACGGAAGGCACGAAAGCATTGTTTTCATAGATCATTTGGAGTCCGTCTCCAAATTGGCAATCACCCGCAGCACGGAACAATGGGTCTCTTATATGGATTTGGCCGCGAATTGCAGGAAGAAGCTCCGTTTTAACGTCAATGGACAATTATGCGTGGAGCAGCTTCTGATTGGTTTGTCCGATACAAGCGGTTCTATCACCGGCTAACAGGAAGGCGCGCTTGTTCCACTCTGCACAATCCGCGACGCCAGGTTCCCGGTTTGTGCGACAGTGAGACTTCAATTGCGGCCATTCGTACAATGTCGGCTTCAAATGAGGTTTAGTGGCATACAAGGGGGTTAATTTTTGTATAGTGTAGTGGGTGTCCGTTTCAAGAAGGCGGGCAAGACTTATTATTTTGACCCGCTGGATCTTCCAGTGGAGAAAGAAAACTGCGTCATTGTAGAGACCGCACGCGGTATTGAATATGGCAAGGTTGTGGTGGGCAAAAAAGAGGTAAATGACTCGGATGTTGTCCTGCCTTTAAAGAAAGTCATTCGTATTGCCGGAGATGATGACGCTCTTGTTGTAGAAGAGAATAAATTGGCGGCCAAGGATGCATTCGGTACGTGTTTAAATAAAATTAAAGACCATAGCCTTAAAATGAAACTGGTGGATGTAGAATTTACATTTGACCGCAATAAGATCATTTTTTATTTTACGGCAGAGGGTCGGGTGGATTTTCGAGAACTTGTAAAGGATTTGGCCAGTATCTTTCGTACACGGATTGAGCTGCGGCAGATCGGGGTACGGGATGAGGCTAAAATGCTCGGCGGGATCGGACCATGTGGACGTATTCTATGCTGTTCCTCATGGCTGGGAGATTTTGACCCGGTATCTATCAAGATGGCGAAGGATCAGAGCTTGTCGCTGAATCCGACGAAGATTTCCGGGTTGTGTGGAAGATTGATGTGCTGTCTCAAGTTCGAACATGATAACTACGAGAGCATGAAGGAAGAACTCCCTCAGGTGGGTAAGATGGTTATCACCTCTTTGGGGGAAGGTAAGGTTGTAGGCGTAAATGCAGGTCATCGTACGGTGCATGTTCAATTGTTTGAGATCAGCAAGGTCAAGGAACTTCCAATGGACGATGTAGTCGTCAAGTAAACCATTAGGTTGCTTCGGGGTGGAAACTTGGATAAATTAAATGTTTTTGCGCGTATTCACGAAATGGAAACCCAAATGGGACAGTTGTATAGCGATCTGGGTGAATTGAAACTGGCAGTGAAAGAGCTGCTGGAGGAAAATCAACGACTAACGATTGAAAACGAACAGGTGCGTAAGATGCTCAAGCGTGAAACCTCTGGAGAAGAAAAGCCGGCAAGCAAACCGAAGCTTCCTCCTCCAATCGTCATTAAAGATGAAGAGGGAACGGGCGAGGTCGTGGGCGAAGGCTACGACAATCTGGCACGGCTGTATCATGAAGGATTTCATATATGCAACGTGTATTACGGACATTTGCGAACAGAGGGCGATTGCCTCTTCTGTCTGTCATTTTTGAATAAATAAAAACAAGCCGTAGGAGTAAGATGCCTACGGCTTTTTTGTAAGGAAGTAAGAGTGAAGAGTGATTCTGGTTATAGAAGATGGGAGAGCACTATGTACGAAAATGAAAAGAAGTCCGAACGGATTGACGATCTGCTTTCACATAATTTGCGCATTATTCAAAGCGATGAGGTGTTCAGCTTCTCAATGGATGCAGTCCTGCTGGCACGGTTTGCTGGTATTCCGCAGCGTGGAAAGATTTTGGATCTGTGTACAGGTAATGGGGTTGTTCCTATACTACTTACGACACGAACCAAAGCAGCTATTGAGGGAATTGAGATTCAGCCTCGCTTGGCGGATATGGCTAGACGCAGTGTCAGTTTGAATGGATTGGAGGAAGTGATTCAGATTCGGGAAGGTGATCTGCGTGAGCTGGTTCAAATTACGGGACACGGTGTTTATGATGCAATTACCGTGAATCCCCCCTATATGCCGTTAAACGGCAGCGATTTGAAGGTGAACCCTCATCAGGCCATTGCGCGTCATGAAGTTAGCTGTACATTGGAAGAAGTTATTCAGGCGTGTACCCGGCTCGTTCGCAATGGGGGAAAAGTGTCCATGGTTCATCGCCCGCAGCGGTTGGGTGAAATTATATCTCTGATGCGTGCCCACAGTCTTGAACCGAAGCGGATTCGTTTTGTTCACCCACGGGCTCATATGGAGGCCAATATGGTATTGATTGAAGCGTTGCGTGACGGTAAGCCGGAGGTTCGTTTATTGCCCCCGCTCATTGTTTATCAGGAAAATGGGGATTATACTCAGGAAATAAGGGATATCTATGGGGAAGTAAGCAAGGAGGATTCAGTGTGAAAGCAGCTGTACAAAAAAGCTTTAGTACCAGCGAGGAAGAACGGGGCAAACTGTATCTCGTTGCAACACCGATTGGTAATTTGGACGATATGACCTTTAGGGCGATTAACACCCTAAAATCGTGCAGTATTATAGCGGCAGAGGACACACGGCAGACACGCAAACTGCTGACACATTTTGAAATTACGCCGGAAATGCTCTTCAGTTATCATGAGCATAATAAGGCTGCTAGTGGGCCTGAGTTAATACGGTATATAATAGAAGGAAAAAATTTGGCACTGGTCAGCGATGCTGGTTTACCAGCCATTTCAGACCCCGGTTCAGATTTGGTCAAGCTGGCATTGGAAGCGGAAATTAGCGTCATTCCCATTCCGGGAGCGAATGCGGCATTATCAGCTTTAATTGCCTCTGGGCTGGATACAGAAAGGTTCACCTTTGCTGGATTTCCACCACGGGAGAAAAAGGACCTGGAGAAGCTGCTGCAATCGTTTCAGGTATCTCACGGTACGATCCTTTTTTATGAATCGCCACATCGTATTGTGAAGACACTGACGGTATTAAAGGAAACATTGGGATTACGTAAAG
The DNA here is from genome assembly GCF_020404765.1 of Paenibacillus sp. BJ-4. Taxonomy (GTDB): domain Bacteria; phylum Bacillota; class Bacilli; order Paenibacillales; family Paenibacillaceae; genus Paenibacillus. Next base: position 9,653 of record NZ_JAIVEM010000141.1, read on the forward strand.
TGGTGCTTGCGCGTGAGCTGACCAAGCTGCATGAAGAATGGGTGCGGGGAACGGTTGAGCAATGCCTTGTTCAACTGGAGGAGTATCCGCCGATTGGTGAATATTGTCTGGTGGTTGAGGGAAAGAACGAAGCGGAAGAGGAGCAGGAGCGTCAGGCATGGTGGCAGTCCTTATCCTTGGAGGCTCATGTCGCTCATTACGAGGCAGAGGGCCTTACACGCAAGGATGCGATGAAGCGTACAGCCACGGATCGCTCCATTTCCAAGAGGGATGTTTACAACGCACTTCTGTGAATACCTGTTCAGACAAAAAAGGGCCTTCCAACGGTTGGGTTCAAACCGTGGAAGGCAACAAGGAGTATATATGAAAAAGGTTAGAATTAACAATCTTTGATAAGTCTATTATATACTAAAATTCTCAGTTTGTCACAGGTGTTGGGATTTCAGAAATGCAATCTTGGCAAACAATTTTTCCTTTGAAGTAAATTACGTTCTCAGCATTGCCGCAGAAGATACAAGCAGGCTCGTATTTTTTAAGCATGATGCGCTCGCCATCAACATAAATTTCCAGGGCGTCTTTCTCTCCGATTCCCAGAGTACGGCGCAATTCGATTGGAATAACAACACGTCCGAGCTCGTCAACTTTTCTTACAATACCAGTGGATTTCATCATAATAAATCAGGCTCCTCTCGCCGTTTAAAATTAATATAAGTGTCATGATTCGACAAAATTTTCTCTTTTCTGATAATTACTATACCAACGATTCCCAAAACAGTCAACCTAAAAAAATTAGTAACAGGCTGATTATGCAAAAGTATTTGGATTAAAGAGCTTGATGTGTGTGTATTACCTTATTTTATAGATGATTTATCACGTTTGTCGATTTGGAAATGCTTAAAAACTATAATTCGACATATTACGACAAATAGTGTCGAATGGAGGAAACGATTTAGGATTTTATTGTATTTTAATCCATTATTCCGAATATTAAAGGAGTTGATATCTTGCACCAGCCACTTAGTGAAGAAAAAGTTTTTAAAGACCCGGTACATAACTATATCCATGTTCAGGATACAGTGATATGGCGGCTGATCAACACGCCGGAGTTCCAACGTTTGCGCCGCATCCGGCAGCTGGGTACATCTTATCTTACGTTTCATGGAGCGGAGCATAGTCGTTTTTCACATTCACTGGGCGTATATGAAATTACGAGGCGTATTATTTCGCAATTTGAACGCGGGGATTTTCCCGATTGGCCAAAGGAGGAAGGATTGGTTGCTCTGTGCGCCGCTCTGTTGCATGATGTGGGGCACGGTCCATTTTCCCATTCCATAGAAGAAGCCTTTCATATGAACCATGAGGATTGGACCTGTCGCATTGTATTAGGGGATACGGAGATCAACGCCGTGCTGCGGCAGGTCGATGAGGAGCTTCCGCAAAAGGTAGCTGCGGTTATTGCTAAGACGTATGACAAGCCAATCGTTGTTAACTTGGTAACCAGTCCGCTGGATGCCGACCGTATGGATTATTTGCTGCGAGATGCTCATTCGACAGGTGTCAATTACGGTACCATTGACTTGGATCGTATTTTGCGGCTGCTGCGCCCTCATAATGGAAGAATCGTCGTAAAGGAGTCGGGCATGCATGCCGTAGAGGATTATCTGATGTCACGCTATCAGATGTATTGGCAAATTTATTTTCATCCTGTAACACGCAGCTCGGAGATCCTTTTGCGTAAAATTTTCAAGCGGGCGAAGGAATTGTTTAAAAACGGATATGAGTTTGGTTTTCTGTTGGACCCGCTTCCGGACCTTCTCAAGGGAGAGCTTACGGTAGAACAGTATCTGATGCTCGATGAGTCTCTGATTCAGACGGTATTCAGCCAGTGGAAACGTGAAAAGGACGATATTTTAAGCGATTTGAGCGCTCGTTTTATGGATCGTAAATTGTATAAATATGTAGAGATTGAAAATATGGATACAGATACCATTGATAGTGTTCGAGGAGCTTTGGCCGAGGTCGGTTTACACCCGGAATATGATCTTGAAATTGATTTTCCGACCGATCTTCCTTATGATGTGTTTCGGAAGGGTGGCTCGACGGATAACCAGATTTTACTGCTTGGTCATCAGGGTGAAGTGAGAGAGATTTCCGAAGTGTCGGAAATTGTACGCTCTATTAGTGGCATTCACCGAGGGAAATATCATATGTATTATCCCCAAAATAAATTAAATGGGGTAAAAGACAGGCTTCCTGCTGAAATAAGGAATTATTTTGTCAAACAATAGACAACTATATAACAATGAAAGTAAAAAAAGGAGATCAGAACCTTGGAATTATTCGACACTCATACTCACTTGGATGCGCCGCAATTTGACGAAGACCGTGAAGAAGTTATAGCGCGTGCTGTCGAATCGGGAGTAACCCGGATGATTAATATCGGATTCAATCGGGAGACGATTCCATCTACCATGAAATTGGCCGAGACGTATGATTTTATTTACGCGGCAGTCGGATGGCACCCACAGGATGCCATTACAATGCAGGAGGGTGACCTGGAGTGGATTGCATCGTTATGCAGTCACAAAAAAGTTGTAGCCATCGGGGAGATTGGTCTAGATTATTATTGGGATACATCACCGAAGGATGTACAGCATCGTGTGCTGCGAAGTCAAATTGGTCTGGCTCGCGAGCTGAACATGCCCATTGTTATCCATAACCGGGATGCACATGAAGATATTATTAAGATTTTACGTGAGGAAAAAGCGAGCGAGGTTGGCGGAGTTATGCACTCTTTTTCGGGAAGCTGGGAGACAGCTAAAATGGTGCTGGATATGGGCTTTCACCTCTCCTTCGGTGGGCCAATTACGTTTAAAAATGCAAAGCAGCCCAAAGAGGTGCTTGCGCAGGTTCCGCTGGACCGTCTGCTCATTGAAACGGACGCACCTTATCTGACACCTCATCCATTTCGTGGAAAACGAAATGAGTCTGCACATGTGAGACTGGTAGCAGAGGCTGCTGCCCAAATCAAGGGGATTACGGTGGAGGAATTGGTGTCTATAACGACCCAAAATGCCTTGGAACGATTTGACATTCAGTGAAAAAGAGAAGAAACTAATCAAAATAATGAGATAGACGGAGCTAATCATGAATTTGTTGCAGGAAACTCGAGAATATTACAATATTTTAACCGAATATTTTAAAAAATGTACTTGAAACCTGCTTTACAACATGCATAGAAACAGGATATCATCTTTTCAGTGAATTGTTGTTTGAATGTAAACTCCAACAAGTCATTTCATGAACCAGTCTCGCTGAGTCCCTTTACAGGGAACGGGGGAACCAGTATGGCTTACTGCAGGTCCGGCATAAGGGACGAAGAGATGGTCTCTTTCGTCAGTCGGCTCGACCGAAGCTTTATCCCAAATGGGATAAACTAGGTGGAGAAGCCATATTTCGATTTCTTTCTGGGTCTTCGGGGTGAATGTGAAGGCGACCGCCATGAGCGGTTGACCCAAGCTAGGGCGACTCTCTACGTCCGAACCCGACAGCTAACCCCGTAAGCGTAACAAGAGAGAAGCCATCTCGTGCATGATTTTTCCGCATATTCACTACATGCCGGAAGCCACGAAAGAGCTCTCTAGTCTCTTTCTCTGGCTTTTTTTGTTGTGAATAAAAGAAAATCTGTCATCATACTGTGGTTAAACAGGGAGGACAGCATGCCGCGAAGACGGGTACATGGTGCAGGACAGTCGCAGTACGGGCTTGTCTTGTAGAAAATCTGTTATAGTCACGTCAAATCTCAACTATGTCTTACTCTAGACGGCGGGCTATGTAAGGAGGACGGAGGAAATGGGCATTTTCCAAAAAGAGGAGACCCATGAGTCACGCTCATCCAGCATGTCTTACGTATTACGTTGGAAGAAGGAAAATGTGCGCCAGGCTGCTTTGGTTGCTATTTTTCTAATTGCACTAACGATTATGATTTCAATTCTGGTGTACACTCAAGCTAAAAAACAGGTCTTTTTTGTCATCAATGGTAAGGCATCTGCGGTAGAAACCCGGGAATCCAAGCTCCAAGATTTGCTCAATGAGCATTCCATTTCACTTCAGCCGCATGATACGGTTTCTATGCCGCTGAACGGAGCAATACAGGATGGGGATCGCATCGTCATCAAACGTGCCAATCAAGTTAAAGTATCCTCAGGCAATGAGACGAAAAAGCTGTACACAACAGAAAATACAGTAGAGGGTGCCATTCGCACTTCGGGCTATAAATTATCGTCAAATGACAAGGTTTATCCTGCGTTGGATGCTTCTGTTTCGTCTAACATGGACATAAAAATCGTCCGCGTGAAGAAACAGCAGGTTGAACAAAAGAAACAAGTGCCTTATCAGGTCATCAAAACGTCCGATCCGAGTCTTTATAAAGGCGATAATCGGGTCATCCAAAGCGGTAAATCAGGTGTTGTAGTCCAGCACGTTCAGAAGGTATACCATGACGGAAAATTGGTATCCAAACAGCTGGTCAATAAGAAAGTCGCACAGAAGCGTGTAGATAAGGTAATTGCGGTAGGAACGAAGAAAAAACCGGTCGTTCTGGCTGCTTCTGTCGGTCCAGAAGATGCCGTTAAGGCGACACGGGTGAGTTCGGGCAATGCTGTCCGTAAAGCAGGTGTAGATTTTAAATACAGCAAAGTATTGCAAAACGTCTCCATGACGGCGTACTCCTCACAAGAGTCAGGTATCGGTACACGTACCGCTTCCGGCACACGTGTCACGGAAGGACGCACTATCGCTGTCGATCCAAGCATTATTCCAATCGGCTGGTGGGTGTATATTGAAGGGGTGGGCTTCCGCCGTGCGGAGGATACCGGTGGCGCCATTAAAGGCCACAAAATCGATGTGTATTATGAGAGTTTGAGCCGGGCTAATCAATTTGGTCGCAAGCACGGCAAAACCGTATATGTAATCGGGCCGGTAAAGCCTGAAATCAACTAAAACGGGTTGTGTATGTTCAGGGCGATGCGATAGTATTAACATCATAGTTATACCATGCTAAGAAGAGGATACCCTCTTCTTATTTTGTTTTCAAAAGCAGGGAAAGATAAATATAGCATGCTGTGTAGCAGTGGGGGGAAACGTAAATGATCAAGGAAGTGATCGTGGTCGAGGGTCGGGATGATACGGTGGCGATTCGCCGTGCTGTCGAGGCGGACACCATAGAAACTGGCGGCTCCGCCATTAATAAAATGACGTTGCGCAAAATTGCATTGGCGCAAGAGCGGCGGGGTGTCATTATTTTGACCGATCCCGATCATGCGGGAGAGCGCATCCGCAAAATTATCGCCTCCAAGGTACCTGGCTGTAAACAAGCCTTTATACCCGAAGCGGAAGCGACGCGCAAAGGGGATATTGGAGTGGAGAATGCCTCACCGGAGGCAATTAGACACGCTCTCGCACGAGTACATACGACGGTGGAAGGAGCCGCTCCACTGATTGAATGGGCGGATCTGATTGACGCCGGACTAATCACCCATCCGAACGCTGCTGCTCGTCGTATGGCGTTGGGCAATATACTGGGTATTGGCTATTGTAACGGAAAGCAGCTGTATAAACGGCTAGCTGTATTTCAGATCAGCCTTGAGGAATTTGCCAGTGCGCTGGCACAAATCGAAAGTGAAGGATTGTGATATCCGTATGACAGAGATTCAAGATATAGCGACACCGCGGCGTACGAAGGAAATTATTCAGCGGCACGGTTTTTCGTTCAAAAAGAGTTTGGGGCAAAATTTTCTGATTGATCAAAATATTCTAAACAAGATCGTGAGTGCTGCTGGCTTGGATGACACCAAGGGCGCACTTGAGATCGGTCCCGGGATTGGTGCTTTAACCGAAAAGCTGGCGCAATCGGCCAAGGTCGTAACTGCTGTCGAGATTGATCAGCGGCTGCTGCCTATTCTCGAGGAAGTGCTGGCTCCTTATGAGCACGTAAAGGTGCGTCACGGGGACGTGCTGAAGCTGGATTTGCGCGAGGTGTTCGCCTCTGATTTTGCAGGGGTCAGTAAAGTGAGCGTGGTGGCTAATCTGCCGTACTACGTGACTACACCGATTCTAATGAGACTTCTGGAGGACAAGCTCCCTCTGGAGAATATCGTGGTCATGATCCAAAAGGAAGTGGCTGAGCGTATGGCTGCGTCTCCGGGTACGAAGGATTATGGCAGCCTGAGCATTGCGGTCCAATATTATAGCGAACCTGAGCTGGTCTGCGTTGTACCGAATACGGTGTTCATTCCTCAGCCGAATGTAGAATCGGCAGTGATTCGTCTGCGTGTGCGAGAAACCCCTCCGGTGGAGGTGGGGGATGAGAAGCACTTTTTTGAAGTTATTCATGCCGCTTTTGCCCAGCGCCGCAAGACGATCTCTAATAACTTGAAAAGCCGCTTCTTCACCAAAGAGAATAGGGACACGCTGGAGCCGTTGTTGCATCAAGCTGGTATTGAACCTTCCCGTCGGGGTGAAACGCTAAGCATCGAGGAATTTGCGCGTCTCAGCGCCGTGCTGCTGGAGGCTGGGATTTCCTAAGCTGTAACCAAACTGTGCATTCACCCATACGATATAGGAGGGGTGATACAGTGTGATGATTTTAGGAGACTTGGTCGTTCGAAAATCGTATGGCGGAGATGTCACGTTTCGCGTCGAGGACATCCAGCGGGATAAAGCGATCATCAAGGGGACGGAATTTCGGCTGTTGGCTGATTCCCCGGTGAACGATCTGGTCAAGGTGCCTGCGGACCAGATTAGCGGTAAGACTCGGCAGGCCCATATTAAGGCTGGAGAGTCTCTTAATCTGTTGCAGCAGGCAAGGCAGCGGCAAGCTGCCCGCAGTCAGGCGGCGCTGATTGGAGAGTGGAGTGATCCGGTAGAGTCGACTTACTTTGAAATGCCCGGAAAGGTACTTCATCTGGATGGAGACCCTGGCTACTTGAAAAAATGTCTCAGCCTATATGAGCAGCTCCGTGTTCCCGCAGAGGGACATCACGTTCATGAATCGGCGATGGCCGACACGTTGTACCGGCTGCTTCCCCGTATTCGTCCAGATATCGTAGTCATTACTGGACATGACGGTGTACTGAAGCATCCTCAGCCTTATGACTTGTACAGTCTGAAAAGCTACAAAAATTCGCAAAATTTTGTGGCGGCGATTCAGGTAGCGAGACAATATGAACGTCATTTGGATTCACTGACGATTGTAGCAGGGGCGTGCCAATCCCATTTTGAGGCGCTGCTGCGTGCAGGAGCGAACTTTGCCAGTTCACCAGGGCGAATCCTGATTCACGCGCTGGACCCGGTTTACGTGGCTGCCAAGGCTGCCTTTACGTCAATCCGTGATACGGTCAACATGGGTGATCTGTTTCACCAGACGATCAGTGGCAGCCGTGGAGTGGGTGGTATTGAAACTAGGGGAAGTTATCGCATCGGCCTACCGAAGCTTGAAAACTTGTCGACCCTTAAAGTAACGCCTTCCGCTATCTAGGTTTGAGCGTGCGAATGCTGAATAGAATTTGCCTGAACAAAAGCCTCTGTCTGCAGGGGCTTTTTGTCATTTTTATACGGACCATTCCTGTTCGCAAAAATTTAAATTGACAACTTATTTTTCGTGTTGTTATAATATTTAGCTTGATTTGACAATCTCTCTAAAATTCGTTATAATGGACAAGGAAAGAGGTGGTCGTTAGGCAATGGCTAAAAATACGCTGTTGGAAATCAAACGCAGTCTCGACGCACATGTAGGGCAAAAAATTTTGCTGCGGGCTAACGGCGGACGCCGTAAGACCGTCGAACGAACTGGTGTCTTGGAAGAAACGTACCCTTCTGTTTTTATCGTCAAGCTGGATCAGGAGCAACAAACGTTTAAACGTGTCTCCTACAGCTATGCTGACATTCTTACCGAATCGGTGGAAGTCACTGTATATGATCCCGACTCCCATACAAGTGTAGTCGAGTATTTTGAAGCACCTTAATTGGTTTTACGTAATTTATACCAGCTTTGCAGGTTTAACGGCGGCTTCGTCATTCCAAATGACGAGGTCGTTTTGTATATGTGGAGAAGGATGAAGCCTGGCATCTCTGCGCATACTAAGGCGGGAATGATCTTCCTTATTCCATTGCCGAAGGAGGCGTATGCATGAGCCGAAGAAGACGGAGTGTTATGTCGGAGGAGCTGAAGTACGAGCTGGCCAAGGATCTCGGGTTTTACGATACGGTCAAGGAAGAAGGCTGGGGAGGCATTAAAGCCAAAGATGCGGGCAATATGGTCAAGCGGGCCATTCAGCTTGCGGAGCAGGCGGCTTCCCGCAAATCGTAATCATCGCTGGTGCTATGAAAAAGCGGGGATATCCGGTCTATACCGGGTAATCTCCGCTTTTTTGACCCTCATGACTTGACACGCTGAGTCTGATATAATATGTTAAGCTGTCTTGAGGGAAAAGTTGAAGGTGGGTGAACGCCTTGAAAATATACGAAAAAGCACCGGCGAAAATCAATTTAATGCTTGATGTTTTACACAAGCGGAATGATGGATATCACGAGGTCGAAATGATCATGACCATGGTCGATTTGTCCGATCGTTTGACGATGTCCGAGTTACCGCGTGACACCATTATTATTTCAAGCCAGGCCGGGTACATACCGTTGGATGAAAAGAATTTGGCCTTTCAGGCTGCACGCCTGATTAAGGAACGTTATAACGTGTCTACGGGGGTGCATATCCATCTGGATAAGCATATCCCGGTGGCGGCAGGATTGGCGGGCGGAAGTAGTGATGCCGCTGCCGCACTGCGTGGGTTGAACAAGCTGTGGAGGCTTGGCATTTCGGATGCAGAATTAAGAGTGCTGGGTGCGGAGCTGGGCTCTGATGTGCCTTTCTGTATTACAGGGGGCACAGCTTTAGCAAGCGGACGCGGAGAACTGCTCAAGCCGCTTCCGAACCCGCCCCAATGCTGGGTGGTTCTTGCCAAGCCGCCGATTAATGTATCGACCGCAGAAGTGTACGGACGCGTCAAAGCGGACCAGATTGCATACCACCCGTCTGCCCGGCAGATGGAGAATGCGATCCGTAACGCTTCTTTTACCGAAGTGTGCAATGCGCTGGGGAACGTACTGGAGGATGTAACACTGAAGCTCTACCCAGAGGTGGAGCATCTCAAAAACTCCATGATTCGGTTGGGAGCAGATGGTGTGCTGATGTCAGGCAGCGGACCTACAGTGTTCGGACTGGTATCGAAGGAAGCAAAAGTACCACGGATTTACAACGGCCTGAGAGGTTTTTGTAAAGATGTGTACGCAGTACGACTTTTGACCTGATTTTAATTATTTTTTGACGATTATAGTGGTAATCGTTGTACAAATACGTACGAAGATGATATATTTACTATTAAATATTCGGATTTTACTATATCACTTACATTCCGCCAGCAACCGGCCAGTCCGCCGGTGCTTTACTGTACGAAGCGGGCGGCAGGAGAATAGATCGCGAGGAATTGTTGTGAAGAAACTTAAAAGAAGCTCACGATTGGTGGAAATGACGCAATTTTTGTTGTCACGGCCGCATACGCTGGTGCCTCTTACTCATTTTGCGGATCGCTATGGGGCGGCCAAGTCATCTATAAGCGAGGATCTGGCCATCATTAAGGAAGTATTCGAGGATGAGGGCATTGGCGAGCTTCTGACGCTTGCAGGAGCGGCAGGAGGCGTTAAGCTCATCCCAAGGCTTTCCAGGCAGCATGCGCTTGCGTTTGCAAACGACCTGTGTGCCCAACTGGAGCAGCCTGATCGCATATTGCCAGGGGGATATCTCTATCTGTCCGATTTATTGGGTCAACCGGCGATGATGAACGAAGCGGGTAAAATATTTGCGACCGCTTTTGCGAATCGCCAGATTGATGTGGTAATGACGGTGGAGACGAAGGGGATTCCTCTGGCCTATGCAACGGGGGCGCAGCTCAATTTGCCAGTCGTTCTCGTACGGCGTGACCATCAGGTGACAGAAGGCTCGGCTGTAAGTATTAATTATGTTTCAGGATCGCAAAAGAGCCTGCATACGATGTCTTTGTCCAGACGTGCGATGCGCGAGAAATCACGTGTGCTCATCGTGGATGATTTTATGAAGGCGGGCGGGACGATTCAGGGAATGGTCGATTTGCTGGCTGAGTTTGATGCTGAGGTAGCCGGAGTAGGTGTGCTGGTAGAATCGGGCGAGGTCGAGAATGAAGAGCGCCTGCTGCACGATTATATTTCATTGGCTAATTTGACGGCAGTCGATTCTCGAAGCAAACAAATTACGGTCAAGCTGGGTAATTATTTTGATGACTTAACAGGGCAGTAAATTGTCACAATCCATCATAAAATACCTAAATATGTCGAAAAGAAATCTTTTCAAAAAAATTACCTGAATTTAGGATACGAATTGTCCAAAAAAAGAAGGAATTCGAATTGCTGTGTGGAATAATACACCAAGTCCTATTTGGAAAAAGGTGGTGAAACACATATGCAGATTACGGATGTTAGACTTCGCCGAGTGAACTCAGAGGGAAGAATGAAGGCGATTGCATCCATTACGATTGATAACGAGTTTGTTGTTCATGACATCCGAGTTATCGACGGTAATAACGGAATGTTCGTGGCTATGCCAAGCAAACGAACTCCGGACGGAGAGTTTCGCGATATCGCTCACCCGATATCTTCAGGAACCCGTGAGAAGATCCAGGCTGCTGTTTTGACTGAGTACGAACGCGCAGCTGTGGATGAAGAAGTCGCTATTGAAGAAGGCGCTTAATTCGCCTAAAACAGGATTGGGGTATAAAAGAAAAGAGAGCCACTAACTGTGGCTCTCTTTTCTTTTTGTCTGGAATGAGATATATTCTTTAGTGAGTTAACAGTCAGTTTTAAGGCAACTTGGAGTCATCCGGGCTGCCGAAGCGGCTTTTTCATAAGACAGGGACTGGGCAGCTATGCGCCCCGGGGATGAATGTCCAGCACAAGCTGGCCTGAAAAAATAGCCATTAACCAAAGGTTCGCCGTTATTTTTCAGGAGGATTGTGAAAAGTTAAGCAAAATCTGATCTGGGAATTAACGTTTTAGCCAAGAGGTAACTGTTATTTTCAGGATAGGAGGTTGGACTTGTTGGAAAGGTTGGCAGTCATTCTTGCCGCAGGGCAGGGAAAACGTATGAAATCCAAATTATATAAAGTTCTGCATCCGGTGTGCGGAAAACCGATGGTTGGCCATGTACTCGACACGGTTCGTGAAATCGGGGTATCCCGAAGTGTAGTTGTCGTAGGTCACGGTGCAGAAGCGGTACAGTCTTACTTGGGGCCGTCAGCAGAATATGCGCTTCAGGCAGAGCAATTGGGAACAGGCCATGCCGTCAAGCAGGCCAAAGACTTGCTCGGTCAGGAGAAGGGTACGACCATCGTCATCTGTGGAGACACTCCACTGATCACAGCGGAAACGCTGGAGGGCTTGGTTCAACTGCACGAAGGCCGTGGAGCGGCTGCTACGATTCTGACCGCTGAGATGGATGACCCGAAAGGATATGGACGAGTTATCCGTGATACTTCAGGAGCCGTGCTCAAAATTGTAGAGCAGAAGGATTGTTCACCTGAGGAGGATGCTGTTCGGGAGATCAACACGGGAACGTACTGTTTTGACAATGCCAAGCTGTTCGCAGCGCTGGACAAGGTAACGAACACCAATGCGCAGCAGGAATACTACCTGACAGATGTCATTGGTATTTTGCATGGCGAAGGTGAGCAGATCGAGGCATATTTGACAGATGACGTGTCGGAATCCATCGGTGTGAACGACAGAGTCGCTTTGTCGGTGGCTGAGGGTTATATGCGTGAACGTATCGTGCGTAAGCACATGTTGAATGGTGTCACTATCATTGATCCGTCCTCTACCTATATCGGGAGCGAGGTTGTCATTGGTTCCGATACGGTGCTGTATCCGAACACATGGCTGCATGGTCAGACGCAAATTGGCGAAGATTGTGTCATTGGCCCGCAGGCTGAGATTCAGAATACGATTGTTCATTCGGGCGCAACGGTAAAACATTCGGTGTTGAACGAAGCGGAAGTGGGAAGCAGCACGTCTGTAGGTCCGTTTGCTTATCTGCGTCCAGGCGCGAAGCTTGGCGAACATGTGAAGATTGGTGATTTTGTTGAGGTGAAAAATGCGACCATTGGGGATCATTCCAAGGTGTCTCATTTGAGCTATGTCGGTGATGCCAAGGTGGGAACAAACGTAAATATTGGCTGCGGGGCAATAACGGTCAATTATGATGGATATAATAAATCCATTACAGAAATTGAAGACGATGCCTTTATTGGCAGCAATGTGAATCTGATCGCCCCGATTAAGATTGGAAAAGGTGCTTATGTCGTAGCAGGCTCCACTGTAACACATGCTGTCCCTGATAATGATTTGGCCATTGCCAGACCACGTCAAGAGAACAAAGCCGGATATGCGGATAAAATCCGCGCGCGTGCCAAAGCGAAGAAAAAAAGATCAGAATGACCTTAATCAGCAAGCTGTTGAATCTGTAATGAATGAACCAGCACGGAGGGTTTCTATTAATGACTTATTGCGATTCCAAACTCAAAATATTTACTTGTAACTCCAATCCGAAGTTAGCCCACCAGATTGCGGACTACATCGGAATCCCAATGGGGGAATCCCATACCACATCGTTTAGTGATGGTGAAATCCAGGTTAAGCTGTCGGAAAGCGTACGCGGCTGTCATGTGTATGTTGTACAGTCCACTTGTCTGCCGGTTAACGATAATTTGATGGAGCTATTGGTTATGATTGATGCACTTAAACGCGCTTCTGCGAAAAGCATCAATGTCGTTATGCCATATTACGGTTATGCTCGTCAGGATCGTAAAGCCCGTTCGCGTGATCCGATTACAGCGAAGCTTGTGGCCAACCTGATTGAAAAGGCAGGAGCTCACCGCGTAATCAGTATGGATTTGCATGCCATGCAGATTCAGGGATTCTTTGATATTCCAGTGGATCATATGCTGGGAGCGCCAATTTTGGCCCAATATTTCCGTTCCAAACAAATTGAGAACCCGATTGTCGTTTCACCCGATCATGGCGGGGTTGTTCGTGCGCGCAAGCTGGCGGACTTCCTGAGTGCGCCGCTCGCTATTATTGATAAGCGTCGTCCAGAGCCAAATGTCAGTGAAGTCATGAACATTATCGGGAACATCGAAGGAAAAACGGCTATTTTAATTGATGATATCATTGATACAGCCGGAACGATTGTGTTGGGGGCAAATGCGCTTAAAGAGGGCGGCGTCAAAGACGTATATGCGTGCTGTACACATGCCGTGCTGTCCGGTCCTGCGATGGAAAGACTGGAGAATTCGCCATTAAAAGAGGTGGTCGTGACGGATACTATTCCGATCGTTCACCCGAATCCGACAAGCAAGCTGAAGGTACTGTCTGTGGCCCCGTTAATGGGAGAAGCCATCATCCGTGTGCATGAAGAATTGTCGATCAGCAAACTGTTTGAAATCGAATAGCGCTGGCTCATTAAAAAAGGGGTTGCTTTTTCCATACGGAAAAGGTAACCCCTATCAGCATGTCAGGCTAAAAGCCTGGCCGAGAAATAAATGTAAAGCGTTGACGATTGTATAGCGTGTCCTCTATTTCGACAAAATGCTCATTAAAACGTGCAATGATGCCAATCTGGATGTGTACATTCCCGTCATAAATCTGGACAGGAACGGAATGTTTTAAATGATATAGAAAATGGCTGTCGTATAAGAGGATATCACCCTGATTGAGCATACCGGCACGCACCTTCCTGTTCAATATAACTATTTTACCAAAAAATAAAGACTTCGAAAGAGGGTGTGATGGTTAATGAAGTGGATTGTAGGATTGGGCAACCCCGGTCCCCAATACGAGAAAACGAGACATAATGTGGGGTTTATGGCGTTAGATGCACTTGCCTCACGTCATAACATCCAGATCAATCAAAGCAAGTGTAAGGCGTTGATTGGAGAGGGGCATATCGGCGGCGTAAAAACCGTACTGATCAAGCCAATGACGTATATGAATCTCTCAGGCGAGTCTTTGCGTGCTTATATGGACTACTATAAAGCGGACCTCGAAGATTTGATCGTCGTGTATGATGATCTGGATACAGAGGTTGGTAAAATAAGATTGCGTTACCAAGGTAGCGCAGGCGGCCATAACGGCATCAAATCGATCATTCAGCATACAGGAACACAGTCCTTCAACCGGATTCGCATGGGCATTTCCCGCCCAGAGCCTGGACATGCTATTGTCGATTACGTTCTGGGGACATTCCCCAAGAAGGAAAAGGATTTGTTGAACGGTATGATAGAGGATACGTGCAACGCCCTGGAATATAGCTTGAGTCATCCTTTTGAACGAACGATGGCTGAATTCAATAAGTAGTTCAGGCAGAGGCAGACGGGCTTAAATGGAAGATTGTTGGACATACTGAAAGGTATAGAAAACTTTCAGGAGGCATATACATTACATGATTGTTAATTATGTATGCAGACATTGTCGAACTTTCTTGGGACGCATTGATTCCGCGGCAGTAACCGAAGAAAGGTTGGGCTTCCATTCCTTGACCCCTGCCGAGCGTAGAGATATAATAGCGTATAATTCGGGCGGCGAAGTGACTGTCAAAGTCATTTGCGAGCATTGCAGTCAAGCGCTGGAAAATAATCCAGAGCTGAGTTTGCTCACAAATCCGCTCCAATAACAGGTATTCAACTGGTCAGATGTACCAGCTTGAGAGGTGAAGCGGATTTTTCGCTTATGGAGCCTTGGCAGCATTGCTGAGGCTTCTTTTTCGGTTTACATGTAACTATTTATAAGCATAAAGGGGTGCCTTTTTTGTTACAAGCACTTATTCAGGCTTTTACGAAGGATGCTGATTATGCATCCATTGCAGCAGGCATATCATCAGGCATGAAGGAACAGCTGATATCGGGTTTATCAGGCTCTTCAAGGCAGGTACTGATGGCCGCGCTTGCCGAAGATACCGGGCGACCGTTAATGGTCATGACGCACAATATGTTTTCCGCTCAAAAAATAGCAGATGATTTGCAGGAAGCGCTTTCTCCTGATCAGGTTTTACTGTACCCTGCTAACGAACTGGTAGCTGCTGAAGCAGCGATATCCAGTCCAGAGACATTATCCCAACGAATTGACGTATTGATACGATGCGCCCAGGGTTTCCGTGGGGTTGTTGTTGTGCCTTTTTCCGGTGTTCGGCGTTTACTGCCGGTTCCGGAAACATGGCGTGAGGCTCGTATCGAGCTGAAAGAAGGCGAGACGATTCAGCTAGAATCGTTTTTGCTGCATATGGTTGAAATGGGATACCAGCGTGTAGAGCGTGTAGAGTCACGTGGTGAGATGAGTGTACGCGGGGGAATTATTGATTTCTATCCGATGACAACCCGTTGGGGCTATCGTGTAGAGCTGTTTGATGATGAAATTGACTCTATCCGTATGTTTGATCCGCAGGATCAGCGTTCAGTAGAAAAGGTACAGAATGTGATCGTAACGCCGTGCAAGGAAGTTATTGCCAGCAACCAGCGTATGGATCAGGCGGCGGATGCCGCTGCCATTCTACTGGAGGAGCAGCTGGGCAAAATGAGTGATCGTCAAGCCAAGCAGCATCTGAAAGAAGAGATTCATCGTGAAATTGAGCTGCTACGTGAGCATGTGTATTTTGACGAAATCTATAAATATATCTCTCTTCTGTATCCTGAGCGCAAAACCTTGGCAGATTACATGCCGGAGGATACGATCCTGGTGATTGACGAACCGGCGCGAATGCTGGAAACAGCCAAACAACTGGAGCGGGACGAGTCTGAATGGAATCTGCATTTGCTTCAAAACGGTAAAACGTTACCGCAATTAGAGCTGTCGGATAACTCGGATAATCTGTTGTACAATCGGAGATTTCAGACCCTGTTCCTGTCGATCTTCCTCCGTCAGGTTCCGCATACCCAGCCGCAAAATATTTTGAATTTCATATGCCGAGGCATGCAGGATTTCCACGGTCAAATGAATGTGCTTAAGACGGAAATGGATCGTTGGCGCAAGGCGGGTACACAAGTTATGATGCTGGCAAGTGGCGATGAACGACTGGATCGGATGCGTCGGGTGCTTCAAGACTACGGTATTGATGAGCCTACGATGGCTATTGGCAATCTGCAAAGCGGCTTTGAGATGCCATCTATTCATTTGGCGGTCATTACCGAGGGCGAAATGTTCTCTCAGAAGCAGCGCAAAGCGCGTAAGCAGGGCCGCCATGTGGACAACGCTGAACGGATTAAGAGCTACAGCGAGCTGAAGGTGGGCGATTATGTCGTACACCAGAATCATGGGATCGGGAAATACATGGGGATCGGCACGCTGGAGGTTGGCGGTATCCATAAGGATTACATGCACATTCTCTATGCGGGCGGCGATAAGCTGTCTGTGCCGATTGAACAGATTGATCTGATTCAGAAGTATGTTGGCTCGGAGGACAAAGAGCCCAAGATTTATAAGCTGGGCGGCAATGAGTGGACACGAGTTAAAAGTAAGGTGCGCAGCTCGGTTCAGGACATTGCGGATGACTTGATCAAGCTGTATGCAGAGCGCCAATCGGCACCGGGGTTTGCTTTTGAAAAGGATTCACCGGAGCAGCAGGAATTTGAGGATATGTTCCCGTATGAAGAGACCCGTGACCAGGTTCGGGCTATTGAAGAAATTAAGAAGGACATGGAGCAGAGCCGTCCGATGGATCGTTTGCTGTGCGGCGATGTAGGCTACGGCAAGACCGAAGTCGCTATTCGGGCTGCCTTTAAGTCTGCTATTGAGGGCAAACAGGTAGCGGTGCTGGTACCAACGACGATTTTGGCACAGCAGCATTATGAGACGTTCCGTGAACGTTTTTCCGGGTATCCGTTCAACATTCAGGTGTTGAGCCGTTTCCGTTCGCGCAAAGAACAGAATGAGACGACCAAGGGAGTTCGACAAGGCACTGTTGATATCGTCATCGGAACCCACCGTCTACTTTCACAGGATCTGGTGTTTAAGGATCTGGGGCTGCTGATTGTCGATGAGGAGCAACGTTTTGGCGTGACCCACAAGGAAAAGCTGAAAAAGCTGAAAACGAATGTAGACGTATTGACGTTAACGGCTACGCCTATCCCGCGTACGTTGCATATGTCCATGCTGGGTGTGCGTGACCTGTCGGTCATTGAGACCCCGCCGGAAAACCGTTTTCCGGTGCAGACTTATGTGGTTGAGCACAGCCAGACGCTGGTACGCGAGGCCATTGAACGTGAGATGGCACGTGGAGGGCAGGTATATTACCTGTACAATCGTGTGCAGGGCATTCAGGAAATGGCTGCAGAGATCAATGCGCTCGTGCCGGAGGCCAAGGTGGGTGTAGGCCATGGACAAATGTCGGAAACCGAGCTGGAGAAGACGATTTTGGACTTCCTGGATGGTGAATATGATGTATTGGTCAGCACCAGCATTATCGAAACCGGAGTGGATATCCCGAATGTGAATACGCTCATTGTGCATGATGCTGATAAAATGGGGCTGTCCCAGCTTTATCAGCTCCGTGGCCGTGTAGGCCGTTCTAACCGGATCGCCTATGCTTATTTCACGTACCAGCGGGATAAGGTGCTAACGGAAGTAGCGGAGAAGCGTCTTCAGTCTATCAAGGAGTTTACGGAGCTGGGCTCCGGGTTCAAGATTGCAATGCGCGACTTGTCCATTCGCGGAGCGGGTAACTTGCTGGGCGCAGAGCAGCATGGATTCATCGCATCCGTCGGTTTTGACCTTTATTCGCAAATGCTCGCTGAGGAGATTAATAAACGTAAAGTCAGCGTGCTTGGAGAAGAGGACCTGTCGAATCGGAATTGGAGTACGTCGATTGATTTGAGCGTCGATGCTTACCTGCCGGGAGACTATATTTATGACAGTATTCAGAAGATTGAAATTTATAAAAAGGTTGCGGCAGTCAGTACCTTTGACGAGGCTTCCGAGCTGGAGGATGAACTGGTCGATCGGTTTGGCGATCTGCCGGAGGCTGTGCGTCATTTGTTGGCCGTGGCCCGTCTCAAGGTATATGGGCGCATGTATGGCATCGAGTCCATTGTCCAACGGGATGACAATATGGTGTTGAAGTTTCATGAAGGGCGCCAGCAGGCGCTACAGACTGCCAAGCTTGCCGAAATTGGCAATCGCTTTGAAAGACGTGTACAATTTGAACAGGGCACTTCTATGAGCGCACGCATAAAGGGTAAGGGTCTAAATGATGCACAGCTGCTAGAGCTGTTGGAGCAATTTTTGAGTGCATTGAAAGAAGCATTCACATTGAAGGAGGAACTGCAAAATGTCACAACTAAATAAAAGAAAACCTTGGAGAATGCTCTCCTTGGGCATGGCAGCACTGCTGGCTATATCTGTGCTGGCAGCTTGTACCAAGCAGGCTGACGAGAGTAAAGTCAAAGAAGGGCCAAAGGACAACAGTAAGACTGTCGTTACCTATACGGGCGGAACCATTACGGAAAATGAGTTCAACCAAGAAATCAGCATGATGAAATTTTTGTACCCGGAGTATGAAGCTGCGTTAGCTTCGGATCAGGTGCGGGAGCAAATTGCAAAGCAGGAAGTAGTGTACAAGCTTCTGGCGGCCAAAGCGGATGACAAGTCCAAGGAACAGGGTGCCAAGGAAGGGAACGAACAGCTGGAGCAGTATAAAAAGTCGGTCGGAGAAGATAAGTTCAAGAAGTTTTTAAGTGATAAAAAGCTGACTGAACAAGGTGTGAAAGATTACTTTACGCGCGTAATGACCGTAATCAACAGTGAAACGAACAAAGTAACAGACGATCAGTTGAAGCAGGAATTTGAGAAAAATAAAGATCAATTCACGACGGCAAGCGTGCGCCATGTGTTGATTAATTTCCAAGATCCAAAAACGAAGAAGGAACGCAATAAAGAAGATGCCCTCAAGCTGGCTAAAGAAGTGAAGGCAAAGCTGGACGGAGGAGCGGATTTTGCGACGATTGCCAAAAAATATTCAGAAGACCCAGGCTCTGCGTCTAATGGTGGTCTGTATGAAAATGCATCCGTAGCACA
Organism: Paenibacillus sp. BJ-4; assembly: GCF_020404765.1. Lineage (GTDB taxonomy): Bacteria > Bacillota > Bacilli > Paenibacillales > Paenibacillaceae > Paenibacillus. The sequence goes on from NZ_JAIVEM010000141.1 coordinate 28,856, forward strand.
ATGGGTACCTGCTTTTAAAAAGGCAGCCGAAACCCAGCCGATTAACAAAATCGGTGATCCGGTGGAAACGGAATACGGATATCACATCATCAAAGTGGAATCCCGCAATGAGCCTACGTTTGAAAAATTGAAGGACAACGAAAAGGCTGCCCTGAAAAACAAACTGGCCGGGGAAAGTATCCAAAGCTTTACGGACAAAGAATTGGCTAAGCTTAATTTGAAAATGAATCTGCCGAAGGCACCTGCCGCGGAAGAGAAAAGCGGCACTACTTCGGGCATCGGCAGCACGACTGCACCAAGCGGAACAACAGGTGGCACCAGTGATACCAAGGCAGGAACAGCCAAAGATGGGGCTACAAACGAAGGTAAATAACTGAACATGCATAAGGAATTGGGAACAGATGAATACTATGGTCAGATATCACCATAAACACCATGACCGTGACGTTCTTCGTGACCGCTTCCGGGGGAGTGGAAGCGTCTTTCGATACCGTCAGTAGTTGACTAAATTCTTCTTGGGAAAGTGGGGCAACATGTGAAATGAAAGCTACTGGTATAGTTCGCCGTATTGATGACCTTGGGCGCGTGGTTATTCCGAAGGAAATTCGCCGCACCTTGAGAATTCGTGAAGGAGATCCGCTCGAGATTTTTGTGGATCGTGACGGAGAAGTCATTTTGAAAAAGTATTCACCTATCGGTGAGCTTGGTGATTTCGCCAAAGAATATGCTGAGTCCCTGTTTGAAAGCACAGGCCATATTACGATGATTACTGATCGAGACACCATTATTACGGTGGCTGGGGGCTCCAAAAAAGAGTTCTTGGACAAGCCGATCGGCAGCATTATCGAAAATAGTATGGATAATCGCAAAACGGTGCTGGAAACAACCAGCGGCTCCTATGAGCTAACCCGTGACCACGAAGAAACAATCTCGTCCTTTGTGACGGCTCCCATTGTTTCCGGTGGTGATCCCATTGGTTCGGTTATTTTGCTGAACAAGGACGAGAAAGTAAAAATGTCCGAAATGGAGATCAAAATGGCCGAAACGGCCGCTGGCTTCCTGGGCAAGCAAATGGAGCAGTAACACCCCGTTTTACCCCTGTATGGCGCACAGGATGGCGTAAGCCGTCCTCCGCTGTACAGGGCTTTTTTCTTTCCAGGAGAAGAGGCGGTATAATAGGAATCGTGAAAGAGGCATATTTCAGGTAGGAGTGGAGACGGGGAATGCAGGAAAATCGCGCCGCTTCGCGGTTGCTACGGGGTGCTGTCATTTTGACACTGGCGGCGGTAGCGAGCAAGCTGATCGGCACATTGCAAAAAATTCCGCTACAAAATATCGGCGGCGACGGTGTGTTTGGTATTTATAATACGGTTTATCCTTTTTACACGCTGTTAATTACCATTGCAGCTGCTGGATTTCCGGCAGCGATATCCAAATTTGTAGCTGAGTATGAGGCGGTGGGAAATCAGGCAGCAGGGCAACGGGTTGCTCGGCTATCTTCGCTTGTATTGGGCATCTTTGGTTTGGTTCTAGGGGTGCTGATGTATACGTGTGCGCCGCTAATCAGTCTGTGGATCGATAATGCTCATGTCATACCCTCGGTGAGGGCGGCGGCGGTTGCTTTTTTGTTCGTGCCGGTTATGGCAGGGCTGAGGGGATATTTTCAAGGCTTGCAAAATATGATCCCGACCGCTGTCTCTCAAGTGACGGAGCAGGCGGTACGGGTAAGTGTGATGATCATACTGCTGCTGCTCATGCTGTCGCAAGGAGCGGGCGCAGATATGATTGCCGCCGGAGCTGTGTTTGGTTCAGCCGCTGGCGGTGCAGCAGGGTTGGTCGTCATGCTGTTATTCTGGCGCAACCACAGGAGGAAGCCTCAAAGCCAGGGGAGGTCGCCTGAACAGGTCTCGCAGGCCGTTGGGAAGATAGAACAAAGGGGCATACAGGAGACTGCATCTGGGCGTGCTGACGTCCTGAAAACAACGACGGGCCATTTGGCGAGTGGCAGTCGTGCTGTCGTATCCGGTGTGCTCGAGAGTGCAGCCGGGACAATGCAGGAACGGGCTGGAGTAGCCCACCGTACTGAGAGCTATGGCTCTTTGCTAAAAGCATTGCTGCGTTATGCCTTGCCTGTTTGCCTTGGAGCGCTGGCCGTTCCGTTAATTAGTCTGGTAGACACGTTTACCGTCCCCCGCTTGTTAAAGCAGGAGGGCTTGGACGATACGGCGGCTATGGTGGCCTTCGGTGTCTATAACCGGGGTCTGCCGCTCGTACAACTGGTCATGATGTTTGCCACCACCCTGTCGGCATTGTTCATCCCATCGCTGGCAGAGGCCCGGGTGACCGGTGGCACGGAGCTGGCCCGCCGTCAGTGCGAGCAATCGCTACGCTGGTTTTGGCTGCTGGGGCTGGCCGCTGCGACAGGCTTGGTCGTGCTGGCCGTACCCGTTAATGTTATGCTGTACGCGGACGATACCGGCAGCGAGATCATGCGCTGGATGGCGCTGACCGCCGTAGGCGGTACGCTCAGCATCATCTCGGCTGCGCTGCTGCAAGGGCTTGGCGCAGTTCGCGCGCCAGCTCTGGCGATGCTCGCTGCCGCCGCAGCCAAAGCGCTGCTGAACTGGCTGCTTGTGCCGGAGCTCGGCACGGCTGGAGCCGCCATCGCGGGAGCCGTCGCCTATTTGCTGGCGGCGGTGATCAACATCGCGCTGCTGGCCCGTCTCGTGGGCCTGCGCGGAAGCTGGTCCGCCAGCGTGCTCAAGCCGGCGGCGCTGCTGATCGCCTTAGCCTGCGCAGCTATAGCGGCGTCGTGGGGCATCGGCGCTGTGCTGGGTGCCTTGGGCTGGACCGCTGGCGGCCGTGCCACAGCAGCAGCGGAAAGCCTGCTGGGCGTAGCAGCAGGCGCCGTGGTGTTCGTGATCGGCCTCGCTCGCTTGCGGCTGATCACGGAGGCTGAGCTTGTGGCAGTGCCCAAGCTCGGACGCCCGCTGGCAGCCGTGCTGCGCCGGCTGCGCGTGCTGGCATAGCCTTGGCAATGCCGCTTACGGAACAGAGCGGCATTGCCATTTTATGAGCCTATACAACTTTGTGGTATAGTAAATGCCAAAGCAAAGGAAGCAGAAGTGGGATGCGCTGTGTGTTTTCGGAGCATGCCTTGTTTCTGCGGAACGGAGGATTGGATATGAGCGTAACATTAACGGTCGTAGGCTTGGGCTCGGGAGATCCCGATCAGCTTACGATAGGGATATTGAACAAAATGCGGGGCGCTTCGGCGCTGTATCTGCGGACAAGGGAGCATCCGGCGGTTAAAGTGCTGGATGAGTTTGAAGTGGCTTTTGAGTCGTTTGACACGGTGTATGAGACAAAGGAATCTTTTCCAGAGGTATATGAGGAAATTACCAGCCAATTGATTGCAGTGGCTGCTAAGGCGGCGGACGGAAGCGAAATTGTCTATGCGGTTCCCGGTCACCCGATGGTGGCTGAAGCAGCGGTACAGCTGCTTAAGGAACGTTGTCCTGGGGAGGGCATTGAGCTGAACATCCTCGGTGGCGAAAGCTTTCTGGATGAAGCTTTTGTACGTCTTGGATTTGATCCGATTGAGGGTTTCCAACTGCTCGATGCGGGTACACTGGATGCGAGTTGGCTTCAGCCTCAGCTACATACGCTGATCGGACAAGTGTATGACACCTTTACTGCATCCGATGTGAAGCTGTGTCTGATGGAACGTTATCCTGACGATTACGAAGTGTATGTCGGTCACGCTCTTGGGGTAGAAGGTGAGGAAACGGTACATAAGGTGCCTCTGTACGAGCTGGATCGGGTGGAGGGCTACGGAAACCTGTCTCTGGTGTATATACCCCGTAGTGAGGATGAAGCGCTCAAACGGCGATCTTTTGACCGTCTGCACGAGATTGTCGATATTTTACGCAGCCCGGAAGGGTGTCCGTGGGATCGTGAACAGACCCATCAGTCCATCCGCAAAAATCTGATTGAGGAAACGTATGAAGTCATCGAAACGATAGATGAGGATGACCCTGAGCATATGAAGGAAGAGCTGGGCGACTTGTTGCTGCAAATTTTGCTGCATGCTCAAATGGAAGAGGAAGTTGGAACCTTCAATGTGTATGACGTGATTCAAGGACTGAATGATAAGCTCATTTTCCGCCATCCGCACGTATTTGGTGACAACCAGGCGAATGATGCGGAAGAGGCGCTGCAAAACTGGGAGCAGATGAAAGCCGAGGAAAAACGGCTTAAAGGGACAGCGTCCGCACAGCCTTCTGTACTCGATGGTGTCCCACGTGATTTGCCTGCGCTCATGAAATCATACAAGCTTCAGAAAAAAGCAGCTAAAGTGGGCTTCAACTGGGATAGCATCGAAGGTGTATTTGACAAACTGGACGAAGAAGTGGCTGAATTGAAGGAGGCGGTCCGTGAAGGCCATTCCGTAGAAGCGCAATTGCTGGAGCTAGGTGATGTATTATTCGTTGCTGTGAATGCAGCTCGATTTATGGAAGTAGACCCCGAAGAGGCGTTGTCTGCCACCAATCGAAAATTTGTAAAACGATTCCAGTATATTGAGCAAAAATTACGCGAGCAGGGACGTCGTCCTGAGGACAGCAGCGTAGAAGAAATGGAAACCTACTGGCAGGAAGCGAAAAAGCTCCTTGACAGAGCTTGATCACACCGCCCTTTTGAACAATGATTCGGTCAGAAAGCGACAGAAGACACAGGTAAAGAGAGGCAACCTATGGACTGCACAGGCCAGCAAAGGAGGCGTGTGCAGGGTTAAAAACATGCCTGGTTTGAGAAGACTTGCCAATGGGGAGCGTTTTGTAGTAGGATGTTGGCTTAACTGGGGTCCAATAAAAAAACGCCTGCTATTGCAGGATTTTTAGGGACAAGCCAGAATAACTTGTAGTAATTCTGAAAATAACTGTAGCTTACAGACAAACGTGTTACAGTTGAATTCAGAGAGGCTTCGGCCGCAGCTTGACCTCACGTCTGCTCCAGGTATGGACATGCAGCGTGATGATTACTTTTTGATATTTGGGAGGCTTTTATCTTATGAACAAGACAGATTTGATCAACAATATTTCCAGCAAAAGCGGTTTGAGCAAACGTGACGTTGAAGCTGTATTGAATGGCGTTCTTGGTGAAATTACAGATGCACTCGCTAGTGGCGACAAAGTGCAACTGATCGGCTTTGGTACTTTCGAAACGCGTAAACGTTCCAGCCGTACAGGTCGCAACCCACAAACTGGCAACACGATTGAAATTCCAGAATCGACCGTTCCTGCTTTTAAAGCCGGTAATAAGCTTAAAGAAGCCGTTAACTAATGCGTCTTGATAAATTCTTGAAAGTCTCGCGGCTGATTAAGCGGCGTACCGTAGCCAAGGATGTCTCCGAACAGGGGAGAGTGGTGGTGAACGGACGCGAAGCCAAGCCGAGCAGTGCGGTCAAAGTAGGCGATGAAATCACCGTCCAATTTGGCCAAAAGCTGGTGACTGTGCGAGTGGAACGGCTCGCCGACACTACACGCAAGGACGAGGCTGCAAGTATGTACACTTTGGTGAAAGAAGAGCCTATTGCCAGGGAGAGCGATTTGAACTGGTAAGCAGGCATCGAATTTTCTCATCACGCTGTACATGAAAGCACTCCTTCATCATCTGATGAAGGGGTGCTTTTTTTAGGTGATAAGCTTCCTGCTTTCAAAGCAGGCTGGTATAGAGCAAAAGCAGTTCTAAATCATATGGCTCCCCTCATAAGCTAAGAACAGAAGGAGGGGTACATGCCATGATTGAACAAGGGAAGCCCAAGCACCATGATTTGCATATGCAAAGCCGCAAGCAGCTCGATATTTCAGGCGTCAGCAATGTGGAGAGCTTTGACAGTGAAGAGTTTCTGCTTCAGACCGAGCTGGGCCATCTCACCATTCGCGGACAACATTTACATATCAAAAACCTCAGTCTGGAAGAGGGGCTGTTGTCCATTGAAGGTCAGATTAATTCCCTCGTCTACCTGGAGCCCGGGGCCCCAGCCAAAAATGGAAAAAGCCTATTCGGCAAGCTCTTCAAATGAATCCTTACACACAATGGCTGACGTTGACATGGATGCTGCTGTCGGGCATTGCAATGGGAGTGGTGTTTGACAGCTACCGGGTGCTGTCCATCCGCTTTCATTTTGCCCGTTGGAGCGTTCATATGTTGGACGTGCTGTACTGGGTGGCCTCGGCGCTGTTTATTTTCCGTGTGCTGTACGCGAGCAATCGCGGTGAGCTGCGGTTTTATGTCTTTTTAGGACTACTTTTGGGGGTTTGGCTCTATTTTTGGGCCTTTAGTGTTACAACCCAACGTTTTGTGGTAATGTTATTAGAGATAGTCCGCAGACTGACGTTGATCGTGAACAGCATACTGCGCATCCTGATTGTTCTTCCGGTGTTGGCGCTGTATCGGCTGGTACGCAAGCTGGTCGGATGGACATGGGCACTTATTGTGTTCCTGGGAAGGATGCTGATATACATCTTGATGCCAGTTTGGAAGCCGATCCTATGGCTGATCGGTCCACTCAAAGCGCGCTGGAGGACTCCAGAATCGCTCGTGAAGCTCGGCATCAGAGTGAAAAACACAGCAAAAAGATGGTTTGGAAGGAGGTAGTATCATGCGTAATTCGTCTGTAGATCGCCATTCATCTCCTACGTCCAAGTCCAACGCGGGCGGGCGCAGGCGAATCATGATTTGGTTGCTATCGCTTGCCGCCTTTGGTAGTTGGGCTATTTTCACCTTTTTTTCACAAGGGATGATTATGGCTGATCGAAGTGAACAGCTCACCCAGAAGGAAAAGCAAAAGCAAGCTGCTACACAAAAAGAACAACAGCTTCAAACCGAAGTGAATCGTCTCAAAGACCCCGAGTACATTGGAGAGATTGCCAGAAGCAAGTACGGTCTCTACAAACCGGAAGAGACGCCAATCATCGGAGATCAGAAATAGGAGCATTATCAGGCCAATGCTTAGTTGACCTTAGTTCCGCCATTTTGTATAATCAAATCACCACAGCGGGATTTTTTTGCAAAAAATCGGTTGTATATTTTAAGGGAGGATCATTTTATTCTATGGCAATTGAAGTGGGCACCAAGTTAGAGGGCAAAGTGACAGGCATCACGCATTTTGGAGCATTTGTGGATTTGTCTGGAGGTGTCACGGGTCTCGTTCACATCTCGGAAATCGCCGATAACTACGTTAAGGATGTTAACGACCACCTGAAGATTAATGATGTCGTGACGGTGAAAGTCATTAATGTTGACAAAGATGGCAAAATTGGACTTTCCATTAAGCAAACGATTGACAAGCCGGCAAGTGAAGCCCGTCCACCAAGAGCTCCAAGACCGGAGCGTACAGGAGGAACAGGCGGAGGAGACCGTTTCGGCGGCGGAGGTTCAGGTCCGAGTCAGGGACGCGGTGGTGGTGGTTTCAACCGCGATCGTGGAGGCCGTTCTTTCAAGCCTGCACCGGGTAAACCTTCATTTGAGGATAAAATGTCACGCTTCCTGAAAGATAGTGAGGAACGCATTTCGTCGCTGAAAAAGAACACCGAGGGTAAACGCGGAGGACGCGGCGCGAAGCGTGTTTAATTCACTTTGACAACCGTATCAACCATACACGGAAAACCGTACAGTCGAAAGACTGCTACGGTTTTTTTGCGTTTTACCGACAACACATGAGGCAGGCAAGCGCTGCAGGGGATGCAGGCAGCCGTCATCCTGCGAGCCTATGATGAGAATCGTGATTTGGTGAAGAATCAAAGAGCAATCGTGCTGGAAAATGCATGTTTTTTTTGTCGTGTGGACCTAATCGTCCGACAAACTCCAACGGTTTTCCGTCTATCTTCTGTGCAAATCGCTAGTCTGGATGTGGTGATGGACGACAGGGAGAGGCTACGAAGGTGAAGGATTGAATGGAACTTCCATACCCTTCCATACGGGCGGAGCCTGATTTTCAGGGGGATGCTCTGTCCTTTCGCGCAGAACGTTTTTTTGTCGGAAATTTCTTGGAATAAGACGTGAGGTTCTGACAAACTTTCTCAATCGTTCCGGTTTAAGATGGGAACATCAAATTGATGAATGGGGTGCCTGACGCATGATGGAGAAATGGAACGTGGTACAATTTCCGGGTTTGAAATCTAGAAAGTCCAGATCCAAAGAACGTACGGAAGGTTGGACTTCCAGACTCAAGAAGCGACTGGATTCACATAAAGCGGTGCAATGGATGATGGCGCAAAGATGGATGCTGCTATTGTCGGCTATGGGGCTTTTACTGGGGCGCGCCATGATTTTGGACGAGCTTTCCCCTTTTGCCCTCGCTTATTTTGCGGTCATTACATTCCTCCGCCGTGATCTGATGCTGCCTATAGCTGTATCGGTATTGCTGGGTAGCTTGTTGGCTCCCTATCCATCGTTGTTCATGATTGGAGGAGAGCTGATTGTATTTTATCTCTTGTTTCGCGGGCTACGAGCCTTTGATCGTCTGGAATTATCCTATGCTCCGCTTATGGTTTTCCTATCTGTGTTCATGGTCAATTTATTTAACGCCGTGATGGCTCCGTCCTTCACATGGTATGATCTTGTCATTGTGGGAACGGATGCGGTCCTCAGCTTTATGCTTACACTGGTGTTCACGCAGGCTATTCCACTGTTTACGTATCGAAAAAAGACAAGCCAGCTCAAGAATGAGGAAATTCTGTGTCTCATTATTTTACTGGCCTCTGTTATGACAGGAGCGGTAGGATGGACCCTTCATTCACTGTCTGTCGATCATATCCTGTCGCGCTATTTGGTCTTGGTGTTTGCTTTGGTGGGAGGCGCCTCACTAGGTGCTTCGGTTGGTGTGATTACCGGTTTAATTCTAAGCTTGGCCAATATGTCCGCGATTGTGCAGATGAGCTTACTTGCTTTTGCAGGCTTACTGGCAGGGATGCTGCGTGAAGGGCGAAAGGGTGCTGTTGCACTTGGGATGCTACTGGGCTCTTCCATTCTAACAATCTATTTGGATGGGACGGGAGATGTACTGACATCGACTTGGGAGAGCTGTGCGGCGATTCTATTATTCTTAATAACTCCAAAAAGTTTCTTTAAAGCGGTTTCTACCTACGTCCCCGGTACGCAGGATCACGCCAAGTCCCAGCATGAATATGCCAAAAGGGTTCGTGACCTCACCGCAGAGCGGGTAACGAAATTTTCCCGTGTATTCAGTCAGCTATCCCGCAGCTTTCATCAGATATCTGCGAGTGAGGGCGCAAAGCCGGACGGAGAAATCGAGCATTTTATGAACGCCGTAGCGGAAGGCACGTGCGCCTCCTGCTTTAAGTGCGAGCAGTGCTGGGACGGCAAGTTTATGCAAACTCATCAGTATATGACGGAAATGATGAGCGCCATTGAGGATAATCCTGATTTGGAGCCGGAGCAGATGCCGCCGCAATGGAGCAAGGCATGCGCCAAAACGGGCGCTGTACTGCAGGTAATGAAGCAGCAGTATAGTCTCTATCAACATAATATGCAGTGGAAGCGCCAAGTATACGACAGTCGTCAGCTTGTTGCTGACCAGCTATCGGGCGTATCACAGATTATGGAGGATCTGGCGCGGGAAATTCAGCGCGAAGGACAGACCATGCATCGACAGGAGGAGCAAATACGGGAAGCGCTTGAGCGGCTGGGCTTATCCATCCAATCGATTGAGATTATTAACCTGGATGCAGGCCAGGTAGAAATCGAGATTGTCCATGCCTATACAAGGGGATTCGATGAATGTCGGAAAATCATTGCTCCATTGCTATCGGATATATTGGACGAGCATATCGCAGTGATGCGCGAAACGGCGGCAGATCGCCGCCAAGGCTTGGCCACCGTCATGTTTGGCTCTGCCAAGACGTATGAGGTGGCTACAGGGGTGGCGAGCGCCGCCAAGGGAGGGGATTTTTTCTCAGGAGACAGCTATAGCATGATGGAGCTAGGGAACGGCACCTTTGCAGTCTCCTTAAGCGATGGGATGGGGAATGGGGAGCGTGCGCAGCAGGAGAGCAGCGCCGCCCTTGATATTTTGGAGGAATTATTGCAGTCGGGTATGGATGAAAAATTGGCGATCAAGTCGGTGAACTCTGTCCTGATGCTGCGATCACCCGAGGAAATGTATGCTACCGTAGATATGGCGCTGATTGACCAGTATACGGCCCGAACAACCTTTATGAAAATTGGGTCTACGCCGAGCTTTATTAAAAGGGGGGAGGAGGTCATTCCTGTATCTGCCAGTAATTTGCCAATTGGCATTATACAGGATATTGAGGTGGATTTGGTGTCACTTCAACTACAGCCGGGGGATATTCTCATCATGATTACAGACGGTATATACGATTCGCCGGGTTATGCGGTCAATAAGGAAATATGGATGAAGCGCATGATCCAGGAGATTGAAAGTGATGATCCGCAGGAGCTGGCCGACTGCTTGCTGGAACGGGTTATTCGTTACCAGCAAAATCAAATCTATGATGATATGACGGTTGTTGTTAGTAAAATCGATCATTATCGTCCAGAGTGGGCGACCCTGCATGTACCGGGTATGAGCTGGGCAGAGCGTCCACGGACGGTGAGTTAAACCGACATTGCCCGGGAAATTCCTTCCTCGTTCTTAAAAATCCGCATTCTTCGTTTGAATCGTTCCGTAATAGGCAAAGATAGAATCTATCGGGATAGATTAAGAGGAAGCGGAGGTCAAAAAGCGATGAAGCAAATTTTGATCATTACAGATGGATGTTCCAATGTAGGGGTTAGTCCGGTCATAGCGGCTGCTCAGGCTTTACAGGAAGGCATTACAGTGAATGTCGCCGGAGTCATAGATTATGGAACCATAGGTGAGCTTGGCAGTACGGAGATTCGCGAAATTGCTAAAGCTGGAGGAGGGTTCAGCCAAATCGTAGGCACAAAGCAGTTGGCACAGACCATGCAGATGATGACGCGTAAAACGGTCGTTCAAACGATTCAGCAGGCGGTTAATAGAGAGTTAACGCATATTTTGGGTGAGGGTGGCGCCCGGCATATCGGTGAACTGCCTCCAGCCAAACGGGCTCAGGTGGTTGAGGTGATGGACGAGCTGACAGAGACAAGCGCTCTGGAAATTGCTTTACTCATTGATGCCAGTGCGAGCATGAAGCCCAAACTGCCTGCTGTAGAGGACAGCATTCGCGATTTGCTGCTCAGTTTGCAGTCCAGGAGTGGACTCAGCCGCATCTCTGTATTTCATTTTCCAGGTGGCCGAATGGGTGAAGACGCGGTAATGGATATCGGCTGGACCTCTGAGCTCAGCCAGATCAAATCGCTATTCGGACGTCTGCGGATGAAAGGAGCCACGCCGACAGGTCCAGCGATTTTACAAGTGATTGATTATTACCGATATGTTACACTAGGGGAACAGAAAGATATGGAAGAATCCTATGATAAAGGAGAAGGGATGCTCGGTGACTACGTCGTCTGATCCCGTTCTTGCACCCGGAACGGTCATCAAGGGCAAGTGGAAGCGGAGCAGCTATGTCATTCAGCGTCTGCTGGGCCGGGGAGCGAACGGAACTGTATATTTGGTAAAAGAAGCACAGGGCGATCGGCAATTTGCTCTGAAAATGGGAAGAAACACGCTTGATCTGCAATCAGAGATTAATGTGCTGACTACATTGCAGTCTCAGGGGACCAAAGCCGTGTTCCAAAAAAATGGGAATCCCTCCTTTTTGTTTGAAGTCGACGATGTGGTGTTACGCAGTGGGGAGATCCCCTTTTATGTCATGCGATATATTAAGGGCGATCCGCTTCATCGTTTTGTTGCAGCCAAAGGGGCGGAATGGTATGGTGTGGCTGGAACCGGTATACTCAATCGTCTGGCGGAGCTGCATCAGGCAGGATGGGTGTTTGGCGACCTGAAGCCGCAAAATATTTTGGTCAATGCCTATGGAGAAGCCGAACTAATTGATTATGGCGGAGTATCCCTTGCAGGTCGGAGTGTAAAACAATTTACAGAATGGTATGACAGGGGATTCTGGAATGCTGGCAACCGAAATGCCGATCCCCAGTATGACCTGTTTGCCTTTGCTCTTCTAACGATTCATATATTGGAGGGCGAATCCTTAAAGGCGGCTGCCAGCAGGCTGCCACAGCTACGCAATACGGCAGAATTGACGGTCATCATTCGTCGCAGCCGTGTATTACGTCCCTACGCCGAATGGCTGCTCGGTGCAGTGCGCGGAGAATATTCCGATACTCGTGCGGCGGCCCGATCTTGGTCGCGTCTGGCTTCAGCACATGTCAGGCAATCGTCGGCCAAACGAGGGAATCCACGCTGGCTGGGATATGCTTTTACGGTTTCACTTTTGCTGCTGGCTGGGGCGCTCTGGATAGCGTTGCGGTAGCAGCATGACTTACATAAGATAACAGATGATCATCATTTTTACGGTCGGGAGAAGAGAGGGTCGTCAATGGGAACAACCAAACCGACCGGTGTTGTACAGGAAGTGCTCGCCCTCGCGCGAGATCATTCACTGTGGAGCCCCGGAGACTGCATTGTGGTTGCTGTATCCGGTGGGCCGGATTCGGTGGCCCTTTTGCACATTTTACATGAAATATCCGTTATACATATGCCTTTGCAGCTCATCTGTGCTCACGTTCATCATGGCTTCAGGCCAGAGGAATCGGATGCGGAAGCTGAAGAGGTGCAGCGCATAGCCCGAAAGCTGGAGCTTCCGTTTGAAATGATTCGGGTGGATGTGCCCGTCTATATGAAGGAAAGCGGGAAAGGTCCACAGGAAGCAGCCCGTGAGCTGCGTTATTCCTTTTTGCATGATACAGCTGCCAAGTGGGGAGCACAGCATATTGCGATGGCCCATCATGGCGACGATCAGGCCGAAACAGTTCTCCTGCACTTGCTGCGCGGCAGCGGTCCAGCGGGTTTGGCGGGTATGCGTCTGGCACGCACAGAAAAAAATGTGCAACTCATTCGCCCGTTGCTGCGTATGTACAAAGCTGACCTGATTGAGTTCTGCAGATTTTATGGCCTTTCCTATGTGACGGACAGCACCAATTTAACCTCCAAATACCGTCGTAACGCCATCCGCATGGATGTGCTTCCTTTTTTGGGGCAATATAATGAGCAACTGACATCATCCCTCAACCGGCTGGCCGAAACGATGGCTGAAGAAAATGATTTTGTGGAGGCATCAACGCTATCGGTATATGAGGAATTGGTACGCTTGGATAGCGGCAGGTACATGTTTTCCATTGCTTCCTATCGCAAGCTACCCGTTGCTTTACAACGGAGGTTGATTAAACTAATATTGAATTATCTGCCTTCGGACAGTGAAAATTTAGATTTTCGTAAAATTGAGACCGTTCGACTGAAACTTCTTCAGGAACAACCGTCCACGTGGAGCTTGGACTTGGGTGGCGGTGCGGTTGGAGTCCGCGAATATGACCAAGCGGGTTTGTTTGACCGAACGCGAGGATTTATGAGCGAATGGTGTTATGGACTAGACGTATTGCCTATGTCTGGCGAGCTTGAATTGCCTGAGGCGGGTGGTGTACTTCGTTGGCAAAGAACCTCCTATTCGGATGGACTCTATCCTGCGAATGAGAAGGAGGCATGGTTTGACGCGGATGAATTGATTTTGCCGCTAACCGTACGCTCACGATTACCTGGAGATGCCATGCATGTCATGGGATTAAACGGAAGAAAAAAGGTTAAAGATATTTTCATTGATGGAAAGATTCCTCCTTCACTGCGTTCCGTTATTCCCGTCGTATGTGACCACTCTGGAGCTATTCTCTGGATTCCAGGCGTGCGGCGTTCTGTACATGCTGCGGTGCAAAAGCACACGTCTTCGGTTATATACATGTCATGGCAAATACTGGAGAACCCGGAGCACCAATAACCGCACAGGAACGGCTTTCATAGTATAAACTTAGGAGGGTTACACCGTTGCAGAATGATATTCAGGAAGTATTGATCAGCGAAGAAGAAATTCAGGGTAAAATTAAGGAATTGGGCGCACAGCTCAGCGTAAAATATGAAGGAAAGAATCCATTGGTGATTTGCGTGCTGAAGGGTGCGTTTATCTTTATGGCTGATTTGGTTAAATCCATTACAGTGCCGTTGGAGCTTGATTTCATGGCTGTATCAAGTTATGGAGTGTCCACGAAATCCTCGGGAGTCGTTAAAATCATTAAGGATTTGGACGCATCGGTTGAAGGACGCGACGTCCTGATTGTCGAAGATATTATCGACAGCGGCCTGACGCTGACGCATTTGATTGAACTGCTTAAGAATCGTAATGCCAATTCGGTATGTGTCGTAACCTTGTTTGACAAGCCTGCACGCCGGACCGTTAATCTTGAAGCAGATTATACCGGGTTTACGCTTCCGGATGCATTTGTTGTCGGCTATGGTCTGGATTATGCCGAGCACTACCGGAACCTCCCATACATAGGGATTTTGAAGCCGGAAATCTACACCAGCTAATCTCAGCCTCCAGTCCTAGGACTAAATAAGGCCCTTTGTTGAGAAGGACTTACAGGCTATGGTAAAATAACTTAAGTGTCTCGAGAGGAGGTAGGGGATGAATCGGTTCATCCGGAATTCTGGTTTTTATTTGATTCTTTTTTTAGTTGTGGTGGGTATCGTTCAGTTTGTTAGCAACAGTAACGAAGCCTCCGATCTCCCTAGATATGACCAATTACGGCAAGAGGTTAAAGCTAATAACATCTCTAAAGTAACGGTCCAATTTGACGGTTACGCCTATCTTGTAACCGGTGCATATAAGAAGCAGCCGGCTGATGCTAAATCCATCAATTTTTCCGTATATGTTCCGCCAACGGATCAAGCACTAAGTGAACTGGTTAATGCCAGCGAAACGAACGGGTTTGAATACGTACAGAAGAAGATGGAAGGCGAAAGCATCTGGTTGACGTTTTTGACTTCTATTATTCCTTTGGTGATCATGTTCCTGCTGTTCTTCTTCCTGTTTAATCAGGCACAGGGCGGTGGCGGCAAAGTTATGAACTTTGGTAAGAGCAAAGCCCGTCTTTATAACGAAGAGAAGAAGAAGGTTACCTTCGAGGACGTGGCAGGGGCTGACGAAGAGAAGCAGGAGCTTGTCGAAGTCGTAGAATTCTTGAAGGACCCGCGTAAGTTCGCTGCTGTGGGCGCTCGTATTCCAAAGGGTGTCCTGTTAGTGGGCCCTCCGGGAACAGGTAAAACACTCTTGGCCAGAGCCGTTGCAGGCGAGGCAGGAGTACCGTTTTTCAGCATTTCGGGTTCTGATTTTGTAGAAATGTTCGTCGGTGTCGGTGCTTCCCGTGTTCGCGATTTGTTTGAAAATGCGAAGAAGAACGCACCATGTATCATTTTCATCGATGAGATTGATGCCGTTGGACGTCAACGTGGCGCTGGATTGGGTGGCGGACACGATGAACGTGAGCAAACGCTCAACCAATTGCTCGTAGAGATGGATGGATTCGGCGCAAACGAAGGTATCATTATCGTAGCCGCTACAAACCGTCCGGATATTCTGGACCCGGCATTGCTTCGTCCGGGGCGTTTTGACCGTCAAATTACGGTTGACCGTCCAGATGTTAAAGGCCGCGAAGCTGTATTGCATGTACACGCACGCAACAAGCCATTGACGAAGGATGTTAAATTGGATGTAATCGCGAAACGTACAACAGGATTTACAGGCGCTGATCTGGAAAATCTGTTGAACGAAGCTGCCTTGCTGGCAGCCCGTCGTAACCGCAGAGATATTTCTATGCGAGAAGTAGATGAAGCCATCGACCGTGTAATCGTAGGTACAGAAAAACGCAGCCGCGTAATCAGTGACCGCGAGAAACGAATTGTTGCTTACCATGAAGCAGGCCATACGATTATCGGCTATTTCTTGGAAAACGCCGACATGGTTCACAAGGTAACGATTATTCCACGTGGACGTGCAGGCGGGTATGTCATCATGCTTCCGAAGGAAGATCGCATGCTGACAACCAAGCAGGAATTGCTGGACAAAATTACTGGCTTGCTGGGTGGACGTGTATCCGAGGAGCTGTTTATCGGCGAAATCGGTACGGGAGCCTACAGTGACTTCCAGCAGGCAACAAGCATCGCACGCAGCATGATTGTGGAATACGGTATGAGTGAGAAGCTCGGCCCAATGCAGTTCGGTACTTCACAAGGTCAGGTCTTCCTTGGACGGGATATCGGTCATGAGCAGAACTACAGTGATCAGATCGCTTATCAGATTGACCAAGAGATGAATCGCTTCATCACGGATTCTTATGAACGTGCTAGAGAGCTCCTGACCAAGCATTCCAAAGAGGTTCATCTGATCGCTCAAACTCTGTTGAAAGAAGAAACCTTGGAACTTGAACAAATTAAACGTTTGATCGAGACAGGTTCTTTGGATGGCAGCACGAATGAGGGTGAAGGAACACCGGAAAGCGGTGAGCCTGTGATCGATAACATTGGGGACGTTCGTGTACGTATTCAAGGCAAGGATGACGAGCCTAAGAATACAGCGGATCAACCGAATGATATCCCTAACCTGCAGAAGCCAGAAGATGATAACAATTCAGGCAACTCCGGTGGCACTCCACCGACAACAACCTGATAGTTAAATTAGCGTATATAAGCTCCGGGAAACCAGTAACTTTGGTTTTCCGGAGCTTTTTACAATATGGAAGATTATTACTGACGTGATTTGACAGACCGAGGAACGTTGTGTACATTTATTGTTAAATAAACGGCTGTTGTCTTCTTAGTATAAACAAGCCAACAGCCGCTGCAATTGACTTTCTATCCTTTTGAACATATACCGTGAGCGCATACTGTACAACTTATAGTGTGCGCTATTCTCTGTGAAATCAGGTGAAGGCATGATTCCAAGATATCTAGTTGATTTTGATGTAGCGGAATTGACTAAATTGGAAGCCGACGTGTTAATTATCGGCTCAGGCATTGCAGGCTTATATACGGCGATTAAGGCCGCGGAGGATCGGAACGTGTTGCTGATCACCAAGAAGGCTTTGATGGAGAGCAACACACGTTATGCACAAGGCGGCATCGCCGCTGTCACATCGGACGAGGACACACCTGCTTCTCATATGCAGGATACCCTGATTGCCGGTGCAGGTTTGTGTGAACCGGAGGCAGTCAGGGCGCTAGTTCATGAAGGTCCAGATGGTATACAGGAGCTAATACGTTTGGGGACGGCCTTTGATCGGAGGAATGGTGAACTTGCGCTGACACAGGAAGGTGCGCATAGTCATCGGCGCATTCTGCATGCGAACGGAGATGCTACCGGTTATGAAGTTGTTCGTGCGCTGTCAGAGCAGGTTGCTGCTCATCCCGCTATCGAAGTGTGGGAAGAGTGTATGGTCATCGACCTGCTGACGGAGCAAGGCGAGTGTATTGGGGCTCTCGTCCAAAATCCAGATGGCGAAAGATTGTTCGTAACTGCAAACGCAACGATTTTATGCTCGGGAGGAAGCGGGCAATTATTCCGTTATACAACCAACCCGGATATCGCAACTGGTGATGGTATCGCTATGGCATATCGTGCAGGAGCGATTGTGCGCGATATGGAGTTCGTACAGTTTCATCCGACGGCGCTGTGCTATCCGGGTGCTCCGAGGTTTCTGATTTCAGAAGCGGTACGGGGAGAAGGGGCTGTGCTACGCAATATTCATGGAGAACGGTTCATGGAGCAGTATGATTCTCGGCAAGAGCTTGCGCCTAGAGATATCGTAGCCCGTGCTATCGTCCATGAAATGGAACGTACCCAAGCTGCATTTGTATACCTGGATATTACACATGAGCCGCCTGAGCGGGTTAAGCAACGTTTTCCAACGATTTACCGGACATGCCTGTCCTATGGCTTGGATATGACCACAGACTGGATTCCGATTGCGCCTGCCGCGCATTATATGATGGGTGGCGTTCAGACCAATTTGTATGGGGAGAGCTCTATTGCTCGTTTGTTCGCCTGTGGGGAGGTTTCTTCTACAGGTGTTCACGGAGCCAATCGTTTGGCGAGTAATTCGTTATCTGAAGCTATCGTATTCGGCAGCAGAATTATTGAGCGGCTGCATTCTTTGCCACCGCTTGTCGGTCATACGTTATTAGCTTACAGCGAAAACCGTGCAGAGCTCCTGGCTTCATCTGTCGTAGAGGAGCGGCACAAGCTGCAAGAAACAATGGTTCGTTATGCTGGAGTGCGTCGGCATGGGGAAGGGCTTCAAGCAGCGTTAGATGAGCTGCGTGGCCAAATGCCTATTTTTAAGACTGTGGTCACTAGTCGGGAAGAGATCGAATTTGCCAATTTGCTCACCTGTGCTTTGTTAGTCACAGACGGTGCGTTGATGCGCGAGGAGAGTCGGGGTGCGCATTATCGCGAGGATTTCCCTAAGACAGATGATAGCGTGTGGCACAAGCATGTTCAGCAGCGACGCGAGCAAGGCATAACGGAGGAGTGTGTACATGACATCTAACAGCGAGCATTATGGAGAGTTTAGCGGATATCAGGAGGAGCTGTTGGCACAGATTCGCAACTGGCTGCGAGAAGATACGGGTTCCGGCGATGTGACCACACGCTGGACGATTGAGCAGGGTCACCAGTCGAAGGCTGTAATTCATGCCAAGGAGCCTGGCATTGTTGCTGGGTTGCCTGTGGCTGCACTTGTATTTCAGGTAGTCGATCCTTCCTTGTCATTCACTCCATTGGTGACCGATGGACAGGCGATCGAAAAGGGGAGCATTCTGGCGGAAGTGAATGGGAGTACCCATGCCATTTTAACCGGAGAGCGACTGGCACTCAATTTGCTGCAACGGATGTCCGGCATTGCAACGCGGACTCAATCTTTTGTAGATCAATTGCAAGGGCTTTCCACCCGCTTGGTGGACACACGCAAAACAACACCAGGACATCGACTGCTGGAGAAATACGCTGTTCGTGTGGGCGGCGGCTCCAATCATCGCTTTGGGCTGTACGATGCTGTTATGATTAAGGATAATCATATTAAAGGCGCGGGCGGGATTGCACAGGCAGTAAGTCGAGCGCGTGCTCATATACCGCACACCATGACCATTGAAGTTGAGACGGAGAACATGAAGCAAGTTCAGGAAGCTCTGGATGCCGGGGCGGATATTATTATGCTGGATAACATGTCCGTCCAGGATATGAAGGAAGCAGTTCGTTTCATTCGTGAACGGACTCCACATGTCAAAACGGAAGCCTCAGGCAATGTATCGCTGGATACCGTACGTGCGATGGCTGAGAGCGGCGTAGATGTGATTTCTGTAGGCAGGCTGACATACTCCTTTCATAACCTGGATATCAGTCTTGACCTTAACGCAAAGAAAGTTAGGTGACACCCATTGATTCTTGTAGTGGATGTAGGGAATACCAATATTGTGCTAGGGATGTACGAGGGGACCGAGCTGCTGCATCATTACCGTATCAGTACCTCCAGACAGGCAACCGCAGATGAATACGGCGTACTTATACATAATCTTTTTAGTATGGGTGGCGTATTAAAGGATGACATTCAAGGGGTTATTATATCCTCTGTTGTTCCGCCGTTGGTTCGTGTATTAGAGGACATGTGTGATAAATACATAGGCAGAACACCATTAATCGTCGGACCGGGAATCAAAACCGGTCTTAACCTGCGTTATGAAAATCCGCGTGAAGTAGGGGCTGACCGGATCGTGAACGCAGTTGCTGCGGTCGAGCGGTTCGGCGGGCCACTGGTTGTGGTGGATTTTGGAACGGCAACGACGTTTGATTGTATCGATGACAAGGGAAACTACTTGGGCGGAGTGATTGTGCCAGGTATCGGAATTTCGACGGAGGCATTGTATCAACGGGCTTCCAAGCTGCCCCGCATCGAGCTGGAAAAACCCAAAAAGGTTATTGGTCGTAATACGATTCATGCCATGCAAGCCGGGATTATTTTCGGTTACGCGGGGCAAGTGGATGGTATTGTGAAGCGCATAAAGGAAGAAATGCAGGCAGAGCCTACGGTTATTGCTACCGGAGGACTTGCTGAGCTCATCGCATCCGAGACGCAGAGCATTCAGAAGGTATTGCCGATGTTGACGCTCGAAGGCTTGCGCATCATTTACCAACGCAACGCTGAATAAAAAAGTGGATATAAGCTGCCGCTGAGGCCAGCCGATGATTTTATCGGTTTGGATTAGCGGCGTTTTTCGTCTATACTGAAATATGTTACGTTTTTGAACGATTCGCGTGATCTGTCAATACAGGTTGTTTATATAGCAGGAAATCATGCTTTAATTAGCGCAAACACGAACAAAAATAAGCAGCGTAGCTGCCCTGGAGCATAGGGAGGATATCAATATGGAAAAGAAACAGGATCGGCTTATTCGCGGAACAGCCATGGATGGAAGGGTTAGAGCTTTTGCTGTTCGTACAACACAGTTGGTAGAGGAATTGCGGAGAAGACATGATACGTATCCTACTGCTACCGCTGCTTTGGGACGTACGCTCACAGCGGGTGCCATTATGGGCTCTATGCTAAAAGGCAAAGAGCGACTGACTATCCAAGTTAAAGGTAACGGGCCGATTGGGCAAATCATCGTGGATGCCAATGCTGTAGGTGAGGTGCGAGGCTATGTTGCCGAACCGCATGTACATTTGCCGAGCAACAGCATGGGTAAGCTGGATGTAGCAGGTGCCGTCGGTACAGAAGGCTTTATTCATATCATTAAGGATTTGGGATTAAAAGAACCTTATCGCGGTAGTATTCCGATTATTTCCGGTGAATTGGGTGAAGACTTCACCTATTATTTTGCCAAATCAGAGCAGACACCATCGGCGGTGGGCTTAGGTGTGTTGGTGGATACCGATAACTCCGTTATTGTGGCAGGCGGGTTCATTATTCAGTTGCTTCCCGGCTTGAATGATGACGAGATTACAGCCATTGAAAATGCGGTCGGCTCACTTCCACCGGTTACAGCTCTGCTGGATCAAGGACTGGAGCTTGATGAAATGCTGCGCTGGATGCTGCCGGACGTTCGGGTTCTCGACGAGACGGATATTCATTTTCAATGTGAATGCTCACGGGAACGTGTGGAAAAAACCTTGGTCAGCTTGGGAGAAAGTGAATTGACACAGTTAATTGAGGAAGAGGGACAAGCCGAAGTTGTGTGCCACTTCTGTAATGAGGCTTATCAGTTTAATAAGGACGATTTGCAAAATCTGTTAAATCAGGCCAAAGCCTAACCGGATAGGCGGTGCGAGCGATGACTACACGGGAGAAAGGATTATGGACGGCTGTCATTATCCTGACCGTTAGCGTCACCGCCTTGGGTGGTCTGATCATGCTTCGGGGGCTGGTAAAGCCGGGTGATATAAGCAAGGATGACGGCGATCATACTGTGGCGGAGATCGGTCAGGAAGGCATATCGGAGGAACAGTGGGTTGTAGAACTGAAGAAGCGATACGGAGCCAATACGCTGTTGCAAATGTTGAATCGTAAAGTCGTGCAAGCTGAAACCAAGCGCCTTGGTATTAAGGTCACCCAAGAGGATCTACAGCAGGTGCTGGAGCAGGACAGTCAAGGGTATGCTTCATCTCAAGCCTATTTTGAGGAAATGCAGCAGCAGCTTGGTCTAGGTCCGGTTGATTTGCGGAATGAAGCGGAATACCGGATTGGCTTGGAGAAAATAGCCACGCAGGGTATTCAAATTCAGGAAGCGGAGATTGATGAGTATTGGAAGCAGCATCCCGAGCAATTTGCTGCGGGTAAGCAGATCAAACTGGCAGCCCTTTATGTGTCTAAAGCCGAGGAAGCAGAGGCGTTACTCGAACGGGTCAAACAAGGGGAAAGGTTTGATGCACTGGTTCAAGAGCTTTCAGATCAGCCCTTTGGGAAGAATATCAGCGGACAGCTGGGATGGGTGGATGAGTATGATCCATTTCAACCGGAGACGATTATGAAGGCAGCGAGAGAACTAAGCTCTGGGGATGTTGCGGGTCCCATCTCTGTTGACGATGGTTATGCCGTGATCTACGTACAGGATATCCGCCTGAAAGCTTCTCCAGACAAGCAACAGATTCGGCAGCAAATCCGTCGATCTCTTGCGCTTGCTCAGGCGGCTCCTTTGGAAGAGGTCGAGAAAAGCCTGCGTGATAAGTATGGAGCGCGTATTTTATCCGATAAAGATATGCCCTCTGCTTCTCTATAAGTATGGCAAGAAGTTTTTGGATTGAGGAAGCACGGTGCTGAAGACGCGGGTCAGCAGCATCGTGTTTTTATCGCTTGTATTGACATTGGAATTGAAGATTGTTATGATTAGCGTATAAAACCAACTATTTTTATCGGAAATTAAATGAGTAGCATAAAAGCAAGAATGATCTACAAATGTGATTTCGTAATTTTTAATATAACATCACAGTCAGGGAGGAACTTATTATGGCTAAAGTCGTTAATAACATTACCGAACTTATTGGGGAAACTCCCCTTGTTCGCCTGAATCGGATCGTACCGGAAGATAGTGCTGAAATTTATTTGAAACTTGAATATCAAAACCCTGGCTCCAGTGTAAAAGACCGTATTGCCATTAGTATGGTAGAGGAAGCTGAACGTGAAGGGCTGCTTAAACCAGGTGGTACAATTATTGAAGCAACTAGCGGTAATACAGGAATCGGTTTAGCTATGGTTGCTGCTGCGAAGGGCTACAAGGCAGTAATCGTTATGCCAGAAACGATGAGTATAGAACGCCGTAACCTGCTGCGTGCTTACGGAGCTGATCTTGTGTTGACACCTGGATCGGAAGGCATGAACGGTTCCGTTAAGAAAATGGAAGAGCTGCTGAGTGAAAATCCGGATTATTTTGCTGCAGAGCAGTTCAAAAATAAAGCTAACATTAAAATTCACCGTGAAACGACGGGTCCTGAGATTGTGGAAGCGATTCGTTCCATCGGCGGAACTTTGGATGCTTTTGTAGCAGGCGTGGGTACAGGCGGAACTATCTCTGGTGCCGGAGAAGTGCTTAAGAAAGAATTCCCCGAAATTAAAATTGTCGCTGTAGAGCCGGCTTCTTCTCCATTATTAGCTGGCGGTAAGCCAGGGCCCCACAAAATTCAGGGACTGGGTGCCAACTTTATTCCTGAAATTTTGAACCGTGATATCTATGATGAAATTATTCATGTAGAAAACGATGAAGCTTTCGAGGTAGCGCGTAAAGTAGCCAAGGAAGAAGGCATTTTGTCGGGTATTTCCTCCGGTGCGGCTGTTCACGCGGCTTTGAAGCTGGCTAAGCAATTGGGCAAGGGTAAACGAATTGTTGTCATTATTCCAAGTAATGGCGAACGTTACCTGAGTACACCACTATACAATTTCGAGCTGTAATTATGTCGTAATTGTGTATACTATATGTAAGGAATCCCTCATTTCCCTGTTGCCAGGGGATGGGGGTTTCTTTTTAAGGAGAATACAGACTTTTCGCAAAGAAATGGAAGGGGAAGCGCACACGGATGAAATCGACAGCTAGAGTGACGGCCGCGCAGTGGCAGGTTTGGCAGGAGGAGGGCTGGAGTATACTTCCTTATATTGCTGAGTATCAGTTACCCGTGGGCGGTTTACCGTTATCATGGCGAAAGGCATGGGAGGATTCATCGCCTTATGCCTTCTTGCTGGAGAGCGGTAAAGGCGGGAGATACACCTATCTGGGCTTAAATCCGGTTGCCTTATTGGAAGGCAAGGGAGAACATGCAGTTTGGACGGATCTACAAAATGGGGAGCATGGTGATATATATGGTCAACCTCTGACCGTTATGAACGACTGGATTGCCCCCTACCGTGCGCCGCATGTACCTGGCCTGCCTTTTTTCACTGGAGGATTTGCGGGTTATCTGGGCTACGATGTAGCTCGCTCGCTGGAGCGTTTGCCCATTCAGGCTGCAGATGATACAGACATACCTGATTATGTATGGATGCGAGTAAATGAGCTGTGGATTTATGATCACGAAAAATCGTGTGTATATTGTGCTGTTCATGCTGCGCTGGCTGAGCCCAAAAACATACTTTCCGAGCTTTATGCGGAAGCTGTCCGGCGGGCAGAACGGATGTTGATTCAGTGGAAGAAAATCATGGATGGCGGAGAGACCGATCCAGCGTATTCTCGGCGCTGTACAAGGCTTGCCGAAGCCGAGTCGTTGACTGTTCATCATGAATCTGAAGGTTGGGAAGCAGCATTCGACCAGACCGATTTTGAGCATGCTGTGAAACGTGTACAGGAATATATCGCACAGGGTGACGTATTTCAGGTGAACCTGTCGATTCGCCAGCAACGTACGCTTGCAGCCCGCCCAGAGGATATATATGAATGGCTGCGTCTGTTGAATCCTTCTCCTTATATGGGAATGCTGCGTACGCCGGATTTACAGATCGTCAGTGGCTCGCCGGAGCTGCTGGTGAAGCTTGAGGAAGGATGTGTCAGCGCACGACCTATTGCGGGCACGAGAAGAAGGGGGCTGACACCGGATGAGGACGCCGCTATGGCTGCCGAGCTTCTCTCGAGTGAAAAAGAACGTGCCGAGCACATTATGCTCGTTGATCTGGAACGTAACGATATCGGCCGGATTGCCGAATATGGCTCGGTCCATGTGCCTGAGCTGCTGACTGTCGAATATTATTCGCATGTAATGCACCTGGTTTCCCAGGTCGAGGGAAAATTAGCCCCCGGTCGCACGGCCATAGATGTGATTGCCGCTACCTTCCCAGGCGGAACTATTACCGGCGCACCCAAGGTGCGCACGATGGAAATCATTGAAGAATTAGAGCCTGTCCGGCGAGGTCCTTATACAGGTTCTCTTGGATGGATTGACTATAACGGTAATATGGAATTAAATATTATAATAAGAACACTAGCTGTCAAAGGCAGCACTGCCTATTTACAGACAGGTGCGGGGATCGTTATTGATTCAGACCCGTACAGGGAATATCGGGAATGTCGGAACAAGGCCAGAGCTGTCATGAAGGCGGTACAATGTGGTGAAGAAGAAGCTGCTTTGAACAGGAGCGGTATCATAGGAGGGTGAGTCGTATGATTTTGGTGATTGATAATTATGATTCGTTTACGTACAATCTTGTTCAATATTTGGGTGAGCTTGGCGAAGAAGTAACCGTAAAGCGGAACGATGAGATTGATGTGAAAGGCATAGAAGAGCTGGCACCAGAGCATATTTTGATCTCGCCGGGCCCCTGCACGCCGAACGAGGCGGGGATATCGTTGGATGTGATCGGTCATTTTAAAGGTCGTATCCCGATCTTTGGCGTCTGTCTCGGTCACCAGGCCATCGGACAGGCTTTTGGCGGTAAGGTTATCCGGGCTGAACGGCTCATGCACGGTAAAACATCACCGATTCTCCATCACAATACGTCGGTATTCGAAGGCTTGCCATCACCGTTCACAGCGACCCGGTATCATTCGCTGCTGGTGGAGCGTGAGAGCCTGCCTGAATGTCTGGAGATTACCGCTGAAACTGCAGAGGGTGAAATTATGGGTTTGCGGCATAAAGAATTCGCCGTAGAAGGAGTCCAGTTCCATCCCGAATCCATTATTACCGACTACGGGCATCAACTGCTGCGCAATTTCCTAAAACGCAAGGTAGGCGTCTGATTCATGAAATATATCGGAGTCAACGGCGTCCTCACGGAAGCCGCAAAAGCCGTGATTCACGTTAGTGATCACGGTTTTTTATACGGCATGGGCTTGTTTGAAACGTTTCGCACCTACAAAGGTGTTCCATTCCTGCTGGATCGGCATCTGCATAGACTGGCAGAAGGCTGCCGCATGCTCGGCATTCCTTTTCAACCGGACGAGGAGCGGCTTACGGGACATATCCAAGGTCTAATGGTGGCAAATGGACTGGACGAGGCCTATATCCGCTACACCGTGTCAGCGGGGGAAGAGGTGCTAGGCTTGCCATCCGGTGATTACACGCGGCCCAACCATATTTTGTTCGTCAAGCCGCTGCCCTCGACAAATACACAGGCCGGGGAACCGACTTCCCCATCGGCGCTTCAGTTGTTGCGAACCCCAAGGAACACTCCAGAGGGTGAGATTCGCTTAAAATCACTCCATTATATGAACAATATTCTTGCGAAGCGGGAGCTTCAGCAGTACACCGCTGCTGTCCAGCATAAGGCCGAAGGGATGATGCTTACGGCAAATGGTTTTCTGGCAGAGGGAATGGTCAGCAACCTGTTCTTTGTACGACAGGATACGTTGTATACGCCTGACTTGTCTACGGGAATTCTGCCAGGCATTACGCGTGAGTTCGTTTTGGAGCTCGCTCAATTGCGAGGCATTCCCTATGAGCAAGGCTTGTACCGTTGGGACGAGCTGCAGCAGGCTGATGAAATTTTTATGACCAACTCCATACAAGAAATACGTCCTGTCCATCTGCTGCTGGAGCCGGACGGAGGGATACATCACATATCGGATTCCTTGGCACCGACCGGGCCCATAACAGCCTTGCTGTTGCACGACTATAGACAGAAAGCAGGGATCAAGTGAATATACCAACTCTTTATCAACGCAGCTATCGAATGGGGAACGCCGAGCTTACGCTCGGACATGCCACACAGATCATGGGTATACTGAATGTAACCCCGGATTCATTTTCCGATGGGGGGTTACATTATAATCCAGAACTGGCTGTTTTACATGCCTTGAAGCTGGTGGAAGATGGAGCCGATATTATTGATATTGGTGGAGAATCTACACGCCCGGGTCATGAACCGGTAGGTGTGAACGAGGAGCTGGCTCGGGTCATTCCGGTTATCCAGGCGATCCATCGTATCGCACCGCATATTCCGTTATCGGTGGATACTTACAAAGCCGAGGTGGCACGGCAGGCACTTGAAGCGGGCGCACATATCATTAATGATGTGTGGGGTTTTAAGGCAGACCCCGACATGGCGCGTGTGGCTGCACAATTCGATTGTCCAGTTATTTTGATGCATAATCGTCATGATCGTAACTATAGCGATTTGGTATCTGATATGTTATCCGATTTAAAAGAAAGCATCAGCTTGGCACTGGATGCAGGTGTACGAAAGGAACAGATTATTTTAGACCCAGGCATCGGTTTTGCCAAGGATTACGATGAAAACATTCATGCTATGACTTCTCTCGATACGTTGAGTCAGCTAGGCTTTCCGCTGTTATTGGCTACGTCGCGCAAAAGATTTATCCGTACAGCACTGGATTTGCCTGTGGATGATGTGGTGGAGGGTACAGCGGCTACGGTAGCCTTTGGTATTGCTCAAGGGTGCCAGATTGTGCGTGTACACGATGTGGCACAAATCAAGCGCACGGTACGTATGTGTGACGCGATGGTGTACGGGTCTAGAAATACACTGAGTTATGGTGGGTAAAGCCCGCTTCATGAATGCTTTGATCCTGCGATCGCTGTTGCAACGGGATTCTTTGGATTATCAAACCATGTAGAGGTAAGAATCCCGTTGCAAAGGCGAACGCTCCGCTTCTTCGGATTCAAATCCTTCATTACGCTACTACCAGCATAAAGTCACTGTATTTTCAGAAAAAAATCAAATAAAAAAACAGGGGGCCTACCCACGAATGGATAAAATGGTTTTGCATCGTATGGAGTATTACGGATATCACGGCGTTTTTCCCGAGGAACGCAAGCTGGGACAGCGTTTCTACATTGATTTGGAATTGGAGCTTGATCTGCGTGAGGCGGGCGAGCAGGACGCATTGGACAAAACGGTTAATTACGCTGAGGTGCATTACACCGTTAAAGATATTGTAGAAAAGGAATCTTACCAATTGATTGAAGCTTTAGGCGAACGTATTGCATCTTCCTTACTGGACACTTATACTAGTGTAAATGCATTGACTGTCAAAGTCACAAAGCCGCATCCGCCGTTTGATATTCATTTTGGAGGCGTGACGGTTGAGCTTTATCGCGCAAGAAAGTAGGAACGTACATGAACGCACATTCGACCTCTGAGGCATCAGAGGCTTATATTGCTTTAGGGGCTAATTTGGGGGAGCGTGAGCTTACCCTGTATGAAGCCATCACGGCGCTGGACGAACATCCGAGTATACGGGTGCTGCGTTGCTCCAGCCTGTACGAAACAGAGCCTGTCGGGTATCTGGATCAGCCTTCTTTTTTGAATATGACGGCAGCCGTATCTACAACACTCACTCCCGAGGAGCTTCTGGCTTTTATGCTGGAGGTGGAGAGTCGTCTGGGTAGAGTAAGGCATATTCCTAACGGTCCGCGCACGATTGATCTGGATCTGTTATGGATGGAAGCCGCGCGGCTGGCTACACCGGATTTGGAGCTTCCTCATCCCCGCATGTTGGAGCGTGCTTTTGTGCTTGTGCCATTGGCTGACATCGTTCCGAATCAAGATCCATCCGGTCTGTACAGTATCGTGCATACTGCATTGAATTCATTGGATGGAAAGGATGGCATACAGTTTTGGAAAACATGCAGCTGGCGCAACGGCTCCGCGCCTTCCGAAAGCTTAAAGGAATAACACAGCAGGAGTTGGCTAAACGAACCGGTATATCCTTGGCCGTATTGGGTGCTATGGAGCGGGGTAATCGTACAATAGAGCCTGACATGCTGAGCATTATTGCCCGAACCCTAGAAATTGAAGTCCGGGAACTGACGGAATAACGATAAGTGAACGATATATAAAGAAGGAATAAAGGAGTGAAGGAAATTGTTGAAAATCGGCGGTATTGAAATGAAAAACCAAGTCGTCCTGGCTCCGATGGCAGGCGTGTGTAATCCTGCTTTTCGCCTGATCGCCAAGGAATTTGGCACAGGTCTGGTCTGTGCGGAAATGGTTAGTGATAAGGCGATTATTCACGGAAATAAACGTACGCGCGAAATGCTGTTTGTGGATGAGCGCGAGAAGCCGCTTAGCCTGCAAATTTTCGGGGGAGACCGTGAATCCCTGGTGGAGGCAGCGAAGGTCGTAGATCAGGAGACGAACGCGGATATTATTGACATTAATATGGGCTGCCCGGTTCCCAAGGTGACCAAATGTGATGCAGGTGCTCGTTGGCTGCTGGACCCCAATAAGATCTATGAAATGGTATCTGCTGTTGTGGAGTCTGTGAGTAAGCCAGTTACGGTGAAAATGCGTATCGGCTGGGATAGCGAGCATATTTATGCCGTAGAGAATGCCCGCGCCGTAGAACGTGCCGGAGGTCAGGCTGTGAGCGTGCATGGCCGCACACGGGAGCAGCTGTATACGGGGCACGCGAACTGGGATATCATAAAAGAGGTTAAAGAAGCGGTCTCCATTCCTGTAATTGGTAATGGTGATGTGGCAACACCGGAAGATGCCCGCCGCATGCTGGATTTGACCAATTGTGATGGTGTTATGATCGGACGCGGCGCTCTGGGTAACCCGTGGATGCTGTATCGTACGATTGAATATTTGCAAACGGGTGAGCTTTTGCCTGATCCTTCACCGGAAGAAAAAATCCGTATTGCCATTCTGCACATGGATCGTCTGGTGGCACTGAAAGGCGAAGCAGTGGCTGTCCGCGAAATGCGCAAGCATCTGGCTTGGTATCTTAAAGGGCTAAAAGGCTCTGCGCGCATTAAGGACGTCATTATGGAAGAAACCAAACGTGATGATATGGTGCGTATTTTGGATCAATTTGTATCTCAATTGCACATGGTAGAAAACGATGAGCCTTCTGCAAGCGCTGCTTCTCCTGCCGCTGTTGCGCAATAATGAAGCCGTTTCTGTCTTCGTGTGCGATTGACTTTTCCAAGTGCTTGCCCTATAATCGTTCAGTATAAAATCTTGATGTATGCTACAAATTGTGTGCAGCTCTTAAGACAACAGCAGGAAATGTTCTCATTCCCTCAGAGTGGCATATGATGTTTTGAAAGCGTGCATTCCGATGCACTTTTAAACTTTTCCCATGACAGGAGAATCGGTTAAGATGAGCGATAAAGAAGTCATTCTGACACAGGAAGGCCTTAGAAAGCTCGAAGATGAGCTTGAGAACTTAAAGTCTGTCAAACGCCGTGAAGTGGCGGAACGGATTAAGGTAGCCATCGGATACGGGGATATCAGTGAAAACTCCGAGTATGAGGATGCAAAGAACGAGCAGGCTTTTATTGAAGGCCGCATCATTACGCTAGAAAAAATGCTACGCAATGCCCGCATTATCAATAGTGATGAAATTGACACCGATGTTGTGGGAGTAGGCGCAACCGTGACCGTGGAAGATTTGGAATTCGGAGATATAACAGAATATGCGATCGTCGGTTCCGCTGAATCGGATCCGCTTCAGAACAAAATTTCCAATGAAAGTCCGGTTGGCAAGGCAATCCTTGGTAAGAAAAAGGGAACTGTTGTGGATGTCACTGTTCCAGCAGGAGTTATTCAATATAAAATCGTAGATATCAAGAAATAAGAAACGAACCTTGGAATTAAATTCAAAAGCTTCCACAAGGAAGCTTTTTTTCTCTACACCCGGATGGACCCCGGCCCGTCTACTCATAATGAAGGAGCTGATTTAGCACCATGTCGGATGAAACTATTAATCAGGAATCACAGGAAAATCGCGAGGAATTAAGTGAATTGTTGCAAATTCGCCGCGCCAAATTGGACGAGCTTCGCTCATTGGGCATTGATCCCTTTGGACGTAAATACATACGCACGGCTGAAGCGGGCGCACTGCTAAGCAAGTATGACAGCCTGACCAAGGAAGAACTGGAAGAAAAGAATCTTGAAGTTAGCATCGCAGGCCGCATCATGGCTAAACGGGTGATGGGTAAAGCCAGTTTTGCTCATATACAGGATCTTAGCGGACGTATTCAAATTTATGTTCGTCAAGACAGTGTTCCGGAAGAACAGTATAAAGCATTCAGTATTTTGGATCTGGGCGATATTGTCGGTATTAAGGGTGTACTGTTTAAGACCAAAACGGGAGAAACTACAATTAAGGCTCAGGATATTGTGGTTTTGTCCAAATCCCTGTACCCATTACCGGAGAAATATCATGGTCTGAAGGATGTTGAATTGCGTTACCGTCAGCGTTATGTTGATCTGGTTATGAACCCGGAAGTACAAAAAACGTTCATTACACGTTCCCGTATTATTCAATCCATGCGTCGTTATTTGGACTCCCTCGGCTATTTGGAAGTTGAGACTCCAACGTTACATTCCATTGCCGGCGGGGCGGCAGCCAAGCCGTTTATTACACACCATAATGCGTTGGACATGCAGCTTTATATGCGTATTGCCATTGAACTTCATCTGAAACGACTGATTGTCGGCGGAATGGAGAAAGTATACGAGATCGGACGCGTTTACCGTAATGAAGGTGTTTCAACACGCCACAATCCCGAGTTTACAATGATTGAGCTGTATGAAGCGTATGCTGACTACCAGGATATCATGCAATTAACGGAAAATATGGTTGCTCATATTGCGCAGGAAGTGCTTGGCACACAACACATTCAATATCAAGGTCATGAAGTAGATCTGACACCACAATGGCGCAGAGTGTCGATGGTGGATGCTGTTAAAGAAGTAACAGGCGTGGATTTTGGAGCACACCTGAGTAATGAAGAAGCTCATCGCCTTGCGAAGGAGCATAATGTAAAGGTAGAGCCACATATGACCTTTGGCCATATCCTGAACGCTTTCTTTGAAGAATTCGTAGAAGAAACACTCATTCAGCCGACCTTTATTACAGGGCATCCGGTTGAAATCTCGCCGCTGGCGAAGAGAAATGAGCAAGATCCGCGCTTTACGGATCGTTTTGAGCTGTTCGTAGTAGCTCGTGAGCATGCGAATGCATTCACCGAGCTAAATGATCCGATTGACCAGCGCCAGCGTTTTGAAGCACAATTGCTGGAACGTGAGCATGGCAATGACGAGGCTCATGAAATGGATGACGACTTTATCCGTGCATTGGAATACGGTATGCCGCCGACGGGCGGACTGGGTATCGGCATCGACCGGTTGGTTATGTTGCTGACAGATGCACCGTCCATTCGCGACGTGCTGCTTTTCCCGCATATGCGTAACCAACAGTAGAATAACATAACATTATGGATATAGAGGATCAGCCGGGCTTCCTTCCCGTGTCTTGTTCCTCTTTTTCATAAGAATGGATGGAGAGAATACTTCTAATGAAACGCAGCGACAAGCTTGCCCGGTTCGCATCGCCTCCTTTTATATTGGTCATCGGATACTTGCTGATTATCGCATTGGGTACTTTGCTGCTGATGCTTCCTATTTCCAATCATAGTGGACATGTTCCGTATTGGATTGATTCGCTGTTTATGTCTGTTTCCGCTGCTTGTGTCACCGGATTGGTCGTGGTGGACGTGAATTCAACCTATACGATGTTTGGAGAAACGGTCATCATGGCGTTAATGCAGCTGGGAGGCCTCGGTTTTATGACCTTGGCGACCTTGTTTGCATTGTTGCTGGGGCGACGGTTGTCATTGAAGGATCGGCTTCTGCTGAAGGAAGCGATTAATGCCGATAGCATGGAAGGAATCGTACGCATTATTCGCAAGGTGCTGATTTTCTCTTTTACCATTGAGGCTATAGCTGCCGTAGTCATGGCTTTGCGGTGGATGAGGGAGATGCCTGTTGGACAAGCGCTATACTATGGAATATTCCATTCGGTATCTCTTTTTAACAATGGGGGCTTCGACCTGTTTGGAAGCAGCTTTCAACAGTATGCCGGGGATTTTGTATTCAATATCATTGCATCTGTGCTTGTCATTTCAGGGGGACTGGGCTTTCTTGTACTAAGCGACCTGTTCGATTTTCGCCGCACCCGGAGACTGAGTCTTCACTCCAAAATGGTGTTAAGTGTGTCGGGTGGGCTTATTGTAATCGGGGCGTTGGTTATATTCATTTTTGAGTTTACCAATGCTCGTACCCTGGGCTCGCTGAATTGGGAGGGCAAAATGTACGCTTCTGTCTTTCAATCCGTATCTACACGCTCCTCTGGAACAAGCACAGTAGATATCAGCGGGTTGAGACAGGCCAGTCAGTTCTTTATCATGCTGCTGATGATTATCGGAGCTTCACCGGGCTCCACCGGGGGTGGAATCAAAACAACCACATTTCTACTGATGATTGGAGCATTGTTGGCTGTCATGCGAGGTCAGAAGGAAATCGTGTTCTTCCGCCATAGAGTTCCCAACGACATCATGATGCGAGCGTTGACCATTATTATACTGGCGCTTTTTATATTCTCAATTGTGGTTATGCTGCTCTTAATGACAGAGGATGCACCCTTTCTCTCCCTTGCATTTGAGGCGGCTTCCGCAATCGGAACGGTAGGCCTGTCTGTAGGAGTAACGCCTGGACTGTCTGACGCAGGCAAGCTGATCATTTGTGTGACCATGTTCATTGGTAGAATTGGCCCTCTTACGATTGCCTATGCTCTTCGTCCACGCTCGACCAAGACGTTGTACCGTCGTCCCGAAGGGCATATCGTAATTGGATAGCTCAAATAGTATAAAAAGATGCACCCGTGCTAATTACACGGGTGCATCTTTTTTTTATTTTACATCATCATCATGTAATGTGCAGCATATCATGAAAAGTATCCAATCTGGAAAAATGAGGAATCCCGGACTTGATAGGCACTATTTTTTGCAGAAAAAAGGCTATTTGTTTCCTTTTATGTAATTATTGACAAGACACTAGGAATATTATGTATAATATTGTATGATAGTGGGCGTGAAAGGGGGATAGCTGAGGGGGAATACCAACTTCTAATTTGAAAGGAATCATCTATTATGTATTTATTCATTATTAGTGCTGAAGTTTTATTTTGGGTTTTTGTTGTTCTAGGGTTGATCGCAAGATATATGTTTGGCTTAAAGAAATTAGGCGGTCTTCTTTTACTGTGTACTCCTATTATTGATATCCTGTTACTGATTGCAGTGTTTATCACAGTAAGCAGCGGCATGGAGATTACGACCGCTACGGGTCTGGCGGCCTGCTATCTTGGTATTACAATAGCATTTGGTCATAGGTTAATTAAATGGGCGGATGTGCGGTTCTCTCATTGGTTTGGCAAGGGGCCGAAGCCTGAACCCAAGTATGGCGCTGCTCATGCAAAAGAGGAACGGGTGGGGTGGTTGCTTCACTTGTTGGGCTGGGCCATCGGCAATGCTTTGTTACTCGCGATCATTGTGTATGTAGATGATCCACAGCGTACGGCTTCCTTGGAGGGCATTATGAGAACATGGGCGATCGTTCTGGCCATCGACTTTATTGTTTCCTTTAGCTATACCCTGGCTCCAAAGAAAAATAAGGCGTAGCCCCGGTAGTATAAGGCTTTCCATTCAGATGAAATAAGACCGGTCACTCAGGATGTTCAAATCGGAAGGGTCGTTGATGGTAAAAATGAAGTTTTCACTTCCGGTAGTTCGATGAGTCCGTCGCTATTGTAGGAAAAATAACAAATATGATAATTTTATGTTGAACTCGCTTAAACAGTCACCTCATTTTTGCCTCTCTACCTCATTACTCGCATGGATTCCTTCCGATTTGAACACAGACCAACCAGAAGAAGTACAGCTCTCGTAAGCTGACAGACAGCATGCATTGTGTTCTCCGGACCTTTTAAAGACGGAGCATGTTAAAACGACTTTATTGGTCTAGGGTTGGATTTCTTATTCAGTATGAAATTTTATGGTTTCACTATAGTTATTTTTTAGCTTTTGGAGCGATGCTGCGCCATTAACGGCAGTAGTTTTGCGGTCAATTTTACGTGAATGATAAGACCCAGCTCATTGGTGTTGCTGGGTATGGCAGGACAAGCCATCGTATGAAGCGCGCTTAAATTCCCGAAGGAATGGGACCTGTGATTCCTGCCGAATTCATCCGCGG
The DNA here is from genome assembly GCF_020404765.1 of Paenibacillus sp. BJ-4. Lineage (GTDB taxonomy): Bacteria > Bacillota > Bacilli > Paenibacillales > Paenibacillaceae > Paenibacillus. Next base: position 63,842 of record NZ_JAIVEM010000141.1, read on the forward strand.
AATAGTGTCCTGTCAATCATCATGAAAGTTTCAATGAAATCTTGTATTTGCCTAAAACGTCGCTTGTTTAACTTTGGCAACTGACATGATAATATTCCAGGAAACATTACATATGTCTATATGTGTAGGCATACTAAAAAAGTTGTTTTTTTGTTTGAAAATGTAAAATAAGAAAGGTGGTTTCTGTGGCAGCACTGCTGAGCGGTAAAAACATTTTGATTATGGGCGTGGCTAACAACAGGAGTATTGCCTGGGGGACAGCCCAATCTTTAGCTGCTGAGGGAGCAAAGCTCATTTTTACTTACGAAAATGAGAGGGTTGCAGATCGGGTGCTAAAGCTCGTTGAAACAATCCCGGGGTCCGTTGTCTGTCCTTGTAATGTACAAAACGATGAAGAATTGGATGCACTGACGGATTTTCTAAAGGAGAAAGTAGGCGTCCTGCATGGTTATTTTCACAGTGTTGCCTATGCGAAGGCTGAGGATTTGGATGGCCTGTTCGTCGACACTTCTCGCGAGGGATTCGCCATTGCTCAAGAAATCAGTGCCTACTCTCTGGCTGCTGTTTCCCGACGGGTTTACCCGCTGATGACGGAGGGTGGAAGTATCGTCACCATGACGTATATTGGTGCAGAACGAGCGATCAAGAATTACAACGTTATGGGTGTGGCGAAGGCTTCACTGGAAGCTAGCATGCGCTATCTGTCGAACGATCTGGGTACTTATGGTATTCGTGTTAATGCGATTTCAGCTGGTCCCATACGGACTTTGGCCGCTTATGGCATTAAGGATTTTAGCACGATGCTAAAGCATATTGAAGAGACGACGCCCCTACGCAAGACAGTTGATACGTCCGAAGTCGGAGATACCGCGTTATTCCTATTTTCCCATTTATCGAGAGGCATTACGGGAGAAGTTATCCATGTTGATGCAGGATACCACATTACAGGGATGTAAGGAGGGAACGCTGTGCTTGTTACGCATACGGACTGCCGTATTATCTCACCTGAAGGGATTATGACAAGGGAGCGACTGGAGCGGGACGTCGCGATCTTTTCCCGTATGTTGGCTCTTCGAGGAATTTCTGAAGAAGGCAGAGTGATACTAAAAGCGGTCAATTCTTATTATTTTATTGTGTCTCTGTTCTCCCTGTGCAACATTGCTGTTTCGGTGACTGTAGTGGACGAGCAGACCGTACATGATGAAATAGCTCAAATTTACGACGAAGCAGATGCCTGCTGTATCCTGACCGATTGCGACCCAGGACTTTCTCATGCTTCTGTTATTCTAATTCAAGATCTAATCCAAGAAGAAGCAGTGCACCCACATTGGGTTGGAGAGCCGGAAATCCATGGCATCGACTTTAACAAGTGGTGCGAGCGATCAGATGCCCTCATTCTGTATTCTTCAGGTACGACGGGTAAACCCAAGGGAATCGTGAAAGCTGGATCAGCTTTCATGGACAATATCAGGCATTCCATACACGCCATGAACTACCTACCGTCTGACCATATGCTCCCCGTTGTACCGTTTTCTCACTTCTATGGTATTTCACTTATTTTCTCCTGGTGGTTAACCTCATGTTCTCTCATCATCTGCAATCCTAAAAACCTCTGGAGCGTCATTGCAAGTATTACGAAAGACCGGGCGACGGTCGTAGACGCTAACCCCTCGGCTTTTTACACCTTGTTGCGTATGTTAAACCGAAAACCCGAACAACTGGAAATGATCAAGGAATCTCCGGTGCGCATGTGGTGCGTAGGCGGTTCCCCACTTACCCAAGACCTCGAAGAGAAATTTAACAACATATTTGGACAGCCCCTTCTGAATGGTTACGGCCTTTCTGAATTGGGCAACGTTACGCTGGGGACGCTGGAGTGTCCGCAAGGCTGTGGCAAACCGTTGCCTGGTGTGGACCTGAAAATACTTGATGCTGCTGGTAGCCAGCAGGCGGATGGTATCGTAGGCGAAGTGTGGATACGCAGTGCCGGATGCATGGAAGGTTACCTGAATCGTCCAGACCTGACGCAGTCCGTTCTACAGGACGGCTGGTTCAAGACGGGGGATCTGGGCTATCTGGATGACGAAATGTTGTATGTCATTGGCCGCAGCGGTAAGACGGTCAACCGGATGGGCTATATGGTATCTCCGGTCTATATCGAGGATCGGATTGGTTCGTTGGGTTACCGATCTTGCGTGATCACCTTGGAGGACGAGGCTAAAGGGACCTTGCTGGTTGCATTTATCGAAAGCGAATCCTCACAGGCCTTGTCTGTACTCCGCAAAGAAATGAATCGGGTACTTCCTTCATACATGTTTCCCGATCTTTTGCTTCCACTCGCCCATTTTCCTTTAAATCGCAATGGGAAAGTAGATCGGCTGGAAATGGAGCGCATTGCCCTGGAGAAAGCTGCTTCACGCAAAGTGTAAGTGTTGAGGAAACTGAGGCCGAAATATTACCAAAAATCGCATAAAAGAAAAGGAGAGTGCACCATGAGTATGAATCCGGAACTGGCAAAAAACACGCTTTTTTTGGAAAGGCATGAAGCAATTCTAAAGTGCCTCAATTATTTGATCGAGTATCGGCAGGAAGTCATGGATATTCTTACGCAATTTTCATCCTATCGGGCCGCCAATGCAGAAATTGATTCTACGATCCTCACACTCCAAGGTGCCTTGCAAGAAGTGCAGACCTATCAGCCAGGCTGGCAGCGTTCTATGGCTGTATTTATGCCTTCCAACGTTATTTTGTACTCCTATGCATTATACCTGTTGATTCCGTCCCTGTACGTTGAGAATATAGACTTTCGTCCTTCTTCTCACGTAAATGAGTACGTCAGCATGCTGCATGAAAAGCTTCAGGCAGTACATGGATTACCCATCTATATTCGTAAAGTTAGCCAGAAGGTGTTCTTGGAGAATTCCGTGATGCCAGCTGATATTGTGGTGTTCACCGGGAGCTATACCAATGCCGAGAAGATCAAGAAACAAATTCGAAAGGACCAGCTCTACATCTTCTACGGACAAGGGATAAATCCTTTCATCATCGGCCCTGATGCCGATCTGGAGCTGGCGGTTACCGATGTGATCCGAATGAGATTGTTCAATTCTGGACAGGACTGCCTGGGACCCGACATCATTCTGGTACATCAAGATGTGACGGAGGATTTCAAAAACTTGCTAATTCAGCGGCTTGATCAGCTGGTGTTTGGAGCCAACAATGATCCGGACGCGAACTATACTCCTATTTTCTATAAAGATGCGCTGTATTCGGTCTCTGAATATTTTAATACGAACGATAAATATATCATTTACGGCGGCGGCATTGATTTCCGTACGAAAAAGATGGAGCCGACTGTTGTATATAGTGAACTAGATCAGGACTTGGAAATTATTGAGTATTTTTCACCGGTCTTCAACGTGGTTAGTTATCGTGATGACGAGCAGCTGATCAAGCGTATATCCTCCAGTTATTTCAGTGAACGTGCGATGGGCTGTAGCTTATACGGTTCAGAGCATCTGGCGGACGTTTTGCGAAAGAAGCACACGCTGACCATAAATCAGACGCTTGAGGACGTGGATCAGGGCAATAAGCCCTTTGGTGGCTACGGCACAATGTCGAACTATATTTTTTACGATTTTAAGCTCGTTTCGAAGCCAATTTTAATTTCTGAAATTGTCGCAGAATATTTGTCGGAAAAGAGGAGTTTGGTATGACTGCGAGTTTATCCCCATGGGACGCCATCATTGGCTACTTAAAATCGGCTGGGGTTCGGCATCTCTTTGGATTACCAAGTGATGATCTCAAAATCGTATCGTCACTCCCCTCATCCGGTATGGATTTTATTCTATGCAAAGATCAGCGTAATGCTGTGTTCATGGCAGCAGGCTATGCGCTCACAACCAATCAGATGTCCGTATGTGTTGTGGGTAAAGGCCCTGCGCTCAGTAATACAATCACGGGGCTGCTGGAAGCGAAGAACCTTGGTGCTCCGCTTTTGCTTTTGGCGCTTGGCACCGGAGGAGACAAGCTGGGTACCCGTTCCTTTCAGGAAGCCGATCAAATCTCACTCGTGAAGCCGCTTGTCAAATGGGCTTATCGTGTCGAGCATGTGGATCGACTTGTATGGGCGATGGAGCGAGCAGCTTTTTTGGCCATCAATGGAGCCCCGGGTCCTGTCTATATTGAGCTACCCGAAAACCTGATGGACCAGCCTGTGCCGATGGAGCTTCAGTACGCCCCGCCCGAGAAGCTTTCGTGTTCTCCGTCTCTGCGGGAGCTGGATGCGGCTTGGGCAATTATAAAGACGGCGCGCAGGCCCCTCATTCTAGTCGGAGGGGGAATGAAGTCAGAGACGAACGATGTCATTGAGTTGTTCGCTCACCAACATGGAGCAGCCTTGTTCGCAACCGCCTCGGGACGGGGTGTAGTGGATGAAGACCATGAACTTTTCTGTGGTGTTGCCGGACTCTACACGGATATCAGCATGAGACAAATTTGGGAGGAATCTGATGTAGTGATCACGCTGGGCAGCCGCTTGGAAGAAACGGCTACGTTCGAGTGGGATATTTGGCTACAGGATACACCTTTGATTCAAGTTAATGTAGAGCTGGAGGATTTTGCGCACGAATACAGGGGTATCAAGGTGCTTGGTGATGGATATGCAGCAGTGGAGCAATGGCATGATCGGCTAGGGCAGAAGCCTGATGGAGTGTGGCTTGAAACGATCAGGAGCTGTAAAGAGAAGGCTTTTTCTCACAGGGCTATTTATCTGGAGGAATTGAAAAAGGCTCCTGGAATCCACGTTCCAGAGCTGTTGGAAATCATTCAGACGGAGTTTCCTGAAAATCTAGTGCTTCTTCAAGAGAATGGATTGCAGGATATGTGGTCTTACTTTTATCCATATTTTCGATTTGCCGCAGGTTCTCTTTCGATTGTTCCCAGTGACCAAACGAGTCTTGGATTTGGTGCGGCCGCTGCTCTGGGGGCAAGTTTGGCAACTGAATGTCCAGTAGTGGCACTTGTAGGTGACGGTGCGTTCAATCTCTTCTTTTCGGATTTTATGACAGCGGTGGAGTATCAAATACCGTTAATCTATCTCGTGCTCAATAATGGCGGTTATGGTTGGTTGCAGAATCAGATGAATTATAAGCACTTACCAGGGCAGTCCCTGCCATTTGTTTCTGAGGCGGCCAAGACAGGAATTCAAATTCCCCAGTATGAGTTTGTCGAGAGCCTTGCAATCCGCAGCAAGGGGGAGGCCCGGGAACAGCTTCAGCTTGCTTGGCAAAAGTATCAGGAGAATAAGCTTGTGGTCGTCGAGGTATATGCTGATCTTGCAGATGTGCATGAAAAAATCAGGCATGTGTATGGCGACTTTCCTCTCTACGAGCAACAGGCTTCCAAGAATTAATTTCAGCGAAGGACGTGGGTACAGTGAGAAGACGTGTTGTAGTGACAGGACAGGGAGTCGTAACGCCAGTCGGGCATAATCTTACGGATTTTTGGAATTCATTGTTGGAAGGGAAAAGTGGAATCGGACCTGTCACTGCTTTCGATACAGCGGACATTCCGACAAAGATTGGTGCACAGGTTACGGGCTTTGATCCGCTGCAATATATGAGCAAGAAGGAAGCTAATAAAGTCGCACAGTTCACTCAGTTTGCCTTGGCGGCTGCCCGGCAGGCAGTGGAACAATCGAAATTAGTGATTGATGAGCGGAATGCAGGCCGAGTGGGTGTTATTGTCGGCTCTGGAGCAGGCGGTCTTGATGTAATAGAGGAGAACTATGGAAAACTAACAAAGCTTGGCCCCAAAAGGGTTTCTCCTTATTTTGTTTCCTCCATGATGATTAATTCAGCGCCTGGTGAAATATCCATTGCTATTGGAGCCAAGGGACCTTCCTTTGCTGTGGTTACGGCTTGTGCCACAGGAAGTAATGCCATTGGTGAAGCATTACGTACGATCCAGTATGGTACGGCTGATGTCGTGGTCGCTGGAGGAGCAGAAGCTAATTTCAGTCAGCTTGATTTGGCCTCTTTTGCGAATATTCATGCTCTCTCTAGACGCAATGAAGAACCGCAAAAGGCCAGTCGCCCGTTTGATGTGGACCGCGATGGATTCGTCATCGGTGGAGGAGCAGGAGTTTTGGTACTGGAGGAGATGGAGTATGCCTTGAACCGCGGGGCCACCATTTTGGCCGAAGTTGTGGGTTACGGATGCACAACCGATGCGTATCATATCACGGCTCCGGATCCCTCGGGCTCCGGTCCGGCAGAAGCGATCAATATCGCACTGCAGGATGGTGGCTTGACACCGCAGGAAATCGACTACGTCAATGCTCACGGTACGAGTACGCCATTTAATGACCGTATGGAGATTAACGCTATCCAGAAGGTATTCGGGGAGCATGCCCCCCGTTTGGCGATATCGTCTATTAAATCTATGACAGGCCATTTAATGGGCGGAGCAGGGGCAGTCGAATTAATCGCAACTGTACAGAGCGTGATTCACAGCAAAGTACCACCGACACTCAACTGCGACAACCCTGAAGCGCCTGAATTGAATTTTGTACCGCATGTATATCAGGAGCGCGAGGTCCGGGCAGCGATTAGCAATTCTTTTGGTTTCGGAGGGCACAACGTCTGCCTTGCTGTTCGCAAGTGGGAGGGGAGATAAGCCTGTGAGCGAAGAGCTGATCCATATCCCGGATGTGCTTCCGCACAGGTATCCCTTTCTTCTGCTGGATGGCGTGACGGGGTACGAAACGTCGCAATGGGCGAAGGGATACAAGCTTATTACCAGGAGTGAATGGTTTATTACAGAGGCTAATCCATACATGCCTCCTATGCTGATCGTAGAATCGCTCGCACAATTGGCGGCATTCACTGCAATTGATAAAAAAGGTATTTCATATCTGACCAACCTCAATGGAATTCGATTCCATAGCTTGGCGAAGCCAGGGGACCGAATTGATCTCTATTTTGAAGTGATCAAGCGTCGGCGGGGGTATACACTCGGCAGCGGTCGTGCTTCTGTAGGCGAGCGTTTGGTAGCTGAGGCGGACGAAATTGTTTCACTTGATCAATGACCGAAAAGAGCGCAGTTAATCTGTCTTTTGTGTCCTCCTGACTGCTTGCAGCGGGAGGATTTCACATCACTGAATAGGAGTGAACGAGATGAATGACATGCAATTATATGATTTAACAAATGCGCAGAAACGTATATGGTATACGGAATTACTCTATCCAGATACGTCAGTATCACAGCTTTCCGGTACAGCTAAGATGAAAGGCCGTATCAATATCGCCGCCTTCATGCAGTCCATTAATTTGATTATCAAACAGTATGATGCGTTCCGCATTCGTATCACCTCAGTGGATGGAGTGCCCCAGCAGTATGTCGTTCCTTATGAAGAGAGACAGTTGGAGTGCCTGGATCTTACCCACTATGAAAGTATATCTGAGGTGGAAGCCTTACTTGAGCAGCACAAAAGAAAACCCCTGCAACTGCTGGATTCTGAACTCTTTCAGTTTTTGATTGTGAAGATTAGCGAGGAAGAGTATTGGATTAATATCAAGATGCACCATATTATTTCTGACGGGATTTCTATGGTGATCTACGGCAATCAGTTGACAGAGTTTTATACGCAGTTAACTCAAGGAAATGAACCGACGCTGAATGATGATTGCTCTTATATTCAATATATTGCAGAAGAGAGCACATATGAGCTTTCTGACAGATACCAAAAGGACAAGGCATACTGGCTGGATAAATTTTCAGATTTACCTGAACTCACGGGCTGGAAGTCGTACAATCCGTTATCTCTGAGCACCCAGGCCGTACGGGAGCATTTTACCGTGCCAGAGGTGCTATATCACGAGCTGCAGACATTTTGCCAACAGAACAGAATTTCTCTCTTCCAGTTCTTCATGGGTGCAATGTATATCTATATACACAAAGTGACGAATCAGCCGGATGTGGTGATTGGTACCTCGTTTGCTAACCGCGGGAACAAAAAAGAGAAGCAAAAGATTGGTATGTTCGTCAGTACGGCTGCAGCTAGAACATACGTTGAAAAGGACATGGATGTATTAAGCTTCTTGCAGGATGTAGCCAGAGATCAGATGTCAATCCTGCGGCATCAGAAATATCCATATAATCAGTTAATACAAGATCTAAGAGAAATGCATGGCAACAAGGATATTCAGCGGCTTTTTGGTGTTTCAATGGAATACCGTCTTATCAATTGGGTTGATTTGGATGAAGTGCGCATTTTGACGGACTATGATTTCTGCGGCGATGAAGTGAATGATTTCGTGCTTCATATCGTGGAGATCCTGGATGAAGGCGAGCTGGTACTGGATGTCGATTACCGGGCAAAGCTGTTTGAACGTGGTGAAGTAACGGACATGGTTTCCCAGCTGCTTACGATTGCCGATCAGATCATTCATGCACCGCAGCTTTCCATCGCAGAGGTAACCCTGCTGGGAGAAGCGGATGAGCAATCGATTTTGGCTCTCTCCGAAGGGATTGTAGCTGATTATCCGCGCGAAAAGACAATTCATGGCTTATTCGAAGAACAAGCCGAGCGCACGCCAGATCATGTTGCCGTTCAGATGGGCGAGCAGTGCATTACATACCGAGCTCTAAACGAGCAGGCTAACCAGCTTGCGAGATATTTGCGCTCTGAGGGAGTAGGAGCAGATACACTCGTAGGGATCATGGCTGACCGTTCCTTGGAGATGATTGTCGGCATTATGGCCATCTTGAAAGCAGGAGGTGCCTATGTACCGATTGATCCTGATTATCCCGAAGAACGTATCCATTATATGCTGGAGGATTCGGGAGTCGAGCTGTTGCTCACCCAAAGCCATCTATGGGAGTGCACCACTTTTGACGGAAAGCTTGTGAATCTGGACGAAGCTGCATCTTATACAGGAGACGCTTCAAATCTGGAGAGCATTTCGGGAGCTGGCAATCTGGCCTATGTGATCTACACGTCGGGTACAACCGGCAAGCCAAAGGGAACGCTGATTGAGCATAAAAATGTAGTTCGACTGCTCTTTAACGATAAAAATTTATTTGATTTCAGCGCCCAGGACACGTGGACGCTATTCCACTCGTTCTGCTTCGATTTTTCCGTGTGGGAGATGTATGGAGCCCTTCTCTACGGAGGGAAATTGGTGATTGTTCCGTCTCTCACAGCCAAGAGCCCAGCAGCTTTCCTGCAGTTGTTGAAAGACAACCAAGTCACCATTTTGAATCAGACGCCGACGTATTTTTATCAGGTGATACAGGAAGAATTAGTGCACTCTTCGACAGAGCTTAGCCTCAGAAAAATCATTTTTGGTGGAGAGGCCTTAAGTCCATCTCTTCTGAGAAACTGGCGGGTTAAGTATCCTGATGTGCAGTTGATTAATATGTACGGAATTACGGAAACAACAGTCCATGTCACCTACAAGGAAATCACAGAACATGAGATTGAAGCGGGAAAAAGCAATATTGGCAGAACGATTCCGACACTTAGCGCTTACATTTTCGATGAGCAAAGACGCCTGCAGCCTGTCGGGGTTCCGGGGGAGCTATACATCGCGGGCGATGGACTTGCCCGAGGGTATTTGAACCGTCCAGAGTTGACGGCCGAGAAATTCGTAGAGCATCCGTTTAACGCGGGGGAGCGGATGTATCGTACTGGAGATCTGGCTCGCTGGTTGCCTGATGGTAATATCGAATATTTGGGTCGGATCGACCATCAGGTCAAAATTCGCGGCTACCGAATTGAGCTTGGCGAGGTGGAAGCCCAAATTCTCAAGGCTCCGAATGTTCGGGAAACGATTGTTCTTGCAAGGGACGACGAACAGGGCCAAAAATTGCTGTGCGCCTACTACGTAGCCTCCACCGACCTTTCGCCGAGCGAATTGAGATCTCAACTGGCTGTGGAACTACCCGCTTATATGATCCCCTCTTATTTTGTCCGACTGGAGCAAATGCCGCTTACGCCAAATGGCAAGCTGGATCGCCGCGCGCTGCCAGCTCCTGAAGGCAGTGTCCAATCCAGTGAGGTTTATTTGGCTCCGAGAACTGCTGCGGAAGCGCAGTTGGCGCTAATCTGGCAAGATATCCTGGGAGTCGCCCGTGTCGGCGTCAGAGATAATTTCTTTGAAATTGGTGGACACTCTTTGCGGGCGACATTGCTCGTTTCGCGGATTCAAAAAGAGCTGGGATGCAGCATTTCGCTGCGTGAAGTGTTTCAGTCGCCTACGGTCGAGTCCATGGCACGACTGGTCAAAGAACGCATTCCGACCGTGTATGAATCCATCTCGCAGGCGGAGGAAAGCGAAGCATATCCCGTATCCTCAGCGCAGAAGCGGTTATATGTGCTGAGACAAATGGACGGAGGAGAGCTCAGCTACAATATGCCTGGAGCCTTCACAGTGGATGGGCCGTTGGATCGCGTTCGGCTGGAATCTGCGTTCCAGACGCTGATCCAGCGTCACGAATCCCTGAGAACCGGCTTCTATATGAAGGAGGGAGAGCTTGTTCAGCGTGTGCATAGGGATGTGCCGTTCACGCTGGATTACACAGAAGCTTCGGTGGAGGAGACGGATTCGCTCATAAACGGCTTTATCCGTGCCTTTGATCTTAGCCAGGCTCCATTACTGCGTGTTGGCTTGGTGAAGCTGGAAGAGGAACGACATCTGTTGCTGTTTGATATGCATCACATCATTTCAGATGGGGTTTCCATTCATATATTGGTGGAGGAACTCACTCAATTGTATCAAGGAGAACAGCTGCCAGAGCTGTACATCCAGTACAAGGACTATGCCGTGTGGCAACAGGAACAGTCGGAGAGAGAGTGGCAAGAGCATGAAGCGTACTGGCTACAGGCCTTTGAAGGGGAGCTTCCGGTACTTGATTTACCTACAGACTTTCAAAGACCTTCTGTTCGGAGCTTCGAGGGTAGCCGAATTGATTTTACATTGAATGAGTCCGGTAATAAGGCCATACAAGAGCTTGCATCCCGTACAGGTACTACGCTGTATATGGTGTTGCTGGCGGCTTATTCGGTGCTGCTGCACAAATATACAGGCCAGGAGGACATCATCGTTGGTTCTCCGGTGGCTGGAAGACCACAGGCTGAGCTTGAGGGTATCATCGGGATGTTTGTCAATACATTGGCCTTGCGTAGTTATCCGGCGGGAGATAAGACCTTTCAGGATTATCTTCTCGAGATCAAGGAAACGGCGCTCAAGGCGTTCGAGCATCAGGACTATCCTTTGGAAAAACTGATTGAGAAGCTGGGCGTAGGACGTGATATCAGCCGTAATCCACTCTTTGACACCCTGTTGGTATTGCAAAATACGGAGCAGGAAGAGCAGGAAATGGATGGATTGCGCTTTACTCCTTACATGCTGGAGACAGTCACGGCAAAATTTGATCTGTCCCTGAATGTAGAGGAGCAAGGGCCAGAGCTAGCCTTTGGTTTGGAGTATAGTACGGCTCTATATAAGCAAGAGAGTGTAGAGCGACTTGCTGTGCACTTGCTCCGGGTTCTGCATGCGGTTGCTGCCAATCCCCAGTTGAAGCTGGCTGAGATCGAGATGATCACACCGGAGGAAAAGGTACAGATCATTGAAGAATTTAACGCGACATCGGCTCCTTATCCAAGTGAGAAGACCATTCACGAGCTGTTCGCAGAACAAGTAAAACGTACACCAGAGCAGACGGCGCTTGTATTCGGCGATGTTCGGCTAACCTACCTCGAATTGGAAGAGAAGGCGGGACGACTGGCCCAAACGCTGCGTCGGTTGGGAACGTTGAAGGAGCAGCCAGTCGCCGTGATGGGCGGACGAAGCATCGAGATGGTCATTGGTATGCTCGCGGTGCTTCAGGCAGGCGGAGCCTATGTGCCTATTGATCCTGACTACCCGGAAGATCGGGTTCGTTATATGCTCGATGATTCAGCTGCCAAACTAATGCTGGTACAAAAGGGCGAGTATGGAAATATAGACTACGGTATTCCGATTGTCGATCTCAGCAGTGAAGAGGCTTATGCAGCTGAGCCTGCCCGGCCGGAGACTGCCCAGGGATCGCATGGACTTGCCTATGTCATCTATACATCGGGCACGACGGGGAGACCGAAGGGTGTTATGGTTGAACACCGGAACGTGGTCCGTCTGGTCAAAGAGACCAGCTATGTGGAGTTGAATGAATCCACACGAATTTTGCAGACGGGAGCCGTGGCCTTCGATGCTTCCACTTTCGAAATATGGGGAGCGCTGCTTAACGGCGGACAGCTCTATTTCGTGGAGAACGACGACATCCTGATTGCTGATAGGCTCAAAGCGGCCATTGCCAAGTACGGGATTACGACGCTGTGGCTCACTTCGCCGCTTTTCAATCAGCTTTCACTGCAGGACGAGTACCTGTTTAGAGGGCTAAAAACATTGTTGGTCGGCGGTGACGTACTGTCCATATCTCATATGAACCGTGTAATCGAGGCCAATCCTGATCTTGTCCCTATCAATTGCTATGGTCCGACAGAGAATACGACCTTCTCTACCACCTACAAGATTCCGGGTCGTGCCGAAGGGGTAGTGCCGATTGGTCGCTCAATTAGTAATTCAACCGCTTATGTGGTCAATGGATCGCTTCAATTACAACCCATTGGCGCTTGGGGCGAACTGATTGTCGGCGGTGAGGGGGTAGCGCGCGGATATCTCAATCGTCCTGATCTCACGGCAGAAAAATTTGTCCCTAGTCCCGTAAAGGACGGAGAAGCCTGCTACCGAACTGGCGATCTGGTACGCTGGCTTCCAGATGGGAACCTGGAATTTAAGGGAAGAATTGATGAACAGGTCAAAATACGTGGCTACCGCATCGAGCTCCCCGAAATCGAGGCTCAGCTGGCCAAGGTGGAGTCGGTCATCGAGGCCTTGGTGGTCGTTCGCGCGGATGATCTTGGAGAGAAGCAGCTTTGCGCTTATTATGTAGCGGATCGTGTGCTCACGGCAGGAGAAGTGCGTCTTGCCTTATCGCAGGTGCTTCCGAGTTATATGATTCCGTCTTATTTTGTGCAACTGGATCGTATGCCATTAACGTCGAATGGGAAAGTGGACCGCAGGTCTCTGCCGGCTCCTCAAGTTGGTGCGCATACGGGACGGAAGTATACGCCTCCCCGTACACCGGCCGAAGAAGCCCTGGCGTCTGTTTGGCAAGGGGTATTGGGTGCCGAACAGGTGGGTATCCATGACAATTTCTTCGAATTAGGAGGAGACTCCATCAAGGCCATTCAGGTTTCGTCACGGCTACTACAGACCGGTTATCGGTTAGAGATGAAGGAGCTGTTCAAATCTCCAACCATTGCGGAACTGAGCACGCAAATACAAACGGCTGTGCGCATGGCTGAACAGGGAACTGTGCGTGGAGCGGCTTGTTTGACTCCAGTTCAACGGTGGTTCTTTGGGCGGAAGCAGGCAGAGCCCCATCACTTTAATCAAGCGGTCATGCTGTATCGTGAACAGGGATTTGAGGAAAAGACCTTGCATCATGTGCTGAGGAAACTCGCCGAGCATCATGACGCCCTTCGCATGGTTTTTCGTCAGACAGAGCATGGGTACGAGGCATGGAATCGTGGTCTTGAAGAAGGAGAGCTGTATGGCCTGCTTACCGCTGATTTACGGAATGAATCTAATCCGGTCGCAGCCATCACAGCGCTGTCGGACGATATTCAGCGCAGCATCAATCTGGCGGAAGGTCCGCTGCTGAAGCTAGGACTTTTCCATTGTCAGGACGGAGACCATCTCCTGATCGTGATCCACCATTTGGTGGTAGACGGTGTATCCTGGCGGATTTTGTTTGAGGATATCGCAGCAGGCTATGAACAGGTGACTCAAGGACAAGCGCTGGTGTTCCCGCAGAAGACGGACTCCTTCCGTGACTGGGGCGATGCGCTTTCCCGTTATTCGGAAAGCCAAGAAATCGAAATTCATCAGGCGTATTGGAGAGAGGTGGAAGGTCAGCAACTTGAGCAGTTACCGAAGGATGAGGCTGTAGAGAGCCTTCTTTTACGGGATAGCAAAGTGGTAACAGCACAATGGACTGTAGAGGAAACCGACCAATTGCTGAGAAAAGCTCACCGTGCTTACCAAACGGAGACGAATGATCTGCTATTGACCGCTCTGGGCATGGCCGTATCCAAGTGGTCCGGCATTGGAAAGATTGCTGTGAACCTTGAAGGCCACGGTCGTGAACCGATTATACCGAATATCGACATTACCCGTACCGTTGGCTGGTTTACAAGCCAATATCCGGTGATTTTAGACTTGGGCGATAACCTGGAAGTGGCAGCCTTGATCAAGTCTGTGAAAGAAGGACTGCGCCAAATTCCGAACAAAGGTATCGGATACGGGTTGCTCAAAAGCATGGCAAGTCAGGTGGACGCAGACAGCTTCAGCTTGCAGCCTGAGATTTCTTTTAACTATCTGGGGCAATTTGATCAGGATTTGCAAGGAAGCTCATTGCAGATTTCACCCTATCCGACCGGAAGCGCCCAAAGCTTGTTGGGGGAACCAGCCTATACGCTAGATATCAATGGCATGGTGACGGACGGAGCCCTGACTCTGACAATTACCTATAACGGAAAACAGTATAAGTCATCTACGATGGAACAGCTCGCTGGATATATTGAAGAAAGCTTGCGACAGCTTCTCCAGCATTGCGTAAACCAGGAAAGAACCGTATTGACACCAAGCGACGTGCTTGCAAAGGGTCTAAGCATTGCCGACCTGGAAGAGCTCTCCAAGCAAACCAGCCACATTGGCGATATTGAGAATGTATACAGTCTGACGCCGATGCAGAAGGGCATGCTGTTTCATGATATGTTTGAGCCGCATACAGGTGCTTATTTTGAGCAGGCTGCCTTTGATTTTAAGGGTAGCTTTGATCCGGCCGCCTTTGGACAGAGTTTGGATGCCTTAGTGGAGCGTCATGCCATCCTGCGCACGAACTTTTATAGCGGATGGGGCAGCGAGCCTTTACAGGTTGTTTTTCGGCACAGAGGCGCCAAGCTGGTGTACGAAGACCTGCGGGAGATGGACGCAACGCAGCGCGAAGCTTATTTGAAGACATTTGCTGCAAAGGACAAGGCACAGGGCTTCAATCTATCTGAAGATGAGCTTCTACGTGTTTCGATTTTGTGTACAGGTGAAGATAGCTTCCGTCTCTTATGGAGCTTTCACCACATCGTCATGGATGGATGGTGTGTTCCGTTAATTACGCAGGAGGTGTTTGAACATTATTTTGCCCTCCTGGAAGGAAGAGAGCCTCAGTTGGCAGAGGTTCAGCCGTACAGTCGATATATCGAATGGCTGGAGCAGCAGGATGAAGCAGCTGCGTCCAACTATTGGAGTCGATATCTGGCCGGTTACGAGCAGCAGACGCTTTTACCTCAAGTCAGGGAAGCAAGTAAAGGGGAAGGGTATGTATCAGAGAAGCAGAATTACATCCTCGGCAGGGAATTAACTGGACGTCTGGAGAAGGTAGCCAGAGATGCTCATGTCACGATGAATATATTGCTACAATCCGTATGGGGCATTGCACTTCAACGCTATAACGGTAGCCGGGATGTCGTATACGGAAGTGTAGTATCAGGCAGACCAGCAGAAATTCCGGGCATTGATCGGATGATCGGTTTGTTCATCAATACGATTCCAGTCCGTGTGAAGACGGAGGAAAATCTCCCCTTCTCAGTTTTGATGAAGCAGCAGCAGGAACAATTTATGGCTTCTCATATGTATGACACCTACCCGCTGTTTGAGATTCAGGCTCAGACTGATCAGAAACAGGACTTAATCTCACATATTATGGTGTTTGAGAACTATCCTGTTGAGGAGGAGGTAGAGCGTCTGGGTGGTGGCGAGGCTGACTTTGAGATTGAGGACGCCGAGCTTCTGGAGCAAACGAATTACGATTTTAATTTAATTATCCTGCCTGGCAAAGAGATGAGATTGCTATTCCAGTACAATGCACTTGTGTATGATCAAGTGACGATTGAGCAAATCAAGGGACATCTGGTTCACCTCATGGAACAAGTTGTGGAGAACCCTGCAATTTCCGTGGATGCTCTGGAATTGGTCACGCCGCAGGAGAGAGAGCAGATTCTGAACGTATGGGGAAACACGAAAGTCAGTTATGAGCACTGTAACACGTTCCACGGGCTGTTGGAGGAACAGGCGGGACGAACGCCAGAGGCGACTGCCATTGTGTTCGAGGATGAGATGCTGACCTATGCCGAGCTCAATGCAAAAGCCAACGGACTGGCAAGAAAACTGCGTAATCAGGGAATCCAGACGGGAGATCTGGTGGGGCTGATTGCTGAACGGTCGTCCGAAATGATCGTTGGAATCTACGGCATTATGAAAGCCGGAGGTGCCTATGTTCCAATTGATCCAGAGTATCCGAAAGAACGGATCAGTTACATGCTTGAAGATTCCGGAGCAAAGCTGATCCTTACACAGGCCCGCCTCTTGGAGCATCTTGGATGGACGGAAAATGTTTTGTTGCTGGATGAACCATCGACATATGATGCCGATACCTCGAATTTGAAGGATACCGTTGGCCCGGATGATCTGGCTTACGTGATCTATACTTCAGGTACGACGGGTCAGCCTAAGGGCGTATTAGTCGAACATCGGGGACTACAAAATCTTTTGGATGTATACGGGGCACACTTCGAAGTTACACCGCAGGATCGGATCGTTCAGTTTGCAAGTCTGTCATTTGATGCATCGGTTTCGGAAGTTTTAACGGCACTAAGCCATGGGGCTGCTCTCTGCATCCCTTCTACACAAGACATTTTAGATTATGCCTTGTTCGAACAGTTCATAAACGACAAGGGAATTACGATAGCGACTCTGCCACCAGCTTACGCTATCCACCTTGAGCCGGAACGCCTGCCAGCACTGCGATGCCTGCTTACTGCTGGATCGGCCGCGTCTATCGAGTTGATCGAAAAGTGGAGGAAGCATGTACGCTACTCCAATGGCTACGGCCCAACGGAGGACTCTATTTGTACCACAATCTGGTCTGTTCCGGATAGCGAGGAAGCACTGGAAATGGTATCCATTGGCCGACCTATTGCTAATCATAGTGTGTACGTGTTGGATGAGCATCTCAGATTGCAGCCTGTCGGCGTAGTTGGAGAGCTATGCATCTCGGGTATCGGATTAGCACGGGGGTATCATAACCAGTCTGCGTTAATGGATGAGAAGTTCGTCGAAAATCCGTTCACTCCAGGGGAGCGTATGTATCGGACGGGCGACTTGGTTCGCTGGTTACCGAACGGTACCATCGAATAC
This sequence comes from Paenibacillus sp. BJ-4, assembly GCF_020404765.1. Taxonomy (GTDB): domain Bacteria; phylum Bacillota; class Bacilli; order Paenibacillales; family Paenibacillaceae; genus Paenibacillus. The sequence goes on from NZ_JAIVEM010000141.1 coordinate 81,202, forward strand.
GTGGGCCGAATAGATCATCAAGTCAAAATTCGCGGCTATCGGATCGAGCTGGGCGAGGTAGAAGCACAAATGCTCAGAGTGCAGTCCGTTCAGGAAGTCGTGGCCATGGCTGTGGAAGGCGATGACGGTCAGAAGGATCTGGTCGCTTACTTCGTAGCCGCTCGGGAGCTGGAGGTATCCGAGCTTCGGGCAGTTCTATCGGAGATGTTACCTGGATATATGATCCCTTCCCGCTTCATACAACTGGAGGATATGCCTCTGACGTCGAACGGAAAAATCGATCGAAAAGCATTGCAGGGAGAGCGCGGATGGGCAGTTGCTTCATCTGTAGCTCCGAAGACACCTGTGGAAATTCAATTAGCTGAAATTTGGCAAGAAGTATTGGGTGTAGAGAACGCGGGAGTGAAGGATAATTTCTTCCATTTTGGAGGTCACTCACTGCGTGCAGCTCTGTTAGTCTCACGAATTCGCAAGGAAATGAACCGCGAGATTAGTCTGAGAGAAGTGTTCGAGTCTCCTACAATTGAAGGATTGGCTCGTGCTATTGAGGGCTATACACCGCTCAATTTTGAAGAAATTCCTTCGGCAGGAGTGCGTGAGCACTACCCACTATCCTCAGCCCAAAAACGGCTGTTTATTCTAAGTCAGCTGGAAGGCGGAGAGCTGAGCTACAATATGCCGGGAATCCTTACGGTTGAGGGAGCCTTGGATCGGGAACGGCTGGAGCAGGCATTCCGTCGTCTGATTCATCGCCATGGTTCGCTGCGGACCCGTTTTGTGACTGTTAACGGTGAACCCGTACAGCAGACCCTGCCGGATGTGCCGTTTGCTGTGGAATATGCGGAGTTGAGCGAGAAGGAGGCAGAAGCTTCCCTTCAGCAATTTGTCCGTCCTTTTGATCTTGGCGAGGCCCCATTGCTGCGGGTCGGCCTCATCCGGATTGCACATGAGCGCCATTTACTGTTGTTTGACATGCATCATATTGTCTCAGATGGGGTTTCTATGAATATTCTCATAGAAGAGTTTCTCCGCTTCTACCAAGAGGAGGACTTATTACCTGCGCTACAGATCCAGTACACAGACTATGCCGTATGGCAGCAAGAGCAACTGGGAAGCGAACGTCTCAAAGCCCAGGAAGCCTACTGGCTGGATGCATTCCGTGGAAGCTTGCCAGTGCTGGATTTGCCGGGAGATGAAGTCCGTCCTGCGGTGCGAAGCTTTGCGGGGGATCGGATCGACTTCTGTATTGATTCTTCTCTGAGCGGTTCACTCCAGGAGCTGGCCACTCGAACGGGTTCTACGCTGTTCATGGTACTGCTGGCAGCCTATACAGCGCTCTTGCACAAGTACACAGGTCAGGAAGATGTCATTGTCGGTTCACCTGTGGCGGGAAGATCCCATGCCACACTCGAAGGCCTCATCGGTATGTTCGTCGGTACGCTAGCACTGCGTACTTATCCGGAAGGAGAGAAGCCTTTCGAGACTTATCTGCAGGAAGTGAAGGAAACAGCGCTGCAGGCCTATGAAAACCAGGATTATCCGTTCGAGGAGCTGGTCGAAAAGCTGGAGCTTCAGCGTGACCTGAGCCGCAACCCGTTATTTGATACGATGTTTGTCCTGCAAAATATCGAGCAGGGAGAACAAGAAATAGAGGGATTGCGGTTCACTCCTTACGATAACGTGCATCCTGCTGCCAAGTTCGACCTCACGCTGACCGTGAGTGAAGCGGATGGGGCATTAAGCTGCACGCTTGAGTACTCGACTGCGATCTACAAGCGAGAGACTGCCGAGCGGATGGCAGGCCACTTTGTACGGCTTATTCAGGAAGCCACCGCCAATCCGGCAATGCCGTTGTCATCCCTTGATATCGTGACACCTCAGGAAAAATCAAGGCTGATGAAAGATCCAGACGGAGCCAAAGCAGATTATCCTCGTGACAAGACGATTCATGCGCTGTTCGAGGAACAGGCTGTCCGTACTCCGGATGCAGTAGCAGTCGTATGTGAAGAGGCAACCCTGTCCTACAGAGAGCTGAACGAGCGGGCCAACGGACTTGCCAGAACGCTGAGGGAGCGTGGTTTGCAACCAGACGGTTTGGCTGGGATCATGGCGGATCGTTCCCTTGAAATGGTCGTCGGGATTTTGGCCATTTTGAAGGCGGGCGGAGCCTATGTCCCTGTTGACCCTGAATATCCAGAGGACCGCATTCGCTTTATGCTTGAGGATTCGGGAGCCAAGCTACTGCTGACACAAACGCATCTGGAGAAACGTGTCTCCTTCGCCGGGGATATCGTCAACCTGGACGAGACCACTTCCTACAAGGAAGATGTCTCAAACCTCAAGCCTGCAGCCGGACCAGAGCATCTTGCCTACGTCATCTATACATCGGGTACTACAGGCAAGCCAAAGGGAACGCTGATCGAGCACAAAAATGTAGTTCGCCTGCTCTTTAATGATAAAAATATGTTTGATTTCGGTCCTCAGGATACGTGGACACTGTTCCATTCATTCTGTTTTGACTTCTCCGTATGGGAAATGTACGGGGCATTGCTGAATGGAGGACGTCTGGTCATCGTTCCATCGCTCACCGCGAAGAGTCCAGATCGTTTCTTGCAATTGCTTAAGGACCAGAAGGTCACCGTCTTGAACCAGACGCCGACATATTTCTATCAGTTACTACAGGAAGAGCTTGGTCATCACGCGGCAGAACTGAGTCTCCGCATGATTATCTTCGGTGGAGAGGCATTAAGCCCGGCCTTGCTCAGGGACTGGAGAACGAAGTATCCGCAAGTGCAGCTCATCAACATGTACGGCATTACCGAAACGACCGTGCATGTAACATACAAGGAAATTACGGAGCTGGAAATTGAACAGGGCCGCAGCAATATCGGTACCACGATTCCGACGCTGCGTGCATACATTCTGGATGAACAACGCCGTCCACAGCCGATTGGCATTCCAGGTGAACTCTACGTGGCGGGCGAAGGCCTGGCGCGCGGCTACCTGAACCGACCGGAATTGACGGAAGAGAAGTTTGTTGCTCATCCGTTTGAAGCGGGCGAGCGTATGTACCGCTCGGGTGACCTGGCACGCTGGCTGCCTGATGGAAGCATGGAGTATTTGGGACGGATTGACCATCAGGTTAAAATCCGGGGTTATCGCATCGAGCTGGGCGAAGTGGAAGCGAAGCTGCTCCATGCTCCGTCTGTAAGGGAGGCTGTAGTGCTCGCCCGGGAGGATGGAAGTGGACAAAAAGTCCTTGTCGGCTATTTCACAGCCGATCAGATGCTGACGGTAGCCGAATTGAGAAAAGCCTTGGCGGCAGAGCTGCCAGCTTATATGATTCCATCTTACTTCATGCAATTGGAACAGATGCCATTGACGCCAAATGGCAAGCTGGATCGCAAAGCACTTCCGGCTCCAGAGGCCAATGTGCAGACTGGAGCAGTTTATGAACCACCAAGGACGAAGGCTGAGGAAGCCTTGGTGTCCGTATGGCAAGGGGTGCTGGGAGCACAGCAGGTCGGCATCCATGATCATTTCTTTGATCTGGGTGGTGACTCCATCAAGGCGATCCAGGTATCCTCGAGATTGTTCCAAGCCGGGTATAAGCTAGAGATGAAGGATCTCTTCAAATATCCGACAATTGCTGAGCTAAGCCCGCATCTTCAAGCAGCCGGACGCACAGCAGAGCAGGGTGAAATTAAAGGCGCAGCAGAGTTGATGCCAATTCAGCGGTGGTTCTTTGAACGTCATACAGAGGAGCCGCATCATTACAATCATGCCGTTATGCTCTATCGGAAAGACGGCTTTGATGAAGCTGCACTCCGGTTGACGATGACCCAAATTGCTACCCACCATGACGCGCTGCGTATGGTCTTCCGGTCTACAGAGGCCGGTTATGCAGCCTGGAATCGTGGAACGGACGAGGGCGAGCTCTATACATTGGATATAGCTGATGTGCGACAGGCAGATGATCAGGCAGCTGCCGTTCAAGCCAAAGCCGATGCCATCCAGGCAAGCTTCCACCTGGAAGACGGCCCACTGTTCAAGCTAGGCTTGTTCCATTGTGAAGATGGGGACCATTTATTAATTGTTATCCATCACCTTCTAGTTGACGGGGTATCCTGGCGCATCCTGTTTGAGGACATCGCAATGGGATACGAGCAGGCGTTGAATGGACAAGAAATTGTTCTTCCGCAAAAGACAGATTCGTATCTTGTATGGTCTGAACAAGCGGCGAAGTATGCAGCAGGGCCTGCCCTAGACAAGGAGCGTGCATACTGGCAGCAGATCGAGGATTCAACTCTGGCTCCACTGCCAAAAGACGAAGATCAAGAGCCAGGCACCATTCGAAATACCGAGTCGGTTACGGTAACGTGGTCTGCTGAGGAAACAGATCTGCTGCTGCGACAAGCGAACCGCGCGTATCATACGGAGACGAATGATTTGCTCTTGACTGCTTTGGGGGCTGCCATTCAGCGCTGGACAGGCATGGAGCGGATTCTGGTCAATCTTGAAGGGCATGGACGGGAAATGATCATACCGGAACTGGATATTACCCGTACCGTGGGCTGGTTTACAACCCAGTATCCGGTTCTGCTGAACCTGCAAGGCGGACAGGAAGTATCTGCGCGAATCAAGCGCATCAAGGAGAGTTTGCGAGAGGTTCCGCACAAAGGCATCGGCTACGGTCTTCTGAAGTATATGGCACCGGAGGAAAGTGTCGGATTCAGGATAGAGCCTGAGATTTCCTTCAACTATCTTGGACAGTTTGATCAGGATTTGGAGGGTAATGCCCTTAGCCTATCCACACATTCCGTCGGTAAGGCGCTCAGCGATCACACACCACAGCAATATGCTTTGGATGTGAATGGCATGATTGCCGAAGGCCAGCTATCACTGACGATTACGTACAGCAGCAGACAGTATCGCAAGGAGACGGTGAATCATTTTGCTGAATTATTACAGTCAAGCCTTAGCGAGGTCATCCGGCATTGTGTGGCTCAGGAGCGCTCACAGCTTACGCCAAGTGATGTTCTGTTCCAGGGATTAACACTGGAGCAGCTTGATCAACTCACGGCGCAGTCGGCCCACATTGGAGAGATTGAGGATGTGTACAAGCTGACGCCGATGCAGAAGGGGATGCTGTTTCACAGTCTGCTGGAGCCGGACTCCTCTTCATACTTCGAGCAGGCTACGTTCGAGCTGCGCGGCAGCTTCGATGTAGATATCTTCTTCGAGAGCTTCCAGGCTCTGGCACAAAGACATGCCATACTCCGTACCGGCTTTTACAACAATATCGCTGATGTACCGCTGCAAGTTGTCTTTAAGCAACGGTCAATCCCTCTGCGCTACGTAGATCTGCGTTCCGCTACGTTGCAGGAGCAAGAAGCCCAGATCAAGGCTTACACTGCTGAGGATATGGCTAAGGGCTTTAGTTTGTCGGAGGACCCGTTGATGCGAGTAACCGTCCTGCAAACGGAGCAAAGCTCCCTGGTATTATGGAGCTTCCATCATATTGTTATGGATGGCTGGTGCATCCCGATCATTACACAGGAGCTGTTCGATTATTATTCTGCCCTGCGCCAGCAAGTGCAGCCTGTGCTGCCGCCAGCTCAGCCTTATAGCCGTTATATTGAGTGGCTTGATGCACAGGATAATGAAGAAGCTTCAACGTATTGGAGCCAATACCTCGAAGACTATGACGGAAATACCGTATTGCCGGAAGGCAAAACGAAATCTCAAGCCAAAGAAGCGGGCTATGTTCTGAATGAGCATGTTCTCCATCTGGGTGCATCCTTGACCGGTAAAATGGATGTTGTCGCGAAGCGCAATCACGTGACCGTCAACACACTCATGCAGACAGCCTGGGGACTGATACTTCAACGTTACAATGCCAGCTCGGATGTGGTTTTCGGCGGCGTTGTATCAGGTAGACCGGCTGAGATTGCAGGTATCGAAAATATGGTGGGTCTGTTCATTAACACAGTACCTATCCGTGTGCAGTCCTCCAAAGACGAAGCCTTTGTCGAGATCATGAAACGTACACAGGCACAATCGCTGGCAGGCCGTGCTTATGATACCTACCCGCTGTATGAGATTCAGGGGAAAACAACCCAAAAGCAGGACCTGATTTCTCATATTATGATCTTTGAAAATTATCCGCTCGACGAACAGGTGGAGCAATCGGGTAATCAAAATGAAGACAATCTCGAAGTCGCGAACTTCACCATGTTTGAACAAACGAACTATGACTTTAACCTGGTTGTGATTCCAGGCGAGGATATCAAGGTCTGCATTCGTTACAACGCTTTGGTCTATGAGCAAGAAAGTATTGCGCGGATCGGAGATCATTTGTTGCAAATGCTTGATCAGGTAGCTACTCGTCCGCAAGCGACGATACAGGAACTGGAGATTGTAACGCCGGAGGAGCGTACGAAACTGCTTGACTGGGGCGGCAAGGCCCAGGCCTATCCAAGTGATCAGGGTCTGCATACCTTGTTTGAAGAACAGGTTGTCCGTACGCCGGATAAGATTGCGGCTGTAAACGGCGACATCCAGATCACGTATCGGGAGCTGAACGAGCAGGCGAACAGGCTGGCCTCCACCTTGATAGCCCAGGGACTACGAAGTGAACAAGTGGTAGGTCTGTTGGCAGATCGTTCTGTGGAACTGCTTGTTGCCATCATGGGTGTGCTCAAAGCGGGCGGAGCCTATGTACCTATTGATCCTGAATATCCGCAGGAACGGATTCAATATATTCTGAAGGATTCCGGTGCTGAGATTCTGCTCACACAGAGCCACCTGACGGAGCTGGCTTCCTTTGAGGGAACGGTTATGGAATTGGATTCCCCGCACATCTACGGAACCGGAGTGGATAATCCTAATATTCCTGTTGGAGGAAACGATCTGGTGTACTTAATCTATACATCGGGTACAACCGGAAATCCGAAGGGAACCATGATTAACCACAAGGGGATCGTGAACTACATCTGGTGGGCCAACAAGGTCTATTGTGCTGGAAAACCAACGGATTTCCCGCTTTACTCATCCATTTCGTTTGACCTGACGCTGACGTCGATTTTTACTCCATTAATGAATGGAGGATTAGTACGGATATATGATGGTATAGATAAAGCGGAGGTTGTACAGCATATTTTGCGCGAAAATGCGGTGGATATTCTCAAGCTGACGCCGACTCATCTCAGTCTTATTAAAGATATGGCCATCCCAGCGGAAAGTCGCATTCAGCAGCTCATTGTGGGTGGAGAGAATTTGACCACATATTTATCGAAAACCATCACAGATCTCTTTGGTGGCAACATCAAAATCTACAATGAATACGGTCCAACCGAAACGGTCGTCGGCTGCATGATTCACCTTTACGATCCTGCCAAGGATACACGTGAATCCGTACCGATTGGATTGCCGGCAGACAATATATATATTCATATCCTGGATGAACAGCTTCGTCTCGTACCGTTAGGCGTGGAAGGTGAAATGTACATCGCCGGGGACGGGGTGGCCCGTGGATATCTGAACCGACCTGAGCTTAGCGCAGAAAAATTCATTAGAAATCCGTTCGCTGCGGAAGGAAATATGTATCGAACCGGGGATTTGGCGCGTCGCCTTCCTAATGGAGACATTGAGTACATTGGGCGTATTGACCATCAAGTTAAAATACGGGGCTATCGTATTGAGCTTGGTGAGATTGAGGCCAAGCTGCTGGACATTCCACTTGTCGAGGAAGCTCTCGTTGTTGCGTGGGCAGACGCCAATGGACAGAAATCGCTGTGCGCCTACTTCGTAGCTGACCGGGAAATGTCTGTCAGTGAGCTCAGAAACGAACTGTCTGCCGGACTGCCTGCATATATGATCCCGTCTTACTTCGTCCAACTGGACGTGATGCCTTTGACACCGAATGGCAAGCTGGATCGTAAGGCACTGCCTGAACCAAACTCAGGTGTAAAGGCAGGTGCAGACTTTACCGCTCCGCGGACGGATGTTGAGACCATTTTGGCATCGATCTGGCAAGGTGTGCTCGGCGTTCCGCTTGTCGGCATACATGATAATTTCTTTGAGCTTGGAGGCGACTCGATCAAATCCATCCAAGTATCTTCAAGGCTTCTCCAAGCAGGCTATAAGCTTGAGATGAAGGACTTGTTCGGCTATCCGACAATTGCAGAGCTGGCACAGCGCGTTAGCGCAGTCAGCCGAATTGCGGACCAAGGCGAGGTACACGGAGCAGTAAGACTGGGACCTGCCCAGCGCAGATTCTTCGAAGAGCAGTCGATGGACCTGCACCACTTTAATCAGTCGGTCATGCTGTACCGACGAGAAGGCTTCAACACCGATGCGCTCGCCGAGGTTGTTCGGAAAATTGCAGAGCATCATGATGCTCTGCGGCTGGTGTTCCGCCAAGGAGAGCGGGGATTTGGAGCCTGGAGCCGCAGCTTGGGTGAGGGTGAGCTTTATAGCCTCCAGATCCACGATCTGCAGGATGAAGAAGACCCGGCTTCGGCAGTAGAAGCAGGTGCGGAAGCCATTCAGCGCAGCATTTCTCTGGAGGCTGGACCTCTCTTTAGACTGGGTCTGTTCCGCTGCGCGGACGGCGAACATCTGTTAATTGCTATTCATCACCTGGCTGTTGATGGCGTATCCTGGCGTATTCTTTTTGAGGACCTGCAGGAAGGCTACGAGCAGGCAGTGCGCGGAGAAGCTGTGAAGCTTCCGCAGAAGACAGATTCGTACCGTGCATGGGTAGAGGGAATTTCACAATACGCTAACAGCCCGGCGGCTGAACAAGAACGCAGCTATTGGGCAGATATAGAAGGAGATGGCTTTGCCCCTCTTCCAAAGAACAAGGCAGACGGCGCTCTTCTCATCAAAGACAGCGAGGCTGTTACGGTGAAATGGTCGCCAGAAGAGACAGAGCAGTTCCTGAAAGAAGCGAATCGCACTTACAACACGGAAGTTAACGATCTGCTCCTGACGGCTCTCGGTATGGCTGTTCACGAGTGGACGGGAATCGAACGTGTAGGCATCCTTTTGGAAGGGCATGGACGGGAGCCTGTTGTACCGGAACTGGATATCACTCGTACAATAGGTTGGTTTACAAGCCAATACCCTGTCGCCCTTGAGATGGGAGGGGAACTGGAGATCGGCGCCAGAATCAAGCGCATCAAGGAAGGCTTGCGTCGTATTCCGAACAAGGGTGTCGGATATGGTATTTTAAAATATTTAAGCGACGTATCCGATGTCTCCTCCTTCTCGGCTGAACCGGAGATTACCTTCAACTACCTGGGGCAGTTCGACCAGGATCTTGCAGGGGGATCGATGGAGGTATCGCCTTACTCCGTGGGATCTGAAGTCAGTGAGCAGATGGTGCAGCACCAGGCTTTGAACATTAATGGACTGATTGCCGAAGGACAACTTCAACTTTCGGTCAGCTATAACCGTCAGCAGTTCGATACAGAGTCGGTGACGAAGTTTGTCGGCATCCTGAAAGGACACCTCAGCGAAGTCATTGGACATTGTGTACGCAAGGAAAGAACGGAACTTACACCAAGCGACGTACTCCTCAAAGAAATCAGCTTGGAACAAATTGAAGAGCTGGAAGAGCAGACACGGCATATCGGCACGATTGAAAATATGTATAAACTGACGCCGATGCAAAAGGGAATGCTGTTCCACAGCTTGCTGGAGCCTCATTCAGAAGTCTACTTTGAGCAAGCCAAATTTGAAATTCAGGGAGCATTCTATCCTGAGGATTTCAAACGCAGCTTAAAGCATCTGATGAAACGGCATGCCATATTGAGAACGAATTTCCATGCCGGATGGGGCGATTTCCCTATACAGATTGTGTTCAAAGAGAGACCGTGCGACTTCGTATACGAGGACCTGCACGAGCTGGAATCCAGTGAAATTGAGGCGCGTCTTGCAGCTTATACTGCTCAGGACAAAGCAAGAGGTTTTGACCTTGCTGAAGGAGCATTGCTGCGCGTGGCCGTTCTACGGACGGCAAAAGAGGCTTACCATCTACTGTGGAGCTCTCATCACATCATTTTGGATGGTTGGTGTATGCCGCTGGTGCTTCAGGAAGTGTTTGAGACATACGGAGTTCTGCGTGAGCAAAGGGAGCCTGAGCTTCCTGCTGCTGTATCGTACAGCCAGTACATTCAATGGCTGGAGCAACAAGGTGAGGAAGAAGCATCCTCATACTGGAGAGGATATCTGGAAGGCTACGAGCAGCAGACGAAGCTGCCGCAGGCGATAACACAGCCATCGACAAAGGCAGAGGCCTACGTGTCGGAAAAGCTTGTTTTCACGTTGGATGCAGAACTGACCGAACGGCTGGAACAAGTGGCCAAGCAAAACCAGGTAACGATGAATACGCTGATGCAAGCAGCCTGGGGAATCGTGTTGCAGCGCTACAATAGAAGCCGGGATGTCGTCTTCGGAAATGTGGTATCGGGGAGACCTGCCGAGATTCCGGGTATTGAAAGCATGATTGGTCTCTTCATTAATACAGTTCCGGTTCGGGTACAGGCCGAGGGAAGCGATTCGTTCTCCCATGTGATGAAAAGACAGCAGGAATTATATTTGGCAGGACATGCTTATGAGTCCTATCCGCTCTACGAGATTCAAGCACAGAGCGAACAGAAGCAGAATTTAATTTCCCATATTATGGTATTTGAGAATTACCCGGTAGAGGAGCATCTGGAAGAGAAAATTGCCAGTGAAGAGGCTGAATACAAAATTACGGATGTTCAGATGTTTGAACAGACGAATTATGATTTTAACCTCATTGTGCTGCCGGGCCGTAATCTGGAATTCTTGTACCGGTACAATGCCCGCGTCTATGATCGGGAGAGCGTGCAACGGATTCAAGGGCACTTGATGAAGATTCTGGAAAGCGTATCTGTTCATCCTGCCGTCCGTATTGATGAGCTGGAGATGATTACACCGGAAGAGAAATCGCAGATTATAGAGGTATGGGGCGATACAGCGGCTCCTTATCCGCGTGAGAAGACCCTTCACCGTATATTTGAGGAAAAGGCGGCGCTCACACCAGATCGTACAGCACTTATTTACGGCGAAACGGAGCTTACCTACGGAGAACTTCATCAGCAGGCGAACCGCCTTGCACGTACGTTGCGTGCCCAAGGGGTCAGACCGGACCAACCGGTCGGCATCATGGTTGAGCGCTCGCTGGAGATGATTATTGGTATCCATGCCATTCTAAAAGCGGGTGGGGCCTATGTGCCGATTGATCCGGAATTCCCGGAAGATCGCATTCGTCACATGTTGGAGGATTCGGGAGCGAAGCTTCTACTGACGAAGAACCATCTCAAAGATCTCTTTCCGTTTGCTGGTACGCTCCTGGCACTCGATGATCCGCAGGTGTATCATGCGGATGACTCGAATCTCGAGCCAATCGCGGGGCCGGAGAATCTGGCGTATATCATTTACACGTCAGGTTCAACCGGCAAGCCGAAAGGCGTCATGATTGAGCACCGTTCCGCCGTCCATACGCTGAGCCAGTTGGAAGCTGAATATCCGATGTTGGCAGGTGACCGATTCCTGCTGAAAACGACATTCACCTTTGACTTCTCCGTGCCGGAGCTGTTCTGCTGGTTCTTTGGGCAGGGAACCCTCGTGATCCTGCCACAGGGCGCGGATAAAGACCCGCTGGCATTGCTGGAGGCCGTGGATACGTGCCGTATCACGCATCTCAATCTGGTGCCGTCGATGCTCAGTGTTCTCGTCCAATATTTGAAAGAAAGCGGAACCCAGGGATTCCTTACGCTGAAATACCTGTTTGCCTGCGGCGAGACGCTGCCTGCCAAACTTGTAGAAGAGTACTATAAAGTATCTCCACACGCAGTGCTGGAGAACATCTATGGTCCTACGGAAGCGGCCGTATATGCGACCCGATATACAACGAGCCCTGAGACCGCTGCTCTAACGCATGTGCCTATCGGTAAACCGTACGCGAACGTCCAAGTTTGGATGATGGATAGTGCTTCTCAGGTATCACCTGTAGGTGTACCGGGAGAACTCTGCATTGCAGGTGAAGGGGTAGCGCGGGGGTATTTCAACCAGCCAGACCTGACGGCAGAGAAGTTCATTTCTCACCCGTACAAACCGGGAGCACGGATTTACCGGACAGGCGATTTGGCCCGATGGCTGCCCGACGGAAATATTGAGTATTTGGGGCGGATCGATCACCAGGTAAAAATCCGGGGTTACCGCATTGAACTGGGAGAAGTAGAAGCACAAATTCTTAAAGTGCCATCAGTGCAAGAAGCGGTCGTTCTTGCACTGGCTGATGCAGCTGGAAGTACTCAGCTTTGCGCGTACTTTGTGGCTGAAGAGGGGCTTGCAGCCCATGTGTTACGCGAGGCGCTGGCCAGCGAACTGCCAAGCTACATGATACCGACTGCTTTTGTACAGTTGGAACAAATGCCGCTGAATCCGAATGGAAAATTGGATCGCAAAGCGCTGCCAGCACCTGAATCACTCCTGCGGAGCACAGCGGAATATATTCCGCCGCGTACATCGACGGAAGTAGAACTGGCGCAGATTTGGGCCGAGGTGCTTGGCGTACAGGATATCGGGGTCAAAGATCATTTCTTCGAACTTGGAGGCCACTCCCTGAAAGTTTTGGGATTGATCCAAAAGATATCATCTGGCATGGGTGTCCAGCTCCCGCTCCAACTCGTGTTCAATCTGCCGACTGTGGAGCAAATGGCCCATGAAATATCCAAGCTACGGACAAAAGATGCTCCTGACGAAGAAGAAATGGAAATTATCCACTTCCCAGGGAAAGGAACGCTCAAAGTATTTTGCTTCCCGCCTCGGGTCGGCTACTCTCTGGGATACTATGAGATGGCTAGGGAGCTGGAAAGAGATTGTGAGGTATATGGGCTGGAATTCATCGGCGATCGTTATCAGGGTCAAGACATGCTGGATCGATACATCGATGCCATCGTAGGTATTCAACCAGAGGGACCCTACGTCTTCCTGGGATACTCACTCGGAGGAAACCTCGCCTTCGAGGTGGTCAAAGCCATGGAAAGCCGAGGCCATCAGGTTAGCGACCTTATCATGGTGGATGCTATGAGAAAGACGTCCAAGGATGAATCAACACCAGAGCAGCTTGAAGAGATTGTCGAGGTGGTGCTGGACAGCATTGGAGACCAGTACAAATCATTCCTCGCCGATCCAGCTGACAGGGAGCGAGTCAGAGACAAAATGTTGATTTACTCCATCTACCGCAATGAGCTTATTAATGCAGGTGAAGTTCAGGCGAATATCCATGCCTTGGTTGCAGAAGACGATAGTATGGGTCCGGTGACATCATCAGATAAACTGCTATGGCAACAAGCAACGCTTGGTCAATACGAAGAATACGGAGTCATCGGTACGCACGATGTGCTGCTTGATTCCGGTTATGTTGGGGAAAATGCTAAAGTGCTGAGACAGATACTTGGCAAGGTTGCAGAAGCATCCTCTAAAAACAAGCCCATTTTGTCCTAAGATCCATCAACGATAATAAGTGTTGGGCAGCAAAGACGCCCGGGTTCCTTTATATAGGAGAAACCCGGGCGTCTTTTGTGTTTTATGCACCCCTCTACATGTAGAGTAGGTCTCTAATGATCTGTGTTTGTCTTAGCAGCGGTTGACCGAGGGGGATTGATCTTGGAGATTAGCTCACGGATGACCTGAATAACAAGCTCTGGTTGATCATGGATAATCATATGCTCGCTCTTCTTGGCGACAATAAATTTGCTGTTTGTAGAGATTTTGAGCATCTCGCGCTGTCCAATTTGCCAGCTTTGTTCGATCTGGTCATTTCCGCGCTTACTAATACCGAACTGAGTCAAATTTTGCTGGACACCCCGGGCAATCACGCGCACAGGGAGGTTTCCCAAATGCTGCCCACGTATGGCATTTTCGGTCGTGCTCGCCAGATCCCCCTCCTCGGCAACAGATCTGAAGTATTTGGGGGAAGCGACAATATTCACAAACGACTTCCTATCCTGATCCTCGACACGACCAGTTAGCATAAAATTAGGGAACAAACGAAAAGCCCCAACCCTTTCTAGGAGAATTGATATTAACGGCGAGGGATTGACCTTAGGTCGTTCCTTGGCATAGATCTCCTGGGTTCGGCGAGCGTCATTCTCGGGCCTGGCATCCACCAGAACCAATCCTACTATCTCATCTCTGTACGTTTGCGCGTACAGCCTTGAGTACATGCCTCCGAGGGAATGGCCTACAAGGATATAAGGAGCTTGGATGTCTGCATTCTTTAAGGCCACATGAAGCTCTCGAACGATGTTTTCCCCGGTGCGTGGAGTAGCAGCCTCCTCACTCCATGCATAGCCTGCACGATCATAGGATACAACGGTGGCGAATGATGACAGCTTTTTGGGAATATCCCTCCATGACAGGCTGCTTTCCCCGCTCCCTGATTCAAGCAATATTGTCGGGGAGCCGCTACCAAGTTTACGAATATGAAGTCGATAGCCTCCGGCATCAACCAATTCCCCCGGAGGTGGGTATTGCAATTTATCCTGTTTGGATGCAATCCACTCATACACAAATCCAGAGATAAAGACAAGCAGTAAGCAAGAGATGACAAAAAACACAATTCTTGTCCATGTTCGCCTTCGTTGCTTCATTAAAAGATCTACTCCTCTATACTGTTATTTAATCATCAGCTGATCTCATACGAAACAAATTGTTCTTGTTGTGGCTATAGCTTGCTGAAGATTTCAGATAATCCATCAAAATGAAGTTCCTAGTATCCGTCTTTCTCATATCATTTTTTACCCATCCTTTCTTTGTTAAATCATCAATATTAAAGAAACATAAGACTTAGCACTTGAGCTGTACTGAGTAACACGGTGTTTTAGGGCGTGAAACAATTAATAAAAAAGCTTGCATTTAAAAATTTAGTATGGTATATTCTAATTCCGGCCAAGAAGTACAATATTGCGAGCGAGAGTCACAAAAGAATTTTGAAAAAAAAGCTTGCAAAGTTGGTTCGGACATGATATGATATAAGAGTTGATGAGGCGATGGGCTGATTCAACGAAAAAGAAGTGTTTGATCTTTGAAAACTGAACAACGAGTGAGCAATGATTTTGTTCGCAAAATCAACAATGAGATATTTTTATCTCGTCAGTTTCAACATGAGCTAATCGCTCTTTCTATAACCAACTTCGGTTGGTCTTTATTGGAGAGTTTGATCCTGGCTCAGGACGAACGCTGGCGGC
>NZ_JAIVEM010000030.1 GCF_020404765.1 Paenibacillus sp. BJ-4
CAAACTCTCCAATAAAGACCAACCGAAGTTGGTTATAGAAAGAGCGATTAGCTCATGTTGAAACTGACGAGATAAAATATCTCATTGTTGATTTTGCGAACAAAAACATTACTCACTCGTTGTTCAGTTTTCAAAGATCAAACATTTCCGACCATTTATTCGACCGGATTAATATCTTATCATATTTTAGTCGCCCATGCTACTTGTAAATAATACCACATGAGATGATTCTCTATTTGTTGAAGTCAAGTAACTATTTAATTAAGCCAATCTTACGGCCGGACTAATAATATATCAATTTGATCCGATAAAGTCTAGCTGTAAATAATACCAGGTTGTTCAAACTTAAAAAATCTTTGATCTTTTTTCAACCGTTTTGGTCAACACTTTATTGGCTGGATTAGCACTTTAACACGTACAGCAAATAAATTCTACATGGAATTTGTTCCTTTTTTCGTTTTCTATGAAGAAATAATCGGACTCTGTACAAGTCCAATCATTGGTGTTCTTTCAGCTTTATCGCCTTCGTAATGGCTGACGAAGATGGATTTGATGCAGGCTTTGCGAGATGATTAGTGTGGGTCCATTATCACATATGAAAAAAATTTAAGGGCGTCCTAATGGACACCCTTAAATTCCATAATCCATTACTTTGAAAGCTTCTTGCCTAGACAAAACTTCAAGGCCACATATGTTCTTATCCCCCGACAATATTTATAGTGCAGCTGCATGCCGAAAAGAGAAACGGCACTTTAATTTTAGTGTTGAAGGTTACTAGGCATTTGCGGCTGAACCGGAGTAGGAGCATAACCATTTTGCATTTGCTGCATGTCCTGCTGGGCAAGCTGCGGCACTTGATAAAAACCATGCTTATTTTGGTAAATCGAGATCTCATAAGCCATCTCAATACAATTTGGTAAAGAATCTGCAAGTACGCGGCGTACTACTGGATTTGTTGTTTCCATTGCTGCTGTTGTTTTCATTACAGCCCCCGCTTTTACTGCATTTAGCATACTAAGGGATATGGTTTGATCAGAAATCTCACTTGCAGATTGCATAGGCTTTTTCGGTTGACTTGGTTTCATGCCGTAAGTAAAATCATTACCTTGACTCATTTTATAGCTTTGTGTCGGTTTTGCAGGATCTTGCCCAGTTTTAAAGCATTCCAATGTGATGTTATATTCATCAGCCATAAATTGCTTCTGACGTTGCAATATATCCCGAAGCTCTGGGTCCTTTACGTGTTCACTCAGCATGGTATACATATCCATTGTATTGATTGATCCTGCCAATACTTCGTGGACATCAAACATCTCATGTCCGCCATGGTTCAGTTGTGGTGGAACAATACCTGTTTCAATGTTTTGATGGTTTTTCAGCTGCATCTTGTATTACCTCCTATTGGTTTGGTTTTAATTATCAGTTTAGGGGGTTCCTTTAGTTCCTTAACTCTTTTACACATTGACTTGACATTGTAAAGAAGCTGCAAGAGATGGCTCCATGTTTCGCTCTCTGGGGTTATTATTAATTTTATGAATCCAAGATATTCAGAATAAATTTTATTATTTCAATTTTGACGTTTAAAAACCTGTTGAATACCACCTGTCTCAAATTGATGTGGAATACGTCCCTTTTACAGTAATCCTTATTATATGCGCCGTGCATAGGCTAATGCATAACATTTAGGAGGGATTTAATTGTATACCTATGAACCAGATCGGAAAACGCAGCATCTAGCTTGGCATGAGACGCTAGAGATTCACGAATTAACGCCTTTCAGAGTAATCAGTTAACACATTTTAAAATGGTCGTGAGTGATGTAAAGAATCCAGAACAAAATTTAAAGGAGCTTCTTCATTATTATTCACTGGCGCCGGGTGGAATCAGAAATAGTGGAAATAAATTGGATGTGACTACGTTTTACACCGGACAGTTGTTGGGATTTGCCAAAACATCTGTTCGTAGTTATTCAATTGGGATCACTGAAACTGCATCTCCACAACTACGTGAAGTATTAAAAAAACAATTGAATAATGCCATCCAACTGCATGGTAAAGTGTTTTACTTTTTGCTGGAACGGGGACTTTATCCGTCCTATGATCTTTCCAAGCTCCTCAATAACGATATTTCCATGGCAAATAAAGCGATATCTCTATAATGTGATTAAGCCGATTCTTCCTTGCTTTTTCCATAATAAAAAGCCGCGGATCTTCACGTTACTAATCAGCGGCTTAAAAATTTATTATCAAAAGCAAACCTTAAGGAGATACTCAAAACAACCGTTCCCCAGTAGAATACCGAGAGACGGCTGCTGATTAAAAGATGTCCTTTTAGTTCTGTCTACTTAACATCACTTGCTTGTGGCTTCGTACAAACGCTGTAAAAGAGTAACTGCTTCAGCCCGTGTGACTAGCGCTTTTGGGCGAAGGTATCCTTTATCAGCGGTAAGGACGCCCATCTCGGTCAGGGTGTAGAATGCTTCTGCCTTTTGGTCCTGGAAATCGCCATAAGAGTCTGGTTGGTATAATCCGTCTGAACGGAAGCAATCATCTAATCGGCTAAACTTAAACTTATGTATAACCAAATCGCGTTCACTCGATGTAATCGTAATTTTTTTAAAACCTGTACAAGCGCGGGATTCTTGTGCAAGTTTTGTTTAATAATTTTCTCTTCGATACCAAAATCGAATTCTTTACCGAAGTCGCGTGGAAAGCGAAAGGGAATCGAGTCCTGATGGAATGAGCCGAAAGAGCAAAATTTTCACGTAGGCTGTAAAGAAACAGTAAAAAACACCCTGATCAAGGAATAAAAACAGTTGTCTTCCCGATCAGGGCGTTTCTAATGTGTACTATTAAGGTCATTGTCCCGTTCCTGGATCACCAGCCGATGGCTGCTCCATCGCAGCGGGGGTCCGTGCCGCCGATCCGGAAGCCGCTGTCATCGATCAAAATAGCATGCGCGTGCCCCATGGCTCCGGCAAAATCCTCAACCGGTTTTACGGCGTGCCCGGCCAGCTTCAAACGCCGCTGCACTTCTTTATTAATCCGTCCTTCCAGTCTCAGCTCCTGCGTTTCTTCTCCCCATGTTCGACCCCACACCCAGCGCGGTTCATGCACGGCGGTCTGTGGGTCCATACCGTAATCGACCATGCGGGTTAGCAGCGCGGTCTGCGTCTGCGGCTGGCCTTCGCCTCCCTGGGTGCCGTATAAAATATACGGCTTCCCATTGCGACAGGCCATCGCCGGCATCAGTGTATGAAACGTTCTTTTGTCCGGTTCAAGCCTGTTCACATGCGAAGAATCAAGGGAAAAGAAAGAGCCACGGTTCTGCAGCAGAATGCCAGTGTCTCCTCCTATCACGGCCGAGCCGAATTCAAAATACAGGCTTTGGATAAAGGAGACGGCATTGCCCTCTCCGTCTACTACAGCCGCATATGCCGTATCATTGCCTACTGGCTGGGTATCCATCGGCAGGGATCGTTCCATATCGATGCAGGCTGCCAAATCCGCGGTGTAGGACTTGGACAGCAGACGGTCCAGAGGGATAGAGGAAAATCGTGGGTCTGTCAAATACCGGTTGCGGTCACGGAAGCTCAGCTTCAGCGCCTCCACAAGCAGGTGATAGTACTCATAGGAACCATGCTCTATACTACCCAAATCAAACTGTTCGAGAATATGAAGCGCCATGATGCCGGTGAATCCCTGTGAGCTCGGCGGAATCTGGTAAAGGTCAAGACCACGATAGCTCCCTTTGAGCGACTCCACCCATTCACCTCTGTGTCTCGCAAAATCCTCCAGCGTCAGCAGACCGCCCTGCTCCGCAAGTGAGCGAACAATCTCCTGGCCAACACTGCCTGAATAAAATACGTCCCGGCCGTGGTCCGCAATCTGCAGCAGGCTTCTTCCCAAAGCAGACTGCACAAAGCGGCTGCCCTGCTCCGGGACCTTTCCTCCGGGCAGATAGATGGCGGCCGTCTGCGGATAAGCCGCCAGCACCTCGAAACGCTCGGCCGTATTGACATGCTGGTCCGGCGACAGCGGGAACCCTTTCAGCGCATAACGGATCGCGGGCTCAAGCACCTCTGCCAGCGTCTTCGAGCCGTATTCCTGCAATATGGCATCCCAGCCGTCCACCATGCCCGGCACGGTAATGACGCTACGGGGTCCCCGCTGTGGGATGGCGGATTCGCCCGCAAAGCAGGCAGCTGTAACCCGGCTGCCCGAACGTCCACTCGCGTTATATGCCCTGACTTTTCCCTCTCTGGTGCTATAGGTCAGCCAAAAGGAATCGCCTCCCAGTCCCGTCATATGTGGGTATACGACGGCAAGACAGGCGCTCACCGCCACGGCGGCATCAAAGGCGTTGCCTCCCTGCTCCAAAATACGCGATCCGGCCACGCTTGCCAAATAATGGGGGCTGACAACCATCGTCTGTGTTCCTGTAATCGGTGCAACCATTATGCCCCCACTTCCTCTCCCCTTTATAACTGACAAATCAATTCTGTTAGATGAACATTACTTTATACGGCCTTACGCATATGCCTGAGCTGCATGCAGAGCGGACTGCCAACCGCCGCAGGCATACACCCAACGGCTCATTTTTGTGCCTGACAGCAGCTGCGTCATATCAGCCGCATCCGTTACAACAAAGTTGCAGGCATGCCCTTCTTCTATTCCGTACCCTTCGCAGCCTGTAATATCAGCAGGTATATCCGTGATCATCCGCAGCAGCTGTACTAAATCCCGTTCACTGCCCATATGGGCCGCATACGATGTGATTTGGGCGATCTGTATCAGATCCCCGCGGCCGAACGGATGGAACGGGTCTTGAATATTGTCGGAGGCCGCCGCCAGCGGAATGCCTTCCGCAAGCAGATCGCGAATTCGTGTTGTGCCCCGTCTTACCAGGCCACGATCTTCCCGTCCCTGAAGATACAGGTTCACCGCAGGCAGCGTTACCGCGTTAAGACCGGATTCCTTCATCTTCGCCATCACATGCTGTGCATCCTTTTCCGTCATCGCGGACAACGAGCACAGATGATCTGCCGTCACCCTGCCCTGATAACCGCAACAAATCGTATGATCTGCTATGCTCAGCACGGTTCTTTTTCCGGGATGGTCACTTTCATCCGCATGCAGATCAATGGGTACCCCGAAACGTTCCGCCAACCGGAAAACCCTGCCAATCTCCCCTTCAGGGTCGTCTGCCAGATGGGGGGCTCCACCCAGTACATCAATCCCCATCCGCAGCGCTTCCTCGACCGCCTCATCCGCAGCTTCTTGATTGCCGCGAAACGGAACCATCAACGCATATTGGATCACCATACTGCCCTTTAGCTTCTCACGTACCTCCAAGGCTGCGTCAATTGTCCGAAAGGCCACCTCTCTCCCCAGATGAACAGGGAAGTCAAGGTGGCTCCTAATGGTCGTTGTCCCGTAGCTCAGTGCCATTCTGGCGGCCGTCAGCATGTGTTCCGCCACCTCCTCCTTGCTGAAGCTCTGTACGGCCTGGCTGTAATTATGAATGGCTTCCTGAAGCGTGCCGGATCGGTTTGGCACCTGCACGAGCGAAAAGGCTTTGTCCAGATGCATATGACAGTCGACCAATCCGGGAAGCATAATGCCACCTCGCAGATCGATGCAATCCACGTTCTCCAGCCGTTTCAAGTCCGATCCGGCCTGCTGCGGGGCAATCAGACGAGAAGCGCCGTTATCCTCCGTTTCAAGGAAATGGTCTTGCCGCCGGATGCTAACCCATTTTCCACCCTCCGCCTTTAGTTCGTACAGACAGGAGTCTTCCCGTTGCGGAAGGTGTACATTAATGAAATGTAGCCTTGTACTCATTGCGCGGTAGCCAGCGCTTGAAGCACGGCCAGATCCTCCTCATCCAGCTCGACGACAGGACCCGCTTTGATCATATCCGAGAACAATTCGTCCGGTACCATGGTCGTCAGACAGTACAGGCGTGTGCTGCCCGTGTTGATAATATCGTGATGGTTGCCCGGCGGAATAATAATGAATGAGCCTTGACGGATCAGAGTCTCATATTCGCTGCCAACTTTGGCAATCCCCTCCCCTTTAAGCACATAAAAATATTCATAAGCTTCCCGGTGTTCATTGGATGGAGTTCTGCCTCCCACCTCGAAGATCTCCACAAATGAAGTGAAAGGTACCTGCTCCCTGTCGCACAGCAGTATGAACTTGTTCGTATCCTTTATGGAAATTTTGTGGACGGGACAATTCTCAAAGTTACCAGCAACCAATCCTGGAATGTTCGCCATATACATTCAACCTCACTTTGATGGATTTGAATTTATGCCTCGCTTTTCATCTTTTCACCGGTAGCTTCAAACAAGATATGTCCTGTTCTGTACTGCGAACAGCCGTGGTGGCAATCTTCAGCCCTCCTGTTCCCGTGCTGTTCGTCTCGCCCCTGACACCATTCGGATGCCGGGCGAACAACGGGAAGGCGCTGCCTGTCAATTCAAGCCGGACATACGTGCCTGCCGGCAGGGTGGCCGCCAAGGGACGCAGCCGGATCCGTGCCGTTCTCCATTCATTGGAGGCTTCTGCTCCTTCACTGCAGATTTCCGTACGGCCCACGCTGAGCAGCCGGGCCGTTCCATTCTCGGATACGGTCGTCAGGACGGCCACTAGATCCGTCGGGCCTCCCAGTGTCTGGTACTGCACGGACAACTCCGGGCGCCCAAAAATCGGGATATCCTCTGCAAGCGGTCCTCCTGTATACACCAGAATCTCTTGCCGTTCCTGAATGGCAATGCGGTCGGACGGCAGATAAGAGTCCAGACGCATCGGCAGACGCGAGTCGTATACGAATACATCCGGCACAGCCGCCTCCACGTCTTCCTTACGCCTTTCGAGTCTTCCGCCTCCCGCAGCACCGTTTGCCGGGGTCTGTGACCCCGATAGATAGAACCATTCGGACGGAGAGGGTTCATCCTCAAGTACAGAAGGCAGCTGTTCCGCTGTATGCCATTCATGATTCAATTGGTCAAAATAACGGATCGGTAGTTCTCCAGACAATTCCGTGTCTTCCTTGCCCTTCAGCCAATAATCAAACCAGCGCAGCTGCTCCAGATGATGACCACCGTCCGCCTGCTCGCCATGATCGATTCCGCCCGCCTTGCGCCCCCATGGAATGTGGGCCCACGGGCCGACAATGAGCCGATGAAAGCAATCCGACGTGGCAGTAGCTTGCAGAGCCTCGAACGACTGCAGCGTGCCCATTAGAAAACCGTCATACCAGCCCCCAATATGCAAAGCCGGCACCGGCTCCGCGACGATCTCGTTGATCCAGTTCATCCGCTCCCAATATTCATCGTACGCTATATGATCGATCCAATCATAAAATGCGGGAAAGTATCGCTCCAGAATCGGATGTCTTTCATTCAGCGGCATTTTCCAGAGCATCTCCTCGGGGCTGCGCATAAACCGTGAGTATTGCTCGGCCGTCTCGAAGTCACCCGCCCTTTGCGCGGTGTCACGAGCCAGCTGGAAAGCCCACGGCAGATGATTGCCAAGTGCGAAGGAGCCATGCGGGTAAAATAAGCCGTGGTACATGTCTGCCGGGCACATGCTCGGGGCAATCGCCCTGAGCGCAGGCGGGTGAAGGGAAGCCGCAGCCCATTGTGTGAGCCCTTGATAAGAGAAACCGTACATGCCTACTTTCCCGGTCGAGCCGGGCAGACCTGCTGCCCATTCGATGGTATCAAACCCATCCTCTGCTTCCTGTACAAACGGATCAAATTCGCCTTCCGACTCTCCCCGTCCCCTGACATCCTGGATCACCACGATGTATCCCTTACTGGCATACCAGACGGGATGGGCATGCGTAACGGTAGAGGCAATCGACCGGCCGTAAGGCTGGCGCATCAGCAGCACAGGATATTCTCCCGTCTCGTCAGGCATGTATATATCTGAATACAACGTTATACCGTCACGCATCGTGCAAGGAACCTGGCAGCGGATGACCACATTTCCAAATTTCATGCGACTCGCTCCTTTGCTGTAGATACGGATTTACTATAAAAATCCGTATGGTACGCTAGCTGCTGCTGTGTGGGCCAATCCCCCGTCACCCGTTGATCAGACACCGCTGACAGCCGGACGCTTTAATTTCTCCTGATTCAGAATTCCCTTCGGGTCGTTGTGGTGTTTGATCTCCCACAAACGGTCGTGGGTGTATGATCGTCCGCCTTCCTTCAAATCCCAGGTATGCGGGTTATTGACTACAACCCCGTTTTCCTCGTAACGCTCCATCAGCTGATCCAGACGTTCCTCCGTTGTGAAGGGAACAAGCGGCAGGCCGGAGATCAGCAAGTTTCCGTTTTGCCGGGCAAATTCTATATGATTCATCACTTCCGGATATTCCTTTTTCATAGCCCAGATTTGCTCAATGGCACAGGCAGGATCAAAATTCAGCTGCAGATAGGTCAAGCCCGGGTCTGTCTTGCGCGCCCACAGGGTTGTATGGTTCCACGTAAAGTCGGATACACCGACGCCTTTATGATACTGATCGGCGGAGACCTTTTTAGACGTTTGCCCGTCGTTTTCCGCTATGGTACGCTCCAGTCGCGATTCACAGGCCGTATCCATTTCAAGTAGTACTGCGGTACGCCCTTCGGGAATATCGAGAGGTACAAAATAGGATGAAATCGGCCATTCATGAATAGAAATGAGCCTCTTTACAAGAGACGTATCTTCAGCAACCAACTGCCCGAAGCGAAAAGCTTGTTCAAAGCTGTCAAAGGTTACTGCCCACTGCATCCATTCCACCCGCGGGGCCAGATTGATTTCCACCTCAGACAGAATGCCGATTGTACCGTAGGTATGCAGGTAAGGCTGCACTTCTTCTCCTTGGAGCTCAATGGTACGGGGCTGAACCTCGACGGTCTTGATTTTCAGGGAACGTACCAGCCCGTCCCAGATGGTCCCCCAACTGATCGAACCGATGCCCCCAAAACCACCGCACAAAAAACCACCGATCGTCGCAGTTTGAAAGGTAGAGGGCATCGTTCGCAGCTCATAGCCCACCTTGCGGGCAGTAGATTCCATTTTGCCCAGCCTTGCTCCAGCCTGAACCCGCATTTTACCTTCTCCCGTTTCGAGCACCTTATTGTACTTGGCCAGATTCAGCACGATTCCGCCAGTGACCGGGACACATTGGCCATAGTTGCCGGTACCGTTACCCCGGACGGTAAGTGGAATCCCCAGTTCCGCAGCAATGGAGAGCAGAGAGTCAAGCTCCTCCTCGGTGCGAGGACTGGCGATGCACTCGGCAACCTTGCCCTGCAGCTGACTGGTCAGCACAGGAGAGAAGTGATGATAATCCATCGAATATTTGGCGATTGCTGGCTCCTCCCACTGCAGCAGCTCAGGTTCGATACGTTCTTTCAGAATGGCTGTCCAATGTTCACTCATTCAGTTCCCCTCCATATGTTTTCATTCAGCCTGCCTAAAGGTTCATCGACCTAAGAATGCGGCAGAAACTTATCCGTGAATACCTTGCTGACATCGGGCTCTGATTTCAATGCTCCAATCTCTGTTAGCTGCCGTCCGAGCTCCGTCCAGCGCTCCTCTGTCATATAACCAACACCGTGTTTCACCGCATCACCTTCATATACGAACGGGATAAGCGTTTTCGCCGCATAATTCAGCTTTTCTTTCGTAAAATCCGGGTTTTCCTTTAAAATGACATCATTCACGGTATCATAATTGGTCTTGTAATAATCCCAGCCCTTCATCGAAGCCTCGACATAAGCACGCACAATATCAGGATGATCCTGAATATACTTCTCTGTCGTAAACAGCACATTGGAATACGGGTTATAACCGGCATCCGCCAGTAGTAGGAAATTAATGTCCACATTCTGCTGCTTCATCTCGTACGGCTCACTAGTTACATATCCCTGAATGGCAACCTTTTCATCGGCTACAAAAGGAGCCAGAGAACCGGTATAAGCCATTTCCTTCACATTATCCAATTGGTATTTACTCTTCACAAAATCCCAGAACACCGAGCCTGTCCCCACGTAAACGGCGCGGTTGTTCAAATCGGCAAGGGAGGAAATGTTCTGGTTGGCATGAACCATAAGTCCCTGCGGGCTTTTCTGGAAAATCGTCGCAATCGCTACAAGGGGGATTCCTTCTTCACGGGCAACCAACAATTGATCCGCCGTAGCAAGTCCGAACTGCGCCTTTCCGGAAGCCACGATCTGTGTTGGAGACACCTGCGGCCCTCCTGCCTGGATGGTCATATCTAGACCAGCCTCTTTGTAATACCCCTGCTCCTTTGCCGCATACAGACCGCCGTGCTCCGCCTGTGCAAACCAGTTCGTCACCTGTGTGACTGCCGTGATTTCCCCGCTTCCCCCCGTGGAGCCCGATGTCTCGGCAGCGGCATTCTGAGAGGTTGGCTGATTGCCGCAAGCCGCCAGCAATGTTGATAAGGAAAGCATTGCTGCCAGTAAAACAGCAAATCCCTTTTGTCTGTACTTGTTCATCTCATTACCACTCCCCAAGGAAAATTACTGATGATTGTATTCTACATCCGCTACAGGATTACGAAGCGTCGTAAAGCCGCTGATTCTGCATTCGGCGACATCTCCGTGCTGAATCTGGACAGACCCCGGTGTGCCCGTCATGATCACATCGCCCGGATAGAGAGTCATCATCTGTGAAAAATACGAAACAATGAACCATGGATGATAAATCATGCGAGACACAGTATTGCTATGAATAACCTCACCGTTCAACACAGTTTCAACGGCGAGGCTCTGCAGATCGCTTATTTCGTCAGGTGTTATTAGCTGTGGTCCAAGACTGAAAAATGTATCGAATACCTTGGATCGCTGCAGGAATCTGGGATTCCTTGCGTGAATGTCCTGGCTTGTCATATCCAGTGTTGTGGCAAAGCCGGCGATGACGTCCCGCACGCGTTCTTCCGGCACATTTTTGCAGCTTCGACCGATAATAATGCCAAGCTCCGCTTCTGATGTCACATTCACAGCCTGAGTCGGCAGTCGAATATACTCTTCGGGCCCGATCAGGCTTGAGTCCGGCTTCATGAAGCAGACCGGCTCAAGCTCTGGAGGAGTGGATGCGAGATCGATCGCTTTCTGTACATAATTCATGCCAATTCCCCATACTTTGCGGGGGTGGCGGAAGAGAGGAGCACGTATGGCCACCTCCACAGGTATGAAAGGGATCGATGACCATGTTCTGTTCCCGTACCTCTGATACCACTGGACAAGCTCCTCTAGCTGACCCTGCTGCAATATTTCCATAATGGAGGTGCCCCATGCACTTCCTTCCGCCCTATTGATCTCCTCCAGAAGGAAGAATCGTTCTCCATGCTCAATCGCGGCCCGTTCACCATCGCCGTGTTTTAGACTGACGAGCTTCACGGGCGGCTTCCTGCCGGCTGCTGAACCGGTTCAGTCCCGCGAACATCGGTGATTTCAAAATCACACAGTTCCTCCAGCGCCTCCGACAGAATCGCCGAGATTCTGTCCTGAATGATTGTGCCTTTCTCAGGCGTGGCCGTCGTAGCATCCCCGGCAATGCCGGTAGCGGAGATATCAGCCATCTTCCAGGCGAAGCGGATTTTCCCTTCTAATGTAAGAAAGCGGTAAGAGGACATATCAGGAAGCTCTTTGACAAGGAGCTCCTTCTGCACCCAATCCGGTTTGATGGACATCACCAAAGAAGTCTCATAATCGCCGCCGTGAATACCGTATTCCAGTTCCTCGGAAGACAGGAGGTCCTCCGCCACATTCAGACTGCTGGGACTGAGATAGAAAACCATCATCCCTGTTCTAATCCGGATTTCCCGTGATACGGTATTCAGCAAATCCACGTTGCCGCCATGTGTATTAAACAACAGCAGCTTGCGAAAACCGCTGGTCTTCAGACTTTCTGCAATGTCCAGCATTATGGCATGCAGCGTGCTTGCAGACAAGGAAATGGTGCCCGGTAGCCCGATATGCTCATTGCTTTTACCATACGAGACTGGAGGCAGTAGCCAAATCTCCTTATCCGGCCGCACGCGCTCCAGCGTTTGTGTTAATGTCGCTTCCCCAATCAAAGTGTCCGTATATACAGGCAGATGGGGTCCATGCTGCTCCACAGCTCCGACCGGCAGAATAACCAGCGCCTTATCCTTCGGCAGTTCTTTGACCTGTTTGCTTGTCAGACGGGGCAAAAAGCGCTCCTCCCATGCTGTTCCTTCATATCGTTGAAACATAACTGACACCCTTTCTCCTGCGGCTTTGATGTTCTTTTCGCGTTGCTTAATGTCCTTATATATTGAGTGATGCTCTTATCCTTTTACTGCCGGAAAAAGGGATGTGGCCCATTCCAGCAGACGCTGATCCTGTCCCGGGCCGGCGATGAGAGAAATACCGACTGGGCATCCCAGTACCTCGGCAGCGGGGATCGTAAGCTGCGGCAATCCCGACAAGCCGGCAATGCAGGTCAAACGCATCGTTTTCACTCTTCGTTCTTCAATTAAAGGTCCGCCCAGTCCCAGCTTCGGGGCCGCTCCAGTAGTCGTCGGTATCACAAGCACCGTATCCGTTCCGAGCAGGTCAGTCATGTGCTTGCACACCTCAAGCCGGCGTTCTGCTTCCTTCTCCTGATCGGCACGTTCAATGGTGCCTGCCCAGGAGAATCGCCCGGCTATATCCGATCCGAAGGCCGGCTGCTCACGTTCAATCCAGTCCCTATGCTCCTGCCATATTTCGTAGCCTTGGATCGTCCTGAACATGGTCATCCATTCAGGTAGACCCTGCGGGGCGATGCAAACAGTTTCATGGCTCGCAGCTAGGCCGCACAGCAACTCCAGGCAAGGGGCAAGCGCCTCTTTGCTCTCAGTGTCAGCCAGCTCCCAGGCATCTTCACCGATTAGCACCGTGCTAAAGTCAGAAACCGAGGCTATCTGTGGCAAAAGCACTTTACCTACCCGACGCAGCGTCTCGGGATCGCGTGCCATCCAGCCAACGGTGTCGAAGCTGGCGGCGAGCGGAATAACGCCTTTCTCGGAGACAATGCCATGCGTCGGACGCATTCCATAAACTCCGCAGTACGAAGACGGCACACGTACCGATCCTCCCGTATCCGTTCCAAGGGCAAAGTCGGCAAGCCCTGCGGCGACGGCAACCGCTGATCCGCTGGATGAACCACCAGGGATACGGTCCCGGGCCTTCGGATTCACCGGTGTTCCGTAATGGACATTTTCACCGTTCAGGCTGAACATCAGCTCATCCGTATGTGTCGTACCCGTTAGTCGCGCCCCCTCCAGCAGCAGCAGGCTGAGCGCTTCCGCGTGCTCCACCGCCGGGCCGTGCGTCTGGAGCCAACATGGATTGCCCGCGCCGTTTGTATAATCACGTACAGCAAACACATCCTTGACCATAAAGCTGAGTCCACTCAGCGTTCCCTGTCCTGTCGGTTCAACCGTCACCTGATTGACAACGGCGTTCCATTGATCTTTCATCGAGTCATCCCATCCTTTCCGATCACCCTTCCAGAGGGGCCAGCTCTTCCGCTGTATTTCCCTCTTTACGGGCCGCTGCCCCGTTCAGCTCTTTCACCAGCCAGTTGGAATTGGCGACGAAGCCATAGCATTGCTTAATATTGTATAAAGTGGCTTCTATGCAGAAAGCTGGGGAGCTTGTTGCCGAGCAGTCCTCCAGAAGTATGCCGTCATATCCGAGACAAGCCGCGTCCTGCAGTGTATGCATAACACACTGATCAAGATTTACCCCGGCAAATAACACCGTCTGAATATTCAGATTGCGCAGAATGCTATCCAGTGGTGTGTCCCAAAACCCGCTCATGCGGTATTTATCCACATAGATATCATCAGGGGCCGAATCCAGATCGTCGACAATTGCCGCTCCCCAACTGCCTTTCTCTAGCACCTTAGAGCCGTTCCCCGGCAGCGGGTCCCCGATGCCGTTGCCACGTCCGTCTGGATTGTATACATGAAGCACGGATGGCGGCACGTTCATCCGGTCTTCCCGGTTGCCCCAGTTCACCCAGATGACAGGCACACCCGCTTTACGCAGCTCAGGCAGCAGCCGGTTCAGCCGACTGACCGGGTTCAGGAGCGGTGATGTATCTGCTCCGATGGAATCCAGCCAGCCTCCCGGTGTGCAGAAATCATTCTGCATATCGATGACAATGACCGCCGTATGCTCCAGATCAAATATGAGTTCCTGCGGCTGTGCAGGAAGGGTTACGGACTTGCCGTGCTTTTGCGTCCGTCTTAGATCCACCAGCGTTTCGGACACTTGCCAATAGCTCTTTCGATTTCCAAGTTTGAACATATAAAATTCCCTCATTTTTCTAAAAATTCTGGTTTGAGGCTTTAAATACTTTTGGTTCACGTTCATGGTTTCATCAGATATTCGGTCGTGAACGCCTTGGCAACATCCTGTGCCTTCGTTAATCCTCTGCCCTTGATCATCTGATCCTGCAGGGTGTTCCAGCGTTCCTTTGTCATGTAACCGATACCGTTTGCCTCGGATTCCTTGTTAAGAATAAAGGTTTTTTCCTGCACTGCCTCATAATTCATTGCTTCTACCGTCATATCCGGATTGTAGGTCTGAATGAACGGGTTTACCTTTTTATAGTTGTCAAGATAATAGCTCCAACCCTTCTGACTTGCCTGCACCACAGCCTCTACGACATCAGGGTGCTCTTTAAGGTAATCTTCGGTTGTGAAAAGAACATCTGCATAGTTCGCATAACCGGAATCGGCGATTTTCAGATAGTCCACCTCAACCCCCTGCTGGGAAAGCGCGTAAGGCTCGTTCGTGATGTAACCCTGATTGAGCGAATTGGGGTCATTGATAAAATTGACAAGCTGTCCGTTATACTTCATTTCTTTTACATCTGTCAGATTGTATTGGCTCTTAATATATTCCCAGTAAGGCACCGCTGTACCGATGTATACGGTTTTGCCGTTCAGGTCTGTGAAATCCTGGATGTTTTTCCCTTTGTGGTACATAAGAACCTGCGGTGTGCTCTGAAAGCCGGCAAGGATACCGACAACAGGGATTCCCTGTTCCCGCGCCTTCAAAATTTCATCCGCATAAGAGATGCCGAATTCAGCTTTGCCTGCAGCGACAAGCTGCATGGTTGACACCTCGGGACCTCCCGGCTGAATCGTCATGCCGATCCCCTTGTCCTTATAGTAGTTCTGCTGCAATGCCGCAAAATAGCCTCCATCTTCACCTTTGGAGTACCAGCCCTCGATCAGTCTCACCTGCTTCAGATCTGTTCCGGCTTCCCCTTTCGCCGGGGCGGAGGATTCTGGAGCGAAGGAATTGGAGCATGCGCTCAGAAGCAGCATGATCAAAGCTGCAGCCGACAGCAGCCACTTCTTGTAACGTAAGTTCATATGATGTTTGGACATGTTGGATCCCTCTCCCGGTTCTGGTATCATTTCATTGCCGACTCATGCCAGGACTTCAAAAGCTTGTTCGACACCATGTTGATGATCAGGAAAAATGCTATTCCCAAGGCCGATGCCGCTAAACCGCAGGCGAACAGGTAAGGAGTTTGCAGGCGGGTTGCCGCAACGGTAATCCCGTATCCGAGTCCACCCTGTCCGCCACCAATGCCTGCAATGTATTCACCCACGATCGCTCCGACAACCGAACTGGAGCATGAAATTTTCAGCCCTGCCATGATGTACGGGAGTGCCGCCGGAAATCGCAGCTTCCAGATTGTTTGCAGCTTGCTCGCATTATACAAATAGAATAAATTTTTCATGTTCTGATCCGTTGAGTTCAATCCGATCAGCGTATTCGATAAAATCGGGAAAAAGCTGATTAGGAATGAGATGATCACAATGGCATTAATTCCCGCTCCGAACCAGATCACAATGATTGGCGCTACCGCTACGACCGGAATAGTTTGCAGGATAATGGCGTACGGATATACACTTTTTTCCACCGTTTTGGATAGCGCCAGCAGAATGGCTAATGAAATACCGAGCACTACACTGATCGCAAAACCGATCAACGCCTCTACAATGGTTGTGCTTACCGACGTAATCAGATTCGTGCTGTTCTCGGCGGCGGCTGCCGCAATATCGGATGGCTTGGGCAAAATATACGGAGGCATTCCGATCATCCGCACGATCATCTCCCATCCGCCGATAAACAGGACAAACACGACTAATGGCGGCAGAATTTTCTTCAGCAGGCCCAGGACCTGATTCTCGCCTGCCGGATAACTGCTGCGGGCATTTCCCTTCCCAGAGGCCCGGATACCTGCTGCCGTTTCAACGGCTGGATTAGCTGCCATCTCTTCCATTTTCCTTCCCTCTCCTCTCATTTCTGGCTATCAATGCTTCAGCACAGCGGACACGCTGCGTACATATTCACCGAATTCAGGACGGGTCCGGAATTCATCATCCCTCGGATAAGCAAACGGAATATCGATGAAATCCGAAATTTTACCGGGACGGGGCGTCATCACCACTACTTTTGTCGATAGGAACACACTTTCAAACACGTTATGCGTAATGAACAGAACCGACATCTTTTTGTCCTGTTCCCAAATATTCAGCAGTTCATCCTGCAGCGTCTGCCTGGTAATTTCATCAAGGGCGCCAAACGGTTCATCCATTAACAGCAACTTGGGTCTGGATATCAACGCTCGTGCAATCGATACTCTCATCTTCATTCCGCCTGACAACTCACGGGGCAGCACCTTCATATAATTCTTCAGGCCTACCAGCTCAAGAACCCGCTCCCCTTCGGTAATACGCTCCTTCCTGGATACGCCGCGCAAAGTAAGAGGCATGGTGACATTATCGATCAGCTTGGCCCATGGCAGCAGGGTATGCTCCTGAAATACAAAGGCAATCTCATTCTGTTTGCGCGCTTCCTTCGGCGAGGTGCCCAACACGGTCAGATGACCGGAGGTCGGTTCCGTCAAACCGGCAATCATATTAAAAATGGTCGATTTACCGCAACCGGAAGGGCCGACAAAACAGAGAAATTCCCCTTCCCCCACATGCAGATCCGCATGCTGCACGGCTACAGTGCCATTGGGGTAGATTTTGCCGACATCATCGATAACAAGCATGGAACGGCTGTCCTTTTCGGCCGCAACCTGTTGATTTTGGGTAAGCTGCATCTGAATCCCCCTCTTCTCTTTGAAGTTGTGTCCTATCATAAAGCTAAAAAATATTTATGTAAATATTCCTTACACATTTTTAGCTTTTAATCTAACAAGATGGGCTTCTTATTGGTTTTAAAACAGAATCATCAGTAATTTGTGTTAACTTATATAACATTAAAGAAACAAAAAGGATTGCAGAAATTCGACGAAAGCCTATATAATTGCTTAAAAGTCACGCTATATCCGGGACCTGAATCATATACGCATCATGGGAGTGATTTAATATGCATTTAACTGTAGAAGATGCCTTGACGGTCTATCCGTTATCGGAAGGGAAGTTGGCAGCCG
The DNA here is from genome assembly GCF_020404765.1 of Paenibacillus sp. BJ-4. Taxonomy (GTDB): domain Bacteria; phylum Bacillota; class Bacilli; order Paenibacillales; family Paenibacillaceae; genus Paenibacillus. The sequence goes on from NZ_JAIVEM010000030.1 coordinate 17,508, forward strand.
GTGAAAAAGGAATTTCCCGAACGATCAGCTCTATCAATTTGATGGATGCGCCGGATGTGATCAACTGGATGAAAGAAGGGGAACTGCTGCTGACTACAGCTTATGCGATCAGGGATTCACCCGAGGAATTTGTCAATCTGCTGCAAAAGCTGAATGAACGGGGAGCCTCCGGGCTTGGTATCAAGCTTGGCCGTTACTGGGTGGAAATTCCAGAGATTGCCCTGGTTGAAGCCGATCGGTTGGGCTTCCCCCTAATTGAGCTCCCTTTTGAATTCACCTTCTCCGAGCAGATCACCGCTCTCTTCCAATCCGAGTTCCAACGCGATACCCGCAGGCTGAATGAATTACTTGAAACGCAGAAGAAGCTGGTTGATTTCGCCATGCAGGCGGATGAGTACACCAATTATTTCCAAAGCATCACAAGCATTTTGGGGCGTCCTGTAGCCATCGTCACCTCTGAGGGACAGACCTTGTATAACGTGACACGCTGTTCCGAAATGGAGCTGTTGAGCGACTGGCCCTGGCATCAGGACAATCGGTTTTATAAGGCGGCCAACAACCTGTTGTATCGGGTCCCCCTGCTGAAAAACGGAAAATCATACGGTTACTTGCTTGTTCAGACCGAAAATCTGCTGGAAGCCCATGATATGGAGGGCATTTTTCACCAGGCTGCCGTTATTCTTTCCTATCATTTGGAGGTCATCCGGAATCAGGAGGCTTCTGCGGTAGGCAGTCGTCTTGGCACGGCCATGGAACGTTACTTGAAGGGAAACGCCTCCCGAAAAACGGTGCTCGAATTTGCCGAAGCGTTGGGAAGCACATTTTGGAGCACTCCCTACGTATGCATGGTATCTTCCACAAGAGCTGATGCATGGGACCATGAGAGTCAGCGCCGCAGACTGAGGGAGATTCAGGATAAGCTACAGGACCATCCGAAGACGGCCTCCTTGGAATCACATCATTTCTACGTGATGAACCGCGTATATTCCCTCTTTCCCATACCGGAAGAGGAGGCCAAGGAGCGCAGGCAGTATGAGAATTCTGCACGTTTGTATGCGGATTTGATGCATGCATGGGACCACGGAGTAGGAGCAGGGACATGTTTTATCAGCAAAGTCAGAATGGGTATGGAGGAGTTCATAGACGGCTTCCGGGAGTGCGCCGAGGCCGAGAGAATCAGCACGGAGCTCGGTTTAAGCGAACCGGTTGTCATGTTTATCGACCTGGAATTCATTTATCTCTTCAAGCATATTCCGCAGGAGGTTATGAGCAGGTACTGCTCTTATTTGTTCCGTCCATTGCTGGACAAGGACGAGGAATACGCCGGCGAGATGATGCACACGCTTGAAACCTATTTCGTTAACAACGGCCAGGTGAATGAAACCGCGCGTGAGCTGTTTATCCATCGCAACACGGTGTTATACAGGCTGGAGAAAATTTCGGGGCTGCTGAATCTGGATTTGAAGAATACCGACCACCTGCTGCTGTTAAAGCTGGGGCTTATGTTTAGGCACTTGATGCCGCCCGACAGACAGGCTTGATTTGAAAATAGCCCGAATGCACTCCTTGTACATCGAAACAAAGTCCCCTACTAAGAAGACTCCAAAACCATGGTCAAAGCGGAGCTGGAGTCTTCTTTTTCTTAGGAATGAACATTCAAAGCGGGATGTAAAAAATTCAAAAAACGACTTTTGGAACAGCCCTTTCAGTCTTAAGTTTTGATGCCGCGGATCAGTATCAGGCTGACACTACTTTACGCATCCAACGTATACAAGGGCAGGTTATCCGGCAAAGCCGCCGGGCGCAGGCATGTGCTCTGCATCGGATAGAATGTCTGCTCATCGGAGGAATCATGGAACGCCCACATCGCCTCCAGCACATGGTAGGCCAATTCACCGCTGGCGCGATGAGGCCGTCCGCTACGGACAGCGTAGGCCATATCGGCAACGCCGATGCCCCGTGTGTTCTCCTGATAGCCCGGCAGCAGCGGTGCCTCTGTCCATTTCTGCTCGCCGAGCAGCCTGTAGCGAACCGGCCCTCCGAACGTGTTCGGGTCAGGCACCTGCAGCGTGCCATGAGTACCATATACCTCGATCGGTGGCAAAGTGCTTCCACCAAAGATGTCAAAGCTGGTAATCAGCGTGCCGACAGCCCCCTGCTCGAAGCGCAGCAATCCGGCCACATGCGTCGGAATGTCGACCGGAATGGTCTGACCTCTTTTTTTCTCGCTCGTAATCGTTCGCTGATCCATCGACTTGCTTGTCATGCCTGAAATGGTGGCAATCGGACCAAGCAATTGCACCAAAGCCGTCAAATAATATGGCCCCATATCAAACATCGGGCCACCGCCGACAGCATAATAAAATTCAGGATCAGGATGCCAATGTTCATGTCCACGGCTCATCATGAAGGCCGTAGCGGCTACCGGACTGCCAATGATCCCGTCCTCAATCAGCTTCAATGACGTCTGTATGCCGGAGCCGAAGAAGGTCTCCGGTGCGCAGCCGACAAGTAGTCCCTTGCGGCGGGCCAGCTCCAAGACAGACCGACCCTGTTCACGGGTGACCGCAAGCGGCTTCTCCACATAGACATGCTTGCCTGCCTCAAGGGCTCTGAGGCTTACGTCGGCGTGAACAGCCGGAATGGTCAAATTAATGATGAGTTCGATCTCCGGATCAGCCAGAATCTCGTCTACCGAATATACGTTTGGAACGTTGTACGCTGCCGCCTGCTCCTCTGCTCGGCCCTGGTCCAGATCCGCTACTGCGGACAACTCCAGAATGTTGAAGCGATGGCAATTTTCCATGTAAATTCCGCTGATTTTACCACAACCGATAATGCCCACTTTCATTTTGTTCATGCCTGGACTCCCTTCATCTTCAGAAAAATGGGTAATGCACATCCCTTACTGCATCCGACACCATCCTGTCCGCGCTACCGCTGCTGGCTGTCTGCCATGCCGTATAAGCCTTTGCCAGAGAGCTGCCCCGGGCAGCCGCGGTTTGTTTGCCTGCCGCAGCCCACAGGAACCCGCTACGCATCATCTCCCTCACTTGAGGCATATCTATGATATCCGCGTGGTGTCCCAGCGAATTATAGAAAACGCGACCGTTCCCCCAGCGCTTCGTCCATACAACGGGAATATCCACCGGCCCATTGGCCGAATGTGGCCCCGGTACGACCGGGAAGCGTGTGGTTGCCAGCACTTCAACTGCCGGGTCTATGTGGAGATAGTACTGCTCGCTTTTGACTTGAAAATCCTCAATATGGTCCAGCAGCGGGCTGGAGCCGCGCTTCATGTTCACCATATACTCCACTCCGTCATTGCCAGGATGTGCAACCCATTGCCCGCCTGTCATGAACTGCCAGTCCACATTGTTCCGGAAGGCATCACACATGCCGCCATGGCAGCCTGCCAGGCCTACGCCGCTCTGAACCGCTGCCGAAACATTATTGACCAGTTCCTGCTCAATCTGTCCCATGGTCCACAACGGAACAATCAGATCCAGGCCAAGCAGTTTCTCCGTATTCTGATAGGCGTTAAGGGTATCCGACATCTCCACCTCGAACTGCTCTTCCTTCAGAATCCGTTCAAAAATGGCCGCCACCTGCTCCGGCTCATGTCCGTCCCATCCGCCCCATACAATCAGTGCCTTGCTCATCTGTAATCCACTCACCTTTCAGAATGTGATGTTATCTTACATTTCTTCAATGGATACCCAGCGGCGTTCCGCTATGGATCGTTCCACTGCTTCAAGCACGGCCTGGCATGCGACCCCGTCGTGGAAGTTCGGCACAGGTTGCCGTCCTTCGGAGATGGCATTCAACATCTCAAGCATCTCGTGGGTGAAGGTATGCTCGAATCCGATCGTATGTCCCGCAGGCCACCAGGCCTCGGAGTACTTATGTGCCGGATCGGTGGCGAGTACGCGGCGGAAGCCCTGAACACCCTCCTCATCCTGCGTGAAATACACTTCCAGTTCGTTCATCCGTTCAAAGTCAAACCGCACACTGCCAAGACTACCGTTGATCTCGAATGAATTTGTGCTCCGGTGTCCGGCCGCAAACCGTGTGGCCTCGAAGCTGCCCAGCGCACCTCCGGCGAAACGTGCCAGGAACAGCGTGGCATCATCGACCTTTACTTCCCCCATCGGCGCATTCGCCCCGGCGCTGCCCTTGGCGCTCAATCCGGTCATCTCCAAAGCCAGCGGGCGCTGTTTGATGAACGTCTCGCTCATGCCGATCACTTCATGGAACTCGCCGACCAGGAAACGGGCGAGATCAATCAGATGGGCGCCAAGATCACCATGAGAGCCAGAACCGGCCACTTCCTTTTGCAATCGCCAGACCAGCGGGAAGGACGGGTCCATGATCCAGTCCTGAAGGAAAAAGGCACGGAAATGATAGATTTTTCCTAGGCGACCACTCTCGACTAGCTGCTTCGCCAGCTGGACAGCCGGGGAGAAGCGGTAATTAAAGCCGATCATATGTCTGACACCCGCTTTCTCCGCTGCCTGCAGCATGTCGCGGGAATCCGCCAGCGAGAGTGCAAGCGGCTTCTCACAGAACAGATGCTTACCATGGAGGGCAGCCTCAATGACAATTTCCTTATGAACATCACTCGGGGCGTTGATATCAATGAGATCAATATCATTACGTTTCACAAGATCACGCCAATCGTTAACACTATCGATCCAGCCAAACTGGCGGGCGGCCGCCTGAACCCCCTGTTCGTTGCGCCCACAGATGACAGACATCTCCGGCTGTAGCGGGGCACTTGGGAAGAACATGGGCAGACTGCGGTAAGCGTTGCTGTGAGCCTTGCCCATAAATTTATAGCCAACCATTCCGATACGAAGACGATTAGACATGTCGGTATCCTCCTTATGGATCTGAGCTGAGTCACAACGGATTGTTGACGATACGGTTATTGACGAACGGATGACGCCCTGATAATCAGCTCCGTGGACAGAAGCTCTCTTATTGAGGCGCACCCGGTCCGGTCCAGGGCTGGAATGCGGTCCAGAGAATCCGGTATAAGCTTTGAGGCCGCAAGCTCCCCCATCTCATAAAAGGGAACGCGGACACTGCTCAGCGGCGGAACGGACATATCGGCGGCATCCGAATCGTCATAGCCCACGAACGCCGGGAACCGGTCAACTCCCAGTCCGCGCTCGCGCAGACCCTGCATCACTCCGATTGCCATCCGGTCGTTCGCTGCAAATACGGCATCAATATCATTCAGCCTGCCTGCGATTGTAGCCGACGCTTCGAGCCCGCTTCGACGGCTGTAATTGCCCTCCAGAAGCAGCTCGTGATCATATTCAACACCGGCCTCCTGAAGCGCGGTGCGGTACCCCTTCAATCGTTCAGTACTGTTGGAATAGATATCCGGCCCGTTGAGAAAGGCAATCCGCTTGCACCCCTGCTCAATGAGGTGACTAACAGCCGTCCGGCTTCCCTCCACATGGTCTGCATCCACTTCACAGAACGACTGTCCTGTAAAATGATGATTCATGACGCAGAACGGACGACCTTCTTCCTGAAGTCTCTTAAGCGCTTCCAATTCATCGTGGTCATCCCTAGCTCCAAGGATGATACAAGCATCGACCTTTTGCTGGCGGAAAAGACCGCTGTAATCCATCCCTTCCCCTGGCTTCCGGAACAATAGTAGCAGATCGTGCCCGCTGTCCCTGGCCTTGCTTCCGATGCCACTCAGCATCTCGGAGAAAAAATAGGCTGAGAACAGGTGCGCCTTCGGTACATAGGGCATAACCACACCAAGATGACCGCTCTTGCTTCGAGCAAAGTTGCGGGCCAGCGCACTGGGAACATATCCAAGCTGATTGGCGGCGTCCAGGACCCTTCTCCGTGTCTCTTCCTTGATGGGACCGGCCGCGTTCAATACCCGCGAAACCGTTGCTTCAGACACGCCGGCGAACTCTGCTACTTCCTTGCGCGATGCGATATTGCCCACCTCCAGTTATTTAATGTACGCGCGTACATTTTCTCATGCAGCCATCCCTCTGTCAATCCTAAAGATACTCGTTGACCATCTTCCCGTTCTTTTTTTGTATGTTTTTGACCTTAACGTGATCGTGTTTCTTTTCCCATTTTTATCTCTCCTTGTTTTAGGGCACACAAAAAGGAGAACGCAAAAAAGATATACAGGGTATGAATATCTTTTTTTGTGTTCTCCTTTGTAACGATAAGCCACTTTTTGGACTAGCTAGTCTTTTTTAGTAGGGATATAAATTTACTTTAAACAGTACGACATTATCCCAAATTGATGTTCAGCTCTTTCTATCTTCTTTGGTAATCAGAGAGCTGTAGGCTGGAATCATGACTGTTCCTTTCTTCACCTTCACATCCTTCGAGGTAGAAAAGACCACCTTCCACTTGCCCTTATCCGAATCTTTAATCTGCAGGGTAACCGGCTCTCCGGACAGGTTATGATATACATATAATGTTTCTTTGCCTGAAGTGCGTTTAAATGCGGTTACGCTGGCATACCCTGTTTGGACCGGTTCCAGACTGTCGCTGCGGAGAGCTTCATGTTCTTCCCTCAGACGGATGAGCGTGCGGTAGCTTTCCAGCAGGGAATCATCGTCCCGCAGCTGCGCTTCAACCGATACTTCGCCTGTGTTGTATTTGGGTTTCTCCCACGTCGTTTGGCCGGGGCCATCTCCCTTGTACCAGCGCATAGGCTCCCGTAAGTACTCATCGGGCTTTTCACCCTTCATCCCGATTTCTTCCCCGTAATAAAGAAACGGCTGCCCTGGCAACGTCAAAAGAATCGAAGCGGCCAGCTTGGCTTTTCGCACATCCCCGCCCAGTTCACTCATCACACGGGTCTGATCATGGTTACTCAGGAATGGAGCATCGAGTGCCGCCTTATTGTACGATTTGTACAATTTCAGCGTTTTCTCGGTGAATGTCGCAATCCCCTGATCCCGGCCATTTTTTATGGAATTCAAAATCGTTCCGCCCAAGTCAAAATTAAAGAGGGAGTGAAGCGGTCCGTAGTAAGGAGCTATCGTCTCCGGTTTGTCCCATACCTCCCCTGCCAGATATACATCTGGATTTACCTTCTCCATCTCGGAGCGGAACTCATTCCACCAGGCGATGTTTTTATCAGCCCCCTCCTTTGTCTGTCCTTTAAAAATATGCATCGCTGCGTCAAGTCGGAACCCGTCTGCACCCTGCTGCAGCCAATACTTGCCGACCTTGATCATTTCTTCGCGAACCTCGGGATTGTCGAAGTTTAAATCCGGCATTCCCGACCAGAACGTGCCGTAGAAATACCCTTCACCATTCGGATTCTTATGACATACCTGTTGTCCCCACGAGCCTTTTTCATCCAGATCTGTGTTCTTATCTGCCCATACGTAATAGTCGCGATATTTGCTTTGCGGGTTGGCGCTGGCCTCCTTGAACCAAGGATGATCGCTGCTCGAATGATTGATAACAAGGTCCATGATTAGCTTGATGCCCTTTCGGTGCGCTTCTTTCATCAAGGTGCGGAAATCATTCAGATTTCCATACTGAGGATCCACTTGGTAGTAGTCGGTTACATCGTATTTATGGTAGCTTGGAGACGGATTGAGGGGCATAAGCCAGAGACCGTTGACCTGCAGATCCTGGCTCGAACGTGGTTTGCCGTCGTTTAGGTAATCAAGCTTTTGTGTAATCCCTTTCAAATCACCGTGACCGTCTCCATTCGAATCATAAAAAGAATTAATATAAATTTCATAAAACACGCCGCCTCCAGTAGAAACGGGGGGCTTTTCCTGCTCGGCCATTGCACCTGAAGCGAACATCATGAGCATAGGTACCGTCAACAGAGAGGTGGACAATTTTCTTAAGCGTTTGTTGCGTGTCAAAACATATCAACTCCTTTAATTGTTATGGATGTGTTTTCATTATAAAGAGAAAAAATCCAAAAAAGGAGGATGTTATTATCTGTTTTGGTGGAAAATATCGATCTCTTTGTTATATCCCTGTAACGAACGAAAATGCGGCATGCTCCTTCAGCACTTTCCTAACAGGTGTCCGCAGTTCAAGGACAAGTATGTATTGTCTCTCCCGCTTATAGAACGAAAGGCAATCCTGAAGAGAACCTATGAGAAACTTTAGGATTCAATGTTTTTCACAGGCTCTCAAAATATAGGATCCTATATATCTCTCTTGTGGCAGAACGAAAAATAGAGCTGATTTAAATAGTTCTTCGAATCACGCTTTTGGTTGCTGCCGCCTCAAAAATCGTTTCAATCAGTACCAGCACACGGTGCACTTCTTCGCATTTGATCGCAAGCTCCGCTTTTCCTTCGATGGAGGAGACAAAATTTTCATAAAAGCTTTCTGCTGCAGCAGCTATTTCCTCGATCGGGAACTTAAGGGTGGATTCCTCAGACGGTGGCGCCATCGTTTTTGTCAATCCTTGACCTGCTCGAATCGGTTTTGGTTCCACATGAGCAACATCCGGATTTCGGGTGACGATTTCTCCACTTAAGTCCCAATCCCTGATCACTGCGGTACCTTCGGTTCCTTTAATATACCAACGCGGCAGTTTTACGTAATTGGTCGTACCCACTTCAATGACTGCTGTCAGACCGTCCTTGAACTCAATAAAGCTGGTAAAGCCGTCATCCACTTCAGTCCCCAAAATATAGCTTAAGGTAGCAGCTACGCTTTCTATTTGGCTATCTGTAATCAGAAGCAGCTGGTCCAACAGATGCACTCCCCAATCCAGCAACATTCCTCCTCCATAGGCCTTTAGTTGCCGCCAATCCCCTGGAATGCCATTAGCCCCCTGAACCCGTGATTCCAGATGGAAAAGCTCGCCCACGGTCTTCTTATTGATTATATCTTTGATAGTCCGGAAGTCTTCATCCCATCGGCGGTTCTGATGTACCGTAAACACGCGGTTTTCTTTTTTCGCCACCTCGACAATATCCATGAAATCGGCGCTCGTTATCGTAACCGGCTTTTCACAGATGACATGTTTTCCGGCTTGCAGTGCCTGGATTGCAATTTCTTTATGCACGTCATTAGGCGTTGCTATCAAAACAATATCCACGGCCTGATCGGTCAGAACGGCGTCCAGACTGGCGTAGGTTTTATAGCCGGCAGCCGCAGCCAGTTCCATACGGTAATCGACAATATCATATACACCGCCAATGGCAAGTTGCTGAATAGGTTCGATCAATTGAACATGGTAGCTTCCCATGCCTCCATAACCGATAATGACTACATTATATATCCGATTGTCCATTTTCATTTTCCTTTCACTCCTGATTTAAGCTCACCAGACATCAAGCAGTTGCCCATAAATCCGCAAAGCTTTGATTATGTCATCGTAGCTCTCCCTTCACTTCGTTGGATAGCTCTATCATACAAATCTCATGAAAAGCTTTCTTCCTCATTTCTTGCCGTTTTATTCCCGAATATTGTCCTGCGGTATTTCAATGGTGATGTGCCTGTTGCCTCCTTAAAGATATGATGAAATGTCTTCACACTGCTGAAACCTGCAGCCTCTGCGACCTCGGTGATCGGATTATTTTCATTCAGCAAAATCCATTTGGCCTTATTCAGTCTGTATTCATTCAAAAATGATACAAAGGTCATCCCTGTATTCTTCTTAAACAGTCTGGCGAAATAATGGGGACTGAAACCCATATATTCAGCTACATTCCTCAGCGTAATAGTTTCATGAAAATGGCATTCCACATATTCAAAAATACGTTCCAGTTTATAAAGCATGTCCTTGGATTGTGTTATGGTTCTTTCAGAGATTTCGGGAAGTCTTGTCATGCTTCTCGGCACTTCCCGCAAAATAAGAGTCAACATCTCAAACAGTTTGGCTTTGATCATATAGGCATAACCTTCTCGGCGGTGGACATTCTCATCATAAATGCTTTGAATCAGCGGAAGCATTTTAGCTGCTGTTTCTTTTGACCATCTCCAGCTTGATTGTTCCATCTCCGTAAATATAGATCTAAGTGAGCGCTTCTGATCCCTTAATGTGGATACCTCTTGAAAAAAGCTCAAATCAAATTGAATAACCACCCGTTCGCTGTCAGGAGAAGCCAAGAAATAATGAACATCACCACCATTTATAAATTGTACTTCACCTTGTTTCATACGTATCGAAATATCGTTAATTCCCAGATCCAAGGTTCCCTGAGTGACATAAATAATTTCAATTTCTTTATGCCAATGAGGATCACATAGCACGTCGCCTTTATTAATAAAACTCCGGAAAGGAAAATGTCTATCAAGCTCCGGGATTTCTAAATACAAATTCATTTTGGTAGACTCCTTTTGTTGTAAAATTCAAAAAAAACGCACACATAACTATCAATAATTATTTTAAAAAAATCCTCTTCCCTTTTAATTGTAAGCGTTTAACATTCTTTTTTCTATCACAATAGTTACAGTTACTATCAAGCAAAAACAATTGTTACTAAATCGAGTAGAAAAGAAGCAGATATGGAACAAACGAGTATCCGTAAGATCATGATTATTTTTTTACATTTTTTATATAAATAAATATATACATTCCCATATTAATGGTATAATCTAGTAAGGAAACAGCATTCATTAATTATAACGCTATGGAGGGACAGGCCTTGAAGAGACTATTCGCTTTAAGTTGTGCTTTCTATCTGTTAATCGGCGTCACCAGCGTGTTTCTAGGAGCATTACTGCCGGTTCTGCTGCCTCACTATGGACGGGGGTACAGTGATGGCGGATTACTGTTGTTTCTGCAGTTTTTCGGATTTCTTGTCGGCGTTCTCCTATCCCCTTTGATGGCTCTGCATATCGGTCGCAAGTCGATGCTTTCCATTGCTTTGGTCAGTATCTTAGTAGCTTGTGCCATCCTCGGTCTACTGCCCTCATGGACCTGGGCCATCGTGATGACCATCTGGGTTGGCTTCGGCTCAGGTATCATTGAATCGTCTATCGGAGCGTTCACGATTGAGTTCACCGAGGAGCAGAAAGCCGTAGCCATGTCCAAGCTGGATGTCTATTTTGCACTTGGTGCACTGCTCATTCCGGCAATAGTAAGCCTGTATATCTGGCTTGGAATGTGGTATCTGACCTTCTACACCATCTCCCTTCTGACGCTTATCATAGCGCTGTTCTGGCTTACTATGCCTGCTTCCTCCTCTTCCCATCTTACCCAAGCAGATCTCCAAACCTCTGAACGTTCTGTCGAACAAGCCCGGTACTCGGGACAGCATCGTCTGTTGCTGGGCATCTTCATTGTATTCTTCTTTGTATATATGGGTCTTGAACTAGGGCTCATGAACTTCCTGCCTTCTATTCTGATCGAGACGCTGCAGCTTCGGGAATCCGTAGCCTCGCTGGGTGTCAGCATGCTCTGGATTGCGATGATCATCGGCCGCATGTTCTCAGGAAGGATTGCAGAGTCATCAGGATATATTCCTTTCCTGCTGTGGAGCGTAATCGGAACTTTCTGCTTTTTAGTTGCCATGGTGTTTGTAACCAACCAGTGGGCTACATACCTTCTGATTTTCGGTGCAGGGTTATTCATGTCCGGTCTCTTCTGTATCGCGCTTGTCTATGCGAACGTGCTGATTCCCGGAATGACCGAACGAACGACCAGCATTCTGATTGCTTCGGGCGGAATTGGCGGCTCGGTGCTTCAATATGTAATAGGCTGGAGCATGAGCGAATGGCCGGTGACGGTTACCCTCTGGATTCTAGGGGCTTTTAGTCTAATTCTGCTGCTGGCGGTTATTCTTTCACATCTGTGGAATGGCAGGAGCAGCCGGGTAGTTGGCTCCCTTGGCCATCAGGGCAAGGAAGGATGAGATCACTTTATCTTGGAGGAGGTGAGGCCTGCCTCGTCATACTGCTACAAAGGCTGAGATCGCTTTATTATTGGGGGAGGTGATGTCTGCCGCGTTTCGCTGCAACAGGGGCTGTACTTTATAAAGATGTACTTAATGAGAAATGTATATCTGATATGGAGGGAAAGTATTGTGCAAACCTTAACCAAAGAACGCTTCAGATACGGAAAGGGCATTACTCTGATTGACGATTCAGGTAAGGAGTATTTGGATGGTGTATCCGGCACCTTCAATCTGTCGCTCGGTTATAATCACCCTCATGTCGTTACCAAAGTACAGGAACAAGTCGCCAATCTTGCCCATATGTCCTCATCCTTTACCGAGCCTTACGTCGAGGAAGTCCTGGATCATCTGATCCAGTATACGCCGAACGGCATCGACGCGGGATGGATGAGAGATATTACCGGCTCCACGGCGAACGAATGCGCTGTGAAGCTGGCCCAAAAATATACCGGAGCATTGGATATAATCAGCCTGTATCTTTCTCATCATGGGCAGACCCAGTTCGCAACAGGCATATCCGGTAACGCCTTCCGGCGGAGGAAATTTCCCAACTCGTCTGCAGCAAATTCCCTGCATGTGCCTGCTCCCTACTGCTATCGCTGCCCGTTTAATTCTTCACCTGACAAATGTGGCTATCAATGCGTCGAAGCCATATCGGATGCCATTGAATATGCAAGCTCAGGCTCTGTGGCCTGCATGATTATTGAACCCATCCTGGGCAACGGAGGCAATATCATCCCGCCTGAAGGATATTTCAAGCGCCTCCGTCAGCTGTGCAACGAGTACGGACTGATTCTGATCGCTGACGAGGTGCAGACAGGGATTGGGCGGACAGGCTACATGTTCGCAAGCGAGCTGTTTGATATCCAGCCGGATATCATTACCCTTGCTAAGGGTCTGGGCGGCATCGGTGTTCCGGTTGCAGCAGTACTGATGCAGTCTCGTCTCAATGTTCTGGAGAAACACGAGCACTCATTCACCTCGGGCAGCAATCTGATCTCAGTCACGGCAGCCAAATCCACGCTAGAGGTTGTATCCGAGCCCGGTTTTCTGGAAGACGTCCGCTCGAAAGGAAGCCTGCTCGGGACCCTACTGACAAAGCTGGCCGACAAGCATGATTGCATCGGGGAGGCTCGCGGCGTCGGACTGATGTGGGGATTGGAAATTGTAGATGAGGATGATGCCCCGGATGCAGTCAAGAGTAATGGGATTATCGACCGAGCTTTTGCAGAACAACAGCTGATTCTCAGAGGTTCCCGTTACGGTTACGGCAATGTGGTCAAAGTTAGACCTTCTCTCACGGCTACGGAAGACGAGATTGTCGAAATTGTCAAGCGACTTGACGCCGTTCTGGCCACCCTTCACTAACTATCTGCCGAACAGGCAAAAGGAGGACTATTCATGCTTGCACTGGTATACAAATCAGCTTGGGATGTGGCTCTTGAGGAAAGACCCGTCCCGGAAATTACCAAGGATAACCATGTTCTCGTCCGGATTCGGGCGACAGGTGTATGCGGTACGGATCTAGGCATCATCAGCGGCAAATATCATGCCGTGCCATCCACTATCCTGGGCCACGAATCAGCGGGGGAAGTGATCGCTGTAGGATCAGCCGTCAGTTCAATGAAGCCTGGGGACCGGGTGGTGATTGATCCGACGTACTACTGCGGTCAATGCGATATGTGCCGGACAGGAAGACAGAACCATTGTACACATAAATCCGTAACGGAGACTGGAGTTAGCGCCGACGGCACGTTCACTGATTATTATGTGACCGAGGATCGGTTTCTCTACAAGCTGAAGGATCATATCAGCTACGAAGAAGCGACACTGACCGAACCGCTGAGCTGCATGCTAACCGGAATCAACCAGATTCACCTGCTGCCAAACTTTACAACCGTCATTTTGGGCGCAGGACCGATTGGGATTCTGTACAGTTATGCTCTTGCTTCCAAAGGCGTAACTGGCTGCCTCGTTGACATCTCGAAGGAGCGGCTCGCCATAGCAGATTCCGTTGCCCCCGAGCGGTGGTCCGTGCACGCCACACTGGAGTCAGCCATTCATGAGCTGGCACCGCTAAAGAATCAGGTAGATATGATTGTAGATACCACAGGCGTAGTTGGCACCCAGGTACTATCCCGCCTTACGAGCGGCGGATATCTGATGCTGGTGGGACTAAGAGACGGGACAAGCTCGTTTAATCCGAAGGAGGTAGTTGACCGCAGCCTTAAAATCATCGGTTCGATTGACTCCCTGGGCACGTTCTCCACTGCTCATTACCTGATTGAGCAGCAAATCGTTCCTGCCAAAAAAATCATTACCCACTCCTATCCGCTGGAAGACTACCAGGAGGCCTTTTTAACCCTCGGATGCAATATCAACGAGCGGACACTTCAACCTTCTTCACAGGCGATCAAGGTTGTGCTGCAATCGAACGGCTCCGGTAACTAATCCGGGTACTAACAAGGGGGATATTGGACATGACAACCATTCATCATGATGCACAGCCGAATAACGAATCCGTAAGAAGCCCATCAGCATCCGTTCCGATCAAGGCGGTCATTTTCGACATGGACGGGGTGCTGGTAGACAGCGAACCGATATATTTTGAGATCGAGCGCAGTTCCTTTGCCCATTTCGGTGCGCCCATGACGGAAGAAGAGCACCACACCTATGTCGGAGTGACACTCGAATCCATGTGGCGTCAAGTACTGGACAGACATTGTCTCACCAATTCAGTGGAAGAGGTGCTGTCCTATCACCGGAAAAATGTGATGCAGACGATGATTGCACACGAAGGCCTTGTGGCGATCGACGGACTGGAGCGGTGGCTGGACTGGCTGCAGGAGAATGGGATTCCGGTCGCGGTGGCCTCTTCCTCTCCGCGGGTACTGATTGATCTCATCATAGAAAAGACAGGGCTTGGCCGTTACTTCAATATTCGAATCACTGGAGAAGAAGTGTCGCAGGGTAAGCCGGCCCCGGATATTTTCCTACATGCCGCCGAGCAGCTTGGCATTGCCCCGGCCCATTGCATCGTTATTGAGGATTCACGGAACGGTGTCCAGGCAGCCAAGAGTGCGGGCATGCGCTGTATCGGCTTCCATAACCCGGGATCGGGCCAGCAGGACCTGTCCAGAGCCGATCGCCGAATTCTCAGCTATGACGACCTGTGGGCGATTAAAGAGGGCCTGCCATTCGAGGAGCAGCTGCCTGCCAAAAACAAGAGTCGAAATGTTCCAGATGGCATATCCCCTTTATAATCATATGGAATCGTCCAATCTTTAATATGTTTGAGGGCAATAAATAATGCCCCTTGGAATACACACTGGAGAATATCATTTATCCTGCCCTGTGTGTACTCTAAGGGGCGTGCTTTACATCGAATTGGTCTGACTGAATCGAATACGTTCCTCAGTTGATTCCTCAGCTTAGAAAAAGGCTTGGGTCACGACTTCACGCTAAATACGACCAACGTTATATAGATGATTCACAATCTCTTCGATAGTTTTATCATCATTCTCCTCCTATTTCAAAGATTTATGGCCCTCTCCTATACTCGGAATCTTCATAATTTTTATCTTTATGCCCTTTATGTTTAATATTAAACTTCAAACTTAGTTATCTTAGAAATTGTTTCATGGTAGCCTTCTAATACGTCATTTATGATATCTTTTACACTCTTAATCTCAGTTATTAGTGGTACTATTTGCCCCACCATAACAGCGCCCTTCTCTTCAACGTCGCCCTCCAGCATTGCCTTTTTTAAAGAACTTTCAGCAACTTCTTTTAGTTTTACTGCGGCCTCTCTTTTGCTATATTTGTTTTCAATTTCAGTCATTTCCTCCGAAAGCTTGTTCTTCAATTGTCTGCATGGCTCATCAGTAGAATATCCTGTTATGACAGTCTCCATATCACCAGCTTTTAACATGGCATCTTTTACATTTGCATGTACTACTGTTTCCTCTGCGCACATAAAAATGGTTCCCATTTCAATGCCATCAGCACCAAGAGCGATAGCTGCTGCCATTCCTCTTCCATCTGCAATACCACCAGAGGCGATCACTGGTACAGATAAGCAGTTCGCTGCTTGTGGAACAAGAACCGTTGTTGCTTCATAAGTAGTATGTCCGCCACCTTCCCAGCCTTTTACAATAACTGCATCTGCACCAGCCTTCTCCGCAGTAATGGCATCTTGAATTGTACTTGCTTTAACGATTACTTTTATTCCTAATTCATGCCATATAGAAAAGTATTTTTGGGATAACTCTAAATCAAGGCCCACGAGCGTATCTGCATAAATGACTGGTGGCTTTTCCTCTGAAGCAACTTTTGTTACATGATCTAATAATTCAGAAGTCATAATTACATTGATTGCAAAGGGTTTATTCGTCATATTTCTTGTAGCAATAATCTGGTCCCTTATAAAATCTAATGGAGCAAATCCTACTCCTAATACACCAAGACCTCCACTTTCAGAAACCGCTGCAACTAATGGTGCTGTTGAAACCCAAGCCATAGGTCCTTGAATAATTGGTTTTTCAATCCCTAAAACTTTACATAAACGATTGTTTGACATGAAAGATTCTCCTTTTCATACTATGTTTTCTTTTTTGGCGTTAGAGTGTCGACAGTATCTTGTGATCAACGTGGATACCATTTTAAACAAAATACTTTTTATATTAAGATTATAATAAAGAAAAAAGACCCAGAATATCAGTAAGCTTTACCCTGAATGTTGCTTAAACAACAGCTCCAATAGCTTTTGTTGTTTTCAAATAAATGAATACTAATTAAATGAATGAATTGGAGTGTGACAAATATTGAATGAGATAACAGACTTACGTGTTGTGAAAACACTCGAAAATATAAAACATGGGTTTACTAAATGTATTAGTCAAAAAACCTTCTCATCTATTTCCGTAAAAGATATTACTACTGCGGCGAGAATTAATCGTTCTACATTCTACAAATATTACGAGGATAAATATCAACTAAGAGAATCACTGATAAAATCGACCTTAGAGGAACTTTCAAACAATATCAATCTTGCATCTTTTAATTTGGAAAATAATAAATTAAATGAATCTTTGGAGGCGTTAAGAAAACAACTCCAATTTATGTATGATCATAAAGACTGGTACCTCATATTGTGGAATAAAAATATGGAGTTATATGTCTATGAAGATATGGCACGTATATTTGAAAGGAGAACCGGGGAATGTCTTCGTGAAAATAGCAATGGAACAGAAATTACGAGGAAGGAACTTTCAGAAAAACAGGAGCTATTAACTCGCTTGTTTGCATCATCTGCAATGACAACGGTTAAATGGTGGTATGAATATTCACCCAATATGACTCCAAAAGATGTGGCAAATATAATTATGGATAATATCAAATTTGGAATGCATCGTACCTTTTTTCAAGTTACATGAACTGGCTAATACATATAGAGAGGATACCCTTCATCGATGTCGCTACCAACATGGATGGCAACCCGAAACCTGCTGCGTACATCTTTCTTCAATCGGCAGGGGCAATGAGTACGCACAGGCTTAAGGGCCGTTCACAGCAAGCGAATGGGACCGCAATCATTAAGTAAAAGCGGTGACCTCTGTTTGTTTGATGGCTACGATGCGCAATCGACGGGTGTCGGCCATCCATTGACCTCCCTGGTCAAGTGGTGGCTTAACCTTTGCCTCAATGGCGCGATAGATGGATGCTTTGTCGGCGGAGGTGACGTCCGAGAAGAAATAATCAGCAAACTTGTCCAGCCAGTCCCGGAGCCCAGTATCTGCCTTGAGCGGAGTGGGTCTGTCGAAGTGTTGTGCCAACGTGACACGGAAGCCGGTCTGCTCCAGCAGGCTGGCGTATTCCCCAATGGTGGGAAAATACCACGGATTCCGTCCCGCCCATGCATAACCATGCGCCTCCAGCGCCTGCTGCATGGCAGTAGTCAGCATGGCGACATTGCCGTTGCCCGCGAATTCGGCCACGAATCGCCCACCCTCCCGGAGGGCCAGCCAGATGGAGCGGGCGACAGCTTCAGCATCCTTGATCCAGTGCAAAACTGCATTCGAGAACACAGCGTCAAAGGGGACATCTGTCCGGTAATGACAAGCGTCTTCCACCTGGACATTCAGAAAAGGGTACTTCTGTTTAGCCCGCATCACCATCTCCTCCGACAGGTCGAGACCTGTGGGTATTGCTCCGGCGGCTGCAATCTCGGCGGTCAAGTCCCCATTCCCGCAGCCTACATCCAGGATTCGTTCTCCGGCTCGGGGCTGCAGTAAGGACAAGAGCCCGGGTCCCAGGCCGGCTACTAAATGCAGCCTATCATCATTCGTTCCCGTATTCCAGTGATTGGTAGAGGGTTTGCTGCACATAGTTTCAGTCTCCTTTTACACAAATATTATAAAGACTTTGCAGATACATGTTATCTACAAATAACCAAAGCTTGGCATGGTCCTTTGCAAGCACAAGGACCATGCAGCTTGATCCGTAAGCTCAAGCATTCTAAAGCTACGGACTTATTTACGGAAATGTATTACAGATCTAATGTATCCATGAAAACTATTATACTACCGTGCTGTCAAGAAGCCTTTCGAAGAAGCTGTTTGACTTTTTTGTTAATGATGTTCAATATGACACTGGAATCCCGGTCTATCAATCTGTATTGTAATATGCTTGATCTCGTATTGTTCATTCAACAACCTCTGTGCCTGTTCCATCACAACGCTACTGTAGATCTGATCTTGAATGATAATATGGCAACTCAGCAACGGAACATCCGATGATAACGCCCATACATGAAGATCGTGTACTTCAACAACATGCTCAAGATCAAGCAGGGATTGCTTAATTTGATCTGTGTTCATATTCAGCGGCGTACCTTCCATCAAAATATGAATGGAGTCCCGAGTCACCCGATAAGCACTGATAATTACCAGAATCGCCACCAATATACTGGCAATCGGATCAGCCAAATTCCAGCCAAAGAACATAATCAACAGTGCAGCCACAATCGCACCTACAGAGCCTAACAAATCCCCTATTACATGTAAAAAAGCACTGCGAATATTGAGATTTTCAGATGTATCTCCTCTCATTAGGATAAAAGCAGCAGCTACATTGACGAGCAGGCCAAGCACTGCAATTGTCAGCATTCCTGAAGTCATGACTCCAGGTGGGGCAGAAAGCCGTTCGAAAGCTTCCCAGAAAATATAAATCGATATCAGGGCAAGCGCTAAGCCATTGATAAAAGCGGCCAGTACTTCAAAGCGTCTGTAGCCAAACGTCTTTGACTTGCTCGCTTGCCGTTGTCCCCAGGTCATCGCCAGATAACTTAACCCCAATGCACCCGCATCACTCAACATATGCCCCGCATCAGATAACAGCGCCAGGCTATTAGTCAGTAATCCACCAATAAATTCAATGATCATATAACCAGCAATTAGAAAGAATGATAACTTCAAAGCATTTTTGTTCGCTCCATGTCCATGAGAATGCCCGTGGCTATGGGAGTGCCCATGTCCGTGAGCATCTGAATGCTTACTGCCTTTAGAATGATTGTGTTGATGATGCTGGTTGGAATCATGTTTGCATACCGTATTATGGTTGTGTGGGTGAGTCTTCTTATTCATCTACATGCCCCTCTCCTTTATGAAATTTTGGTAATACACATTTAAAACTAATATATGAGCACTTATTCATATATTATAAATAGTCCGAGTGTAATCTGCAAGAATAATATCAAAATACTAGCTGTAGTCCCTACAGGCTCTTAACAGTTGTTTTTCTGCTAACACACGAACATTCCGAAATTGCTAAAAAAGCTCGAGGACTTACCCTCAAGCTTCACGGAACAACATATGCGTTTAATTAATCCTTTCATTAACAACCAAGGTAATCAACCCACTACTTACACTAGAGGGTTCACATGCAAATCCTGATCCGCTTCAGTGAAAGCCCAGCGGGTAAAAGTAACTTCCAGGCCGTCTCGGGTCGGCGAACAAGTAAAGGGACCTGCTTGATTACCGGAAGTATACGGGAAACGGGCTACACGAATGGTTCTCCATCCGTGGTGCTCCGTGCGTGCCCGAATAATCACGGCATCTTTCATAATGGAGGCGCGAATGGTAACCTCTTCCCCCTTCCATTCCGGTACAGCAGTCAAAGACCAGTCGGAATAACCGTCCGTTACCACTGCAGACAGCTGAGGAACTCCATCATTGATTTCAACTCCTGCTTTAATCCACTGCTCTGGTCCGTGATATAATAAAATACCTGCTTGATCATAAAGCTCTGTAAAGGATGTCAGCAGAAATGACACCTCCACCGCGTTGTCCGTTTCCCAATCAGCTAACAGAGCAGCACCATCTTCAAATTCAAAACCGTATAATGTCTTTTTCCAAAAATCTCTTCCCTTTTCCGGTACAACCTTTAGATGGTTGCCCTCTTGCCGCACTGACAAAGGCTGGTTAATCCACTTGCCTGTCTCCCAATTCGTTATGTTTTTGGTCACGTGCCAAATCCTCCTTTTCCATTCCCTTCCACATCTTGATTGTATCATAATTCACTAGCAATTACGGATTAAAGGCGCCTGCCCATGTCCCAATTGTGCATAATCATCACTTGCAAAGAGGTAACAGATATTATTCAGATATTAAACCGTATTTTACAAAGCTTTTATATAGTCCATCTTCCTCAACGTGGTCTGTAATATCATCTGCAATTTCCATCAAACCCGGTTTTGCATTGCCCATAGCAATGCCTACAGCGCAATATTCGAGCATCTCGGTATCGTTCATTCCGTCTCCAATGGCAATCGTCTGTTTCTGAGGTAGACTCAAATGATTTAGCAAATCAGCAATGGCAATTGCCTTGTGAATGCCAGGAATCATCATTTCCCCGCTGTCCTTACCAAAAATCGGAACGGTGCACTGGATGACCTCAAATTTTCCCTGGAATTCAGCCTTAATACGTTCAAAGGGTACAGCACTTTCCAGAAAGCAAACCTTATTGACATCGTCTTTATAGAGATCCGTCTCTCCATATGTCAAGCCCACAATAAATGGGTGAGGGGAACGCTCCATTTTTTCTCTGGCCACAGGGTCGTTCTCAACATCTCCATAGATCCGTCTCTCCAGATGAGTTCTTAAATTCTGGCTAGCATAGAGTGCCGAATTGGACTCCAGATAGAAGTCGATCCCATGCGTATTAAAGAAATCTACCATGTGCCGAACACCCTCAGGTGTGACTTTTTTATGATAAAGAATCTCATCACCGGATTCTACATATCCCCCTCCTGCACCTATGAGACCATCAAATCCGATATCCCAAATGGTGTCATAGATTTCGGCTTTCGAACGACCTGTGCACAGATATAGCAGATGACCATTCTCGCGTGCTATTTTGCAGGCTTTCTGTGCCGATTCAGGCACCATGCCGTCATCACCAACAAGTGTCCCGTCTATATCGATAAACACAATTTACTGATTAACTCTATCCATTAGTGTGCTGTCTCCCTTGTTTCAACAAATGATGTATTAATGAGGTGGTTGTTGTTATGTTCTACAATTACACTGTAATTTGTGTAACGCATTACATGTCAAGTTTTTTTGATGAATTGAAACTCTTTCCTCAAGTTTGGAGAATAAACTTATATCGTTAAAACAAAAAAAGCCGCCGATATGGCGACTTCTTATATGCTTAAAACCTGCTATCCTCATCAGGAAGTGTTAAGTTTAAATATTTAAAATTGACACTGCAACCTGATCCCGTCGGTGACTGGGCCACTACACCCGCAATAAACTCAGCTGAATGTTCCATTCCAAAGTAACGGATTAACTTCCAATCCTCACCATCGGGTGAATAGTAAAAAGAAATAGTCCTTCCAATCTTCGTGATCCTCAAATGTGGGTTATCGACCACAACACGCTCAGAATTACAATCATCAGAGGAGCCATTCTTGGTTACAACAGATACAATCGTGGCGTAATCGCCGTTAAATTCATAACAAAGTTTAGCCCAATTGTTCGCGTCAGCCATCAACATCAAGCACCCTGAATCATAAAGATGATGCATGGCTACCTGAAGCTGTGTCGTAAGCTGAAATGACGAATCAACTTGGAGATGTAGAAAAGGAGCCGAATCGGCTACATGTTTTCCACCAGGATCCTTGAAAAAATCAACTTTAGCCGGTGCATCAATGATCAATCCATCCTCTTTGGTGTACTCCCAGTGCTCAGGTTCGTTCATCCACCTCAATTTTTCTCTTACTTTTGGCTGAAACAAATTATCACTCATATGCACTCCTCCATTTGAATTAACTAGACCTTACTATAAATATAATGTCATTATAATTGCTTAAGTTTCGCCTTTAAATATAATATAAGTGTAAGTTAATATAATAATAAGGAACAAAAGGGACATTTTATTTTGGGGAATGAATTCTCTCCACAAAAAACGGTAGTCCTGTACTTTATTAAGTAAGGACTACCGTTTTTAAGTTGATTCAACTACTTCTTCCGCATACTCATATATTGTCGCTTTCTAAATACTCGATTACGAATTTATCCAAAAATAAGAACAGATTTTCATTCATTACATTGTAGTCACTATGTCTCAGTAATTCTGGTTGCTGAATGAATCTGTGGTTGCTCCAAATGGCATTGGAAACCGTAGACAAGCTTCCCGTATTCTATAATCTGCCTCGGGCAAGCTTCACTGTAAGCTATTATTTTGCAATTTTCAGTTAATCCAGGCATATCATTATGCCAGTGCCCAACAATACTGGTATCACCAAAATGGGAAAATTTATCATTCCGCTTGCCTTCATCTGTGAAGGTTATGGGGAAACAGCCTATTTCCTTTTCTGGACTATGCTCATGCTTCGCTCCCAGAGCCTCCCCGATGAGCTGTGCTCCCAAGCAAACTCCCAGTACTGCCTTTCCTGCTTTAATGCACTTATTGATCAGTGCTATTTCTGCAGCAGCATTAAAGTGAGAGCACTCTTCCATGGTTGTACTCGGATCTTGAGGGCAACCTAGAACAATTAATAAATCGATTTCATCTGCGGATTTTGGGAGTTTTTCACCAGCATAAACTCTTGAATATCCGGCGGTATATCCTCTCATTTCAATCCAGTATACTTTTGCTGTAATTCCTGGACTTTATTCTCACCGAGCAACGTTTCGCCAAAGTCTAGGGCTTGAATAATTTTCTCTGCAGGAACGGTTTTTACGGCTAACAAGAGCCTCACTTCTTCAGGATTTCTCCCGACAGACTGACAAGCCGAATCCATTCTTTTTCTAATTTCTTTTATTCTATCTTCAATCGTTAAATTACTCATTTTATTCCTCATTTCTTCAGAGGGAAAGTTAGTCTTTCCCTATCTTATCTACTTGCCTAAGCCTGTTCAATTTCATATTTTTACTGATAATGATTGGTTTTACCTATGGAATCGCTACCACTATTGAATTTGTGTAATCCAATTCCATTAGATATTTTAAATGATTTATCTTACAATGATTCAAATAGCCTATTGTTATAGAACGTGAAGGAGGAAGACCCTTGGAACTGAAACAGTTGGAGTACTTTATGGCCGTATGCAAGGAACTGCATTTTACCCGCGCGGCCGAGAAACTCGGCATTGCCCAGCCCTCTCTAAGCCAACAAATTCGTTTACTGGAGCACGAAATTGGAACTCCTCTATTTGATCGTATAGGTAAGAAGACCGTTATAACAGAAGCAGGAAAAACGTTGCAGCATCATGGTTATAACATTTTTCATGAACTTTTGCAGGCACGTGCCGCGATAAGCGAACTACAGGGACTAGAAAGAGGTACGTTGAAAATTGGTGCTCTACTGACGGTTGTCAATTATTTGCTTCCGCCGACAGTTATTGAGTTTCACCGTAAATATCCTAATATCGAGCTGTCTGTCTTTGGCCTACGAACTGGAGATATATACAACGCGCTGCTTCAAAACGAGCTTGATTTAGGTATCGTAATGTTACCGATGGAGCATGATGGCCTGGAATCGATCCCTCTCTACAAAGAAGATCTTGCCCTTGCGTCTCCTGTCGATTATCCCGTTGCCCAGCAACCTTTTGTGACGCTTGATATTCTGAAGCGAGTTCCTTCCGTCCTATTGCCAGGTACATATTTTATGAGACAACTGATTAATGAAAAATGTCGCTCGTATGATTTCACGCCCCAACCGGTCATGGAAATGACAACGATGGAATCGATCATCAATATGGTCAGCAAAGGTGTTGGCGTCACTATTCTACCGAAGGCATATCTCGATTACATTGACAATCAGCATATTCAAACAATTCCGATTCAGAACCCAGCATTAACCACACAAATCGGTGTTGTTTACCGAAGAAACAAATATTTATGTGCGGCTAGCCGTATATTTATGGAGCAATTGATAACTACGATTAAAAATGAGCGTTTTGACTAATCTCTCTTTTAATCGTTACAAAGGTGGTGCCCCGTAAGTGCTTCTTGTTCAAATGTCGATTCATGCCTGCATCAATACAGCGGTTCTAACTTTCAATCATAGCTTTCGAGGTGTTAGGTTATTGCTCGTAAAAAGGCTGTGATGAAGTAGACCCGTAGAACTGTATCCTCCAAAGGGTTGGGGATGCCACTAGCCACTTCAACTCGCTTGATATAGTTTATCACGCCTCTTAAGCGTTTTTGTGAGCTCAAACATTCGTTTAAAAGGTCTTATGTAATAAGTAGAGCTTGACCCCACTGAATATGTGTTGTCAGGCTCTTCATTATCCAGAATATTCAGTGGCATTCCATTATATATATTTGAAATTCTTCAACACATGACCTTCTGAAAGTATAATATTCTCTAGCTCCATCAGACTTTTTATCTCATAGGTTGGTTGAATTCCAGATGTGTTTGTTTTCCCGCTAGGGTTGAACCAGCAGCTATCAATTCCGAAACTGTTCCCTCCCTGGATATCCGAAGTCAGAGAATCACCGATCATAAGAACGTTACTTTTATCCGAAATGGCCAGCTTGGTAAATGTATAATCAAAAATAGCGGCTTGTGGTTTTTGGCAACCCACTTCCTCTGAAATAATCACCTGTTCAAACACATTACGCAGTGGCGAGAGCTGAATTCGGGAGGTTTGCACCTCTTTGATTCCGTTCGTAATGATTGCCAAGCGACGGTCGGACAGCTTCTCACATATTTCAACCGCTCCATCAATCAAAAAGGCTCCTTCACCCAAATAACGTAAATAAGCAGCACTAAAGGCATCCGGATTGAAATCCAGCTCATGAACAGCAAACAATCGCTTGAATCTCTCCACTCGCAGCTCCGCCGGGCTAATATGTCCTTCCTCTGCTTCCCGCCACAGCGCACTATTGATTTCATCATAGCTGGCCTTATACTCAGTGGCCCCTTCCGGCAAGCCGAATTGGGTAAAAGTGTTCTGTAGTGCATGACGCTCTGCTTTTTTAAAATCAAATAGTGTATCATCCACATCAAACAAAATAACTTCGTATTTCATGATTACCTCCATGCCATTCCCTCATTATATTATCCTTACTATATTATTCAGTTACCGTCCCTTAGAGCTGTTCCAGCTGGAAGCATCAAAAACCGGGAGTAAACTAGAAGTGTAGTTTGATCTCCCGGTTATTATACAGAACCTGATTGAGGCGTCAAGTCACGGACAGCAGAACCAGAATATTTCCATAATTACCTGACAATACAGTCCATGCTGCAATCGACCTCCTCAATGTTTTTTTTCAGTGAAGAAGTACAGCAGAGATAACAGTGGTAAAGCGACCCCAAGAAGTGCTGTGAAACTCCAGCCGTTATAGGCATAGGCCCATCCTCCCAAAGAGGAACCAACAGCTCCGCCAATAAAGAATATGGACATGAACAGACCGTTCAGACGACCTCTTGCCTCACTTCCCAATGAATAAATGGCACGTTGTCCAAGTACAAGATTACCCGATACGGCCATATCCAGTGTAATGGCTGATATAAACAGTATCACGAGGGCAACGATCGAATGGTCTTGAAAAAGATAAATCAGCAAAAAGGAGATCGTAGCTATGACCATAGCCAATCCAGTTAAAAATGTGGTCCAGCCCTTATCCGCCAGTTTACCGGCAATTGGTGCTGCGACTGCCCCACCCACGCCAACTAAAGCAAACAATGCAATACCCTGCTGAGACATCCCGAAGTCATCCGCCAATCGTAAAGGGACTGTCGTCCAAAAAAGGCTAAAGGAGCCGAATAAACAAGCTTGATAAAAAGCACGACGACGAAGCACAGGTGTTTGTTTGAAAAGAGCTCCCAATGAGAAAATTAATTCACCGTAGTTCATTGTAGGCGTAGGCTTACGCTCCGGAAGAGTGCGCGACAACAGAATCGCCAGCAGTGTGATAACAATGGCTGATAAGGAAAATACAGCCTGCCAGCCCCAGATGCTGGTGATTAAGCTGGCTACCGGCCGGGCAAACATGATTCCGAGCAAAAGTCCGCTCATTACATTCCCTACCACACGCCCACGCTGCTCCTCAGCTGCCAAATAGGTGGCATAAGGCACCAGGATTTGGGCTACGACTGAACCCAGTCCAATAAACAGTGACGCAATCAGAAATAACGCTCCTCCAGGGGCAAATGTTGCTGCCAGCAAAGCACATACCACCACTATTAGAGACACAACTGCCAGACGCCGATTCTCAATGATATCACTAAGCGGCACAATAAACAGCAATCCTGCAACATAACCGATTTGGGTCAAGGTCACAATTAATCCAGCTACTGCAGAAGAAAGCCCCATCGCGGCACCAATAGGACCGACCAATGTTTGGGCATAATACAAATTGGCAACGATAAGGCCGCATGCTGATGCCAACAGGAACATCATCCACTTAGAAATCCCTTTACTCTCGTTGAATGAACTTTTTTGCATGACCATCATTCTCCTCTTTTTGTTTCCGAATGACGACAGAATAACATGTTTAATCTTGCCGTCATTCCAACAATTATTTACTAAACGTTAAGTTCAGTAATTCGATAAATAAATAATATACTGAACGTATCGTTTTGTAAATAGATAATTTTGATTTATTTTATTTTCGTTCGAATTTTAGTATACTGAACGTATCGTTTTTATTAGAGAGGAGGAATTTTATGCAGCGCAAAAGAGGACGGCCACGGAATGTTGAAACGCACAAGTCTATACTGTCCGCTTCCTATGATTTGTTGTTGGAAAATGGCTTTGGCGCGGTCACTGTAGAGAAAATTGCGGAACGTGCAGGAGTTAGCAAAGCGACAATTTATAAATGGTGGCCTAATAAGGCCGCTGTGGTCATGGATGGCTTCCTGGCTGCGGCTGCGGACAGGCTGCCCATACCCGATACGGGCTCGGCTTTCCAGGACATACTCATCCATGCTACCAATGTAACTCAATTTATGATCAGTCGTGAGGGGAAAATCATTGCGGAGCTGATTGGTGAAGGACAATTTGATGCAGGACTGGCTGAGGCATATCGAACTCGATATATTCATCCACGCCGCCTTGAGGCCCGGCAGCTTCTGGAACGAGGAGTTCAGAGCGGGGAATTAAAGAGGGACCTTGATATCGAATTAAGTATTGATCTCATATACGGACCGATTTTCTATCGATTGCTGGTCACCGGTGGTTTATTGGACAATGTGTATATACAAAATTTAGTGGACACTGCCTTTCAAGGAATTAGAGCGGAATGATGAAAATCAAAGGATAGCAATTCTTCATTAGCCTAAGAAATGCTATCCTCTAGTGTTTTAGTTTATTTCATAAAACGGATGGAAATTTCATACACGGGAACGAGGCTAACAGACATGATATCAGCTATGGGCTGCTCTGCCTTCTCATTCCAGCCTGCCATTGCTGTATGACTATTAACCACTGTTTTTTGCCTGGGAAAATATACACATCAGGCTTCCCGTGATCGAACCAGCAGTAACGTCCGGAGGAAACACGGATTGAGTGTGATCGTTTACTGCCATGGCCGGATTGCTCCACCACAAAAACGTTTGCGATTCTGATGAAGGGTTATACAATTGAACCTTGATCTCGATATATGCTTTGTTCGGGTGCAGTATGAGACCAGCTGCCATTTTTGTACCATACATCCGGTCAGTCTCGCTGACCCATGCTGCTGTACTCCCGTCCTCATTTTCTGCCAGTTTATAATTAACAGGCCGGAAGATGTCAGTTGAAGGGGTAAAATAAATCTTCATTCAACCATTCGGATAATGTAGGGTCAAAATGATGAGGTTCTTCAAACATCGGGTTATGACCACTATGCTCAAAAATAACTTTCTTCACGTTTTTATAGGAGTAGTCAATCGAATCCCATAATGAAACAGGCGCGACCAAATAATCATACCTTCCTAAACCTATAAAAACTGGTTTATGAATATCAGCCAAGGATTGTATCAGATTAAGCTGTCCGAATGCTTCTCCCCATAAATAATCGATTATGGGCATATTCGTATAGACATCATTCCACATGTAAGCCGCATCAATGGTATAATCATAAAAGCTTTGCGCTCCCATACGTATACACATATGAACAAATCGTCTATCAGGATCTCTCTTGATATCTTCCTCCAATAAAACAATATCCTTTTCAAAACGTGCCTTTCTTTCTGAACAGGCTGTCTCATTAAAAAACGAAAAGCTTTTGCGCTGTCTCTCTTCGCTGTTCGTAGGTGCTGAATTTAATAACACCACTTTGTGAACATGATCAGGGTATTGTTTGGCATATTCCAAGGCCATAAAAGCGTGCCCGGAATGGCCTAATATAATAAAGTGATCCAAATGAAGGCATTGTCTTGCTGTTTCTATATCATTGATGACTTTATCCAAAGTATAGTCTTCCGCTTTTAAAGCTCTGGTTGGTTTTCCAAATCCCCTATGATCTAGGAAAATGAACTGGAACTTTGAATATAAATCGTATGAAAATAAGCGTGGATAATATACACTACTTCCAATTACCAATATCGGCTTTCCACTACCTCTTATAGAATACTTTAGCTCAAATCCATCACTTAAAACTGTTTGATAATTGCTCATTTTAATAGTCCTCTTTTCTAATTAAAATATCACTCCCTTTCCTATGTTCAATTCCCTTGTATTCTCCATAGAACGTTCCAACATTCCAACTCACCTCTAAAAGTTAGGCTTTATCGAGTAAGTTTAACATATTATGCTAATGCACTAAACTGTACACTGGGCTACTGATCATCAACCTTGAATTAAAACTCCATTCTGTTAATAGTTCACGTGCTTTGTGCAATCCGTATTTTAACTTCAGCTTCATCTATATTAAGTACATAAGAGATTTGTTTGATCGATAACTTTTGAAAATAAGAAAGATGAATTACAATCCGAAAATCCTTTTCCAGCTGGTTGATCGCCTCTCGCAATTTCATCTGTTGGACATTCAAATCTTGAGTAGATTTTTCGAAGCCGTGGGGTGATTCTTTAATAGTATCTATTCCCCTCCTGCTGTGCATAATTTGATTACATTCATGAATCAGGATACGGATTACCTGTGTTTTGAAATGCTCTGTTTCCCGTAAAGTATGCATGCTTCTATAGACTTGAAGGATCGTTTTTTCAAAAGCAATCACAAAATCTTCGTCATGTTTGACAATAGCTTTTGCCAAGCCGTAAAGTTCAAGCTCCAGTCTCCGGCATAGCTGAATCAATGCCTCACGATCACCCCGCTGCGCTCTATTGAATTCCTGTTCCATGTTACACACGATGATGTCCTCTTCTTTCATCATTAATAGTTCCGTTGCGTGATATAAAAACAAAATGTACTTATGTATATTTTTTTGTACTTAAGTTTATTTATTTTAATGTTATAATAAAGCGATATAAAATTACTGTCAAATTGTTTGGTAGGAGAAAAAGATATATGACCAAAAAAGAACAAATTATTGAAGCTGCCAAGTCCTTATTCCGCGACATTGGTTATCACCATACTTCTATTCAGGATATATTAGAGAAATCGGGTGTCTCGAAAGGCACTTTTTATAATCATTTTTCTTCTAAATCCCAATTGATACTTTCTATAATTCAAGATGTCGACGCGAAAGTGGAAGAGCAACAAAACCAGTTACTGATAGAGGGAGACTCTCATAATAAAGAAATTTTATATTCACAGTTGGGACTAAAGCATTTTGTCTATCGTCGTGAAAATATCCTGGAGCTTTATAATATTTCGATGGCTGAGAATGATGAAGCGTTAAAAAAATATATGGCGACAAGCCATTATAGGGAGTTAAACTGGTTAGCCAGACGTTTAATCGAAGTTTATGGTGTTGAAATTGAAGCTAATGCTATGGATTTATCCACTCATTTTATTGGGGGAATCGGATACCAGTTCAGGTATTCCAATCAAATGAACTTGGACACGAATAGTTCAGATATACTGGCTTACAATATCGTTCGGTTAGAAAAAAATATAGAAATAACTAAGCAGCATAAGCATGTACTTTTTCCATTTAATATTGAAAATAACGATGAAGATCAAGAGGTAGTTGTAGCACATATTAGAAATCTATTGGGTCATGAAGATACGGATCGAGCTTCTGAAGAACAAGAGTTAATCGACTTTATTCTGGACGAATGTCAAAACCCTCGTATTAGATGGAGCATTTGTGAAGGAATAGCAAGGCAGCTTAAAATTCTATCTTCCTCCTCTTCTACTAAAGACCGGAATTACAATGAGCTTTTTAATATGGTTTACAAACAAACAAGAAAGAATAGGCCCTACTCATAGTTACTTAGCATGAAGATACAAAAAGAACAACGAAAGCATGCATCCGATATATTGTATCCATGCTTTCGAGTAGTTACCCATATATCTGCGACATGTTTGAAGCTTATCCAAGCCCTATGTAACGATATTCCAAGCAGCTTTATTGTGTTCCATCAAATCTACGAAAGTCGGCCTCTTTTATTGATGCTTGTTCTCCTTCATCGGCACGATATGGAGCGTTCCATCCTCGCCATACTCTGCATAGGCGATCTCGTCAATGCTGTCATACCCCTGTTCCCGAACCTTTTTCATAGTCTGCTCTTTATCAATTTGCTTGCCCCGCATTGATTCGTTCAACAGCCTTCCTTTGTCAATAACAGTAACAGAAAAAAGATCAGACTGCGTATTTACCCCTAAATCCTGGGCAGTCGGTGGCTCGTATTCAGGCTTGCGCATAACCGACAATGAACCGTTTGTCTCTAATGTCGCATACCAGACCTCACGAAGAGAAAAAATATTTTGCTGACGTAGCATAGCAAGCAGCTGAGTAAATTCTATATCATATTTCTCCAGCATTTCTTGATTGACCTTGCCCTGATCGATGAGCAGCACTGCCCGGCCCTCCGCCATATATCCAAATTTCACAAAATGAGTCGTCGCTTTCTCGAAAAGGTAGGACAGCGTACACCATAACACCAAAGCAAACAAAAGCTGCCAAATGCTTACCTTATCGTCGTATAATGTATTCCCTACAATTTCGCTTAAAACCAATGATGTCAAGAAATCGAGCGGTGTTAGCTGACTGATTGTTTTCCGGCCTGTAACAAAAGTAATTATCCACAAGCCAAAAAAGCTGATGATCAATTTGACACCAATCGTGACAAATACCTCCATAAATATGCCTCCCGGAAAGAAGTTATTTTCCTTATGGGTTATTACACCTGTCTACTTCTACATAAACAGAAGTTTATTTGGATCTCGCAGGTAAACCGTATAATCACCGGGTTTGTATTTACGCTATCGGCAATTTGGTCAGAAGAAAGATAATCAGCACGTACGTGTATAAGGGATAGCATATGAACTGCAATTGAAAATCGGCTGCTAATTTGCATTCAAACCACCTTCCGTTGTAAAGTTATATTTACAACGGATCTTTTTTGTCAACACAATTTAAAAAACATAGATTTTTCTTTCTTTTTAAAATCACAAATAAACACTTTTATTGTGATTAGCGGCTTTTTACAAGCAGCTGAATGGCTTCTTTAACCAGCTTATCCGTATCTCCTCCAGTCTCTTGCTCTTCCAATATACAACGTTGCAGATTCTCTGCCACAATTTGAGCAATCGCTTTATCTGATGCATTGCGTACAGCTGATAGCTGGCTGACTACATCCTTGCATGACTTTCCCTCATCCATTAAACGAAGTACTCCACGTACTTGACCCTCAATCCTTCTCAGGCGCGTTTTCAGTTCATCACTGTAATTGTAATCCATAAGCAATGCACTCCTTTTTTGACTTACCATATACATGTATAGGTATATTATAAACCAAAAAAATAAATAGCACACCCTAGATAAATAGATTTACCTTCCCCTGCGAAGCCTCACCCAAGTAGGCGGCAACTCCGGCATATTCCAAACCGTCAATTAGCTCTTCTTGTTGCAGTCCTAACAGATCCATTGTCATGGTACAGGCTATGAGCTTAATCCCCTGCTCTCGAGCCAGCTCTATAAGCTGTGGAAGGGATAGCGCATTGTGCCTTTTCATGACATGTTTAACCATCCATGGGCCGAGTCCAGCAAAATTCATTTTGGACAATGCAAGTTTTTGAGGGCCACGGGGCATCATCCAGCCAAAGGCTTTTTCGAGCAATCCCTTTTTCGTTTGCACGAGTTCATCTTTACGTAGCATGTTTAGACCCCAAAACGTAAAAAATATGGTTACTTCTTGGTCATATGCCGCCGCGCCATTCGCAATAATGAATGCAGCAATCGCCTTATCCAGCTCCCCACTGAATAATACAATCGTTGTTTTTTGCTGGGCATGCTCTTGATTTATCGCAACATTTCCTGCTGTTGTAATCATAAGGATTGGCTCCCCTTAGTCTCTCCTGTCCATTCGGATATGCCTAAAAGCACAGATTTGACGTTATTAGCACCTTTAGCTGCTAATAACTGGCAAGCTCTTTCACTGCGTCCCCCAGCTTGGCAAATCACTGCAATTTCTTCATCCAGATTTAGCTCGTCGAGCCTATTCTCCAATTCTCCGAGAGGGATGAGTTTTGATCCAGGGATATGTTTAAGTGCAAATTCCGCGGGTTCCCGAACATCCAGCAGTAATATGTTCTGCTTTCCGGACAATTTCGTCTGCAGCTCTTCGTGGCTTATCGTTGAAGGAAGTAGGGGTTCTATCTCCACTTCAGCAGGGTACGCTTTACGCAGATAATGATGCATTACATCTCCTTTTTGAAGCGTGCCTAAATATTGATGCCCGGTGTTCTGTGCCCAGCTCTGAAAATCGGCTAATGAACCCTTGTCAGTCGCTTGAATTTCCATAACCTGCCCTGCATTGAGCTCACGCATAGCCCGTTTTGTTTTTACAATAGGCATGGGACAAGCTAGCCCTTTGCAATCGAGAAAATAGTCTGCTTGGATGTTATTTGATGACATTGTTCATACCTCCAACTATTTTTTGAACGGGTATCGATTTGATTCTTGTATACATATACCCCTATATGTATAAAGATAACGAAGCACACTCCTATTGTCAACCTATTTAGCGGTTTATGCTCACAAGTAAAAGAAAAAAGCCGCGCAAAGGCGCGACTCTTATTTGAATAAACAAAAATTATTCGTCTATTTTCATCAGTTCCGGCAGATTCAGAGACATCGAGATGTTACAGAGCATCCCTCTGGCGAGGAAGAGCATCGTTCTTTGCGATGCCTGTTCAATACCTGCATGACGAAAAGCATCATATACGGTCGAATGAATATCACGGAATCCCTGCTGCATCACGCTTACAACCACATCCTCCCCGATGGTCTGCGCCTGCATTTGTAAAAGTATTTCATTGCGATAATCCGTCATAATTTGCGAATAAGCCGCAATCAGCTCCTGCTCTAACTGTTCAGACGGGGCTGAATGGATGACCTGTTGAAAAGATTCCAGGATGCGCGCAAAGGAAACCTTCAGAGCTTCGACAAGCAATGCTTCCTTGGTAGCAAAAAAACGGAAAATATACGGCTGGGAAATGTTGGCCCGTTCTGCTACTTTAGCTGTTGTAGCTCGATAGTAGCCCATCTCCGCAAACACTTCAATAGCAGCGGATATGATTTCGTTTGGGCGATTTATTGATATTGATGTAGCTTTAGCCATGACTTGTTCATCCTTTATTTATCACGAATTTTCAATAAGTGATTAATCAATTACTAATATAAGTATAAACAGCATGTCATAAAAATGCAACGCCATTGTAAAAAGTCGCTTCCGTCATTGTGACGAAAACGACTTTCTTGTAGACACTATTTACGAATGTAAGCTCCCAATTGTTGTTTAGAAAAAGAGTAAGGGGAGTCCTCTCTCTTCAACCACATATTCCCTTTAACGATGAAAATATATACAGCAAGAACAAAGTAGATTGTTCCCAATATCCAGTCCGTTCCAGATGACATGTCGCGCTTCATAACATCATGAATATACCAAATCCCGACGGGAACGTGGATGAATAGCGCTGTAACCAAGCCAGGATTATATAAGGTTTTTGCTTTGATATTAACAACAATGCCGTGCCAGACGACCTGGAAGAATCCCATAAAAACGGGAGCGAGTCCAAGCCAGATTACTTCTGGAAAACATACGGGGAGCAAATAAAATATATAGGCGATCGCTACATTAATGATCATGGCTGAATGGGTATTTAAGGGATAATGATCCGGTGCTTCACTTTTAAACATCGTACTATTAAATAAACCGGGAAAATATCCAGGCCAGCGGTACTCCTCAAATTGATGGAACAGTATAGCTACAAAGCTTAGCCAGAGTATCCCCGTGATATCAAAAAAGATAGCTCTGTTCATAAGTAGCCCAATGCATATAACCAAACCAATAATTGCGCCTGCATCTTGCCAATATTTTCTCAAAAAATTCATAATGGTCACTCCTATGATTGATTTATTTTTGATCAAAATATCTTTCAAAAAACAGGTTTAATTGTTCCTCAATTGACGGTACTTTCGCAACAGCTCCGGATTCAAGTATCGGGCTCATTAGCGCAGGTAGAAAAATTGCTCCGAATAATTGCAGCATCATCGCCAGTAACCGTTCTGGCTGTTCCTCACCTGTCAGCTCCTTAATCGTACCCTGAACCTTCGGAAACCCCATTATACTTAAAAACCTTCCGTATTCCTGCTGAGATGTAAAGGGCGTACTACCCATGGCAATAATCCGCGAGAGAAGCTCCGGATATTGGCGAATGACCTGTAAATAATCAAACAAAAATTGTTTCAGTCTATCCTGAGGCGGTATTGCTGTATTATCCAAGATAGAAAACGTGTGTTGAAAGCCATTTAAAATGACTTCAATAGCTTCACTCAGCAGATTTTCTTTTGAACCAAAATAATAATTAACTAGAGAAATATTAGTGGCCGATAGGTCAGCAATTTTTCTGATAGTAACCGCTTCAAAACCTTCTTTTTTAATGAATTCCAACGCAGCTTCTAATATCTTTTCTTTGGTTTGTTGTTTTTTGTCTGCCTGATTCATGCATGCTTCTCCTCCTCTTATTTAGTCCACTCAGTGCCAATCAAAGGTACTGAATTCCTTAATCAAACATCAATTTAAACAACGTTTAAAACATTGTTTAAATTGAGTTTAGCACTTTAGACTTCACAATACAAGGGACAATTTTACATTTGGGATACAGAAAAACCCGCAAAACGAATAGGATCGTTTGCGGGTTGCTTGAATTGAGATTGAGAAAAAGACTAAATGGCCCAATTTCCTTTGCGAAACACAGCTTCTTTGCTTCCGTCTTGCAACTCGCCGTCAATATCCAGCTCGGCTGAACCGATCATAAAATCAACATGAGTCAGGCTGACATTAGCACCGTTCTTCAACAATTCCTCCCGACTCATTTGTGTTCCTTTTTCCATATTAAAAGGATACGCACTGCCCAGAGCCACATGACAGGAGGAATTTTCGTCAATTCCCGTATTGTAAAAAATACGATTGAGATTTGAAATTGGTGAATCGTGCGGAACCAATGCAACTTCACCCAAATAGCTGGCCCCTTCATCCGTAGCGAGCAAATGAGTCAGATGCTGCTCGCCGGATTCCGCTGTATACTCGGTGACTTTGCCGTCCTTAAAGGTAAAAGTAATGCGATCCACTAGCTGCCCGTTCAAATTTAACGGCATGGTGCTGGTAACATAACCATTCACACCTGTGCGCTTAGGCATCGTGAACACTTCTTCTGTCGGCATATTGGCCACAAAATAATCCCCACGTTCGTTTTCACCACCACCACTGCGCCAGATATGCCCGTCAGCTAGTTCAATTTTTAAATCTGTTCCGGGTGCACGGTAATGCAAGCTTTTATATTTTTTATGATTCAGCTTGTTTTGCAGCTGTTCAAGATTCTTCAAATGCTCCTGCCAATTTTGAACAGGATCTGAGCCGTCTACACGGTTCATTTGGAAAATCGTATCCCACATGACACGAATGCGATCCTCTGCTACCACATCGGCAAATACTTTATCGGCCCAAGCCTTCGTTGGCGCTTTAATCAGACACCAGCTAATTTTATGATTCCGGGTATATTGGGAAAAGCCTTCTCTCGCCGTGACTGCCGCCTTCGTCGCACGTGAAACCTTTTGTGGATCAATGTCTTGATACAGATCGGGATTCGGTACCTTGATGGTTAGCGTGGCTCCACCCTCTTCCGCGAGTTTTTCCATCATTTCCGCCTTCCATGCCGGGTAATAATCAAAGCAAGCTTCGTCACCCTGTTCAAAGCGACTGCGTGTAATTTGATCGTCCTCAAACTCTACCTGTACGTATTTGGCCCCTGCTTCATAAGCTTTACTGACAATCAAGCGCGTAAAATCAATGGTTTCCAGCGGTGCTGTAACCAAAAATACCTGTCCGGGCTGAATGTTGACCCCTACTCTCACGACAAGCTCTGCATATTGCTCCAGCAATGTTTCGAATGTACTCATGTTCCCACGCTCCTGTTCCATTTTCATCATATTTAATTTTATAATTACAGTACAGATTGCTTTTCCAATTCACGCAGCACCACTCTTCGAATTTTGCCCGAGCTGGTTTTGGGAAGTTCCTGAATAAACTCTATTTTTCGTGGATACTTATAGGGTGCAGTCCATACTTTAACATGCTGCTGCAGTTCCTTCACCAGTTCCGGTGATCCTTCTACTCCGGCTTTAAGTACAATGAATGCCTTTACGATATGTCCACGCATTGGGTCAGGACTTGCTACGACAGCACATTCCTGTACGGAGTCATGCTTCATAAGCGCTTCCTCTACTTCAAAAGGGCCAATGGTATAACCAGAGCTAATAATGATATCATCACCGCGTCCTTCAAACCAGAAGTATCCATCCTCGTCTTTGCGAGCCCGATCTCCTGTCACAAAATAGTCACCTCGGAGACTGGTTGCTTTGCGTTCCGGATCAAGATAATACGTATGAAATAATGCCGGTAGATCAGCACGCACTGCAATATCACCGACTTGACCTGGCGCCAGTGGAATGCCATCCTCGTCTATGACCTCAACAAGTCCTGGCGCAATGGATTTACCCATCGAGCCTGTACGCAGAGGTTCGTCCTTCAAGTTACCAATAATTAATGTGCTTTCCGTCTGTCCGTAACCGTCACGAATCGTAATGTTGAACTGCTCCTGAAACTTGTTAATGACCTCCTGATTAAGAGGTTCTCCCGCAGAAACAGCGCTGCGCAATTGAGACAGATCGTACTTATCCAAACCATCCGTCTTCGCCATAATCCGATACTCCGTAGGCGTGCAGCATAATACCTGAATCCCATACTCCTGCAGGAAGTGCAAATAACGACCTGGACGAAACGGACCATTATATACGAATCCGGTCGCTCCATTCCCCAGTACGGATAAAAAAGGACTCCAAATCCATTTTTGCCACCCCGGTGCTGCTGTAGCCCATACTACATCCGAAGCTTGGATATCCAGCCATGGGGATGTTATACGCAGATGAGCATACCCCCAGCCATGGCTATGTACAACACCTTTAGGATTCCCTGTAGTACCTGAGGTATAGGCCAGAATCGCCATATCGTCCCGATGTGTCTTCACAGCTTCAAAAGTATCGTGCTGTCCGTCCATCAGTTCATCCAGCGCAAGCCAGCCGGGTGCAGGTGCCGGGTTGTCACCGGAAACCATGATCCGATAATCCAGGGCAGGCAAATCATCATTTATTTTGTCCACTTCACCAGTTACTCCGGTCCATGCAACAATTCCGCGTGCTTGTGAATGGCGAAGACGATACGCAATATCCTTAGCCCGCAGCATTTCCGAAGAAGGAATAACGGCGAGTCCCAACTTCAAGCACGCCAGGTAAATCACATATGCAATAATACGCCGTGGTACTACGACCAAAACTCTGTCTCCTTTATTAAATCCCAGACTCGTGAGTCCACCAGCCAGTCGATTAGCCTTTTTTAACAACTCTCCGTAGGTGATCTCCTCGTATTCTCCTGTTTCGCTCAACCACTTGAGTGCTGTTTTACCAGCATTATGGTGTTCCATTTCCGAAGTTATATTGTAATATTCAGGCGCAAGCCACTGCTGCTGATCTGCCAAATTATATCTTCCCCTTTGTACATAAGATGAGAGCCGTGATCTTATTGTAGTATACCACGTCCTAGTACCAGGTTCTAATACCAGAATCAATTTTTTTGGAAAAAAATAAATTTTATGAACATACGACAAAAAGAAAGAGCCTGCGGTCAGACTCTTTCTTTTTGCTGCTAAAGACTTTGAAGTTGGAGTTCCAACACTGTATAAGTAGCTTCCTGCCCGTTTACGAGCAATGCAATCCGGTGCGTTCCCGGATAATGACGGCGAGTTGTCAAATCTGAAAACCGGTGTGTGCGCGTACCTGTAAGACGTGTTCCTCCGGGAACGGTTTTGTCAGAGAGCAAAAACAATTTACGTGAAACTTGTCCTCTCGCTTTCACAAAATCGATGCCGTATTCGATACGGACCCGCACCGGTTCACCTTCTCGAAGCTGAATAGAATAGCTCAACTCGCAGCTATCGCCGAGCTTCAACACGGCTGTGTCCGTGGCAAAAGAGGCTTGCGTGACCAATGAGACCCCATCCATTTCATCAGCATAGCCGAACAATGCCATCACCTCGGGGACGGATTTGCGAATCAAAGTCCGGCAGCCGTGACGCACAATCCAGTCCGTATAAGGGTGTGTGCCTTTCCACCGCCTAGCCGTAGCTATAATCGTATCAGGATGGTCCTTGGCGATGTCATTCAGGTTATTGGCTACACTTTTACGTACATACAGTGACGGATCGGCTTTTAGTAATTCCAATACGTTCAATACTGGAGCGGGATCGTGTTTAAACATGAGCAGTGCCTGCCCCCAAGGTAATCTTGGACGGCATCCTTCACTCGCAAGACGACGGACGTACTCGCTTTGGTGTCCTGCCCAAGCCGTCATCTGCCGCATCATTCTTTCCGGTTCACGGAGCAGAAAGGGTCTCACGGCAAACTCTGCAGAGGATTTTGATGTAAAACGCTCCAGTGCCTTCATGGAAAGGTCCCAATGCTCTTCTCCCTGCCCATACACCTCTACAAAATCGGGGAAAAATAAGTACGGAAACCCGCTGCAATGCTCATCTATCGCAAACAGGATATCCAAGGCTTCTTCATAACGGCTGGGCAAAAATGCTCCCAATGTTAACGAAATACGCCGCATTCGTTCTTTTAGCTCCAGCTCGTCCCATTTTTCATCCATAACTTGACGGATAAACCCGTTGGTATCAAACGAGCTATAAGCAGTTTGCACTCTTTCACCGAAAAGGCGAAGAAAATCCTCTGTGTATATATTTTTTAAAGGCTCAGCCATTCTGTAACTCCTTTGCATGCGTATGTAAACTGTGAATGATATCTTCTATTATGATAACCACAAACCGTAACGCAACACCAGCACCAAAATGAAGTACATCATTATAACTGAACAATACAAACTTTATTTTATCCAAACCCCTTTCGGCAAACGAATCGGCTTCGTTCGTTCCCGGTGATCGGGTCTAATTTCGGTTAGCTGTCTCTGCTTCATTTTTTTCACGAATGTAGGCATCAAATAATTCAGGATTCACTACTTTACGCAGTAAATGCATCGTCCCATCCCCTGTTCCACGGTCAAAAGCATGAATACGTTTATATCCCCAGCGCTCGTACATAGATAGCAGATATGGATGCTTCTCCGCTGTCGCCAGTGTCACCGCAGGGGCACCCACCTGATTGCGAATAATCGCCTGCTCTACCCAGTTTAGCAGTTTTCTCCCATATCCTTTACCCTGTGCAGCCGGGTCTACGGCGAACCACATCACAAATGGTAAATCGGTTATAAAATCAAGAGCTCTATTTTTCAGATGGCTAACCGTAGCCTGGATGACGCCATCCACTTCCAGCACATAGCAATCATTATTTTTAATGTTTTCCTGAATAAGAGCAACATTTACCTGAGCGGCAGGCCACTGAAGTCCCAGCTGCCGAATCGTTTCGTATGCCTCATACGTCACATACTGCAATCTCTCGGCGTCCTTCTGTTGTGCTAGACGATAGATTTCGCTCATATTAACCCGCCTCTCTATATTGTCATTTATAACGTGGTAAGTCGCTCAAGTGAATTAATCCCATCTATTTAATAAGATATAAAGAATAATATTACTGTAGCATGCTTACTATCACAGCGACTAATTAATTTTTTCTATAACTACATTTAAAATAACAATAATCTTGTAACACAGTCATTAAAAAAGCCGAGAGCGATACACCCGCTATTCGGGGTAACGCTTTCGGCTTATAGCTTATATACACGGATTCGGCTATGGCAGCCGATAGAACGCGAACGGCTCGCCACTGCGGAAGGAAAGGCTGGCTTGTTCCAGCTTGTCCAGCGTTGGTGCATCCAGATGAATGGAAACACTGTGCAGATTATGCTGCACCTGCTCTACCTGGGTGGCTCCTACAATAACGGTAGAAACAGCAGGTCTGCTTATCAGCCAGGCCAATGACAGCGCCGTGGGGGAAGTGCCCAACTCTTCAGCGATTTCATTTACTTGGTTGCCGAGTTCAATTCGCTCGGGGGTAAGGAAGCGGCTGAAGTTTGGATCGGTTTCGACTCTGGAGCCAGCAGGTACGGCACCACCCCCGGCATATTTGCCGGTGAGAATACCACCGGCAAGCGGGAAGTAGGGAATGATTCCGACTCCTTGATCGAGGCAGAGCGGAAGTAACTCTTTCTCTGGCGTACGGTCGGCGAGGGAGTAGCTGCACTGAATCGAGACGTACTTGACCAGATTCTGCGCTTCGCTAATCCCGAGCGCCTTCATCATTTCCCAGGCCGCGTAATTGGAAGCACCGATATAACGCACTTTACCTGCGGAGATCATATTGTCAAGCGTGCGTAGCGTTTCCTCCAGCGGGGTGTAGGGATCAAATGTGTGAATCTGGTACAGATCAACATAATCCGTCTTCAAACGGCGCAGGCTGCCCTCAAGCTCCTGCATCAGGTGATGGCGGGAAGATCCGCTCCCTCCCGGTCCTTCGTGTTTCGGTAGGCCCGCTTTGGTGGCAAGAACGACAGATTGCCGTCTACCTTCCAACGCTAGCCCGATGATTCTTTCCGATTCCGAACCAGCGTAAATATTGGCGGTATCCATAAAATTAATTCCCTGGTCGAGCGCAGCATGGATGATATCCATCGAAGTCTGCTGATCCGCTCTCTTGCCGAAAGAATTGGTGCCGAGGCCAAGTGCGGACACCTGAAGCCCACTGTTTCCCAAACGATTATATTTCACGTTGTTCATCAGTCCTCTTCCTGTGGTAAATTGTATCTTGGCGGTAAATGGCATCGATACTCTTTGGGAAGCTGGCTGTACAAGTTTAAATAAAACTTGTACAGTCTGTATTATTCTGCAGGGACTGTAAAGCTGCGTTTGGCAAACTCGCTGTCCAGCATATAAAAAGCGTTGCTGTCTCTTTCAATGCGCTTAAGCTTTTGGATAACACTGTCGAACAGGGCTTCCTCTTCCACTTGCTCATCAATAAACCATTTCAGGAAATGGATTGTCGCATGCTCACGCTCGTCTAGAGCCAGATCAGCCAAATGGTAAAATTTCTGTGTGTTTTGCTGCTCATGCTTGTAGCCGTGCTCAAATACGTCCAGCATGGAAGCATAGCTATTGTTTGGCTCCGGTAATGCTGCCAAAGTAGCGCGTCCTCTGCGGTCATTAATATATTTGTACAGCTTCATCGCATGAAAACGTTCCTCCTCCGCTTGTACCAGGAAGAAGTTCGCGAACCCATCCAGACTTTCACTGGAGCAATAAGCAGCCATCGCCAGATACACATGAGCGGAGTAAAATTCAAAGTTCATTTGCTCATTCAGAGCCTGTGCCAATTTGTCATTCATGTCTCAGGTCACCTCGGTCATGTATATAATATGTAACGTTCCTAGTGTACCACGAATCCAACCACAAAAAAACGGGCGGAATATGAGCTCAATTCCCTCTCTCACTCCACCCGTCTCACTCCAATTAGTTTAAACTCAAGGCTCCAGACCCCAGACACGCTTGTCGTTTACGTATAGAGGTGTCTTATCCCAATCCGTATATGATGTCTTGGTTGCATCATAGGAAAAATCATCACTTTCGTTATAATTGCTCCAGTCCGTTTTGTTCATGCGAATCTGAATATCCCCTGTATTTGCCCCTGCTGCCAGACTTCCCGCACCAGCTCCAAAGGAAATTTCCAGATAATAATCTGCGCCCGTAACCGCCTTATCCAGTTTGACAAAGCGTCCCTGGACATTGTCGCTACCCAGCTGTGCATAGTCACAATGGAATTCCTGTGATTTATCACCATCTACAGTAAGGTAGTACCGCAGCTTGACATTTTTCAGATCAACTGCTTCTTTCCCCTTGTTGACCACACGGAACAGCGGACGTATCTGATTATCTCCCGGGTTCGTATCACCCACACGGTATTGGGCAATTACATCGCCCGTTGCCGGCATCGGCGCTGCTGTCGGCTTGGCGCTGACCTCGGCAGAATCCGGGCTGGTTCCTAAAGAATTAGTTGCACTTGCTACATAATAATAAGTGGTTTCATTCACCACCCCTGTATCTTTGTAAGTGCTGTCTGTTACCGTTGCTACAGTCGTATAAGGTCCCCCACTGGTTGTTGACCGCTTAACTGTGTAGCTATCCACGCCCGTTGCTTTGCTCCAGGTCAGTGTAACCTGAGCATCCCCCGCACTTGCCTTCACATTCGCGGGTGCTTTGGGAGCTGTCGGCTCGGCTGGTCCGCTGCCGTTAATGAGACGGTCATATTCAGCATAAGCTGTCGCCATATCAACTTGGGACCAGAAACGATGATACGTAAATTCTGGAGCGCCCTTATCCCATTTTTTCGTCTGATTATTCCAGGATGTCGTGTATTTATCCTTCAAATAAGACCATTGCGGGTCCTTCGTAATGTTAGGCCGAATATCGGTATAGCTGGAATATGTGCCGTTTCCACCCTTAGACGGGTCAGAAGCAGTCGCGTCTGTACCTGGGATGGTGTTGCCTT
Source organism: Paenibacillus sp. BJ-4 (assembly GCF_020404765.1). Lineage (GTDB taxonomy): Bacteria > Bacillota > Bacilli > Paenibacillales > Paenibacillaceae > Paenibacillus. Next base: position 61,064 of record NZ_JAIVEM010000030.1, read on the forward strand.
GCCCCGTTTTACCACTCCAGCCGTTCGGAATATACACTTCTTTTGTGAAATAGCGATAATAATCCTCGCGTGCTTCCTTTGTAGTAATACCTACGCCATCGTTATAGCCCCATGCAGCATCAAGCAAAGCTTTGGACAAATCCTTGGCTTCCTTGCCCAGTTCGGTGTAGTCGCCTTTTTCAGCCTTCGTGCCAGCAGCAAAGAAAGTAAGCGCTTTAACATAACTGCCCAGTACTCCGGCATCCTGTCCCGGGTTCTTTGTTACGACATGGAGATTCGCATTCCCTTTATGATTGGCAAAGCCGGTCCAGGTTTCTGGCTTCCCGCTCCATTCCAGATTGCCTGGCACCCAGAACTCGCCTTTAGCCGCTTTAGTGGCTACCTTCGGATTTTTACCACCCAGAATGCGCTTGCCTTGAGCGTCCAAATAGTATCCCTGCGCGTCTGTCACAGGACGTTCATTGGCAAATACATAGCTCTTGGACCACGCTACCCAGTTTTCAATCACTTGCTTAGCCATTTTAAACTGATCGGACGAAGTATCGCCCTTCTGGGCTAAAATGTAGTATAGCTCAGCAATCCGCTCGACCGGCCAAGCCTGCATTCCGAACCAGTTGTTGGACGGTGGATCTTGGTATACAGGAGCACCTGTATAAGCCATTCCATAGAAGGTGCTTGTGCCAGACGGATACGCCTTGTAGGCACCATCCCAGCTATTCGTTGCTCCACCTGCAATGGCTCCCTCATCGGATTGCAACCAGGTATAAAATTCCAGTTGGCGCTTCAGCGAGGTTGCCCAATCCTGTCCTGCCGTTGGTGAATTGGGTATTAATCCGCCATCCTTATCGGATAACGCGTAAGCAGCAACGACATTTTGATAGCCCTGGTGCGCATGGCTTGCGCCAATCCGCCAAGCCCAGTTGCCGCTTTGGCCCAGTCCGCCGCCCCATGCCGTATACCATGCCATCAGATAATGGCTGGCGTCCTTGCCGGAACCAGCGCTTGGAGCCCCATTGGAAGCGCTTCCGATTTTTTGGAAGTATTTATCGTACATACCGTAGCGTAAGTAGTCTCCCATCTTTTTCGCTTTATCCAAATATACCGGGTTGTCATATCCCAGTTCTTTTGCCCAGTACATGGCTTGAACCGCCCGTGCGTCCGCATCGGTCGCATTCGTATAGCGCCATTGCTGTGCAGGAGCATTATTCTCCTTGGTGAACAGGCTCATGAAGCCTTCATTAGGTTTACCAAATTTTTGATTATCCTGCGATGGATGCGGGACGGCTTCCCAAACCGATTCCTGTTCTCCGCGTTGGAAGGTGTTCACATAGGTGGCCGTGTGCGACGGATTCAGCAGGTTGCCAAAACCGTACCAATTATCCACGTCCAGCAGCCAATGCATCAGATAGGTCTGATTGTTGCCATAGGTTGCCTTCAACTCTGCATCCAGCGGGTCCTTGCCACCACTGTACTGACCACTCAGACGGCTTGGGTATTGATCCGGCTGCGGATACTCAGCGGCATAGGTGGCGGGGCTGTTGGGGTTATAGTTACTCATCGTAGGCTGTTCTTCCTTGCCATCCCCTTCATTAACTGGAATAATGTATTTCTCCATGTTGTCCCAAGCGGATTCTAAGTGCTCCCAATCCCCGGTATAATGACCATACAGCACTTCTAGCCACATCCAGTAGCTATAGGCTTCCGAGGTCGTTAAATGCCCGTAGTCCGGCGCCTCACTCATGAGTGTTTCAACGGAATGATAAGGAATGCCTTCCTTTGAAAAATATCCGCTGGCCGGGTCCTTCAGTTGTTTATACAATTGAAGGAAGCGTGTCGATTCCGGTGTTGCAGCCGATGCACGATCAGGCTCGGCCTGAAATATGCCCAAGGTTAGCGGAAGCACCAAAATGGCTGACATGACCATAGAGACAGATTTCCTTAACACAGATTTTCTTCTGATCACTTTTGCATTCATCCTCTCCATTATCAATTTTGGCCCTACACAAGATTTTGTTCCGAAAAACGACAGCACAAAAAGACAGCACCATCACCTCACTTTCTTCCGTAAAAAGGTGGAGGACGCGCTGTCCATGGCTCCAAATGCTTCACATTGGCCCTAGGAAAAATATAACATATTAGCTCTCAAATGAGAGTCGAAAAATTCAATATGTTTGGAGTTTAACTAGGAAATTGACGAAATCGGTTCAAATCGGTACTATTTCACAAGGAGGGTTAAAACATGAAAATTTTGCTGTTGCTTGGTTGTATCATCATGTTTTTAGCTGTAGCTCTCGGTGCGTTTGGGGCTCATGCTTTGAAAAAGAGACTTTCCGCAGACATGATGAGTATATTCCAGACGGGCATTCAATATCAGATCGCTCATGGACTGGGTCTGCTTCTACTTGGAGCGATTGCAGGGAATTTTGTTCATTCCGCTCTCATTGTAACCGCAGGCTGGGTTATGCTGGTGGGCATTCTCCTGTTCTCCGGCAGTCTGTATGCACTTAGCTTGTCTGGCGTCAAAAAGCTTGGAGCGATCACCCCGTTTGGCGGGCTTGCTTTTTTGGCAAGTTGGGTGCTTGTCATCGTGGCGGTTATGCAAGGCTAAGCCCTGCCAAACACAAGAGACTTGGAAAAGTAGGCGCTTCCAAGTCTCTTGAACAGTTTCCGTAATAGGAAGGAGAGTATTACTTCGTCTGTACTTCCTGCGTTTTCTGAGTCGTTAACCGATGGCCTTCGATATAGCGTTTGGATTCGGCCATTTGATGTTCTTGTGCAGCTTCCATAATGATGTGAACCCCCGGCTTATACTGCTCCAGCAGTTCCATATAGAGGCCGTAGTTCATGTCACCAAACCCCGGCGGTACCGTTTCGATCTCACCTGACGATGATAACCGACGGTCTTTGGCGTGTGCTGCGATAATCCGAGGTCCCAGCAGTCGGAAAGCTTCGCGAATGATCTCATCCTGCTGTGCCAGGTTTTCCGTCTTCAGCAGATTCCCCGGATCAATGACAACACCGATCTGTGACGAAGGTACTTCCTCCAGCAAGGCTGCCAGTTCTGCAGCTGTTCCGACCAAATGATCGTTAGCGGCTTCCAATCCTACGAATACGCCCCACTTTTCCGCTTCATCTGCCAATTCACGCACAACCTCTTTGACAACTCTCCAGTCACGTTCCGTATATGCGCTGCCATCCTCATTGCGTCCGACTTCCGCTGCGACGATGGGTGCTCCTAACAGACTCGCGTATCGAATCAGCTCTTTGAAGCGCTCTACATTTTCACGCAACAATTCCTCATCCTGTACAAAAAAATGCAGATAGCACCCGAGCACCGATATGCATACTCCATGCTTGCGAAACTCTTCTGCGATAGACAATGCCAATCCTGGGCTAAACTTGCCCGGTTTATTAAAATCCACATCACTGATCGCTCTCCACGGAGCCAGCTGAACATGGGTAAAGCCCGCTGCGCCTACCTTGGCAGCCAACTCTCGATATGGCAACTTGCCAAATAAATGTGCCAATACACCTACAGTCACAGAAATCACCTCTTCTTTTTAATGTTGTATTCTGTTTGCTACTGCACTACGTTCCAAATTCTCATTGATGATATGTGTAATTCGTTCCATTTCATCATGAATAAAAAAGTGTCCTCCGTCAAAGGTGAAAATACGGAATTCCTGATCCGTATGCTGCGCCCATGCCTCCGCATCCTGCAAGGTCATCGTGTTATCGGCCAGTCCCGTCAAAGCGGTAATCGGGCAATGTAAAGGCACGGGTTTGGCTGTGAACTTATACGTCTCGACGGCTTTGAAATCTGCTCTTAACACCGGCATAAAATAGTCGTACAATTCCCGATTATCAAAAATGGCCTCAGAAAGCTGCCCGTACCGCTGCAAATGCGTCCTGAACTGATCTGCTGGCAGATCATGTGACCACGGGAAATTTCTTGGGACATGCGGTGCTCGTCCACCGGAAACAAATAAATGAGCAGGCTCGCCATATCCGCCAGCCACCAGCTTGTAGTACAACTCGAAGGCAATCATCGTCCCCATACTGTGACCATATATGGCATAAGGGTCGCCGTGGGCTATCTCTTGCCCGATCTTATGCAGTAGATCATCGCTTATCTCCTCGATGCTATCCTTTAGCGGTTCTCCGGAACGAACCCCTCTGCCCGCCAGTTCCAGTGGAACAAGCTTAATCTGTGGCAACAACAGCTTTTTCCATTTGAAGCTGACTGACGCCGATCCACCTGCATATGGAATGAAAAACAATGTAATAGGTGCCATTTTGCAACCTCCCGCCTTACTGAATCCTAACTTTTTCATTTTAGCATAAAAAGGGATATTTACCCATTTCAAATATTTTGCAAATTCCAGAAAAAGGGTTGGGGAAATCAAGTACCTTTTGCTTTAGGCAGGAAATGTCTTTTTTCAGGAAGAACAGCTTTATGTTTGAATATAATCAAGTGTTGGGTCTTATTTTTCAATTCGAGAGGAGTTCTACGCATGAAGTACGGTTTCTTTGATGATTCCCATCAAGAATATGTCATCCACACCCCTCAAACCCCCTATCCCTGGATTAATTATTTAGGCAACGAACGATTTTTTGGACTGATCTCCAATACAGCTGGCGGCTATGCATTTTACCGGGATGCTCGCTTGCGTCGGTTAACACGGTATCGATACAACAATATCCCTGTCGATAATGGCGGGCTACGCAACTGGCTTTTGTGCCGTTATCCTTTGACGGTGAAGTACATCAAGTCAAGCTTCAGAACACTGCTTCACAGACTAAAAAGATCAAACTCTTCTCTTTTGTAGAATTTTGCCTGTGGAACGCCTATGACGATATGACCAACTTTCAGCGCAACCTGAGCACAGGCGAGGTCGAAATACAGGGCTCTGTCATTTATCATAAAACGGAATACCGTGAGCGCCGCAATCACTATGCTTTTTTCTCTGCAAATTGTCCGCTGGCAGGATTCGATACAGACCGTGAAGCTTTTCTGGGACTCTATAACGGTCTGGATCAACCTCAGACGGTCATCGCGGGGCAGGCCTCCAACTCTATTGCCAGCGGCTGGTCCCCCATTGGGTCACATTGTATCGAGGTGATACTGGAGCCGGGCGAGGAAACCAGTTATAACTTTATACTCGGTTATGTGGAAAATCCGGAGGATGAAAAATGGGAGTCCCCTGGAGTCATTAACAAAAAACAGGCCCATGCCATGATTGCGCAATTTGCGAATGAATCCGATGTAGAACGAGCCTTGAGCGAGCTGCGAGCCTATTGGAACAACCTCCTGTCCAAATACACCGTTCAAACCCACGATGATAAACTGAATCGAATGGTAAACATATGGAACCCGTATCAATGTATGGTTACGTTCAATATGTCACGCTCCGCTTCGTATTTCGAATCCGGAATCGGACGTGGTATGGGCTTTCGGGATTCAAATCAGGATTTGCTTGGCTTCGTTCACCAAATACCAGAGCGGGCACGCGAACGGATTATTGATATCGCCTCTACTCAATTTGAAAACGGCGGAGCTTATCATCAGTATCAGCCTCTAACCAAAAAAGGAAATCACGAGGTTGGCGGCGGCTTTAACGACGATCCGTTATGGCTTATTGTCGGTACTGCAGCATACATCAAAGAAACAGGAGACTTTGATATATTGGACGAACAGGTACCTTTCGACGGGAATGCAGATCATACTGCAACGCTATTTGAGCATTTGAAGCGATCTTTTTACCATGTTGTGGGCAATCTCGGCCCGCATGGTCTTCCACTCATTGGCCGGGCTGATTGGAATGATTGTCTAAATCTAAACTGTTTCTCCTCTACACCGGATGAGTCCTATCAGACGACACAAAATTTGGAGGGCCGCATAGCCGAGTCGGTGTTCATCGCCGGACTATTTGTATACACAGGACCAGAGTTCGTTGAGCTTTGCAAGCGCAGAGGGTTGGATAACGAAGCAGCAACAGCTCAAGCACATGTGGATCGAATGCGGACATCCACTTTGGAGCATGGTTTTGACGGAGAATGGTTCTTACGTGCTTACGACCACCATGGACATAAAATAGGCAGTACGGATTGTGAGGAAGGCCAAATTTTCATTGAACCTCAGGGCTTCTGTGTCATGGCAGGAATTGGCGTCGAGGAAGGTCTGGCCCAAAAAGCTCTCGATTCCACACATGCTCGGCTGGAAACTCCCTGTGGTATTGTACTGCAAAATCCGCCTTATTCCCGCTACTACATCAATCTAGGCGAAATCTCTTCTTACCCGCCGGGATATAAGGAAAATGCCGGGATTTTCTGTCACAACAACCCGTGGATCATGATGGCAGAGGCTGTCATTGGGCGTGGAGATCGTGCTTTTGAGCTGTATAGCAAAATTGCTCCGGCCTATCTGGAGGACATCAGCGACATTCATCGCACTGAGCCGTATGTATACGCACAAATGATTGCAGGCAAAGATGCAGTTCGTGAAGGAGAAGCCAAAAATTCTTGGCTGACAGGTACAGCGGCCTGGAATTTTATAGCCATTACCCAATCCATACTTGGTATCCAACCGGAATGGAATGGTCTGCGCATTGATCCATGCATTCCTAAGGGGTGGGATGGATATACGGTCACCCGCGTCTTTCGCGGCGATACCTACGTGATTCATATCATGAATCCACAGCATGTATCCAAGGGCGTAGCTGCAATCACTGTAGACGGTACTGTCCTTATGGATCATATTTTGCCGGTTGCAGGGGACGGTGCTGTCCATCAGGTAAAAGTGTTGCTGGGATGACAAGTGCGTGACCCTCTAAAAAATTAGCTTCAACTTCATCACATAGTATCTTATAATACGAGAATGGCTAAAGATACATTAAGTGTGGTGACATCATGAACAAGACAAAACGGGATACTCAAACAATGGATTATATTACAAAGCAAGGCCGCTGGGTACGCAAAATGCTATTGCTTTACTGGATGATTATAGCAGTACATTTCATTGCCCAGCTAGGCAGTTATTTATTTCTCGATTATTCTGCTACACCTTATGAATTTTACGTGAGAATCCTTATTGTTCCCACGCTAATCATGTGTGGTTCCAACTTTCTTGCAGAGCTGGCTCATCATAAATGCAACAGGTTTTCTTTCGTGATCCTGTTTATAGCAAGTACAGTTATTTGCTGGATCATTATTCGTTTAAACTATGATATCCGGATTATTACTGCATTGTGCTTGTTGCCTATTTTCTCATCCATCCTGTTTTTCAATCGTCGCCTGATATGGCTTTCTTTTGTCTTACAAGTTGTGGTCTTTTTTTCCTTACTGGCAATTGATGGCTCCTTCCGTACCTACTTGTCGGACTTTGACATCGTAGCCATTCCGGCTTTTTTGACGATGTCCACCTTTCTTGCACTTATAATTCAGGCCAGTGGCCGTGATCTGCTAGTGGATTTGCATAAAACACAGCATGCCCAGCAGGAGCTAATGATCAGCAACGCGATTATAAGCAAAATGTCAATGACTGATGGACTGACGAAGCTATATAATCATATATCGTTTCAAACTTTTTATGAGAAAGCACTTGAATATGCTGAACAAGGTGCTATCATCCATTTAGCGGTAGTAGATATTGATAATTTCAAGAAAATTAATGACACTTACGGACATCAGTTTGGAGATAAAATTTTGGAGAGCATCTCGCAAATCATTACAGAACAGATTACAGCCAATGACATTCCAGCCCGATATGGCGGTGAGGAATTTGCTATTCTAATGTTCGAGCATACTTTTGAGGAAGCTTATCAGATTGTCGAGCGCATCCGTCGTGAAGTGGAGAAGATGACCTTTGTCGAGAAAATGCAAAGCGTTTCCGTGACCGTAAGCATCGGATTAAAAAGCTATTCGGAAGAAATGAACAAAGATACATTCTTTCAGGGAGCAGATGACAATCTGTATCAAGCCAAGCGTTCTGGAAAAAATAAGATTGTTGCTGAGCTTAACCATATCGCTTAAAGTAAAAAAATAATTCATTTGATGAGACTCCGGTATGAGCTTGCCGGAGTTTTTTTGTATGTAGTGTTTAAAAATTTATAGAGTTGACAATCTTATTAGTTGAAACTAAAATGATTACATATATATTGGTAATTTACTTACAAAAAATTAGTTTTAAGGAGATGTTTTTTATAATGTCAACACTCGTAATTGTCGTCCACCCTAATCTTGCGGAGTCTCGCATTAACAAAAGATGGGTGCAAGAGCTCAAGAAGCAACCCGGCGTAACGATTCACAACTTGTATGAAGTATACCCGGACGAGCAAATTAACGTCGCTCAGGAGCAGGAACTGTTGGAGCAGCATGACCGTATTGTTCTACAATTCCCTTTGTACTGGTATAGTACTCCTTCTCTGCTGAAAAAATGGCAGGATAAGGTTCTAACCTACGGCTGGGCCTATGGAAGTGAAGGCGGCAAGCTGCAGGGCAAAGAGCTGCTGATCGCCTTGTCTGCTGCCAGCGTTGAGGAAAATTATCAACATGACGGACGGAATAGATATACGATTGAAGAGTTGCTGAGACCTCTGGAAGCTACAGGCCATATGGTTGGTACCAAGTTGCTGCCTTATTTCGTACAATATGGTGCCGCGGTTCTGACCGATGAGCAGCTCGAGCAATCCGCGCAGAAATACGCACAAACAGTTATTTCTTAATTTTTACGTTAAAATCCCCTTGGACGTAGTTGACATGTTCTGCTTCTTAGCAGACAAACAGCTTCAGCCAAGGGGATTTACTAATCACTTTACAATGGTTTACAAAAAAATATTATAAAGTAACTAAGGTACTGGACACCTGAACCATACATTCTTTAATAATGTTGCAGCCTTTGCGCAAGTTTTCCAAACTTATTGTTAACGCAGGCATAATTTTAATGACGGTATCGTTACGTCCAGCCCGTTCAATAATAAGGCCATTTTTAAAGCAGAGAGTAGCTACTTCCTTGGCGAATGCTTCTCCCAGGTGTGATACATCAATCCCCCAGATCAGACCCAAGCCGCGAATTGCGATGAGAGGATCGATGGTTTGAATTTGTTCACGCAAAAAGTGCTGGACAAAAGCCTCTTTTTCCTTCACCTGTGCTTCCAGCCCTACCGTATCCCTAAACTCCAGCGCTGCCTTTGCAGCGACAAAAGCAAGTTGATTTCCACGGAAGGTGCCATTGTGCTCACCAGGACTCCATATATCCAATTCCGACTTGAGCAGCAAAAGAGACATCGGCAGTCCGTATCCGCTGATCGACTTGGACAAAATAACCATATCAGGAACGATACCTGCGCGCTCAAACGAGAAGAACGAGCCAACTCGACCGCAGCCGACCTGTATATCGTCAATAATCAGTAAAATATCATGATCATCGCACAGCTGCCGCAAATCACGCAACCATTCGGTATCTGCAATGTTAATACCGCCTTCAGCTTGTACCGTTTCCAGAATGATCGCAGCTGGCTTTTCTACCCCGGAATGGGTATCCGTTAAAAGCTGCTCCATATACAAAATGGTATCCATTCCATTAAACGTACTGTTAAAAGGAATAAAGGTGACGTTATCCAAAGATACACCGGCGCTCTCACGCATGGAATTGTTACTGGTAACAGACAAACTGCCAAGCGACATGCCATGGAACGCGCCCATAAAAGCAAAAATACCATTTCTTTTTTTGACCTTGCGTGCAAGCTTCAGTGCTGCCTCCACTGCATTGGTTCCCGTTGGTCCGCAAAATTGCAGCTTATAATTCAAGCCCTTAGGCTGGAGAATACGCTCGGAAAAGGACTCCATAAACTCTTGCTTCGCCGTCGTATACATGTCCAGACCGTGCATGATCCGATCGGAGGTTAAATAATCCAAAATCCGATTTTTCATAAAATCGTTGTTGTGCCCGTAGTTCAAGGCCCCTGCTCCAGCAAAAAAGTCGATATATCCCTCTCCAGCCTCCGTGTACATCACATCGTTTTTGGCTTTGTTGAAAACAACCGGAAAGCTTCTGCAATACGATCTTACATTGGACTCAAGTGCTTCGAATGTGTTCATTGATTTCTCGTCCTCCCGCTGACCTGATTTGGAAAAAATACAAGCATGGTAAGCAAAAAATGTAAATATGTAATCTAAAAAGAGAAGACAGTCTGAATCGCAATGGGGCTGCCACACCAAAGAATGCATAAGTACGATCACGGAAACGTTTAGAGTTCGAAAAATAAAATATAGATTAGCATGTTGAGAGTAGATTACATTCAAAAGATGAGTGGTGGGGTTTTCTAAGGGGCCTATCAGTGGATGTCACTCCTATGTAATAAAATACCATGAATTTTTTTGAAGTCAATGCATGTTTCTGGTGTGATTTGTTAATTTTTTGTAATTGAGGTCGATAGACTTGCAGTATATTGTTAAAACCATTCGAAAATTGTCGTATTATGGATACAAATCTCGAAAATAGTACATTTCCATATCAAATAGATATAAATTCGAGTTTCTTGACTATAAGGTTGCCACAACCTACCTGATCTTTTGACAGACTGTCCAAAGGAGTTTACTCTATTCAGAAAGAACGTGCCAAATTTAAAAAAGATAAGGAAACATCAATATGTCTAATGTTTTAATTATTGAAGATGATAATATGCTGGGCGACACTCTTTCCTTATATTTGACAGGAGAAGACTATAACGTAACCAGAGTGTCACAAGCGACTGAGGGGATTGCCCGGCTTGATATCGTACAGCCTGATATTATTTTGCTAGATCTGTTGCTTCCAGACCTAGACGGCGTGAATCCCTGCCCACTGATACGCAAGCATACGGATGTGCCAATCATCGTGATTTCTTCAGAAAACAACATCTCAGAGCGCATTCGTACACTTACGTTGGGAGCAGACGATTATATTTGCAAGCCTTTTAGTATGCAGGAGCTAAAGGCACGAATCGAGGCTCTTTTCCGACGTATTAAAATTACACGGCTACAGGGAAGAGGCCTTGCGCCTGAAGCCGAGCCTGACACGGACATAGTTTTGGATCTGGCTCGAAGAATGATTACCGTTAATGGGCAGATTGTGGAGATGACATTTTCGGAATTTGAGCTTATGAAGCTTTTTTATTTGAACCGGGGAATTGTATTCAGCAGATATGCCTTGATTCAAGCTCTTCGTGGCACAGACTCCTTTATTAATGAGAGGGCTGTAGACGTACATATCAACCATTTGCGCAGAAAAATCGAAAAAGACCCTAAAAATCCAAAATTGATCAGGACCATTTGGGGAATTGGTTATAAATTTATGCAGTAACACGATCAGCTCCAGGGAACCGATGACTTGATATAGTTAATCTCCTTTTGAACTAACCTCAATTGCTCTCGCCAGTCTGGATACAACTCCCCTGCTGAGGTTTCATGGCTTCGCTTCAATCCCTCTTCCAGCTCGATGATCTTTGTCAGCAGCTCAGACGCGCACAGGTTCCCTGCTCCTCCCTTAAGCGAGTGGATTAATCGGAGAGCGGCAGATAACTGCCCGTTGTCCATTTTCCTCGTTACCCTTTTATCGAGATGCTGATATTCCTGAATCCATTTGTAAAGGGCAAATTGAAAAATATATACCTTTCCATCCATACCAGCTATCGCCTGTTCTGCGTGAACACCTTGTAATTTTTGCAGCCACGCTAAATGAATCCAGCTGTTTAACATTTTTACAGCATTCAGTTCATGGACAGGCTTGAGCAGCACAGCATTAATGCCTGAACGAAGACAAACTTCCTGTTCATGCTGCGCGGCATCGGCCGTAAAGGCGATAATTGGAAGTCTGTTAAAAGCTTTCTTTTTGCGAATATGTCTAGTCGTCTCAAAGCCATCCATCTCCGGCATATGCAGATCAAGCATGACCATATCCCAAGGACGCAGCTCCAGTGACTCTAACAGCTCTCTTCCGTTGGCAACCATCGTTACTTCAAAACCGCGCTCTTTCAGGAACTCGGTAATCACCACCTGGTTAATCTCATTGTCCTCCGCTATAAGAATTTGATACTTCTGCGCTGCAATCTCTCCTTCATAACGAGAACTTATCATCATAGGTGTATCCAGAGGATTAACATTTACAGACACTGTATTTTCCTTTTCCAGTCTCCAGCGGATAACCTCCAATAGAGCATTCCGAGTCACGGGCTTGGACAAAAAGGCATCGACGCTGCTATCCGCACCCCCGGCCGCTATCCCTTCCATCACAAACACGGTTGTAAGTCCAATGCTCTGAGTTATCTGCCTATCCAGCATTTGAAGCCATTGCCTCCGGGAGTCCAGTTCTCTAAAACCTTCCATCCCCATATCAATGATAACAAAATCAAAATGCTCACCCTTTTGAAGGGCGTCCACACTTTCTTGGAAGGATGAAATAGTGAATGTTTTTAATCCCAAATCTTGCAGTAGTTCGTTCAAGTTGTATCTCACCAGTTCATGCTGTGCAACAATTAAGGCTTTGCCTTCGATTGGTTTTTCTATTCGTGTGCTTCCCGCATTCAATTCCCCGGTTTCCAACTCGACATTAAAGTAAAATTGACTGTACTCTCCTAATCGGCTTTTCACTTCTACTTTCCCGCCCATAGCTTCAGCCAAATGCTTGCTAATGGCCAAACCCAGCCCAGAGCCCCCATATCTGCGGCTGGTTGAGGTACTCGCCTGGATAAAAGGGACGAATAGCTTGTCCATACACGTCTCGGAAATTCCTATTCCCGTATCTTCTACCATAAAAGAAACGCCTACTCGTCCGCCCTGCTGACTGAGCATTTTTACCTGTAACAATACATGTCCCTGATCCGTAAACTTGATGGCGTTGGTCAGAAGATTTGAAAGCACCTGCTCTATTCGAAGCGGATCACCCTTAAACCTTTTCGGTAACGTCAGGTCCGTTATAAATACGATCTCTATTTCCTTATCTTCCAGCAAAGTTCCAACAGTATCTGCGAGATGCCGAAGCATTTTTTCCGGCTCAAATTCTACCTTTTCCAGTTCCAGACTGCCGGCTTCCATTTTGGAAAAATCCAATACGTTACTGAGCATGGATGAAAGGGTACGCGAGGAGGCAACAAGCTTGTGGAGGTAATCTCTTTGAACGGCAGTCAGTTCAGTCTTATTCAATAGCTTTGACAGACCGATGATTCCATTCAGCGGGGTGCGGATTTCGTGACTCATATGAGCCAAAAAAATGCTTTTCGCATGGTTAGCCTCGTCCATCTCCATTCTCTTCTGCTCGGAGGCTTTATACTCTGTAATATCCAACACGTGACCGATAACATACCTAGTAATCCCGTCCTCCTTAACCGGATTTAAGGTAATGAGAGCCGAATATTCCCAAAACTCCAATTCAAATACGGTTCGATCACCGAACCAGGCCTGTTTGTAGTATTGACTAAGCTGCTCCATCGTTTCAGAGGAAAGCTCCAAAATGTCCCCGAGGCGCTTCACATGCTCCCTTTTATTGTAGTTGACTTGCAGATTCAGACCCACGCGCTCCAGCAATTCACCTTCAAGCAGCCTATAATAAAATTCATTACCGCTTTTCTCCAGCCTGAAGATAAAGCCCGGTTGGACCCGAAGTAAATTCAGCAGATCACGCTCTTTGTTTAACAAACGTTGTCCATATGTATACTTAGCGGTGGTTAAAGTGTGCACAAACAGAATCATGAACATTAGGCCAATCCCTAGCTCCAGCACGCAGGTCAGCAGTATTTTATCGCTTATGCCAAAACATAAGAACAACATTCCCGCCACTCCATAAAATACACCTGTGATCGTCTGACGAACAAGTTGACGCTGAAAAAACAAAACTAACAATAATATCACGATAGCACATAGCATTAAATCTCGAACCAAGTGTTCGCCCCTTATAATCTTCCATGTTTTGTACGATAAATCGAAAATATAAAAAAACTCAGGACAGATTCCTTATGCCATAAGGCTTAAAGAACTGTCCCGAGCATTCATTGTACTATAGATTCCATAGGGTTCAAGCTCGTTTTAATATTTGAAACGACTGATCATCACCTTCAAATCAGTAGCCATGGTTGAAAGCAACTGTGCAGAAGCTGATATTTCCTCCATGGAAGCCAGCTGCTCTTGTGAGGAGGCGGCAACTTCCTCAGATGTGGCGGCATTACCGGTTGCAATCGTCGCCAGTTCGTTGGCTGTCGCTGCAATCTCTTGTACACTGGCTGATATTTGCTGTGCAATCGCAGCGACCTCCTCTACCTGAGGTGTTGTCTCTCGAATGCCTTCCATCGCATGACCCAGCTTGACAATGGTTGCTTTGGAAATCTGCAGTCCATCCTGCACCTCAGTCGTAACCCTGTCCATCGTCTTCACTGTTGTTTCGGTTTCATGCTGAATTTCGGCAATCAAGGTGGCAATCTGTGTGGCGGATGTCTGAGACTGCTCTGCCAGCTTGCGCACCTCATCAGCAACGACGGCAAAGCCTTTTCCATGATCACCCGCTCTAGCTGCCTCAATAGCTGCATTCAATGCCAGCAGGTTTGTCTGATTGGAGATATCGCCGATAACCTTCGTAATTTCACCGATTTCATGAGAGCGGGCTTGCAAGGTTTGAATCATCTGGTTGGAACGCTCTACTGATTGATGAATGGAATTCATTTGCTCACCTGTCTGCTCAACAGACTTTCGTCCTTCCTCGGCTTGCAAGGCAGATCGTTTGGCCAAATCGGCTACCGAAATCGAGCGTTCAGCGATTTGGGTGATCCCCTGTGCAATTTCATCGAGGGCCACCGAATTATTTTCCAGCCCTGTAGTCTGCTTCTCTGCACCACTGGCTATTTCTTGCACAGCCTGGGACACCTGCTCACTTGCAGCACTGGTTTGTTCCGCGCTTATTGTCAGTTCATTCGAAGAAATTGCCACATGATCTGCACTGTTCCCTACGTTCTGAATGACTGATCGCAAGTTATTCTGCATATTTTGAAAAGCCACTCCTAATTCTCCGATCTCGTCCTCGCTCTTTACTTGAATGTCCTGTGTCAGATCTCCTGCGCTCACATTTACCGCTTGTTCTTTTAACTTTAAAATCGGTTTGATGATGGAACGGATCAGGAAATAAACGATGAAAATACCAATCACAAGACAACCGATGATGGTTAGTAAAGTGCTGATCAAAATCGGTCCTGCTGCCTCATCGACTTCAGACAAATATAGCGTTCCGCCTATCTTCCAGCCAGTTAGCTTGTTAGTCGCATAGTTCATATATTTGGGCTGTCCTTCATACTCATACTCGTATTCACCAGCATCGCTCTGAAACATGCGTGATTCAATATCTGTAATTTTGGTGCCTGCTTCCTTCGTCGGATGTACAATGTAAGTATGGTTGCTGTCCAGCAATATAGCATAACCCTCATGACCTACTTTAATATTGTTCAACGTCTCTTTAATACCACTTATTTTCAGGTCAATGCCAATAACACCCGATCCATCTAACGTTGCCTTGGACACCGTAACCGTCATTTGCTTCGAGCTTGCCGAAAGATAGGGAGAACTAATCGCTGTCTTTGCTTGCTCCTTTATCGCTTTATCGTACCAAGGTCTGACTCGTGGATCATAATTATCCGGTAATTGCTTCTGTGGATAGGTTGTAAATTTACCGTCCTTCGTACCATAAGAAATGGATTCTGCTTCAGGATGAAGTGCAGCATATTGCTTGAAAAACTCTTCCAGTTTGGCCGCTTGTTCCTCCGTCTCTACCCGATTGCCTTTTAGTCTTTCTGCAAAATATTCTGCGTCATGTACCTTGGGTTCAATAGTACTATTAATAATAAAATTAGTGCGGACAATAGCCTGCTCGGCACTTTCTTCAATCTGGTTTCGAATCTGCTGACTCGCGCTTATAAACGACAAAGCCCCCACGATCATGGACGGTAAAATCAGAAATGCAATAAAGGCGACCATTAGCTTCGTTTTAAAATTTTTGCTGAGCATCCTTGCGACTAGCCCCTTTTTCCCCGATAACTTCTTCATTAATAAACATCTCCATTTCATTACCTGGATTTCCTAACCTATGGCGAACCTCTTCGTCTTGCCGATGACGACAATCACCCGACAGACTCTCTTTCACATTTTTCACATCTGCTGCTAAAACGCTTGGACATAAAAGATATAAACACGCTAGTTAAATAGGTATATGTACTTATTTTTGAAAACAGCAAAGCTGATAGGAACCGGTTCTTTGATATAATATACCTAAAAAGTATTAAAAAAAATGCATGGCACATGTTAAGGAAATGTTAGTTTCACTCACTATACCTACCTCTTAACATGAAAATAATCCCCTTGAAGGTAGCAAACATAGGGTCATTTTCGAAAATCACCATATGTTTGCTACTCCCAAGGGGATTAGGTCCGATTCGCTTTATTCAGTTCCATCCAACAACACCTTTAGATCGTCAAGCCTGGTAACAGGTGCCTGACAGGTAAAATGCTTACACACATATACGGCTGGTTTGCCTTCCACAAGATCGTAATCACGGATATAAGGAACCGTCTCTGCAATCTCCGACTGCCCTTCATCCTTCAAAATAACGACCGTATTCGGCCTGAACCCAGCTCGAACCGCTTGAATGAACTGTACGGTCTGCGGATCGTCCCTATGACCCACAATCACAATCTCCTTCGTCGTTCCCGTCGCATACAACAATGCGCTAAGCAACGCGGAGTAGCCTGACGGATAATGAGCAACCATGCCGCCAAAAGCCTTAAACTGCTTGGCTGCATAGTTCTCCAATCGAGATTCACCCGTTAGTCGTGCAAGCCGCACAAAATTATGAGCCGCAATGCTGTTACCCGACGGCATCGCACCGTCATAGATTTCTTTAGGCTTGGCAATCAACTGCTCGCTATCTGACCCGTAAAAGAATAATCCGTCCTGTTCCTCATCCCAGAACAAGTCGATCATATTTTGATTGAGCGTCAACGCCCGTTGCAGATATTGTACATCGAAGGTCGCCTGGTATAACTCGATCAAGCCCCACACATAGAAAGCATAATCATCTACATAGCCGGGGTAAGCTGCCTGGCCGTCACGATAACGTGCCAACAGCCGTCCGTCCTCTCGTCTCAAATGCTTCCACAAGAACGTCTCAGCCTTCTGAGCTTGCTCTGTATATCTGGGGTCTCCAAAAGCTTGCCCCGCCTTCGCCAAAGCAGCAATCATCAACCCGTTCCATGAGGTCAAAATCTTGTCATCCTTGTGAGGATGAACCCGCTTCTCCCTGGCAACAAACAGCTTGGCGCGTAGCTCACTAACCCGCTGCTCTAGTTCCTGCTCGGTCAAGTCATGCTTGATCCCGTAGGCTTCCAGATTGATATCAATCAGGTTTGGAATGTTGTGGCCTTCAAAATTGCCGTAAGGTGTAATCCCGTACAAATCGTTGAAAAAGGCGGCATTCTCATCACCCAGTACAGCCCTTACCTCGGAGTCGTCCCAGACGTAGAATCTCCCCTCTTCTCCTTCGGAATCCGCATCCTCTGCCGAATAAAAGGCGCCTCCTGCATCCGTCATGTCCCTTGCGATATATGTAAAGATTTGCTCCGTAATTCGTCGGTACATTTTCTTGCCCGTTATCTGCCAAGCCTCTGTATACGCGATAGCCAGCAATGCGTTGTCATACAGCATTTTTTCAAAATGCGGCACCAACCACTTCTCATCTACGGAGTACCGTGAGAATCCCATGCCTACATGGTCGTAGATTCCCCCCCGTGACATCGCATCCAGTGTCTTCTCTGCCATTTCCAATGCCTGTTGATTCCCCGTATGCTGTGCATATCGCAGCAAAAAAGCCAAGTTATGCGGAGAAGGAAACTTGGGAGCTTCCCCGAAGCCGCCATATTCCTTATCGAAGGTGTGGCTGTATTCATGGAAAGCTTTATTCAAGCTCTGTTCATCCAGTTCACCGCGATAACCTGCAAGCAAGTCCTGCCTCTCATGTTCGGTAAGCACCTGCTCACTCAGCTCCACCAGCTCTTCCGGTTGTTCTTTCCACCGGGTTTCCACTTTGTTCAGCAGCTCCAGCAGTCCGACACGGCCAAACTTCTGCTCCTTGGGCAAATACGTACCTGCAAAAAAAGGCTTCTGATCCGGGGTCATCAATATCGTCAGTGGCCAGCCCCCATGCCCCGTCATCGTCTGACAGATGGACATATAGATATGATCCACATCCGGACGTTCCTCCCGATCCACCTTAATGGATACGTAATCCCGGTTTAATACCTCTGCAACCTCTTCATCCTCGAAAGATTCTCTCTCCATTACGTGACACCAATGACATGTTGAATAGCCAATAGATAAGAAAATAGGTTTGTTATCACGCTTAGCAATTTCAAAAGCCTCATCTGACCAAGGGAACCAGTTTACCGGATTGTGGGCATGTTGTAACAAATACGGTGATTTTTCCTTGGCTAATCTATTCGGTTTGCTGCTCGTTGACATGGGGCATCACCACTTCCGTAGTTAGATTTTATGCTTGGTATTATTTTACCCTAAATGGGTGGTAAAAGTCGGAAGGGATGAAAAAAGATAATGACTATCAACCGAATCTATCAATAAATTGTTTTATTCAGATCATGAGTAGGTATGAAAAAGCACTGATAGATATTCTCCATCAGTGCTTTATTTACTGTAGTCGTACCTTATTAGCGTTTAGCATTATACTCATTAGAATTTATATCAAATATCTCCAGAGCTTTCAGTAAGGCGTATTCACTTGTTCTGGCCCCTTCTTTTGAAAAATGTGCATCCGGAAACGCGGGCGACATATGATGGTACCCGGGATAGACATGTAATTCCACCAAGACACCATTAAAGGCCAGTTGTTTTGCAAAAAACAAAGCTTCATCAATAAATAAATCAATGGTACCTATATTTATATAAGTCGGTGGTAATCCGGCCAATGACTTAGCACGGGCCGGCACATAATACTCACTTACCTCCTCCTGACCAGGTTCATCCCCCAATACAGATTTCCAGCCAAAATAATTACTTTGTTTTGTCCAAATAAACTCTCCTGCGTATGGGTGCTCTGGTGCGGTACTTGTGCGATCATCTAGCATTGGCCTCATTAATCTTAAATGATGGATTTCGAATTCCTTCTGATCACGAATGTACAAGGCTAGGCCAGCCGCCAAACCGCCGCCAGCGCTGCTGCCCCCTACGGCAACTTTCTGAGTATCTATCCCTAACTCTTCCGCATGTTCAATACACCATTTTAGGCCCGAATAACAATCCTGTAACTGACTTGGCTGTACATGCTCTGGTGCTAGGCGATAGTACACAGATACACAACAGAAACCATGTTGTACAGCAAGAGATGCATTAGCAGGACGATCCACGACTGGACTTCCTAAGACCATCCCGCCTCCGTGTATCGAATAATATAGAGGCATCTTATTTTGCTTAGATTGTTTGGGCTTAATGATTTCTATTTGAATATCTGGACCACTAAAATAACTTGGCACAATCTTTTTTTCTAATGTAATGGGGAACATCTGCGTTACATCTATTTGTTGCATCATTTGAGATTGGTTTTTACGTGCTTCCATTAGTGTAGATTCGGTAAGATCGGTTGTTGGTATTAAATCAACTGCACTGATAATTTCTGGATCAATTAGATGTCTACTTCTACTTTTTTGCTCCCCCATAGTAATCGTTTCCTCACTTTCTTGTTTTAAAGACAATGAATCAATACATATTCCCCTTCAATTGTTGCTGTCGTTTATATTCATATTTTAAAGATTAAAATAAGCTTTATAAATGAAAACAACGATTTAGAATCATTTTTGACATAAAAACAAATAGTGAGAAAATGAAATGTCAAAAAAGTATTTCGGAATCTGGATGTGGGAATGCGAAGACACATCAAACCTTTTGCCAAACAAAAAGACGCGACCGGATTGGTCGTTCACAGCGATCATCCGGTCGCGCCCTAAGCTCATCACGTTATGTCCATCTACTTTTTATGTGAATAAACAATTTTCTTAATGGTTTCGGTAGAGAGGAAAAACTCCTTAGCTAATTGCTCGATACTGCTGCTATTTTGAAAAGCATTTCTGATTGCGGCATTTCGCTGTTCAAGCAATCTTCTCCCGCCACTCAAACTTCCCCAATCCATATATTCCGTTTTTGGCTTAGGAATATACAGAGTCTCTCCTTGAACATATTTTTGGATTTCCATAATTAGTTTTTGAGGTAAAACTTTTGTAGCATTCGTATATCTCAATTTTACTCGCCCCTTATTTTGATTTTGTAAAATAAGGTGCAAAGCCAAAAATATTAAAAAAGCTTGTTCAGCGTTAAAAATTGATTCGCCCCATACAAAGTAACGCTTTCCCAATAATTGGCTTTGCATGAGTGTAAGAAGTCACAGACAATCCTAACAGATTCTCCATCAGTAGGCACCCCCTTTTACCTTGCAAGTATAGCATAACTTCTGCTCACCTGGGATCAGCCACCATTAACCAACACTCTTCAATACTTTTCCCTGAACGTGGAGGCACAGACCATCTTTTTTTCAAATTCATCTAAAATTCTAAATCCAGATATTTCATCTTCCTTTTCTCCAAGTTTTATCAAAGTCGCTATTGCTAAGTCTCCCACCATATAATGACCTAACAGCTTATCTTCCAATACGTGTTATTACATGATATAAAACTATGGGATTCTTATCTTCTAGCAAATTTTCTAAACTCACCTATTTATATATTCTCCTTCCTCGACCTTCTTTAATATACTTCATTTTATTCCCAGCCGAGAGCTGTAAATTGGATTGGCTGGAACTTGTTTCATCAGAAACAACCTCTATGATCAGCTCCGCATTTCTCTTCGCAAACTACGCCGCCATCATACTCATGGTATGGCAATCCGTTTGTTTTACTGAAGCGAGACCCCGGAGCAGCTTATGATTGACGATTCCGATCACCACGTCCGGCTCCATTACATCCTGATGGGAGAGCATAACCAATGTTGCAATATCCTCCATCTGATATGCCACCGTGAATGCCCTTAGAAATGTTTTCGAGTTTTCACTTTCCGGTAAGGATAACTCTCCTTTGAGGAGATCCTCCTTGACTGCTCCAAGCGATTTTCGTGCCCGGTGGAGTGCAACTTTTACCGCTCCCACCGTTGTTTCGAGCATGTCAGATGTTTCACTAATCGAATAGCCAAACACATCTCGCAGCAAAAAAACAGTTCTCTGAAGCGGAGATAAATGATTCAATAAGGACTGAAACGCTAACTCGATTTCAAAAGATCCATGATCCGGTGCGATTACTTTCGCTTGTTCCCTATTCAATATCCGAGTGTAGACTGCTTTTCTCCGTATATCATCAATCCAGGTGTTCTTAGCAATCCGCAGCAAAAGCGCTTTGGGATTTGTATGCTCGAAGCTATTTAGCTTACCTAATGCTTTTATCCAGTGTCTTGAGCCAGTTCTTCCGCATCCCAATTTGATTTCGTAAGCGACAGACAGTAACGTTTCAGGACCGCCTGTAATTCCTCCAAGTTCTCGATGTTTATTATATTATCTGTCATTTGTATAGAATCATTTATGCGCATAGGTCCTCTCCTCCACGGTCTTATTCTGCCCTTTCCTAGAGCAAAGCCTTTTGCTACCTTCAACGTAAACGAACAAGTGGTTGTAAAAGTTACACCATTTACGTAAATCGTATTTCCATTGAAACCTCCGTATCTTTTTACGGCCTAGGTTCGTTTACAAGGAGAAATCAACTGAAAACAGGAAATTGGGGGTATAAAAATGAGTGTTTATGTTCCTTATATTGTCGAGCAAACCGCTCAAGATGAAAGATCGTACGATATCTATTCCAGACTATAAAGGATCGTACTTCAAGAAAAAATACGAGTTGATATCATGTTAGCAAGCTTACAAGGCAAGGAAGTAACTATTCAATTCATAGATGGGACAAATACATGCGACGGGATATTGGATCAGATTGACGACTAGTTTGTTAAATATCTTACGCAATATCAGACGCTTGTTATTCCTATTACGTCCATTCGCACCGTATCCATAGACATTAAAGAACGGCAACCCTACAGAGTTGGATTCGCCCCATGATCAAATTATAGTATTACAGGCACTCGCCGATCCCACAAGTCACGCGATCCTTTCGTGACTTGTGGGATCGGCGAGCCGTATGGGTGGCAATTTCATTTTACGGTAGCCTGATATTATTGGAAATTTCACAGGGAGTAGAAATACTTCAGCTAGATTTTCATGGGAATATAATTCACCCCATTCTTTTGTGGGATCGAGAAATGGCTGTATTAATAGATACAGGATTTCCAGGGCAAATTGAAGATTTACGCGTGGCCATGGAAAAGGGAGGCGTGTCGTTCGACAAACTAAAAGCTGTGATTTTGACGCATCAGGATGTGCATCATATAGGTTGTCTTCTGAGATTTTGCAGGAGTGTGGCAATCATATTAAAGTATATGCACACGAACTGGATAAGCCGTATATTCAGGGGGAGATCCCTCTTTTAAAAGATAGTCACCTTGAGAATCCCCCGAAGGGCAGAGTGGACAATACCTTAACAGATGGTCAGGAACTGCCGTTTTGCGGTAGGATTCGAGTCATCCATACGCCTTGGGCATACCCATGGTCATATTAGCCTTTATTTAAGACAAAGTAAGACTCTCATTGCGGGGGATTCGATGTACAGTGTAAACGGGATTCTCGCTGGAATTCATGTCCCACCACACCGGATATGAATGCAGCTCGTCTCTCATTGAAAAAGTATTTTGATCTCGACATTTCATCCGTGGTTTGTTATCACGGGGGATTAAGTAATGCAGATGTTAATGATCAGATATTAGGACTTACCCAAGGATCATTTGATCGGTAACAAGTTCTTGGAATTAGCTACCTTACCGTCTTCCATTGCCTCAAAAGAGTCTGTAAAATATATTGTGTAAACTCTCAAACCCATTAAAATGGAAGTAAGAGAAAGGTTGGGGGGAACACTATGGGACTCTGGTCAAAACAGCAACTTCGGGAATTCATTAAAGAGAACAATTTAGTCACTGCACAGGATGCACAGAATGCGTTAAAAGACCTGTTTGCAGAGACGATTCAGGAGATGCTGGAAGCCGAAATGGACACCCATTTGGGCTATGGAAAGCATGAGGTAAAGGCGAAGCTTACCCCGAACAGCCGCAACGGAAAGGGTCGTAAAACAGTAGTCAGTGAGTACGGCGAACAGGAAATCAGCATTCCTCGAGATCGCCTGGGTGAGTTTTAGCTCCTGGTTGTCAAGAAGCATCAATCGAACGTAACCGGCATCGAAGAGCAAATTATTGCCCTGTATGCCAAAGGGATCAGCACCAGGGAAATCCAAGATCATTTGGGACAGATGTACGGCATTGAGGTCTCTCCTACGCTCATTTCCAATGTCACGAATAAGATTGTGCCTCTCATTAAAGAATGGAAGAGTCGGCCTCTGCAAGGCGTTTATGCAGTCGTTTATCTGGATGCCATTCACTTCAAAGTAAAGCAAGACGGGGCCATTATTAATAAGGCAGCCTACATGGTCATTGGCATCGATCTGGACGGAAATAAGGATGTCTTAGGCATGTGGATTGGCGAGAATGAATCCTCCAAGTTCTGGCTGAGTGTCCTGAATGAACTCAAGAATCGCGGGGTTCAAGACATACTCATTATCTGCGTAGATAACCTGTCTGGATTTTCTCAGGCGATTGCGGCCTGCTATCCCCAAACCGAAATCCAAATGTGTATCATTCACCAGATCCGCAGCTCCACCCGGTACGTTTCGTACAAGGATATTAAGAAAGTAACTGCCGACTGAAAGCCCATTTACAAGCAGCAACCGAAGAAGGGGCTTTGCTTGAACTCGACCGTTTCGAGGAAGTCTGGGGTACGAAATATCCCCTCATTATCCGCTCCTGACGGACCCATTGGGACGAACTTGCTGCCTTTTTCAAGTACCCACCTGAGATCCGCAAACTCATCTACACGACGAATATGATCGAGAATTACCACCGGCAGCTTCGTAAAGTGACAAAGGGGAAAAGTATCTTTCCTACCGATGAAGCTCTGCTTAAGATGCTTTATCTGGCCACCGCCGATGTCACTCGAAAATGGACAGGACGTGTCCAGAACTGGGGACAAATGCTCCTCCAGTTTTCCGTCTTTTTCACTGATCGGGTCGGTCAACACTTCGTTAGATTCGCGTTTTCCCCCTCGGGGGAATCTATGCTTAAAAGAGTTTACACAAAATTATTGACAGACCCACTAGATATAACATATCTACAATATATTCAAATAACACTTTGTCAAAATTAAAAACTTTAACAAAAGTGTTATTTTATATTTCACAAAATATAGATTTTATTTTGCATTTTCACTATCAACTACATTAATGTTATCTTTGTCAGGAGCGTCTTTTGAAGATAACAATTACATAGCAAATGCGGAGCAGTCGATATTTGCGACTCAAGACCATGGTAAAATAAATGAAAACGAAGTTAAATATACTCCAACCAATAGTCCTATGGATTTTTTACCTATAAATTCTGTTCACCATAGAGGAAAAGGAGCTTTTCAATACCCTTTCACTCTTTCTCCTCAAAACGGTAAAAATTTGAATATATATGTTAAAAATAATGGTTCCTCGTCAGTTTCTCAATGTAAAGGTTAATGATGAGGACTTCGGAGACTCAACTATGCCTGTCAGTAGACAAAAAACTAGGAATTTCGAACAATTAGTTGGTACTGGCTTATCAGGTAACTATGAAGTATATATACAACGAAGACGGCTCTATCTACGATCTTAATATAAACGCTAGACAATTCTAAAAAACTTCCATAAACCAGTCTGTTATCATTGTAATAACTTCAGTTGCATGATTGGTTACACAGTGGTTGCCATCATTCCATAGTTTAATTGTTTTATTCACAGAAGTAGACTCATCATACATTCTTTGAATACCGGAGGCTGAAAATAAGGGGTCAAGCCTTCCGTGGTTCAAAAAAAGCGGACATTTGATCCGGTTAGCGTATTCTTCCATGGTCATGCCATTCATAAACCGTTCCAAATCCTGATCTTTTTTATTAGTCAAAGCAGAAAATACATTGGAAAAGTGAGGCAAGAAGGACAGTATTTCTTTGGGAGAATATGAGCCTCCATTAATAACACAAGCATTTAGTTTGTCGCTAATTGCTGCAGTTCTGGCAACCAAGTATCCTCCAAAGCTATAACCGATCATCCCAATTTTCTCAAAACGTTGATCCTTGAATGCATACTCAATGATTTCATTTAGAGCTTCTTCATTGTTCAATTCCATATACAGTTTATTGAATAATCTTGTTTCACCTTGGCCGGGACCATCCATCATGAGATAGGCTATTCCTCGCTCAGCATAAAAATGGCTGTAATTGTGATGCTCTTCACGCCATCCATCAGCACCACCAATAGAAATAACTACAGGTACCCGACCGCGTACTTTTTCAGGCATTCTTAACCAACCTACCATTTGAGATCCCTTGTATGGAATTTCAACTTTTTCGATTTGTGGAGTATATAATTTTGCTGCTTCGCTGTAGCAGGTAATTAATTTGCGATACATATCCAGCTTTTTTTCCGTATCATGAATTATTGTATATTGCCCAACCCTATATGCTGCTGTTGCATTTAAGAAGAATGTCCTTGCAGTAAAAATATGGCCATCTTTTAAAGCCTTTTCCGCAAGCGATTGTGCAGTTTCTGCAATCTTAAAGCATGTGTCAGCATAGTCTCTCCCCTGCCGGTATTCTTCCATAAGCTTCAAATAATCAACTAAATCAAATCCATTAGTAATTGCCCTGTCTATGGGTACAGTTCGAATCGTAGCATGAAGCTCCTGCTGGTTTTTATCCATAGCATTGACCACCTCTTCATTTGATTCATTCATCCCGATTGTATTCGTTTAGTTCATTTCCAGGTTGTGTTTAAGCCAGTCTATCATTTCCGGGAACACCTCATCCAGATAATCCATGGTGCAATGTTCCCCGTCTTCGTAATATTTAAGTTGCTTGTCTCCCTGTGCCCATCTCATCATCTTTTCTGAATGAATTTTTGGCGAGGGCATCACTTCATCCTTCCCTACATGATAAAACAATAGAGGGACTTGCAGATTCGGAGCCATTTCAATATCCCAATCAAATTGATGAACAGCTGCTTCAAGTGTCTTACATCCAGTCATGTAAGTGACGCCACGCTGCCAGATTGGATTCAATTGCTTTAAACCTTGGAGACCCCCGGTATAAACCAGCCCACTGTTACCTACCACGCATTTTACTCGTTTGTCATATGCCGCAGACACCGGGGCTAAATATCCTCCTAAGCTAAAGCCTGTCAAGGCGATTTTTTGAGTATCCATTTGATAATCCTGCTGCATCTCCGACCAGTCGATAATTGCGGAAACCGCTTTGTGATATTCCTTGACCTCAAATTTCATGTCCTTCCACAGTTCTCCCTGCCCGGGGCCATCAAAAGCAATAAAATTGAATCCATGCCGCCTGTAAATGTTGCCGTGGGAATGACCTTCAGCTTCCTTAATGTTATCCATTCCATTCACAAAAATGACCAAGGGTTGGTTCGGAATTCCTGAAAGCCGTAAATAAGCTGGAATTTTTACACCTTGAAACGGAATCTCAATCCGAATTGGTTTTTCTTTGTCTTCATATAAACGGATGGCTTGTTTGTAGCTTCTTCTGGCTTTCTCTTGAGATCCTTCTTTCTGACTGGAATCAATAAAGAAGATGTGTTGGCCAACATGATAGCAACCTACTGCCGCATAAAATAATGCTTTGGCCTTAGTACGATAACCTTCATTTAAAGCCTGTTCGGCTTTTCTATAAAGTTCATCCCCTTCCTTCGTCCATTCTTCACACCACTGCATCCAATTTGGAATTCTGGCGACGACTCTTTTCAATCTTCCCAAATCAATTCCGAAAGATAAGAATCTTCCGTACCATCTGTGATACACATTCTTTTCATTAAAAATAAACTTAAAGGCAAACTTCTCTCGCAGGGACAACTTTACCAAAGCAATTCCTCCTCAAAATTTTGTTTGCTTTAACTATAATAGCTATAGCAACTATATGGTTAAAAAAATTACTCGGCATTGCCACTTATTCTTTCAAGGACGCTCATAAATACTTTCAATTCTTCGTCTGATATGCCTTCCCGAAATTGTTCGTTAATGGACTTCGCACAAGGAATCAGATCGTGAAACATCATTTTTCCTGTATCAGTCAGGTAAATGCGGATGCTTCTCCTATCTTTGTCATGGGTCTCCCTTACGATATAGTCTTTTTTAGAAAGAACGTCCAAAATTCTGGTCAGATTTGTTTTGTCTTTGTACGTTTTAATTGCAATTTCACTTTGAATCAGGCCCGGTTCTGCGTACAGCACATTAAGAACTGTCCATTGCTCAAAAGTGATGTCATATCCCTTTTCCAGGAAGGCGCTTAGAAGCTTTCTCTTTATGAGAACTTCTCCCTTAATAATTTTAAATCCGATCAATTGTGTGTAGTCATATTTATGATTGGTCATTTGAATAATCCGCCTTATTTTTGTTGTCATAAATATAATAGCTATAACAACTAATTTCGTCAAGAATTATATTTGTAAAAAATTCCTGCACCCATCATCAATGACATGTCGATAAAAGCTTCATCCACGCATACTAATTTTTATATAGATCAGACTTTAACTGGCCAAAAATATATTCTTGCATTTGATCTAAAAGAAGAATGATGTTAGTATCTTTGCCATTTTTCAAAACCCAATGAATAGACATCATTGAGTTAGCAGCATATAGTTCTGCTAAATACTCCAATGCGATCGAAGTTGAAGAATTCTGTTGCTTTAAATAAGCTAAGCAAGTCCTAAACAAAATTTGTTCAAACTCCTTACGTAGATCAGCCGTTACTTCATGAATGGCTAATAATGTTGAAATTTCGAACTTATTTTTAATCATTTGATCGGTTACAAGTTCTATGGCATTAGCCACCTTACCATCTTTCATTGCATCAAAACGATGTTCAACCTCAACTTTAAAATCAGAAGCATACTGTTTAACTATTTTTTCTAGCAAATCGTACTTATCCAAATAATGACTATAAAAAGTAGAACGTCCGATAAGAGCTTGATCACAAATTTTTTTGATCGTAATATCTTTAAAATCCTGCTGTTGGAGTAATTCAATGAAAGCTCGCTCAATAGCTATTTTTGTTTTATAAATTCTGATATCTTCATTCATTTAACCACTTGCTCCTTATGTGTAAGTTTTCGAACACTTCATATATACCGTGTAAGATATCTTACAGATGATGCGATACTAATTATTTTTTATGTAGTAACTATACTCTATAGTAAGCACATACCCAAATTGAAGGAGGAAAATATATGTTTAAACCCTATGTAAATAACGAGCAATTCAATCTTCAAATTAACCGTTTTATCAATGATTATTATCAAGAAGATGATCGAGCCGCAACGGATTTGGAAATAATCATTCCGAAATTAATCGACACCCATGGCTGGTATGAAGCTTGGCTCAATTTTGCAAAGAAACGTGAAGATAGCAAGGACTATGACTTAGCCTCAGTCTACTATCAAGCTGCAGAATTTTATCTTGCACCCACAGACCCCAATAAAGAAAAAATGTATCAAAAATATAGAGAAACCTTCTATAAAGGCTTTCATGATTTTGATTATGAATCCTACAAGATTCCCTATGAAGATTCCTATCTTCCTGCTGTAAAATTATTGACACCTGGCGCTACGAAAACATTGCTTGTCTTTGGTGGGTATGATTCTTACATGGAAGAGATGCTTAAAATGATGAAATTTATGAAAGGAATTGATTACAATATTGTTGTGTTTGATGGTCCAGGGCAAGGAACTGCATTAAAAAAAGGTCTTAAATTCATTCACAACTGGGAAAAGCCCATATCAGCTGTGATCGATTATTTCAAATTAGATCGTGTAAGCCTCCTAGGTGCTTCTTGGGGAGGATATTTGGCTATGCGTGCTGCAGCCTTCGAAAAGAGAATCGATAAAGTAGTTGCTTTTAATATTTTCTATTGTGGTCTAGATGCATTAAGAATGGGTATGCCAGAAGAAACGTATCAGAGTATGATGCAGCTAGTCGATCATAATGAAGTGGATCAAGTGAATTCATTATTCGAACAGATGATGACTCACAATATTGATTTGCATTGGAAGATTACCAAAGGGATGGAAAATACCGGTGAAGCAACGCCTTTTGATCTAAAATTTCGAAAAGCACACGATGCAAGGCATTGGGGCATTCATTAATCAAGATGTTCTTTTATTAGCTGGAGAAGATGATCAATACGTGCCTATTAGCCGACTCGCACAAATCCAACAAGAATTAATAAATGCTGCGTCCATTACAACCAAAGTATTTACTAAAGAAACGGGGGGTGAGCAACACTGCCAAGCAGGTCACAGGGAATTAGCATTTAATGAAATGAAGAAATTCCTATAACAGCTGGGCAGTATAGTGTTCCTCCGCAACATGCTCATCAAATACAAGCCGACTCCAATTATAGGGTCGGTTTCGGTTCACATCACTTTAGATATGCTAATATTTCTATGGACATTTACTATCTATACTGGAAGGTATGTTTCTGTGCAATTTTACACAGCTAGAAGTTAGTGTAATATCACTCAGATTATTTCACTTTATTCGCTTAGAAATCGGATGATCTTCATTCAGCTCTAATAAATCCCACAGATTCCCGTATAAATCCTTAAATACTGCAACCATCCCATATGATTGACTTTTGGGTTCTCTCACAAATTCTATTCCTCTTGAAATCATTTCATTATAATCTCTCCAAAAATCATCAGTGTTTAAGAATAGAAACACTCTACCTCCCGACTGATTACCTATAAATGACTCCTGTTCAGGCTTAGATGCTCTTGCAAGCAATATTGTAGTACCGACTGAACCGGGAGGTGATACTACTACCCATCGTTTATCTTGTTCTGGCTGATAGATATCTTCAACTAATGTAAAATTTAGCTTCTTAGTATAAAAATCTATTGCTTCATCATAATCTTTTACAACCAACGCGATATGAACTATGGATTGAATCATATTCTTAACCCTCCAAATTTCGAGTATCTTAGCTTTCTTCCCACGGACTTTCCTTATACCAGCCTTCATGAGCATAATATTCCCTATTATAACGCACTAAATTAAACTAAAAATCTCCCTTTAATCAATTGTTATATTAATTCATAAAAAACTCTATTGTTTTCTGCCAAGAATCTGATTGACCATAAGAATTTCCTTTTAACGTACCACCACAAGTAAACACGCCTAAACCCATTTTTAAGTTCAATGTTTCGCTTAAGGGGATAATATACGGTATTGGTAATGAGTGACCTAAATCCTTATAGTCTAAAAGATTGTATCTGTATTTATAATTGGTTTTTTTCAAAATACTCATCATTTCTACACATGCATCGTAAGTATTCCAAACATTATCTCGCTGACCTGCAATTAGCAGTAAATTTGCATGTGCATTCTCTATTTTTATTCGAGCCTCTTCTTTATTTCTTGCCCTTTCCACACTTTTTTTATATGTAGTAGTAAACCCAAAAGGTATATTCTTTTCTAAGCAATCACGCTGATGCTCATAAAAAATGTCATTATCAACTGGTATAAATGGTAATGATCTCCCTTCATATGACCATGATGAAACATTTTTACCACTCATCATACCATCCAAAGCTTGAAAACAATATGCATGAGGTGCAGAAACCACAACTTTAGAAATGAAATTATATCGTGAAGCCAAAAGTAACGCCAATTCTCCACCTTTAGATGTACCATGTACATATATTTCGGTAGCATGTGTTAATGGATTCTTTTTAAGCCAAGAGAACACCTTCTCAAAATATTCAAGGGGAATTTCCTCGAGTTTTTTAGGCAATCCCTTTTCATTGAAATATCCAACGGTTAAAACATTAAAACCTCTAGATGCCAATGGTCCTGACAAAAGCGAAAGACCATTTCGTTCACCATCAGATCCACCCAATACTACAATCGTTTTATTATTTGAGTTTTCAGTGTAAAACAACTCTCCCACAAATTCACCAGTAATCTGTTGTCTTTTCACTTCCGGTAACTTAAACATACGCTCTAGTCTTACGTATTCTCGATCTTGTCCATTTTCACATACTATGTCAATAAATACACTATCATCTATTGAAATATTAAGAGCAATATTCCCTCCCTCACTACTAATCTTTTGTAAAGAAGCAATAAGCCCCATACTATCTATATAATCATAAGTTCCAGAATCAGGTTTGTGTTTTGATAAATCAACACTACCGTTTGAATCCGCAGTAAACCAAGCGAATGATTGATACTTTTCACTTACAGCCCATGGAAAATGCATGGATGCAGTTATTTTCATTTTGCCCCTTGGTGGTAACCCTGTGACACAAAAATCAATTTTTTCATCAATAAGTGCAACTCTTGGTTGTACTTGTAATTTCATCTCGCAACCCCCAAAGATAGTATAGAAAATTTTGATGGAAAAATGTTATCTATTTCAATTCCCATCATTTAAATATGTTTTCTCCGTAAAATAAAACTATCTAAAGCTCGAATTTGTGCTTCTTGAAACCCTTCCAAGTCTTCAAATTTATAATTTACATCTTCCTCAAAACCAACGTACTCTTCGTTGTTGGTACCATATATTCTTTTCAATAAACTCCATAACACTTCTAATTCTTCAGTTGTGAATTCATTAAAAATATCTGCCATTAGGCATATTGCTTTCTCACCACATTCCAGCATGACTCTTTTCCCTAATTCCGTGATTTCTACGTTAATGGCACGTTTGTCCCGTTTGCTCGGTGTCGTAATCAGGTATCCTTTATTCTCTAAATTGACTATAAGCTTTTGTGCACTTTGTTTGCTTGTTTCTAACTTTCTTGCAATATTAACAAGTGTTGTTTCATCCTCTGGCAAATGAGCTATTGCCAGCATGATCATGTACTGTCGTGATGTTAAATTCTCAAAATAGTTATCGCCTTGTATTTGCAACTTATTAGTAACGGAAAAAAAAGTAGCGTAAGTTTGTTGCATTATATATAACTCTCTAAGCGCTTTAGAATATTCCATAAATATATCCTCTTCTTTTTATTGTCATCATGTTGACTATAATTACAATAACAGCATTCTGTATTATCGTCAACATGGTGACAATACTACTGCTTGGAAATTTCAGATATTTAATAAACAATTGTTATTTTTGTATCTGGAACCCCTAGTCGTTATGAACGATCAGCCCGGTCACGTCTTTTGCCTTGGCAAAAGCTTTGGCAAAAGCTTTGGCAAAAGCTTTGGCAAACGTCTAGAGTACAAGTTCATTGTCATTACGTTTTCCAAGCTCGTAAGCCACAATCTCATTATTAACTTACCTAATAGTCGTTTTTTCCACAAAATTCATTACTAATTGTTATATGAAAAACATGGATTTATACTTAGTTTATATGATTTTTCCATCAAATATTTCAACCATCGTCAAAGCCCCTGCTTTGTATCCAGAAATATAATCTGAGGCAGATAATATAGAAATTAAAACATCATTTAAATCGGATAGTTCTTCAATTAATTCATAATCGTGTTCCGACAATCTTGCTTTTAGAGTTTTCATAGAAGCGGTTATTTTCTGATGGATTGATTCAAGCTCAGGGTTTATCGGTCTAGTTCTTTCACTTGGATACCATTTTCCGTAATATAAATCTTCTAAGATACTCATATTCATCTTCTCCTTCTTAATAGAGATAAAGGTTTGAGTTAAATGCTTATAGTTCCATAATTTTGAATGCAGAATACCTTTTTGTTCCCCCAAAAACAAGAATATCTCATTAAAAAATCAAAATTGATTTTTAGCGAATATTTCACTAGAAAACGAAGTGAATACAGCCCTTCTCTGAAAATAAGCAGGACTTCATTTTTTTATAGTAAGATCGAATGCAAGCACAAAGAGCATTGCTCTGTCGACAACATCGGCTTAGACAATGCTCTTTATTTTATTGCAACTGCCCTTGGGACAGTATCTTCTGTGCATTAAAGTTAGAAGTTATAGCAAGCGAAATTTTAAAAAACTCCTCACTAATACCAGATTACTGTGGAGGGAACGAATGCTTTTTGCCACCCCAAGCCACGAGAAGCGCAAGGAATAAGAGTATGAATAATGCCCATGCAAATGATCCCACACCAAAAGTTTCAAGTAAAATACCCCCAGCCATCCCGCCGCCGGCGATAGCCAGATTCCATACGGTCGTGTTAATCGGCATGACCATATCCACTTTGCTCTCCCCTGCAGCCTGAGCAAGCGCCGTTTGCAATAGCGTTGCTGCGCCGCCGAAAGTTAAACCCCATACCGTAACAATGATATAGATCATAAAGACATTGGAGTTGCTAAAGCTCATGGCAATAGAAATTAAGACGAAGGAAATAAGACTAATAAGGACAAGCTTACGCAGCCAACGGTCGATGAATACGCCAGTTATCCATATACCTACGAGAGCAGCAATGCCAAAGAAAGCCAGCGCCAGACCAACTCTCTCACCCATCCCATTGGAGGTAAGAAATGGAGCAATATAAGTATAGAGAATATTATGGGCTGTCATCCAGGTCAGAACAACCATAAGTATGGGCCGAATACCCGGTGTAAGGAAGACTGCATAGATCGAAGTTTGCTTATCGGAGGACTGTCCCGGATAGTCCGGCACCTTCCAAAGCACCCACGCGATCAGTATAACAGTCAGTAGCGACATGATTCCAAAAACGGAACGCCAACCCATGAGGTTCCCCAGAAACGTTCCCGCAGGGACACCAATGGCCAAGGCGATGGGCGTTCCAACCATGGCAACTGCCATCCCCCTCCCCTTCAATGTAGCAGATACCATGCGAAGAGCGTAACCGCCGATCATACCCCATAGAACTCCAGCCGAAACTCCTGCCAGCAGGCGGGCAGCCAGCGTCAGTATATAGCTGGAAGAAATAGCAGTCACACTGTTAAAAACTAGGAACCCGCAGATAGCCAGAAGTAACAGCGGACGCCTCCGCCATTGACGGGTAACTATAGCTACAGGGATGGCAGCCACTAAGGAACCGATGGCATACACAGTGACCAGTTGACCCGCCATTGCCTCTGAAATATAAAGTCCCCTGCTTATTTGCGGAAGCAAACCAGCCGGAATTGTTTCCGTCATAATACAGATGAATCCTGTCATAGCCAAAGCAAGCAGACCAAGCCAGGGAAAGCGCTCAGAGGAGGCGGAAGAAGCAATCTTTGTAGTAGTAGAAGAGTTATTGCTGGACATTAGCGCAGCTCCTTAATATCGATTTCAAAACAAGTTCAAGCGAAAAATCAAGCACATATGCCAATGATTTGCCCTCCTTTTATTTTATTTATGGATCGATCATTCCATATTTTAAAGATACCTTCCAGTCTTGTCAATTACTTTTGGATCGATTAGTATATAAGTACAAGGTAAAAGGGGGCTACTCCATGGTTAGAACCGGAAGACCACGTAAATTCAGTCGTGATGAAGCGATCTCCCAAGCTATGATGTTGTTTTGGGAGCATGGATTTGAATCGACCTCTTTGGCTCAACTCAAAAAGGCGATGGGCGGCATCTCCTCCGCCAGCTTTTATGCAGCTTTTGAATCAAAAGACGCACTATTCAAAGAAGCGCTGGATCGGTATTTGGCTACATTCGGACAAGTATCGACATGCCTTACAGACTATTCACTTTCATCGCGCACTGCTATTGAATTAGCCTTAAGACGTTCAGCAATCATGCAGACTGAGCAGACCCACCCCTTGGGTTGTTTAGTCATATTGTCTGCAAATACATGTTCGCCGGAAAACACTCATATTCGAGAACTATTGATCAGGCAAAGAGCAGTGACAAGGAACAAGTTCTATGCTCGTATTGAGCGAGCTACCAAGAACGGAGAACTTCAAGAATCCACAAATGTTAGCATGTTAACCACGCTATTCGTTACCTTTCTGGAAGGTATATCTACGGAAGCCAGAGATGGTGTGTCCCTAGACAACATTGATGCAGCCATAACTAAATTAATGGAGCTTTGGGATACTTGTGCCTGAGACTTGCCCCAGTCTTCATGAAAATAAGGGCATACAAATAGAAAAAGGCAATCCCCTGGTCATACCCCTGTCAAGTAGACAAGTGAAAAAAGGCTAAGCAGCCAGCGCGTGCCGGTACTCAATCGGCGCGCGCTGTTTGAGTTTGGCCTGAAATCGTTG
>NZ_JAIVEM010000014.1 GCF_020404765.1 Paenibacillus sp. BJ-4
CCCGGAGAAGCCGGCCATCATTGTGCTGTCGGCCAAGAATGAGGAAGGGCTGAAGGCGCAGGTCCAGAGATTGCTGGCCGCCATCGAGGAACAGCCATGGACGGATGCAGACCTTGCGGACATAGCTTACACCCTCCAGACAGGGCGCGAGGCCATGGAAGAGCGGCTGGGAGTACTGGCAGACAGCATCGGGCAGCTCAAGGCGAAGCTGTGGGGCTTTGCAGCCGGACAGGATGGAATTGAGAACCTGTACAGAGGGCAGGTAAAACGTAATAAAGATACATTGGCTGCTTTGGCTGTAGATGAAGAGATGCAGGAAACGATTGAGAAATGGATTCAACGTGGAAAGTACGGGAAAATTGCAGATCTATGGACGAAAAGTTTAGCTTTTGATTGGAACAAGCTCTACCGCTCGGCTAAACGCAGAAGAGTCAGCCTTCCCACCTACCCGTTTGCAAAGGAACGCTACTGGATCGATGGAATCGGTGAACATAACGGCAATAACCGGGAGGTCCCTACGGTAGAGACCTCTGTGATTCATCCTCTGCTGCACCGGAATACGTCCGACCTGCTGGAGCAGAGATTTACTTCAACCTTCACGGGCAAGGAGTTTTTCCTGGAAAGCCATGTTGTTAAGGGACAGCGGGTGTTACCCGGAGTCGCCTATCTTGAGATGGCCCGGGCTGCGGTTGAGCATGGGGCAGGGGCATTGATGGAAGAGGATACAGGGATAAGACTAAAGAACATCGTTTGGGTCCGGCCTATTATTGCGGGAGCCCAGCCGGTTCAAATCCACATCGGCCTGTTCCCGGAGAAGGACGGAGAGATTTCCTATGAAATCTATAGTGACTTCAGCGACAAGGAACCGATCATATACAGCCAGGGCCATGCGGTGCTGAATGTGGTTAAAGAAATCACAACCCTGAATTTAACTGCCTTGCAGCAACAGTGCAATCAAGGAACTTTTACATCCGCCCAATGCTATGAAGCTTTCCGCGCTATAGGGTTTGACTATGGTCCGGGGCATCAAGCAATAGAAAATGTATATATGGGATCTGGTCAATTGCTGGCAAAACTATCTTTGCCTCCATCTGTTTCTGCTACGCGAGGTCAGTTTGTCATTCATCCAAGTTTGGCAGATGCTGCTTTACAGACATCAATGTGCTTAATGATGGGTTCACATGAGCTTAAGACAGCGGTACCCTTTGCTTTAGACGAAATCGAAATATTTGGAAGCAATACCGCTTCTATGTGGGCTTTTGTCAGGTACAGCAGGGGCAGCGAAGAAGGAGACAAGATCAGGAAGCTTGATGTTGACTTGTGTGATGATAACGGGAATATTTATATGAAATTGAGAGGATTTACCTCCAGAGTGTTTGAAGGTGATGCGGATTCTGAAGGAGCTTCAGTAAATACCGGTACTTTAATGCTAAAGCCCGGCTGGAATGAACAACAGGTTCTGCAAGGGGGCTTGGCACCTGTTTATGGCCAACATGTAGTTATACTTTGCGGGCAGGATGAAGCAGCCAGGGAAAAAATTGAAGCTCATATAAACGGAGTTCAGTGTATGATTTTGCAGTCTCAACAGAGCAACATAGATGAACTGTTCCAGATATATACTGTAGAGATCTTTGAAAAAATTCAAAGCATTCTGAAAGAAAGACCTAAGGATATGGTGCTGATCCAGGTTGTTGTTCCTGCCAGGGAGGAGCTGCAATTTTTATCCGGTTTAACCGGTCTTCTAAAAACGGCGCAGTTAGAGAATCCGAAGCTTATAGGGCAGTTAATTGAAGTAGAATCATGGGAAGGTTCAGAAGGAATACTTGAGAAACTGAAAGAGAACAGCCGCAGCCCGGTTGATACTCGCATACGATATCAGGAAGGTAAACGGTTCGTTACGGCCTGGAGCGAAATCGAAGCTATCCGCGAAACAGCGGAACTTCCATGGAAGGATAGGGGCATATACCTAGTTACAGGTGGTGCCGGCGGCTTGGGACTTATCTTTGCCAAAGAAATTGCAAACAAAGTAAAGAATCCTACACTGATTCTCACCGGACGATCCCTGCTTGGTGCGATCAAACAGGCTAAGCTTGACGAATTAAAGGCTCTGGATGCCAGAGTTGAATACAGGCAACTGGATGTGACTCAAAGAGAGGATGTTATTGATTTCATACGAAGCGTCCAGGCGGAATTCGGAGGCATCAACGGAATCATACACAGTGCTGGTGTAATCAAAGACAATTTCATACTAAGAAAAAATAAAGCAGATCTGCTAGAGGTTCTGAAGCCTAAAGTTAGCGGGCTGTTGAATCTGGATCACGCGAGCATGGAACTGCCGCTTGATTTCTTCATTCTATTCTCATCGACAGCAGGGTGCTTTGGCAATGTAGGCCAGGCTGACTATGCTGTAGCTAATGCTTTTATGGATGCCTATGCCAGATATCGAAATACTTTAATATTATCGAAGCAACGGCAAGGTCAAACCTTATCTATCAACTGGCCACTGTGGAAAGATGGCGGCATGAGTGTCAACGCAGAAATTGAAAAACGATCGGAACAAAACAAAGGTATAGTTGCCATGCAAACCAAAACCGGAATTCAAGCTTTATATAAAGGCTTAGCTTCGGGCGAACCGCAGGTGATGGTTATTGAAGGTGATATTAGACGTTTTCAGGAAACACTCGAAAGACAGTTGCCTCTAGCGGAGGTTGTAACAACGAAGCCTGCTGTAGAAGCGACAAAAGGAGAACCTGTAATAGAACAACATTTGCTTCATGAGAAAGCTGTAAATTATTTTAAAACCCTGCTTTCATCAGTGATTAAACTGCCTCCTCACCGTATTGAGGCAGATGCCCCTATGGAAAAATACGGCATAGACTCAATCATGGCAATGGAATTGACTAATAAATTGGAAAAGCCTTTTGGTTCATTATCCAGAACATTGTTTTTTGAATATCAAAGCATTCAAGAATTAACCGGGCATTTCCTTGAATCCCATCTGGATAAATTAATAGAACTTTTAGGAATTAAAGAGAATGCCATTGAGGACGGCAAAAATTCAAAGAAAAATGTTGCTGAGCCAGAGCCTGTAAAGCAATTGTTCAATAGTCACAGAAGGCTGAGGTTTACTTCCTCACGTATGAAATCGAAGCCGGAAAAATTACCTGAGGATAATGATATTGCTATCATAGGACTTTCAGGGCGTTATCCCGGAGCAAAAAATATTCAAGAATTCTGGAATAACCTGAGGGACGGGAAGGATTGCATTACAGAAATTCCTGGTGATCGTTGGGACCACAGTCTTTACTTTGATGAGGCTAGGAACACCATTGGAAAAACATACTGTAAATGGGGAGGATTTATTGAAGACATAGATAAATTTGATCCTTTATTCTTCAATATTTCGCCAAGAGAAGCGGAAATTATAGATCCTTTGGACCGCCTGTTTCTGGAGACAGTCTGGAATGCACTGGAAACCTGCGGATATACCCGTGAGAATTTACAACGCCTGTATCAGGCTAACGTCGGAGTTTTTGCCGGTGCGATGTATCATCAATACCATTCTTTTAATTTGGACATTTCCAAAGAATCAGCAATGGCAATATCATCCTACAGCTCCATTGCAAATAGGGTTTCTCACTTTTTCAACTTTCAGGGACCGAGTGTAGCGATTGATACGATGTGTTCTTCTGCCACGATCGCCATTCATATGGCTTGTGAAAGTCTTATAAAAGGTGAATGCCAATTGGCAATAGCCGGAGGTGCTAATCTTTCCATTCACCCTAGGAAATATTTAGGATTGAGCCAGGTGCAAATGCTTGGCAGTCACACAGACAGCAGATCTTTTGGTAAGGGTGATGGTTATCTACCTTCGGAAGGTGTTGGGGTAGTGCTGTTAAAGCCGCTGTCAAAGGCAAGAATGGATGGAGACTCCATTCTGGCTGTGATTAAATCAACATCAACCAATCATGGAGGACATACTAACGGATTCTCAGTTCCTAATCCGAACGCACAGGCTCAGTTGATTGAAAATAACTTTACAAAATCAGGGATTGATCCCCGTACAGTCAGCTATGTTGAAGCTGCGGCCAATGGGTCGGCATTAGGGGATCCTATCGAAATTACTGCCTTAAATAACGCTTTTCGTAAGTTTACAACCGACCAACAGTTTTGTGTAATCGGGTCTGTAAAATCCAATATTGGGCATCCGGAGGCTGTATCGGGAATGGCACAACTGACGAAGGTTATTTTGCAATTGCAGCATAAGAAATTGGTTCCGTCCATTAAGGTAGATCCGTTAAACCCTAATATCAACCTTGATCATACTCCATTTTATCTGCAAAAAGAGTTAATAGATTGGAAAAGACCAGTAATAACGATGGACGGAGTAGAACAGGAGTATCCAAGGCGTGCAACTGTAAGTTCCTTTGGAGCAGGCGGATCGAATGCACATTTAATTATAGAAGAGTATCTGCCCGTACAGGAGGATACAGTTCCAGGCCGGGATTCATCATCCCCTGAGCAGCATTTCATTGTCTTCTCAGCCAAGAATGTGATACGGCTTCAGCTTGTTGTCCGGCAAATGCTGGAGTTCCTGCAGCTTCAAGACGGACATCGCTTATCCGATATTGCCCACACACTTCAAGCAGGCCGGGAAGCAATGGAGTGCCGATTGGCAATGGTAGTAAGCAGCCGGGAAGAGTTGATCGAGGGTATGGAGGCGTATTTGAAATCCAAAACTGAAAATTCAAGAATTGATGCCTCTGTTCCTATGTATACAGGGAATTATGAAGAGAATATTTCAGCAGGAATCAGAAGCCTGCTCTCAGGAAAACTGGAGGAGGTCTTGCTGCAAGAACTTATAGCCGAGAATAACCTTGAGAAGCTGGCACTATGCTGGGTACAAGGAAGTAAAATTCCTTGGGAGCTGTTGCACAGCGGTAAAGGTGCGCGAATAGTAGCATTGCCGACCTATCCCTTTGAGAAACGGCGCTGCTGGGCAGAGCATCAGAAGGCTACAGGGCTGAGCGTTAAGCTTGAAGTGCCTGAAGAAGTCGCGAATGAGGATACCGCAACAGAATTTGAATCTCTTTCAGACCAAGTAATGGATATACTGTCCATTGTCCTGGGAATGAGTCCGTCAGAACTGGATATCAATAAGCCTTTGGAGCAATACGGATTTGATTCGATATTGCTGATGTCATTATTTCAACAACTGCAATCCAGGATGGAATTCTCAGTTACTTTGGACAATTTACGTGAAAGTAGAACGGCTCAGGATATTGTGAACATTTTGAAGGAAAAAAGTGCAGGAGTACATGAGCAGACTTCGATTCCTAAGGTAACAATTATCGTTCCAAAAGATTTATCCGAATATCCGGAAATAATTCACCTCAACGAGAGCGTGCATGGGCAGCCTGTGTTCTGGTTTCACCCGGGATTGGGTGGAGTAGAATCCTATCAGGGCATTGCCCGGAATTCACAAAGGCCATTCTATGGAATTCAGGCGCGTGGGTGGATGTCCGAAAGGGAGCCGCTGCAAGGGATACCCTCTATGGCTGAATACTACATTCAAATCATTCAGGCCGTGCAACCGGAAGGACCCTATGATCTAGGCGGGTATTCGCTGGGGGGAGATATTGCGTATGAAGTTACCCGAAAATTGCAAGAAATGGGACAAAAAGTAAATACTATTGTTATGCTGGACACACTGGATAGCAATGCATTAAATGCGTTAAAAAACAGTGATAAAGATTTAATTCTGCAAACAATAAACGTCGCCCTCATTTCTGCAATGAAGCAAAAATCAGATGAGCCGCCTATGTTAATACATCGCGATGAAACCAATTTAGAATTAAGTGATGAAGTCTATTTAAATGAGCTTATTGAACTTGCAAAGAGCCGCGGATTGAATAAAACTACTGCACAATTACACAAAATGATACAAAAACATTTAGATATTCAAAAATCCTATAAATTGGATAAATTTTCCGTTTTGCCATTATTATATCCGGAAGAAGTGACATGCTACTATTTCCGTAACAAGGGCGGGAAGGTTTATGGTGACCTGGAGCCCTATGCTTCTACAGTGCCTAATTTTTCACAGGCTGTAGATGGCTCAAAATACTGGGGAGACTGGGAACGGGAAATTCCAAAACTTTATATGATTGATGTGGATCCTAGCTGCCATATGACCATTTTTGATGAGCCGAATGTCTATGAAAAGATTCTTAAATTGTGTGAAAAATTATATTTTAAAAAGGTAGTTTCCGATAGGTACCTCAAGAATTTGATTGAAAATTTACAGTTAAGCGGTACTGGAAGTAAAGCTCCAGTATAATCAGTATTTAATGAATGGATTTAAGGTTCCCTGGCGGCAGAACGAGGGCCAGATAGGGTGTACACCGGAGCGGAGCGGGCCTGGAGCCTGCTTCGCCCATTCGGGAACGCCAGGCCTGCCAGAGGCTCTGGGTTAATCCCGGCACAACCGTTTGCGAGATCGACAGGTTAAAGTTTATATTTTTTATTTACAAACAATGAAAAATCTGGTATTGTGAATAAAGGAGCTTCGACGGGAGAATGCCAAGACCGACGTCATCTTCGGCATCGACCGGCCGGACACTACTGGTTTACCCCATCGGAATTTTTGCAAAATACGCCAGTCCCACCCCAGATGACCGCATGATTTAAACTTCAAATACTCATTTGTTAACCAACGCTCAGATTTTAGCAAACGACAACAAAAGCACGGAGCATCCACAGATTTATTTCCATAAGGGCCGCGACCTATGCTATCCACATCTCTTGAAAATCCAAGAAAGCGCGAGCATATGCAAGAAATGCATGGAATATTATACAAGGAGAGAATAGTAAATGGGAGATTTTAACTCAAATCTAAACGACCCTAGCCAAGGGGAAGCTCTGACTACGTCAGACAAAAGCAGGAAAGCAAGGAAATCAGACCCACAGTCACTAGATTTTTTTAATGGGCCCATTGCTCTTACTACGCTGAAACTAGGCATTCCAATATTGATTAGCCAGTCCGTGCTATTTGCCCATATGATGGTGGATACTTTTTTTATATCCCTGATTGACCGGAGTTCAACGGCTTTGCTGAGTGGTACAGGTTTAGTTTATAGCATATACTTGATTATTTATTATATATCCTGTTCCTTATTTATGGCAACAAGCTCCGTTACGGCCAGAGGCCTCGGCCAAAAAAATGAAGTGCTGATTAAAAGAACAGGGGACACCGGACTATTATTGGCATCGGTCATTTCGGTTATTACATTGGTTGTTTGTTCTATATTTGGGCGGAACATCATTGAGCATTTAGCGGGCAGCAAGATGTCAACTGAAGCTATTCAATATGGCGTTGATTATTTGTATTACATGATTCCGGGTATGCTATTCCAACTGTTAATGACAACTATTGGGGGAATACTGCAAGGGGAAGGTAAAGCAAAAGAAATTGGTATAGCTGTAACTGCTTCGACAATTATTAATATTATTTTAAACCCGATTTTGATTTTTGGTTTCAATATGGGAGTTAAGGGTTCGGCGTTGGCGACTTCAATTTCTGTCGGGTTAACTGTTGTATACTATTTATCTTTCTTTGTACGAGGAAAGACAACAATGCAAATTCAAGGGAAAATATTTGCGCCAGACAGTAAAATTATTAAAGAAATTCTGTATATTGGTATTCCTGCTTCCATAGGCTTCTTGCTAATCAATACAGCAACCATGATATTGAATAACGTAGTAGGATCTATAAGTGAAGCATCAATGAATGCCTGGGTTTTGGTCAGCAGAACGGATCAAATGTTTTTAATCCCGGCATTCGCTATTGGTTTGTCTACAATACCTATGATCGGACAAAATTTTGGAGGGGAAAACTTTAAAAGATGTGACAAAATATTCTCCACAAATATCAAAATATGCATGATATCCGGCTTAGTTCTTGCAGCACTGTACATG
Organism: Paenibacillus sp. BJ-4; assembly: GCF_020404765.1. Lineage (GTDB taxonomy): Bacteria > Bacillota > Bacilli > Paenibacillales > Paenibacillaceae > Paenibacillus. Next base: position 7,978 of record NZ_JAIVEM010000014.1, read on the forward strand.
TTATTTGCGCCTGAGATCTTTCAGCAATTTTCTTCTGTACAGGATGTCATAGATAACAGTGTAAGACAGGTCAGGCTGTTAACATTGACCAGCATTGGGCTTGCCGGAATTATTGTCACTTCTTTCGCTTTTCAGGCAATTGGCAAACCGATGCCCAATTTAGTCAGTGACGCTTTGCGTATGTTAATCACTTCATTTCCGGTGCTGCTGCCATTGCTTCATTTTCCCATCAAGAATATGAATCTTATTTTCATATTCTTTGGAAGCGGAAATCTGATAGCATTTTTGCTTCTGTATTTGTGGGCAAAACGCGAGTTTATAAAACTGAAAAATAAACCAACAGCTACTGAGGCTTAAAACAAGGCGGGAGCGGGGCTTGCAGGCGCACAGTTCTGTTCACGGCTTATTCCTGCCGGAAGCTCGCTTTTTCGGATGAATAACTGCTTGCAGCCCCTGCTTCACATGGATTTTGCGAGTGTTCAAGATCGCATTGACACAAACATGCGAGTGATTGGCAATCTTACCCTCTTTCAATTTTCCACCGGGGCGCTGTTCGTCGGCAATCCTCGTAACTTTTCTACACATTTCCTAAAAGAGGAGATGAAATGATGAAACAAAATATAATATCCGTTGAACACTACACTCCAATTTTGATTGTCGGTACGGGTATCTCGGGGCTTGCTGTTGCTTATTATTTGTCAAAAAACCATATGAAGTACATGATAATAACAAAAAAGAATGCGCCCAAACAAAGCAACTCCTTCCTTTCAGCCGCTAATACGCGTGTTCCATCAGAGAATGAAATTAATGATATTATTAATCTTACTATTGATAAATGTGGGGCAGATCGGCCAGTTATTGAAACGCTATACAGGAATTCCGGTATAATTATAGATTTTTTTGAGGAACTAGGAATTCCTTATGAGAAAACCTCTTTTGGTATCATGCCTGAATGCTTGATTAAATCACATGGGGGAAAGAAATTAATCAATAGCTTGTTGCAGCATATTGAGCAACCGATGTGTAATAAAATTTTGATTCATTTGGAAAAGTCCGATCATGGAGTTATCGCATTATTTTATGACACACAATCAGATCAATTTATCAGAATCTATACTAATTATTTGGTATTGGCTACGGGAGGATATGCGGGACAATTTAGTTACAATGATAATTCGCCGGGTTCAACTGGTGAAGCGCATATTTTAGCTAAAAAAATAGGTGCAAGATTAAAGGGAATGTCAACAGTAATGTGTCATCCTTGGTCAATTTACAACGGAAGGCAAATTTTATTGGGCGGAGTTGTATCTATGAGTCAAGGGAAAATAGTAGATAAGGAAGGAGTTCAATTATTAAAAGATGACCATATCAGTGATGCAATTGCATGTGATGATTATCACGAAATGATTGATGAGATTTTAAAATTTCAACTCGATTGCATCAAACAAAAAAAGGATATGTACCTGGATCTGAGCCATGCTGATGAAAACTTATTGAATGAAAAATTCAAAAAATATGGATCGAGTCCTAATATTGTTAAAAATAAAAGAATCAAAATTACGCCAACGATGCACTATTCTTCAGGAGGAATCGAAATCAATGCTAATGCTGAGGTTATAAACTTAAATCGTGTTTTTGTTACTGGAGAAGCTCAATTTAATGGTGATCTTGGCATGGGAAGAATCCCTGGACAAGCCTTCGCATCGGGTATCGTCTTTGGTAAATTAATTGCCGACAAAATAACTAATGAAGGTGTTTTTAGTACGCAATATCAACCTTCATTTAAAAATCCGCCTGAAACAATGCGGCTGTATTCGAAAGAGAATAATGACTTTCCGATTGAAGAGTTTCAGAAGAAGTTGTCGGCTCTAATGATGGATCTGACCGCTTGCCATTCACCTGTTGTTTCTCTATTATTCCATAAAAAGGAATTACAAGAAAGTCAAAACATAATATTACGCCGAGCAAGAGGATGGGGAAAGCGGTACGAGGATATATTAACTTTATTTTTTGGATATTTTGTGGCAATGGAAATTATAGAAGATCTCGAAGGAAAGAATCAAAATATATGAGTTGGTGGTAGTCATGTGGACATAAGCTATGAAATTTACCAATTAAATACACGTTCCTATCGTTTTTCAAACTTTATATACATCATCATTGATAAGACGACTAGAAATGCATTGATTGTTGACCCGGCATGGGAGCTGAATATAATAGTCGACAAGTTAAATCAGTTGGATGCAGCTTTGCAGGGAATTCTTTTAACGCATTCGCACTATGACCATGTAAATTTGGTTGCTCCTTTAGAAGGGCTGTTTAACCCTTATGTATACATGTCGAAAGCAGAGATCGACTATTATGGATTTAGGTGCAATAATTTACAGGCCATAAATGATCTGGACAAAATCAGCGTTGGAGAAACAATGGTAACCTGCATGCATACTCCGGGGCATACGGCAGGTGGTGTGAGCTATCTCCTGCAGGACAGCATATTTACTGGAGATACAATTTTCATAGAGGGCTGCGGCATTTGTAATTCCTGGGGAGGCCTCCCGGAGCAAATGTTTGAGAGTATTCAGAGGGTTAAATCATCGGTATCTCCCCATGTGCGTGTTTATCCGGGACATTCTTACGGCAAAGCTCCTGGCCATACCCTGCAATACCTGATGAGAGAAAACATATATTTTCAAATAGACAATAAAGAAGATTTTATTAGATGGAGAATGAGAAAAAATCAAACTGGCCTTTTTGACTTTAAGTAAGAATACTCCAAATGTCCAGAAGGAACCGGCCGCGATGGTACCCTCGGCGCTTTTAAACGGAAATATATATAATTCCAAAAATAGGTACAATAAAATAATGTAAAAAAAGGAAGGTGATTCGATGGATGGCGGAACGAACAGAAATATAGCTTTTGAACAGCATCATAAGAGCCGCGTCTCAATTCAATACGATTTGGAGGTCAAGGAATGGTGCCCGTTCTGTGGAGAAGTGATAAGGGGTTATATTAGCTGCGAGCAAGGGATCATCCAACGGGTTCATTTCCGGCCATGCGGGTGCACTCATTCGAGCGAGTTGTTCAAGCTTACGCCATTATTCGAGGGTTAGCCATGCAATGGCTAGGGACGCCCCGTTTCGTATGTTCAATACATAACAGCCCATTTACTGCTTGACTCCATGACAGCATGAATACACGACTCTAATATTCGCAGATTTTCTACATCGCTCGCCCTAGGGTTACGCGGTTGAATCTGATAGCAAACCCGCTCAGGCGGGAGGGATTTCAGATGATAAATAAAGAATTCCCCTGTTTGTTCATACCGGCGTGCCAGAGACATCGGAACAATCGCCCGTTTTTCAGGAATCCATGAATGTTTCTATTAGTGAAGCAGCATCTAAACGGATAGGCGGGTAATTTCTGTCCCCAATCCACCTGTCATACCATGCCCGAAAGGAAGGGTTCCACTCAAAAAACAGCTGATTTGACGTATCCAACTCGTGATCGGTTAAGGTGTTGTTTGCAACCGGTAGTTTTCCTCTGCTTATCACAATCATTCGTTCAGCAAGGAACTTCTTAACAAGCATATTAGGCATAGGCTGTTCCAAATTGGCAAAAGCAATATCGATTTCACCGCGTTCCAACAATTGGTTTAGTTCCGTTGACTGCTGAGTGCGAATGCGTATCTCGATTTGTTTTGAATATTTGCTTAGTTCCTTGTACATGGCAGGGAGGACGTAAGTTTGTATGCTATCTGCCGCTCCGATCGAAAGTGTCAAATTTTTGGTGCGGGTACGGATCTGGCTGGTCTCCTGAACAAGGGCCTCCCATCTTCTGGCCAGCAATAAAAATTCCTGCCCGCTGGAAGTTAACGATAATGTTCGGAGTCCCTCTTCCACGGTCGATTAAGTTCATCCCGACTTCCCGCTCCAGTTGAGCCAAACGGTGACTTAGGCTGGATTGGGAGATAAATAAGGAACTGGCGGCTTCAGTTAAACTACCGTGTCTTACTATAGAAAGAAAAGCTTCGATTCCTAACCCTGTACCGTTGGATGGCCGAGTACAAGAAAGATGGGCAGCAAGCCTTCCTGGGCAGCGGGCAACTGAAGTCGGAGGACAAAGCTATACGCGACCTGCAGAAACGAATCCGGGATCTGGAAGAGGAGAATGACATCTTAAAAAAGACGATGCACTTCTTCGCCAAAGACCGGCGCTGATCTATGCGTTTATCCACGTCACCGCTTCAAGTGCTGGATCTCGAAGATGTGCGGTACTTTTCAAGTATCACAAAGCGGCTACTATAAATGGACCGGGCGGAAACCGAGCCAGCGTGAGCAGCGCCGGCCTCCGAAAGACCAGGTCCTGCACCACTCCGACCGCGGCAGTCAATACGCTTCCCATGACTACCAGAATCGGTTCGCACCTACAGCATTCAAGGAAGCATGAGCCGAAAGGGAAACTGCTACGACAATGCTTGTATTGAATCTTTTCACAGCGTCTTGAAAAAAGAGCTGATTTATCTGAACAAATTCAAGACACGCAAACAGGCAAGAAAGGCCATTTTTGAGTACATTACATGTTTTTACAATGGCAAGCGAATCCATTCCACGCTGGGATGTTTGTCGCCCAATGAGTTCGAACGTATGTACCGAAATGCTGCGTAATTTTCTCGATTCTATGTGTCTACTTTATTGACAGAGGTACAAGGTGTAAGGATGTGATTGAGAAATTCAATGGAGCAGTATCGAATGCCTTCGCCGCAATTGAGTAAATCCTTTAAATCTGTCTGCAAGACCTTGAGGATATATGTTGCACCTTGTTCTGTTTTTTTTATACAGAATATACATTGGCGGAAATACTAACTGTATTATCGTGAATAATACGTATACAAGCCAATTTGCCTGTTAGAGGATTTGTCGATTTCTATGAGCCAATATGGATGCTGTTGAACAAATCCGTACTCTCTTATCATTTTTTATGAGACATAATTCAAATAAAAATAAGAATTTTCAGTCTTTCATTTGGCAGCTTTCGTGATCCATCATAGCCCAGAGCAAATTGGTTTTCCGTTCCGATCTGCACATTGTATCCCGGCTTCAGTTGACCATTTCGCATGTGATCTTCCTTCATCCGCATAAACGTCGCGTCCGGGTCCGTTTTGCTGTAGCTGTTGCGCTCGCCTGCGGTCTGGATCTGATGTTCATACTTTTGGAGCCGAGGCAGCAAGTCCTTACGCAACTGGCGAACCGCTTTCTTAAGGTCTTGTTCTTGGTTTTTCTTGTAACTCCTCCTCCAGTTGCTGGACTGCCTGTTCCAGCCTCTCCGCCGGGAGGGCCGACGCTTCGTCGAGTTCGGGAAGGTCCGCTCCTTTGTGGGCGGCATTCTCTTGCTGTTCCGCTTCCTCGATGGCGGTGAACAGTGCTTTGACCTTCTCTTGAAGCTTGGCCTGGTGCTTCACAACAGCTTTTTTCCAGACGAAGTGTACCGATTGGCATTGGCTTCGAGCTTGGTGCCGTCCAGAAAGTAGTGCTCCAATGACACGTATTGTTCCTCCACAAGCAGTTCCAGGACCGCGGTAAAAATGTGCTCCAGGACGTCCTTCATCCGCTCGGAGCGAAAGCGGTTAATGGTACGAAAATCCGGCTGCTGCCGTGCGGCGAGCCACATGAACATGATATTTTCCCGAACCGCCTTGGAGATTTGACGGGAGGAGTAGATACGCTGGGTGTAGGCGTAAATGATGATTTTGGTGAACATTTTCGGATGATAGCTATGACGGCCGCCGCCAGGGTAAGCTGCGTCGAAGATGGAATCGCTGAGCTAATTCACGGCGTCGTTTACGATTCGCACGAGGTGATTTTCGGGGATCCCTGTTTCCAAATCCATTGGCAAAAAGAGTTGATCCATGGTATATTGAATGTACAAAGAAACTGTTCCTTTCGTAAAAGGTGGTTCGCACTTCCATTTTACCAAGAAACGGTTTCTTTTTGTTGTACATCTTTGAGAAAAGGGATGTCCCGTCATTTTTATACTTATGGGACATCCCCTTTTGATTTGTGTAACCTTTTAACACTGTGGTATGATAAGAACATATTTTAATGCGTTACCGCGTTTAAGCTTTGAGTTAAAATGAAAAAAGACGGGAAGACCCCGCCTCTTTTATTTAGCAGCTTTTACTGCTCTTGTGACCATTGCAGCATGCCGCCGGTCATGTTGGTACAGCCTTCATAACCGAGCTGTTGCAAATATTCGCAGGCCCGTTCGCTGCGATAACCGCTCCGGCAAATAAAGATGATTTCACCGGTACGTTCAATTTCTTCAAGACGGCCCGGAAGCTGTCCGAGCGGAATGTGCTTGGCACCTTCAATCATGCCTTCCGCTACTTCTTCCGCCTCGCGAACGTCGATCAATTGCAGTTGTTCTCCTGCTTGTAGGCGTGCGCGAAGCTCAGAAGGTTCAATCAGGGCGATTTGCGTCATGGCTGGACCTCTTTTCTGATGAAAAATTGTGTTGCTTATGTTATTGAGGTGTGCGAAACATCACACTCTCTATGTATGATAGCGAAGCTATCTCTAAGCTGTCAATTAGGCTATACCTAAAAACAGGTGAAGACTATCAAGCTGCAGGATTAAACTGCGGCAGCTCTAGATGAATATTCTATATTTTTTTGGTGGAGAAATGAACGCTACAACCTGTATAATTAATGTAAACTAGGATGGTTTGAATCGAAAAGGAGCATGTACAATATGGATGTTATCGTTAGACCTACCCCTTCCTTGCAGGGAGAGATTGGGGCCTTGTCCTCCAAAAACTACACGACTCGTTATCTGCTTACAGCGGCACTAGCGGATGGAAAAAGCACTATTTACTATCCAGCCCATAGCGAAGACAGTGATGCTATGCGTCGTTGTATCGCTGATCTGGGTGCAGTGCTGGAAGAGGATGACGAAAAAATAGTTATTAAAGGCTTTGGCAGCCATCCTCGATCCGTGAAGGAATTAAATGTGGGGAATGCCGGAGCGGTGCTCCGTTTTTTGATGGGAATTGCATCCTTATGTCCGGATGTTACTTTCGTTAATACATATCCTGACTCATTGGGCAAACGACCGCATGACGATCTGATCGATGCGTTAGGCCAATTGGGAGTGAGGGTGGAACATCGCGAAGGTAAGTTGCCGATTCGTATCCAGGGCGGTCAAGCTAAGGGCGGCAAAATTCAGGTGTCCGGTTCGGTTAGCTCACAATATTTGAGTGCCTTGCTATTCCTTACACCTCTACTAGAGGAAGACAGCGAAATTGAAGTGCTGCATGATTTGAAATCCAAGGTAGTTATCGGGCAAACGTTGGAGGTATTGCAAGAGGCCGGCATTGTCATTCATGCAAGCGATGATTACATGTCTTTCCGTGTTCCGGGGCGCCAATCCTATCAGCCACGTACGTATACTGTGCAGGGAGATTATCCAGGAAGCGCGGCAGTGCTGGCCGCGGCTGCAGTAACGAATTCCGATGTCACCATCCATCGGCTAAAAGAGCAGAGCAGGCAGGGAGAACGTGCCATTGTAGATGTGCTGCGTATGATGGAAGTACCGTTAACACACGAGAATGATACCGTTATTGTGAAGGGGAATGGCCGATTGAAGGCCATCGAATTTGACGGTGATGCTGCGACAGACGCTGTACTTGCCATGGTGGCTGCGGCTGTATTTGCTGAAGGTACGTCTCGTTTTTATAATGTGGAAAATTTACGGTACAAGGAATGTGACCGTATCACCGATTATTTGAATGAGCTGAGTAAGGCTGGAGCTCGGGTAGAGGAACGTCAAGCGGAGATCATCGTCCATGGCAGACCAGAGGGTGTCGAAGGAGGCGTTGAAATTAACGCGCACTTTGATCACCGTGTTATTATGGCTTTGACGGTTGTAGGCTTACGTGCGCAAAAGCCGTTATTGATCAAGGATGCACATCATGTTGCCAAATCGTATCCACAGTATTTTGACCATCTGACGACGCTTGGTGCTTCAGTAGAATGGGTAAAATAAAAGTAAGCTAAAATGCGAACAGGAGGGGACAGAATGGCTTTTGAAAACCCGTCCAGGGAAGAAATTAAAACCATTTTGGAACAAGTAGGCAATATTGCGGTAGTTGGTTTGTCTGATAAATCAGACCGAACCTCATATATGGTTTCTTATGCGATGCAAAAGCGGGGATACCGGATTATTCCGGTTAATCCTGCCGCTGCAGGGCAAACAATTCTTGGGGAGACTTGCTATGCCAGTCTTGCTGAAGTACCCGAGCCCGTCGAATTGGTCAATGTATTCCGTCGCAGTGAATACTGTGCAGAGGTTGCACGTGAAGCCGTTGCGATTGGAGCCAAGGTTTTGTGGCTTCAACAAGGGATTATCAGCCAGGAAGCTGATGACATTGCACAGGAGCATGGAATGACGGTCATTATGGATCGCTGCATTAAGGTAGAGGACTCAGTGACTCAGGCTGTACGTAAAGGATAATCATAAAGATGCACCAAAAACCTTCGACCCTATGAAGCTGGGGAAGAAGGTTTTTGGTGTGAAATGAGAACTTAATACAGTATATTATACTGACAGGAATCCATATAATGTATGTATGCATTGATTATGAATGATCTGGATGAATCATCAAATTAGTGATACCTGTTGTAGCAATAAAGATATTTTCACCTGTAGAAGCGTAAGTAAATATTTTTTGTCAGGCGGACTCATCGCTTTGACAAAAGTATTTATTCAGCTTACCATCAGGGATAGAAGGGAGAGGAATGCCATGAATTGGCTCGGATCCTTACAACAGCTTGGTCGTGCTGTCATGCTCCCGACGATGGTACTACCGGCAGCTGCTATATTGCTAAGTCTCGGCAGTCTTCCTTGGTCCGCGTGGGGATTCCCGATGGTGTCTGATATGGCTAATGCGGCGGGACACGGGATTTTTTATTTTTTGCCTTACCTGTTTGCGGTTGGTGTTGCACTTGGCATGTCGAATCAGGCAGGTCAGGCGGGACTGGCGGCGCTAGCTGGTATGGCTATATATGATCAGGTCACATTGAGATTTGGAAACGGACTCATTCAACCGGCGACGCTTATCGGTATTATTTTGGGGGTCATTTCAGGTATCGCCTATAATCGTTTTAAAAGTATTAAGTTGCCCGAGGTGCTTCAGTTTTTTGGGGGTACCCGTTTTGTTTTGCTGCTCATTGGCTTGTTCTCCGCTGTGTTTGCAGGACTTATGCTGGTTGTAGCTCCGTTTATTCAGAGGGGACTACAATTTATAGCAGGTCTGGAATCGAGCTTGGGTGGCTTTGGACTGTTTATTTACGGTATTCTGTACCGGCTGCTGGCGGCCTTTGGTCTTCACCATCTGCTCAATAATATATTTTGGTTTCAACTGGGTACATACAAAACGCCGTCAGGTAACGTCGTGCAGGGAGATTTGCCCCGATTTTTTGCCGGTGATCCGACAGCGGGCTATTTTATGTCCGGGTTGTTCCCAATTATGATGTTTGCGATCCCTGCCATTGCGCTGGCGATCATTCAGGAAGCGCGTGAAGATTTGAAGCCAAAGGTGCAAAAAACGTTTTTGACGGCTGCGCTTGTCTGCTTTTTTACCGGAGTATCGGAACAGATCGAGTTTGCCTTTTTGTTTGCAGCTCCTTATTTGTTCCTCGTTCATGCGGTCATGTCTGGGCTGGCTATGTGGCTTACCTTTGAACTGGATATTCATCACGGATTTTCCTATTCGGCGGGTTTTATAGATTATGTGCTTAATTTTCATCTATCACATAACGCCTGGTTGCTGATTCCGGTGGGAGTGGCGTATGGCCTTGTATATTATGTACTGTTTCGGTGGGCCATCCGGCGGTTCCGCATTCCAACTCCTGGCCGTGAGGAAGGTTCGGTTTTGGAGGATTGGGCCGGCAATATTCCTTACAGTGCTCCGCTTATTTTGGAAGCGCTCGGCGGGAAGGAAAATATTGTGCAGGTGGAGGCCTGCATTACACGTTTGCGGCTGACTGTCCACAATGACAGGCTGATTGATACCGGAGCGATGAAGGCTTTGGGATCGGCCGGGCTTATCAATCTGGGCGGGGGAAACTTGCAGGTCGTTTTTGGAACGTATTCAGAGCTGATTCGTGAGGAAATTGCGAAGTTGATGGAGCGTGATCTCCCTCAAATTTTGTTCAATGCTCCTGTACATGGAAAAATGCTGCCGATTCATGAAGTGCCTGACAAAATTTTTGCGACTAAGCTGGTCGGAGACGGTGTTGCTTTTGTTCCTGAACGCGGTGAACTTGTGTCACCGGTGTATGGTACTGTGATGCACCTATATCCGACGATGCACGCTTTAGGCATCTCTACACGAGAGGGACTTGAGGTTCTGCTTCACATCGGGATTGATACTTCACAGCTAAAAGGGAATTTTACTGCTATGGTAGAAGCAGGCGATACGGTGGAACCGGGACAATTGCTGATCAAATTTGATTTGCAGGCGCTGCGAGAGCAAGCTCCATCACTGGTGACTCCTATGGTCATCACGAATCCGGATCGCGTCAAGTCATGGAGCTTTGCTCCGTTTAAAACAGTGAAAAAAGGTCAGGCCTCGGTAATGTCCGTTGTGCTGCATGACAGGAATGTTGGAGGGGTAGAAACATGATAGAAGGCATCGGCGCCGCAGCAGGTGTGGCAATCGGGAAGGCATTTGTCCTGCCGAGCTGGGAGTGGGATTTACCTGAGCAAAAAATGGATGCGGTGGATCTTGCGAAGGAATTTGAACGGTTGTATGAAGGAATACGCACATCCAAAAGTGAGATCCAGTTTATTAAGGATGAGTTTCGAGAAATGGTGGGGCCGGAGGAATCCAGCATTTTTGATGCTCATCTTGCGATATTGGAAGATCCAGAGTTCATGAACGAAATCGGCGGAATAATTGAGCGCCAATACAAGGCAGCCGAGGTGGCTGTAAAGGAAGCTATTGATCATTTTGTGACGATGTTTGATTTATTGGATGATGAATATATGAAGGAGCGGGCGATCGATATTAAGGATGTGGGGAATCGGCTGCTTAAGCATCTACTGGGTGCACCGGAAGTCACTCTGCCGAAGGATACACAGCCTTATATATTGGTAGCCAAGGAGCTCTCCCCCTCTCAATCGGCTCACTTGAATCCTAGCTATGTGTTAGGCATTGTGACCATGAACGGTGGTAAAACGTCGCACTCCGCGATCATGGCCCGTGCACTAGGTATACCGCTCGTTTCGGGCTTGGAGAGCAATCTTAATTTGCCTGTCCAGACCGGAGATATGATGGTAGTCGACGGAGATCTGGGTAAGGTGTATGTGAATCCGGAAAAACCTGTTATTAATCACTATAAGGTATTGCGTGATGAGCAGCGGCGCAGAAAAGAACAGCTACAGGTACTTGCTTCCGTGGAAGCTGTGACCAAAGATGGAACCTCGCTGAGACTGGCGGCCAATATTAGTTCCGTGAAGGAACTGGAGGCAGCCCTGAAGCATGGCGCTCAAGGAGTGGGACTGTTCCGAACGGAATTTTTATATATGGATCGAAAATCTGCTCCAAATGAAGATGAGCAGTATGAAGTATATCGTCTGATCGCGGAAAAGGCAGGGAGCCACGCTGTAGTCATCCGAACATTGGATATCGGCGGAGATAAACCGCTGGATTATCTTCAACTGCCTGAGGAGGAAAATCCTTTTCTAGGCTACCGAGCTATACGGATCAGTCTTGATGCGAAGGAGTTATTCAAAACTCAGCTGACTGCAATTTTGCGGGCCAGTGCAGCAGGAAATATCAAGGTAATGTATCCGATGATCTCATCCGTCGAGGAAATCCGCCAGGCAGATGCTCTCCTGAAGGAAGCTATGGAGGATTTGGATGCGAGAGGGCTTGCCTACAATCCGAACATTCAGCGCGGGATTATGATTGAGGTACCGGCTGCAGCGATGATCGCTGATCTATTGGCGGTTGAAACTGATTTTTTTAGTATCGGAACGAATGATCTGGTTCAATATGTGTTGGCAGTGGACCGCATGAACGAGCAGATTGCACATATGTACCATCCATACCATCCGGCTGTGCTGCGGATGCTCCGTATGACAGCACAAGCGGCACATCAAGCGGGCATTGATGTGAGCGTGTGTGGTGAGATGGCTGGGGATGAACGATCCATTCCTCTGTGGCTGGAATTGGGTATACATCAGCTCAGCATGTCCCCACAATCTTTATTAAGGGTTAAGCATCGTGTGCTGAATACGACCGCATCCGAGGCGAAGAGCGTCGCTCAGGCTTGCTTCGGCATGTCTACTGGTACAGCGATCGAAGACAAGCTGACCGAAGTTAATGTCAACTGTATCCCGGCTGGACCTGGACAGCAGTAATATTGTGTAATGCATCGAGAGCCATAGCCGTCGCTCAGGACGAAAAAGCACCTTCAAACCAATATATTTTTGGCTTTGAAGGTGCTCTTTTTATTTCTGACTGTTGTCTGCTAACAGATCACAGAACGCTTTTCCGTAAGGTGGAAGGTCGGGTGGACGACGAGCAGATACAATATGTCCGTCTGTCACAACAGCCTCGTCCTTCCAGATAGCCCCTGCATTCTCCATATCATCACGGATACCTGGTGTGGAGGTTACCGTAATGCCGTCCAAAATTTTGGCAGAAATCAGTACCCAGCCTGCATGGCAGATTTGTCCGATCGGTTTACGCGCGGCGTGAAATTCTTGTACGAGTTGAATTACCTTGGGATAGCGGCGTAGTTTATCAGGTGCCCAACCGCCAGGGACAAGAATCCCATCGTAATCACTGCTGTTCAGTTCTTCAAAGGCATATTCTGCTTCAGCAGGTACACCATATTTTCCAATATATTTTTTACCCTTTTCAGCACCGGCTAAATGCACTTCTGCGCCTTCTTCACGAACGCGGTAAACCGGGTACCATAGCTCCAGATCCTCGAATTCCTCATCCACCAGGGCGATAATCTTTTTTCCGGCAAGTCTCGACATCTAACCATCCTTTCGCGCGTCATATGATGACACTGCTGTTTTTGTAGCTGCCTTTATATCTTAAGAAAAAGAACGCCCGAAGTCCATTCTTTCGGGACAACAATCAGAGTTATCTTATTAATAAGCTGGTCATCATGAACTCCACCAATCCTTTGGTAATTTGTTCATAGCTGCAAACTGTGGAAGGATTTGAAGCCCCTAAAGTCGAAATAAAACAAGGCATGAAAGGTTTTATAGAGTTAACAAAGCTTTTATAGACTAGTAGATAGATATATCTGGATTCTGATGAGATCCTCATATAGCTTGATCCTACGTAATGAGGTGGTTAAATGCATAAGCAATGCCAATGCGGTACAACGATGGGATTGGAACTTCGAAAGGTGATTTATGCCGGTAAGGTTGAAATTATGCACGTTCCTGTATTTTCATGCCCGTCCTGCTTTTCCAGTGAGGTTTTGCAACATGTGACGAAGGACATCAAGGAGCTGCTACAAAGTCTAGGAGATAAACCCTCGGCCCGGCGAATTTCCTTTGCTCGAAATAATGAGCTTGCCGAGATTATTCGCAAGCTGGTGCTGGAGGAAGCAGACAATCCCCATGTGGACTGGCAATCCTCTCTGGAGGAGCGAATGGAGCTCCGGATTAATCTCTTGCTGGATCTTTATCGTTATGCGAGAAGTCTCGGAGATGAGGATTGGATGAGTGATGTAGAGAAAAGATTGACTCAATTATCCGGTTTTACCAGTAAATCGGTATTTACGAATACAAAAAACTAAAAAATATGAAAATTTTCATGGTCACCATTGGATTTTACATGTTCTTTTTGTTACGATGTGAATAGGCCATACGACAAGACACAGAAAGGAATGTATATCCAATGGCGACGATGACGAAAATGACTACTGTTCAACAATTAAATTCGGCTCTGGAAGCGTCATCAGACAAGCCGTTGCTTCTCTTTAAACATAGCACGCGTTGTCCGATTAGTTCAGGTGCATACCAGGAGATGGAGTCCTATTTGCAAGCCGCTCCCAACGAAAGTATTGAATACGGTATCATTTATGTAGTAGAAGACCGGCCGGTATCCAATGAGGCTGCGGATCGGCTTCAGGTAAAGCATGAATCGCCGCAGGCCATTTTAATCAAGGACGGAGAGGCTGTTTGGCATACATCGCATTCGAATATTACAGCCCGCACGCTCCACGATCATCTCACCTAAGTGATGAAGTGCTGTCGTTGCATAAAGTAGTATTTTGTCGTATCATGGTTCTAATTAGTTGATCTAGGATTCGGTTGAAAATTTATTGGCAATGGAGAGAAGGAATGTGACGGTAACGATCTATGATGTAGCTCGCGAAGCCGGTGTCTCAATGGCTACGGTGTCTCGTGTAGTTAACAATAACCCTAACGTAAAACCTCAGACACGTAAGAAAGTGTACGAAGCGATTGAGCAATTGGGATATCGCCCAAATGCGGTGGCTAGAGGTCTGGCCAGCAAGAAGACAACGACTGTTGGCGTGGTTATTCCGGATATATCGAACTCAATTTTTGCAGAGATTGCGCGCGGTATTGAGGATATTGCGAATATGTATCACTATAATATTATTTTGTGTAATGCCGATAAGCGGAAGGAAAAAGAGATTCGTGTCATCAATACGTTGCTTGAAAAACAAGTAGATGGACTTTTGTTCATGGGCGGCACAGTCACGGACGAGCATATTCAGGCATTTCATACAGCCGCGGTTCCTATCGTTCTGTGTGCAACGAGTGATGAAAAAGGTAGCTACCCTTCAGTCGATATTGACCATGAAGCAGCTGCTTTTGATGCGGTAAACACATTGATTCGCCACGGTCACCGTCAAATTGCAATGATCAGTGGTACGCTTCAAGATCCTGCAAATGGCTATGCACGTTTCCAAGGTTACAAGAGAGCATTGGAAACTGCTGGAATTGATTATCAAGAGGATCTCGTTCGAATCGGGAACTACCGCTATGAATCAGGTGTTGAAGCTATGAAATACTTCCTGGGCTTAAAGAAGAAGCCAAGCGCGATTTTTGCTGCTACAGATGAAATGGCGATTGGTGCTATTCATAGCATTCAGGATGAAGGCTTGAAAGTACCTGATGATTTTTCCGTGATCAGTGTGGACAATATTCGCATGGCTTCCATGGTACGTCCTCAGTTGACAACCGTAGCACAACCGATGTACGATCTGGGCGCGGTAGCGATGCGATTGCTGACCAAACTGATGAAAAAGGAAAATGTGGATAATTCTCGTGTCATTTTACCGCATGAAACGATTTTGCGGTTGTCCGTTAATTATCTAGACTAAGCGCAGTACGCAACAAGATATATTTGATGAAAGCTCCTTTAATGGAGCTTTTTTCACGGATACATAATTTTTCGTGTGAATATACCATCATCAAACTAAGAATAGAGGGATGCGAAATGAGCCGGATTTATGGATTAATGGGTGCTATGGATGAAGAAATTGAATTGCTGCTGGCAGCGATGACAGAAGCAAGCAAGACCATCAAGGCCGGAATCACGTACACTACAGGAATCATTCACGGACGGAAGGTGGTCGTATGCAAATCCGGTGTCGGCAAGGTCAATGCTGCGGTAACTACCCAAATCCTGATTGATCGCTTTGGCGTGGACCAGATTATTTTCACGGGCGTAGCAGGGGCAGTACACCCCGATTTAAACATTGGGGATATTGTCATCTCATCAACATGTATGCAGCATGATGTGGATGTGACGGCTTTGGGTTATGCCAGAGGGGTCATTCCTTATCAGGATACGTCGGAATTCGCCGCTGATTCCGAGCTTGTCCGCCTGGCTGAACAAGCCTGCATATCGTTTGATGATCGTTATATTGTCGGCAAGGTCCTTTCCGGCGATCAATTTGTCGCAAGTCGTGAGTTGGTAACTGCACTGCATCAGGAAATGGGCGGCGCTTGTACCGAGATGGAGGGTGCGGCTGTGGCTCAGACGGCTCATATGAACGCTGTGCCTTATATTGTCCTGCGTTCGATGTCAGATAAGGCCGACGGCTCGGCTCACGTTAATTATGCCGAATTTACGGTAGAAGCATCACATCGCTCGCATCGTATTGTAGAGTACATGCTCAAGCATTTAGGCTAAGGGTGCCATTTTAGTACATGAATCTTCGTACAAACCGGATGCGGTCAAACTGTTCTCGTGAAGCGAGAGGGACATCTTCTCCCATTCGTACCATCAGACAGTTCGCTGGATGTGAGCATATTTCAGGATCATCCGTGGCGTACCAGACCATATCTACGGTTTTCATCAGACGTTCCATCATGCGGCGGTACTCCCATACGGAGAGGCCGCTGCCCTTTAAATCCCAGTGCCAATAGTACTCGGTCGTAAAAATAATATAGGATTCAAGCTGTCCGTCCTCAAAGGCAATCCGAATCATCCGACTACCCAAGCCCAGTCCGCGATAGTCGTCAGCGACCTCAATGGCTCCAAGCTCCAGCAAGTCCTTCATGCCTGCTTCGGACCAGCGTTCCAGCTCATCCGGGTAGTGGAAGGTCACGTATCCCAGAAGGGTTTCTCCATCATGGGCAATGACAATTCTGCCTTCCGGCAGTTCCGAAATTTCCACCAGCGCTTCGAATTGTTCCTTTGGTTTACGAAAGGCGTCTAATTGTGTATGCATTTGAAATGAACGCAGTTGATCAGCGGA
Source organism: Paenibacillus sp. BJ-4 (assembly GCF_020404765.1). Taxonomy (GTDB): domain Bacteria; phylum Bacillota; class Bacilli; order Paenibacillales; family Paenibacillaceae; genus Paenibacillus. Next base: position 24,744 of record NZ_JAIVEM010000014.1, read on the forward strand.
TACCGGTCCCTCTACATAGATTGTTTGTCCGTTATGATCCAGCGTGTCCAAGTGGTACAGTTTTAAATGCTGCATGCGTGTAGCCTCCTTGTTTACCATCAGCTAGCTCTCCATATCCCCTACTTATAACAAAAAAACAAATAAATGAAAAGTATGGTCGTCACATCCTCATCTATGATATACTGTTTTAAACATAAAATGTTCACAATTAGATCCTTTAAATTAGTTATTAAACCAAAGGGGTACATTTGCTTTCGTTGAATTTGTAAGCGTTATCTTGTTCTGTGCAATTCTCAATATCCTATTATGAGGAGGCTGTATGCATGAAGATTGAAGAACTCCAGGCTGTAGTTCCCACATCCAACATGGGCCCGTACGAACAAGCTTACAACCGATTTCAGTGGGAAGACGCAGAACGTCATTTTACGTGGTATGAAACAGGCAAGGTGAACATGGCACATGAAGCCATTGATCGACATGTAGAGGAAGGCCGTGGTGAGAAAACGGCACTTTTGTATTGTGATGCAAGTCGTGATGAATCTTATACCTTTTCTCAGCTTCGTGCCAGCTCTAACCGGTTTGGTAATGTGCTGCGCAAATACGGTATTGGCAAAGGGGAGCGGGTGTTTATTTTCATGCCGCGCTCACCTGAGCTGGTGATTAGCTTGCTGGGTATTTTGAAGGTAGGGGCCGTTGTCGGTCCTTTGTTTGAGGCATTTATGGAAACAGCGGTCAAGGATCGGCTGGAGGATAGCGGGGCGGTGGCGCTAGTGACCACACCTGCACTTCTTTCACGGGTAAAACGCGAGGAGCTTCCTGAACTACGACATATTTTTGTGGTTGGTGATATGGACGAACGAGAGCAAGGGATTATTGATTTTGAAACGGAAATGCTTACATCCTCAGAAGAGCTTGAACCTGAATGGCTGAGTCGTGAGGATGGATTAATCATTCATTATACGTCAGGCTCCACAGGCAAGCCGAAAGGTGTATATCATGTACAAAATGCGATGATTCAGCATTATTATACTGGAAAGATGGTGCTGGATCTGCGAGAAGATGATGTGTATTGGTGTACTGCTGATCCAGGCTGGGTCACAGGAACATCATATGGCATTTTTGCTCCATGGCTGAATGGAGCGACGAATGTCATTCGTGGAGGTCGTTTCAGCCCGGAGGACTGGTACCGGACGATTGAGCGTCACGAAGTGACCATATGGTATAGCGCTCCTACAGCATTTCGGATGCTGATGAGCGCAGGTGAGCAGGTTGTTGCCAAGTATGATCTTGGCAGCCTGCGGCATGTGTTATCCGTGGGAGAACCGCTCAATCCCGAAGTGGTAAGATGGGGCTGGCAGGTGTATACGCAGCGCATTCACGATACATGGTGGATGACAGAAACGGGGGGGCAATTGATCTGTAATTACCCTGAGCTGCCGATTAAGCCAGGTTCGATGGGGAAGCCACTTCCTGGTATTCAGGCTGCCATTCTGGACGACAAAGGACAGGTGTTGCCTCCTAACCGGATGGGGCATTTGGCAATCCGTACACCGTGGCCATCCATGATGAGCCGTATATGGAATAACCCGAACAAGTATCAGGAGTATTTCCGCTTTCCCGGTTGGTATGTGTCTGGTGACTCTGCCTATATGGATGAGGACGGTTATTTCTGGTTTCAGGGACGGATTGATGATGTCATTAATTCCTCGGGGGAGCGAATAGGTCCTTTTGAGGTCGAGAGCAAGCTTCTGGAGCATCCGGCTGTAGCGGAGGCTGGAGTTATTGGAAAACCAGATACCGTGCGAGGAGAGATTATTAAAGCGTTTGTCGCACTGCGTGAAGGCTATACACCTTCTGAGGCTTTACAGCAGGATATCTACCGCTTTGTCAAGGAGGGGCTGTCTGCCCATGCTGCTCCACGCGAAATTGAATTTAAGGAAAAGCTGCCCAAGACCCGTTCCGGCAAAATTATGAGACGTGTGTTGAAGGCCTGGGAGCTTAATCTTCCTACAGGTGATTTGTCTACCATAGAGGATTAAATATTGCTATTTATAATAGAGTAAAAAAGGGGAGTCTCCAAAGCCATTTTGGCTAAGGTGACTCCCCTTTTGTTGGAAAGAACCATGAATCTTATGGACGGACAGCTCCTGAAGGAGCCGATTCACCCATGGCATTTATGGAAGTGATACGGAACCAGCCTTTGGGTTTTTTACGTCCTTTATATTCAAAGCTGTTAGATGCGGTAGAGCCTATGTTTGCAAAGGGTTCCGCACCGGTTTCACTGTAATACACGTTATAGCCTGTAACCGCGTCCGTAGGCTTTCCAGCACTCCATTGGAGCGCTACAGACGAGCCTGCTGCTTTAGCCTGAGGCTGTTCAGGAGCGGTAGGAACCTCTGTAGGCTGCTTACCGGTTCCATCTCCCTCACCCGGTACGGCTGGGGACTCAGAATCCACAGGTGGCACTACAGGTGCTGCGTTTGCATTGGCACTTGGCCCGGACTCATGTCCGCCTACATCCACGGCGGTCACGTAATAGCTGGAACTACTGCCCCCTGGACTGTCAGAGAACACCTTGGAGCCATCAGCCATGACGACCTTGCCAAGCCGTTGGAAACTGCCGCCATCCGTAGAACGGTAGAGACGATATCCTACGACGTCACTGTTTCCACTTGGACTAAAGCTGATCATAGCTTTTCCATCGCTGTAGCTAACGCTGACGTTGGATGGAGCATTAGGGGCTGCGCCGTCGTCTTTGCGTGGGTCTACGTGAGTAGGGGCTTCCTTATCTGCATCCTCAGGCAGATAGTAGGACAACGAGTTATGTCGTTTCATCACGGAAAAGGCCCGCTCAAGCTCTTTAATCAACTCTGAGATCGGTTTTTCCCTTTTTCGAACAGTTCGTTCATACACCATATCATCCGGTGTACCATCGCGTGGAATGTAATTCACACCTTGATAGGTAATATATTTGGCACGGGTAACACCATTTTCACTGTTTTTGGGTAAATACTTACTGTTGTAAATATCCGAACCATACGCAGATGCTGTACGGCTTACAATTCCGTCAGGTCTCTTGAAGCTGTCCGTTTGGAACAGCTGGGAATCTTTAGCCGTTACTTCATTCATAATAAGAGCCCATAAGCGACGTGCACGCTCTTTTTGTGCTTTTGTTTCAAGCTTATTAACTGGCTGCTTGTAACCGACCCATACACCCAGCGTAACGTCAGGCGTAAATCCCTCGAACCAAACATCGGTATAGGATTGTGTAGTACCTGTCTTGCCGGCAATCGGAATCTTGCCAGCTTGATTAAAGTTACGCTTTACCAGTCTGCCTGTACCTTCCGACACCGCTGTACGCAACATATCCGTCATCAGATAGGCCGTTTGAGGTGTGAAGGCTTGCACAGGATTAGGCTGATGCTTGTACACAATATTGCCTTGCGAATCTACAATCTTTTCAATCATATAAGCGTCGTTAAATACACCGCCATTAGGAATGGCTCCATAAGCATTCGTTAGTTCCTCAACGGTTACCCCGTGGGCCAAGCCGCCAAGCACACCCGTTTGGGCGTTATTATCACTCGGTTCCAAGGTAGTGATGCCCAACTTTTTGGCGAAAGCCCAGGCCTTGCTAATTCCTACTTTTTCGTTAAACAGCTTGAGCGCTATCGTGTTTAGCGATTGATTCAGTGCATAACGGGCTGTAACCAATCCTTGATAGCGATTGTTAGCATTTTTCGGGATATGATATCCGTTGCTGCCATCTTTCAAAATAATAGGAGCGTCGTCCACGATGCTGCCGGGCTGTACAAGACCACTGTCCAATGCAGGAAGATAGGCGGCAATAGGCTTCATAGCCGATCCCGGCTGACGCACCATCTGAGTAGCATAATTCATCTGTTCCTTTTGGAAGTCCCGACCTTCCATCATCCCGAGAATCGCGCCTGTCTTATGCTGAATCAAAATGGCTGCTGCTTGCTCATCACCCTTGGTTTTACTGGTGGCAGAGAAGTTGTCCTTATTTTCTGCAATTTGGCGCATGGATTTGTATACGCTCTTATCAATGGTGGTGTAGACCATATAGCCGCCCGTGCGAAGCTGTTGTTCAGCCTCTTTGAGCAAGTCGTTGTCATCCTTGGTCTTGGTATCTGCACCAGCATTGGCCGCTTGGCCCGGATTTGTGACGGACATAAGTGCCTGCGCGGCTTGCCGTTCTGTTTCCATCATAAGGTATGGATAGGTGTTATAAGCTTTAACAGTGCGAGGTGCAAGTGATTTTTTAATATCAAAAGCCATTGCTTCATCATACTGTGCTTTATTGATTTTATTTTCCTCCAGCATTCGACTGAGCACCAGGTGCTGACGGTTTAGTGCTCTTTTAAAGCCGGATTCATTAAACTCGCCCTTACCGTTGAAAGCAGAATATGAAGAAGGAAGCTGCGGCAGTCCTGCCAGATAGGCGGCCTGGGCCACATTGAGCTTATTTAGATCATTTTCGTTAAAAATACCTTTGGCGGCTGCTTTGATGCCAAAGACGTTGTAACCGCTTGAGCCGTTCCCAAAAGGTACTTTATTGAGGTAGGCTGTAATAATCTGCTGCTTACTCAGGAAACGCTCAAGGCGCAGAGACAGCAGAATTTCCTTGACCTTACGGTCATCCGTGCGATCGAGATTCAGAAAAACACGACGCGCAAGCTGCTGAGTCAGGGTGCTCCCCCCGGTTTGTACGGACTCATGCAGTGCTTTTTGTTTGACAGCACGTAGCGTCCCTGACAAATCGACACCATTATGCTCGTAAAAATGGTTATCCTCAATAGCAATGACTGCGTCAATGACGAGTTGGGGAATTTCCTTAAACGTTACAGGCCGACGATCTTCCTCTGTCCGGAGTTGTCCGATGGGAGAGCCATCATTGAAATAAGCGAAGCCCGTTATTGCATTCTTATTTACTTCCTGTTCAATCATGGATCTGGAACGGACCGGCTCGTTTTTGACAATAGAGGCTACATAGCCGGCGGCGGCTCCTCCTGCGAACAGTGCCCCCATACAACCGATGATGATGACCCACTTTATGACACGGCCGAGCCTTCGCATGGTTGTCCGTAAGCGGGAAGGCTTTGGCTCTGATACCCTGTTTTTTTCTTCAACCATTAAGTCTTCCTCCTTTATAACAGCCATTATTATAGCATAAAATTACAAAATGAACCCATATGCTAAAAAGCCTGTCTTTTGGTGTCGTTGACTACACAAAAGCAGTGTGTTATAAATAGGTCAAAGTAAATATCGTGAAAAGCAGAGAAAGACTTCAGTAGAAGGTGGAATCACGTTGTGCAGAGAGCCGATGGATGGTGTGAATCGGTAGCGTCCCATTTTCGAATTACCGTCTGGAGCTGTCTGGATGAATGGAAAGCCTTTGCAGATTTGCGAAGACGATGATAGTAATCCAGTACCGGGTGTAGACCCGTTATAGAAATGAAGTGAAAGAAACGCTTGTTTTGGCATACGTTTCTTTAATTAGGGTGGTAACGCGAGCAGCTCCTTCTCGTCCCTTGGGATGAAAGGGGCTTTTTGGTTTGTTTAATATGTAATATTTTGGATAATAAAACAGGAGGAATGCAGAATGAAATGGGAAGAATTGAAGCCTGAGCAACAGGCAGAGGTAGAGCGACAACTTGATGTGATTCAACGGGGTGTAGCGGAAATTGTGCCAGAGGATGAGCTGAAGCGTAAGGTCATCAAGTCGGTTGTAAGCGGTGAACCGCTCAAAATCAAACTAGGTCTTGATCCGTCTGCTCCTGATATTCACATCGGACACACAGTTGTTATGCACAAACTGCGCCAGTTTCAGGAACTGGGGCATCAGGTGCAACTGATTATTGGAGATTTTACCGGCAGAATCGGTGATCCGACAGGTAAATCGGAAACACGGAAGCAACTGACGGAGGAAGATGTACAGCGTAATGCGCAAACGTACAAAGAACAAATCTTTAAAATTCTTGATCCTGATAAAACAAAGGTATACTACAATTCCGAATGGTTGGGACCGATGTCTTTTGCTGATGTGGTAACCCTGTCCGCCAAGGTCACTGTTGCCCGCATGCTGGAACGGGATGATTTTACAAAAAGATACCAAAACGGCTTGCCAATCAGCATTCATGAGTTCTTCTACCCCCTGATGCAGGGTATGGATTCGGTAGCTCTGAAAAGCGATATTGAGCTGGGAGGGACGGATCAGAAGTTCAACCTGCTGATGGGCAGAACTTTGCAAAAAGAATACGGTGTAGAGCCGCAGTCGACCATCACATTGCCATTGCTTGAAGGGCTGGATGGCGTGCAGAAGATGAGCAAAAGCTTGGGGAACTACATTGGTGTTGACGAGGAGCCGAACGAAATATACGGGAAATCGATGTCCGTTCCAGATGAGCTGATGCTGAAATATTTTGAGCTTGCAACGGATATCAACAATGAGGAGCTTGCCAAGCTGGCACAAGGCATTGAGGATGGTTCAGTACATCCACGTGATGCTAAAATGAGGCTGGCCGGAACGCTAGTGCGCATGTATCATGGTGAGGAAGCGGCAGAAGCGGCTAAGCAGCATTTTGTAACTGTGTTCCAGCAGCGTGCGCTGCCTGATGACATCGAAGAGTTCACCTTGACGGCTGATCACTTGGAAGAAGGCGGAATTCGTATGATTCAACTACTGACTCTTCTGGGCTTTGCGGCATCTAATGGTGAAGCGAAACGTAGTATTCAGCAGGGTTCGGTCAAAATTAATGAAGAGAAGTGGGCCGATGTAAACGAGGCGTACACGCCGCAGGAAGGAGACATTGTTCAGGTAGGTAAACGAAAATTTGCTAAAATCAAGCTCGCTTAATTAGAATACATTTACAAGCAGCGCTGAGATCTGTATAGCATCTCTGCGTTGCTTTTTTTATTCCTTCAGCAAGAAAAGCCGTGGTAAACTTAGCACAAATAATCAAACAAGCAGGTCCAGAATTATACATAATGGTTGTGTGGGCTTGCACAATTTGGGTGTAGGGAAAGATGACCAGAACAAATACAATACGGGGAAGGGTTATATGGACTATTTTAAACGAATTCAGTGTGCGATTGAGTTTATTGAATTGAATCTTCGAGAGGATTTAAAAATTACCGAGATTGCTTCACAAGCTTGCTTTTCAGCCTTTCATTTCCAGCGGGTTTTTCAGGCCATTTCGGGTTTTACGGTTCAACAATATATAAGGAGGAGAAGATTGTCCGAGGCGGCTGGACGGCTAAAACAATCCAATCAAAAGGTATTGGACATCGCTATTGAGTATCAGTACAACTCGCAAGAAGCTTTTACCCGCGCTTTTGAAAAGAGTTTTGGTATCACCCCTGGGAAATATCGTAACGGTGATATTGAGTTTCCCGGGCAAAGCAAAATCAATTTTCTGGATTACCAAAAAAATACGAAGGGGGATTTGGATGTGAATAAGCCGATAATATTGCAACTCGAAACGATCAAAATTATAGGATATGAATATAAAACCAATCTGAACAATGAGCAGCATTATAAAGAAATCCCAGGATTTTATGAACACTTTGGAGCAAATGAATATTTTATGTGTATTCCGAACAAAGCCGCACCGGGAATGTCATATGGGATTGCCTGCCAATTTGAAGACAGCGGTGCATTTTCATTTGTGGTGGGCGAGGCAGTTGAAAAGGAATCGAAAGAACTGGCAGAAGGTTTCATATATATGGAGATTCCAGCAGGAAAGTATGCTGAATTTGACGCTTCAGGTTTAAATGGACGGGTTCAGAATATACGAAACTTTATCTACGGCACATGGCTTCCTAATTCTAATTTTGAACGGAGAGAGGGTCCTGATTTTGAAATTACGGACGTGATGAATTCCTCCTATCCTGATCATTTGAGTATGAAGGTATACATTCCCATTGAATAAAACCCTCAGGTTCGATGCATGGGGAATATAAAAAGCACCCGAACAAAGTTCGGGTGCTTTTCGGTGCTAATGCAAGGATTAGCGGTTGTAGAATTCGACGATTTGTTTTTCATCGATATCTTGGGACAATTCACCACGCTCAGGCAAACGAATGTATTTACCTTCCAGAGCAGCGTCATTGTACTCCAGGTAAGCAGCCAAGTGGTTGCGGTTTTCCAAAGCTTCTTTAATGGAAGACAGGGAACGACTTCTTTCACGAAGACCGATCACGTCGCCAGGGCTTACTTGGTAAGAAGCGATGTCAACTTTTTTACCGTTCACAGTAACGTGACCGTGAGCTACCAATTGACGTGCGCCTGCACGGGAGTTAGCAAAGCCAAGACGGAACACGAGGTTGTCCAGGCGGCTTTCCAGCAAGAACATGAAGTTCTCACCAGCGATACCATGCATGTGTTGAGCTTTGTTGAACAGGGTACGGAATTGTTTTTCACCCAAGCCGTACATGTGGCGCAGCTTTTGTTTTTCTTGAAGCTGCATACCGTAGTTACTGATTTTTCTCCGTTGGTTTGCACCATGTTGTCCCGGAGGGAAAGGGCGTTTCAATTCTTTACCTGTGCCGCTCAGGGAAATACCGAGACGACGGCTTAATTTAAATTTAGGACCAGTGTAACGTGCCATTATAGAGTTAACTCCTTCATAATTAAAATTTGAGTTGGGGCTCTCTTTGCGCTCCAATTTGTTCGGCGCTACCAATCAAGGTGAGACGCACTACTGACAGAAAAGTTCAGCCGCTGTCCTGTCAGCAACAAAAAAGATGAGGGTGACACAAACTGTTACGCCCAAAATTTAAGATCCGCACAGTAGATAATTCTGCCGCACAGTCTTTTTCAATAATATATACTATACGTAAGAGTGGGTCAATGTCAAGAAGAGAAAAAGAATGAAAACGTCAAAATTTGTCGATAGGGCTTAAGAACTAAAAAAATGGGACGGATTTCTGAAAAATGGATGCAAATTTCTAGAGTTGAGAGTAAAATAGAGCATATTACGAGCTATAGTGGTGTATAGCCGCTGTCTTGGTACAGCTAATTTTGCTGTGAAGGAGCGCCTTAATATGTCGGAATTTTCAACAACGGATCAGCAAACGCTTGACGGTACAACAGTCCAGGCTAGCGGTGCTCCGCTGTTTGATGATAAAGGATATACGTCTTTTGCCTGGCTCCAGATCATGGATATGACACCCTATGACTTCCCCTATATTAACCAGCTTCTTGTTCAAGGATATCGGAACTGGTTGCAGCAGAGCAAGGGTATATCTTGGATTAATGAAGAAGATACTGCTGTTTTTAATTTTACAGGTGTTCGGGTTACTGGTAGGGAAGAGGACGACGATGAGGATTTGGGGTTAGTCGAACGCTGCTGCTTTTCCAGAGAGATAGAAGTGAGTCAGCGCAAACTCCGCGACGGAAGTCTTGCATTTGTATACATGGTTCCCATACTTTGTCGAAATCATAAGAGGGAGCCATTCGCTGCTCTTCGTTTTACACGGTCCACACAGCATGTTTTTACTGAGCAAGATGCTTTGTTGGCGGCTGCTTTACATTTTAGATCCTGCTTTTATTCGAAGTTTGAGTATATATTTATGGAAGATATTCTTGGAGTGCAGAATCGAAGTGATCGTGAAGGCAGACGTCGCTCTATTTTATTTCAGATTGTAAAGCGGCTGCATGACAAAATTGATGTGGAAGGCGTGCTGGACGAAGTATTTGATAGCATCGCTTATTTCTTTCCCCATGTGGATATTACGTTGTACATGAGTCAGGATCGGCACAGTCGCAATCCACAGGTCAAACCATTGCTGCTGCATGAACGGGACGAAGATGTATGTGTGCTTGCATTTATGAAGGGGCAAATGACTGTGAATGAGCCTGTTGGCACACAAAATGAAGTGACTGAGATCGGCATCCCACTACGTGGGAAGCAAGGCGTATACGGTGTTTTCCATATGATTCTTCCATCGGGTTCGGATAGTATGAAGAAAGTGGATGTAGAACTGATCGCTATGATGGCGGATACAGCTGGCACTGCATTTGAAAATGCCAAGCTACTGGAGCAATCGAATGTACTTATCCATGAATTGCGTCTCATTAATGAGCTGGTTCAGCGCTTAAATCAAAGTCTGAAGTTAAATGAAGTGTTTGAGTTTGCCATGCAGGAGCTATTACAAATGTTCATGGCTGACTTTTGCTGTATTGTGCAGCTTGATCAGGAAGAAACTTATTATAAAGTCACGTCGAGCAATGTGGAAAGTATAAGGCTGCACAGTTACCCTTGTGATGAAGGTTTTGCTGGATTAGTGCGTAAAACAGGAGAACCTGTTATTGTGTCAGACTATAGAAAAGAAGGGAAGATATCCTCAAAGTTTATGGATTTGACGGATTCTCTATCTTTGATGGCTGTACCTATGAAAACCAGCGGCACTCCTAGAGGAGTTATCCTACTGTCCAGCAAGCTTCCGAACTTTTTCTCTTATGATAATTACAAGATGCTGCAAATGCTGGCTCCCCATATCGGGCTGGCGGTAACCAATGCCATGCTGCATGCTGAGGTGCGACGGTTGGCCAATATGGATATGTTAACAGGTCTGTATGTACGTCATTATGTGGATCAATGCATTCAGCAGCATCAGGAAAAGGATTTCTGTGGATCGCTTATTTTGGTGGATATCGATCAATTCAAACAGGTGAATGATACATATGGGCATCAGACGGGTGACGAAATTTTGAAAAGCGTTAGTGATATCGTCCGTTCCACGACTCGTGATGAGGATGTATGTGCCAGATGGGGCGGCGAAGAGCTAGCAATCTATTTGCCACAACTGGGTGTACAGCAGGCCCTCCAATATGCGGAGAAGATACGTTATCGCGTAGAGCATGAAACCGAGCCCCCAGTAACTGTTTCCTGCGGAATTGCTGAATGGAATTGGTTAGACGAGCAGATCAGCATGGAATCTTTGTTTTATAGGGCGGATATGGCGCTGTATGGGGCGAAAAATGAAGGGCGTAATCGAATAGTTTGCGATTGATAATGCAGGCAGTGCATAGAGAATGTTCCTTACGGAATGTTCTCTTTTTTGTCCTGCATAACTCATTGCAGACAGGAAATCCTAATCGTAGCTATAACGTGCATATGTATGAACTGGCCTTACCACCAATAAGTAAACCAGGAACATGACTGTCCTGAGCAGAATGCCTGCTCATGAATTCAGTGATGTTCAGGATAGAACAGGCGGATGATGAGATGCATTGGCGAAAACAATGGGTTATGCTGGTTTGTATATTTCTTGTGACGTGTTTGTTGAGTGGTTGTACGCTGATGGAGCGACAAAATACACCTGAGCAGATTTTTAAAAGAGCCGTTGCAGGAATAGCGGGCAAAGAGATGCTAACGTTTACTGGACGGACTGGGGTTAGAGTCGACAACGGTCTGCCTATGAATAAACAGTTTGAATACCGTGGGCAAGTAAGGAATCATGATGAACTGGTCATGGACTGGGGATCTACGGAGGTCTTTCGTAAGCACGGTGACTATGCAGCACTGAAACAAGGTAAATTCGAGCAAGGAGCGACACATGCACGTTTTCTTCGTCAACATGGAAAATGGAATGCGATGGCATACGGTTATAACTCTGTGGCTGGTGAAGGCGTGTTAAATCGCTTTAATCCGATTCAGGAGCTGGAGGAGCTAAACACGCTAAATAAAACGATTCGTATGGAGGCCAGCGCTGCGCGGGGAACCTGGGTAGTGCGGATTGAGCCAGAATCCGCCTCGGCAAAGCGTTGGTTGAAAGAACGCTTAATGAAAGAAATGAAAACAATAAATCAGCAAATTGTGATATTAGGCACGAAGCATAAACGTCCAAATCAAGAGGTGCAACGAAAGCTGAACCAAGTATGGACACAAAGCCGTGAGGATTTGAATCGCCAACTGGAGCATTCCGCCGTGCAGGCTGTGTATCATTTGACTATAGATCGCCAAACGGGCTTACCCTTAAAGCTGTCCTCGGAATGCCGAATTTCCCGACAGGAAGTGAATGAAGAAATGCATGAAGAAGCACTAATTACCAGAGTTGTTTTTAAGGACTACAAGTAACGCAAAGGTCGTGATACAATGGATTTTGAATTAACCATTGTTCAAAAAGAATGAAATAGAGAAGGAGAGACAATTCATGAAAGATCCTAGAATACTTAAATTGGCGGAAAACCTGGTAGGCTACTCGGTTGAAGTACAGCCAGGAGAAAATGTGCTGGTTGAAATGATCGGTGAGGAGCGCGACTTGCTTAACGCCATCATTCATGAAGTTGGCAAAAAAGGCGGCAATGTCTTTGTTCAGCTTACGGACCGTAAGGTACAGAGTGCCATGCTTCGCCATGCGACAAAGGAAATGCTGGAAACCTGGGCAGAAATTGACCTCAACCGGATGAAGCAAATGCATTGCTACATTGGAATTCGCGCAGGTGAAAATGTAAATGATCTGTCAGATGTGCCAGAAGAGAAAATGAAAATGTATAATTCCCTTTATCAGCATGTGGTACATAGCGAGCAGCGGGTGAAGCATACAAAATGGGTAGTGCTGCGTTATCCGAATGACAGCATGGCTCAATTGGCGAATATTAGCACAGAAGCGTTCGAAGATTTTTATTTCGATGTGTGTAATCTGGACTACGCTAAAATGGACAAAGCACAGGATGCATTGGCAGACCTGATGAATCGGACAGACAAGGTAAGGATCAAAGGGCCAGGTACGGACCTGAATTTCTCTATCAAGCAAATCGGGGCCGTCAAATGCTCAGGTCAATGCAATATTCCAGATGGTGAAGTCTACAGTGCGCCTGTACGTGACTCCGTTAACGGAACCATTAGCTATAATGCGCAGACACTATATAATGGTATCACCTTCGAGAATGTCAAATTCCGTTTTGAAAATGGTAAAATCGTGGAAGCAACGAGCAATGATACGAATCGACTGAATGATATTCTGGATTCCGACGAGGGAGCACGCTATATTGGCGAGTTTGCGATCGGGTTTAACCCGTACATTTTACATCCGATGAAGGATATTCTGTTTGATGAGAAGATTGCTGGCAGCTTGCATTTTACACCAGGTCAAGCTTATGAAACAGCGGATAACGGTAACCGGTCTTCGATTCATTGGGATTTGGTATTGATTCAGCGTCCGGAATATGGCGGCGGCGAAATTTATTTTGATGATGTTTTGATTCGTAAAGATGGCATTTTTGTACTGCCTGAGCTGGAGCCGCTAAATCCAGAAAACTTGAAATAATGATATCTCTTGTTGCTGAGTAAGCGATTTCAATGTATCATAATGAATGAGCAATGATACATGAAAATTCCAGTAAAGCGAGGGATCTTACTATGTCCAACAATAATGCGGCGGTTGTTGAAATTGCACAGACGGCGAGTAAATTCACTTCTTCCATCGTCCTTCATTCCGAAAATAAGTATATTGATGTAAAAAGTATACTGGGCTTGTTTACGACCTTGGTCAGCAGCCACAGTTATGAACTGCACGTTCACGGGCCTGATGCCGAGGAAGCCAAAGAAGCAATCATTGAGGTATTCAAGAAGCACGGGCTGCACATTTCAGTAGCTACCTAAATTTATTTATGAAGCAGAAGCATCCCTACCTGTAACTGTAGGGATGCTTTTTTTGTCAGGTTCTTGTATTAGCCTGCAATTTGGTCTAATATTAAGGTTAGGACGTCTTGTGCGACATTGAGACATAGGGGGGAAGAATCCATGACTTCATCTGATTTGCAGGAACAATTGAATATCAAGGCCATTAATCTGCTTCAGGAAGATGCAGATAAAATAAAGAAGCTTATTGAAGTACAGATGGAGAATCTGGCAACCCGTTATTGCCCTCTCTATGAGGAAGTGCTGGATACTCAGATGTACGGATTTTCCAAGGAAGTGGATTTTGCGGTTCGCGCTGGACTTCTTCCGGAAATGGTAGGTAAACAGCTGGTCAGTGAGCTGGAACGCAATCTGGCTATTCTATATGAGGCCATGAACAATAAGGCCAATTAAAAAGACGGTTTTGAATGAATGAGAGCATGCGGAGTCTGAGAGCATGCTTTTTTTGATGCCTTTTTATTTAAGGTGCTGCATTAGAACACTCCATATTTCATTTGATCTTAAGATCACTATTGCAGCAGGATTCATTTTATTGTCAAGTTATTTAAAGGTAGGAATCCTGCTGCAAAGGTGAACGCTATCGCTTTTCCAGACTCAAATGAACTGCTCCGCTATTGTCCTCGGATTTCCACCTTAAACAATAGGCTTTAGTTAAGAAATCCGGGGGCGATGGCGATAGGAAGCACCATCCGACTGCGCAGTGGCACGATAAGAAGCCTTTAAGTTCTTTAAACGAGGAAGAAGGATACACCTAACAAGATATACACGACCAGCAGCATAAGACCTTCATACCAGTTGGTTGAGCCGTCCTGAGTAATGGATTTGGCGATAAATACAGAGACGGCAATGGCAACCAGCTCAATTGTGGTGAACACGATATTCATTGTGTTTCCCATAAAGTAACTGACAAAAATCAGCACAGGGGCAACAAATAGCGCAATTTGCAGACTGCTGCCGACTGCGATTTCGACGGATGCGCCGATTTTGTTTTTCATTGCCAGCAAAATGGCAGCGCTGTGTTCGGCCGCATTCCCAATAATCGCGACGAGGAACGCACCTACGAACAATTCGCTGAGCCCAAACTGGACCGTAAATACCTCCAGTGTTCCTACCAGCCATTCGCTGACAAAAGCGACCATGACAGTAGCAAGCACTAAATAGGCTATGGACTTGTTTCTGGACCACACCGGGGCATGCTCATGCGGCAACTCTTCATCCTTTTGTTCGGTCACGTCGGCTAAATAATCTTTATGCGTAATCATGGAAAAAATAAGCCACGCAATATAAGCGACAATGAGCGTGCCTGCTACAATGAGGCTGAGCGTATCTGATTCGTTATCCGTGATGACATGTGTATTCAGAAAGACAGCCGGGACGAATAAAGCGATCACAGCCACAATCATCAGTGAACCGCTTAGACCCGCTAGCGAGACATTGAAATTTTGCACCTTGTATTTCAATCCGCCAGCGAACAGACTTGCTCCGAGAACCAGCAGCAGATTGCCAATAATGGAGCCGGTAAGACTGGCCTTTACCATATCGTAAAGACCTTCTTTGACAAGAAAGATGGCGATGATCAGTTCGGCTGCATTGCCAAAGGTGGCATTTAAAAATCCGCCCAGACGTTGTCCGGCATAATGTGCTACGCTTTCGGTTGCTCTGCCGAGAAAACCGGCTACGAACACGACAGCGATCGCACAAATGATGAATTGAGCGATGGCGTTCCAATGTGTGTAATGAGCGACTGCGCTAAGAGCAAATGTCGCGATAAGCAAAGCGGGAGATAACCATTTTTTCAATGAAGAGCACCTCGATATCGATAGATGTGTACAAGTTTGGCGAATGCTGTCACTTGTATGGATTTTCTAAATTAATATACCCAAAATGATATAGGTTGTAAACGAAAGTCGTTTTTCATACGTAAAGGTTTGCATTTGCAGTGGCAGAGGCTTTACAATACAAATAAAGGATGCATGAAGGGGGACATAGGTCATGGCAGAGCAAGTTCAACAACTGGAAGCAGGAAACATCAAGATTTCCAACGATGTCGTAGGTAAAATTGCGGGGATGGCCGCACTAGAGACACCGGGCATTGCTGCAATGTCAGGCGGCTTATCAGAAGGCTGGGCCAAAAGGCTGAGTGGTAAAAATGTGCAAAAAGGCGTATCTGTGGAGGTCGGACAGCTCGAAGCTGCCATTGATCTGCGTATTATTGTACTTTACGAAACACCTATACATGAAGTGTCCCGAATACTTCAGCAAAATGTGCGAGAAGCCGTCGAAAGTATGACGGGTTTGCGGGTCGTGGAAGTGAACGTAAAAGTAGAGGGTGTTGCTTTCAAGGACGACGCTGTGTAAAAGAGTCAATTATGAGTAGATTGACGTTTTCGTCATATGCAAAAGAACTTCCAAAGCCACTGTTGCAAGTGTCAATGGAAGTTCTTTTTTAACGATAACGGTTGGTTCTACGGGCTTGAAAGCGGTTGGGTACTTCGTTTCTGATAGCTACGCCTGTTGTGCGCTCCTGTACCGCCTGCTTGGTGTTTTCACGGGAAATGCTGAGCATAATGCCCATAGAGAACATCATGACAAGCAGGGAAGAACCACCAAAGCTGATAAAAGGAAGTGTTACCCCGGTAATTGGAATCGTCTGAGTTACGCCACCGATATTAATGAATGCCTGAATGGCGATTAATCCCATAATACCTGTACCCACCAACGTCCCGAACGGATCACGGCAACGAAGGGCGATAAGCATGCCTCGCCAAATGAAATACAAATATAGCATCAGGAAGATAGCTGTTCCGATAAATCCGAATTCTTCACCAATGACGGAGAAAATAAAATCATTAAACGAATTGGGCAAATAGTGAAGCTTGATAATGCCTTTGCCAAATCCTGATCCGCTTAGACCACCGTCGCCTATGGCTTGCAGGGACTGCACCAGATTATATCCGACACCCTGTTTATGGTCCATGGGATTGAGAAAGGCTTGAAAACGTCCAATTTTGTAATCTTGCTTCGCTACAGTTTGTCCATCTGCACCAGAATCTCCTCCAAATAACGACCCAATGCCAAAAACGATGGAAGCACCTAACACGAGCAGGGCGACGGATGCCGTAATATGCTTGATGCTGGCTCCTCCGGCATAAATAATCAGGCCACTGGTGGCTACCAGGATGAAGCAGGAGCCAAGGTCAGGCTGAAGCATGATGAGTCCTGCAACAAAGCCCACAATGACGGTTACAGGTATGTAGCCACTCCGCAAATCTCTAAAGCGATCTCCTTTTTTAACGATGAGTGCGGATAAGTACAGAATAATGGAGATTTTCGCAAGCTCCGTTGGCTGGAATCCAACACTGCCAAACCTAAGCCAGCTTTTTGCCCCGTTAAGAGAGCCCGTGAAAAGAACGATAACCAACAGTAGGATGGTTATGAAGAACAAAGGCACAAAAAGTTTTTTATATTTTTCCATCTTAATGTTCATGGCAACCAACATAATGAAAAGTCCTAGTATAGCAAATGCCGCTTGGCGCTTCACAAAATATAAAGAGTCAAAATTGGTTTCTTTATTCAGCAGAGCTACGCTGGAACTGGCGCTAAATACCATGATCACACCGAATCCAACCAGTAACAAAGTGAGGATCAGCAATTGGAAATCCGGTGTACCTCTTCTTCGAGTCTCCGGCTTCGTATTTCTCATATCAGCTTCCCCCGGTATTCGCTGCAAGGTATAATGCTTGCAGACGTTATCATTTTATCGTTTGTCCATTTATCATATTATGTTTGATAGGCTTCTGCAACCTCCATGGAGCATCAGATATCGCAACAATTCCATATCTGCTACAATAAGATAAATAATGAAGGCCTGAGGAAGCGGCACATACGCAAAAAGCTGCAAGATTTATCGGAAATCGGGAGTTTGCCCAGTGCTGTAAAAGGAGAGGTGGAGCAAAATGACACAACATTTGACAGACAAGTCCTGGTTTGATCAATTGCAGGCACATATGGTAGAGTGGCGCAGATATTTACATAAGAATCCTGAAATTTCTTTTCAGGAAAGCAACACTGCTGCTTTTGTGGCGGATAAGCTGGAGAGTTGGGGAATAGAGGTTCGTCGTCAGGTTGGAGGACACGGTGTTGTAGGTACTATTCGTGGCGTCAAGCCTGGACCTGTCGTGATGCTGCGTGCAGATATGGATGCTCTTCCGATTCAGGATGAAAAGGATTGTGAATATCGCTCCGACGTGGATGGGGCGATGCATGCTTGCGGGCATGACGGGCATACTTCCGTATTATTGGGAACGGCATACTATTTCAGTCTGAACCGTGACGAGTTGGCAGGAGAAATCCGGTTGTTGTTCCAGCCAGCGGAGGAATTGCTGCCTGGCGGTGCAGTTAATGTAATCAAAGAGGGTGTGATGGAAGGTGTTGATGTCATTTATGGCATTCATTTATGGACACCATTTCCGATCGGGACGGCTGCAAGCTGCGCAGGACCGCTGATGGCGGCAGCAGATGACTTTTATATTGAAATTACAGGTAAGGGTGGGCATGGTGGTATGCCGCAGTCCACTCATGATAGTGTGGTGGCGGGTTCAGCTCTCGTAATGCAGCTGCAAAGTATCGTGAGTCGTTCAGTCGACCCATTGCGACCGGCTGTACTGACGGTGGGGACCATTCAAGGGGGCTTTGCGCAAAATGTGATCGCGGAAACCTGCCGCTTGAGTGGAACGGTCCGTACGTTTGATGAGGAAACACGCACTGTGATGAAAGAGCGGCTGCATGCGGTGACAGAGCTTACAGCTGCAACATATGGCACAACATCAAAAATCCGCTATATTATGGGATATCCGCCAGTTGTGAATGATGCGCATGAAGCTTCTCGTTTCTTTAAGGAAGCTGGGCCTGTTGTTGGTGAGGGGAATGTAAAAGAGGCGTCGAAGCTCATGCCTGCTGAAGATTTTGCTTATTATTTGGAGCGCGTGCCAGG
The DNA here is from genome assembly GCF_020404765.1 of Paenibacillus sp. BJ-4. Taxonomy (GTDB): domain Bacteria; phylum Bacillota; class Bacilli; order Paenibacillales; family Paenibacillaceae; genus Paenibacillus. The sequence continues at coordinate 43,407 of NZ_JAIVEM010000014.1, forward strand.
CTGCTTCATGTTCGTGGGGGCGGGAAACCCAACTAAAAATGCGGTGTACCCGCACCATCACCCCAAATTTGATTTTGATGAGGACGCCATGATCCTTGCGGTTCGTTTGTTTATTGCGATGTCCAGCGGATATGCAGCAGAACGAAATGCAGGTACGGATGTGCAGGGGCTAATGCCAAATATAAGTTGAATCGGGAACGGGCCAAATCGGAGTATGAGCTTAATAAAACGGGGTACCCTACTCTTGAAAAGGAGGGAGTACCCATGAAAAAGGTTCAGGAAGTTATGACTAAAAAATGCGTAACGGTGACCCCGCAAGACAATATTTATGAGGTTGCTGTTAAAATGAAGGACAATGATACTGGTTTTATCCCGGTTGTGGAAAGAGAAGGCAGTGACAAGCTGATTGGTGTAATCACGGACCGTGACCTTGTCGTTCGTGGTTATGCAGACAAACATTCCGGTTCCAGCTCAGTCGATGCGGTTATGACGACAGGCATTCGCACAGCCAGAGCAGACATGTCGGTGGACCAGGCAGCCGAACTGATGGCAGAGCAGCAAATCCGCCGTTTGCCTGTGACTGAGGGAGATCGTTTGATCGGGATTGTATCGATTGGCGACTTGGCTGTACGTAATATATTTGCAGACAATGCCGGTGAGGCGCTTAGCCAAATTTCCGAACAGGTTCACTAGAAGAAAAATAAGCTTAGGCATTGCTTAGAAGTTCAATCCGAATATGGATTGGACTTCTTGTTATTCCGGTTGGTCTGCGGATAATCGGGCAAGCTGTTTATGATATAAAGTCGAAAATGTTTGGTTAGATTAATGGGAGGAAACTGATGAATCCAGAATATCCTTGTATTGTACAACGCGATTTTACCATTCTACTGGAAATGGGCTTGCCTCGTTCGGAGTATGCTCGTTCACAACTGCAGGTTTACGCGGAGTTGGTTAAAAGCCCGTCCGCTTTTCATACATATCACATCACTCCATTGTCTTTGTGGAATGCGGCTGCCCTTGGGTGGAGTGCGGAGGACATTCAAAATAGTCTACAGTCCACGTCCCGTTGGGATATTCCGCTTGATTTGTTAAAGGATATCGAACAGCTCGTTTCTCGATATGGAAAGTTAACGCTGTCACGGGCGAGAGTGGAAGATGTACAAGCGACAAGTGAGGAAATGGAGAAGGGTACAGTCGACAGCTATACAGTGGGTGGTCACTTAATCCTGACAGCGGACACCCCAGCTTTACTGAAGGAGCTACTGATTAAGCAGGAGCTGAAGCAGCTTGGGTTGCATCGCACTGGTGAGGTGAGCGCTTCTGTACCGCCTGAAAATCGAGGCTTGCTCAAGCAGGAATTAATTCGATTGGGGTATCCAGTTGTCGATACGGCCGGATATCTTGAGGGAAATCAGCTCCGTTTTTCCTTGGGACAGGGACAAGCAAAGCTGCAGCTTCGTGATTATCAAGTTGAGGCTGCTGATGCGTTTGAAGGAGCTGACGGCTTGGGTGGCAGCGGGGTGCTGGTGCTTCCATGCGGAGCGGGAAAAACAGTGATTGGTATGGCGGTGATGGATCGGCTTCAGTGTGAAGTACTTATTCTAACCTCGAATACCACCTCTGTTCGGCAATGGATTGGGGAATTGAAGCAAAAGACGGATATTCCGGTAGATTCGATCGGGGAATACAGTGGTCAGAAAAAAGAGGTGCGCCCGATTACGGTGGCAACCTATCAGATTCTGACGCATCGTCGCAGCAAAGATGGGGAATTTGAACATATGAAGCTGCTGAGTGAGCGGAAGTGGGGACTTATTGTATACGATGAGGTGCATTTGCTGCCCGCGCCAGTCTTTCGGGCGACAGCAGATATTCAGGCCACCCGTCGTTTGGGCTTGACGGCCACGCTGGTTCGGGAGGATGGCTGTGAGCGGGATGTGTTCTCTTTGATTGGACCCAAGCGGTACGATATGCCCTGGAAGGAGTTGGAGCAACAGGGCTGGATCGCTCAGGTCGATTGTGTAGAGCTGCGGCTTCCGATGACAGCCGAACTGTTGGAACGCAGTATGCGTGCCGAGGGCAGACAGCAGTACCGGATTGCGGCCGAAAATCCGGCCAAGCTGGAAGCGGTGCACAGCCTGATGCAGCGGCACAGCGGCTTGCCTACGCTTATTATTGGTCAATATTTGGACCAATTGCGTACGTTGGCTCGGGAGCTGGACGTGCCATTGATTACGGGGTCTATGAGCCAGACCGAACGGGTACGTTGGTTCGATGCGTTCCGCAAGGGAACCATTCGGACCTTACTCGTATCCAAGGTAGCGAACTTTGCGGTGGATTTACCGGATGCGGCCGTAGCTATTGAGGTATCCGGCAGTTTCGGCTCTCGTCAGGAGGAGGCGCAGCGACTTGGGCGAATTTTACGACCAAAGTCCGGTGAGAATAAAGCTTATTTTTATGCGCTCGTGACAGAGAATAGTAAGGAGACCGATTTTGCAGCCCGCCGTCAGCTATTTCTGATTGAGCAGGGCTATGAATATGCAGTCCACAGATTCAATGCCGCAGAGGTTATGGGAAGCGCGGATGATGAGGCGGCCGAGGGTGGAAAGAAAAGGGAGGCGTAATCTAGGATGGGCGTAACGAACACGAAGGGCGACTGGAAGGAGCTTACATCGGATGAGTTGTTGGTGCTTAAACGATGCTTGATCCGGCACGCAGGACAGCCCATGAAGGAAGAGGAGCCTTTGCAGCTTACCCGGGGAGTGTTAAGCGGAGCCGAAACGAGGCTGGCACTGCACGGATTGCGTGCCCGAGGCTGGATGGAGGCAGTTACCAAATCGTGGGGGGAACGCATTTTATATATCCCGGCTCATCGGCTACCTGATTTGTACGATATGTTGTTGGAGCAAAATACAATGAATGTGATGCATACGGATTATCCAGTGACTGTACATGAAGCGATGACAGGGCTGGAGGCGGAGTTGCTGCACGCACTGTCACGTATTGCGGTGCAGGGAGTTCCTTTGACGGCCAAAGGAACCATACATAAGCGATCATTGCAAAAATTGAACGAATTGACTCCCTTTCATCCGGAGGATTTGGTGGGGCTTGGCTTGCAGTACGCGCATTCTGATCTGTATCCGGTGCAAACGGCGATAATGATGGATTTGCTGCTGAGCTTGGGTCTGCTGGTAAGGGAGGCGGTGTCTTTTTGTATTCAGGAAACAGAGCTGGCGGCTTGGATTCATTTGTCTGCTTGGCAAATGCGCAAGCATATTTTTAATACACTCATGGAAAGATACGGCAAGGCAGAAGCGTCTATGCAGCATCTTCGATACATGCTGTGTGCTGTCTCCCAGTATGCCGGAGCTGAGGGCTGGCTGCCTGTCAAGTCGTTGCTGCAATGGATGCTTCAGGTGGGCCTGATCTCACAGGAGAGGTTGAATGGAGCGGGCTCTCAAACCAGTGCCCCTTTGGAATTTGCTGTTGCACCCGTAAGTTCTGAAGGATTTGAGGATGAGATCAAAGGCTGGCTGAAGGCCTTGACCGCTTTTGGAATGGGTGATTGGGGACTAAACGCATTGGGCGAATTGTGTTTTCGCTGGAATATATCCCCTCTGGATATGCTTCGGCTATATAAGCATGAGGATAAGGAAGAGGTTGGGCATCGAGAGCAGGGAACCTTTTACATACAGCCAGATTTTGAAATATTGGTGCCACCAGATGTAGCTTATGATGTTCGCTGGCGGCTGGAATGCTGCTGTGAACGTGTGACAGGAGATCGGATGGCAGTATACCGTATCACGAGAGAAAGTGTTACAGAAGCAATTGAACTGGGCATGGAGGCTCAAGCAATTTTTGCCCTTCTGGATAAGTACAGCCGGACTGGTATACCTGATCATGTGCGTGTGGCTCTAGAGCAGTGGGCAGGTGATGTCGGACGAACGGCATTTGCGACGGTAACACTTCTGCGATGTGGTACACACGAGGATGCAGATACTGTTGCACGCCATCCCGGGCTGGAAGAGCTGCTTGAACGGATTGGCGAACGGGACTTTATTATTCCGGCACACTCGGCTGCCAAAATCCGCAAGACGCTTGCTGCCATTGGATTGAGTCCGCGCCGGGATACGGAAGGTGTGAACGAGCCCATTCACCGTTATCCACTGGTAGCGGAAACAGATCACACAAGCTCAGGCAGTCCTGACAGTGAAATTCGCCCAAATGAGATACCGGTTAATGATGACACAGCTGGGTCTATATTTTCCCAGGAGGGGAGAGCGGGTCTGGTTTATACCGGACGAACACTGCATTTTTATGAGCGTGAGCATACGCTGCCTGATCCGCTCGACTATTTTCCAGAAAGCTCCGCAGTGCCCTCCTCATGGACAAAAGAATGGAGGAGCTATCATGTGTCCACTGCCCGGCAGTTGATCGAACAGGCGATTCGTTGGCAGACAGCGGTGGGACTGCGGATCGATGGGAAAGAGGTTAAATGGATACCGGAATCGGTGATTCCCGGTGAACCTTGGAGTGTCATGGGCTGGTATGCGTCTGAAGAAGATGTTAAAGCACCAGCTCGCGCGACCCTGCAGCCAGGTGAATGGTCAGACATGCGACTGCTGGTTCCTTTTGCATTATAGAGCCAGGAAGTGTATGAAATTCCTTCTTCTCAAAAGGAGGATGTGGTATGATTAATGAGTCTACTTTACCAAGTAGAACTTTATATAAAGTGAGATGAACATTCATGAGCGTAGCCGAATTGAACACGGTCAATATGGCAGAAGTGCTTATTAACGCCTATGAATTGGGCGATATGGTCAACCGATCCTTCGAGGTATCGGATTATTTATATTGGAAGCAGCGTGTGGATATGAATCCGTCTATTCAGGCGTGTGTACGCAAGCTGGATGCCAAAAAGGAGTTATTCGCGGAAACGGAGCGCTTTGGACATTTTCACCCGAACTATCATGAGGCGAAAGACGCAGTGAAGGTCGTTGAGCTGGAACTGGAGCAATTCCAGGAAGTAATGGAGTTCAAACGGGCAGAAAAGGCGCTGGATGATATGCTTCATGCTATGTCCGAAACGATAGCATATTCCGTGTCTGACACGATTAAGGTGCCAAGCAATGATCCGAATGTGAAAAAGGGTGGATGCGGTAGCGGAGGCAAGTGCTCCTGCGGATAGGCCATAGCGATGATAGCGACGGAGGGGAGATGAAGCGAATGTTTGCCGAGCGGACAGGGTACATCATTTGGGTAAGCGATATCAAGGCTGCCCGCAATTTGGAGAAATACGGGAATGTCCATTACATTTCAAGGCGTATGCATTATGTAGTCATATATATGAATGCGGATCGGGCAGAGGATACCGTAAAAAATATTCGCAGACTTTCCTATGTGCGCAAGGTCGAACGCTCTTTCCGAAATGAGATTAGGACAGAGTATAACGACGATAAGGAAAAGATGAAAGAATATGAAATATAATCGTCAAATGTATATAATTGTAAATGAATTTTAAAAAAAGTCAGCCTAAGGGCTGGCTTTTTTTTATAAATCCAGGACTTTTGCATAATGGTCTTAATACTGTTAGACCTAAAAATCTTTAAAAATCAGCCATAAACTTCAATTTTGTAACTTGTAGTCCCGGGTCTGTTGAGGTAACATATGAATATATTGGTAGATATAAAGACCTATCTGGTGGGGAGAGTGATCCCGTGCGTGACAAGGCAATGCAGCGATGGAGTACATACGAACCGTTCTACGTAGAGATGGGCGATAAAAAAGTCGCTGATATCGTGATTACAAATCATGCGAAAACACGTTACTTAGATCGGGTAGAGCAGAAACAGTCCGAGACGAATCATATCGCCGCCTGGCTTTGGGAGTGTCTAAAGCAAAACAGGATGGAGTCCTACTATCATAACGAAGAGGATGTTTATTTAATTGATGGTGATCTGGTCGTCGTGGCCGAATTTGGTGAGTTGCCAGGCGAGATGGATATTGCGGGGAATCCGCTCCACAAGATGATTGTCATTACCTTTTTGGGCCGGATGTCGGAGACGATTGAATTAAGGGATTTGAAGTCCTACTATTCATGGCTACGTCATTCGCGGCGTATGACACTGATGAAAAGCACTCGCAAGCAAAAATAGTTGGTAAACATAATCGGTAATGGATCAGACGGTTCCGGATGAAAAAGTCTTCAAATTCACGGGAATACTGTCAGATGTGTAGAAGTATGCAGGTATCAGCTGCATACTTTTTTGTTTTTATGGATTGCAAAAGAATAAAGCCACCCAATTCGGTGAGTTTTCTTGGGAATTCGTGAACAGACGTTTTTCTTATGTTAAAATAGGGAGACTAGAGAGGGGAGAGGGCGGTCAGTATGAATTTTCATCAGCTGCACATCTTTTATACGGTAGCCGAGCGGGGAAGCTTCTCGGCGGCGGCGCAAGCGCTGCATATGACGCAACCTGCCGTAACCATGCAAATTCAGGCTTTGGAGGATTATTTTGGAACAAAGCTGCTACACCGATCGACTAAAAAAATCGAGCTTTCGGAAGCAGGAGCGACATTACTGCCTTTTGCTAAAAAAAGCATGCAACTCATCCGGGAAGCAGGCGATGCGATGTCTGCTTTTACTCACATGCTGGAGGGAAGATTGCATATTGGTGCCAGCCTTACGATTGGAGAGTATATTGTGCCAAGAATGTTGGGGCCGTTTGGTCAGGAGTACCCTCACATACGTATGGCGATGAATGTGATGAATACGACTCAAATTATGGATGACATACTAAAGCATCAGTTGAATTTAGGGCTAGTCGAGGCACCGGTCCAGCATCCGGATATCGTGGTGGAGCCTGTGATGCAGGACGAGCTGAAACTAATTGTTCCTTCGGGACATGTACTGGCGAAGGCTAAAAAAGTGGTACTGGAGGATGTGTTTAAGCATCCTTTTATAGCCAGAGAAAAAGGATCTGGTACACGTCAGGTCATAGAGGACGGACTGAAAAGTAGTGGTGCGGATGCCTCCCGGCTTGCTATCGTTATGGAAATGGGCAGCACAGGAGCGGTCAAATCGGCGGTAGAAGCTGGGCTCGGGATTACAATGCTGTCGCCTTCTTCAGTGAAGCATGAGGTTGCGCTCGGATTGTTGAAAATCGTAAATATTTCAGATATCACCTTCAAACGGGAATTTTATGCTATTCATCTGAAGTCGGCATTGCTGCCGATTCCGGTGGTGACCTTTCTGTCTTACTTGCGTCGTCACGATCAGGGTGGAGAGGTGTTCGGTGACCCGGTGGACGAGCATGCAGGGATGAAAGAGGAGGAGGAGGAGGACGTGTAATGAAGGAGCAGACCCACTTGAAACGGTATGATTTGCACACACATACTCAAGCATCAGACGGTATGCAGCCACCTGCGGATAATGTTCGCTGGGCTAAGGAAAAAGGACTGGCGGGTGTGGCCATTACAGACCATGATACGGTGGCTGGGCTGGAGGAAGCTCTTGAAGAGGGGCGACGTACAGGAATTACCGTGATACCAGGTGTAGAAATCAGTACACGGGCTGGCGGCAAGGATATTCATATACTCGGCTATTATATGGATTACCGCAATCAAGAGTTTTTGGAGCGGTTAGAAAAGCTGCGTCAGGCGCGGGATACCCGCAATGATTTGATTTTGAGTCGATTGCGGAGTCTGGGCGTGGACATCACCCTGGAAGAGGTGGTGGCTACGATGGGCAGACCGCTGGCACCGGATGAAAGCATTGGACGTCCGCATATGGCGGATACGCTGGTTCAAAAAGGATATGCGAAGGATATGCGGGATGCATTTGACCGATATTTGGCAGAGGGAGCGCCCGGCTACGTGTCTGTGCCTCGTGTAGAGCCTGCGGAGGCTATAAGCTGGATTCGTGAAGCAGGAGGAGTGCCTGTGGTAGCGCACCCCGGGTTGTACGGAGATGATGGGCTGGTTCGCTCCATCATAGAGGAAGCAAAGCCTGCGGGTTTGGAGGTACGACATTCGGACCATGATGCTGCGGCTGAGAGTCGATATGCCGCAATGGCGGCGCACTACGGGCTTATCGCGACTGGCGGATCGGATTTTCACGGCGCACGCCAAGGTATTATTTTCCACGGTGATCTGGGCAGTCGTAGTGTGAATGATCAGGTCGTCAAGCAATTGAGGAAGGCTACCGCTGAACAAAAGTAAAGGAAAAGCCCCTGCCTCATGGATGGAACACTTGAAGTGTACCCGACATAAGACAAGGGTTTTTTTGTGATTTCATACGCTAGTGATATTTAGCTGTTTTTGATACGATTGGGCAGCGATTTGACCAGTTCTTCATCTGGGGTGATAAAGAGCGTGCGCTGATGATCATAGATGACAAAGCCCGGTTTGGCTCCGTTCGGCTTACGCACATGCCGAATCAAGGTGGCGTCTACAGGCACGCTGCTGGACTGTTTGGCCTGGCTAAAGTAGGCAGCGAGCTGAGCTGCCTCCTCCAACGTAGCATCCCCGAATTGCTCAGCACGAATTACAACGTGTGACCCTGGAATATCCTTGGTATGCAGCCAGGTGTCATTTGGCCCGGCCAGTCGGTTTGTGACATATTCATTCTGCAGGTTGTTTTTGCCGACCAGTAGCTCAATACCTTCGGATGACGTATAAACGTGCAAGGTAGGACGGTCATTTTTCTTCTTTTTCTTCCCTTTTTTAACCCGGTCTCTGAGATATCCCTGCTGTACCAGTTCTTCACGTATTTCTTCAATGTCGTTCATGGAGGCATGGGCTAACTGCTGAAGTAGATTGTCCATATACTTGATTTCTTCGTGTGTTTTCTCCAATTGTTCGTCTATAACAGCCAGACTGTTTTTATATTTGTTGTACTTTTTAAAATACCGTTGTGCATTATCCGATGGGCCCAGTAACGGGTCTAGCGGAATCGTTACCTGACTCTGTTCCTCATCATAAAAATTGGTAAGCGTTACTTCTTTGTCGCCCTTTTTTACTTCATGCAGTGAAGCGAACAGCAACTCCCCGTAAATACGAAATTGATCGGCATCATCCGCCTCGGCCAAATCCTGATGAAGATAGTCGAGCTTTTTGACATTTTTGCTTCGCTCATTTTGCAGAAAACGCAGCAGGTCGCTGACCTTTTGCTTGACCGTATCCCTTTCTGCTTTTTCACCGAAAAAATCCTCCATACATTTACTAATCGTAGCGTATTCCTTGCGCTCTCCCTGAATCAATGTAAGAGGAACGACTGAAAATATGGCTTTTTCCTGTGCGTTCAAGCCGGATACTGGCTGAAAACGATGATTCCGCACGTCATCCATCATGTGACTGAATGTACTCCATAGCTGACGATGATCGTCATCAGATGCTTTGTTGGATACTCGGGTCAGTATTTCCTCCGCAATGAGGGGACTGAGTCCGGTAAAAGTATTCACCATCCAGCGTTTTGGCGCTTCTCCGGCCTCAATAGCTGTTTGATACAAGGAGGCGAAGGAGGCTTCCTCCGTTTCCAGCGGATTCAGCTTGTTTTGTTCAGGAGGCTCCGTATATTGAAAGCCTGGCATAATGACCCGATAGCTGCTAATCGATGGTGTGACATGATGGATGCCGTCCAATATAACGCCTGTTTCCGGGTCAAGCAAAATAATATTGCTGTGCCTGCCCATCAGCTCAATGATAATCCGCTTGAGTGAAACATCTCCGAGTTCGTCGCGCTGACGCACATCCATGTGAATGATGCGTTCCATACCCACCTGAGTAATTTTCTCGATGATGCCTCCTTCACAATGCTTGCGAAGAAGCATGCAAAACATAGGTGCTTCTGTCGGATTGAGAAAGCTTTGTTCTGTAAAATGTACACGCGGGAATGTCGGATTAGCCGACAGCAGCAGCTTTATGCTGCCGCCTTGTGCCCGCATATTCAGCACCATATCGTGATCGTTTGGCTGATGTATTTTGTTAATGCGCCCGCCCCGAATGCTTTGCAGCTCGTGTACGATAGCGCGGGTTACAATTCCGTCCAATGCCATAATGTATGTTCTCCTTTGAAGCCAATATATTTTTGCCTTCCTACTATGATACATAAATTTGGGACAAAACTTAAGCGGCTTTGTGATATTTCAGGCCCTGTCCGAATAGATTGAATCTAGAAAGTCTGTCCAGCTTATCAGCAATCGCGGCACAAAATGTAATAACGGGCAGCCATCCTAGGCACAACCGACGGAAACGGACTATCTGACCGGGAGGGAATTGGGGAGAATGGAACAAGCACATTGGCATCAATTAAGCAATGAACAGCTTTCAACAAGTCTGGAAGTCGACCCGAAGCAGGGTCTTTTGGAGGAACAGATTGCACAGCGTAGAGAAAGGGCAGGGTGGAATGAGCTTAGCGAGGGGAAGCGTGTTTCGGCTTTCCTGCTGCTGCTCAACCAGTTCAAGGATTTTATGATGCTCGTATTGATGGGGGCAACCCTGATCTCCGGCCTGCTCGGTGAATATTTGGACGCGATTACCATTATTGCTATTGTGGTGTTGAATGGGATTCTCGGCTTTGTGCAGGAATTTAGAGCAGAGCGTTCGTTGCGGGCTTTGAGACAGCTGTCGGCTCCAACCGCCAAAGTATTGCGGGGCGGCAAACGGGTGCAGATTCAAGCCAGAGAGCTGGTGCCGGGTGATATCGTCCTGCTGGAAAGTGGTGATCGTATTCCCGCCGATGTAAGATGGCTGAGTACGAACGGCTGTGATGTGGAGGAATCCGCCTTGACCGGTGAATCGGTTCCGGTAAGTAAGCATTGCCGTCCTATTCATGCCGCCGAGGTACCGCTCGGGGATCAAAAAAACATCGGATTCATGGGTACCATGATGACCAGAGGCACAGCGCAGGGCATCGTTATTCGTACAGGCATGAGTACGGAAATGGGCAAAATCGCAGACCTGATCGAAAATACGGAGTCGCAGGAGACACCGTTGCAGCACAGGTTGGAGCAATTGGGGAAAATATTGATCATCGTAGCGCTGGCGCTAACGGTGCTCGTTGTCGTAGCAGGCATATTGCATGGTCAGCCAGCCATGAGCATGTTCCTGGCCGGTGTGAGCTTGGCTGTGGCAGCTATACCGGAAGGGTTGCCCGCGATTGTAACCATTGCACTCGCTTTGGGGGTACAGCGTATGATCAAACGCAAGGCAATTGTGCGAAAGCTGCCTTCCGTTGAGACGCTCGGCTGTGCGTCTGTCATCTGCTCCGATAAAACCGGTACGCTGACCCAAAATAAGATGACGGTTACCAAGATATGGCTGGATGGTCGTTTCTGGGGAGTTACGGGGGAGGGCTATGATCCACACGGTCATATCATGGACAGAGATCTTCCTGCCGACCTTAAAAACGGACAATCATTGCGTAGGCTGCTGCAAGCCAGTGTACTTTGTAACAATGCGGAAATTGTTCAAGTCGACATCGATGAGCTGCGCGCGAGAAAAAAGACCAAAGAACCGACGCCGTCCGCCGTTTGGGAGCTGAAGGGCGACCCGACGGAGGGAGCGCTTGTCACGTTGGCTGCCAAGGGCGGAGTCACCCGACAAGCCTTGTATGAACTGTATACACGGGAACGCGAATTTCCTTTTGACTCGGAGCGGAAGCGGATGTCGGTGCTCGTGCGCCATCAGGGAGGGCACATTGTCTTTACCAAAGGTGCGCCGGATGTACTGCTTGGCCAGTGCTCTTATATTTTATGGGAAGGAAATGTCGTTCCCTTGACGGGTACGCTGCGCCAAAAAGTAATGGCAGCCAACGAAGGTATGGCATCAGAGGCGCTGCGTGTACTTGGCGTCGCATACCGTGATATCCGCTCCCATGAGCATGTCTCCACGGTCGAAGAGGCCGAAGCACAGCTGATCTTTATCGGCTTGACCGGCATGATTGATCCGCCGCGCCGCGAGGCTCGCGAGGCTATCGGCAGGTGCCGCCGTGCCGGCATTCGCACCGTGATGATTACGGGTGATCACGGCACAACTGCTGAGGCCATTGCCCAGCAGCTCGGCATTTTCCAGCGCGGCTCACATGTGCTGACGGGACAGCAATTATCTGCGATGGATGATGCGGCGCTGGACAAAGCCGTTGACAGCGTATCTGTATATGCGCGTGTGTCGCCGGAGCACAAGCTACGCATCGTCAAATCGCTGCAAAGACGCGGACATGTCGTAGCTATGACCGGGGATGGCGTAAATGATGCACCGGCAATCAAGGCGTCGGATATCGGTATTGCAATGGGCATGACGGGAACCGATGTGACCAAAGAAGCAGCTGCGCTTGTGCTGAGCGACGATAATTTCTCGACGATTGTGGCGGCGATTGAGGAAGGACGGAATATTTACGAGAACATTCGTAAATTTATCCGTTATCTGCTTGCCTCCAACGTTGGCGAAATTTTGACGATGTTTTTCGCAATGATGGCCGGGCTGCCGCTGCCACTGCTTCCGATCCAGATTTTATGGGTCAATCTGGTAACTGATGGCCTTCCAGCGATGGCTCTGGGTGTGGATCAGCCGGAAAAGGATCTCATGGAGCACAAGCCACGCGGTGCAAAGGAAAATATTTTTGCCCGTCGACTGGGCTGGAAAATCATTAGTCGCGGACTGTTAATCGGCTTATGTACACTTGCTGCCTTCTGGCTGACATTACGCATTGCACCGGATGACGCAGGACAACTGGTTAAAGCACAGTCGGTTGCCTTTGCCACGCTGGTGCTGGCACAGTTAATTCATGTATTCGATTGCCGCAGTTCCCGTTCTGTTTTCCACCGCAATCCGTTTCAGAACAGCTATCTCGTACTTGCCGTGCTGTCATCCATAGTACTGATGCTGGTGGTCATGTACGTGCCTATGCTGCAACCTATTTTCAAAACAGTGCCGCTGGGATTGCGTGAATGGGCGCTTTCGATCGTCGCAGCCGGGATTCCGACTTTCCTGATGGGGGCGGGAAGCGTATGGGGCGGTAGACGCAACCGTCGTCGTGGCGGAAATACCCGTTTTTCGACGGGACGTACGAAGTTTTCAGCCTAGCATCCAGGTTAGGTAATCACATGGCTTTCCCGCTTTTGCCCTGTATGCTATCATGGAATAAAGCTTTATGAAGAGCATGAGATCAGCAGCAACGGCGGAGGGAAGCTATGGAATTCACAAAAATGCACGGCTTGGGTAATGATTTTATCGTTTGGTTTGGACATCAGGAATTGCCGTCAGACGCTTCAGAATTGGCTGTTCGGCTATGTGATCGACATTTTGGTGTTGGTGCTGACGGTCTGGTATATATATTGCCTTCAGAAAAAGCCGATTTCCGCATGCGCATCATTAATTCGGACGGATCGGAGGCAGAGCAATGCGGTAATGCTATCCGCTGTGCAGCCAAATATGTATATGACCGCAAGCATATCAGCCGTGAGCGGATTACGATCGAGACGCTGGGTGCAGGTGTGCAGCAGGTCGAACTAACTGTAGAGAACGGACTTGTACGCATGGTAAAAGTAGACATGGGAGAGCCGATTCTGGAGGGCTTGAAAATTCCGACTACGCTGGATCTGGACCGTGTAATTCATGAGTCCATCGAAGCTGGAGGAAGCGGTTTTCGTTTTACGGCTGTATCCATGGGCAATCCGCATTGTGTCATCTATGTTGAAAATGCACCTGGCTTTGAACTGGAGGCCTGGGGACCGAAGCTGGAAAGCCATCCGCTATTTCCTAAAAAGACTAATGTTGAGTTCGCTACGGTGCGAAGTCGGGATCACATAGAGATGCGAGTATGGGAACGGGGAGCCGGCCCTACGCTAGCTTGCGGAACCGGGGCCTGTGCCACACTCGTGGCTTCTGTACTCAACGGATATAGTGACCGACGCGCCATTGTAAGTCTGAAGGGCGGCGATCTGGATATCGAATGGAACGAGGACGACAATCACGTGTATATGACAGGCCCGGCTGAAATTGTGTATGATGGTCGTCTGTCCTGAAATACATGGAGTATGGAAAAGAGCGTGCATTTGGTTTATGAATTGTATAAAAATGAGTGAAAAGGAGACCCTGTGAGGTCTTCTTTTTTGGTATTTAGCAACATTCTGTCTTTTTTTGACGTCTGAACGATGTATAATATAACAAATAAGAAAACAATAAGGAGGCCGTTCATAGTGCGGAAATTTCGTTGGATTTCAGCAGTTGCAGCCCTTATATTTGTAGCCACCGCGCTTCCGGCTCATGCCGCTCCCCTCCCTGCTGCCGTGGACACGACGAGCAAGCAGGTTGGCTCGCTAACCCCAACTGTTGTGAACCGTCTGGAAAAGGCAGTACAGGAACTGATCGGTACGAAAACGCCATTTCAATTTGACGATGTGACGGATATGGGTAAAACCTGGATTGTCGAAGGCGAATTGGAAGACGGAACAGCTACGTTCCAAACAGAATATAATAAGGAAAAGAATAGAGTGGATTCTACCACGGTACGGTATAAAATAAGCAGCATGGGCAAGGCGCTGGACGCGCCACTCAAGGCTAAAGTGCTGAATAGTGCCAAAGCGTTTGACCCCAAGCGCTCCATGCAATTTGAGGCTTTTTGGCGGGTTAAATCTCCTTACCAGTCCAACAACCCTTCGAATTACTGGGTATTTTGGGGCGCAGGAGAAAAGGCGTCCTCATTGTACGTTGATGTAGATCGAGGTAACAGTATAACCATTAATGCAGACTACCCGTTGAAGCAGGTGGACCCTGTGTTGCTGAACCGGGCAACGAACACTTTTAAGCGTGTTAGCGGTCAGCGGATTACCGTACAGCATGCTTCACGCTTCAAGGACGAGGCCAAGGGGTTTTCTTATTGGTCGTTCGAGGATGCAAACGAGTCGAGTGAGGTCAAAATCGGCGAGGCAACCGGCAAAGTGCTGGCAGTATCCACCTACGGGGTGGACTGGAATGATGACGCAGATTTCAAAAAATCGTTTGCCAATCCCAAATATACCGCTTCAGAAGCTTTGAAACGGGTCAAGCCCAAGGTTCAGCTCTTATTTAATATCAACTTGTCAGGCTATAATGTGGGGATTCAAGGGAATCAGTATACATTTTCCACAAAGCAAAGGGGAACGGCTTCTATTGTGGCTAAGGTGAATAAAAAAGGAGCCTTTTACGCGTTCTCCCTTCAGGCTGCGAATGGGAAAATGCAATAATTATAGTATAAAATAACAATTATAAATCAAGCTGCTTCACTCCTGGTCACATCATTTTGAGGAGTGAGGCGGCTTTTTTTGTTTTTTGGCTTATGTTTGCAGTCTCTTTTATGTTACATTAATATGAAAATAAAGAGCGGGGTGGAGCGGAGGATATGAAACCGGATTTGCGTACTGTGCTGAATCGTGAACTTATTGTCGGAGACGGCGCAATGGGGACTTTTTTGTACCAGCTGGGATTTCCAGTAAATACTTCTTACGAAGAGTTGAATATTACTTCACCTGACGTTATAGCAGATGTGCATAGTCAATATTTAAATGCAGGAGCACGATTGCTGGAGACCAATACATTCTCTGCAAATGATTATAAGCTGGCCCGGTTTGGCCTGGAATCCAGGGTGGAAGAGATCAATCGTGCGGGGGTAAGAATTGCCCGAGCAGCGGCCGGGCCTGAACATTATGTGGTGGGTGCGGTAGGCTCCATATGCGGGGGCAAACGGCTTAACATATCCAAGCTGGAGCTAGCTCGAAACTATGACCAGCAGATTAATGCTCTTCTCTCCGAAGGAGTAGACGGCATTTTGTGCGAAACGTTTTATTCACTGGATGAAATGCGGATTGCGCTTCATGGTGTACGTAAATATAGTGACATTCCGGTAATCTGTCAGTTTGCGGTCGACCAGGTTGGGCGCACACAGGATGGTTTTTTAGTAGCAGAAGCTTTTTCGGTGTTGCGTGATGAGGGTGCGGACATTCTTGGATTTAACTGTCATTCAGGTCCACAGGGGATTATGAGTGTAATGGAGCAGCTGGAAGGCCCCTTGTCGGTGCCGCTGTCCGTATATCCTAATGCGGGTCTCGCAGATTATGTGGATGGTCATTATGTATACGGTGCAACACCTGAATATTTTGGGGAATGCGCCGCGTCCTTCGTGGATCTGGGAACGAGGCTGATCGGCGGATGCTGCGGAACTACACCAGACCATATTGCGGCGATTTCCAAAGCTTTGAGTGGCTTGCAGCCGCCTCCGCTGGCTCCAAAAGAAGTATTGTTAAACGAGTCAATTCACGTCGCTGAACCAGAGCCGATTGCAGATGAAGGGGAACGTGGAAATGGCAGATTTGCCAGCAAGCCCAACATTGTGGATATGGTTAAGGAACGGCATACGGTCATTGTAGAGCTTGATCCTCCACGTGATCTGGACATTACACGGTTTATGCAAGGTGCGCATGCATTGAAAAAAGCCGGGGCCGACGCGCTTACGCTGGCCGACAATTCACTTGCCGTTACGCGGATGAGCAACATGGCGCTTGGGCATTTGGTCAGCATAGAAACGGGGTTGCGCCCATTAATCCATATTGCTTGTCGTGACCGCAATTTGATTGGTACTCAGTCTCATATGATGGGTTTTGACGCGCTGGGCATTGACCATGTACTAGCGGTTACTGGAGATCCGGCACGATTCGGTGATTTGCCGGGTGCCAGCTCGGTGTATGATATGACTTCTTTTGAAATTATACGTATGATCAAGCAATTAAACGATGGTGTTGCATTTTCTGGTAAGCCACTAAAGCAAAAGGCTAATTTTGTGGTAGGTGCCGCATTTAATCCCAATGTCAAGCATTTGGGTAAAGCTGTGCAGCGGCTGGAAAAGAAAATTGCCTCCGGAGCTGATTATATTATGACCCAGCCCGTCTACGACCGTGAGCTTATCGTAGCCATCGCGGAAGAGACACGGCATTTGGATGTCCCGATTTTTATCGGTATTATGCCGCTGGCTAGCGGGCGGAATGCAGAATACCTGCACAATGAAGTACCCGGCATTCAGTTGTCGGATGAGGTGCGTGCACGTATGTCTGGTCTGGAGGGTCCGGAAGGACGAGCAATGGGGGTGTCCATTGCCAAGGAACTGCTTGATACGGCGATGGAGCATTTTAATGGAATCTATTTAATGACTCCATTTATGTTCTATGAAATGACGGCAGAGCTGACTTCTTATGTATGGCAAAAATCCGGCCGCGCACTGGCCCCCTTGTTTCGACTATAATAATCAATTACAATAGTAAAATGGATGTGATGCCGATGTCATTGAGTATGACCGGATACGGTCAAGCCATCTTTCATTATGAAGGCTATAAAGTGCGTTTGGAACTGAAATCGGTGAATCACCGCTATTGCGAAGTGATGATGAGGATTCCGCGCGAATGGACACGTTTTGAAGATGGCTTGAGAAGAACGGTTCAGCAGCAGATTAAGCGCGGTCGTGTCGATGTCTTCATCCATAGGGAACGTGATGAAGAACAGATACCCGTCGCACGGTTGAATGACACTGTGGTGCAGGCATACCTGCATGCAGCGGAGCAGCTGGCGGATCGTTATGGCGTGAAAGGAACATTAGGTATAAGTGACATTCTTGCTTTGCCTGACGTTCTGGGTGAGCCTGGAGAGGCTTGCAATGGAGACGAAGAGGGCTGGGAAGAACAGCTACAGCGAGCCTTACATGAAGCTTTGCGGGGTTTGCTGGAGATGAGAAAGCGAGAAGGCGGGTATTTGGCGCAAGATGTTGAATCCCGCATTTTGCATCTGGAATCCCTGCATCATGAAATGACGGTGCTGGCTCCTCATGTTGTGAGCGACTACCGTAACAGGCTAAAAAACAGGCTTAAAGAGCTTCAGGACGGTTCATTTACGCTTGATGAGCATAAGTTCGGAATGGAGATTGCTTTATTCGCGGATCGTAGCAATATTGATGAGGAGCTTACCCGGCTTCAAAGTCACTTTGGGCAATGCAAGGGGTTGCTGTTGTCGGACGAGCCGGCCGGCCGCAAATTAGACTTTTTAATCCAGGAAATGAACAGGGAAGTTAACACGATCGGCTCCAAGGCTAATCATCTCACATTGGTTAATTTGGTCGTCGAGATGAAAGCAGAGCTTGAAAAAATTCGTGAGCAGGCTGCGAATATTGAGTAGCTACCTGGTAGCGGCACGGCTGCAATAGTCACATGTATAGGGGGAAAGACCTGAATATGGCAATCAAATTGATCAATATTGGCTTCGGCAATATCGTGTCGGCCAACCGAATTATCTCCATCGTCAGTCCGGAGTCTGCTCCGATCAAGCGGATTATACAGGAAGCCAGGGACCGTCATATGTTAATTGATGCTACCTATGGCCGCCGGACACGGGCTGTTATTATTACGGACAGTGACCATGTAATCCTGTCTGCGGTGCAGCCGGAGACGGTCGCTCATCGCCTATCCACTAAAGATGATGATAATGACGAATAAAAATGGAGTGTACTATGGCTAAGGGATTATTATTTGTGATATCCGGACCTTCGGGTGTTGGTAAAGGAACGGTAGGCAATGCGTTGCGTGAAAAACTGCCAGAAATAACCTACTCTGTTTCTGCTACAACTCGAGCGCCTCGTGCGGGTGAACAAGATGGAGTAAACTATTTTTTTAAAACGCGTGAAGAATTTTTAGGTATGATTGAGCGGGATGAGATGCTGGAGTATGCTGAGTATGTGGGCAATTATTACGGTACTCCACGTGAATTTGTGGATCAGACGCTTGCACAGGGTAAAGATATTTTTCTGGAAATTGAGGTTCAGGGAGCGCTAAAGGTCAAAGAGAAGTTTCCTGAAGGCATTTTCATTTTCCTGCTTCCACCTTCGCTGGATGAATTAAAGGACAGGATTCGGGGACGGGGTACAGAAACTCAGGCCACCATTGACCACCGCATGTCGGTAGCTGTGGATGAAATGAATCTGTTGCGTCACTATGATTATGCGGTTGTGAATGATGAGATTGATTTCGCTTGTAAACGAATAGAATCCATTATTATCGCCGAACATTGTAAGGTTCATCCATAAATCAGGACTTTACATATGCCAAGCGTACTTAAAGAGAAATAACACTGTATAAGCTGGGCTTGAAGGTGTACACTTGAGTACAGCTTATACAGTCCCAAAACTACATGAAGAGGTGTCTATTCGTGCTGTATCCTTCCATTGATGAAATGATGAAAAAGGTTGATAGTAAATATTCGCTGGTTGTAGCGGCTTCACGCCGGGCCAGACAGTTGCGCGAGGGTGAGAAGACGACTCTGAAGAGCCCTAAATCACACAAACAGGTTGGAATAGCGTTGGAAGAGATCTACGCAGATCATCTTCTGCTTGAAAGCGGCGAAGAATAAGAATTGTAGACAATCATTATAACCAGGCGCAATGCCAATTTCTTTGACAACCGCAAGGTTGTTATTTTTTTCGGTCAGGGGGAGTTAACGATGTTGAAGGGGAAAGTCATTATTCTTGGTATTACCGGCGGAATTGCTGCTTATAAAGGGGCTGCGCTGTGCAGTAAGTTGACGCAAAAGGGAGCCGACGTTCATGTGATTATGACAGCTTCCGCAAAGGAGTTTATTACCGAACTTACGTTGCAGTCGCTCTCTCGTAATCCGGTATACAGTGATACGTTTGATGAAAGAGAACCGTCCGTCGTATCCCATATCCATCTGGCAGATGCGGCCGATTTGGTGCTGGTTGCTCCTGCAACCGCCAATATCATCGGGAAAATGGCACATGGGCTTGCTGATGATATGCTGTCTACCACACTGCTGGTTACCACAGCTCCCATTATGGTGGCACCTGCGATGAATGTGCATATGTACACTCATCCGGCAGTCATGCAAAACATGGAGACGCTCGTCTCACGCGGCGTGAAGATGATTGAGCCTGGTGAAGGATTACTAGCTTGTGGTTATGTTGGCAAAGGTCGCTTGGAGGAGCCGGAAACGATCGTGCAAACCATAGAGCGCTTTTTTGAACAGCAAGGTCAGGATAATAAAGGCCAAAGCAAGTCTGAGCCACGGTGGTTTGGTGGAGAATCTACGAAAAGTCAAGCGCCCGAGTCGCTTGTGAACGAGAATAACAATGAGAATGAAAAGCTGCTTTCAGGCAGAAAAATTATCGTGACTGCTGGAGGTACGATCGAGAGAATTGATCCGGTGCGTTATATTACGAACGATTCCTCCGGCAAGATGGGCTTTGCCATTGCAAAAGTAGCTCAGGAGATGGGTGCAGAGGTACATCTGATCGCTGCAAATACCAGCGCAGAGCCGCCTTCAGGGATTTCGCTTGAAAGAGTTCAGTCCGCTGAAGACATGTATGATGCTGTGTTGGGACAATGGGAAGCGTGTGATATGGTCGTGATGGCTGCCGCGGTTGCAGATTATCGACCGCGTGAGGTGGCTCAGACCAAGATCAAGAAGAAAGATAGCGTTATTACTCTGGAGTTAGTGAAGAACGTCGATATTCTGGAATCACTCGGACGCAGCAAAAAACATCAATTTTTAGTTGGGTTTGCGGCAGAAACCGAAAATATGGAGACGTATGCGATAGATAAGCTGGAACGTAAAAATTGTGATCTGATCGCAGCAAACGATGTAACGGTTGAGGGGGCCGGCTTTGGCTCCGATAATAATGCTGTACAAATTTATGACCGTAGCGGGATGGTAGAGCGCATTCCTGTACAGTCAAAGGAAGAAGTTGCGCGTAAGTTGCTAACGTTAGCTGCGGGACGCATGGGTGGGGTGTTGCATTAATGGAGACAGGCAATTTAGTTGCCAAGGTCATTGTCGATGTACCTGCCAAGGATACGGACCGTACCTTCGATTATCTGATACCGGATTCAATGAGGCCTTGGATTGAGCCGGGTAGCCGGGTAGCTGTGCCGTTCGGTAAACGAACGGTGCAGGCTTTTGTCATTTCGGTAGTCCCTGCTAAGGAGCCGCCTAAATACCGGATGAGAGCGATTCAGGAGTTGCTGGATTTGGTACCGCCATTATCTCCCGATCTGGTAGAACTGGGGAAATGGATGAGTGAACGCTATGCCTGCAATCAAATCATGGCCCTGCAAGTGATGATTCCTACCGCGTTAAAGGGTAAAGCGGAGCGTTACATTTCTATTGCTGAACAGCATGCATATGCCAATGCCTCGCCTGTTCATGCTATGCAGGACCCAGATTCCAATACGCATTTACAGCGTAGCATGCAGCCAGATCAGGACGAAGAGCTCGAATGGGCTCTTCTGAGCGATGACGGTATGAGCGATCCGACGGAGCGTCGGATTGTTAGCTTTATTCAGGAGAAGGAGCAAGTCCCTTTGCAGCAGCTTAGTCGCCGTTTTCCCGAGGAGGCGGAGGTTATTAAAGGACTTTTACGCCGGGGAGTGCTTCAGGAAAGTCAGGTTATTAAAGACAAGCTCAGCAAAAAGACCATGAAATCCGTTGACTTGGCTATTAGTATAGACAAGGCTTCAGCAGCATTGGAGCAATTTTCTGCCAAAGCGCAGCGTCAGCGGGAGGTACTTGCTTTTTTGCTGGAACGTAGCGAGTTTCTGCCTCTGCCGCTGAAGGAAGTCCTGACCTCACTGAGTGTATCGGCTGCAACGGTCAAGGCGCTGGAGGATAAGGGCTATGTGATCCTGGAGGATGTGGAAGTGTTCCGCGACCCGTATCGGGGCAGACATTTTAAGCCTACAAAGCCGTTGCCCCTCACAGCAGAGCAACAGTTGGTGTACGAACGAATTATTCGCCAGCTGGACATGCGTGAGCAAGGCGCATATTTATTGCATGGAGTTACAGGGAGCGGTAAGACGGAAGTCTATTTACAGACGATTCAGCGTTGTATCCATCAGAATCGTCAAGCGATTGTACTCGTACCCGAAATATCGTTAACACCACAAATGGTAGAACGTTTCAAGGGACGGTTTGGCGATCAGGTGGCAGTAATGCACAGCAGGCTGTCCGGTGGGGAGCGTTACGATGAGTGGCGGAAGATACGCGAAGGTCGTGTGAAGGTGGCGATTGGCGCCCGCTCGGCAGTATTTGCGCCTTTTCGTGATCTTGGACTCATTATCATGGACGAGGAGCACGAAACGTCTTATAAACAGGAAGAGACACCCAAATACCATGCGAGGGATGTAGCTATTCGCAGAGCTCATCAGCATGGAGCCGTCGTCATCCTGGGATCGGCTACACCGTCCCTGGAAAGTTACTATGCCGCTCGTTCACAAAGCAATGACGAATTTGCACCGCTGCTGCTTGAAATGCCAACCCGCGCATTGGGGAACACGCTGCCTGAAGTTCATATCATGGATATGCGCGAGGAACTGCGTGCTGGCAACCGCTCCATGTTCAGCCGCGCGCTGCATCAAGGAATCGCAGAGCGGTTGGAGCGTAAGGAACAGACGGTATTGCTGTTGAATCGGCGCGGACATTCCACATTCGTTATGTGCCGCAGCTGCGGCTATGTAGCAGGTTGTCCGCATTGCGATATTTCGCTTACGTATCACCAGCGGTCGAACAATTTGCGTTGTCATTACTGTGGTTATTCTGAGCCTGTCCCGCAGCTTTGTCCGGAATGTGGCAGTGAGCATATTCGCTACTTCGGCACAGGGACTCAGCGAGTGGAAGAAGAGCTGGCAAAGCTGTTTCCCGGTATACGTGTTGTCCGAATGGATGTGGATACAACAACAGAAAAAAACGCCCATGAAAAGCTGCTCAAGCAGTTTCGTGATAAAAAAGCCGATGTGTTGCTCGGTACCCAAATGGTAGCCAAAGGACTGGATTTTCCTGATGTGACGCTGGTTGGGGTTATCACTGCGGACTCGGCTCTTAATTTACCGGATTTTCGGGCTGCAGAAAAGACATTCCAGTTGTTAACACAGGTAGCTGGACGTGCTGGAAGGCATCAATTGCCAGGTGAAGTATTCGTACAATCCTATACTCCAGAGCATTATTCAGTGATTCACGCAAGTCGTCACGATTATGCTTCTTTTGTCAGGGAAGAATTGAAACATCGCCGCAATTTGCACTATCCACCGTATTGTCGCCTTATTTTGGTAACCTTTTCCCATGAACAGCTTCCGGTACTGGTCCGGCTGGCTGAGAACTATTCGGCAACCCTGCAGGGGCGAGCGAGACAACGGGGCTGGTTCGGGAATATGGATCGGCTGACATCGGATGTACTTGACATTTTAGGGCCTGTAGCTTCACCGATCTCGAGAATCAAGAATAGATACCGATTTCAATGTATGGTAAAATGGCGTGGAAATATCGATGCGATTGGTCTGGCTCAGCAGGTAGCTGATGAAATGGCGGAATCCGCACAGGCCCAAAAGCTGCTGATTAGTCTGGATGTCGATCCGCAAATGCTAATGTAGAGCAACCTGCGCAAAACTTATCGGCACAATTAATGCGGACAAGCGGTCCGTACATAGGATAATATAGCAGTCGCGTTTGTGATCATACAATTAAGTCTAAATGAAGGATAAAGAGGAAGGTGTTCTGTTGTTATGTCAATTAGAATTATAGTGTTGGAGCCGGATGATGTACTGCACAAAGTAGCCAAGGAGATTACTAAAGTTACACCTAACGTGCAGAAGCTGCTCGACGATATGGCAGATACGATGTATGAAGCGGAGGGAGTAGGTCTTGCCGCTCCGCAAGTAGGTATTTTAAAGCGTCTGATCGTCGTGGATGCCGGAGATGAGCATGGTTTGATTAAAATGATCAATCCAGAAATCGTGGCAGAGGAAGGAGAGCAATTGGGTCCTGAAGGTTGCCTGAGTATTCCAGGTCTGAACGGGGACGTGCGTCGTGCCGAGAAGGTTACAGTCAAGGGACTGGACCGTGAGGGCAAGGCCATTACCGTTACAGCCACAGGATTGCTTTCTCGTGCTTTTCAGCATGAAATCGATCATTTGAATGGAGTTTTGTTCACAGATATTGCAGAAAAAGTATATGAGGTTGCACTGGAACAGCCAGGACCGAACCATCAGGCAGGGGAGTGAGGTTCGATGAGTCAAGATATTCGTATTATCTTTATGGGTACACCGGAGTTTGCTGTGCCTTCGCTGAACATGCTGCTGGACAACGGTTACAATGTGGTCGGTGTGATTACCCAGCCAGATAAGCCGCAGGGGCGTAAAAAAATATTAATGTCTACACCAGTCAAGGAAGCGGCGGAGAAGCGCGGATTACCCGTGCTTCAACCGACCCGCCTGCGTCAGCCGGAAGCGGTGGCTCAGGTGGCGGAGCTGCGTCCGGATCTGATCGTAACCGCAGCTTATGGGCAAATTTTGCCTAAGTCCGTATTGGACCTGCCCCGTTTCGGCTGCCTGAACGTGCATGGTTCGCTGCTTCCCCGTTATCGGGGAGGAGCACCGATTCAGCGTGCAATCATTAACGGTGAAACCGTTACGGGCGTGACACTGATGTATATGGCGGAAGGACTGGATACCGGTGATATGATATCACGGGTTGAGGTAGCTATTGAGCCGAAGGATACATCCGGTACGATCTTCCAGAAGCTGAGCGTGGCCGGAGCGAAGCTTTTACAGGGCGAACTGCCGAAGCTGCTGGCAGGACAATCGGAGCGTACACCGCAAAACGAGGATGAGGCTACCTATGCCCCGAACCTAAACCGCGACGATGAGCGTATTCCGTGGGGTGACAGTGCACAGCAAATATACAACCGGATTCGCGGGCTTGTTCCCTTTTCCGGCGCATTTACGCTGTGGGAAGAAAATGTGTTTAAAGTGTGGGCTGCTGAGCAGCCTTCCACTGAATGGGCTTCTATAAGTAATGAAGCTGACGTCTCCAATATTCCAGCGCCCGGAACGGTTCTTCAATTGAACGCCCGAGGCATTGAAGTACAGACAGGCAGCGGTACGATCTGGCTGACTCAGGTTCAACCGGCTGGGAAGAAGGTTATGGAAGCCGGGAACTTTGCACGCGGCGGACAAATGAAGCCAGGCGCGGTGCTCGTGTGAGCGGGGGACACTCCCGTCAGGGAGATCAAGGCAAGGTAGCGGCTGCCAGAGCTGGCAGGACCCGCAAACAAACGGCGCGGGAAGTTGCACTTGATGTGTTGACCGGGGTTGAGCAAGAGGGCGCATATAGCAACCTCGAATTAAATCGTCGGCTTCAGCAAGCAGACTTGTCCGCAAGTGATGCCGGCTTGGCGACAGAACTTGTGTACGGCACAGTCGCACGCCGTAATACACTGGATTATTATTTGAACAAATTTGTTCAAAAAGGAACGGCCAAGCTTCAGGCTTGGGTACGTTCACTACTGCGGATGAGTGTGTACCAGATTGTGTACCTGGATCGTATCCCGGATCATGCTGTCGTTAGTGAAGCCGTGACCATAGCCAAACGGCGCGGGCATCAGGGGATTTCGGGGATGGTCAATGGTGTGCTGCGCAGCATGCTGCGTGAGCCGGACAAGCTGCACATTCCTGAGGGATTGCCTGCTGAGGAGCGGATTTCGTTAGAACATTCCCATCCACAATGGCTGGTTAAGCGCTGGATTAAGCAATATGGTGTAGATACAGCGGAGGCTATCTGTCAGGCTAATAATGAGCCTCCTGCGGTCAGCGTACGGGTAAACACGACAATGATCAGCCGTGATCGGTTATTGGACGAGATGCTGGCAAAAGGGATGGATGCCGTTCCTTCGGCAGTTAGCCCTTACGGGATTGTCGTTCGCAGTGGTGGCAACATGGCGCTTACCTCCTGGTATACGGACGGTTTGTTGTCCGTTCAAGATGAAAGCTCTATGCTCGTTGCCGAAGCAGTCGAACCTGAGCCTGGCATGCTGGTACTGGATTGCTGTGCCGCTCCGGGCGGCAAAACAGCTCATATGGCTGAGCTGATGAAGGACCAAGGCCGGATTATCGCGAACGATCTGCATGCCCATAAGCATCATTTAATTCAGGAACAGGCTGATCGGCTGGGGCTGGAGGCCGTGGAGACGGTCACCGGCGATGCGCTGGAACTGAAAGAACGTTATGCTCCGGCTTCTTTTGACCGTATTTTGCTTGATGCGCCATGCTCCGGTTTTGGAGTCATTCGCCGTAAGCCTGATTTGCGTTGGAGTAAAACGGAGCAGGATGTGCGCGACATTACACAGCTTCAGCATGAGCTGCTGGACAGTGTAGCTGGACTCTTGAAGCCGGGCGGTATTCTGGTTTACAGCACATGTACGATTGAGCCTGACGAAAACGAAGGACAATTGACTCGGTTTTTAAGCGAGCACCCCGAATATGAATGGGCTGAAGGACATTCTTTCCCGGACGTGAGTCACGATACGAAGGATGCTCAGCCTGGCTCGTTGCAGCTGTTGCCACAGCATTTCCACAGTGACGGATTTTATATCGCGCGTCTGCGCCGGATAAAGTAGTTCGGAAGAGTATTCCAGGCAGTCGCCCACCAGTATTTCCACATTCCGCCGGACCTCTCCGGCGGTTTTTTGCATGAAGATGAAAAATTTTTATTCCCTCAGGGATTTGTGCTAAAATAGGAAGAATGAAAACACTGTCTAGATTAAAACAGAACTTAATGAAGAAGGAACGGGTGCAAACATTGATGAAACCTTTTATATATGATTTAACTCTGGAGGAGCTTCAGGACTGGGCCAAGAAAAATGGCGAGTCTGCTTTTCGTGGAGGACAAATTTTTGACTGGCTGTATGTGAAGCGGGTCAATGATTTCAGTGAGATGACGAATTTGTCAAAGGGATTGAGAGAAAAGCTTGCAGAGCAATTCAGCTTTGTGACGCTTCATGAGATTACAAAGCTGGAATCGAAAGACGGTACGGTGAAATTCCTGTTCGGTTTGCACGATGATCATGCCATTGAGACGGTTATTATGAGACACAACTACGGAAACAGTATTTGTGTAACGACTCAGGTGGGCTGTCGAATTGGATGTACTTTTTGTGCTTCGACGCTAGGGGGCCTCAAACGGAACCTGACGGCCGGAGAAATTACAGCACAGGTTGTGCAAGCACAGAAAATTTTGGATAAAACAAATGAACGAGTGAGCAGCATCGTGATTATGGGCTCGGGCGAGCCTTTTGAAAACTATGAAGCGACTATGACGTTTTTGCGCACGATGATTCATGAAAAGGGTCTGAATATTGGTCAACGTCATATCACGGTATCGACCAGTGGTATTGTACCGAATATTTATAAATTTGCAGACGAGGATACCCAGATTAATCTGGCAATATCCATTCATGCGCCTAATGATGCGCTTCGTTCAAAGCTGATGCCTGTTAATCGTCGCTATCCTTTTAACGATGTGATGGATGCGCTTCGTTACTATCTTGCCAAAACAGGACGGAGAATTTCGTTTGAATATGCCCTGATTGGTGGAGTAAACGACCAGGCAGAGCATGCAGAAGAGCTGGCGGATGTGTTGAAGGACATGCTGTGCCACGTCAATTTGATTCCGGTCAACCATGTGCCTGAGCGCAAGTATGTACGCACATCCCGCAGTGATATTTTCAATTTCCAGCGTATTCTTGCCGATAAAGGCATCAATGTGACGATCCGGCGTGAACAGGGTCACGATATCGCCGCTGCCTGCGGTCAGTTGCGTGCAAAGCATATGGAGTTGGGGTGAAACCATTTGATCAAAACAGTTCATGTCAGCCATGTCGGACGTGTACGTTCGGTGAATGAGGATTCTGCCTGGATCAGGCATTTGGAGCAAGGGTATATTCTTGGGATTGTTGCCGATGGGATGGGGGGGCACTTGGCCGGTGATACGGCCAGCCGCCTCGCGGTTGAGACACTTGCCGCTGATTTGGCGACGCTGGAGAGCGGATTATCTGCACATTCTTTGACCGCGGCGCTCAGCGACGCTATTTTGCATGCGAATGAAGTTATCTTCCAGACGGCTGCACGCAATGAGAAGTATCATAATATGGGAACGACAGTGGTGGCTGTTTTGCTAAACGATGCTTCCGGAATTATCGGACATATCGGAGACAGCCGGGCCTATGTGATATCCAAAGGGACGGTACGTCAGCTTACAGAAGACCATACTCTGGTTAATGAGCTATTCAAAAACGGTCAGATCAGCAAGGAAGAGCGGGAGAACCATCCCCGTCGCAATGTGCTGACACGTGCGCTAGGCACTGATTCCGAGGTGAAAGTCGATATTGACTCTATTACGCTGGGCAAAGGTGATGTGTTATTGCTGTGCAGTGACGGACTAAGCAATCTGGTGACGGAAGAACAAATCCGCAAGGTAGTAGGTGCCGCAGACAATCCTTTGGAAGAACGAGCGGATCGTCTGCTACATTTGGCGTTGCTTGCCGGAGGGGACGATAATATCACGGTAGCTTTGTTTGAATTGCCCGACGATACGGTTTCATTGAGTGAAAAGGGGTGTGACGCATGATCGGGCACCTGCTAGGGGGAAGATACGAAATTATAGAGCGCATCGGTGGCGGTGGTATGGCGCTGGTGTATAAGGCTCAAGACATTTTGCTGAATCGTAATGTAGCGGTTAAAGTGCTGCGTCAGCAATTTGTTCATGATGAGGAATTTATTCGCCGTTTCCGGCGTGAGGCACAGTCTGCCGCCTCGCTGTCCCATTCGAATGTAGTCAGTATTTATGATGTCGGCCAAGAGGATGAAATCCATTATATTGTCATGGAGTGCGTCGAAGGTAAAAATTTGAATGAGATTATTAAAGAACGTGCACCATTGCAGGTAGATGAAGCCGTGCGGATCGCTTCCCAGATTTGTGATGCACTGGAGCACGCACACCAAAATCAGATTATTCACCGGGACATTAAGCCCCATAATATATTGATTGGACGTAATGGGCGGGTTAAGGTAACGGATTTTGGGATTGCCAGAGCTGTTACGTCAACGACAATTACTCAGACGGGTTCTGTTGTGGGTTCTGTTCACTATTTTTCGCCTGAGCATGCAAAAGGTGTCGTCACTGGCGAGAAATCGGACTTATATTCTTTAGGTATTGTGTTATATCAAATGCTGACGGCACAGCTTCCTTTTTTGGGAGAAAGCCCAATCAGTGTAGCGCTCAAGCATTTGCAAGAGGAATTTGAGGAACCGCGCAAAATTAATCCGCTGATTCCGCAAAGCGTGGAAAATGTCATCCTAAAATCTATGCGCAAAAATCCGGAGGAACGCTATCAGTCGGCAGACGAAATGCTACGAGATTTGGAAACCTGTCTACTGCCGGGACGTCGCAATGAATCCAAGCTGGAATTTGCACATTTGGATGATGAGGATCAAACACGGGTTATTCCGGCGATCAAGCCTCAACAAATGGGGATATCTTCCAGTGGGGGCGATGTGACTGTTCAACCTCGTGAATCCGAACAGCTTCCAAGCAAGCAATCGTCCAAAAAAGGAAAGAAGAAGGCAATCCTGTGGATATCGGTTGTGCTTTTGCTGCTTCTTTGTATGGGTGGTGTGGTGTACTATGTGCAAAGTATGCTGGTCGTGCCTGATGTTGAAGTGCCGAATGTAGTGACCAAGACAGAGGATCAGGCCAAACTACTGATTAGTCAGGCAGGATTGTCCATCCAAACCCCGATTCAGCACGAGTATAAGGATGGGGTTGCGCCAGGAGTTGTATTCTATCAGAGCTACCCAGAGAAAACGGTGGTTAAAAAAGGGACGATTATTGAACTGAAAGTCGGGATCGCCAAGCCGCTTACTCCAATGCCGGATGTTAAGGGTCAAAGCTACGAGAATGCAGTTAAGCTGCTAATCGCTCAGCAAATTAAGGAGACGCAGATTCAGCAAAATGAGCAGTTCAGTGATGAGGCCGCAGGAACCGTCCTCAGTCAGACACCAGCTGCAAATGAGCCTTTTGATAAGGATTCGGTTCAAGTAGTCCTTACGGTCAGCAAAGGTGCGAACACTGTAAAAATGCCAAATTTGGTGGGCATGACGCAGAACGAGGCTGAAAATGAGGTTAAAAAGAAAGGGCTGAAGGTTGGCTCGATCAAAGAGGAATATAGCTATGAGCAGGAAAAAGGTAAAGTAACCAAACAGTGGCCGTCAGAGGCAGGCAGTGATTTGCCTCCAAATACGGAAATTACGATTTATGTAAGCACCGGTTACCCGCCAGAAGCGATTACGCTGCCATTCAATGTGCCTGTTGCACCGAAGGAAGAGGGCAAAAATAGCAAAATTCGTATCACTTATACGGATGCACGTGGAGAAAATCAGGAATGGGGAAGCCGTACGATTAATACGACGCAGGTGTTTACTATTAATTTGCTAATGGCTCCGAACAAAGACAGTGTTGTCTCCGTATTTAGAGACGGTGCCTTTGTTGATACGTATCCTGTCTCTTATATTGATGCGAAAAATGGAACGGTAACGATGCCTCAAATTGCTCCGCCTGCCGGAACGGCACCAACGGATACTTCTGGTGACGATTCTTCGCAGGATGGCAGTGGAAGTGGCGGGGAAGGGAATAACGGAGAACCTTCTAATGATAGTGGAGGCGACTCGAACAATCCGGATGGTACCGGAGGGAATGGAGAGCCTTCTGCCTTTGCTCCTGGAACAGGCTCCACCGGAGTAACCAGCAGTGAGTTGGCGGTTAGTCATAATAACAAATCGGATAAGGGGAAGGATTTCCGTAAAAAGAATGGGAAAGTAATTGAGGCCGTGCAGTATCAGTAAACTTGCCGAGGAAGGTACTGTTCTTGTTACAAGCAATGAAACTTAAGCATTATGAAGGAGGACGTCTTACACATGCCTGAAGGTCTGATCGTCAAGGCACTCAGCGGATATTATTATGTCTCCAGCCTGGATCAGGATGGGCGCCCGGTATCCGGCGAAGCTACAGTACAATGCAGAGCACGCGGCATTTTTAAGAAAAAAGAGATTACGCCTCTTGTCGGCGATCAGGTGGTTTACGAACTGACTGAGAACGGGGAAGGTATGGTCACAGAAATTAGAAAGCGTGTGACGGAGCTTATCCGCCCGCCGGTGGCTAATACCACGCTTGCCGTGCTGTTGTTTTCCCTGCGTGAGCCGGACTTGAATCTGCCCCTGTTGGATAAATTTTTGGTGCATATTGAGCACGCCGGACTGGATACGATTATCTGTCTGACCAAGCGCGATTTGTATGAAGGCAGTCCTTCGGAGGATGATACGGTTCTGGCCGTTCAGGAAATATATCGGAAGATCGGTTATGAGGTGCTGGTGACCAGCGCCCGTACCGGGGAAGGTACGGCTGAGCTTAAGAAGCTGCTGGCTGGTCAAATTAGCGTGTTCTCCGGGCAGTCAGGTGTAGGGAAGTCTTCCATGCTTAATGCGCTGCAGCCGGGGCTAACGCTTGAGACGAGCGCTATTAGCAATAAGCTGGGACGAGGAAAACATACGACTCGCCATGTGGAGCTGATCCCTCTGGACAACGGCGGCTTTGTAGCTGATACACCGGGTTTTAGCCAACTGGATTTTTTGGAGCTGGGTGTGGATGAATTATCCCCCTGTTTTCGTGAATTCCAGCAGTATGCGGAGGGTTGTAAATTTCGTGGCTGCACCCATATTCACGAGCCCGGCTGTAAAGTAAGAGAGGCTGTGGAAGATAGAGATATCTCGCAGGTGCGGTATGACAGCTACTTGCAGTTCTACCAGGAACTAAAAGAAAAAAAACGGAGGTATTGAGCATATGTTAAAAATAGCACCATCGATTTTATCGGCTGATTTTGCCCGTTTGGGCAGTGAAGTTGCGGAAGCCGAGGCCATTGGAGCAGATTGGATTCATGTGGATGTAATGGATGGACATTTTGTATCCAATATTACACTGGGTCCACCTATCGTGCAGGCTATTCGTCCACATACGACTCTTCCTCTGGACGTTCATCTGATGATCGAGCATCCTGAACGTTATATTTCTGATTTTGTAAAGGCTGGGGCCAATATTGTCACTGTTCACGCTGAAGCCTGTGTTCATTTGCATGGAGTCATTCATATGATTAAACAGCAAGGTGCGCTGGCAGGAGTGGCCCTTAATCCAGGTACTTCACCATATGCGATCAAGGAAGTACTGCCCAATGTGGATATGGTTCTAGTCATGACGGTCAATCCTGGTTTTGGAGGGCAATCCTTCATTCCGGAGACGGTGGATAAAATTAGACAGATCCGCGCTTGGTTGAACGAATTGGGGCGTCCAGACGTACATATCGAGGTAGACGGAGGTATTGCGGAGGAGACAGCACCAGTTGTATTTGAAGCAGGGGCTGATGTTCTGGTGGCAGGCAGTGCGGTGTTCGGTAGAGCAGACCGCGGAGCAGCTATTGCGGCTATTCGAGACAGTGCGGCTCGTTTGTCCAAGTGAAGCTAACTGAGGCGTTGTGGATGACCGTAGCGAGCATGGCGACGGGTTTGACTCTTAGCTGTTTCTCGCTAGTGAAGGCTCCATGGAATGCCCTTCTTTCACTTTTTGCTGTTCTTGTTGTGCTATTTTATTTTCGTAAACATGAACGGCGTGGTTTGCGCATCGGTTTTGTAGTGTGCAGCGTGCTTTATTACGTCCTCTTTATTTTTATACTCTCGGCATATCTGTATGTTCGCGGACTTGTCTGATGGTATAGCCTGGGGTGGTTGTGCATAAATATGGTTACATGAGCGGGATTCTCATGTAGCCATTTTTTGTGTCTTGTGGGGCAACAACCTTTGATAGGTTGCATAAACTACAGAGAACGGATGCAGGAGGATGATGGGGAGGGTGAAGCATGAAGTTTTATACGATCAAGCTGCCAAAATTTCTGGGTGGATTCGTCAAAGCCATTTTGAATACATTCCAGAAAAACTGAATTTCACGTAAGGTAAACACAGGTTGCAGAATGAAAACCAGAGGTACACAGGGCATGCTTCCCGGGCACAACAGCTCGGCAGCTCGGCAATAAACGGTAAGAACGCGCGGGAAGGTGCCTGATATTTTGTCCTCCTGGAACAGTTGGATACTACATTTCGAATAACAAAAAAAGCACCCGTTTAAAACGAGGTGCCTTTTGTTTATAACGTTATTTTTTTACGACTACACACGAGTCACTTTACCGGCTTTCAATGCACGAGTGCTGACATAAACACGTTTCGGTTTACCGTTAACGAGAATGCGAACTTTTTGTACGTTGACGCCCCAAGTACGGCGATTACGGTTGTTAGCGTGAGATACGTGGTTACCGCTGCTAGGCTTTTTGCCTGTTACAGAACATTTACGAGACATGATTCCACCTCCTATTCTGAAAATAACCAAGTTCCGTATGGAACAGGTCGCTCTTCAGGCCGACTGGATCAGCCGGACTTTGTAAGTCACTAACCTGAACAAAACAATACTTTTATATAATATCATAGTCAAAAAAGCTCCGTCAACTGATTCAAAAACTTTATTTATTTCTCTTTCGCATTATAGTACAATATGGGATAGTTATTGCTCCGATTATTCTTGTATATATTGAAATGTAAATTGTTATTCCAGTCATGCCGGACAGATCAGAGGCGGAAACCATAACCACAGTTATCATTCCTGCCGATGGTTTATTGTTGGGCGGTTGACTGGTTTTTCATATATATGACCTGTGGAAGGACGCCCCAGACCATAAGTACGATCAGTTTACGAAAGCATGACATTCGTATTCGTCGTCTGGCTTTAGTATAATTCAATAGAACCTTTTAACAAGGGTTGTGTAAGATTGATTGTAAAACAAGTGTATTAAGCTAGGAAGGGGAATTCTCTTGAGTAATCGTTCTTTGAATGGAACAGATTTTACCGCAATGGCTTTAGCCGGGGCGGAACAATTACAGCAGCATGCGGAACACGTCAATTCACTAAATGTATTTCCAGTACCGGACGGTGACACGGGTACCAATATGAATTTGACGATGAGTGCGGGCGTAACGGAATTAAAGAGGGGGAATTCTTCCTCTATTGGTGTCATGTCCGGCATACTATCCAAAGGTTTGCTGATGGGAGCCCGCGGCAATTCAGGGGTTATCTTGTCCCAGTTGTTCCGTGGCTTCAGCCGTTACGCTGCCCCATACGAGGAATTGAATACCCTTCAGTTCGCATCGGCATTGCAGAGCGGGGTGGATGCGGCCTACAAGGCGGTGGTTAAGCCGGTGGAGGGTACAATTCTTACCGTGGCGAAGGAAGCGGCCAAGCATGCTGTGTTTTTCTCGCGCCGGACGAACGACATCACGGAACTGATGGAAGAAGTGCTTGCTAAAGCGAAGGAAACACTTGCCATGACACAGGACATGCTCCCGGTACTGAAGCAAGTGGGAGTTGTGGACTCGGGTGGACAAGGACTTGTGTATATTTATGAAGGATTTATGCAGTATCTCGAAAGTGGTCTGGTGACACCTACAGCTGCAAAAGGCGATAAGGTTCGCCCTGCTTTTGCTCCTCAGGTAGCAGAGAGACCTACGGCTACGGTTGTTGCGCCTTCCCCGGATGCGCCGATTTCTGCGCAAGCGAAGCTCGAAACTGATAATATCGAATTTTTGTACGATATGGAATTTTTTATCAATCGACAATTGGGCGAAGCACAAGGTACGGCCTTTGATGAGGAAGCTTTTCGGAAAGCGTTATCTGTAGATGGTGATTCTATTATCGTTATTTCAGACGATGATGTGATTAAGGTTCATGTGCATTCCAAGGCTCCGGGCGAAGTGTTAAATCTGGCCCTGCGTTACGGAGAAATTACGCAGATTCGTATTCTGAATATGCGCGAGCAGCATCGTGATTTGTTGTCTGCGGGTATGGATGGTGCTCCTGAGCCTGAGTGGTTTGCTGAAATACCAGCAGAGCCTGTACGCGAGGAAGAGCCCTCAGTGCCTCCGGCTCATGAACTGGCACCCTTTGGTTTTATCGCTGTGGCTTCTGGTGAAGGAATTGCTGATATTTTCAGAAGCTTGGGCGTCGATGTTGTGCTTTCCGGCGGTCAAACCATGAATCCGAGTACAGAAGATTTTGTCAATGCGGCACGCTCGATTGCGGCTCAACATATTTTTATTCTGCCGAATAATTCCAATATCATTTTGGCGGCAGAGCAGGCGCGTGAACTACTGGAGATGGAACGCTTGGTGTCGGTTATTCCAAGTAAAACGATCCCTCAGGGGATTGCGGCGGCATTTGCTTTTCAGGAGGAAGAAGCCTTTGAGGCCAATCAAGATAATATGCGAGAAGCGGTCGGCCGTGTAAAATCCGGACAGGTGACCTATGCGGTACGGGATACGACGCTTGATGATCTGCACATTATGGCGGGCCATTATATCGGCATTCAAGATTCCAAAATTGTGGCGACCGAGGAGCAATTAATTGCAACTTCCCGTCTTTTGTTGACGAAAATGCTGGTGAATGGCGATGAAATTGTTACGATTCTCACAGGTTCGGATGCAAAGCAAGAAGACACAGATCAGCTCGTTGCATGGCTTGAAGAGCATTATTCGGATGCTGAAGTGGAAGTTCATGAAGGTGGTCAGCCAATCTATCCTTATTTGTTCTCGGTGGAAAGCTGATGGGCTGTAGAGCGCCTATGGAAGCCCACGACCAAAAAGGAGGTCTGACCGATGAGCAGTACGATCATTGTGACGGATAGCACGGCTGATATTCCACAGGAGTTGGCAGACCGTCTCGGTATAGTCGTTGTACCGCTGACGGTCATGTTCGGCAGCACGGCTTATCTGGATGGCATTGAGATGTCAGCGGCGCAGTTTTACAGCGAACTGGTGAAGGCTGATGAGTTACCTACGACGTCACAGCCTTCACCAGCCCGTTTTTTAGAGGCTTATACGACGTTGCTGGAGCAACATCCTGAGAGCCAGATCGTTTCTATCCATTTGTCCTCCGGTGTGAGCGGAACGTATCAGTCCGCTCTGCTGGGCAAATCCATGCTGGAGAAGCATGAAGATAGAGTGACCCTAGTGGATTCCAAATCAGCTTCATACGGATACGGCATGCTAGTGGTTTATGCGGCAGAGCTGGCGGCTGCCGGGCAATCCCCGGCTGATATTATTCAGGCTGTGGAACGTCGTGGGGAGCGTCGTTGTTTGTATTTCCTGGTGGATACACTGGAATACTTGCAAAAAGGCGGACGTATTGGCAAGGCAGCTGCTATGGTTGGTACGTTGCTTAACATTAAGCCGATTCTTTCGCTTGACAAAGAAGGCGTTATTTATTCGGTTGATAAGGCGAGAGGACATAAAAAAGCGACAGCACGAATCATCGAACTGCTGGAGCGGGATTTAAAAGGCCAAAAAATTAATATTGCTGTGGGTCATACGGCAGATCGCTCGGCAGCAGAAGCGTTCGAGGCACAGCTGGCAGAACACTTTGAACTGGGAGATCGAATATATACTGAACTTGGCGCTGTGATTGGAGCCCATGTAGGGCCAGGAACGATTGGCATTTTTGTATGGCCGGCCGGAGATGAGAGGTAATATGTTGCAACTGGATCAAATACCATTGAAACAAATACACGGCGTGAGTGCTCTCAAAGAAGGAGAGCTTCACGCTTTTGGCATTTCTAACGTGCAGGATATGCTGGAATATTATCCATTTCGGTATGAAGATTATCGCCTGCGCTCGCTAAGTGAAGTGAAGGATGGAGATAAGATTACGGTACAGGCCAAAATTATGGGCATTCCGGTGCTTCAACGATACGGGCGCAAATCAAGGCTGACTTGTAAATTGATGGCCGAGGATTGGATGTTTACCGCGACGTGGTTTAATCGGCATTTTTTGAAGGATCAGCTGACATCAGGCCGTGAAATTGTGGTGACTGGTAAATGGGACCTGAAGCGAATGCAAATGACCATTTCGGATTCCGAGTTTCCCGATAAAGGAGTGGCCCGTTCTGGGACACTTCAACCTGTGTACTCTATAGGCGGCAAGATTACGCAAAGCTGGATGCGGAAAACTATGAATCAGACGCTCCAGCAGTTCGGTGAAATGATTCCTGAAATTTTGCCGGAGCTGCTTGTGCGTAAATATAGCATGATGCCTCGTAAAAAGGCCATTACAGGAATACACCAGCCTGAGGACAACCGCGAGGGGCAAGAGGCTCGCCGCCGGATGGTGTATGAGGAGCTTTTTTTATTTCAGCTGAAAATGCAGGCATTCCGGGCGTTAAATCGTGGTCGAGCAGATGGGGTTGTGCATACAGTGGATAATGCCACAGTTCGTGAATTTGTGAGGTCTTTGCCTTTTGAATTAACGGATGCACAGAAGAAGGTCGAGCTGGAAATACTGCATGATCTGCGCTCGCCCTATTGTATGAACCGCCTGCTTCAAGGAGATGTCGGGTCAGGGAAAACGGTTGTTGCTGCCATAGGTTTATTTGCTACTGTGCGTTCCGGTTTTCAGGGGGCACTTATGGTGCCAACCGAAATTTTGGCCGAGCAGCATATGCGGTCACTTCACAAGCTGTTTGAGCCCTTTGGGATTAGTGTTGGGCTACTGACAGGAAGTACAACCGGGAAGAAACGCAAGGAGCTGCTTGCTTCCCTACAGATGGGACTACTGGACATTGTGGTAGGCACCCATGCCCTTATTCAGGAGGATGTCTATTTTCGTCAGCTTGGGCTTGTCGTAACGGATGAGCAGCACAGATTCGGTGTGAACCAGCGCAGTATATTGCGTCGCAAGGGATATAATCCCGATGTGCTGACCATGACGGCAACACCGATCCCGCGTACTTTGGCGATCACAGCTTTTGGTGATATGGATGTTTCTACGATATCAGAGCGGCCAAAGGGACGTATTCCAATTTCTACGTATTGGGTGAAGCATGAGCTGATGGATCGGGTGCTCGGCTTTATTTCCCGCGAGGTGGATCAGGGACGACAGGCTTATCTGATTTGTCCGTTAATTGAAGAGTCGGAGAAGCTGGACGTACAGAATGCCATTGATCTGCATATCCAAATGCAGCAGGCCTTTCCACGTTACCGTATCGGGCTGCTGCATGGACGAATGACTCCTGCCGAAAAGGAAGAGGTTATGCGTTCTTTCTATGCGAACGAGATGCAGCTGCTCATTTCAACAACGGTTGTGGAGGTAGGGGTAGACGTGCCGAATGCGACGCTCATGATCATTATGGATGCGGATCGCTTCGGACTATCCCAGCTGCATCAGCTGCGCGGACGCGTCGGACGGGGCTCATATGCCTCGTACTGTATATTGGTGGCTGATCCCAAATCGGAGGTTGGTCAGGAGCGGATGAAGGTGATGACCGATACGGACGATGGCTTTGAGGTCGCTAGACGCGATCTGGATTTGAGAGGGCCGGGTGACTTTTTTGGCACCAAGCAGAGTGGGCTACCCGAATTCCGCTTAGCAGATATGGTAGCGGATTTTGAGGTGCTGGAAAAGGCTCGGGAGGATGCCACGGATCTGATCAAGGATTCGTCCTTTTGGACATCTCCACAGTATGAAGCACTGCGCGGTTATTTGCAAAAAGAACAGATTTTCCAAGGGGATCTCATTGACTGATTCAGCAAGAAGCATGAGGTTGTTCTAATCGTTTTAAACAGATAGGCACAATGGACAGGCTGGCCGTCATATATTTGGGAATGACTGAAGATATGGGAGGTGTGGCAACATTGAGCTATCAGCAATATGGAATAAGCCCGCAACTGGTGGAGAGGATTAAGCTTAAAATGAAAAACCGTGTGCTCAAGGACCGGGTTAAGCAGCAGATTGAAGGTGTGACCAAAGCAGATCTGCAAAACAAGGCCAAGGTACGTCATCTTGTGAAGTCCACTTCTGCAATTTTGAACGAGCGGCTGACGGCTGCACAGGAGGAGCAATTGACAGCCTTTGTGCTGGCACAAAAAATTGATCCGTCTAACACATTTCATCTGATCAAGCTGTGGGGAATGTTCCGTTGATTGCATATTGGTAGGGCTACTCTAAGCATTCCGCATGCCCTGTGTGAAGTACAAATGGAAAAAAGGATTGCCTGATGTCAGGCGATCCTTTTTTACTTGGTTTCTCTATTTGTGGTGTGTTCTTTGTCCTTATATTTCATTCCCCGGGCAATAGCCTGTATTTATCGTGAAATTGTTTATTTGTAATGACCGCCAATTTTAATAGACCG
This sequence comes from Paenibacillus sp. BJ-4, assembly GCF_020404765.1. Taxonomy (GTDB): domain Bacteria; phylum Bacillota; class Bacilli; order Paenibacillales; family Paenibacillaceae; genus Paenibacillus. The sequence continues at coordinate 82,585 of NZ_JAIVEM010000014.1, forward strand.
CTCGATGGCCTGACCGGCATTTGTTAACAACGATGCGCGCATGATAATGGCCTGACCGTATCGGTCCTTTAAAGTATCGTTTACCTTTTCCAAAGCCCGCAAACGCTCCTGGTCTTCAAAAAAGTCCAGCTGATACAGTTGATCATCCACCAAGCCGCTTAAGTGATGCCTGCGCGCTTCAGGGGCATACGGTTCCAAAAGGTATAGAATATTTTTTTGCTTTTTGGGAAAAAAAGTAAATTCACAAATCTACATTTTTATACGAAAAGGTCTTATTGTTTCTCTTCCTCTATTATAAAAGCTGGTGTGAACTCGAAGCCCAGATTAGTTAATCCTCTTCCTTCGACAACTTTTTAACGATCATAAGAATAATATAAATACTTCTTTATTCAGTTCATGAAAGTGGGTTACACTTTTATATTTGCTCTGTCAGATCGTTTTAGACGCATTCCTACCAAGCTCATAACTAGAGCGGCAACCAATAAAAATATAGCTACACCCGCAATTACCGTCTGAAACTCGTCAAAAAAAGCATTGATATCATACTAACTAGCCCTAACGGGGTTAAGCTGCAGCAGCATTGAAGAAGTGCAGGACGCCATCTAAATACAATAAAGGTTAAGGACTATGCCGCTGAACTGATAAATTGAGATTAGCGGCTTTTTTGCCACGAAGAATAACTTTTTAAGAGATTTTCAAGTATCTGAAAATTCCTCAATACACAGGGAGACCAGCAGTACCATTTAGCTACAGTCGCGACGACATTAAAAACAATCACGGGACTTGTCGGATGGGAGTCAACGGCAGGTCATACTTTCCGTTCAGTTACAAATTCTCCGTGAAGAAACAATAATATTTAGCGTTAATCTATGCGAGTGAAATAATCACTCTGGAATGCTGCAGATTTCAGGCGAAACACTCGTCCCGTTGCTCTTACATCTTTGAATCGAGCCGTCTCCCACATGAAAGAAGTTAATGAGGAAGCCGACCCGCTGACGTTGGTCTGACATACCGTTAGAAGCCAAACATGGGATCTGCGGGAACCTTCTCTGGATATTTAATCAAAATATCTTCTTTACATAATTGTTCATATTAAAGCTCCTGTAAAAGTAGTTACTCCGATAGCGTTCGCTATGCCTGAAGGCTTTTTTAATGACCTGATTCCCAAATCTTAAATGATACTATTCCTCACAAGTACGGTGCTTCGGTGTTATCATGATGACTTATGCGATTAAACTTGGGAGACGAGCGTATTCAAAGTTCACTTATAATGTCCCCCGATTTTCAGCGATCTTTCAAGGGCCTGGCCGGCGTGGGTCAGAGATGAGGCTCTTACGATCGCCGCACTGCCGTAGCGCTCCTTAATGCTGTCGGTGGCTTTTTCCAGGGAGCGTGCCCGTTCCTCGTCCTCAAAAAAGGACACCTGGTACGTTTCCGCATCCCTCAGACCGCTTAGACTGACGCCCAGTCGCCTTACCGGCATGCGGTTCCAAAATTTATAGAAAATTTCCTTGACGGCTTTGTAAATTTTATTCGTATTGTTGGTTGGATCGGACAGCTTCATCTGGCGCGAAAATCCGGTCGGCGCCTCATACGGGCTGCACATGCAGCCGACGGTAACGACAGACCCCATATACCCTTTGCGTCGGCTGTCCCGGCACACCTCCTCTGTGAGCTCCAGCAGAATGGTTTCGATCTCGTGAGGCCCCATGTAATCTTTAGGCAAGGTCATCATATGGCCTATCGACTTCTGAGGGGTGCTGAACGTATACGGGGCGACAGGGCTGTCATCCAAGCCATTGGCTGTTCTCCACACCACCTCCGCCTGAATGTCCGACTGCTTGCCAAAGTGGGCCCGGAATTTGCGCTTAAGCTCCGGCAGCGGTGTTCTGGCGATATCCCCTATAGTGGTCATCCCGAGCCGTGCGAAGTGGGCCGTCATGCGCGAGCCCACGCCGAACATTTTATTCACCGGCTGCGACCATAGCAACTGCTCGACATCTGTCTTGAGAAGTGTAAAAATGCCATTCTTGTTCTTTTTGGCCCATATATCAGTTGCGATTTTGGCGAGAATTTTGTTTGAACTAATCCCAATCCTGACCCAGACTCCGGTCTGTAAAAGAACCTTTTCTTGAATTTCCTTTGCGATGTCTAAAGGGTCGCCAAATATTCTTGAACTCCCAGAAATATCCAAAAATTGTTCATCTATACTAAAAACTTCTACTAGATCTGTGTATTCTTTGTATATATTAGTAATTGCTAAAGAAACATCAATATAATATTTCATCCGGGGACGGACAATGACGAGCTCAGGGCACTTCTTTAGAGCGTCGCCAAGACGTTCTGCTGTAGATACACCAAAGCTTTTTGCCATGGGGCATGCTGCTAAAATAATTCCAGACCTTCGTGCCGGATCGCCAGCCACCGCAAGTGGTTTATTTTTATACTCCGGGTGGGAGGCTTTTTCTACGCTGGCATAAAAGGACTGACAGTCCGCTAAAAATATAGTTCTTTTGCTACGCTCTTTCAATAATTACAACCTCCCTCCAGATGTGTACCCATTACTTTTCCAGAATATTCTTGAAAGCAAGCTCATATAATAGTATTATATACAGAACAAGTGTTCCTAATACAAATGTATTTTTTGGAACATTATAGTTTACGTGAAATCTAACATGGCGTATCATATTATGTTGAACGAAAACAAGTGGAAATGAATACTGAGGGGAGAAAACCATTTTTATGAACCCAAAACGTCGACCATCATCTCAAAAACGCAGTAGGTGGCGTATATTCGGCAAAGTTTTGCTGATCAACATCAAGTGGTTCTCGCTTGCTGGCTTGTTGGGAGTGCTATTTGCCGGAGGACTTATATCGGGCTATGTGGCAGCGCTGGTTCATGATGAACCTGTACGATCACGCCAGTTGATATATGAGAAGGTGAATGAGAACGCTCTGACCAGCTTTGTATATTTTAATGATCAGGTCACTCCGGTTGGACGAATGCGCATGGAGGAGGATCGGCAGCTCGTTGATCTGAAGGATGTTCCTCAGTCTATTATAGATGCCCTCATTTCAACGGAAGACAGTCAGTTTTATGAGCATCACGGCGTTGATTTAAAAGGAACGGCTCGGGCTGTCAAACAAAAGCTCCTGAACGAGAACCGCCAAACGGGCGGTAGCACACTGACGCAGCAGGTAGCCCGGCGGGTTTTCCTCAGCCTCGATAAGACGGACAGCCGTAAGGTGAAGGAAATGCTGCTTGCACTGCGTATGGAGCGTTTCATGAGTAAGGATAAAATATTAACGGCCTACTTAAACAAAATGCCTTTTGGCAACGGCTCAGCAGGTTATAATTTGTATGGAATCAAGTCCGCTTCATTAGGAATTTTTAATGTAAGTGATCTACATAAGCTTCATATTGCTCAAGCGGCTTATTTGGCCGGTCTTCCGCAGCTGCCGTCTGTTTATTCTGCTTTTGATGGAAAAGGGAACTTTGATGAAGAAGGCTTCAATAAGGCAATGGAGCGCCAACGTGTCGTGTTGGCAAGAATGCTGGCAACAGGTAAACTCACACCAACAGAATATAATGAAGCGCTTCAATTTGATGTTAAGGCCACTCTTGCGCCACATCGTGAAAAAAGCTATAATACATTTCCTTATTTGATGCTGGAGACAGAACGGGAGGCCGCTCAGCTGTTAGCGCTCCAGCAAAATCCGAATCTTACGGCAGCCGAGATTACTAAGCCCGAGCATGCTGAACTTCTTCAAAACACACGAGAAGAGCTGCAGCGGTCCGGCTATCGAATTTATACAACGATCAACAAGAAAATTTATAATGATATGCGGCAGATTGCCGCCAATCCGCAAAACTTTTCTCCATACAGCAAGCAGAAGGGATTAGAGCAGATTGCAGCAATCATGATTGATCATAGAACAGGTGCTATACTCGGGATGATCGAGGGCAGGGATTTTAATACAGAGCAAATGAACTATGCAACTCAAATGACACGTCAGCCCGGTTCTGCCATGAAGCCTATTGCTGCCTATTTGCCTGCTTTGGAAAAGGGCTATACCCAGCCTGCTGGTCTTATTGATGATTCGCAGATTATATTGAAAGACGGACGTAAAGGCTATCATATTCCTAAAAATTATAACAGAAGATACGAAGGGCTTATGACAGCCCGTGAAGCACTCAATCGGTCCATCAACATTCCTGCCCTGAGACTGTTCTTATATGAAGTTAAAATTCATAACGCTTGGAATTTTGTTCGTTCTCTTGGTATTACGACAATACAGCCGCAGGATGAACATGCTCAGACAGGTGTACTGGGTGGGCTTAGTAAAGGCGTATCCGTTGAGGAACTGACTGCAGCCTATGGAACGATTCCCAATATGGGGGTATACAATGCACCTCATCTGATCAGCAAAATTACGGATGCCAATGGCGAGGTCGTATATGAATATAAACCGCAGTCGAAGCGGGTATATTCGCAGCAAACCGCATTTTTGATGACGGATATGCTCAGAACTGTTATATCAGACCCAAGGGGAACTGGGAAACGCCTGCAAAAAGCTTTTAAAAGCTACGGCACCATTGATATCGCCGGTAAAACCGGTACGACACAAAACTTTGGTGATGTGTGGTTCATGGGCTACACCCCTGATGTTACTCTTGGCGTCTGGGCTGGTTACCGCCAACAGGTGAATACACTCTCACAAGAGGGTCATTCCAGGGCACAGTCGGTGTGGGCGCTAATCATGAATGAGGCGATCAAGGACCAGCCCAAGCTTTTCAAAAATAAGCATTTTATACAGCCAGAAGGTGTTGTGAGAGCTACGGTCTCCAGCATTACAGGTAAACTTCCGGGACGCTATTCCCGTCAATCGGGTCAGCTCGTGACCGACTGGTTTAATCAAAAATATGTGCCGACCGAAGTTGGGAGGGAACAACTTCCGCGTTCTTCCAGACCATCGCCGTCGACCAAACCAAACATAAAGGAAACAGAGATCCCGGAGAAAGAAGCACCTGCAACAGACCAAGGGAAAATTCCATTAGAGGAGACGACTCCTTCTGTTCCTGACACAGATATAGACACAGACACAGAGATAGGTATACCTGATGAGAATAATGATTTGCCATCCGCAGATACTTCGCAGCCTGCTGTTGAAAATGAACAGGAGACTCATTCTGAAACAGAGAGCCAGGATGAAACTCCAAAAACAAAGCCTGACGAGGTTGTTTATCCTGAAACGACGTCTGATCAATCCAAAAACTAACAATGTGGATGAATTAGTTTAAAATGCCGTTCCCGACAATGTCGACAGTGACCTGCGTATGAAAACGGACATTAGGGTACTCTTTATTCCAATTTACACTTTTCCATATGGCTGGATAGTGGGCAATCAACTGTCTGCCTATGCCAAAGGCATCACATCCGCTTTCTTGAAGTGTACGAATAATTTCTTCTGCTTCCTGAGTCATGATCTCCGAAAGCTGATCATTCAGACGCTGTACATTAGCCTTATCTTGAAGATGGTCTCGTGCATATTCAACAACATTGACAGGCAATTTCAGGTTGAGATTCACATCAATTTGGCCATCTCGCTGTACCTTCACTGCAAGCTGGCGTTTGACGTTCTGAGTAATGGCCTGATACGTGATAAAGTTTTGCATATCATCGGCAGGCCCTGGATGTACCCTTTTTACAAAGGTGGCTGTATTTTTCCACTTGCCAGTCATCAGAATGTATAAAGGTCCTTGCCCGGTACTTAAGCTTCCCGTGAACTTTTGTCCGTGAAATAAGGCAATTCCACGTGCTATAATATCTTCTCCTTCTTTGGAAAGCTAGGGAAGTGCGAAATCTTGACCCGGATCAAGCATCGGGGGGAGCAATGTCTCCAACGTCATTTCAGGGAAAACACACATGTTCTCAAGGCTCCTGATTTTTTAGTTATAAATTCACCAATCAAAAGGCTACCTATGCTTTTTTGGTTTATGATATCTCCAGCTAGTCCATCTACAATAGCTATCTTGACATGGGTCGTTGGATGGTCAGGCTCCCGGTATAGCATATCAAGATAGGGGTATAAATCTTTTCGAGCCACGCTTTCACCATACAAAACAATTCCATATTTGAAGAATCGGATATTCCGGTTACTTTGGCCCTGATTTTGTCTGTGCTCTGCCGAACGGAATTTCCGGTGCCTGAATGAATTTCATTGGTGCTTTTACCTTGATTGATTTGAGAGTCATCTATTTCTAGTGTTTGCTGCAGTACGCCTTCAGGAGTAATATCATAAGCCGATGTATTTGCCAATCTGGCATCCTGCAAGCTGTCCTGATCCCAGCAACCCGTTGTAATAATGAGTAGAGCCAGCATTCCAAGCGCTCTGCTCTTTTTTTCATGTTTTGGGCTCCTTCTTTTTTTTGAAAATATAAGATAGGGTCAGCAGTAGAAAAGGGAACACAATCAGGAAAAAATAAGCGGAATTATTCGCTATGGAACCAATGAGCTCGAAATCTTCTCTTCGCTGAGGCCAATAGGCAATAATACATGAGGAGAGCACAACAAAGGGAACCGCTTTTTTGTGACTTTTTTGCTTGAGCAGGTAGCTTATTCCGTAAGACGCTGCATAATAATAGCCGCTTATAGCGCCAAAAATCGAAATGAGCCAAATCGGCAGGAAAATAAAATCGACCCGATCCATCGTTCCCAGCGGAATTGACCTGAGTAAATAAATGACCGGCTCCGGCATTAAATCAAGCTGCTGCGGGCTAAATGCGGTTGCACAGGTGAACACGGTAAAACAATATAACAAGACGACGAGAATAAACTCAAAACCAAACATCGCCATCAGTGTTTCTTTTGAACCGACAATAATATGGGACCATCCCGCCTCAGTTAGTGGCAACAGATAAAGTGGGTTGGATTGCTTTATGCCATAGCTGATCAATAGCACATTGGCAAGATCAGAAATGAGATTAAAACAAGCACCCGTGTAATTGTTCTCAAATTTTTCCGAACCAGATAGATGCTACTGAACAAAAATAGTGCCAGTATAGCCCAACAGGGAGTTAACTGTAGCATCCAGCGGTAATAACGTCATAAGCGTTCACAAGCACCGAGGTGCCCATAAGTAGATAGTAGGCAATGTAAGCAGCAACTAGTATTTTTCCAATCCAAGAGCCAGTAAGCTGAGTTAAAATTTGATATATAGAACCTCAAAGATCAATTCAAGCAACATGGCCTCGATAATAGCCGGAAAAGGAATGTTTTCCAATGATTTTTTGATGGTGTGCGCCAGTTCTAACGGCAAAATAGCTGAATGAAAAGCTATCGTTGCTATGTAAACGGCAGGTAGCGTAAAAGCGATCAGAAAACTCACCATTCGAATCATTCTCAGAATGAGATAGGTATAATGTGTGCAAAATGGATTGGATTTATCCATGAAACGGTGGTTTATCCATGTCTCGTATCTATTGCACGAGGACTAAGACGAGATTACAAGAGGACATCATCTTGTGTCAGATCAATCCCCAGATAATGTCCCAGTTTCCGTCTGACTTCACTGCGGGCAAAGGATGAAAGCATGAAAAACCGTTTTTGATAACCGCGGCACATATACAAGACCTCTACACCTTCATGATTTCGGATTTCACTATATATTTTGATCCCTTGTCTTTTCATTTGGGCCTTTGTCTCTGCTAATTGAACAGCAACGCGCTGTTGTACTTCAGTCAGGCTACGAATGTATAGATCGGGCATTTTTAAAGGAGAGGTACTCAGAATACGAATGTCTCGCTCCAATACATCCAACACCAGGGTCAAAAGTACACAAATCTTGATCAAGGCCGCATCTTTTTCGGAAGGCTGAGGGGCTTTACTCTTGTTGTCCAGCAGTTTTTTGTTTGTCATAAAAATCCCCTTTACTCGGAGTAAGAATACAATATATAATAAGTGTAGAGAACAAGTGTTCTCTTTATACTTCATCATAGGAATTTTTCCGTTACCTAAGCAATCATCAATTATTGGAAAGGCAGGAGGAAAGCAGATCGTCGATGACAGTGAAACAGGGTTTATGTTAAGCTAATGGTTAAAAATACCTTACATAAGAGGAGAGATTGCTACTGATTGTGGTCAATCACTCTTATTTAACATAAGAAGGTAGAGAAAGAAGGTATACATATTGTCACGTTCGTTGTATGTGGCGTTATTGCTACTTAGTCTTATTTGGGGTGGTTCGTTTCTGTTTATTAAGGTGTTGCTGCTGCATCAAGTAGGACCGTGGACCATTGTATTTCTCCGTTCCAGCTTTGGACTTATTTTTATTGTCTTGTTGATGCTGTTTATGCGCTTGCCGTTTAAAATTAAAAGCATTCCGTGGAAATCTATTATTCTGGTAGCCTTGGTCAATATGGTTTTACCATGGACTTTGATCGGCTTTAGTGAGACCAGAATAGCTAGCAGCATGGCTTCGGTATTGAATGCTACAACGCCCATTTGGACGATGCTGGTGGGGCTTGTCTTTTTCGGAGCTATATTTCGTCGGCTACAGTGGCTGGGAATGTGTCTCGCCTTTGTAGGGATCATTATTTTGCTGGGTATTAATCCTGCATCCATTATTTCTGTTGATCCTGTAGGTTTTGGATGTATGCTGCTTGCGACTCTCTGCTACGGATTTGGAACGCAGCTGTCCAAACGCTTTCTCTCCAATCTGTCCATGTACCAGGCTACCTTTGCGACACTGTTGGGTGCGGCAGCTGGGGGTGGCATCATGATGACAATTGTAGAGAGACCTGATCTCTCGATTGTTTTTGTTCCCAGTGTGTTTGGTTCCCTCGTAGGACTAGGAGTTCTGGGATCAGGAGTAGCGTATATTTTGTTCAACTATATGATTTTGCGAGGAAGTGCGGAATTTGCTTCTTCGGTGACTTATTTTGTACCAGTGAGCGCTATTGTATGGGGATTTTTGCTGCTGAATGAGCATATCGGTTGGAATGTTCTGACTGGGCTGGTCCTTATCCTGGGAGGTGTATTTATGGCCAACCAGTGTAGAACAGTCAAATTAGCTGGATAATATCGCTGTGAACGGCTAAAAACACCGGGAGTATATATTATATATGCATTCGCCAAACTTTCGGTATAATGCGGTAATACGCACATACAATAAATCATGCTCGCACATACAATAAAAAATATGGTGCAGCCATAAAAAGCAAGCTGTTTAGCAGGTGGTAAGGTGTGGTATAATAATTTATAGAATTACATGTACCACAGAAATGTCGGAGTTTTATTCCACAAAAGAAAGGATCAGGATACCATGTGTCCCCGAAGGATACTTCCCCAAAGGACGATTTGGAAACGATTTGATCTGTCTTATACTTAGCTTTTCCGCGGAGTAACGTCAAGTTGCGAAAGCCAACTCTGCGGAAGAGGGGATTGTACATGCGAAGGACCAAGTCCTCAAGGCACATTTTACCCGGTTGCTTCCGTAAGAGTGGGTTCATCCACATTAAACTTACGAGAAACCGAGGGAGCCTGTATGAGGAAAACTTACGAATCTATCGTGAACAATGGAGCACTAAGGCAGATTGTTGTCATGCTGCTCGGAACATGCATTTTAGCTTTTACGTACTATCACATTAATGCTCAAAATCATTTGTCAGAAGGCGGATTTGCAGGCTTGGCCCTGCTGGGACATTACGCCTTTGGCATATCTCCGGCGTGGAGTATGCTATTGCTGGATATCCCCGTCATCATGCTGGCATGGGTGTTGAAGGGCAGAAGATTCATGCTGCTGGCACTGATTGGAGCGGTCGGCTTTTCCCTGTTTTATGCAGGATTCGAAAAATATTCGACGCTGGTTATAGATCTGCACGGCAACTTGCTAGTAGCGGCTTTGCTTTGTGGAGTACTTACTGGTTTGGGAGCCGGAATCGTACTGCGATTCGGTGGAGCAACTGGGGGCGATGACATTCTGTCCCTGCTGATCAGTGAGTGGCGCGGATGGAAAATTGGCAATGTGTTTATCGTCAGTGACATCATCGTATTGGGATTATCGCTATTGTATCTACCTGTGAAGGAAACAATGTTTACAATACTGGCTGTGTGGCTCGCCGGAAAAATAATTACATGGACGACAACGTTCCAACTGCACCGACCTGTAAAAAAGGTACTGCCTGCGGCTGTTCCAGCCAAAAAGGTAGTTGCAAAAACAGTGCCGGTCGTCCACAGCCTTCGTCAATAAGGAAAGGGTGTTACGTCAGGAGAGAAATCTTCTTACGTAACACCCTTTCGCTGTATCTAAGCTCTATTAGAAGGCTTCTGAGCAGACTGGATACATCCGTTCCGGTCATGAATAATTGCTGAAATCTGCTTGCGTTTTACTAATTTTTTAGCTTCGCCAACCGCTTCATCTTTATGTTTAAACGTTGAAACGCCCTCTTCCTTGATCGCCCAACAATCCTCGTGTGGAACCATATGAATAGGACCCTTAGAATCGGAAGAAGTGGCTGGCTTCAATAAACAGAAATCAAAGAAATGAAGATATTGTAAAATGTATTTTGAGAAAAAGCGTATAATGATGTGCAGAATACTAGAAAAGGAGTGGAGCTTTTGCTTGCCTGGGGTTTTGTTTTTTTACTTACCATCATCATACATACTACGGATAGCTTGTCTTATGCTCTACGGCTTGGAGGCCTGCGGGCGCGCCGAATCGGATTGGCATTAACCGTAGCGGGAATGCTACTCTTGGTTTCACGTACCTCCAATATGGCGCAGGGACCTTTGCTGGGAGGAATGGTCGATCAGGCTAAAGCCGCGGCACGAATGGGCGGAGCGGATATCAGACTGGAGCTGCATATGCACGGGGTGTTATTGGCAGCAACGGTTGGAACAGTGCTTGCTATATTGTTGTATCCGACGGTTGTACGTATGTCAGCCAGATGGATTGTACATTTGGAGCATACTGGATCTATTCCGGCTTTGGTGCGTCATTTCATACTGCGAAATCGCTGGAAGCATGCGGGCTACTATATAAAACGTCCTACCTGGTCTATGCTTACCTCACTGTTGAGTGGAGTAATCCCCAAACGTCTTATTGTCCTGAATATGACGGTTACCGCAATTTATACGACCGGGGTGGTATCTGCCTTGTACGCATCATTCCTGTAGCCCGCTCAAGGTACGGCAATGTCCATGTCGTCAGGTCTAATCAATGGCGTGGCAACGGTACTATTGACCCTGTTAATTGATCCTCGATTGGCCGTTTTGTCGGAAAAAACGTTGCGTGGAGAACTGTCTTTAAATCGAATGAACAGCATGTACGGCTGGATGATCATCTCGCGTTTGGCAGGTACCTTGCTTGCACAGTTGTTACTGGTACCATTGGCCCTTTGGCTTGGATGGGTTATGGGCTGAGGTGTCATGATGTCTGTACATCGAAAAAAAGGCTGATCCGAGGTCACCTGTTAAAGATGCACTGGGCCAGCCTAAGATGCTAAAGTAGCTTATGTGGATCACTTACTTTTCAAACAATGCCTTATAGGCTCCATACCCCTCACGCTCCAATTCTTCTAGAGGAACAAAGCGAAGTGCGGCGGAATTGATGCAATAGCGGAGACCCTCAGGACCAGGCCCATCATCGAATACATGTCCTAAATGGGAGTCTGCTTCACGACTACGAACCTCCGTACGGATCATAAAATGGCTGAGATCGGTTTTTTCTTTGATGCTGTAGCTGCGCAAGGGGCGGGTAAAGCTGGGCCAACCGCAGCCTGCATCATATTTGTCCAGCGAACTGAATAAAGCTTCTCCTGATACGATATCCACGTAAATACCTTCACCCTTATGATCCCAAAACTCATTTTGAAAAGGGCGCTCAGTCGCGTTTTTTTGTGTTACTTCGTATTGGATAGGGGTCAGCCGATCTTTAAGATCAGATTTATCAATCTTGTTAGACCAATTCTGCTCGATAAAATCCTCGCGGCCTGAGCCTTTGCGGTAGCGCTTGTAATGAGCGGGATTCTTCTTATGATAGTCCTGATGATATTCTTCTGCTTCATAAAAAGTTGCCGCAGGCAGGATGGGTGTAGCAATAGGCTTGTCGAAGCGGCCACTTTGAGCCAGGGCTTCTTTGGAGGCTTCTGCTTTGATTCGTTGCTCTTCATTATGATAGAAAATAGCCGTTTGGTAGGACGAGCCTCTATCGTGGAATTGTCCTCCTTCATCTGTCGGGTCAATTTGTTGCCAGAAAAGCTCCAACAGTTTTTCATACGGGAAAACTTGTGGATCAAATGTAATCTGTACTGCTTCCACATGTCCCGTGGTTTCAGAGCATACCTCTTCATAGGTGGGGTTTTCTGTATGTCCTCCCGTGTAGCCAGATCTAACCCTCAAAATGCCGGGTAGCTCCTCGAAAGGAGAAACCATGCACCAGAAGCAGCCGCCCGCAAAAGTTGCCTTTTCCACTGTGTTTGGATTGTTGGTGCTCATATTTGTCACTCCAATCTGAGTATGTTTAAATAGTTGTTATTTAAATAGCTTACAATTAAATTATATATGACATTTTCGCAAAATCCAACGAACCATCACGAACTGATCGGTTCCGCAACGATCTTTGTCCTTAATTTATAACATTACAATCCAACAGATTCGGGGGAGAGCTACGACGTTATGTTCTATTGGCGCGTTGAAGTCTTTTTCGGTACAGTACAAAACAGCCGCCCAGCAGTGCAGTATACAACAGCAAAATGAGCAAGCCGGTGATCGGATGTTCCGCAATGGTGCCACCTGCATAAGCGTATACGGCAATTGCGGGCAGTTTGCCAATAGCTGTCCCTAGCAGAAAGCTCCAAAACGGAAATCCTGCTACTCCGGCGTAAACATTTACAGCCGCCTGCGGGATGACTGGAATCAGGCGAGCCAGCAGCACAGCGGTGAAAGGTTCCCGTTCCATAACCTGATTCAAGCGTTCCAACGCGGGAACCCGCTCCAGATGCGCCCGCCCTTTGACACGGAACAGAGTACGTACCGCACCGTAAACGACTAGTGCAGCCAAGGTAGTGCCAAGCCAGCAGATCAGAGCGCCTTGCCAGGCGCCTGCCGCATAAGCAATGGAAGCGATAATCAGCTTGTAAGGCACGAACGGAATTAGCGCGAATAAAAATGCAATTAGCAGCAGAACCGGGAATGAGGTTTGCTTATTTGCCCAAGCAAGCCAATCATATCTGTAGATAAACGCGATACAGAGCAGCGAAACATAAGCCGCGGCGAATAGCCATTTTTTCATTTACATACCTCTTTCATTATCTCTGTTTGGCTTATCGCTCATACCGAAAAAATAGGGTTCACATTCCTAATAATATGTGCTATACTGCCACTAACAGAATAGTTCCCAAAGGGGAGTAGCTCAACGAGTAAAGTCGTCATTACGGGATTATAAATCCCCGGCTTTATTGGCAACGTTATGTTGTAAGCGAGACCTTTGCCAGGATTTTCGGAATCCGGGTAAATGGTCTTTTTTTGATGCTAAATTTGGGTCAAGCGCCATTTCCGGTTTTCCGTGAAGCGGCGCTTTTTTAGTATAAAGCGCTGAACTATGTACAGTATAACAAATAAATAAAGAAGGTGGGAGAACGTATGGATTTTTTGTCAATCGAGTTTTTTACCGCATTATTGTCCATCATTATCATTGATCTAGTGCTTGCTGGTGATAATGCGATCGTAATCGGCTTGGCAGCTCGCAATGTTGACAAGGCCAACCAAAAGAAGGTCATTATTTGGGGGACGGTCGGCGCAGTCATCATTCGTGTGATTGCCACAGTATTGGTCACGTATTTACTTCAAATTTATGGATTGCGATTAATCGGGGGACTTGCGCTCATCTATATCGCCTACAAACTGCTGGTTGAAGAAAAGAAACACGAAATTTCAGCAACCAATCAAATGTGGGCAGCGATCCGCACCATTATTATTGCGGATACGATGATGGGACTGGACAATGTACTTGCTGTCGCCGGAGCGGCTCATGGAAATATGCTGCTCGTTATTCTTGGTCTGGCGATCTCTGTTCCAATCATGGTATGGGGAAGTACGATTATCTTGAAACTGACAGAACGTTACCCGGTCGTCATTACAATTGGAGCTGCTGTATTGGCTTATACTGCTGCCAAAATGGTGGTGGCCGAGCCGTTAATTGCACATTGGTTCGCAAATGGGGTCGTTAAATACGGCTTTGAAGCTCTGATTGTGGTCCTGGTTGTAGCCATTGGGATGCGTGTTAAAAAGATAAAATCGGAGAAAACAAAAAAACAAGCGCTTCACGCCTAATTGGTATTATCCCCTTCAAGTAGACACTCAAAAAAGTCCGCATGGTATCATGAGGATTGAGTGAACTTGAAGGGGATATTTGTATGGCTAAAAAAGGACAGAAA
>NZ_JAIVEM010000190.1 GCF_020404765.1 Paenibacillus sp. BJ-4
AACGTACAACAATTCATGGAAGAGATTATGAAATTTCCTTTGACGATCATTGACCGTCTCTGTGTCAGGTTCTAGTCAGTTGTTTCTTTAGTTCAACTTATATAGCCAAGCCGTTCAAGTGGACATTTGACGGCAAGTTGCTTAAGGTTTGATTATTGCTCATTCTTTTATGCCATTGTGTACTAGTATGAATTTCATGATAAGAAATACATTCATTGAGAGTTTCATATAAATAGTATAAAACAACATTTTCGACAAACGGAGATTCCAAAAATACTTCCCCTAAAAATGTTTTAGTTGATAATAATCTCCATTGGGAAAGCAGCTTAAACAACAAAGGTGGAGAAATCATCTTCAAATTAGACGAAGGCAAAACGATCAATGATATCTATTGTCCCAGCCATCTTCTAGAGCTTTTATTCTTTCGTTTTCTCTTCATGGCTCTAATGACGGAGAAAATTTGTTTAGATTAGGCGAAGTAGAAGCTTTTCCAATCACTGCAAAACAACCTATCAATTTAGTAATGAGATTCCTTTTCAATATTATAAAGTCTTTATTACATTTTATAATTGAGACATTCTTTAATTATTATTGAGACAAATTGTAATTTATATAGTAATAATTGATACTTTTTTACTTTGTATGCAGCCCCCCTACACATAGTTGAGCTCACATTTCGAGTTTCTATATAAGAAAACACATAACAATGTTGTCATGCGTCTTCATAGTAATTAAACGTCTTAGATAATATGGAACAGAGGTTTGGATTGTCAACAGAAAACTGGACAACTATTATGAGGGGATCTTTCTGGCCTCTACTGGCGTGAGGTATCTCCAAGTTTACTCCATTCTCATGATACATGTGGACTTTTTTAGTGTCTACTTGAAGGGGATAATACCAAAGCATAATTTCGCTTAGAACCTTTTTATGTTTTCCCTTTATCCATCCAGATCAGATTAATTTCGTGCAATCGATGTGTTTGCCTTGACTCGATAAGATCCTCTGTATTACCTAGAAATTGCTTATAATGGTCTTTTTGAATATGGATGTTTATAGACTCCTCATCTTTCCAGATTTCATAAAACACAAAAACTGCATTATTTTCTATAGATTGATGAAGGATGTACTTTATGCATCTTTCATCAATCCGGAAGATGAAACCAATTTTACCAACTATTGATGCAGTAGCTGTTCTTTCACCGGTTTTGCTTGAAGAATAGCTGCAATCGAAATAGCGCTCATTTTCTATGATCTCCCTTCTTTCGTTGATTGACTATAATGATTTTCTTAAAATGGTCTCCACATCTTTTTTATTTAAAGGGACATAACTTCCAATGGTTTCGGTGACCATTGTTCTTTCAACCATTAAATCGATTTCTGTACCGTCGATTCCATAATCGGAAAGTTTCTCAGGCGCTCCGAGCGAACTCCAGAACTCACGTAATTTTCGAATCGTCTCTGCCGCCACGTCAGAATTTTTTTTGTTTTCAGCTTCAATTCCAAACACGCGGACCCCTAATTGAGCCACTTTTTCCGGTTTTTTGGAAGCGACAAACTCCATCCAAACAGGGAACAAGATTGCTAATCCGCCGCCATGAGGAATGTCATGAACGGCTGAGACCGCATGCTCGATCGTATGGGTCGCCCAATCCGTATGAACACCCATGGATAGAATGCCATTTAAAGCAAATGTTCCGTTGAGCATGATGACCTCACGGTAATCATAATTATGGAGATCATTTATCAAATTGGGCGCAACTTCCATTGTCGTCTGTAGGATGGATTCACCGACCCGTTCTTGCAACGGGGCATTGGATGAAGCATGAAAGTATTGTTCGAAAACATGGGACATTATGTCTACCATGCCGTAAACCGTTTGGTTTTTTGGCACTGAAAAAGTGTTTTCCGGATCCAGGACACTGAATTTAGGGAAAGTATGATCGGAGACAAAAAAACGTTTATCCTTCTCTTCCCAGTTGGTAATGACCGAACCGCTGTTCGCTTCTGATCCTGTCGCAGAGATGGTCAACACGGTGCCGATAGGAACGGCTTTCGTTGCTGTTACTTTATTCGTTACAATATCCCACACATCACCATCGTAGTAGACGCCTGCAGCGATGGCTTTTGCACAATCAATTACGCTTCCTCCACCCACAGCTAGGATAAAATTCAAATTATTTTCTTTTATAAGGTTGATTCCCTTATTCACCGTTGTTAACCGCGGATTGGGTTCCACTCCGCTCAGTTCCTCCACATAGACATCTGTAATTTCAGACAGGGCTTTAATAACTTGATCGTACAGCCCATTCTTTTTAATACTTCCTCCCCCGTATAGAAGCAAAACACGCCGTCCATAGGTTGGAATTTCATTTTTGATTTCTTCTACTTGCCCACGTCCAAAAAGGATTTTGGTAGGATTGTTAAATTGAAAGGGATTCATTGTACTCCTCCTTTTTATATTGCCAAAGCAGTCTTGTAAGCAAGGTTGATTGCCGCAAGGAGCCATTGTCCGCCAAGCTTATTATTCTTTTCATATATGGTTACATCATGACCGCGTTTGGCAGCTACAATAGCCGCTTCCATACCAACCGGTTCTCCACCTACGACCATCACTTTCTTTTTAACTTCGGCTTCCTTGATCTCATACTCGTGTTCTTTTCCTGTCGCCGGGTTTACCAAACAGGAAACAGGCTCTTGCTGAGCGATCCTCCACTGGCAGCCTTGTTTTCAAGTTCGGGACCTTCCTCAACTTTAAATACACCCAAACCAAACCACGGCATGCTCACACCATTACGCAGTGTAGTAGTATCTTGTAAACTATTCACCATTTGTATCTTTCCTCCATTCATTAATTGCTCCGGGTAGAAACGTGTATGGCAAGGATTATTATAAATTCAGTTGAACATTATGAATAGTACGTACTTTTTAGTACTGTAGGCACTAAAAAGTGCCTACTAAATTTTTCGGGAACTATTCGAGACCTATAAATAAATTTATACCTTTATGCCCATTATCTAATTGGATATATTCCTGGGCCAACTATACAATGGGGACTGCAAAACAAATTCCCTAAAGGAGAGAAACAACATGCCAAAAGATATAGCCATTATTGTTACTTCGACGGATAAAATGAATAATGGGAAGCCAACCGGTCTTTGGCTTTCCGAATTCGCTGAGCCTTATCTGGAATTCAGCAAACAAGGATACCAAATCACCATAGCCAGTCCATTGGGCGGTAAAACGCCAATTGATGAGTCCAGCATAAACACGGACACTCCCAAGGAGATTCTTGACACTGCCCGCTATCTGGAAAATACGGTGAAATTGGACGAGATTAAATCCGAGGACTTTGAAGCTATTTTCCTTCCCGGTGGTCACGGTACGATGTTTGACTTGCCCCAGAACCAAAAGCTCCAATTACTGCTGAGAGAATTTTACGAAGCGGGCAAAATTGTCGCCGCAGTTTGCCACGGACCAGCCGGATTGGTCAATGCCACTTTATCCGATGGAACTCCTCTGGTTCAAGGAAAACGAGTGACAGCCTTTACCGACTCGGAAGAGAAAGCAGCAACCTTGGACGCCTACATGCCTTTCTTGCTGGAATCCTCATTGCGCCAAGCGGGGGCCGACTTTGTAGCAGAATCCGACTGGAGTAATCATTATGAGGTAGACGGAAATTTGATTACCGGGCAAAATCCTCAATCTACCGAAAGTGTTGCCAAAGCAATCATTAATCTGCTCGGGTAAGCAGAAACGGAACCGTCCTTTAAAAGGACGGTCCGCTTCTGCGAAAAATATAAAATAATTTAGTGCGTGAAACATATAAATTCTTATATTTTTTAAATAAAGCTGCGAGCCTATCCGGTTCGCAGCTTTATTTATTCTATCCTATTATACTTTTTAACTTTTCAATCACCATTTGAAGATTCGGGTGTTCTTTGTCCTTCACCCTATACGCAAGATAAAGCCCATTTTCGACAGTGTAGTCAGGAAAAACCACCTTCGTTTTGCCGAGGGACAAGGATTCACGAATGAGATAGGTTGGCAAAAGGCTCATCCCCATATGACTTTCGATTCCTTTCAGTATCCCGCGTAAATCAGGAATAACATGGACCGGTTCCCATTGCGGACGTTTATTGAAATGCTGCCGCCAAAATCTTCGTATGATTGGCAATTCCAGTCCGTAGCTCAACCAAGGCTGCAGGTTTAGCCATTCTTCAATATCGTCCGCCGGAGATTCATAATTCATTGGAGCGACGAGTACGAAGGTTTCGACTTCCAGCTTTACGTAAGAGAAGCCCGGAACATCGTTTTTTCGCGAGGTAATAATAAAATCGACTTTATCCTCCTGCAGATATCCCAAGAGCTGTTCAGCCGTTCCCAATTGCGCAATAATGCG
Source organism: Paenibacillus sp. BJ-4 (assembly GCF_020404765.1). Taxonomy (GTDB): domain Bacteria; phylum Bacillota; class Bacilli; order Paenibacillales; family Paenibacillaceae; genus Paenibacillus. Next base: position 4,401 of record NZ_JAIVEM010000190.1, read on the forward strand.
AAACCCCATAGATTCCCCATACTCCAAAAGCCGATAAAGCATATATTCCGGTGCTGCACCTAAGCGTACCTTCGGAATTTCGGTAAGGGACGGAGCTTTGATGCGCAATGTAATATTCTCTAAACGCTCCAAAATGGGCGCAACGAGTGTATACAGCTCTTTTCCCTTGTCCGTAGGAACCATCTTTCGCGGAGTCCGCAAAAACAATGGCTCTCCCATTTCACTTTCCAAGGCCGACAAATGCTGACTCATCGCCGGCTGTGTAAGGTAACGGCTTTCTGCGGCTTTAGAAACAGTTCCATTTTTATAGATGCTTATGAAACTCCGGTACCATTCAAAGTCAATCATAATGTCCTCCAGGCTTACTGTACCCGAATAATTTATTTGGAAATTTCAATTTCGGGGCCTTCAACCATTTCCATATGCTGCTCACCCCAAGCACACATCGTATCAAGAATGGGTTTCAGAGACCATCCATATTCCGTTAACGAGTAAACAACTTTCGGCGGTAACTGTTCGTAAATACTTCGTTTCACCACTCCGTCCTCTTCAAGCTCACGTAATTGCTGGGTAAGCATTTTTTGGGTAATGCCAGGCATTAATCTTTTTAATTCGCTTGTTCGCTTCTCCCCCTTATCTAAATGACACAAGATGACGACCTTCCATTTGCCACCGATCACTTCAAGAGTAGCTTCAACTGGAATGTTAAACACTTTAATTTACCTCCTTAAGCTAATTAGGGTACTTTTTAGTGCGTATATAACTTTTTGGTTATTACGGAACTTTAAAGTACGTACTTATCATTTATCCCTTATAGCTCTATACTAGCACTCGTAAACCAAAAGTAAAGTTTACTTCGGTAGAGTAGTTAGATTCACAACTAGGAGGAATATTTGCATGAGCCAATCATCTGTACAATCAGCCCCAATGCAAAAAGAAACATTAAAATCAGGTAACTGGGCGCTTCTAGCTCTTGCTATCAGTGCTTTTGGTATCGGAACAACTGAGTTTGTTCCAGTAGGTTTGCTTGCATCCATCGCAGGTGACATGAAAATCGGTCTTACCCTGGCTGGCTGCTTATTTCAGATTATGCCATCGAGGTTGCTGTAGGAGCCCCTATTCTCACTGCGCTCATCAATCGTATAAGCCGCAAGTCTTTACTTATGTGGCTGATGGTTATTTTCATTATCGGCAACGGGATTGCCGCGCTTTCAACGTCATTTGAACTGCTGCTTATAGCTCGTTTCGTTACAGCCTTCTCCCATGGTGTCTTCTTCTCCATTGCATCAACTATTGCTGTCCAGTTACAGGCCTGTTAGTATCTCCGGAAAAGAAGGCTAGTACACAATGGCATAAAAGAATGAGCAATAATCAAACCTTAAACAACTTGCCGTCAAATGTCCACTTGAACGGCTTGGCTAGATGGGTGTTATAGTAAACGATAAACTGAGCGATGCGCTCTTCAAGCGCCTCTTTGGACGAGAAGCTGGATCGCTTGTTCAGTAAGCGACGAACCAAAATCGAAAACCAACACTCAATTTGGTTCAACCATGAACAATGCTTGGGCGTATACACAAACCGAATGGGATGGGCGAGGTTTTCCAGGAACGCTTTACGCGTGGCCAAGCTTTTCAGGATGCCTGACTTTCCCTTTACGCCGATGGTCTCTTCGTCCAGCCCCAGCTTGCCCCGATCGATGACGAAGCGAACCAACGATTCGGATTGATGGGTGTTCAATTGATCCGTAATAAAGATATGTTGGTGCTCCGGATGCAGCAGAACGGCTTCACGAACATGCTGCACAAAATCCAATTCCGTACGCGTCGGCTGAATGAGCGGCGACTCGATCTGCCCGGTAACCACATGTCGGGAGGCGATGAGACCGGAAGTGCCGTGGCGCTCATATTCGAACTCCCGACGCTCCACTTTTCCGGGAACCATCGGCAATGCCTCATGCTTATGCGACAACGCTTGAATGCCTGTCATTTCGTCAGTGGAGTGCACATGGATGCCGTTTTCGTACAAGGCTGGAGCGGCTTCGTACACTTCGCACACCTGATGGACTTCCTGATGGAACGAGGCTTCATCCGTGATGTTCGGATTCAGCCAGTACCGGCTTTGATTCGGTTTCAAATCCCTCTCTTTTTAAGAAGCACCCCACTTGACGGGATGAGATGGATGGCACAATTTGTTGGTTCACCACTTCACGCGCCAACGCAGACGGCGTCCAATGCGAAAGCGGGATGCCGAAATGTTCCGGTTTCTCGCAAGCGGTCTTGATGATGTGAGCGACTTATTCAGGCGTGAATTTGGTCGGCTTGCCGGGTCTGGCAGCATCCTGTAACGTCGCCTTGATCGCCGATCGCAACTGCCGGGCGTTCTCTTGTTCGATGCGATCCAATTCCGGTTTGGCGGCGATCCAGCGTGCGCGCCACTTCGCGGCGGTATTGCGTTCGGTACGTCTTTCTCCAAAGGACAGCAGGATCGTAGATCGCTGGATCAAGTGCAATGGACTGTGGCTGCCGTTTCTCAAGGACTCCAGAATCTGTTTTTGCTTTTCGGTAAAGGCTACCATGTGTTTTTCTCGTTTAGCCATGTGTTGTATTCTCCCGTTCCTGTCGGATATTATTTCCAACATAACGGATTTGTTCGATGACGTCTACCCATGCTTAAATATTAATGCCATTTTGTACTAGCCATAAAAATCTAGCCCGCCCGGTTATCGTTTACCAGTAGCAAATACTCTTCTCGGCCACTATGAATCAATACCTGCGTCACAGACCGGGTCGGGTCTATTTCAATATACCGATCTGCCTCAATATCCTTGGCATCCCAATGATTGAGCCGAACAATGTAGCCGATTCGCTGTACATTAAGGGCCACCTGAATACGCGCTACCGCGCGACCATCATCCAATTCGCTTAATTCTACATGCCCGTCCCGGCATCCAGTTCCCCATACCCATACATTCCAGCCGGAATACTGCTGATCTGCACGCTCATAGATCAATTCAATCGTGCGAAAAGAAGCAGTTTCGCCTTTTGCGATTTCCTGATCCATTTTCTTATCCGAACCTTCCGCTCCATTCTCCACTTTCCCGGTATCCTGATCCTGTTCAGTCGAAGAGGAGACTTGAGCTGGTTTCTCCTGATCATACAGCACCATCATTGACCAGCGCGAAACAGTCACACGATGGCCTGCTACTTCATATCGTATCTCGTTTCCGGCTCCATGTGCATCCACGACAACATGCCAGCGGTCCGATTCTGCTGGCAGTAAGACCGTTTGCTCCGTATCCGAACCGTTATAAATGACCACAATATGATTCCATACGTCGCCGTTAGCGTGATGCCTCAGTGCAAAGGCCACCACATGTCCGCTGCTTTGCAGCACCTCCATATGCTGCTCCACCAGTTCACGATGATCCATCCGGAACGCCGGGTGACTGCGTCGCAAAGCGATTAACCCTCGATAGTAGTCAAACACCGGGCGAAACCTCGCTTTGTTAGCCCAACGGATGGCATTCACCGCATCCACGCTGTGATAGCTGTTATGATCCCCATATTTGGAGCGCAGCAGTTCATCGCCTGCATGGATAAAAGGAATGCCCTGGGAGGTCAGCACCATACCGTTTGCCAATAAGGATTTTCGTACGGTTTCATCGTCCAGCAAGTCTTTTTCATCCAGTTCCCGATACGGATCTGCTTCAGCAACGGCTTGTTCGGCTGTTCTCCCATCGCGCGGCTTCCCCTGCTCCCATTGCGGAAAACCACAGAACTCACGCAAACCTCTTACCGTTAAAATTTTATCCCACAGATTGAGATTATCATGCGCTGTCACATAATTAATGCTCTCCGAAGGGTGGGCTGTAAAATCATGAATAGCGCCAAAAGCGCCTTTAAGCACCTGTTCCTCCTGATTCCATGCTCCCGTAGCAAATCCGCTCCCGGTACCGTCGCTGTCACCCTTAATAGCAGAGCGGTAGTTGTCGTTAAAAACAGCAAAGCCCTTGTCGCGCTGCGTTCCTTTTAACGTCAGCAAAGGCTGCGGGGACTCTCCCCCCGTCCAAGGCTCACCGTAGATCAGCAGATCAGGACGCACCTCAGCGCGCAGCTCTTGTGTAAGCTGCTCCACCGTCGGTGTATCAATCAGCCCCATCAAATCAAAACGGAAGCCGTCTATATGATATTCCTTAGCCCAATAATGCAGTGAATCCTTGATATACTTGCGAACCATGGGACGTTCGGTTGCCATCTCATTACCTACACCTGACCCGTTGGTAAGCTGTCCCTGCTCATCTGTCCGGTAATAATAACCGGGTACGACAGGTTCAAACGGTCCCTTTTCCACCGAATAAGTATGGTTGTATACGACGTCCAGAATGACACCGATGCCTGCAGAATGCAAAGACTGCACCAGCTGCTTCAGCTCACGTATACGTGCCTCCGGATCAGCCGGATTTGAAGAATACGATCCCTCTGGTACATTGTAGTGCTGTGGATCATAGCCCCAATTATATTCGGTTTCGAATTCCGCAAAATCATTCACCGTATGGAAATCAGCCACTGGGAGCAAATGAACATGTGTGATACCCAGTTCCAGCAAATGGTCCAGCCCGATGCTGTTACCCGCCCTATCCTTTAAACCCGAATACGTAAAGGCCGTAAACCTCCCCTGTACGGCAGACAAGTCTTTTTCACTCGCATTAAAATGAGTATCCATTGAAAAATCACGTACATGAAGCTCATAAATAACGGCATCCGTGGCCCGCTCAAGTGCAGGACCCATGTCCTCTTCCCATCCGTCCGGGTTGGTTTGCGCCAAATCAAGGATCACGGTACGCTGCCCGTTGGCTGACACCGCTGTCGCATAAGGATCGACGGCATAATGAACGGTATGATCCGCCCACTCCAGCCTGTACATGTAATAATATCTGTTCCAGTCGCCTTCCAGCTCTACGGACCATACACCTTGATCATCACGGCTCATAAGAAATTCCCGGCCGCCGCCATGCTCCTGAACGTTCCCTTCCTGATCGTACACCCCCGCGTCGTCATACAACGCCACATGAACCTGCTGCGCAGTTGGCGCCCACACCTTAAACAGACTGCCCGCAGATGTATAAGTAAGCCCCAAATCATAGCCTTCATATGTGGGATATGTTGTGTGCTCAAGCTGTTTGAAATCAGACATTCCTGTTCACCACCCATTTCTGTACATCGGCTTCCGCCTCTGTTCATCCATCATTTATGATGTTTATGACTTGTCAATATACCTTAGGATTTAACAAAATTCTCACCTCATAGGCTATCAAAATATGACAAGCTTGAAAAGTCGGATGATTTTCAATACGGATGCTGCTTCCATTTCCCACGCACACTCCATTTTATGACAAAACCATGAACAGGCTACAGCATCAGCCCTTAGGGCATGTAATATTCCCTTGATCTCATCTCAGGACAGTCTGCGGTTATCCATTTGAAAAATATCATCGGCAATCCGCATAGTGGAGCTTCGGTGCGAAACAAGGACAATGGTTTTGTCCTGCTGCTGTTCCTTTAACGATTTTAAAATAATGGCTTCGTTCAGGCTGTCCAAATTGCTGGTAGGCTCGTCCAGCAATAAGAGAGGCGCATCATGGACAAAGGCTCTGGCCAGCCCCAGCCGCTGACGCTCTCCACCGGACAGCCTGTCCCCCAATTCTCCGACGCGGCTGTCGTACCCTTGAGGCAAGGTCATAATAAAATCATGCACCGATGCCTTGCGAGCTGCTTTCACAACCTGCTCGTGCGTCGCATCAGGCTTTCCAATTTTGATATTGGCTGCAATCGTATCATCGAACAGGAACGTATCCTGATCGACATAGCTTTGCAATCCTCTCAAATGGCGGGTTCCTATTTCCCTCAAATCATGTCCTGACAGCAAAATTCTGCCCTGCTGCGGGTCCCTGAATCGCATCAGCAGCTTAAGCAGCGTTGACTTGCCAGAGCCGCTTTTACCCTGAATGCCTGTAATTCGCTTATGCGGGATCGTGAGACTTACGTCATCCAGCACGGTTTGACCATCGTAGGCAAAAGTAAGCTTGTCCACCTGTGCTCCAGTAAAAGCAACGCTCATTCCGTCGATATTTTCCTCTACCTCAGGTGTCTCCTCCAGCAGACTCAACACTCTTTCCCCACTCGCCAGCGTTTGGAGCAGATTGTTGGACAAATTGCTGAGTGCGACCACCGGGCCAAATGAACTAAACAAGGCAATGACAGCAATCAGCATTCCTGTAAAGCTGACCTGTCCGCTAGACATGCCGTACAATCCAGCCAGCAGCATCAGAAAGGAAAATCCCACTACAGCCGCATCTGTTACTGCTTTTATGATGCCTTCATGATGCTTTAAGACCTTCTGCTTGATATCCAATTGATCTGTGCGACGGTTAATCTCCGCCAATCGTTGTTCCCCGCACCCGTATTGCACGATTTCCTTCATACCACGTAAGCTGTCCAGAAAATAACTGCTCAGCTTGCCGAAGCTGCTCCGATATTCCATTCCCTGACGTCTGCCCATACGCGACGTGAACAGTGGAATGAACAGACCCACCGTGATGTAAGCAAGCGCAGCAAGCCAGCCTAATCCAGGTTCATAGGAACCAATATAAAATACCATGAGCAGCGAAGTCATGATGCCGATTATAACCGGCGCTATTGTATGCGCATAAAATACTTCCAGCAGCTCAATATCACTTGTAATCAACGAGATCAGATTTCCCTTGTCCTTGCCTTCGAGCTTGGCTGGAGCCAGTCTGCGCAAGACTTGAAGCACCTTGTCACGCAGTACAGCCAGCAGCTTGAATGCGAGATAATGACCACTCATTTGCTCGCCATAACGAAATACGCCGCGCAACACGGCACAAACCACGATAGAAGTAAGTAAAAACGTCATGCTGTAGCCTGTCGTGATGCCCGTTGCTGTCAGCAGAGCGAGGGCTCCGTAGACAATAATACCGATAGCACAAACAAAACCGAACACCCCGGTAATGATCGTTATAAGCAGCACAGGTAAAAGAGGCCCGGCCAATATCAGCAATTGGGCCATGATCCGTAATCCGTGTCTACGCATATACAGCACCCCCATTTACAAATTGTTCTACCCGGTGTTGACTGAGATACATCTCCGCATAATGTCCCTGCTGACTCAAAAGTTCCTGATGCGTGCCGGATTCTGCCACCAGACCGTTTTGCAGCACATAGATGCGGTCGGATTGAACAACGTTTTCCAGTCTGTGAGAGATAAGAATCACTGTTTTTGGGCCTGCCAGTGCGTGTATAACCTCCATAATGCCTTCCTCACTCTCACTGTCGATGTTAGAGGTAGCCTCGTCAAAAATGTACACACGGCTATCATGCAGCAGCGCTCTGGCTAGCGCCAGCCGTTGTCGTTGTCCACCTGACAGATTCGCCCCCTGTTCCTCCAGCTCCAGTTCCAATCCCCCTTGTGAGAGAATAAAGTCATACAGCTTCACCTCCCGCAAGGCTTCCAGCATTTGTTCCTCGTCTGCATGCTCATTGCCCATTCTTAGATTAGCTTCAACCGTACCTTTGAAAATATAGCTGTTAAAGCCGATCCAGGTCATATGTTGCATGCGGCTTTCTTCCGAAATATCAGTAAGCTCGATTCCTCCAACAGTCAGGCTTCCTTGATACCCCTCATGATGACCCACGATCAAGCCGGCTACCGTACTTTTACCAGATCCCGATTCCCCGACAATCGAAACGAAGCTGCCCTGAGGGATATCCATGGATATATTTCGTAGGGTATCTCTTTCGTCGTAGGCAAAATTCACTTGTTCCAGTCGAATATCCGTATTTTCTATGCTTTCTTTTCCTTGGATCAGGTCCTCTGTGCTCAGCATTTGAAATATTTTGTCACTTGCTGCCATTCCGTTCATGGCGATGTGAAAGTAAGAACCCAGCAAACGCAGCGGAATGAAAAACTCTGCCGACAGTAAAACAATGATCAGCGCTCCCGCAAAGCCAATATGGCCTGAAGAGTATTCGCTCACCGCGACCAGCACACCCGCAGCGGCCCCCCCATATGCGATAAGATCCATGACGGCTACGGAATTTAGCTGCATGGTCAGCACTTTCATTGTCATTTTGCGAAAATCCTCAGCGGCTATGTTCATTTCCCGATGCTTCTCCTCGTCTGTACCGTACATTTTGAGCGTAGTCAGACCCTGTACATTTTCTAAAAAGCTGTGACCCAAATTGACGTAACTGCCCCAATATTTTCGAAACAATTTTTTAGCCATCCTCATAATGACAATAATGGATACCGGAATTAGGGGTACGCAGATTAACAGAATAATGGCTGCTTTGAAACTGATAAAAGATAGGGTAATGAACAATGTGACAGGCGCAAGCAGACTGTAAAACAGCTGAGGCATGTATCTGCCGAAATAAGTTTCAAGCTGCTCCACTCCTTCTACAGCAACCTGAACAACCCCTGAGGTGGACGTATAATCCGTATAAGAGGGTCCCAGCTTCAGCAGCTTGCCATACATTTGCGAGCGCAGCGTTTTTTTAGCATTCACCGAAGCCCGATAGGACAACATACTGGCTCCATAATTACTGAGGCATCGCACTGCAATGGCAGTAAAAACAATGACAGTCGCCGATAAAATCAGCTTACGAGTCACTTGTCCGGCCCATGCCTGCTCCAAAACATAGGACATGGACAACACAGCGGCTATACTTCCTAAAAGACCGATCCACTGTACCAGCACACCCCATAGGATATATTTTCGAGAATGTTCTACCAGACCGAGCAGACGGCTGTCGACCATTTTAGACCTTTTTTTCGTCGTAGGGGCGGCTTCGGATGAAGATGGAGTTTTCGTCGCAGCTCCCCTCACGGTTCCGATTCGGAATATAAAAAAATAATATTTAAACAGTATGACTATAGCAATAAGCGTTTTTCCCCATATTGTGGGGGTGAAAATAAATCCCGTTATAAGCATAGTTGACGCCAAACCCAATGATATGATTTTCGTAGACAACTTCAATGATCTGGTTTGGACAAAGCTTTCCAGATGCTTATGGTATAAAGAGGTATTCGAAAACCATTGGTGGAGCCTTTCAGACCCCCGCATAAAACAAAAAGTCGCCAGTAGCAAAAACGGCGTAGTCGGCAGCAACGGCACCACCACGCCAATAACTCCAAGCGCCAAAAAAAGAAACCCTAAGGTAATATATATCGGTTTCACTGTATTCCTCCCTATAGATAAGATAATAAATATCACTTTGTAGATAATGATAATCATTATCAATATAAAATATTTAGGGAAGGTTGTTATGTGATGTAAATCACGCCCATGAAAAAACCTCTTGAAGCACATCGCTACAGAACACTTTCGTGTTGATGTAGAATGTTTTGTCTTCAAGAGGTTTAATCAAAAATAATATGGCGCGTTATTTCGTTGTTTTATGAATTTATAATATCATATTGCTCCAAAACCTGCCGGTGCAGCGGGTGTTCTGCGGGTATGGATGTATAACGCGTCAGCGCCACACCCAGTCCTTCGCTGCGGATCACCTGCTGAAGCTCGACTGCCTCGGGGTCTTCCGCGATATCAAATTTACAGGCAGCAGCCATTCCTAACGCAAGATGATCCGTCGGGATGCCATACTCCTGCGCTTGCAGCGCGGGACGTACAAGGCGGTCATTAGGAGACAGCTTGCGCAGCGGAGAACGTCCAACTCGAGTAACCTCGTCGGTCAGATTAGGATTGCGGAAACGCTCCAAGATTTTGGAGATGTACTTCTTGTGCTCCCCTTGATCCAAACCGAAGCGCTGCACAAGCACCGCTCCTGTTTCCTCCAGTGCCCCTTGTATCGAATCCACCACCTTGTGATCCTTCATGGCCTCCTGAATTGTAGCATAACCTGCGGTATAACCAAGATAAGCCGCCACGCAATGCCCCGTATTCACCGTGAACAGCTTGCGTTCAATATAAGGCTCCAAATCCTGCACGTAAAGGATACCTTCGATTTCGTTATGGTCAGGAGCCATTTGCGAACGATCCACAACCCACTCATAAAAAGGCTCTACCTGCACATGCAACGGGTCCTCATGATGCTGGATCGGCACAATCCGGTCTACAGCAGCATTTGGAAAATACACCGAAACTTCTGCCTTGACACGGGTCGCTTCATCCAATAGTGCAAAAACATGCTCTTTCAGTTGGGCGCTACCCCCGATTGCATTTTCGCAGGCGATCACATGCAGCGGCCCTGCCCCTCGCTCTACCCGCCGCTTGATTCCCTCCGCGATGCCTGCTGCAATATGCTTGAGGATACTGACACCCACTGCGGTCGTTACCAGATCAGCGTGATCTACCGCATCCGCTACAGCCATTGCATCTTTGCCGTCAATCGCCGTTACATTCGTGACCGTCTCCGTATCCTTTGTATCATTGGCTAACTCTACAGTATATTGCTTGCGACGCCGTAATTCAGATACAAGGGTGTCGTTGACATCCGAAAAGACAACCTCATAGCCTGCACGCGAAAGAATCAATCCGATAAAGCCGCGACCGATATTGCCTGCTCCAAAGTGAACGGCTCTCATAGCTCCATCTCACTTTCAAACAGATCAATAATTTCCTGAGGACTCACCGCGTTACGAAGTTTGTCCATGTTTTCTTCCTCCGCACACACCATAGCGATACTCGTCAAAATCTCCATATGATCTCCGCCTTGTGCTGCGATGCCGATCACCATATATGCTTTTTCTTCCCCAAAATTCACACCTTGCGGGACCTGAATGATTGAGATGCCCGTAGATTGAATTAACGTTTTGGATTCCTTCGTGCCATGTGGAATAGCCAACCCGTTCCCGACATAAGTGGACACGATCTCCTCGCGTTCAAGCATCTTGTCAATGTACTCACTTGTAATATGTCCCGCATCCAGCAGGATTTGTCCAGCCATGCGTATCGCCTCATATTTGTCTTTGGCGGTTGCGTTCATTTTTACTTTATCTATCGTCATTATGCTCACGGTAGGTTCCTCCCTGTTCCTAATTTACTGTGAAAAAATTCAGCCAGCTCACTCGATATATAATTGACAATATGCTCCCGGCTACCATGCTCCAGTAGCGTAACCATGTCTTCCCGCAATAGTAATGCACTAATCTCGCTTAATACCTCCAAGCTCTCTCTCGGCAGCTCACGAGGTCCCAACATCAGCAGCACGCATTCTGCCTGTTCGCCTGCATCCGTCAGCAGCGGCTCTGCCAGCTTATACAAGGTAAGCGAAGGCTGGCGAATATAGTGGCTGCGCGTATGAACTAGAGCTATGGAGGTATCAGGGATAACCTGACTACCTTGGCGCTCTCTTTCCATGAGTTGTGCAGCAACGGCAGAAGGTTCTGTGACATTCCCCCGTCCCGCCTCCAACATGCACATGGCCTGTACGGTAGCCCGCATATCCATCCCTTGATTTTCAAGTGGATATACTTGAAATTGCTGTACAATGTGTACAATTTCTTCGAGACTTTTCCGTAGACCCGTAAGCCATTCCATGCCCTGACCGGGCTCAATAGCCTGTTCCTGCTGATGATCATTGGGATGCTTGAGTGTAATATGCTGGATAAAGTTACGCAGTCGGTCACTCTCCTCCTGCGTCAGCAGCGGGCTGATCTTGAGATACCGATCTGGTTCAAGCGGTAGCTCCACTGTCGAAATGATCAGATCATAATCTTCCTTCGGAATTCGCGCCGCCTCGAACCATGAGGCTCTATCCACGATTTTGATCTGTGGCAGTTCCTTAGCCAGTCTTGTTGCCAAAAGTCTGGATGATCCAATGCCGCTTGTGCAGACAACGATGGCCCGTACCTCCCGCCGCAACTGTCGCAGTCGCCCCAGCGAAGCGCCGAAATGCATGACGAGAAATCCGATCTCTTCATCCGGTACTTCCATTTCAGTCATGTCTGCCGCTGCCCTTTTCACCGAGTCGAACAAGCTGCCGTAATCCTTGCGGATTTGCTGAAGGAGGGGGTTACGGATCGACCTGCCTTCCTTCAAACGTTTGAGTACCGGAGCCATATGGGCAATCAGCCCTTCACGCAGAACGCGATCCTCTGCCAATGGCGTGCCTGTCTCTCCCTCCACACGACGAATCAACTCATGAACCGATTCCAGCAATACCAGATCATCCAGCGGCAGCAGCCGGGTGGAATGATCCTCGGCATCACGGAACAGCAGCCTCAAATAAGATCGCTCCGGTTCTGGAAAGTCCATATCCAGCGCCTCTGACAACTCCGTGCATATGCGTTCCACCATAGCTGTGCGCAGCATGATATTCTCATCCGAATCTGTTTTCGAATACGAGAGACGATGATCCACAACGTACCCGAGTCGCAGACGTGCCAGCGAAACACAAATTTGAATCAGCAGTTCCATATATTTGCTTTCCACCATGTTTTTCAGCCATTTATCATGGGGCTGCCAGAGGGCATTTTCCACGGTTAGCAGGTTCTCTTTGCCAATCATCTCCAATAACTTGTCAGCGACATGTGTCACAGGACGAAGCTCCTCTCGGCTGGAAAACAGATCCGATTCATCCAAATATTCGAGAGCGAGCTCGGAAATCGCCCGTCTTTTGTCCGTCTCCCGGCCTGTAATCTCGACACCGTATCCACGTCTGCGCACAAGCACGAGTCCCCGTTCCCCGATCCAGCCTTGCAATTCGTCCAGATCATGGCTGACCGTAGTGACCGTGACCTTCAAATCAGCAGCCAGCGCCAGCAGCTTGATCGGCTCCTGTGTATCCAGCAGCATACAGAGAACTACGATCTTTCTTTCCTCAGCCGAATATTCGTCCGACTTCGTATGCATCAATTGCTCCCGCAGACATACAAGCTGGTCCGGGTCAGCATCCACATAAATGCCGATCCCTGATTTTTTCTCCAGCTTTACCTCATGAACCGCCAGCCAATGCTCGACTGCGCTGAGTTCCCGGTGAACCGTCCTTGTGCTGACATTGATCTTCGCGGCAATTTCCCCCGCCGTAACCTCTTTGGATTGCTCCAGAAGATACTCCACAATGTCACGTTGTCGTTTCGTAATATTCATAAACGCTACCGTTCCTTCCCAAGCTCATCCCTTCAGCAGGAAATACAAATAACTGCCCACAGGCGGCCTGACTATTACGGGGATTAAGAATCGGATTTCAAACGTTCCACCAGCGCTTCGTACTCAGGGCTTTTCAGGAAATTGTCAATCGAAATGTGCTCGGCATTCGGGGCTACCGTTTTAGCCCGGTCTGTCAACGTTTTTTGCGTAATGACAATATCCGCATCCTGTGGAATTTCACTGATTGCCGTGTTCGTTACCGTAACGCCCACACCCGCCTGCTTCATTTTTTTACGTAAAATCGAGGCGCCCATAGCGCTTGAACCCATACCTGCATCACAGGAAAAGACGATCTTGTTAATTTCCGACTTATCCTTAAGCGTTCGCTCTGTGGCAATCTCGGCAGCACGATCAGACTCGCTGTTATCTTCTGTAACAGTGGCGTTCGCACTTGCACCTTTGCTTTGACTTTTCATATCTTTCAGGCGGGATGCGGCTTCCTCCAGCCCCTCTTCTTTTTGCTTACCTGTCTTGAGCAGTACTGCAGCAACAGCAAAGGATACGACTGCAGCAGCGATCACACCGCTCAGCATTGGCAAATATCCGCCTTTGGGTGTCATCAGGAAATAAGCGATGATACTGCCCGGTGAAGGGGCAGCAACCAGTCCGGCACCTGTCAACATGAAACAGAAGGTTCCTACAACGCCCCCTGCGATAGCAGCGAGAATCAGAATCGGCTTCATCAAAATGTAAGGGAAATAAATTTCATGAATCCCGCCGAAAAAATGAATGATTACTGCACCAGGAGCCGACGACTTCGCAGAGCCTTTACCGAACAGACAGTATGCCAGCAAAATACCGAGCCCCGGTCCAGGGTTGGATTCAAGCATGAACAAAACGGATTTGCCTGTTCTTGCAGCTTCCTCCAGCGCAATCGGACTTAATACTCCGTGATTCAATGCGTTGTTTAGAAATAATACTTTTCCGGGCTCAATAATGAGATTGACAAGCGGCAAAAGCCCTGCGTTCACGAGGAACTGTACCCCTGCTGACAACACTTGACTGATAATTTGTACAAATGGGCCAATTGCCACATGGGCAAGCAGTGCTAGAATGGCACCGATAATCCCGGCCGAGAAATTATTGACAAGCATTTCAAAACCTGATCTGACTTTACCTTCAATAGCCTGATCAAACTTCTTCAATATCCATGCAGCCAGCGGACCAGCTACCATCGCGCCCAGGAACATCGGAATGTCTGCTCCCACAATGACACCCATCGTCATAATGGCCCCGATCACACCTCCGCGCTGTCCGTGAATCATCGTGCCACCTGTATAACCAATCAGCAGCGGCAGCAAATAATTTTTCATCGGATCAACCAGTTGTGCAAAACCCTCGTTCGGGAACCATCCGGTCGGAATAAAGAGTGCCGTGATCAACCCCCACGCGATAAAGGCCCCCATATTGGGCATAACCATACCGCTGAGAAAACGGCCAAAACGTTGTACGGCGACGCGAGCGCCTCCGTTGGGATTGGACTTTGCGTCCATTGTGCTCATATTCATATCCTCCTTATGAGTAACTAGCATCACTACCTTTGCTCAAAATTCATACTAAATGACAGCGCTATCTTCATCAACGAAATGAAAACGTACTTTCGTCATGAACGTTGATGACAACATTTAAATTTAAAATAACCGTGAAGATAATATACCAGCATAATTCTTCTTAATATGGCCTGTACTATAGAAATTAGTCGGAATAACATGCTCTCAACTGTACAATTCTGATACGGGGACAATCCTCTAAAAAGGGGAAAAACACGTAATTACGCTTGCTTAAAAAGACAAAAAAATAGCCGCAATGTCAAATCATCGCGACTATTTTATACAAAAACGAGCGGACAAACGACGCTATAATTCCATACTACATTGCACTATTTATGACTCATCGGCAGTCAATTTCTTGTACTCATCGGCAGTCAGTAGCTTGCCCAAAGCTTCCTCCACATCACTACTGAATTCCACATCGATCATCCAGCCTTTTTCATAAGGAGATTCGTTTACCAGCTCTGGCGTACTTTCCAGCGCTTCATTTACTCTCAAAACAGTTCCCGTCACTGGAGCAAAAAGATCGGATACCGTCTTTACCGATTCAATTGTACCAACCTCTGCTCCCTGAGCAATCGTTGCTCCCTCCGCAGGTAATTCGACAAAAACAATATCACCCAGTTGATGCTGTGCAAAATCTGTAATACCAATCCGTACTGTTCCAGCTTCTGTGCGTTCAACCCACTCATGTTCCTCCGTATACCAAAGCTGCTGTTTCACTTCACTCATCCTGTTCCGCCTCACTTCCAAATGAATTAGATCGCTTCTGCTCATTTATCTAGACAGGTTAAGATTATGATAACAAGAACGCTCATGTCAATAATACTAACAAAAATACTTCACATCACTTCAGGTAGCGTTCTATATGAAAATATGATAAGGTATAACAAACGCTTACATATCCTTATTTATGCATAAAATGTTTTTAGAATTGATTTTCATGACATTTTTATTGACATTTTGAATGAATTTGCGTATTAATGGGTTATAACAAATGCTTTTGGAAACTTCCCGACAACTGCAAACGCGGATGAACGCGGAGGGAGAGACTACCAAAATTCGCATAGCTGTTGCCACTTGTGAGGCAGATGTACACGCGCGAATCGGATCAAGTTGTTATCTGCATGACCTGGTAACAACAATGGTTTCCAATGGTAGCGCCGAAGGAGTAAACCTATACGCAGGTGAATCTCTCAGGCAAAAGGACCTCTGCCGGACGCATCTCTGGAGAGCATTCGCTATGAAGCGGATCACCCAAGAGGAAACCTGGTATACACCGGGGTAACTTTCAGGTATCAAGGACAGAGCTGAAAAAAGAGTATGGACCACCGTCTATACGTTTTTTTCGGCCTGTCTTTTTTGTTTAGCCGATCACACCGGATAGGAGTGGAAAAATGACTAACTTGCGCAAAACACCACTGTATTCGTCTTATGGAACGCTGCCCGGGGTCCGTTGTATTGACTTTGGAGGCTGGGAGCTCCCCGTACAGTTTAGCGGTATTCAAAAGGAGCATGAGGCCGTCCGGCAACATGCGGGGTTATTCGATGTATCGCATATGGGCGAGTTTTTGGTTGAAGGCAAAGAAGCCCAAGCTTTTTTGCAACAGGTAACGACGAACGATGTCAGCCAGTTGGAACCGGGCCAGGCTCAATACTCGCTCCTCTGTTATCCCGACGGGGGTGTGGTAGACGATCTGCTTGTTTACTGTAAAGGGCCGGAGCGTTACATGCTCGTTGTGAATGCCTCCAACATCGACAAGGATTGGGATTGGCTCATTCGCCACGTGCCTGCATCCGTTCATCTGGAAAATGTGTCTGATGCCATCGCATTGCTGGCATTGCAGGGTCCGGAAGCAGCGCGTATTATGACAGCCGTGACAGATACGGACATAACAAATCTGGCCTCTTTCCGATTCCGTGAGAACGTGCAGCTGTTCGGAGTAAAAGCACTTGTCTCCCGCACCGGATATACGGGTGAAGATGGTTTTGAAATGTATATACCTGCTGCGGAAGCCTCGGCTGTATGGGAAGGTTTGCTTCGTTCGGGTGAGTCGCATGGTCTGGTACCCGCTGGGCTTGGTGCCCGGGATACGCTGCGCTTTGAGGCACGGCTGCCGCTGTACGGACAGGAGCTATCTGCAACGATTTCACCGCTTGAAGCTGGCTTGGGCTTTTTCGTCAAGCTGGGCAAGGGAGATTTTATCGGCAGAGAAGCGCTGCAACGCCAGAAAGAGCAAGGCATTCCTCGCAAGCTGATCGGACTGGAGTTGCTGGATCGTGGTATCCCGCGCGCCCATTACCCGGTATTCGCGGAAGGACAGCAAATCGGCGAGGTTACAACGGGAACCCAGTCGCCAACCTTAAAGCGTAATCTGGGTCTGGCTCTGGTCGACAGCCGGTTTAGTGCTCTATCCACACCACTGGAGGTCGAAATCCGTGGCAAACGCCTGCGCGCCGAGGTGGTAGCAGCACCTTTTTATAAACGTTCACGTTGATTTAAGCACTCTTCATTTTTATATAGCGAACATGTCAGATATGAACTTCTGGATTTTCCAGTTCACGATTATTTATTAGCCAATTTATGATTTTAAATTTTGCTTTTTCGAAAGGAGCCAGAACCTATGAAGCAGCATCGCTATCTGCCCATGACCGAACAGGATCAAGCCGAAATGCTGCGCGTGGTCGGCGTATCGTCCATTGACGATTTATTCAGTGATATTCCAGAGGATATCCGATATCAGGGCGAGCTGCCCATGTCCTCTCGACTGGACGAAAGAGGCTTAACCCGCCATATGTCCGAGCTGGCCGGGCGTAATGTCAATACAGACACTCATGCCAGCTTTCTTGGTGCAGGGATTTATGATCATCATATCCCGTCCGTCATTCAGCACATCACTTCGCGCTCGGAATTTTACACCGCGTACACTCCTTATCAGCCAGAGATAAGCCAAGGCGAGCTGCAAGCCATCTTCGAATTTCAATCGTATATCTGCGAATTAACAGGCATGGCTGTAGCCAATGCCAGCATGTACGATGGAGCGACTGCGCTGGCGGAGGCGGGTTCACTGGCCGCCTCTGCTACCCACCGCAAACAGC
This sequence comes from Paenibacillus sp. BJ-4, assembly GCF_020404765.1. Taxonomy (GTDB): domain Bacteria; phylum Bacillota; class Bacilli; order Paenibacillales; family Paenibacillaceae; genus Paenibacillus. The sequence goes on from NZ_JAIVEM010000190.1 coordinate 22,236, forward strand.
TTATCGTATCACGGACCGTCCACCCGGAGGCACGTCAGGTATTAGCTGCCTATGCAAGTGGGCTGGGCTTGGACATCGTGGAGATTGGCTATTCGGACGGTGTAACGGATACACAGGCATTGGCGGAGGCCGTATCGGAACAGACGGCAGCTGTTTTGGTCCAAAGCCCCAACTTCTTCGGAGCCGTGGAAAATGTGAAGCTCATGGCTGACCTGATCCACGCACACCAAGGGCTTATGGTTGTCAGCGCCAATCCGCTGGCACTGGGCTTGCTGGAGACGCCCGGCAAGCAGGGAGCGGATATTGTCGTAGGAGACGCACAGCCACTTGGCATCTCTTCCTCCCTCGGCGGTCCGACCTGCGGTTATTTTGCCGTTTCTCAGGCACATATGCGCCGCATCCCCGGACGTATTGTAGGCCAAACCACAGACCGCAATGGTAAACGCGGCTTCGTGCTGACCTTGCAGGCACGGGAACAGCATATCCGGCGTGAAAAGGCCACGTCTAACATTTGCTCCAATCAAGCGTTGCTTGCTTTATCTGCATCTGTGTATTTGTCCGTCATGGGTAGACAGGGCATGCAAGAAGTAGCCGAGCTGAATTTGCATAAAAGCCGCTATGCATTAGAGCAATTGCTGAGCTTGAAGGGTGTGACTGCCTCCTTTAATGCGCCCACCTTTAACGAGTTTGCACTCAAGCTGCCTGATGGTACGGATATGAACAAGCTCCAGGCCGGACTGCTCGCTGCGGGATTTATCGGCGGCTATGAGTTGGGCCGGGACTACGAGGAACTTGCCGGTCACATGCTGATTGCCGTGACGGAGCAAAGAACCAAAGAAGAGATCGATCAATTTGTACACACCTTGGGGGGATTGCTATGACACACACCGGACAAGATCAGAAGCAAGAGCTGTTGAAGGAACACGATCAAGCGCTCATTTTTGAATTGAGCCGTCCGGGTCGTATCGCCTATTCCCTTTCCGAATGCGACGTTCCCCGTCGTCCGGTGGCAGAGCTTTTGCCGTATTATGCGCTGCGCAGCGAGCCTGCGGCATTACCGGAGGTATACGAAGTAGACGTGATTCGCCATTACACCGCCTTGTCCCGGCGCAATTTTGGGGTGGACAACGGATTTTATCCGCTCGGCTCCTGTACGATGAAATATAACCCGAAGGTAAACGAGGATGTCGCCCGTTATGCAGGCTTCGCTAAAATTCATCCCTATCAGCCTGAGGATAGCATCCAGGGTGCCATGGAACTGCTGCATACGCTCCAAAACGATCTGGCCGCGTTAACCGGTATGGATGCCGTCACCCTTCAGCCCGCCGCCGGCGCCCATGGCGAATGGACCGGGCTGATGATGATCCGCTCATACCATGAAGCCCGTGGTGAGCGACGTACCAAGGTGCTCGTGCCGGATTCCTCGCACGGAACGAACCCCGCCAGTGCAACCGTCGCGGGCTTCGAGACGATCACTCTTCCCTCCACCCCGCAGGGGCTGGTGGATCTGGACGCGCTGCGTCAAGCTGTAGGCAACGACACCGCTGCGCTCATGCTGACCAACCCGAACACGCTTGGCCTGTTCGAGAAGCAAATCGCTGACATTGCCGCGATTGTGCATGAAGCGGGGGGACTGCTCTACTATGACGGCGCGAATTCCAACGCCATCATGGGCATTACCCGCCCCGGGGATATGGGCTTCGATGTTGTGCATCTCAATTTGCACAAAACGATGAGTACCCCGCATGGCGGAGGCGGACCCGGCGCAGGGCCGGTCGGTGTAAAGCAGCGGCTCATTCCCTATTTGCCCAAGCCGCTGGTTGTACGTGATGCTCAGGGTACGTACCACTGGGACCGGGAGCAGGGAGATTCCATCGGACGGGTCAAAGCCTTTTACGGCAACTTCGGCATTCTCGTCCGTGCCTATGCCTACATCCGCAGCTACGGTCCTGACGGCTTGAAGCGGGTCTCTGAGTGCGCCGTACTGAATGCTAATTATATGATGCACCGGCTGGCTCCATATTTCGAGCTTCCCTACCCGGGACATTGCAAACACGAATTCGTGATGTCTGGACGGAATTTAAAAAAATTTGGAGTGCGCACACTTGATGTTGCCAAACGTTTGCTCGATTTCGGCTATCATCCGCCTACGATTTATTTTCCATTAAATGTAGAGGAATGTATCATGGTTGAGCCGACAGAAACGGAAAGCAAAGAGACGCTTGATGGTTTTATCGACACCTTGATTCATATTTCGCGAGAAGCGGAGGAGAACCCCGAGCTGGTGCTTAATGCACCCTATACCACACCAGTCACACGCTTGGATGAAACCACCGCTGCCCGCAAGCCTGTACTGAACTGCTCGTGCAGCTAAAAACAAATTTTATCTAAAGTATATAAAAAAGAAGCATACAAAAAAGCCGGTATCTGTTTAGATACCGGCTGCTGTATGTACACAGCAATTTTTTGTTGGAAAAAGATATTACCCTTAAAAATGTGATACCCTTAGCCTTCAATGCTTTGAACCAATTCAACTACCTGTTCGGCTGTTTGCATGTCCAAAGCTTTTGCAGCCAATTTTTCCATGTCTGCACGAGACAATTTGGAGATTTGACTGCGTGCTGGCAGAATGGAAGTTGCGCTCATACTGAACTCATCGAGTCCCAGACCCAGCAGCAACGGAATTGCTGTTGCATCCCCTGCCATTTCGCCACACATACCAACCCAACGTCCTTCACGGTGAGCTGCATCAATAACCATTTTCACCAGACGCAGAATGGATGGATTGTATGGTTGATACAAGTAAGATACGCGTTCGTTCATACGGTCTGCAGCCATTGTGTATTGGATTAGATCGTTCGTACCGATACTGAAGAAATCAACTTCTTTAGCAAATTGATCAGCCAATACCGCTGTAGAAGGGATTTCTACCATGATGCCCAGCTGAATTTCTTCAGCTACGGCTACACCCTCGGCTACCAACTTTTCTTTTTCCTCCAGCAAAACTGCTTTTGCTTCACGGAATTCGTTCAGTGTAGCAATCATCGGGAACATGATGCGCAGGTTACCGTGTACACTTGCCCGCAGCAAAGCACGCAATTGAGTACGGAAAATATCTTGACGATCCAGACACAGACGAATCGCACGGAATCCGAGGAACGGATTCATTTCTTTCGGCAGATCCAGATAAGGAAGTTCTTTGTCGCCACCGATGTCCAACGTACGGACTACAACCGGCTTACCTTCCATTTTTTCCAGAACGGTTTTGTATGCTGTGTACTGTACTTCTTCGGATGGGAGCTTGTCGCGTCCCATATACAAGAATTCTGTACGATACAAGCCGACGCCTTCTCCACCATTATCTAGAACACCAGCTACGTCGTTAGGCGTACCGATATTGGCTGCCAGTTCGACATGGACACCATCGACAGAAACCGTAGCTTCGCCGCGCAGCTTTCGCCACTCTTCGCGCTGCTTGTCGTATGCCACTTGTTTAGCACGGTATTCAGCAACGATCTCTTCAGAAGGATTCACGAATACATGTCCATCCAGACCATCAACGATAATCAAATCGCCGCTTTTAGCTTGGGACAATATATTTTTGGTTCCTACAACCGCAGGAATTTCAAGTGAGCGAGCCATGATAGCCGAATGCGAAGTACGTCCACCGATATTTGTTGCAAAGCCTTTAACAAATTCACGATTCAGCTGAGCTGTGTCGGAAGGTGTCAAATCTTCTGCAAGCACGATCGTTTCTTCGGCAATTTCTGCAGGGCTGACAAAATGAACACCAAGCAGATGATTGAGCACCCGTTTGGTTACATCACGCATGTCAGACGCGCGTTCTTGCAAATATGCACTTTTCATGTTTTCAAACATGGAAATAAACTGTGTAGCCACTTCATCCAGAGCATAGTCAGCATTAAGCTGCTCGTCTCTGATTTTAGCTTTTACTGGATCGATCAATTCAGGATCATTCAGGATCAACAGGTGAGAAGCAAAAATTTCTGCTTTTTTCTCGCCCAACTCCTTTAATGTTTTCTCCTTAATCATTTCCAATTCGGTTTGAGATTCTGCTAAAGCCGCATCCAATCTTGCAATTTCAGCTTCAACGTCACCAACCGCGCGTCTCTCTACAGCGTAATTCGGATGCTCCAAGATAAACGCCCGGGCAATGGCGATGCCTGCCGAAGCGGCAATCCCGGAGATCTTAAGCATGAACTTCGCCCAGCCCTTCGTTAACGATTACATTTTCAAGAGCTTTCAAAGCTTCAGCAGCTTCAGCGCCTTCACAGATAATATTGATGGTATCACCTTGCTCCAAACCCAGAGACAATACACCCAGAATGGATTTCAAAGTTACTTTTTTACCATTAGCTTCGGCAAAAGATTCAGCACCGCTGAATTTGTTAGCTGTATTTACCAGCGCAGTTGCAGGACGTGCATGGATACCGTCTTCATCTGTAATTCTAAAAGTTGTTTGCATAAAATTGTTCCTCCCACTTTTCTAAAAATAGTATTTGTTTACACGCAGTATAATACGTGCAGTGAAACCGGGCAATGATCAGACGGCCTAAGCCGCCTAATCATTAAACCGAAACACATAGAGTTTATTTTATCGTAATTATACCATCTTCGCCAGCCTTCAATACTCCTGTTTTGTTTAAAGTTACCGAAGAACCTTCTGGAAGGTTGGTGAAAATGACAGGTGAAATGATGGATTTAGCGTTTGCCTTCACGTATTCCAGGTCAATTTTCATGATTGGCTGACCTGCTGACACAAGATCGCCTTCGTTCACCAAAACGTCAAATCCTTGTCCTTTAAGCTTGACTGTATTCACTCCGATATGAACAAGCACTTCTTTGCCGCCATCGGATTGAATACCCACTGCGTGCTTGCTTGGGAATACATTAAAGACTTTACCATAAACAGGGGATACAATCGTTCCATCATTTGGCACGACTGCGAAGCCGTCTCCTGTCATACGCTCTGCAAATACCGGATCGGGAACTGTCGAAATATCAACCAATTCACCATTAACTGGCATCACGATATCTTCCACAATAATCGTTTGTTGCTCTTGTCCAGCTTCCTTTTCCTCTTGTGGAGCTGGTTGTGCCGGAGTAGGTGCAGGCGTGCGTCCCGCCATGATATCAGCCATTTGAGTTTTAATCGTATCGGAACGTGTACCGAAAATCGCCTGTACGTTATTGCCGACTTCAAGAACACCCGAAGCACCAAGCTGTTTCAAACGAGCTTTGTCAACGTTCGATTTCTCATTAACCTCAATCCGAAGACGTGTAATACAAGCATCCAGATGCTTGATATTCGATGAACCACCAAAAGCGGCCAAAATGTTGTGTGGAAGCTCATCACTACTGCCGGTCGCAGCGCTATCCACATTGTCTGTAGCTTCTTCACGTCCTGGTGTTTTCAGGTTGAACTTTCGTATGATGAATCGGAATCCAAAGTAGTAAATAACCGCTAAAATCAGACCGACGATGATGACATACCACCATGGAGTACGGGTTGGGATAATCCCGAAAATCAGGAAGTCAATAAATCCACCCGAGAACGTCATACCGATTTTGACATTCAAAATTTGCATGGTCATAAATGACAGACCTGCAAATACACAGTGAACTGCGAACAACAGTGGAGCAACGAACAGGAAGGAAAATTCCAGCGGCTCCGTAATCCCTGTCAAAAACGAAGTCAATGCTGCGGAACCCATAATACCTGCTACATATTTTTTGTGTTCCGGTCTTGCTTCATGATACATCGCAAGCGCGGCAGCTGGCAGACCGAACATCATGAATGGGAATTTACCCACTTGGAACGTACTTGCTGTCAGAGTCACTCCGTCGCGAAGCTGGTTAAAGAAGATCTGCTGGTCACCATGAATGGTTTGACCTGCTTTGTTAACATATTCGCCAAACTCAAACCAAAACGGTGAGTACCAGATATGATGCAAACCGAATGGAATAAGTGCGCGTTCGATAACCCCGAACAGGAACGCTGAGAAGGTCGGATTGGAATACACCATAAAGTGAGATACTGCGTTAAGTCCTTGTTGAACTGGAGGCCAGATCAGAACCAGTGCAAGTCCGACAATCAGCGAGGATACTGCTGTTGCTATCGGAACGAAGCGCTTACCTGCGAAAAAGCCCAAATACGAAGGCAACTCAATTTTGAAAAAGCGGTTGTACATAGACGCGGCCAGGATACCAATGATAATCCCGCCAAAAACCCCTGTTTGAAGCGTTGGAATCCCCAATACAGTTGCATACCCCGGGACTTTTTGGGCAATTAGGCCAGGTGTAACACCAACGGCTGTTCCCAGCGTAATATTCATTACGAGGTAACCGATGATCGCAGCCAAACCTGCTACACCTTCACCACCTGCCAGACCGACGGCTACGCCGACTGCAAACAACAATGCCAAATTATCAAAAACGATTTGTCCGGCATTCATCATGATCGTCGCAACTGATTGTACCCAGCCCGCATTCAATGCAGGAATATACTGGAGAAAATCAGGATTGACCAGCATGTTACCAATTCCCAATAAAAGTCCCGCAGCTGGCAAAATAGCTACAGGAAGCATTAAAGCTTTGCCGACACGCTGTAAAACGCCGAAAAGCTTTTTAAACATACGTTCCACTTCCTTCTCTAAAAAATTTAGAATGCAGAGGCAAAACAACAAAAAAGGCATAAGCCGATTTAAGTATGTTTGAACACAACCTTGGGATATAGCTTACCCTAGTAGGCTGTAAACAATCATAACTTAAAACAACTCATGCCTGATCGAATCAGTAACACGTTAAATGTTCAATTGTTGTCTTGCTCATTACAGATTGATTATAGCATCCTGCTAAAAGTGAGGCAATACTTTTTTATTTCCCGGTTTTACATTGGTTACTCTCCCTGCTCTTTGCGCTGGGACAACCGCTGCAAATGCATCGTCAAATAGCTAACCTCAGCTGGATACACAGGTTTACGGAGCCTTTTCTCCATAATTTTCGTGAGCTTCCAGGCCAGCATATACATTTCCGGATACTCCTCATTCAAAAGCTTGTCTAAGCGGTAAATCTCCTGCACAATCTCACCACGCCGCACACGTTCAATGGCAAATCTCAGATGTGTCAGCAGGCGGGAATAATCAAGAGATTGGAGAGGAATACGATAGTCGAGGGTATTCTCGACTACCTGAACCATATCAGCGATCAGACGAGAATCCTTCCGAACCTCAGAAATATGCTGGTTCGTCATGGCACTATAAATATGCAAGGCCACAAATCCGATTTCATCTTCTCCCAAATCCACGGCCATCTTATCCCTGATTAAAGAAACGGCCTGTTCAGCCATCTTGTATTCCTGGGGATATATTTCCCTGGTTTCGTACAGAAACGGATTATGAATCGTAATCCCCTGTTTCTGACGGTTGATGGAAAAAGCGATATGGTCGGTTAAAGCAATTAATATGTGCTCATTCAAAGGCTTCTTCGCTTGAAGCTGAACCAGATGAAGCACCTCACCGATGACCTCAATGAGCTTTTCATCCAGCTCAGGAAGCAATCGTTTGTATTGCTCCTGCTCTTCATGGCTTTTTAAAATAAATAATTTTTCAACTGAATCCAACGGTATAAGATCGCCGGCTTTGCGATTGAAACCGATTCCTTTTCCAATCACGACAACCTCATCATGTTCGGGATGCATTCCTATAATCACATTGTTATTCAGCGCTTTCGCCACTTGTAGGCTGCTCACATCCGCACCTCTTTTTATCAGAACCTTGATCCTAAGAATTATAGCATGCTGCTCAGAGGAATCCACGTTAAAGTACCAAATATTCTGCTAAAGGTCAATAAAAAGAAAACGCTTTTCATCACAATTGCCGGGAAAAACTGTGATGAAAAGCGGCCTTTCTGTTCAGGATCATCTGCTCACCTAAAGACTTATATTCTATTCTTTATCTGAATACGCTACCTCAACCGGGGCATGAATGTGTAGCTTATCCGTTTCATCGGAGGACGGTGCGGAATGAAGGCCATTTTTCCCAGTGGTCAGCCCTTTAATTAACTGCTCCACATCGATACCGGATACACTCTTCAGCATCTCGGGAGCCGTAGCCATCAATTCTGTGACATAATTGCTGACACGTGCCGCGCCTTCTCCTTTGCCTGTATCAACTACCGTCAGTTTATCAATGGACGCAATCGGCTCGGCAATTCGTCCAGCCAGATCAGGCAGCATTTTGACGATAATATCCAGTACGGCTGCCTCTCCAAACTTTTGGAACGCCTCCGCCAGTTTTTCCTTTGCCTCCGCTTCTGCCAAACCACGCAAACGGATGACGTCTGCGTCCGCCGTACCCTTCGCACGTTCCGCGTCCGCTTCAGCCTGCCCGTTCAAGCGTTTTTGCTCAGCTGATGCTTTAGCCTGTGTCTCAATCGAGTATTGCAGCGATTCCGCCTCACGCATTTTCCGCGATTTATCCGCTTCCGCTGCTTGCTCTACGGCATACCGATCGGCTTCCGCTTTCTTTTTCACTTCCGCATCGTATTGCTTTTCACGAACCTGAATTTCCTTGGTTTGAAGATCAATTTCTCGCTCCTTGCGGACCAGCTCAACCTTCATCTGCTCCTCAACAGCAGTCTGCTTGGCACGAGCCTCCTGAATATGATAAGCCTGATCAGCGTCGGCCTTGGCTGTATCCTGCTCTTTCTTAAACGCAGCCACTTTTAGTTCCTTCTCCTTGGCTGCCTCGGCAATATTGGTATCGCGCAGCAGCTCGGCCTTCTGGCCTTCCTGTTCTGCACGCGCCTTCTGAATCCGGGCATCCCGCACAGCCTCTGCTTCCGCAATCTCCGCATCCCGTTTCACGGCGGCAATTCTCGGCTTACCGAGTGCATCCAGATATCCATGTTTGTCACGCACATCCTTGATGGTGAATGATACAATTTGCAGACCCATCTTTTTTAGATCGCGAGCAGCTACGCCCTGTACTTCCTGGGCGAACCGATCCCGATTACGGTACACTTCCTCCACCGTCATTGAGCCGAGAATGGCACGCAAATGCCCTTCCAGCACTTCCTGGGCCTCTCCCTTGAGAGCCTCCAAGGGCTTCCCAATAAATTGTTCGGCTGCTGTCGCTATATCCTCAATGGAACTGCCGACCTTAATAATGGCTACACCGTCAGCAATCACTGGAACCCCTTGCTCCGTATATACTTCCGGTGTCGTTACGTCAAGTTTGTGGGACAAGAGAGAAATAAATTCGGATTGCTGAAAAATAGGCCAAATAAATGCCCCTCCACCGCGTACAATTTTAATTTTGCGACCGGATTCATCCTCGGAAATATTTTTATTTCCCAGAAAAGAACCCGTTACGATCATTCCTTCATCCGGTCCAACCGTTTTGTAGCGGGCCCAAAAAGCAATCCCTAATATGACAATAACGATAACAACAATCCCAGGGACCAGCACAATATCCTGCAAATTTGACACTCCCGTTCACGCTCCCTTCAAGTTAAGCGAATGCGCCGTCTATGTGTCCAGGTATGCTACGCGAACGACGCCCTCTGCGACCTCAACCACGACGATACGGGTCCCCGCAGCCAGCGGTTTGTGATCAAAGCTGGATGCTGTATGTATGGTGTTGCCTGCACCCAAGCGGATCATAACCTCCCCGTAACCAACCTCCGGCACCGGAATGGTGACCTCACCGATCCTGCCAGTCAGCTCACGCATAGAGAAGCCGCTGGATACCTCCGAGTTCGCCATTGGCTTGATAAACGCAAAAAACACAAGTATTCCAATGACAAATGCAACACAAAAAGCAAGCACAACGACCCAGCCCGTGCTTAGCCCTGTATATTTCGTCAATAGCACACCTGCCCCGCCAAAGGCAGTCATGGCTCCAAGTAAAACAACAGGTCTGAACCAATCAAGGCTCGGCAGCTCCAACGCCCCGTCCAGCCAACTACCGAGTACATCTCCGATCAGCACGCTGACTACCGTAAAGATAGCGCCCCCTGCCAATAACCACCAAAATAGGGTTTCCATGCGACTCCTCCTTCCATATGCCTTTTCAGTCTGGTTTCCAGTCTATAACTATGTTTACGTATTCAACCTTAAAAAGTTTCAAAATTTTCCTGAAATGCCTCACATGAAACCCAAAAAAGCACGTTCCTACGTCAAATGACGTACAAACGTGCTTAAAGTAGTCCGAAACCGATTTACAGAGAAGCGTTGTAAATTTCCACTACATCTTCGCGGTTGAGCTTGTTAAAGCCGCCGAAAGCTCCAAATTTCACAGCTTTATCCGCCATAATATCGATTTTGGAAGCATCGATATCGTAATCTGCCAGACGGCTTGGTGCACCAATCGAGTTCCAGAAATTACGCAGCGCCTGAATGCCTTCCAACGCTACTTCTTCATCACTCTTGCCTTCCGGGTTCACATGGAATACATTCACAGCCAGTTGCTTGAAGCGTTCAGGCTTCACATGCAGATTATGTTTCATCCAGTTCGGGAACAGAATAGCCAGTCCTCCGCCATGTGGAATATCATACACAGCAGACACAGCATGCTCAATATTATGAGTAGCCCAGTCACCTGTCAGTCCCATGTTCAAAAAGCCGTTCAGCGCCATTGTTCCACAATACATAATTGTTTCACGCAACTCGTAGTTTTCCAGATCGTTAACCAGACCCGGAGCAGCATCCATGACCGTACGCAAAATCGTTTCACACCAGCCCAGTTGAACCGGAGTATTGGATTCCAAATGGAAATAATGCTCCAGTGTATGTGACATCATATCTACAATTCCGTAAACAGTTTGATCACGCGGCAGAGAATAAGTGTTCACCGGATCGAGAATGGAAAACGCTGGGAACGCATATACGCTGCCCCATCCCAATTTTTCTTGTGTTTTTTCGTTCGTAATGACAGAACCTGCGTTCATTTCGGAACCGGTTGCTGCCATCGTCAGAACTGTACCTAATGGCAATGCCGCCTTTGGAGCCGCTTTACGCTCCGCAAAATCCCACATATCACCATCGTATTTCGCGCCAACAGCGATGGCTTTGGAGCAATCCAGCACACTACCGCCGCCCACAGCCAATACGAGGTCGATTTGATGTGTTTTACACAATTCCACGCCTTTATGTACGGTAGACAAGCGAGGATTTGGTTCTACACCAGCCAGTTCTGTTACCTCTGCACCGATTTCACCGAGCAAACTTATTACATTATCATACAGACCGCTGCGCTTAATGCTGCCGCCGCCGTATACAAGCAATACGCGATTACCATATTTAGGAACTTCACGCTTGAGAGCTTCCAATTGCCCCTTACCGAAGATCAATTGTGTCGGATTATAAAATTCAAATGCTTTCATCGCAAACGCTCGCCTCCAATATTTTAAAGTTTAAGGTTAAGAAACTACTCTATTATAACCTTTTCAGTTACAGGAAACAAATCTGCTCTATTTGCAGAAAAAAACCACACTCCTGAAAAGGAGCATGGTTCCATGACATATCTTGGGAGGGTTCTCGTAATGTATTATGCGTCGTGCAATTGATTTTATTCTCCCAGAGTATATCCCAATTGTTGCATAAAACGACCAAAGGCCTGCTGACCGGACGGATTCCGTTTATATACTCCTGCATGCTCCAGAATTTCGCTAAATTTCAGTCCAACTTCATTTTGCACGGTACGGACAGCCGTCTCCTTGTCAGTCAAGCGACCAAATCGGGTTTTTAGCTGATAGATCCAGTCTGCATGCTTGAACAGCGGATGTTCTTCCTCCTGCATGGCAGCAGCCAGCTCATCGTTCCCGCACAAAATATCTGCAATTCCATCCAGTTCTGCCTTAAGCCGCCCCGGTAATATGGCAAGTCCCATAACTTCGATCAGACCGATATTTTCCTTTTTGATGTGATGCATCTCGCGGTGAGGATGAAAAATACCTTCCGGGTATTCATCACTTGTTCGGTTGTTGCGCAGCACCAGATCCATCTGGAACCTTCCTTCGGAATCCCGGCGCACGATCGGCGTTACTGTGTTATGTGGAATCGTTTCCCCAGCCTGCTCTGTATGAGAGAAGACGTCGGCCGCAGGATCGTTGTAAGCTTTCCAGGCTTCAAAAGCAGCATTTCCTGCCTCCAACAGCGCCCCGGCATCCGTTGACGTAAGGCGGATCACCGACATGGGCCAATTCACGATGCCTGCCGTAACCTGCGGAAAGGCTTTATTATGGTAATCCCCGTCCACACCTGCTTTTTCAATCGGGAATGTATGGCGCCCGCCTTGAAAATGATCATGGGTCAGGATCGATCCACCGACAATCGGCAGATCCGCATTGGAGCCGATAAAATAGTGCGGAAACGCTTTCGTAAAGGCCAGCAACCGCCGTAGCGTGTCCTTCGTCAGCTTCATCGGCACATGATCATGATGGAACACGATGCAATGCTCGTTGTAATACACATAAGGAGAATATTGAAAAAACCACGGCTCCCCATTTAATTCCAACGGAATGATGCGCAAATTTTGACGTGACGGATGATTTACCCTTCCTGCATATCCTACGTTTTCACGGCATAACTGACATTTGGGATACACAGGCGGTGGAAGCAGCTTCGCCATCGCAATTTCTTTTGGACTTTTTTCCGGCTTGGACAAGTTAATCGTAATTTCCATATCCCCGTAAGCTGTCGGTTGATTCCAATACACATTATTGGAAACTCGGTCCATTCGAATGTAGTTCGAGTCGATAGATAGTTGATAAAAAGCATCTGTCGCCGCCTCTATGCCACGTTCAGCCTCCGTTTGATGAAAGTCACGAACGACCTCAGAAGGTCTCGCCATCAGCAAGCCCATAATTTTGGAGTCCAGCAAATCACGATACGTATCTGTGTTTTCAGGGATAAGTCCAGTGGCAACGCCATAATCAATCAATACATTGAGCACAGGCTGGAGAACTTCAGGGGCAGTAATGCCCCCTGCCTCCCCACCGGAATAAGGCTCCGAGAAACCGAATTGCTCCAGCAGCAAATTACGGCTGTAATCTATATCTTGCTGACTGATCAAGCCCCGATTTTGTGCGAATGCAACCAATTGTTCCACCGCATATAAAGCGGCTTGCTGCGCCGTTTCATCGATGTCATCAGCCAGGTGCCGGTTATGTTCCTCATCTTGGCTCTTAGCTGCGAATTGACTTTCACTCATATGTCATCGTCTCCTGTCTATTCGTCGCCGTAGCCCTGAGGATGCGACTGATGCCAGCTCCATGCTCCGCTAATAATGTCCTCCAGCCTGGTCCGTGTCGGACTCCAGCCAAGCACGGAACGAGCCTTGTCAGAAGATGCAACCAATACCGCAGGATCACCTGCACGGCGTGGTTCCGTAACAACCGGAATGTCAAGCCCAGTCACCTTGCGTGCCGTCCCAATAACTTCCTTCACTGAGAAGCCCTGTCCATTGCCCAGATTGAACACATTGCTCTCATTGCCTTCGCGCAAGTAGTTCACTGCACGGACATGAGCATCTGCCAGATCGCTTACGTGAATGTAATCACGGACACACGTTCCGTCCGGTGTCGCATAATCCTCACCAAACACGGCAATGTGTGAACGCTGTTTCAGGGCTGTTTGCAGTACCAATGGGATTAGATGGCTTTCCGGGCGATGGTCTTCACCAATCTTGCCGCTCTCATGTGCGCCAGCCGCATTAAAATACCGCAAGGACACATATTTAATGCCCAATACTTTATCAAACCACGACATCATGCGCTCCATCATGAGCTTCGTTTCACCATACACGTTTGTTGGCTCTGTACGATCGCCTTCTTCAATCGGCACCTTTTCCGGTTCGCCATAGGTAGCCGCAGTAGATGAAAACACGATTCGACGCACGCCGGCATCCTTCATAGCCTCCAGCAAGCTCAACGTGCCAAACACGTTGTTGTCATAATATTTACCAGGATTTTGCATGCTTTCCCCAACCAGCGAGTTGGCTGCAAAATGGATAACCGCGTCAATACTATTTTCGGAGAACAATTTGGACAGCAGCTCTTTATCTCTCAAATCCCCTTCATACAACTTGCCTCCAAGCAGCGCTGCCTTGTGTCCGGTCTGCAAATTGTCCAGCACAACTACTTCTTCCCCTCGATCCAACAGCTCTGCTACTGTATGTGAACCAATATATCCCGCTCCACCTGTGACCAAAATTGCCATGTTATTCGTCCTCCTTCAGTTCTTTAACTCCGTCTCCCGCTTTACATACATAAAAACTGGCTTCCAGCCCTGTCCGGGTCTGATAAGCTTCGCCAACTTCCTTCACAAAACGTTCTACATCATCTTCATGAACCAGTGAAACCGTACAACCTCCAAAGCCAGCTCCCGTCATACGCGCACCCAGCGTGCCGGAAATTCGTCGTGCTTCCTCGACCATGACATCCAGCTCCGTACAGCTGACCTCATACAAATCGCGCAATGAATCATGCGAAGCGTTCATCAACTGCCCAAAAGCTGCGAGATCATTGGCCGCAAGCGCATCGACAGAGGCCAGCACACGAGCATTTTCCGCTACCACATGCTGTGCCCGGCGACGCACCGTTTCATCCGCTATGTGATGCTGCAGCTCGCCAAAACGGGCCTCATCCAGCTGAGCGAGGTATTCCAGTGCTGGCTCCTGCTGCTGCAAAATGGACAGCGCTTCGGCACATTGGCTGCGGCGCTCGTTATAGGCTGAGTCCACCAGCCCGCGGCGCTTGTTCGTGTTGCCGATCACGAGCTTATAGGCCCCCGTACGGAATGGCACCTTACGGTACTCCAGCGTATCGCACATCAGCAGAATGGCATGATCAGCCGCTCCGTTCGCGACAGCGAACTGGTCCATAATACCGCAGTTGACACCAACGTAATTGTTTTCTGCCCGCTGCGACAACAAAGCGATTTCGACCGTATTTGTCTCCTGTTTTTCGATCGTGAGGAACGCGTATCCCGTTACCACCTCAATGGAGGCAGAGGAGGATAATCCAGCACCGTTCGGTATTTCTCCATGATAGAGCAGGTCGTATCCACTAGACGGATAAACTTCCTTTTCAGCCAGCTCCACCAGCACACCGACCGGATAGTCCACCCACTCATCGGTTTTACTCTTACCTATTTCTCCGCGTGGAATAGATACTTCATATGAAAGATTTGTCGAAGCAAAATGAATTTCATCATCATTACGCGCACGAAGGATCAGTGTCGTTCCGAATTCCAGCGCAGCCGGGAGTACGTAGCCACCGTTATAATCGATATGCTCTCCAATCAGATTGACCCGCCCGGGTGCGTGAAATATCCGCAGTTCATGACTGCTTTCACCATATTTTTCAATAAAATGTTTCTTTAATTCAGCAGCGTTCATATCCGCATCCACCTCATTCACGTTAGTAAAGGTACCCTGACTTCCCTGTACAATCTTAATCAGGTTGACATCTCTTATGAATTCAGTATAAATGAAAGCGCCACACAATGTAATGCATCCATGTGTTGAAGATATGGATAAATGTGACTTGGACATGTACAATGTAAGTATACCGCATTCGCTAAACTATTCACAAATGCAGGAAGGATGACCCTATTTTGCAAGCGCATTCATATAGTTATGCTGTCGCCTCCAATCCGGTGTTTTATGAAAATAGCCCGCTGCATGTACTCTTTGCCGGGGAGAGCCAAACCAAATCCGGTCATGCCGTAGGGCCGAAGCTCTACGATTACTATCTGCTTCATTTCGTAGAATCGGGGAAAGGTATTTTCCGAACGGAACAGCACACATACCAGCTTGAAAAAAACGATTTTTTTCTCATCCATCCTGGTCAGCTTGTGAGCTATACCTCGGATGAAGAGGAACCATGGCGTTATCGTTGGTCTGCCTTTACCGGATACCTCACCGAGCAGGTGGTGCAGGAAGCAGGACTGCGCGTTCATCAGCCTGTCTTCCATGCCTCCGATCACAATCCCATTCCCGGTTATCTGGAGCAAATGCAATTGGCCTTCTACAGCAGAAAATCCAGCTCTCATCTTTCAGCACTGGGCTATTTGTATCTGATCATGGGAGAAGCAGGTAATCATCTAAGTGACTGGTCTGATCCGTCAGGGGCGGATTCGCAAATTCGACGTACAGTCAAGCAGATGGTTCAGTACATGTCCACCCAGTATGCACACCCCGTTTCCATTGAACAAATGTCTGAGGGACTTGGGTATAATCGTGCGTACTTGTCACGGATATTCAAGAAGGAGACGGGCGTCTCCCCCGTTACCTATTTGCTCAAGCTGCGAATCGACAAATCACGTCAGCTGCTGCGTGAGCGTCCCGAGCTGTCCGTGGAGCAGGTAGCCGCCTCGGTTGGATTAACCGATGCTTTATATTTTTCACGTCAATTCAAGCGCTTCTGCGGTCAGTCACCAACCGAGTATCGAAACAAGGTTAAGCAATATCCACAGTCGTAAAGTAGGCTTTAGCAGGTTGCATTGACCTGCTGCTTCTGACGGACGATTGAGCTTCTTTTACAGAGAAGACAGGACAGGCAGTGGTTTCCCTAACTCCCTACCATAATAAACAGCCCGCATCCTCCAAGCGGTTGCGGGCTGTTAAGTATATATCGTATAAGAGAATGTGAAATTAGGTCGTTGACTCCAGAATACCTTTTGCCTTTAGGCTGTGCCGCCATCCTGAGTGTTCCCGGTATGCAGAATGGAATCAATCCGATCCAGTTCCTCCTGTGAAAAGTCCAGATTGGACAAGGCGGCGACATTTTCTTCAATTTGGCTGGCACGGCTGGCCCCAATCAGGACGGAGGTCAGGCGTCCACCACGCAGAGCCCAGGCCAACGAGAACTGAGCCAAACTTTGTCCGCGTGCAGCTGCCATTTGGTTGAGCGCACGTACCTTGCGAAGTGTTTCAGGCGTCACATGGTTCTCATTCAAGAAGACAGACGTACTCGCCGCACGTGAATCCTCGGGAATTCCGTTCAAATATTTATTGGTTAGCAATCCCTGAGCCAGTGGGCAAAAGGCAATGCTGCCTATCCCGTTTTCGTCCAGCACATCCTGTAATCCGTTTTCAATCCAGCGATCGAGCAGAGAATATTTGGGCTGATGAATCAAAAGCGGTGTTCCCAGCTTTTTCAATATACGGGCCGCTTCTGCCGTTTGCTCCGCGCTGTAATTAGACACACCCACGTACAGCGCTTTGCCGGAACGTACGATATGATCCAGCGCCTGCATCGTTTCTTCCAACGGTGTATCAGGATCAAAGCGGTGAGAGTAAAAGATGTCGACATAGTCCAGCCCCATCCGCTTCAGGCTCTGATCCAGACTGGAAATCAGATACTTGCGTGAGCCCCAATCCCCATAAGGTCCCGGCCACATATAGTAGCCTGCTTTGGTCGAAATGACCATCTCATCACGATAGGGTTTCAGATCACTAGCTAACACTTGTCCGAAAAATTCCTCTGCTGATCCCGCAGGAGGGCCGTAGTTATTGGCCAGGTCAAAATGCGTAATTCCCAAATCAAAGGATCGGGTAATCATACTGCGACCATTCTCCGCATTGTTAATCCCGCCAAAATTATGCCACAAGCCCAACGAAATGGCGGGCAGTTTAAGACCTGATCTCCCTGTGCGGTTATATTTCATGATTTCATAACGATTGTCGTCAGCCAAATAAACCATGCTATCCCTGCCTCTCTCGAAACATTCTTATGTCCAGTACGGTCATGTCCGGTACAACCATACTATAGCGCTTTTATCCGACCGTTGACAAGAAAACGATTACAACCCTAATTGTTCAGCGAGTTGTCCCATAACCTTTCCAATCGGCTCAGTGATAAGGAGATCCGCCTTGTGATCATACGAGGTGGGGTCGGTATTGAGCAGAACCGTATGTTTACCGTGGAAATAAGTAATCAGACCTGCCGCAGGATGCACGGTCAACGACGTTCCTCCAATTAACAGCAGATCGGCCTGCGAAATGGCCTGGACGGAGCGGATGAGGGTATCCTGATTCAGCTCCTCCTCATATAAAACAACATCCGGTTTGATAATTCCCCCGTCTACCGGACATTTGGGTACGATCTCAGAGCTGCTCATTATTTCATACAGACTGTAAAAGCGCCCGCACTTCATGCAATGATTGCGATGCACCGAGCCGTGAAGTTCCAGTACATTTACACTGCCCGCGGCCTGATGCAATCCATCAATATTTTGTGTTACAACCGCTTTAAGTCGGCCTTGGTGTTCTAATGACGCAAGGAAACGATGACAGCCATTCGGCTCCGCATCGGGATGCAACATTTTGCTGCGATAGAAGTCGAAGAACACTTCAGGATGCTTTACAAAAAAAGAACGGCTAAGCATAACCTCCGGGGAATAAGGCAGCTTTTCCTCACTCTGATATAAGCCAGCCGCTGAACGAAAATCCGGAATACCGCTTTCCGTCGATGTCCCTGCTCCGCCAAAGAAAACAATATTTTGCGCGTCCTGTATCCATTCAGCCAACATTTTTACTTTGTCCATGTTTTACGCACCTCCAGTTCTTCATACGCGCGGATAACCATATCCGCATCCAGCAAATGAGCCGAACGTTCCGGCTCCGGCGCAAATCCAATGGCCAACCGTACCCCGGCACGCTTACCCATCTGCATATCCCCGTTGCTGTCTCCGATGACAACCACATCTGATGGTGACAGTCCCAGTAAAGCACAGGCTTTTTCAGCCATTTCCGGGTCAGGCTTGCCGTATGTAACCCTATCGTGTCCAATGACCTCGTCAAAACAGGATGTTAGCCCCATCCATTCCAAATGCTCCTGTGCGGCCTCTGTACTGTCAGAGGTCACAACTGCCAGCTTTATTCCGGCGCAGCGGCTTTGCTCCAGCAACATCCGCAACCCCGGAAACACTTTTGCTGCCCGGTGTCTTCGAATATCAGCCATCGCTGTTTTATTAAAATCGCGGACAAGCCGCACGGCTTCATTCCATGGCACACCGGCAGTATACAGCTGCCAGGCGAGCACGCCCGTACTTTCATCCACCGTTCCCATAGCCAGCGGACCGGAAGGATCATAACCGATCACGCACCCCTCCTGGTCATGAAGGGTACCTAGAACCCTACCCTTTTCCACTGTAAAACTGGTACCTGCCAAGGCAAGGTGCTGCTCCATCATATCCAGTATAGAACGAGCCCAAGGACCCCACAACTGAATAAAATCCAGCAACGTACCATCCTTATCCAATAAAATGCCACGGCACGGATACCGTTTTCCCTGCACGATCAGCTCAGACATGCAGTATGCCTCCTTTACTGGTTTTTAGGAGCCCCATCCACACTCTCTTTCATCCAGTCCTGTAAAGCCGATACTGTCTGATTCCATTGCTCCACGGCACTAATTGTAGCTGCGTTATCCCCTTTTTGAGCTCCGTAGCTGCCGAACTGGGCATGATTGCCCCCCTCCACTGTAAAATATAATGTATTGGCTGGTAAATAGGCTCTGCCACTCTGAACCTGATCCATATTGATCACTCCGTCATCACTTCCCAGAAGAGAAATAACGAGCAAATTCTTATCCTTTAAATTCCCTTTGCTATCCGGGTAGGAAGCGAGGAAAAATACACCCTTGATCTGGTCGGCATGTGCGGCAGCATAGCGGGCTGCCATCACACCACCCAACGAATGGCCTCCAATGACAAATGCTTCTTTCGGATAAGCCTTGAGCACTTCACCCGCCAAATCTGGGGAAGCCAGTGGCAGATTCAACGGCATTTTTGCAATGATCACATGATGGCCCTTTTCCGCCAGACGCCGTGCCAAAGGTGCGTAACTTTCGGGCTTCACCAGCGCTCCCGGGTACAAAATGACTCCGGCGCCACTTCTTTTGGCGGGCTCAAATCCAATCCAGTGCTCTTGTTCATTTACCTTCACAGCATCAGCTGCTTCTGCTAATGCAGCTACCGCCGTCTCATCAGGCTGATAAGGTGTAAACACCTTCCATGCTCCCCAACCTGCGATCAGCACAATGACAATCAGGATGCCCAGGAGGATCTTCCATATTTTCCGAGGACCGCGTGTCCCATATGAACTGTATGAGCTTCTTGTTCTTCTTCTCATTTTAAATGTTCCTTTCACCTTGCCTGCCTCATGTTTCGTCATTTGAATATAAAAAGTGCAGCTGTATTCAACAGCGTAACTATAGCCTTGTTAGGGTAACATCGTTGTACATACAGGGTCAAATCAGCAAACATTTCCAAGTATTAGCCTATCTTTATCCGCTGTTCAAGCTTTCGCCACACAATAAGGACATGATAGCGCTTACCATTGTGAATTAAATCACAATGGTAAGGTCCAGAGTATCGTACCTTGTTCCTTGTAAAGAATTATTTTTTAAATAGTTTACACGGCTGAATGCCGTTCGGAGGGAAACACATGACGACAAGCCATGATGTACAGGGTGAAAGCTTCTTTCTCAATTTGCGATTTATGTTGATCATATGTGTATTTGCAGGGAATGCATTGGAACCACTGGCCAGTTCATTTGATATTGCACAGCAATTTTTCAGCTGGATATTTATGTTCCATATGCCGTTGTTTGTGCTTGTTACAGGCTATTTTGCAAAGTCCTCCCTAACCGGATCGGCAGGACGTAAAGTTCTTCTACAGATTGGTATGCAATATCTTATTTTCCAATCGCTCTATTCTGTATTGGACGCTGCACTCTTTCACGTTCCCCGTATCCATCATTCTTTTTTCGCACCTTACCTGCTGCTCTGGTTCCTCGCCAGCCATATCTGTTGGAGACTGTTAATGCTCGCTTTGCAGGGAATGCCGCCTGTCTTGCAATTGGGCATATCCGTACTACTGGGTATCCTTGTCGGATATCTCCCTATGGAGGGTATATGGCTAAGCGTATGCAGAACCTTTGTTTATTTACCTTACTTTATAGCAGGATATCATTTGAACTATGCAGACGTTCGGCGCTTCTTTACAGCTCCAGTCCGAATAATCACTGGTGCTGTATCCGTTCTGCTCATGGTAATGGCGGGAACGTCGTATTTCGGCATCCCGGCAGGCTGGCTGTATGGGAGCATGACTTATGGTGAGCTGGGACACACCGAATGGTACGCAGGGATTTACCGTATCGGTATTTATGGAGTTCAATTCATAGCCTCTATGGCATTTCTAGGCTTTGTTCCATCAATCACAGGACGTATCACCGAGATGGGCCGGCGGACATTATATGTCTTTTTGCTTCATGGCCTGATC
Source organism: Paenibacillus sp. BJ-4 (assembly GCF_020404765.1). GTDB lineage: Bacteria > Bacillota > Bacilli > Paenibacillales > Paenibacillaceae > Paenibacillus. The sequence goes on from NZ_JAIVEM010000190.1 coordinate 43,550, forward strand.
GTCCGTACCGTTGTTGCGAAGGGAGTCTACGAATATATAGATACTCCGGTAGAGATCATTTTAATCGTAGTGTGCGCAGCAGGTCTGTGCTGTTTGTTGACCATGCCCTGGGTTCGGACTGCAACGCGCCCTCTGATTGAGCCACAAGTGGATTGGATGCTCAAACCAGCCCTTTATCCTTTTAGACGATCTGCATAATTTTTTAGCTTCCTTTATATCAGGCATAAACACGCGACAACTCGCTTACAGACGAAAAGGCAAGGGACTCATGACCTTTTTTACTCCGCATAAAGCCTGTTTCATAGAGGCTCAATGTGGTAAGTAAAGGATGCGCGCAACAAAAAACAACTTTTTAAAAAGGAGTGATTTGTGATGGCACGTAATCAAAATCAAGGGAAAATGAGCCGTGAAGAAGCAGGTCGCATGGGTGGAGAGGCGACTTCGAAGAAGCACGACAAGGATTTTTATCAGGAGATTGGTAGAAAAGGCGGGGAAGCAACCGCAAACTCTCATGACAAAGAATTTTATCAAGAAATCGGCAAAAAGGGCGGCGATGCTACAGCTGAGTCGCATGACAAGAATTTCTACAGAGACATTGGTCGCAAAGGCGGCAAAAACTAAGTTGTAGTGTCCCATTGTACCCTCCCTTAATCATAGAAATGAGCTTGAGTCCACCCGCTTTATTGCGGTGTGGGCTTTTTTGCCGTCATTTTTTATCATTTTTCGAAATCTTATATATGTAGAAAAAAGCTCACATCTATGATAGACTCTTTAGAAAACATCTGCGCTATTAACGGCGTCTATTGAACGCCATATCATTTTAAACTTTGGGGGGAAACCAGCATCATGACAGCTAAGACGAAAATGCGTTCCGATATGATTAAAAAAGGCTTTGACCGCGCTCCTCACCGCAGCTTGCTGCGCGCAGCGGGCGTTAAGGAAGAAGATTTTGACAAGCCGTTTATTGCGGTATGCAACTCGTATATTGACATTGTACCGGGTCACGTTCATTTGCAGGAATTTGGCAAAATTGTCAAGCAGGCTATTCGTGAGGCGGGCGGAGTACCTTTCGAATTTAACACCATCGGTGTAGATGACGGTATTGCCATGGGGCATATTGGTATGCGTTATTCTCTGCCAAGCCGTGAAATTATCGCCGACTCTCTGGAAACGGTCGTTTCCGCCCACTGGTTTGACGGCATGGTTTGTATTCCTAACTGCGATAAAATTACCCCCGGCATGATGATGGGTGCATTGCGCGTCAACATCCCTACTATTTTCGTCAGTGGCGGTCCTATGAAAGCTGGTAAAGACAAAAATGGTCGCTCTATTTCCCTGACCTCCGTCTTCGAGGGCGTAGGTGCATTCCAGGCGGGTAAAATTGATGACCAAAGCTTGCTTGAATTGGAACAATACGGCTGTCCGACATGTGGCTCCTGCTCAGGAATGTTCACAGCGAATTCCATGAACTGTCTCGCTGAAGCGATGGGTCTGGCTATGCCAGGTAACGGTACCATCCTCGCGGTAGCAGAAGAGCGTAAAGAATTCGTCAAACAATCTGCACGCCAATTGATGGAATTGATCAAGCTGGATCTGAAACCACGTGATATCGTGACTAAAGAGGCCATTGATAATGCGTTCGCATTGGATATGGCAATGGGCGGTTCCACCAATACGGTATTGCATACGTTGGCATTGGCTCATGAAGCTGAAGTGGATTACCCTATTGAACGTATTAATGAAGTCGCAAACCGCGTACCTCATTTGTCCAAATTGGCACCTGCTTCCGACTATCACATTGAGGATGTTCATAATGCAGGCGGCGTAAGCGCAGTGCTGAATGAACTGTTGAAGAAACCAGGCGCACTGCATGGTGACTGTATTACTGTAACCGGAAAAACCATTCGCGAAAACGTAGAGGGTCAGGAAATTTTGGACACGAATGTTATCCACAAGCTGGACAACCCTTATTCCGAACGCGGCGGTCTGGCTGTATTATTCGGTAATCTGGCACCACAGGGCTCCATTATTAAGGTCGGTGCTGTTGATCCTTCTGTTGGCGGTTATCACAAAGGTCCTGCCATCTGCTTTGATTCACAGGAAGATGCACTGGCTGGCATCGCCAACGGTAAAATCAAGGAAGGACATGTTGTTGTTATCCGTTATGAAGGTCCTAAGGGCGGACCGGGTATGCCTGAAATGCTTGCTCCAACTTCACAAATCGTGGGTATGGGGCTCGGTGCCAAGGTTGGTCTGATTACAGACGGACGCTTCTCAGGTGCATCCCGTGGTATTTCCATCGGCCACATTTCCCCTGAAGCCGCAGAGGGCGGCCCTATCGCTTTTGTTGAGGACGACGATATCATTGAGCTGGATCTGAACAATCGTAAGATTGAGCTTCAAATTACGGATGAAGAATTTGAACGTCGCCGCGCCAACTGGAAGGGCTTCGAGCCAAAGGTGAAGACTGGCTATCTGGCACGTTATTCCAAGCTGGTAACGAACGCAAGTAACGGCGGAATTATGAAAATCTAATGTTTGTCTAAGATATATTTTATGAACAGTTAAAAAAGCCTCCCGCTCCCTTTAATAACAGGGAGTGGGAGGCTTTTTCGTATTAGGTTGACTGCTTTGATCCTGCATCCACTGCTTGTGAAGCTCTAACTGCTGTTTAAATGGAACTAACCTCATCACTCACTTCACCGTGGAGCATATGTGTAGCGTCTCGTTGATTGGTTTGATCGGGGGGTTGATCTGTCTGAAATGGACCCTCTTGATGAAAACGGTCAAACAAAGTATCGATTGGCATCACGATCAGTTTCGGTACCATCACCTCTTTTTTGTCGTTCAACTGTTCTGGGCCCGAAGGATGGATGACACTAAATAACAGCTTTAAATATATGGTGGACGCTTTCTTGAACAGCCCTTTGGGTAGCTCTTGAATTTGAAAACCCAGTTTCTCCGGTCCACGGTTAATCATACTTACTGCATAGACAGCCTTTACGCCGTTCATTCCAGAATCATGTACAAGCAGATGGGCAAGATCAGGAAGCTGCCGCTTCACTATCCTGATTAATTGAATAGCCAAATGCACCATGGACTTTGCCGACGAACCTAAATGAAACAACATTTTATTATCAAAATGAAGCTCGACTATCGGGTCTCCCTTTTTTAGCCACCTACCGTTCTCCATGTTTACATTCGGTCCATGATAGGTACGGCGACGATAATAAAAAATTGTATCCTCCTTGCTTACGGGACGAAGCCGGAATAAAGTGTGGAATAACCGCTCGTAGAGCAGCCATCCGAATACCAGCATACTTTTGAACCAGCCTGTACCGGCTATCTCACCAGCAGCTGAAATATGGACAGGCTGACAAAACAATGTATCCACCCGTACGCTGCGTAATTGCCGTTCTTGAGCGACCAACAGTAGCTTCTCCAGTGCAATTAGCATATTCTGAGGGGCTTCTTCATCTGCCCCCAATGTCGTACCACAGTCATGGAGTAGCATCACCTCGCCACCCCTCAGCTTTTTGAGCATTCGCTCCGCTAACTGTTTCGCTCCAATCCTCGCCTTCCAATCCCCGAACATGGAGGACCATAATACAATTCGACGGCCATTCGTCTTGGAAATATCAAAGAAATTCACAATTCCCCATGGCGGACGGTAGAAGGTCGTTCCCTGTCCCGTTACCCGGCGAATGACTGCCTCTGTTTGGGCAATCTGCCTTCTGACAGTAACTGGTCGCATAAGCCAATTCGATTTGTGCACATAATTATGAATACCGATCAAATGGCCTTCATCATGCATGCGTTTTAGAAGCTCGGGATGCTTTTCCGCATTTATGCCGATGACAAAAAAAGTGGCCTTGGCATCAAAACGCTTCAACAAATCTAGCAACTGCGGGGTATATACCGGATCAGGACCATCATCAAAGGTGAGCGCAAATTCTTGCTCGCTTTTGCCACGCCGAAACACTCTGAACCCAAAAATACGACTGACCAACGCCGGAATAAAAGCATAAAAAGTTGAAATGTAAAACATCCATAACAGCAAAGTCTGCACGTTTTTATCCCCACTTTTCTATTCTGAACTCCCAAGCTGGCTCTCTGAGGAAAACTCACTTACTTATATATTATCATAAAGCGTAAGCATGCGGACATTTTGCTATTGCCTGATCAGCAATGAAGTCCAATTTAGTGTACAATAAGTAAAAATCTTAAAGGAGTCGTTGTATACATATGCTTCCATTGTACAAAAAATATTGGCGTACCGTTTTTGATATCGGTCTGATTGTATTAACCGTGTATTTAATTATGTTCGTATCCAGCAAGCTGTATCAACTGGCGGCACCGGTATTCCTATCGTTCGTCGTGTTCTGGTGCATTGAACCTGCAGCCCGTTATTTCCATCGTAAAGGGATGAAGAAGCCTTTCGCCTCCGCGCTCTCTGTGTTGTTGTTCATCATTCTTTTACTCGCTATTTTTTTCGGATTGGGTTTGATTTTGGTTACGCAATTTACGAAAGTCGCGCAAAACCTCCCACATTATACCCAGATTATCCAAACGGAATTCACGCGATATCTTCATCTTTCTCAAGATAAAATTGCTGCTTTACCTCCGGGTGTTACGGAACGTGTGAATGAATATTTTGCAACTGCGACCACGATTGCGACCAAATGGGCACAACTCGGGTTATCCTTTTTTATACAATTCCTCAGTTCCTTCACTGTTTTTATGGGCAATTTTGCCGTTGCAATTATTTTAGCATTCTTTTTAAGTATGGAAATTAATCTTTGGAAGGGAATTGCCCGTAGCAAGACTCCCAAAACACTTAAAACGGCTTACCTTTTTCTAAAAAACCACGTGCTTAAAGCGATTTCCGCTTTTCTGAAGGCTCAAGCCTTACTGGTAGGGATTACCTTTATTCTTGTATTTATAGGTTTACTCATTTTACAAGTGGATAATGCCCTTTCATTGGCGCTTGTGGCGGCTTTATTTGATATTCTTCCCTTGCTGGGTGTGCCTGTTATTTTTATTCCGTGGGCCGTGTATTTGTTCATCACGGGTAATACCAGCTTGACAATCGGGCTGCTTGTTGTCATGGCTGTTGCGGTGATCGTCCGCCAGCTGGCGGAGCCTAAAATTACTGGAAATTCCATCGGTGTCTCATCTGCCTATCTGATGCTTTCCTTTGCCATTATATCGTTATCCATCTTCGGATTGGCCGGATTAATTTTGTCTCCGATTCTGATTATTTTGCTCAAGGAATTGTGGCAGCAAGGCTATCTGCAACAATGGATTCGGTTTCCGACAGAAGAATTTGATGAGCCCCCGTTTATTGTTAAAATTCAGGAGGAAGAACGTGGAACTGCTCGTGGAGCTGAGGAAAATTGAGCTAGCAGATCCATCACCTGTCCGAACAGTGCAGTAGCCTGATTGGCAGAGTGCTTTGAAGCATTTTGCACCAGGACGGCAACGGCATAACGAGGTCGCTCTACCGGACCATAACCGATAAACCATTGGTGATTTACAGGACGACCGTTCTTTAAGGCTTGGGCTGTACCCGATTTTCCAGCCAGATGCCATGTTTTATCACGCAAGGATGCGCCTGTGCCATGGGCCACGACTTCCTCCATCGCCTCGCGAAGCGTGCGAGCCGTGGAGGCATGAATCTGCTGGCTTCCCTGGGGAGCATGTGAAGCATGAGCAGGTAGCTCCAGCATGGTGCCTCCATCTGCGTAGCTGATGCGATTCACAAGGCGTGGAGCATGGACCTGGCCATCGTGCAGCAAGGTGACGATGAGATTGGCGGCTTGGAGAGGCGTGACCAGCACATCGCGCTGACCGATAGCTGTCTGTGCACGTACGCCCGGATCTGCCGCATGGGTATGGGAGCCGAATACGGCTCCCTTTTCCTCGTGATCCAGCGGTCTGAATTGCGGTAGCCCTGCAAGATTTCGCTCCTGCCAGCCCACTGTTCGACTCAATCCCAGCGCAGAGGCCGCCGCCTGAATTTGCTCAGGTTTAAGCCGTTCGCCAAGATGAGCGAACACGCTATTACAGGATACGGCAAGCCCCTCCTCCAGGTTCAGGGTGCCGTGTCCTTCTTTTTTCCAGCAAGTCAAACCGTACTTGCCATAGGTTCCATGGCAATGGAACTGCTCCTTCGGTTGGACAACACCCGATTCAAGTGCAGCCGCAGCCGTAACCAGTTTAAAAATGGAACCGGGGGTTACCGCCTTGAGCGCGCGATTCGACCAATCTGTGGTCTGCTGCGGATCAACACGAACAGGATTATAAAAAGGACGGGACACCATCGCCAGCACATCCGCATTGCCCGCATCAAGTACAACCACCGCACCTTCTGCCAGGTGATTGGTGGCCGTCAGCTTTTCAAGCTGCTCCTGTAATGAAAGATCAATTGTAGTCTGCACCTGTAGCGGATAGTGATCATTAGATGGAGCAGTGACCCGAAGCGGTACATGGGCCAGCGGGCGACGCTGCGCATCCACCAACCGGGAGACGAACGTTTCACCGACGCCGCTCAGCAGCGGCTCCAGCGTTCTTTCCAGCCCGGCTGCCCCGATGGGTAGTTCACCCGCTCGGTCGGCACGCTCATACAGAAAGCCAAGCCATTGCCTGCCATTAGGCAGATCCGTATAGCGTTTCGCATAAGGTACAAGCTCGATGAGTGAAGGGGCTAGCTTCAGCAGCTTGCCTGCTTCATTCGGCCTGATTTGTACGGGCTCTCCGCGCCCATCGCGCCATATTAGCGGTGATTGCAGACCTTTCCATCGTGTCAGCAGTTGCTTCTTATTCGTCTGCAGCAGCCTGGCGAGTTCTTCGCCATGCAGAGCCGCTTTGCCGTCAACATCGGGGAAAAGCACTGGCGTCCAGACTACACCACCAGTCAATGGTTGCCCATATCGATCCGTGAACTGTCCACGCCCAGAGTCGATAGCAATTCCCTCCTGGCGCTGACGTACAGACATTTCCTTCAGCGAATGTCCCCCGTAAGCAGACATATGTATCCCCGCCGTCCCCTGAATCCAAGCCAATCGGAGTAGTAAAATGAGCAGCAGCGCCATGATCCCCAAGGCCATATATGCAATTCGACGTTTTCGCATGAAGCTGTTGCCACGCCTCGGCACACGCATCCTTCTTTCATCTTTTTCCAGTAGTATGTCCTGTAGCTAAAAAAGAAAACCCATTCCGCTTTTGAACACGGGAATGGGTTTTCTGTCGTTAATCATAAAATTAACAACTACGATTTTTGTTACATTTACACTGTAAACCGTGAAAGCTGTTCCTTCAGCTTCACGGATACACCTTCCAGCTTATCAGACAAGCCTACCAGTTGATTACCGATATTTGCCTGCTCATTACTGAGAGAAGCGACTTCCTGTGAAGTGGCCGAGGATTGCTCGGCTACAGCACTTACATTGGTCATCGCCTCAGATAAAATGGTCTGCGATTCACTCAATTCCTGAATGGATGAGGTGACGGTTCCCAGTCGAAGCGCGAACTCTCCCATTTGCTGCTGTACCGATTGGAAAATGTCCGTCGTCACCTGTACGGCTCCCATCTGCTCACGGAACAGTGGATACACCTCGGATAACGCCTGGACCGTTTCATTCATCTCATTGACGATGTTGTTAATAATGCCTGAGGCCGTATGAATGGCTTGACGTGATTGCTCGGCCAGCTGCCGAACCTCATTCGCTACCACCATAAAGCCACGTCCGGCAGTTCCTGCCCGTGCCGCCTCAATCGTCGCATTCAGTGACAGAATATTTGTTTGTTTAGCAATATCCTGTAATACATCCAGCACCCGAAAGACATCGGAAGTTGTCTGTTTCAGTTCATCTACCTTGCCTACCAGAGCATGCGTAGTTTCTTCTGTAACCCGCGTCTTGCTTAACAGGTTTTTCAGCTGGATCGTCCCTTTTTCACTGGATTGTTCAACCTCCTGCGCAGCCAAGCTCATTTCATGATTAGAAGCCATCACCATATCCATTTGCTGAGATATATTCCCGGTTAATCCGCTGCCACGTTCAGCCTCTGTTGCCAAACTGGTGGAGCCATGAGCAATTTCCTCAGTTGCGGCTGCAATTTCCTTGGCTGAAATTGCCGTCTTCTTCGAGGCATCACTTAATTCCGTTGCTGTATTCAGAACCTCCTGAGCCGAGGCATTCGTCTGCTCTACCAGCAATGTGATTTGCTCCATCATCATGTCAAAGCTGACCGACAACTGGCCAATTTCATCCTGAGCCTTATAATTCGTTCGGATCTGCAAATTACCTTTGGCTCCTTCGATCATTAAATCTTTCAAATGGGTCAACGGGCGCGCCACGAGGCGTACGATCCACAGGCCAATGAACAATGCAATGAGTGCAGCCACCGCAGCAAATATCCAGGTCGTTGTTAAAATCCCCCTCGCGTCTTTAACCAGCTCAGATACAGGTATTACACCCACGAGAATCCACTTGGAGGTTCCCAGTGTATTATGAACCGTAAGCACATTTTGCTCTTTCCCATTTGCTTCCTGCTCCATAATTTGATTTCCTTCGATTCCTTCTAGCTTGGAAACGTAATCCAGCTTTTTCTTTCCTCCTGCCAAGCTATCCATGTTAGAGCCTACAAATTCACCCTTGTCTGTCACAAGGCTAATCATACTGCCTGAGCCCAAATTAACACTTTTCAACTCATCCTCCACCGCACTGGACTTTAAATCCATAACCAGAACGTAAGTCCCTCCCAACCCGGACATACTGTTCATGGAGCGTGCCAGACGAAAAGTCTTGCTTCCATTATCATTCACCTGCGTAGGTAGCCAAACAATTCCCTTGTTTTTCAAAATATCCTTAAACCATGCTTCCTGTCGTACATCCTTTTGTGTTCCTGTACCCATCGCAGCTAAACTGGTTTCTTCCGGGTACAAATATAATGAATCAATCGCTTTATTCGTAAAAGCAAGGTTCGTTAGCTTCTTATTCACTTCGCCCATAGCAACAAAAGAATCAAAGGAGTTTTTCTCCTTCTTTACTGCCTTTTGCAGTTGATCGCTTAATTCTGTATCAAAAAATACCTGTGTCGAGGTATCTTGAAAACGCTCTAAAATAATATCCAGCTTTTCCGAAGTTTGCTGAACGGTTTGCTGATATGCTGTAGCCGCATTTCGCTCAATTGTACTTTTAGCCTTGTAGTATGAGAGCATCCCCAAGCTGACCACAAATAGCATAATTGCCGCAAAAAAAATCAGGAACAATTTCATTCCAACCGAACGGATCGGATTATAGTTTTTGACCAAATGCATGAAATCCTTACTGTACTTTTCTAGCTTAAGTAACCGCTTTAAATTAGATGTACTCTTACGGGTGGCTCTAGCTACCCAGGGGAGAACCTTCGAGGACACTCTTACCGTTTGTGAACTGTTATCCGTTGTTACCTTGCTGTCCTTCGAGCCTTTCATAAGATCTGTTTTCTTTGCTTGCCTTTTTGTTGTATTCCCCTCTTTTTTCCGAAAACCCATTCATCTCACCTACCACCATATGATTAGTTTCCTGTTCCACGTCATCCATTATGTATCTATTATCTATATAACATCTATCGGAACTATTCGACACGGAATGTAGCTTTCCTTTGAGGAATGACTAAATTTTGTGAAACTTTTTTCCTAGAAAAGTATTCAAAAAAAAGCCTCTCCAACCGATAGGAGAGACTTTTGAATCTTTTAACCCGAGACTTAGGGCCTATTCACTTCTTTTTACGCATCATATCAAAATACGATACAGGCTGATCTACCTTCATTTTAATCCGTTGAAGCGGGTGACGGGCAGCATCCAGCTCATTGCCTTCCTCATCCCAGATCGTTCCAACCTTTTGTTTAAAGAACGTTCCGTTCGGACCGAAAAATTCAATTTCATGACCCGGCTTGAAATGATTCCGTTGCTGAATCGTTGCGATGCCACTCGCAGAATCATAATCCATGACCAGTCCGGCAAAATCATAAGGCACTGCCTTCTCTTCCGGCTCATAAATATGATCCTCATGATCCGGTGTATCGTAGAAAAAGCCTGTATTCAGCGGACGATTGGCGGCCTTGTTAATTTCTTCAATCCATTCTGGTTTGAGCACATAATTTTCAGGATCAGCCATATAGGAATCAATCGCTTGACGATAGACATTCACGACCGTAGCCACATAATGAATGGACTTCATGCGTCCTTCCACTTTAAAGCTGTCTACACCGACATCAATCAGATCAGGAATATTTTCAATCATGCACAGGTCCTTGGAACCCATCGAAAAAGCATTATCTCCTTCTTCAAACAGCGGAAGCTGGTTAACGCCAAGCTGGAATTGTTTCAGCACATTACTGTCCTGCGCCTCTTCCTCAGATATCCACACCTCGCCCGGGCGGGCATCCTCGAACAAGTCGTATTTCCAGCGGCAAGACTGACAGCATCCCCCACGGTTGGAATCCCGGTCTGTAAAGTGATTGGATAGCACACAGCGACCAGAGAATGAAGAACACATCGCACCATGGACAAAAGCTTCAATCTCAATATCTACATGCTTTTTAATTTCCTCAATTTCCTCCAAGCTGGTCTCACGTCCCAAGACAACACGTGGCAGTCCCTCGTCTTTCCAGAACTTTACCGCTTGCCAGTTCAGTGTGGATTGCTGTGTGCTCAAATGCACTTCCAATCCCGGAACAGCACGCAATGCCACAGATACAATGGCTGGATCAGCAACGATAACAGCATGAATTCCTACCTCGTACAGATTGCGCAGATATTCCTCGATCCCGGCAATATCTTCATTATGGGCATAGATGTTCGTAGCCACAAGCACCTTGGCACCGTACTTGTTGGCAAATTCCACACCTTCCCGCATTTCCTCAAAACTGAAATTGTCGGCGTTAGAACGCAGACCATATTTTTGTCCACCAATATATACAGCATCCGCGCCATAGTGAACCGCAAACTTCAGCTTTTCCAGATTTCCGGCAGGAGCCAACAGCTCCGGCTTATCCAGACGATTCCGCTTGCCATTATATTTTCTCGTTTTGGTCAACGTTCCCATGACGTTCCCCCCTTGTGTGTTCATATAATATTAATAAACCTGCTCTTTATAGAAAAATCCGAAGGATAGCTCGCGTTCAGGGTCTTGAAGACGGCGAACCTCATCCAGCCAGCTTTCATCATACGCATAAGCTTCCGGATTAGCTGTATAGGTGTCAATGGCTTTACGATAAGCACGAACAACTGCCGCATTGTAAGCCGTAGGTTTTAACAGCCCTTCGATCTTAAAGCTGTGTACGCCTGCCTCCATCAGAATATGCAGGTCCTCCATGATGCAGAAATCATCCGAACTCATAATATGCGTCCCGTTTATATCCTCATAGATGGGGAACTTCTCTTCCTTCCGCTCGGCTTCAATCAGGAACAAACCGCGCTCCTTGCCTAGATCGCCTTCTACCGGGCGTCCCTGATGCAGCATATAGCTTTGTACAAGCTTACGCTTGGAATGATAAATATTAGTCATGCCATGTACCTGAACCTGTGCCTCCATGTTCAGCTTGGGAATCATTTCCGTAATTTCGTCCATACTGAGCTCACGGGCCAAAATAACACGCGAAGCTCCCTTCTCACCCCAATAGTTGGCGGTTGCGAAGTTGGTGGAAATCATTTCTCCGTTCCAAAACAGCTTCAGATGGGGAGCATGCTCCTTCACCGCCATGAGCACCGACGGATCATTAAACTCAATGGCATCTATACCGCATCCTGCGATTGTCTGCACATATTCGGGAAGAAGCGGCAACAGCTCGTTCGTCATCAAATTTGTCATCGATACATATACCTGCGCCGCATGCTTCCGTGCTTCTTCTACCACCTCACGGATTTGATCCGGTGTAAAATGTCCCGGCAGCCTCATGCCAAAGCGGTCATCCCCAATCAGCAATGCATTTGCTCCGGCATCCAGCATATGGCGGGCATCCTCCGGAGAGCTGGCGGTTACCAGCAGTTCGGGTTTGTAAGCCATAGGCTCACCTCCTATTTTGTCTTACGGTTACTTACCTGAATGTTATGCAAATGTTCTTTATACGTGGCGGCAAACAAATGTTTATGTGTCCCGTCTTTTTTAGTCACATAAAATAAATAATCCGTAGCTTCCGGCTCTAAGGCCGCCACCACTGATTTTAAGCTCGGACTTGCAATCGGTCCTGGTGGAAGTCCTTGATGCAAATACGTATTATAAGGACTTTCTACAGCCAAATCTTTATAATACAGCCGTTCCTTTTGCTTATCCAGCATGTATTGAACAGTAGCGTCAATTTCCAGCTTCTTGTCCTTCTTGAGTCGGTTATAAATGACTCCAGCCACTATAGGCCGTTCTTCATCCACAACCACCTCGCGCTCCACCAGAGAAGCAACACTTAACAATTGATGCAGCGTTTCGCCCCGCTGCTTCAGCTTGGCATCCAAATCGGGTATGGTATTCAGACGTTTTTGCGTCTGCTCCAGCATCGTCTGAACAATATCCTTGGTTGTGCTGCCTTTTTTCAGCTCATAGGTTTCGGGGAAGAGATAGCCTTCCAGCGCATAGCGGAGCCCTGCCTGCTTCGGAATATCCCGCACGAGCGAGACGTCAAAGGCAGACGGATCGTTGGCCAGCTGCAAAAATTGCTTCCGGTTTGCCAGCCCTTCCTTTTGCAGCTTATCAGCCATCTGTCTGATCGTATAACCTTCCGGTATTGTAAAACGAATCATTTCCTCTTTGACAACGTCCCCTGCCGATAGCTTGGCAACTAGCTGATCAAAGGTTACGCCAGGCTGCGCTTCATATTTTCCAGCCTGAAATGCACTTCCTTGCTGTTTGAATTTTAGATATGCCTTAAACACGAGCGCATTACGTATAAGTCCCTTTTGCTCCAGCGTATCTGCAATAGCTGAGGTCCCTGTTCCCTTCACTACCGTAAATGCAACAGGCTGCGTTTGCGGCTGAACAGGCTGCATAGCACTCCAAATATAGAAAGCTGCTCCTCCTGCTATGATGACAAGCAGCAACAGCAGCGTGACCATCCTCGTCCTTCGCTTCAATCCACTCAACTCCTTCACAGCCAAAAAGGGCGGACAGGTCCGCCCTTTCAGGTTTGATCTCCTCGTTATCCAGGCTTACAGCTCCGGCAGCGTACATTCATCGTACAGCTCGGAAATATCTTCCCACTCGTCATCATCTTCGATGGTGGTGATGGAGATTTCGCCGTCTGTGGATGAGCTCACATGATATAGCTCATGTTCGCCTGCAGTAGCCCCAGGTCGACGTAATACGGCGTACCGTTGATTACCTACCTTAAACTCTGCTTCCAGCTCCATGCGTACCGCATGACCCTGTTCATCCTGCAACTCTACATCGCCGTCGAACGCTTCTTTCAAATCAGAGGTCCAGCTTAGGTCTTCGCGTGAATAGTTCGTCATTTCCCGTCTTCCTCGTCCTCTTCTTCTACAAATGTATTAAAGGTCTCTTCGACGATTTCCCATTCAGCATCGTCTTGGATCACAAACAATTTAATATCATCGCCTTCTTCCTCATAACGGAAGGCGTAAACATCGGACTCATCAGCTTCAGGGTCCACTGGCGCAACCATCATGTACTTCGCTTCGGAACCGTCTACCTCAAACTTCATAATGACCTCGAACTCTTCTTCGTTGCCCTCGTCATCGGCAATATAAATAATTTCCGGCTCTTCTTCCATACCCACTTGATTTTCAGCCATTACGATATCCCCCTCACCTTGTACTGTGTGCGTCCAAATAGTTTTGCAAGATCAGGCTTGCTGCTAGCTTATCTACCACCTGCTTGCGTTTTTTTCGGCTGACGTCGGCTTCCAGAAGCGTACGCTCTGCCGAACGCGTCGTCAGCCGTTCATCCCAAAGGTGAACGGGTAATCCCAGCAACTCCTTGAGTCGGTTCGCAAACTCAATGCAAATCTCACCGCGTGGACCCACGGTTCCGTTCATATTTTTCGGCAAGCCTACAACCACCTCACCGATTTCATGATCACGGATTAAATCTGCAATTTTACCGAACTCACTGTCGTCACCACGTCGTTCAATGACTTCCAATCCTTGGGCGGTCCAGCCGAAGGCATCACTTACGGCGACCCCGATTCGGCGGTCCCCGTAATCCAATCCCATTACTTTCATGCCTGTCTCCTAACGGTGCTTCGCCAGATAGAAACGAACCAACTCTTCAATCAATTCATCGCGTTCTTTTTTGCGTACCAGGCTTCTGGCATTATTATGCCGCGGCACATAAGCCGGATCACCTGATAGCAAATACCCGACAATCTGATTGATCGGATTGTATTCCTTTTCTACCAGAGCATCATATACGGTCAACAAAATTTCCTGAGCAGAAGCTTCCTTCTCGTCCGCCTTGACATTAAATTTGACCGTTTTGTCCATGAAATCCATTGTTGACACCTCGCTTCCACAAAACATGTGTACATGTTTATGCCAGCTTATTCTTATACATCATACCATAAGCAAAGCCCTTCAAGGAAATGCCTTAGTCCGGTTTTTTCCAAAAATCCGCAAAAATTATCGAACTTTATCCTTGAGAAGCTGCCGCCACCAGTTCATGCGCACGTTGAAGTGCTTCGTCCAGCTTGCTGGCATCCTTGCCCCCAGCTTGTGCCATATCAGGACGTCCGCCGCCGCCGCCGCCGCATACGGCAGCAATTTCCTTCACGAGCTTGCCTGCGTGAAGTCCTGCCTTGGTAAGCTCTGCCGGTACAGCTACGACAAAATTGACTTTGTCGTCCATAGCAGCGCCGAGCACCAGCACAGCAGCCGGAAGCTTTCCTTTCAACTCATCGGCAATGGCCCGCAAGGCGTCCATACTGGAAGCCTGCACGCGTGCAGCCAACAGTTGTACTCCACCAGCTTGCACGACTTGATCCGTCAGTTGACCTGCCTCAATAGCGCTCAACTTGCTTTGCAGCGATTCATTTTCACGACTGAGGTCTTTAATTTGCTGCTGCAAGGATTCGATGCGCTTCGGCACCTCGGACAGCTTGGATTTAACCAGCCCGGCCGACACCTTCAACAGCTCCAATTGACCTTCCATATATTCAAAGCCAAAACGCCCGGTTACTGCTTCAATACGACGTACACCTGATCCGATACCGCTCTCGCTGACAAGCTTGAACAGTCCGATTTGCGAGGTATTGCTGACATGACAGCCACCGCACAGCTCAATACTGTAATCGCCTACCTTAACGACACGCACGATATCTCCGTATTTTTCACCAAACAGCGCCATCGCTCCCAGTGCCTTAGCTTCATCAATCGGTTTCAGTTCAATATTCACATCCAGCTGGCTCCAGATGGCACGGTTTACCCGTAACTCAATATCCGCCAGCTCTTCCGCTGTAATGCTTCCGAAGTGGGAGAAGTCGAAACGCAGACGCCCAGGCTCTACCAAAGAACCTGCCTGATTGACATGGTCACCCAGCACTTCTTTAAGCGCTTTGTGAAGCAAATGCGTGGCTGTATGATTTTTCTCAATTTCTCCACGCGAGGCTTGATCTACTTCTGCTTTCACCGTATCGCCAACGTTCAGCTCACCGGCTTCTACGACAACCTGATGCACATGCTGGCCTTGCGGTGCCTTGAACAGTCCTTCGACCTTCGCGGTTACCGTACCTCCACGCAGCAAGCCCTGGTCACTGACTTGTCCACCGCTTTCGGCATAGAAAGGAGTCACATCCAGCACGACCTGACAAGTCTGTCCTTCACTAACACTGTCCACCAGAACATCTTCATATACAATTGCCATAATTTTAGACTCAGTTACGAGGTCATTATATCCAACAAATTCACTTTTAACCGCCAAATCGGACAAAGCTCCGCCCTGAATCTTCATGCTGGCATTGTCCTGATGAGCGTCGCGCGCGCGTTTGCGTTGCTCCTGCATCGCTTCATCAAAGCCCTCACGGTCTACTTTCAAGCCCTGCTCATCTGCATAATCCTCAGTGAGGTCAAATGGGAACCCGTACGTATCGTACAGTTTGAATGCGTCTGCTCCGCTAATCATATCGCGGCCTTCCGCCTTCGCCTGAGCACTGATATCAGCCAAAATAGCCAATCCGTCTGTCAGTGTTTCGTGGAAGCGTTCCTCTTCCGTTTTGATCACCTTGATGATGAAATCACGCTTGTCCACCACTTCTGGGTAGTATACGCCCATGATATCTCCAACCGTTTCCACCAGTTCAAACATAAATGGACGGTTCATACCGAGCATTTTTCCATAACGCACAGCTCGGCGCAGCAAGCGGCGAATTACGTAGCCCCGTCCTTCGTTGGAAGGCAGTACACCGTCACCAATCGCAAAAGCTACGGTGCGAACATGGTCGGCAATGACTTTGAGAGCCACGTCGCTGTCCACATTTTCGTTATATTTGACTCCTGCCATTGCTGCGGTTTTCTGGATCAGCGGCTGGAAAATATCCGTATCAAAATTGGAATCTACATTTTGCAAAATGGATGCAAAACGCTCCAGGCCGGCCCCTGTATCAATATTTTTGTTTGGAAGCGGCGTATAGCTGCCATCTTTGTTATGGTTGAATTGTGAGAATACGAGGTTCCATACTTCCAGATAACGCTCATTTTCTCCACCCGGATACATTTCAGGGTCTGTCATATCGCTGCCGTAGGCTTCGCCACGATCATAAAAGATTTCCGTACATGGTCCACAAGGGCCTTCGCCGATGTCCCAGAAGTTATCTTCCAATTTGATAATACGTTCAGCAGGAAGGCCGACTTTTTCGGTCCACAGCTTGTACGCTTCTTCATCTTCAGGATACACGGTGACAGCTAAACGCTCTGGATCAAAGCCAATCCATTTCGGATCAGTCAGAAACTCCCATGCCCACGTAATGGCTTCTTCCTTAAAATAGTCACCAATGGAAAAATTGCCGAGCATTTCGAAAAAAGTGTGGTGGCGACGTGTTTTGCCGACATTTTCAATGTCGTTCGTACGAATACATTTTTGCGAATTGGCGATACGTGGATTTTCAGGCTTCACACGTCCGTCAAAATAAGGCTTAAGCGGCGCCATGCCCGCATTAATCCACAGCAGGGAAGGATCTTTATGAGGAACAAGCGGTGCGCTTGGTTCAATCACATGTCCTTTGCTTTCAAAAAACTCCAGCCATTTGGAGCGGATTTCACTAGCTTTCATATAAGTTGCCTCCTAGTTATGGTGTCACTTGTTCTTGGCACAGGCCATAAAAACAGAAAAACGCCCCTGAACGGATCAGGGACGATTGTATCGCGGTACCACCCTGGTTATCGCCGTCCCCTCTGTACGAAATGCCACATGTGCAAGCTGCACACTCGGGCATCTGCTTAACGAACGAGCGATCGCCTTGTTTTCACTGGTAACGGGAGCATCCCGGCGGGTTCAGCCCGCACTCCGAAATGAGCTTTCCCTACTGGATAAACACATTTAAACATACTCATTTCAGTATATCCGTGTCATTTAGCCGTGTCAACGCGATTTCAGACGGGATAGATAAGGAGAACACACAAAATCAGATCGGTTTACGCTTCACATAATAAGCAAAAAAATGCTGAAGCGCTACCTTCAATACGGCCATCACCGGAACTGCCAAAATCAAGCCAGTAATTCCCGCTATTTCTCCACCCACCAACAGGGCGAATATGATGGCTATCGGATGCAGATGCAAGGTTCGTCCGACAACCTGAGGTGAAATGACATTGCTTTCCAGTACTTGAATACAGGTGTTCACGACTACGATCAGCAACACCATTTTGAAGGAAACCGTAGAAGCCATAACTACCGCCGGAGCAGCCCCCAAAAAAGGCCCCAAATACGGAACAATATTGAAAACCGCTACTACACCTGCCAGCAACAGTGCATAAGGCATGCCAATCAGCATATATCCGATATAAGCCATTACGCCAATAATGACGCATACCAGCAGTTGGCCTCTGACATAGTTGCCAAGCGCCTGATCAATTTCCTTAAGTACCGTTACAATTGCCTTACGGCGAGAACGCGGGAGATAAGATACAATCGTCCGCTCGAACATATCAAAGTCCTTTAAAATATAGAAAATGAGAAATGGCACAATGAACACATTGAACAGCATATTGATCATGCCACCGATGTTATCCATAAAGGTGGAAATTCCCGTAGCCATCCGGTTTTCCAGTTGGAAAAACCACTGATTCATACCGGTTCGCACCCCTGGAGGCAAAATCCCGCTATCCATATTCGACATTAATCCCTGTGCATGCATAGTCAGCTCAGGCAAATGCTCATTCAGCTCATCCAGTTGTTCAATAAACATGGGGATCAGATTCATCAAAATGACAACAAGGCTGGCTAAAAATACAGCATAAATAAGCAGCACCGCTACACTTCGAGGCACCTTGCGACCGCCCAGCATATTGACAATAGGGTTAAGTACATAGGAAATGATCATCGCTACTGCAAACGGAGCAATGATCGTTTTCAGAAATTCATACAGATGCAAAAATAGTGGTCGCAGCAACCAGATAAAATATAGAATGACAAGTCCCAGCAGCGTCCATATTCCGTACCGGAACAGTCTGCTTTTGGTTAGTTGTTCCATATCGTGCCCCCTTACCGGACTAGCCTCCTTTAAGTATATGCTCGTACCTCTACTTTAATCCTTCCCCTGACTTTGAGGCTTTAACATTGGAAGAAATTTCAATAATGACTATGAAGAAAGAATGAAAACAATTGAAAATGATTAACAAAGTCTTTCCATCTGACGATATTAAGTACAAAGAACCATTTAAGCTTTCACATTTCTGAATCATCGGAGGTCGTAGTATGAACTTAAAAATGAAGCTTATTCTCCTCTTCACCTGCATTGTTATCGTTGCAGCCGGGCCTTTGTCGGTCATTAGCTTGACAAGCATTAAAAATCAGGCCAACCGTGACATACAGGAGCTTATGAGCAGTAAAGCCACCGAAACCGTCAATCAGCTTGATGGATGGACACGTGGGAATGCCAAAATTATCGAGACACTGGCTGCAGGTTTGGAATCAGGCAATATTCCGTCAGATGCCAAAATAACTTCTTTAAAGGCAGCCTTTCAAAAGTATAAGGATCAAAGCATCTCTAACATTTATGCCGGATTTGAGAATGGAACCTACTGGGATGGCTCCGGCTGGTTTGAAGCGGGTTACGATCCTCGCGCCCGTCCGTGGTACAAGGATGCCAAAGCCAAGGGGGAAATGTATTATTCCTCACCGTATATTGACGCGGCTAGCACGGATTTTACGATTTCGATTGCCAAACCTCTCAAAGATTCCAACGGTTCCATTACCGGGGTAGTCAGTGAGGACATTTTATTAAACGATATGACAAAAATCATTAAAGACATAAACCTCAACGGATTAGGCTACGCATTTCTGATTGACCAGAATGGAGTCGTGGTCGCCCACCCCGATAGCAAGCTGGCCGGTAAAAACCTCAAGGATATGCCTGAGTTGGGCTCAACAACTGCGGCCCTGCTGAGCGCACCTTCGGGAGAAACAGACTACAGCTATAATGGCAGTGACCGTCAGCTTTATTTTAAAAAAATGCCCAGCACAGGCTGGGTTGTAGGATTGTCTATTTCTAAAGATATTGCTTTTCAGGAGTACTACGCCACTCGTAATCAACTGTTGATTACTGTTGCTATTATTTTCGTCGTTGCTATGCTTTTGGCAGTCTGGGCCGCAAACAGCTTTATCAAGCCGATTCGGAAGCTTCAAGTGAATGTCAAACGGGTAGCTGAAGGAGATATGACAACACGAGTGGAAATTAAGGGTAAGGATGAAATTGCCAGCCTGGGCACGGATTTTAACATCATGTCGGATAATCTCTCCAACCTGTTGCGTAAGGTAGCAGATACAGCCGCCGATGTCAGTTCAGCTTCGCATGATATGCACCAGCATGCCAAAGATACTGGAACCATCGCGTCACAAATCTCCAGTGCAGTTCAGGAGCTTGCTCAAGGAGCGAGCGATCAGGCTGAGGCCGTGTATTCCGGGTCTGAGAAGCTGACTCACATGACTGATTCCATCAACCTGATTGGCGAAAGTGTCAAACGAACCCAATCCGCCGTGTTCGAGACAGATGCTGCCGTGCTGGCAGGGTATGAAACAGCAGAGCGTCAAGCGAAGCTGGCAGCTGAGTCCAGACAAACGACGACTGCGGCAGGAGAAGCCGTAGATTCGCTCACGTTGAAAACTCAGGATATTGAGCGACTGGCCGGTGCCATCCACGATATCGCTGCACAAACAAACCTGCTGGCCCTCAATGCATCCATCGAAGCAGCAAGAGCCGGGGAACACGGACGAGGTTTTGCCGTCGTCGCAGGGGAAGTGCGGAAGCTGGCTGAACAAGCGGGCAGTTCCAGTGACAGTATCATGAGTAAGCTGGAAGAAATCAAAATTGCAGGACTACGAAGCGCGGAGGAAATGAAGAAGGCTCTTTCTGTAACTGTAGAACAGGAGCAGGCTTCCACCGCAACGAGACAGGCGTTTGAATCCATCCGTGGAGCTTCTCAGCATATGCTTACCCAAATTGAGGACGTTACCGCCGCGACGGATCAACTCCGTGTGAATGCCGGACATATTTCAGATGTTATCTCCAGCGTGGTGGCCGTCTCTGAACAAAGTGCAGCTTCTACCGAGGAAGTAGCTTCCTCTGTGCAGGAACAAGGCCATTCCATGAACAATATTGCCGTCCTTTCCTCCAAACTCGATTCGCACGCGGATCTTCTACTGGAAGAGGTCAAACGCTTTAAACTGTAGAAATAGTTTTCTCACAGAACCATGCAAAATAAAAGAGAGTGACCCTCAGGCCAATACAGCCATCGGGGTCACCCTCTTCGTTATTTTTATAAAGCCTTATCTACCCATTTTGTTATATTTTAAGCAATGGGTTAGAGATCACTCCATAGTAGGCAGCCTGTCCGCTCCATGTGAAAGCTTAAGAAGAAGCGTGGATCTGCGGCAAGTCCTGTTGTACCATTTCATCTCCGAAGAACAGGTCATCCAACGAACTAAGCGTTCCATCCTCTTCTACTTGGTAGACGGACATTTTTTCACCATTCACCTGAAGTTCGATAAAGCATCCCCAACAATAAAATTGATGGGAGCCGATTTTGCCGATATCTTTCGAATTACAATTCGGACATCTCAATAAACTCACCCTATCCATTAACAGAATATATGGCTTTTTCCAGACGCTGCTCGCTTAACGGGGGCACCATAACAGCATTTTCCCCGATGGACATATCTTCGGTGCAGGGCAGCCATTTCCGCCCTTCTATAATATCCGATACAAAACCATCGCTGATTTCCAAGCCTATTATGTTATTGCCCATTTCCTGGTCGAAATAAACATCCGAAATGTGTCCGAGCATAAGCCCTTCCTCTGTCAGCACGGATAAATCCTTCAGTTTACCGGGTCCGAGCAAGTACGTATGTTGTATATCACTGGCTTCCTTTTTACGGACAACCTGCTGATTGCGAATCATGATCGCATCTTCACCATAAGCAACAATGTCATCCCAAGCAACCACTTTCACTTGAGAAGAGAAAAGGCCTTTGCCCTCCAACTCGATTCCTGTAATTCTCCAATCAGCTGTCACCATAAAGTCATGTATTTTACCAATCTGCTTCCCGTCCTCTACATCGAAAACGGCAAGCCCGATCATATCTTGAAGCCTCATAATATAGGGTACCTCCTCATTCTGCAAATTCCGAACGAAGGTGCGGTCCTTTTCGTACATGCCTGTCAGACCTTGCTTCCGTTCATGCAATGAAATGGAAAACCGCCCTCCCTTCTTATTGAAATGCGGAGAAAACCCTAGTACCTAGTACGCAGTCGCTTCCATATGGTTTCAATTTTCTTGGCCGTGTATTCCATTTCTTCCGTAGTATTACCCAAACCGAAGCTAAAACGAATCGCTGATTTCAAAACATCTTCAGGAAGATTCATCGCCTGCAGTACATGCGACAACTCCAGAGACCCGGAAGTGCAGGCTGAACCGCTGGCCGCTGCAATTCCTTCCATATCGAGATTCATCAGCATGGTTTCCGTACCAATGGCGGGGAAGCTTACATTTAGGACATTGGGTAAAGAATGCTCTGGATCCCCATTGATCACAAAAGCATCGTTCCCCAAAGTGTCTCCCAATGCTTTCAGCAAGGTCTGACGAAGCGTTGTATCGTACGCCGAACGTTCCTCTATGGACGCACTAGCAAGCGTTGCGGCTTTTGCCAGACCAGCAATTCCCGCAATGTTTTCAGTACCGGCACGGCGCTTCTTCTCCTGAAGTCCTCCATGCATTAGCGGCTGGATGCGTGTACCCTGACGGATATACAAAGCACCCATCCCTTGCGGACCGTTAATTTTATGGCCAGATACGCTAAGCAAATCAATCGGAAGAGTCTGGCAGTCTATGTGAACATGACCGAAAGCTTGAACCGCATCTACATGGAATATGATGCCACGTTCTCTCACAATCTGTCCTATCTCATGGATCGGCTGGATGACGCCTATCTCATTGTTGGCATACATCATGCTGATCAAAAACGTATCCGGCCGTATGGCAGCCTCTACATCCGCAGGGTTCACACGCCCAAAGCCGTTGACCGGAATGTAGGTTACCTCATAACCTGCTTTTTCAAGCTCGTTGCAGGCGTGAAGCACCGCATGATGTTCAATCGCGGTTGTAATGATGTGGCCGGAAGTACGGCCATCTGCCGTAGCCGTCCCGAACAGGGCCAGATTGTCGCTTTCTGTTCCTCCGCTTGTAAATATGATTTCTTCAGGCTTGCAGCCCAAAGAGGCCGCAACGGCATCCCGCGCAGCACTGACAGTGCGCTTGGCATCCCGGCCAAAGACATGAACGCTCGAAGCGTTGCCGAATTGGCCGGTCATGATGTCCATCATAGTCTGCGCAACCTCAGGATGCATAGGAGTCGATGCGGCATGATCCAGATAAATTCTGTTCATGTTAATCCACCTCAAATATAGAACATATAATTATCCAACTCATCATGTTCTTGGTATGTGATCAAATCCTTCAGCGTTGTGGAATCCAGCACTTCTGCAATGCTGTCACGAATTCGCAGCCAGAGCTGGCGTTTTGCTGGATCGTCTTCTTCCGTGAAATCGACCGGAGAAATCGGACCTTCCAATACTCGAATGATATCTCCCGCGGTTACCCCTCCTGGTTCATTCGCAAGAATATAACCGCCGTATGCACCACGGATACTTTTTACCAAACCTGCATTACGCAAAGGTGCAATAAGCTGCTCCAGATAATGCTCGGAGAGCTGATTTTTTTCGGCAATACTTTTCAAAGAAGTCGGACCTTCGCCAAATCTGGCTGCAAGTTCCATCATAATGGTCAGGCCATAACGACCTTTCGTTGATATTTTCAATTGCGCCACCTCACTTATAGTAACAATTCCGTTAAACACGCGGAATAACTGGTGTTGTAAACCTCTCTATTCCGATCCTAACCCTCAGCTTATGTTAACATATTAGGGCAGGTAAAGGGAAACATTACAGTTACAATCTTAAAAAAAGTTGTTTTCGAGCGATTTGGAACGGCTTTAGCCCGTTTTATGTAGTTTTCTCCCATCGTTCGCCTTGTCGTTTAATCGTCCAAACATCGTAACTTATTATCGTTTATGTTACAATAGGTGGGTTCTACAACAATAATGAAAGAATTGGGTGATGACCATGGCTAAAGCCAATCATGAAACCCGTGTCGTCGTCGGGATGTCCGGTGGCGTCGACTCATCCGTTACCGCGCTGCTGCTGAAGGAGCAGGGCTATGACGTAATCGGCATCTTCATGAAAAATTGGGATGACACGGATGAATTTGGCCGTTGTACGGCTGAAGAGGATGCGGAGGATGTGCGCCGCGTCTGTGAACAGATCGACATTCCTTACTATACCGTCAATTTTGAAAAAGAATACTTTGATAAAGTATTCTCCTATTTTCTTGATGAATATAAAGCTGGACGCACACCCAACCCGGATGTCATGTGCAACCGAGAGATTAAATTCGGCGAGTTTCTCAATAAAGCGCTGGATTTGGGAGCAGATTATGTTGCTACGGGACATTATGCACGGGTTGTGGAAGAAGACGGCCGCTTTACTTTGCTGCGCGGTGTGGATAGCAACAAGGATCAGACCTATTTCCTGAATGCGTTAAGTCAAAAGCAGCTGTCCCGGGCCATGTTCCCGATTGGTCATTTGCCAAAGCCGGAAGTTCGCAAAATTGCCGAAGCCGCGGGACTATATACGGCCAAGAAGAAAGACAGCACGGGCGTATGCTTTATCGGCGAGCGTAACTTTAAGGAGTTTCTGAGTGGATATCTGCCTGCAAAAGGTGGAGACATGGTGGATATCGCTACTGGTGAAGTCAAAGGACGCCACGATGGGCTAATGTACTATACACTTGGTCAACGGCAAGGCTTGGGCATCGGCGGCTCAGGTTCAGGTGAACCATGGTTCGTAGCCGATAAGGATCTGGAGAAGAATATTTTGTATGTGGTACAAGGTGATCGTCACCACAGCTTGTATTCCACCAGCCTGATTGCAACCGATGTGAACTGGATTGAAGGCGCAGATGCACGTCCATCCGGGGAATTCCGTTGCACTGCCAAATTCCGTTACCGCCAGCCTGACCAGCAAGTGACTTTACAGTGGCTTGAGGATGGAACCGTACACGTCGTATTCGATGTGCATCAAAAGGCTATTACCCCTGGACAAGCTGTCGTGTTTTATGATGGGGAGCGGTGCTTGGGCGGCGGAACCATTGATAAGGTGCAAAAACTTCTGCCTGAAACAGTTTAAATGAATGACCATTTTCATCAGCACAGTAAAAATTAAAAAAAGTCGTTTCTCCTTATTTGGGAGGAACGACTTTTTGATCACCGTCTAATCTAAAAACAAATTCTCGAATATCTTTGATACTATCAAGATGGGGAGTATCAGATGAACCATTCTTTGTTGCTCTTGTAGAGAATGCGTTATTCTCTATCTTCTTATTCAAATCAATTTCATCGAATTCACCTATAGACTCACCTTTCTTATTGACAATCTCAACTTTTTTTGGATTTTTAATTGTAGGAAGTGATTGGTTTGTTGCTTCATGATGTGAGAATGAGCCTCCACCTTCCCCCTTCGTTATCTGCCACAATTATGTTGAGTTTTTCCCTCTTCCGTTTACACCTTTATGCGGTGGTACTTCCATGCGCCGCCAAAGCTGCTGATCCAATTAGTCCCGGTACGCCAACGATACTCCCTACGCCTGAAGCGGAAACGACAGCTGATAATCCTTCTTCTCGAGCTCCAACCAGCGTCTCACCAGCACCCTGTAATGTCTACGAGAACTGTACATAGTATGTAATGTATTTATTCTTTAAATAGTATATTAATATTTTTTTAATCAGGATTTGTGAGTTTTAACCCGTATGTACAATCAGAAATGTATATAATTCATGCTATTATTTCAATCTACTTGAGGCTGCTCTATTCTTCTTCACCAATTGCATCAACTACATCTTTTAGATGGACTTGGCCCATTAAGCTTCTCTTTCCTGCATCCAAACACAACAATTTGATCATGGCTTATATTAGAGAATGATGTATAAAAAAGCTCACTCCCTTTTTTATCGTTAAAGGAGCAAGCTCACAATATACTTTTTTCAAATTTCTATGTTATCCCACAATTCTAAAATAGTTTTATCGTCAATCTTCCCATCAGCAAACAACTCCCTTGCTGATTCAAACGACTGCGTAAAACTATCTCTTTCACGAGTAAGAAAATACTCTTCTTCATTCTGGCTAATCCAGTAGCCTTCATTTTTATAGTGGAACTGAAACTCTTCCCCCATTTCAAAACGTTCCACCAATTCATTGTATTCCAAAACAATCCCTCCTATTTCTTGTTAACTCTTTTAAATGTCCCATCTTCTTTCCATTCAAAAACATGTTCATGAGGCCACTCTGGATGCTGCTTCGAATTTCCATGATTCGTATAGTCTACATCTCGTATAGCTCTTCCATTCTCATCATAATATCTTCTTGTTTTTATCTCGCCTGTATTTTTATCCAGAATATCAACAGATGAGTTAGGTTCACCTTTAGCAGGATGCGGATTCGTTATCGTGCTTGTGTGATTAGATGAGGGGGTAACATCAATGGGCGTTCCTTTGTTTGAAGTAAGTGTTTGTTTAGATGAACCTCCACCTTCTCCCTTTATCATCTGCAACAGTTCCGATGAGCTTCTCCCTATTCCACTTGCGCTTTTAACTGCGGTTGTACCTCCATGTGTCACTAAAGCCGCTGAGCCGATCAATCCCGGTATTCCGATTATACTACCGACTCCCGTAGATGAAACAGCAACGGATAGTCCTTCTCCACCTGCTCCAACGATTACCTCACCAGCCCCCTGTAATGTCGTAGCTACGTGGCCGAGAATTTCGCCTACTTTAGCTGCCATGGGATGATTATAGTCGCGGTCTTTATCGGGCAACATCCCCAACGTTAAATCTTCCTGAACGGCACCCTTCGCTCCCTGAGCAGTATCCCATAAAATTTCACCTTGAAGCTTGCTAGCTTCTATCTGGGCTTCAGCCTTAGTTATCTCAGCTTGTCCGATCTGTTCAAAAATTTTATGTAGCCAGCCTTCGCCGCTGGATGCTGTTTGTTGGACAGGGAGGCCATTCCCCGGCACATTTAATATGACCTTTTCTCCATCTATCTGTGTGAAACTTTTTGAAATAAAAATGAGTTCCTGTGCTACCGTAGATAATCGTTCAAGCGTCACACTCATAGATTGTTGGGATCTTTGAAAGTCTTGGAAGAAGCGTTGACTTGTCAATCCGTCCCATCCACCTTGGACGAACATCATTTGCCGATTTAGTTGATCACACATGTGTCCCATTTGCTGTTTACCCTGCAAGAACTGGTCAGCCACTTGCATCAGCTTGTCAGGTGGAACTAATATTCTGCCCATTCCATCACGCCCGCTTTAATTTAGATGGAAATAATCTTATCAGAAGGAGATGTTTAGGGATATCCATCAATTATCCTGATATTTCCTTTTAATTGATGTGACATATGAACTGAAATAAAATAGAGATGGCTAAGACTATAGTAATAAATATTGCTATTAAGAGTTAGTATTAAGAGTTAGTATATAGCAATTGCCGCTTCTAAATCCTGATCCTCAACCATATGTTACAGCTTAGGGATGAGGGCTAAAAGCTTTTTACCTTGGATCACAAGGAATTTTTTTGATAACAATCTCATTTGGGTATATGATGTAGACAGATATCATACTTCAATTGAAAAGGAGCGTGCCTTTATGTCTGATTCATTAGGAATGCTGACACCGGGTAAAAAAGTTTCTTTAAAAGAATGGAACCCTAAAGATACGCAGGATATCAAAAATAAAGAAGAAATACAGCAGGAAACAAATCAATTGAAGGAACGTTTCGCGGAATTGCAAAGTAAATTATTTACGGAGAAGAAACAAGCCGTTTTGTTTGTATTTCAGGGCATGGATTGCAGCGGAAAAGATGGCGTGATCAAGCAGGTATTTTCTAATCTGAATCCAGCGGGGGTGACGGTCCATAGCTTTAAATCACCTACGACTGAGGAATTAAGCCATGATTTCCTGTGGCGTGCCCACAGTGTAACTCCGGGGCGTGGATATATTGCAGCATTCAACCGTTCTTATTATGAGGACGTACTGATTACGCGTGTTCACGGACAGGTATCCGATAAGCAGGCCAAACGGAATATTAAACATATCAAGCATTTTGAACAGCTGTTGCTGGATAGTGGTGTAAAGGTGGTTAAAATCTTTTTACATATTTCGAAGCAATTCCAGTTGGAAAAGCTGATCGACCGGATCGAGAAGCCTCACAAAAACTGGAAGCTTGATCCAAGCGATTTGCAGGAACGAAAATTTTGGAAGCAATATACCCAATACTATGAGGACGTACTGGAGCTTAGCGCAACCAAACAAGCCCCGTGGTACGTTGTTCCTTCGGATAATCGTTGGTATAGAGATTATACCGTTTTGCGAATTGCCGTCCAAACGCTAGAGGAAATGAAGCTGTCCGATCCTGATCCAAGACCGGAACTGGAGTCCCTTTTGCCTGAGCTTTATAAAGAACGAGATAAAAAATAACCTCATAGGTGCTGCACTCAATCCATATTTTTATACACACGCTTCATAAAAAAGCTTCCGAAACTTTACTCGGCAGAACATGCCACGGTCTAGTTTTGGAAGCTTTTATTTCTTTTACAGTCTCCATGCGGAGGCTTATAAGGTTTTAACTAAGTCTATAACCGATAACTGCAGCAACAACTCCTATTACCATAGAAGCCAATACATACGCAGTCATGCGCCGGTATTCCCCACGCTCCATCAGTTGAAGAGATTCATAGCCGAATGTCGAAAAGGTCGTATAGCCGCCACAAAAGCCTGTTCCTAGCAGCATCCAGAGTGCAGGAGACAGATGGTGCTGCGTAAATTCACCATACAACCAACCCAGCAGCAAGGAGCCACTAATGTTAATGAGCCACGTTCCCCACGGAAATGCAGTGCCAAACCTCTTTCCGGCCCACATGCCAAGCCCGTACCGGGCCAGTGTACCCGCAACCCCACCTGCCGCCGCCCACCAGATCATATCCGTTCCTCCTTGGGGACAGCTTCCGTCATATTTGTACCCAGACGGATACCTGTCCACGTCAAAAACAGACCGCCGCCCACACTAAGCAGCAGGTATAACACAGCCGTCAGCATACGATCGTGAACCGTGAGGCGTACAGCATCAACTGCAAAGGTGGAAAAGGTAGTGAAGCTACCTGTAAAGCCTGTCCCGATGGCAAGTCGCAAGCGGGGCTTAATCCGCCATGAGCGCAAGGTTACCGTAAAGAACCAGCCAAGGAACAGGCAGCCGATCCAATTGATTAGCAGCACGCCAAGTGGGAAATCGGCCCCAGCCGCAGGCAACAATGATTGCACGCCATAGCGGGCAGAGGTTCCGAGCACTCCACCCGCGGCAACGAATAGCACGTCTTTCATCTTTATATCCCCTTCTTCGCTCTTGCAGAATCATGGTTCAATCGTCTATCACTTACGCGCCGAATATCTGTCTGCATTTAATATTCTACGATTGTGATTCCCGCCACCGTTGATTTTGCCTGATTTTTGACTCATTCCCCTGCTCAGTAGCCTGGTAAAAGGTCTGATCTGCTATCGAATCGGGCAAATATTGCTGTTTGACATAATGGTTCGGAAAGTTATGAGGGTATTGATAGCCAACATGTCCGAGCTTTTCCGAGCCTTTGTAGTGTGCGTCGCGCAAATGCAGCGGCACCTCGGCCGATTTGATATCGTCCATAGCCGACATGGCCCGTGAAATCGCCGTGTATACGGCATTTGATTTGGGACTTTCCACAGCGAACAAAATAGCCTGTGCAATATTCAGCTTGGCCTCGGGCCAACCGTTATTGCGGTAGGCCTCAAGCGCACTCACTGCCTGCACCATCGCCTGCGGATTCGCCAAGCCAATGTCCTCGCTGCTCGCCGCGATCAGGCGGCGAATAAAGGTCATCGGGTCCATGCCGAGCTTCTCTACGGCGTACAGGAACCAGAACAGCGCCGCGTCGCTGGAGCCGCGAATGCTTTTGTGAAAGGCAGACAGCACGTCGTACTGTGTGGACTCATCTGCCTTGACAATCGGGCGGCGGATGGATTCCTCCGCGACTTCCAGCGTCACGTGAACCGTGCCGTCTGCCAGCGGAGGCGTCGTGAGCGCCGCCAGTTCCAGCGCGTTCAAGGCGCGGCGGATATCGCCGTTCGCCATGGATGCGATGTGATCCAGCGCAGCTTCGTCTACCTGAAGCTGCATATAGCCAAGCCCCTTGTCCGCATCGCCCAAGGCGCGGCGCATAGCAGCCAGCGAATGCTCCTGGGTCAGTGATTCAAGCTGAAACAACGTAGAACGGCTCATCAAGGCGCCGTTCACGTAGTGAAAGGGATTTTCGGTCGTGGCGCCAATAAACACGATTGTACCCTTTTCCACCGCAGGCAGCAGTGCATCCTGACGTGAGCTGTTAAAACGGTGCACCTCGTCGAGAAACAGAATGGTTTTTTTCCCATACATCGATTTATTCGTTTGTGCACGGTCAATGACTTCCCTTACGTCCTTCACAGATGCTTCTACTGCATTCAGACGGACGAAATCGCCTTGCGTATGCTGTGAGATGATATGCGCCAGCGTTGTTTTGCCGCATCCCGGCGGTCCGTACAGCAAAATAGAAGAAACCTGATCCGCCTCTATAGCTCTTCGTAGCAGCTTGCCCGCACCGACGACGTGCTCCTGTCCAATATATTCATCCAGCGAGGTCGGACGCAGGCGATCCGCAAGCAACCGATTGCTTGACGTCGACTCCTGGGAATATGAAAATAAGTCCATTTCATTCACTTCCTTAAAATTCAAGTCCTCTATTGCATTAAAACGGGTTGAACCGCCTTTTATTCTATCATAACCGCTCATAAGTTGCAGATAGCATGGTCATGGCACAATATCCGCAAGTATGGCCTACACAATAAGAAAGAACAGCCTTGGACGAAAGATGAATTCCGTGGCTGTTCTCAGACTGGTACTTCTATAATATCGACCACAACGGTGAACAGTAGCTTAAATAATGACGAAAGCGACTTTCTACTGTGTTTTCCCCTTACTCTGGCTGCTTCTGCACATAGCTTGGAAGCGCACCATCATGCATGAGCCACAGCTCATGAAGCGCACGGGTACATCCCACATACAACAGTTTGGCATCCCAGGCCAGCTCTCCATAATGCTCATGGTCAGCATCCGCTACAATGACTGCATCGAACTCCAATCCCTTGGAGAGATACACAGGCAGAACGGACAAGCCACCCTCATATTGCTTTTTACCGCCGTCAATCAGATTTACGTCCAGCCCAGCATTTATGAAAACCTCATGCAGCTCTACAGCCTCTTTTAAGGTACGTGTCAGCACGGATACGGTGCGATATTCCTTGGAGGACAGCTCTTTGAGAGCGGTAAGCAAATGCTGTTCACGCCCCGATGTGTCATAAGACACGGTACGCACCGGATCGCCACTACGAAATACCGGAACTGCTGTAATGCCGCCACGAACTCCCTGCTCCAAAATCGAATTTGCAAATTCTATAATTTCCAGGGTTGATCTATAGCTTCGCGTAAGTGCAAAATACCCCGTATGTTCCGGTACAAAAAGAGAACTCATTTCCTCCCACGCATGCACGCCACGGTATTCGTGAATCCCCTGCGACAAATCGCCAAGTATCGTGAAGGAATGCCCTTTTACGAACAAATCCAGCAATGCGATATGAAAAGGCGAAAAATCCTGCGCTTCATCAATGACCACATGGTCAAAACGCTGAGACGATTCTACCTCATGAATCAGCACGTGGAGATACACCAAGGCAGTCAAATCCTCTTCGCGGATAACCTGATTTCGTAGATCCGACTGTGTAGTCTTGAAAATAGCAGCCGGCAATGAGGCCTTCATCTCCGTAGCCGTTTCTGCGGGTAATCCTTTGGCTGCCTGAAAAAGCTGCTTGTAAAGCGTTAATGCGTCGTATTGAGGCCATTTTTTAGCATATGCCTTTTCACGTGTCCCTGCTTTTTTCTTACGTTCCTTGAGTGCAGCCGCCGAAGGCGATTTTTTCAGCTCCATTTCAATCCAGCGATGGACTCTTGCTAGCACACGCTCCTTCCGCTTCGCGAGCGGATAGGGCTTGTATTCCTCATTGAACCAATTCCAAATCTCAGCTCGCGGCAGCACCGCCCCATCCCAAGGTGAAAAATCGCCTTCCGGTACCGAGATAGGCTCTAGCCGCTCCACAAATGCCTGAAGCAGCTTCATAAAGTGAACCGAACCTTTGAATCGTCCCGGCGCCTCATCCATAGACTTCGTCCGCAGGTTGCCGCTCTCAAACCAATAAGATAACGTTTCGGCAGGGTCCGCCAGAGGTAAATCCAGCCCCAACAAATGGAGCGCCCAGTCCCCAAATGTACGTTGCTGAATATTTCCGACCCCCAGCTCTGGAAGTACATCTGAAATATAATCGAGAAACATATGGTTCGGCGCGAAAATGACCATCTTGTCCGCCGACACTTGATCCTTGTATTGATAAAGCAAAAATGCGAGACGATGCAGCGCTACCGTCGTCTTGCCACTTCCCGCTACCCCCTGAATAACGAGGGCTGTATTTTTGGCCGCACGGATGATCTGATCCTGCTCGGCCTGAATGGTGGATACGATATCCCGTAAACGGTTATCCTTGTTCTCTCCCAAACGGTAAACGAGAAATTCATCGGAAACGGCAGGCCCATCGCTTTCACGATTGTATGTATCGGCTACCCGTTCCAGAATTCTTTTACGGATGACAACGTTGCGTTTCAGATACACCAAGCCCTCAATGGTTCCCTCGGGAGCTTCGTAGGACGCGGTTTCTTCACCACCTGTAAACGAATAAAACAAGCTGGCAATCGGCGCACGCCAATCAATCACAAGCGGATACGCCGATGTTTCTTCACGCTCCACTCCGACTTTACCGATGTACAACGGCTTACGCTGCCCTCTGCCACGCTCGTCAAAGTCCATTCGCCCAAAATAAGGCTCCTGCGCGCTTTTGGCCAAAGCCTGACGTTTTTCCTCCCGCGCGGATTCCAGCACTTGCTCCGTAAAATCATGCCCGGTGTATATCGGCGTATTGCGAAGCCGTTCCAATCTCCGATCAATTTCCTCCATAGCAAGCGACAGCCTGTGCTGTTCTTCTTGATAGGCACTTTGAAACTCATTCTCCATTTCAGTTACCTCCTAAGAATATCAAGTCTCGATTTCTGCATCATCCACTTGCTCCGACACAAAAAAAGGAAAGTAAGCGTAACACATTTAACCACAAAAATCCAATCTTATTTTCTTAAATACGCCTGCTTTCATATAAGAAAGACCTCTTATTAAAGCACAAACTAATGGATTATTCAGATATGGAGCTTTGCCGAAGCAGCAGAGCGGGTGATTTGAATCCGAAAATTGCCCATTCTCCAGTTCAGCGAAGATTGCATACTTCTCTGGTGAACGATATGGTTGCTTTGATATAAAAAACGCCCCTTACAGCAGTAGGTTTTACGAATTAACCTGTCTGTTGCAAGGGGAACATATCACTACACAAATATTCCAACATGATTGTGACTGCCAGTAAATCAGCGGAGCCACCAGGACTAACATTTTTTTGTACAAAATCATCGTTCATTTGATGAATCATGGCGACACCTCTCTCTGACAAGATACCGCCCGCCTCTAGCACCTGCTTGGCATATTGCTGGACATAGGTTAGCATCTCCCTATCGTGTCTGCCAACAACATTCGTATCTTCGTTGACAACCATCAGTTGTAACAGGGTTTGAACACAGATATCATTCACATGGTATCGTTGCGATGACTTCAACTCACGATAGACGGGCAGAGCATACTCTCGCACGGTGGGAAAGCCTGCTTCCACCTCACCACGAATCCCCGTCATTCCCCACTCTTTATACAACCGTTCGCCGACCGTTAAGCCTGTTGATTTTTTCAGGGATGCAAGCTCACTCGCACATAAACCTTTGGTCATCTGAGCAATGGTCTCACAAATAATTTGTTCATCCAGCCTGCTGGCAGCTGCTCGTGTCGTGCAACAATACGCAGCAGCTGCACAAATAATTCCTAACGAAAAAATAAGACCTTTATGTGTGTTCACCCCGCCTGTTGCGGCAAACATAGCCTTTTCGGCTTCCTGCCCCAAGGGACGCAGATTCGTAAATAGTATACGAAGATCCTCTCCATGAAAGGAACCTCCTGCCTTTGCACATCTTTCAAAATAGCCAGAAAGTGCGGCCGCACTAGACATAAACGTAAAGAAGTCCATATCCTTGTGAGCACCACGATTAAACCGATCTACCAGTCCCGGCTTTGGACTGGCGGAGACCTCTGTTAACAGCGCAAGGACAGCTTGTTGACCAAGGCTTTCACATAATAAGCTTATTGTAATCATACATACTAACAACCTTCTTCCCTGGATTTTTTAATGATGATGAACGATCATGCTCGTTTGACTACTTGATGCTTTCGCGTGTAACTGTCCACCAGTGCTTTGATAGCTTCCAGCAATTCGGGAAGTGCATGTGCTCTACTCCGTCCACAACCATGCGCAGCCTGCTCGCACATGAGACATTTTCGCTTGCCCAAGCCAAGTTCATCTCTGGAGATTGCCCCTCCATGGGGTCCAATCACATCCAGATCCAGTAATCTTCCTAGTGGATGCCCATCTTCAATCGCAATGACCAACTTTTTCAATATTCGCGCGTCTGCCTGAACGGCAACATATGCTTCTGGGCCTGTTAGCAGATCATACGCTTCACTGTGCAGCGGTGTCATTTGGTTCACCGCCAGCTGACTCATCAAGATACGATAGCCTTCATGGAAAACGTATTTACTAGTTGGAGAGGACTTCTGTGGTCCTGGGATATTGATCGTCATGCTGATTAGAGGTACCGCGTACCTGCTGATCAGTTGTCTTTGTCTATCTGCCCGGTTTTCGCGTGCCTGTAGCATTTCTTCAAGGGTCACCTCATACGAATACATGTTATGACATCTCCCTGATACGCCTGATGATTTCTCCAGCTTCCACTGACAATAGAAACTGATAGGTCGTGTCCGGTACAAGCTGCTTCACTTTATCCATTTGACCCAGACGGATATATTTGCGGACCGCAGAGGCGCTGATTGCGTCCCCTTCCCATAGCAGTCGCGGTATTTCCTCTACCTCGATTCCAACGGAAGGCAGTAATTTTTTCATGATCGTGTTGTACCTGCGGGTCAAGTCACAGCTTGGCTCCTGACCAATATACCGTTTTTGAATATTTAGCAACGGAGCTATATACTGGCTAAATATTTTTAAATCTAGTGATATATGCGTACTTGCTGCCTCTTCATCATTTTTGAGGAAGTAAGAAGGAAACGTTGCGCCCGAGATGATATAGTCTTTGCCTTTGTGCAAGACCACATTGGCCAAATGTCTCACGCCTTCTTCCACCAGTCTGTATCTGGCATCTGATGGAAAAATGGATCGGTCCTCCCAGACTACAAAAAGATGTACCTTTTCCCACACCGCCGCTGCATGCTCGATTAAGTGCAGATGTCCAAGTGTGAATGGATTACAGTTCATGACAATCGCAGCCGAAGGCACGAGATCGCCCGATTCCTGCAAAAGCTCTTGCTGATACTGCCTGACACCGTCCCATCGGTTTTCCAACAAGACAGCCTTGGAGGATTCCTCCACGATTGGATAAAAGCCGAGATCCTTGAAAATTTGTTTATTTGCTGGTTTTGTATAAATAAACAGGTGAGCCCTTCCCCGCCTGTATTCTTCATTTACTAAATGGCTAACGATTTGTGCCGATAGCCCCTGGTCTTTATAAGCTTCATCCACAGCAATGCACTTCAGCACACTGCCTGAAAAGGAACCCGTAGCGGCAATGTCGCTGCCA
The DNA here is from genome assembly GCF_020404765.1 of Paenibacillus sp. BJ-4. Taxonomy (GTDB): domain Bacteria; phylum Bacillota; class Bacilli; order Paenibacillales; family Paenibacillaceae; genus Paenibacillus. Next base: position 79,271 of record NZ_JAIVEM010000190.1, read on the forward strand.
TCTACAATTTCCATCGTATATTCAATTTGATGGTCTATTCTAAGACCTTGGCGCTTGAGGAAATCGCGAAGCCTTCTTTGAGCGTCTTCAGAGGTTGGATTTAAAACCTCTTCACGCAAATGTTCCATCCACATAGCCATAATGATCACCGTTTTTCTGCATGGAAGTCCGAATAAGTAGAATGACGCATCCAACACTCTGCAAGCGAAAGGATAGGATGCGCATCCTGTTTATTTGTTCTGAAAAGACAATATCTTTATTTTCTTACAACACCGCTTTGTTCTGCGACGATTTTTACTGCTTTACTAACTGCTGCACTTACTCTTTTGTCAATCGCATCTGGAACGATATAGGTATCATCAAGCTCCTCATCTGTTACCAAATCTGCGATGCTTCTGGCTGCCGCTAATTTCATTTCCATCGTGATGTCTGTGGCTTTGGCATCAAACGCGCCTCTGAAAATACCGGGGAATGCCAGCAGGTTATTGATTTGGTTGTGAAAATCCGATCTGCCGGTCGCAACAATTCTTGCTCCGCCTTTGTGTGCTTCCTCCGGCAAAATTTCTGGAATCGGATTGGCAAGTGCAAAAATGATGCTTTCATTGCTCATGGTTTGCACCATTTCTTTTGTCATCACCTCTGCAACCGATAAGCCGATAAAGATGTCCTTGCCTTTGATGACTTCTGCAAGGCTGCCTGTTTCTTTATCACGATTCGTCAGCTTGGCGATTTGCTGCTGAGGTTCATTGAGAGAGGTGTCGCCTTCGACCAAGGCACCATTCATATCGCAGAGAACCATACGCTTCGCTCCTGCAACAAGCAATAGCTTGGCGGTGGCAATACCCGAAGCTCCTGCTCCATTGATGAGGATGCGCACATCCTCCATTTTTTTGCCCACAAGTTTCAAGGCATTAAATAACCCTGCAAGCACAGCAACTGCCGTTCCATGCTGATCATCATGATAAACCGGAATGTTCAGTTTTTCTTTTAATTTGTCTTCAATATAGAAGCATTCTGGCGCCTTGATGTCTTCAAGATGAATGCCTCCAAAACCTGGAGCGATCACTTCAACCGTGCGCACAAACTCGTCTGGATCAGTGCTGTCGATACAGATAGGGTACGCATTCACCCCACCAAATTCTTTGAGCAGCAAGGCCTTGCCCTCAATGACAGGCAGCCCTGCCTCAGGGCCAATATCCCCCAGACCCAGCACTGCTGTCCCATTCGTCAGAATCGCCACGGTGCTCCCTTTAATCGTGTATTCATAGGCCTTGCTCTTATCTTTGGCGATTTCCTTGCATGGCTCGGCAACACCAGGTGTATAAGCTATCGCTAAATCCTGTTTACTTACAACCGGTACTGTTCCTGCAATCTCCAGCTTACCGTTTCTAACGCGGTGTGCCTGTAAGGCGGCTTCTTTTATACTCATAAGTTTGTTTGTACTGAGCAGCTGCTCAATACTTCCTCCTCTTGGTTTATAATTTTAGCGTCCTTGTTTCACTTGACGAATTACATCAATTACAGAACCATCACGATATTTGATAACACCCACAATTTTATCTTCCCATTGAATCGGCTCTGGTTTGCCGACAATCCGCGTAGCCTTCTCTTGCAACTCTTCGATCGTGAAGACAGGGAGCTTGGCGGCTTTGAAGCTAGCCAGGAGATCTTGGCGGAGAGGGTTCACAGCGATGCCCTGATCGGTAACCAGTACGTCAACCGTATGACCTGGTGTGATAATGGTATTTACACGATCAAGAATGGCAGGCATTCTTCCGCGAATCAGCGGAGCGACGATGATCGATACTGCAGCGCCTGCCGCCGTGTCGCAGTGTCCGCCGGAAGCTCCACGGATGACCCCATCGGACCCAGTAATTACGTTCACATTAAAATTCAGATCAATCTCCAGCGCACTCAGCACAACAACATCCAGTTGGTGAGCAGCGCAGCCTATATTTTCAGGGCTTGCATAATATTCCGCACAAATTTGTTGATGGAATTTGTTCTTTCTCAGCGATTCTACGGCACGCAGGTCGAAGCTCTGCACGTCCAAAAGCTTTTCAATCAAACCTTCTTCATGCAGGTCAACGATTTGTTGGGTAATACCCCCCAGCGCAAAGCTTGCTTTGATATTGGCGGCAAGCATTTTTTCCCGTAGAAATCTGGTAGTTGCAAGCGCAGCACCTCCAGAGCCGGTTTGTAATGAGAATCCATCCACGAAATATCCGGATGCTTCAATCACATCTGCCGCGTTTTTGGCAATTAACAGTTCCTTCGGATTCTTCGTGTAACGGGTAGCCCCTGAGACAATCCCCTTCTGATCACCGATGCGATCCACGACGACCACATAATCTACCTGGGTTTCAGGAATGGCGAATGGAGTGTTCGGATAGGAGACCAAATTGTCAGTGATCATCACAACATTGCGCGCATACTGTGCATCTACCATGGCATAACCCAGGGAGCCGCATGCCGATGGAGCCTCGTTTACGCTGGAAGTTCCGTTTGCATTGCCGTATGCATCGCAAGAAGGAGCGCCCAAAAAGGCTACGTCAATCGGGCATTCCCCTGATGCAATCGCTCTTGCGCGACCACCGTGAGAGTTAATCGTCACCGGGATATCAAACAATCCGTAGGAATATGCCTGAGCCAGCTCGCCTCTAAGGCCACTGGTCTCGATTCTGCGGATGACACCATTTCGCACATGCTCTACCAACGGCGCATGAATATCCGTCAAGGAGCTGGCTGCCAGGACAAGATCACGAATACCCATTTTGGCGATTTTATCAATAACCATATTCAAGATAAAGTCCCCGTTGCGGAAATGGTGGTGGAACGAGATCGTCATCCCATTACGCAGGCCCGTAGCTTCAATGGCTTTCTCCATCGAATCCATGATTTTGTTTTTGGCAGGGTTTTGCTGGCGGTCTTTTAACCGCTCTGTATTTTTAAATTGCCCGTAAGTTGATTTGCGATCAAAGGGAGTTATCGCATCAAGTCCCTCAATAGCTAGAGGAATTTCTCTCCCAGCACCGTTTAGCATAACATTCACCTTACTCTACGTTTATTTTTGCCGCTTCCGCCAAGTCAAGTACTCTACGTGCACGTTCTATAATCGGACGGTCGATCATTTTACCGTCGAGACTGATCACACCTGAGCCTTTTGCCTCCGCTTCGAGACTGGCCTCAATGATCCGCTTTGATTTTTTGATCTCTGTTTCTGTTGGTGTATAGATGCGGTTTACAATCTCGATCTGACGTGGGTTAATAATGGATTTGCCATCAAAGCCTAGCTGTTTGATCAGCTTCACCTCGTTGGCAAAGCCCTCCTCATTATTTACATCCGAGTAGACTGTATCGACAGCAGCAATGCCAGCAGCTCTTGCCGCAAATAATATAAGGCTTCGTGCTGTCAATAGCTCAATGCCTTCTGGCGAGCGCGTTGTCTTCAGGTCGGTGACAAAATCCTCCGCTCCAATGGCGATGCCGATAAGCCGCTTGCTGGCAACCGCAATTTGCGCCGCATTCAATGCGCCCTTACCACTCTCAACCGCTGCAAAAAGCTTGATTGTCCCATGCTCCATGCCGATCTTTTGTTCAATTTCGGTAATCAATTCATCGGCCTCAATCACGTCATCGGCTGTCTCCGTTTTCGGCAATCGAATGGCAGTTGGCTTCGCTCGTACAATCGCTTCAAAATCGTCTCTGCCATACGGCGTATTGAGTGGGTTTACCCTGACCAGCACCTCGATGCCCCCGAAATCAAAGGTTTTTAAGGCCTGGTAAACCAGCAAACGTGCCGCATCTTTTTCGTATAGGGAAACGGAATCCTCAAGGTCGATCATAATCGAATCTGCCCCATAGATATGGGCGTCCCGGATCATCCCTGGGTTATTGCCTGGAACATACAACATGGTCCTTCTCAGTTTCTGCATCTATTCCGCCTCCCATGGTCGGCAGTCGCCCTCGACCACTCTGCTTACGGCTGTCATTACTCTAGCCTTAATGGCGCAATCCAGTGCGCCTTTATCATTCGCGCGGACATATGCATGTTCAATGCCCATTTCTTGTAATGTTTCGAGAATCACTTTGCGAATCTGGTTCCCAAACTGGTTCTCTACGGTACTTTTCAACTCGATTTCAATACCTTTTGTCCCGTTCGGCTCGATGGAAATCGTAATATCGCTTGATTCCAGTGTGCCGGCCATACCTACTTGCTGAATAATCAATGTCTACACCTCTTTTGCCAATTGGATGGTAGATGCTCTCCATCTTCAGGATTGCAGAGCCTTATAAATCATTTGTGCCATATCTGAACCTGCTACAGGCTTACACATGTATTCATCAATAATCAATCTCTCCTTGTACGTCACCACATGATCCTCGACATAACCGGTAATCAGGATGATCTTCATGCTTGGGTTGATTACCTTGATACGTTCAGCTAATTCCGTACCCGTCAGATAAGGCATTGCCTGATCCGTAATGACCAGATCGTAATGGTTTGGGGACTTTTCGAACCGCTGCAATGCTTCCACACTGTCTGATTCTGTCTCAACGTGGAAACCATACGATTCCAGTCCTCTTCTCATCGCTTTCAATACGCGCTGTTTATCATCGACCAAAAGAATGCGCTTTTGTTCAGTAAACACAGGGTTCTTATTTATCTCTGTCTCTTTTGCTACAAACTCCGTTTTCGGCAGATACACCGTAAACGTACTACCCTTGCCCAGCTCCGAATCCACGGTAATAAATCCTTGATGTTTTTCGAGAATACTTTGTACGATATACAATCCAAGCCCCGTACCCTCTCCTGTCGGTTTGGTTGTGAAAAAAGGATCAAAGATTTTCTGCAAGGTGTCGTCACTCATCCCTCTTCCCGTATCCGAGACAGATAAAGTAACGTAATCGCTGACTTCCAAGACGTTCTCGCGGATTTTTTTTATCTCTTGCAAGGGAATGGTATCCAATATGATTTTTAGTTCGCCACCGGTTGTTTTCATTGCTTGATAGGCATTATTGCACAGGTTCATAATGACTTGATGAATCTGTACTTTATTTGCAAAAATAACGGCTGAATCTACCCGTTTTTTGAATACAGCATTCACTTTGGGCGAGAGGAAGGATTTTATGAGTCCCAGTGCCTCTTTGACCTGCTCTTCAACTTTGACCGGAGCGTTTTTCTTGACCTTTCCACTCTCCAGCCGGCTCAATAGCAGGATTTCCTCGATTATCAATCTTGCTTTCTCGGAAGCATCATAAATCTCACTGACGTAATCATAAATTTCTTCAGTAGGTTCTATCCTGCTAAGCAAGATGTCTGCATAGCCTTTGATGGGGGTTAGCAAATTATTGAAATCATGGGCAATTTCCCCCGATATTGTACCGATCAACTGTAGCTTCTGCGAGTGCTGCAATTGTAGGTCTTTTTTTCTCAATAGCTCGTTTTTGTTATTCAGTTCCCGCAAATACCTCGTCTCGTATTCCAGAGCCTCTTTATTTTTCTTCGTCCTCATGATGATATAAACGGCACAAGCCAACGTCAGGACGATCATTGAAAAAATCTCAATGGTTTTAATTCGATTTTGTGCAATCGGTTCTCTCACATCATCGTAGTTCATGGCGGCGGCCACCACCCAAAACGAGTCACCGAGATGAACACGGGAAAATGCTTCGATCTTTTTCGTCTTGGTATAGAATTCGTCACCCCACCAGTACGAATGGTAAAAAGCTGAGCCTTGTTCATGGGTAAGCTGCATTTTGAACAGTTTCTCAAGGTCGTGGTAATCAAGCCCCGGGTATTTGGCCTTCATCGCTGATAGCGATAACCCGATATTTTCTTCGCTTGGGTGCATGAGATAGTAGCCTTGCTGATCCTTGACATGGATGTAACCCTTGGTCCCCACGCGAATCGGCTTTAGTAGCCTCTCATACACAGCGTTTAGATTTACCACACTGATGAGCGCACCTTGAAATTTCCCATCGAGATAAACAGGCTGAAACAGATGCACAATATAATTGCCTTGCTTCTCGAGCTTGGCACTTGCGATGAACGGTTTTTTTTCTCGCAGCACCCTTTGTATATCATCCTTGATTAATTCATAGGCTTTAATCGCATCCGTACGATTGCGCTTGGGAAAAGTGTGTACCACTCTCCCCTCCAGGTTCACCTGGCTAATCCGATAGATGCTATCTTTTTTGGCGGCATAATAAGCAGATAGATTTTCGTCAATCACAGCTTCATTCTTATTTGCTATGGCGAGCGACATCTGTCGGTTGTCCGTCAATATTTGCAGCGTGTGCATTTGTTCGTCGAAAAAGGATTCAATAGACGTGCTGTTTAATTTGGCAATCGTTAGCAATTGCTGCTGCTGCTGCTCAATTACGGTACGTTCTCCGTCCATATACGAGCCGTAGGCCATCCACAGCAGAACTAGAAAAGAAATCGGAAGCGCTAGCATAATGATGAATGAAAAATGGCTTCGATAATGAAACAGTATCTCTCGTTGAAATCTCATCCTGTTTTACCATCTCCATCGAGCTAGTAGCCCATCAGTCCCTAGCCCCAGTGCTAGGGCTAATTCGCTTCCGATTATATCAGTTATTCACGTTCGTCTACTAAATGGTGTCTCAAGACAACTTCATTGTAATGACAAGATCTTAAAGTATCCTGTCAAATTATTAATTTTTTTTAAGATTTCACTATCTTAGTGTGTAAGGTATCGCAGCAGGAAAATAGCAAGTGTTACCGTTGCTGCACCACCGAGACGTGTGGATACCTGGGCAAATGGCATGAGTCCCATTCTATCGGCTGCGGAAAGAATCGCAACATCCCCTGTTCCACCTTGGCTGCATCGAGTAGAAGTAATAATCGCAGCTTCAACCGGATACATTTTCATCCACTTACCAGCAAAATATCCACCCACAACCACGGTTAATACAGTTACAAAAATGGTGATGAAATAAGCAGGGCTAATTACAGAAATTAGTGCCTCCCATGGTGTTTTAGCAACACCTACCGCAAGCAGGAGCGGGTACGTTACGGCGATAACAAAGAAACGCTGCATCTGTTGCGCTCCGTCTTCAAGGAATTTTGGCAACCAACCAAAATATTTAGCCAGGAATGCCGCAAAGAGCATTACGATCGGACCAGGCAGACCAATAAACTCAGCGGCTAAGATACCTACCATGAAGAATCCGATAGCTAAAATTGCTCCGGCAGCCATTTGGTAAAGATCAAGCGGTTTTTTGTTTTTATCCTCTGCAAGTCCCAAAACATCGCTATCCCCTGTTTTGAGGAGCGTGCCGTTACCGGTAAGTTCTGGTTTTCTATCTCCCAGTTGTTTCAACAAGCCCGCCAGGATAATAGCACACAAGCTACCCAACATGACCGCAGGAATAACCATGGCAAATTGTTCACCTTGGGTCGAACCTAAAATTTGGCTGTAGCCGATAGATAGTGGAATCGCACCTTCACCAACGCCTCCCGCCATGATAGGAACAAGGATGTAAAACAAGGTATCATACGCAGGGATTCCCAAAGCCACACCTGTAAGCAAACCGACGCCTGTTCCGAGAATGGATCCGATCGTCAAAGGGACAGCCAATCGAATGACCGCTTTTATCATGAGTTCACGGTTCATACCAAGGATACTACCAGCGATAACAATTGCGATGTACACATACAGGAAATTGGTATTATCCATAAAGACAGTAACGGAATCAATGGCTGACTGCGGGAGAAGATGAGCATACACCATGTAAGAAGGAACAAACGTTGCCATAATTGCAGCGCCTCCAATATCCTTTAGAATAGGGATGCGCTTTCCAATTTCCGCCAGAATAAAGCCATACAATACCATGACAGATACAGCCCCGGGCATATCATTACCGAGCTTTCCGGAGTTCATCAGCAAGTAGACAACAGCCATAAACGGGATGTAAAGGCCTACAGGAATGACCCCTCCAATCTTGTAATTCAACACCTTTTGCCATTTGGACTCTGTTCGTGGCTGTAGCTTAAGCTCTGCGGCTTCTTGTAGATTATTAGTGACCACTTGATCGCCTCCTTGAGATCAATCTGCGTTTTATTCTCGAATCAATCGCTGGCCCAGGTATTTACAAGATTTGTAGTAGAACGCTTTCACTCATTGGATGATTCGAGATAACTATATTGTAAAAAGCAAATCTTAAAGTATCCTGATTAATTCTTAAATGTTTTTAAGAATCATGCGACAAAATTATGTCAGCGTTTTCAAGAAAAAAACTATGGTTGACTCATTTACTAATACAGCTTTTTTTCAACGTATTTGAGGTAGGCCAAAGGATCTTGACGAGCACGACAAACTCACCGCAGCGGAGAATATGTTCGTTCCCACTGCGGCGTCCCGTGGTTCGTCGGTGCATCGTCCTATTTTGACTAAAAAATGTTCATGGTCATTATTTGTGCGAGGGATTTTGTGTCCAGTTTTAAGTTTGCGGTCTTGTGATACCGCCCTCTAAAGTTATGTATTCTCTTTTATTACCAAATTAAGGATGGCTAGAGAAATAATCAGCCGTAGAAAAAAAGCCCCCCGAGTCCATCGGCGTGCTTTCAAGAGAACGTATACAATTGAATAGAAGTATATTGTTAATCTATCTTTCAACTGAAAAACGATATCCGATTCCCCAGACGGTTTTGATATATTTCGGATTCGTGGGATTTTCTTCAATTTTGGTCCGCAGGTGTCTGATATAGACCATAATCGTATTATTATCGACAACCGTATCTTTCCAGATGTTTTGATATAGCTGTTCTTTCGAGAAGACCTGATTGGGGTTCTCCATAAAAAATTTCATGAGTTGTAATTCTTTTGATGACAACGCGATTTCCTGATTATTTTTTTGAAACGTATAGGTATGATGATTGAATAGAAATGGTCCCAACGCAATGTGTAAGGCTTGTTGTTTTGATTCCTGAAGCTGGCGATATCTTTTAATCTGGTTCTTTACCTGAGCACAAAGCACAGGAGGACTAAATGGCTTGGTAATATAGGCATCTGCCCCAAGTCCAAGTCCAATGATCTGATCTGTGTCTTCTTTTTTTCCGCTCAGAAAAATGATTGGCGTATGGATGCCCATATTACGCGTTTGACCAAGCACATCATAGCCATCAATATTTTCCATCATAATGTCCAGGAGGACGAGATCGAATGGCTCCTCGCTAATCATCCGCATGGCTTCCATGCCGTTTTCAGCCTGAAGCACAACCATTCCATCGCCTTCAAGAACCGTTTTAATCAATTTTCTGATAGCGATTTCATCGTCAACAACCAATACTCTCGGTTTGCTCATTCTTGACCCCATTCCTTTCTAAAATTCTTCCTACGAAAACCCTTTTTAACAATACAAAAAAAACAAAAAAATGGGAGCAATGCCCCCCCCAAAAAAACGCCCCTACGGCTCGAAACACCTATGATACTTCAAGTATAGCCATTGTGTGCAGACTCGATCAAGACACGTACCTTGGCTACAGTTGCTACGCACTCGTCGGGTAAGCGCACTTTATAATCCGTAAGATACATGTGGTGAGGGAAGAAAAATGGTATTTGGCAATCCCACGATACAGCGTGCTTGCGAAAATGCCCAACTCTCTCTCCACTTGGGCGACAGCTTGAAGGATGATTTTATTCTCGCTTCTCGGTGTCCACCTTTTAGTCTAGCATCATTTGGGCCAACTCTATATGTTGTATGTCATACATCTCCAAAAAATCCCTAATTCCTTGTTGAATGTCTTTATAAAACCTTTTCGTCAATATTTTGGAAAAACCAATTCCGCCCACTTGCTGTCGTGAGTGGAACATCTCCGCCTGTTTTCATCCTATGTATGGACTTTTGAAGCGTCAGCGAAGCGAGTGATTTGAATCCGAAGAAGCGGAGCGTTCGCCTTTGCCTCTGAATTCCAACCTTCTGCTCTTATTACAATCAGAGGAATTCAGAGGCAACAGTGATCGGAGGATCAAATCACACGCGAAGCGGCCTCTAATGCTCCATACTCCTTTCCCCCATCTCCACAAACTGCTTTTGGGCCAGCTCGCGGTATACCTGATGGGACTCTATTAACTCGGCATGAGTTCCTGCACCTGTCACCCTGCCCTTGTCCAACACGATAATCTGATCGGAGTGAACGACCGTAGACAAACGGTGAGCGATAACAATCGTCGTTCGTCCCTCCATCAAGTTCGCCAGCGCCTTTTGCACTTCATGTTCGGATGAGCTGTCCAAGCTGGAGGTAGCCTCATCCAGCATGAGAATGTCGGGGCTGCGAAGAAGCGCACGCGCAATGGCAATCCGTTGGCGCTGCCCGCCGGACAGCTTCATCCCACGTTCCCCTACCTCAGTATCATAGCCTTGAGGCAAATCCATAATAAACGTGTCCGCATATGCCATCCTGGCTGCCTGTCTTACCTCTTCCAAATCAGCTTCCCGTCCCAAGCCATACGTGATATTATCTCTGACCGTTCCGGTCATCATTGAGCTTTCCTGCGACACATAGCCGATTTTGGAACGCCAGGAGGATAATGTATATGACGATATCGGTTCATCTCCATAACAGATTTCCCCGGTATTTGGTACATAAAAGCGCTCCAACAATGAAAACAGGGTGGATTTACCGCTTCCGCTCGGACCTACAAACGCTGTCGTACGGTTAGCTGGAATGACCAAATTTGCGTGATGAAGAACCTCTTCACCTTCGGTATAGGAAAAAGCAACATCATGCAGCACAATATCCCTGCTCTCTTTTGCCGCTTCCAGCTTCAATTCCAATGGCTCCTCTTCATGATCCAAAATAGTCTGAATCCGCTCAGTAGCTCCAACCACCTTTTGCAAACGTGAATACAGGGTCGTGAATTGTGCCATCGGTGTAATCACCTGAAACAGCAGCAAAATAAAAGCCACCAAATCCCCGGCAGTCAGCATGCCCGATGCCACTCGTACGCCACCTACACCCAAAATAATGACCAGTACTGCAGTTAGCAGAAAGGTAGAAATAGGCCCTACAAGAGCCAAAATACGGGATTCCTGTAGACCAAAGCGGAACATCCGGAAGATGCGATCCTCCCCGGCCTCTGCTTCTCTGCTTTCTGTTCCATAAGCCTTCACCAGCCTAATTTCACCAATAACCTGACTCAGCACTGAGGTCAGATCTGCCATCTCGTCCTGCTGCTTTTTGGAGATACGATACATTTTCCGCCCTACCGGAAACAAAATAAGAGCTGTTAGCGGAACAATCGTCATAATAATGAGCGTCATAACCCAATCCAGATAAAATAACAACGCAATACCGCCAATAATTGCAATCACATTAGAAATCAGGTTGACAAGATACTCCGTAATAAGGTTCATAATCAGGCTTGTATCATTGGTGACACGACTCATCGTATCTCCTGACCTATTCCGGTCAAAGTACGGGATAGGGAGAGACAAAATTTTATGCCATAAGCGTTTGCGCAAATTAGCCACAATTTTGTGTCCGGCATAATTCAGCATATAGATAGAAACCGCCGAAGCTACAGCTTGAAGCACAAAAGCGCCAAGCAAACCCAAAATGACCATACGATTCAGTGAAGAAAAGGTCAAACCGTCGATCAGTCCCTTGGTCATCAGCGGTACAATTAAACCGGCAATCGTCTGAACCAGAGTCAGGATCATGGCAATAGTGAGAATGGCTTTGGGTGGATGTGCACTCGCAATTAATTTGATGAACCGACCCATGCCGGCCTTATTGGGTCTTTTAGTTGGCTTTTTCTGCTTCCAGTCCTGTTGTTCATCTTGCTGTAAATGATGCTCATTTTCCATAAACCCTTAACCTCGCTTCCGATTCTGACCATTCTTGTCCAAACAACAACACCCGCGCTCTGCGCGGGTATGAAAAATACATCCTATCTTCGATTTTACTACACCAGAGAATGAAGCACAAAGTTAGCTACAAACAGTGCAGAAATGATATACAGAGCGACAGGCACTTCCTTGCCTCGTCCTGCTGCCAGCTTGGCAACAGGGTATGCAATAAAACCAAATGCCATCCCGTCTACAATGCTGTAAGTAAAGGGCATCATCACCATGATCAGAAATGCCGGAAAGGCCTCGGTAAAATCGCTAAAATCCATCTCACGCACATTTTGCACCATCAGCCCGCCAATAATGATTAACACGGGGGCAATAGCGCTATCAGGAATATAAGCCAGCAGCGGAATGCAGAAGAACGTGGCCCCGAATAATATAGCAGTTACTAGCGGTGTTACGCCCGAACGTCCCCCTGCTGCAATACCCGCTGTCGATTCTGCCGCAGCTACTGCCGGACTGCTGCCTAAAATACCGGCAAAAATATTGGTCACCGCCAATACACGCAGGCTATTCTTAAAAGTGTCCGGTCTTCCAATCATGTTGGTCTGCGCAGTAATCATACCAATATTCTCAAATAGCACAATAAGCAGCAGGAGAAAAACAGCGATCCAGAAGGCTACCGAAGCGATACCTGAAAAGGACAGCTCTCCAAACAACTGCCCATACTGCCGCACGGTTTCAGACGTTCGCACCGTACTTGTCGGCTCTACAGCTCCCAGCACGTAAGCCAGCCCCGTTCCCGCCAAAATACTGATCAGCAGCCCTCCCTGAACGTTACGGACAAACAATACAATAGCGAGCAGCAACGTTACACAAGCCGTGATCACCTTAGGGTCATTAAAATGACCGATGGCCACAAAGGTCGTTTGATGAGCAATCACGATACCGCTTTTTTGCAATCCAATAAAGGTTAAAAACAAGCCAATTCCTACCGTAATTCCGTGCTGTAAATTATGGGGTATTGCCTGGCTAATCAGCTTGTACAAAGATGTAAATGCTACAACGGCGAACAAAAGCCCTGTGACGGTGACCACCATCAACGCTTCCTGCCAGCTCAGCTTCATCGAATGTACGAGCGTATAAGTGAAAAACGCATTAATCCCCATCCCTGGCACAACGACCATAGGAGATTTTCCACCAAAAGCCATCAGCAGACAGCCGATAATGGACGTGAGCAGTGTCCCGAGCATCGCCCCTTGCAGGGGAATCCCGGCATCTGCCAAAATGGTCGCATTGACCATTACAATATATACAACGGAAAAATAAGAAATGGCACCGGCGGCCAATTCCTTTTTCCAATGATGCTCGGCTTTGAAACCGAGACTTCTGGACCATAGTCCATCCTTCATAGCAAAACCCTCCAGCAAGTTGTCCAATCTAGTTGCAGCAAGCTGCACTTTTTCAAAACAAAAAGAGCTGCAGTCGACTGTGACACAATGAATGTGACGCACAGAACTACAGGTCTTAAAGTAAATTCATACTGCTACAAAATATACAAGTATACAGCCATGCTATCTTAGAAACTACACGCCAGCGCGCTCTAGCAAATCCTTAACGGCTACACTGACCATGATTAAGCCTGCTACCGGAGGTACGTAAGCGTTGCTCGCAGGGGGCTGCTTCGCTTTTCGGATTTCAGGTGCATTCGCAGGTACGATTTTCTTCGTAATGTCTTCGCGCGGCTTCATTGGCTCCTCATCGGAGAAGACAACCTTAACGCCTTTGGTAATGCCTTCCTTACGCAGCTTGGTGCGGATAACACGGGCAATCGGGTCCATTCTTGTCTGGGAAATATCCACCACCCGAAAACGACTCGGGTCCATTTTATTCGCGGCGCCCATACTGGAGATCATCGGAATCCCACGTTTCAGACATTCCTTGATCAAATGAATTTTGTAAATAATGGTATCCGAGGCATCCAGCACATAATCCAGATCGTATTTAAACAGCTCTTCATATGTTTCTTCGGTGTAAAACATGTTCAGCGCAATGGCTTCACATTCAGGGTTAATCAGCTTCACGCGCTCTACCATCAGATCAGCCTTTTTTTGACCTACCGTTGTTGTCAGCGCATGAATCTGGCGGTTAATGTTGGTAATGTCTACGACATCTTTATCGATCAAAATAATACGTCCGACACCCGTCCGCGCCAGTGCCTCGACTGCAATCGAGCCAACTCCGCCAATACCCAGCACGGCTACCGTACTATTCTTCATAACTTCCAGACCCTCAGAGCCAATGGCCAGCTCTGTTCGTGAAAATTGATGCAGCATGTGGTATATCCTCCCTTACTGATTTTAACTTTAGGCTTAAACACCAACATACAAACCATGAACCCATTATCCATAAAAGGGTAACGGGTTCATGGCAATTTATAAGCTATTCACAAGCCAATGGATGGCACTTGCTTAAGCCAAATGTTTGTCTTAGGCTTTAGGCACAACAGGCTTCGGAGCAAGACGGATATGAAGCTGCTCCAATTGAGATTGATCCACTTCGGATGGTGCATCCATAAGCAGGTCTGTCGCACTGGCTGTTTTCGGGAATGCAATGGTTTCACGCAGATTTGTACGGCCTGCGAGCAGCATCACAAGACGGTCAAAACCGAAGGCAATACCTCCATGTGGAGGCGCACCATATTCGAACGCACTCAACAGATAGCCGAATTTATCTTGAACTTCTTCCGGTGACAGGCGGAGAGCATTGAACATTTTTTCCTGAACATCACGTTTGTGAATCCGCATCGAGCCGCCGCCTACTTCGTAGCCGTTCAGCACGATATCATAAGCCTCGGCACGAACCTGGCCTGGATCTGTATCCAAGATGGCAAGGTCTTCATCCTTCGGACGCGTGAACGGATGGTGTTCCGCTACATACCGTTTTTGTTCTTCGTCATAGCCGAGAAGCGGGAAGTCTACAACCCATGCAAATTTGAATGTGTTATCGTCGATCAGTCCCAAATGACGGCCAATTTTCAGACGAAGCGCGCCCAATACATCAGCAACGACTTTTTTGTTATCTGCAGAGAAGAGCAACAGATCGCCTTCTTCAGCTCCCGTGCGCTCTTTCAGTGCTTCGATTTCTTCCGGTGTAAAGAATTTCACGATAGGTCCCTTGAATTCGCCTTCCTTCACTTGAATCCAAGCCAAGCCTTTAGCTCCATAACGTGCAGCATAAGGACCCAAGTCATCAATGTCCTTACGACTCCATGTGCCACATCCTTTGGCATTGAGGACTTTTACCTCGCCACCCTTTTCAATCACAGAAGCGAACACTTTGACACCACTGCTTGCCACGATATCATTTACATTAATCAACTCAAGGCCAAAACGCAGGTCTGGCTTGTCTGAGCCGTATTTGTCCATCGCCTCTGCATGTGTAATTCGTTGGAACGGGGTTTCCAGTTCTACACCAATCGTCTCTTTGAACAGTTTGACCATAAGACGCTCCATCATAGGCAGCAAGTCATCCCGTTCCATGAAGGAGGTCTCAATGTCGATCTGTGTAAATTCAGGCTGGCGGTCAGCACGCAAGTCTTCATCACGGAAGCAACGTGCCATTTGGTAGTAACGCTCCAAGCCGCTCACCATCAGCAATTGCTTGTAAATTTGCGGTGATTGCGGCAAGGCGAAAAACTCGCCTTCATGCACACGGCTTGGCACCAGATAATCACGAGCACCCTCTGGCGAGCTTCTCGTCAGAATCGGTGTTTCCACCTCGATGAAATCTTCACCGTCCAGGAAGTCACGGAACACCTTAGCCGCTTTGGAACGAAGTTTCAACGTCTGATACATCTGCGGACGACGCAAATCCAGGTAACGGTATTTCAAACGCAACGACTCGTCCACTTCTACACCATCTTCGATGAAGAACGGAGGTGTTTTGGCTGCATTCAACACTTCAATTTCAGTAACACGCACTTCAATTTCACCAGTAGGCAGGTTCGGGTTGATCGTTTCCGCATCACGCTTGACAACGGTACCGGTAACCTCAAGCACATATTCACTACGAACGCGGTCCGCAATTTGCAGTGCGTCACCGGAATATGCCGGATTAAACACGATTTGTACAATCCCACTGCGGTCACGCAGATCAATAAACAGTACACCTCCCAAGTCACGACGGGTTTGTACCCAACCGTTCAATGTAACTGTTTCTCCGATATGCGCATGGGTTAATGCGCCGCATTGATGACTCCTTTTCATTATACACACTCCTGTTTATTGTTTTAGTGGTTCATGCTATGTGAATCCATCGAAGGAAGCTGCCCCCGACCGATATTACATCATATTCTTTAGCCCAGCTCTTCTACCAGTTGATCCAGCTTAACGGTACGCTGCTCGCCAGTTTCCATGTTTTTCAGTGCGATTTCACCCTGTGCCAGCTCATCCTCACCCAGAATCGCAGTGTATCTCGCTTTAAAGCGATCTGCTGATTTCATCTGCGCCTTCATTTTACGGCCCAGATAATCTCGCTCTGCAGAAAATCCGGCTTGACGCAGCTTAAACAACTGTTTGGTCACTTCCGTTTCTGCAGCTTCACCCAATGCCACCATATAGACATCCAGCGGCTTGGCTTCGTTCAGTTGGATACCCTGATGCTCCAGGATCAGCTGAATACGCTCCAGGCCGATACCGAAGCCGATACCCGGCTGATCCGGTCCACCCAGCTCTCCGACCAATCCGTTGTAACGGCCGCCTCCACCGATCGTGTCAATGGCACCAATACCTTCGGCTTTGAATTCGAACGCTGTCAGCGTATAATAATCCAGCCCCCGTACCAGACGCGGGTTGACCGTATATTCCACGCCCATTGCATCCAAATTTTGCTTCACTTTCTCAAAATGCGTGCGGGATTCCTCATCGAGGCTATCCAAAATAGAAGGTGCACCGCCAAATTTGTCCTGGTCATCTTTGCTATCCAGCACCCGCAGCGGATTACGATCAATCCGCGCTTGGCTCTCCTTGGTCAATGTGTCCTTAATAGGCAGCAGGAAGTCAACCAAATGTTGACGATAGGCTGCACGGCTAGCGGCATTGCCGACGGAGTTAATCTCCACCTTTACCCCTTTCAAGCCCAGCTCACGGCAGAACTGATACCCGAAAGCGATAACTTCTGCATCCAGCGCTGGATCAACCGCACCAAATGCTTCAATACCAAATTGGTGAAATTGACGCTGACGTCCAGCCTGTGGACGCTCATACCGGAACATCGGGCCAATATAATACAGCTTGGTCACATCCGGCTCACCGTATAGTTTGTTCTCCACATAGGAGCGAACAACCCCTGCCGTCCCCTCTGGACGCAGCGTCATGCTACGTTTTCCTTTATCCTCAAAAGTATACATTTCCTTTTCCACGACGTCCGTCGTTTCCCCCACACCCCGAACGAACAAATTCGTTTGTTCAAACATCGGTGTACGGATCTCACGGTAATTAAAGCGGCGGCTAATTTCACGGGCTTTTTCCTCGACAACTTGCCATCTTTCTACATTGCCCGGCAGCAAATCCTGCGTTCCCGTCGGCTTTTGAAAGGCCATTAAACGTATCCCCCCGTCTGTATATTTCTTGATTTTTGTTTCTTGATCACTCGCTACCTAAGCTCATAATAAAAACAAAAAACCCCTCGCCCTGTTAAAATTAACAGGGACGAGGGATTGTCGTTTACAAATCACCCGTGGTACCACCCACATTCCGGAGTTTACCGGGACAGCCAGCGTGTAAAAAACGCTAAGTGCCCGTCAGCCTTACACTGACTCCGCTCATACGTATAACGCCCGTAACGCGCAGTACGGCTATTATGCAGGATGGTCCGCTGTTTGGCACAGTTACCTGTGCACTCTCGGCAGGTGCTCCTCAATTGTTCGCCGCCTGTTCTCGGGGAGGTCATTCGTCCGCTCATCAAGGGAATTTTTACAGCCTGGAAATTCCTCTCTGCGCTTGTGGGTTCGGAGTACTTGGTCCCGTCATCAAATCATTTTTCATTATTTTATGATTTTAATGAACTGCTTAGACAAAGTCAAGACATTCCCACTAGAAGCAGACAAATAAGTCTTAAAAAAAGAAAAAAACCTGCGGAAACGGTCCGCAGGTTTAAAAAGATATATCAAAAGGGGGTCATGCTGTTATTATAAACAACGAATATTAAGGAATGATGTTTCGAATATTACAATTTCATTACAGCCATTCTGTAACAGACTAATTCCCTCAAGTATCGACATTCTTGTGACCATCTCTCGGCTTTAATCCAGCTGCGCCACATATCCACGATTTGAACGCACTTTATAAATGACCTCATCATAATCGGCATCATTTACCTTAGCAGACAAAACATATCGTAATTCATCCTGATCACCGTTAATATAGACTTCTGTCGCGCCAAGCAAACCTCTGTCGTGATCCATCATTCCGCTCCGATCCTCGTTCAAATCCCTTTGGGTTGAGCTACGGTTTGCCTCGTCATTCTCCGTATCCGGCAGAATATCCTCGCCATAAGCACCCGTGGCAGGGATCGCCGCACCAACAGAGCCACCTGTGCTCACAGTGCTCGTATTGTTATACGGGACCAACGGAATCAAAACCCTTGTTTCCCGGCTTAGCGCACTATCAAGCCTACCTACTTCCAAATGTTCAGTTCTATAGGCTTGGAGCGAAGCTCTGGCGCCCTCAGCTTCATCCTCTGTACGAAAATAAGCCTGAATCTGCTTTGCCATATCAAATCCTCCTTGTATGGGAATTGTACGGGCATACATCTATGGAAGCATTCAAAGTGCTAATTACAATGCCTTCAACAACTCACGCACAAATGCAGGTTCATCCTTAGGTGTTCTAGACGTAATAAAATTACCGTCTACCACTGCCTCACGATCTTCAAAATGGGCACCTGCGTTAATCAAATCATCCTTTAAGGGAGGATACGCAGTAATGGTCCGGCCCTGTAGCAAATCTGCACTCGCCAATATTTGTGGACCGTGACAGATAGCGCCAATCGTTTTCTTGGATTCGTTAATTTCAGTCACAAATTTCAGAACATTAGCATCCAGACGCAGATTTTCCGGAGATGAGCCGCCCGGGATAACAACCGCATCATAGTCGCTTGATTTCACATCTGCAATCGCTTTTTCAATGGTATAGCTTGCTTTGCCTTGCTTTCCGCTCACCTTCTCACCTTGTTTCAAGCCAATAATATCTGTCTCATGTCCGGCCTTTTTTAATTCATCATAGGGTACTTGCATTTCAGAATCCTCAAACTGGTCAGCCAACAAAAATGCAATTTTACTCATTATCGTTCAGATCTCCTTTCCGGTTATCATCAAGACAAGTCTAAAGTTACTTATATGACAATACGAAAATACGACAATACGGCAAGTTTTCGTTTGTCTATCACGCTTTGTTATTACCCGCTTGATCTGTTTTTATAACAACTCTCAGCACTAAAAAAAGAAAAAGGAGCCTTTCGGCTCCTCAGGCTGTCGAGAAAGTCTCGACAGCTTTTTTTATGTTGATTTTGTTTAAGACGACACCGCGTTAATGTTGTATAATATAGGTAACTATTGTATAGAACGGA
>NZ_JAIVEM010000122.1 GCF_020404765.1 Paenibacillus sp. BJ-4
TCCGCCGCTAGGTTATGTAGAAGCAAGCTTCTACATAACCCCGCTCGACTTGCATGTATTAGGCACGCCGCCAGCGTTCGTCCTGAGCCAGGATCAAACTCTCCATTAAAGACCAACCGAAGCTGGTTTATCGAAAGAGCGATTAGCTCATGTTGAAACTGACGAGATAAAATATCTCTTGTTTGATTTTGCGAACAAAATCAATTTACTCACTCGTTGTTCAGTTTTCAAAGATCAATCTTTTTCATTCGGCTTTTCTTGGGCCGGATAAGTAATATATCATACTTTGGCGATTCATACTACTGGTAAATAATAACTCATAAACGATCTTTTGAATTTTTTTTTGAACCATTACATCACAGCCTATCTTACGACCGGATAAATAATATATCATTTAGGTTTGCTGATTACTACATGTAAGTTATACCAATGATAAGTAACTTATCAAAATCTTTTCTTTTACTATACTCCTCATACTTTCGAATTTTTTCTTCATTGTATACACTTTGAATCTTTGACCGAATCTACTGCCTTCCTTGATCTACTTTGAGCCCTTAACGCTCCGTGGGGTGCGTTAAACGAACAAAAGGAACGTAGAGCGCCTTGGCCGGGGCGCTTTCTCCCGGCGTAGGCGCTCTAGTTATCGGCGTGAGTAGCGGCCCAGCGGGTGCGTACTGGCTCTTAGGCGTACAGTAATAGACTGCCTTTGTTTCATTTTTTTGTTACGATATTCGCTCTTGTCGGGTTCTGTATATATTTAATTCATTCGAGTGTGCTTTCTGGATTCGTAAGAATGTTAGTTAGCGGAAGAAATAATCATTGCTTCTCTATCAGTACGACCGTTTACATGCATTGCTCTAAGATGCATACGTTGTAGTATTGAAGGAGATGAATAAATGCGTACCGTATGGAGAAAATAATTGTATTGGTAGCAACCATGGAAAAGAGGATTATAGTTGTGCAAATATCTAACGGCTACTTGGACACCGGTTATAAGGCAACGAGAATAGCTGATCCCTCCGAGAATTTAAGGGAAGACTCCAACTCCTTTGGTGGTGTAATAGCTTACTTTTTTCACGGAGCAGCAAAAACGAAACCGGATGGAAGTGATCGGTTTAGAACGGACATGATAAAAGCAAGGGAGATTTGGAAACTTCCCCTTGTGGAGATGAATCCAATAGAACTAACACAACAAGAAGCAAATGTTATTAATCTGCAACAAGAAGATGTAGATTGTAGTAGTCCTTTCTTAAATGATGAAGGCCCAAATAACCACGTTCGCGAAGAGATGGCCAAAAAAAGATATTGGGATTATGTTAATCTCGATCTCTTTGGAAATTGGATCTCTGTTTGGTATGTACCCTTTTCTACTTTCTCAGACGGTACAACCATTGGATGTGCGTATCCCAACACCGGAAACCCTGTATTTCATTACATTGTTATGTCGGAGAATTCAAACAACTCAAACAATCAAAGTGCTTTAGCACATGAAATTGGTCATATTCTTTTTGGTACGGTCTCCGGTCAAGATAACTCTGATCCAACCGGGCCATCAACTACAATCTTTATTCAAAATGATGATGGGACCACATTTACAATCGAGCAAAAACATAGTTTAAAAACAGATAATGTTATGTATCCGATAGCTGGAAACAATACTGGTATCGAGTCTAGTCAGCGTGAAAAAGCTGCAAAATCGAGAATACTAACAAGTATTACACCGTAGGATTGATGTTCCTGAAGGACCAATGTTTCAGGACGCGCGAATCTTCTGAAATCAGTATTATATATTCTAAAATTGGCGGCAGCAGGGACTTCAAAGTTTCTGCTGCCGATTTTTCAACTAAAATCTTCTGTAACCATTGTCCTTTGTTTATATGAATCGCCAGTCTACAACTTTATTTACCGTCTAATATTTCATTTAGAGCTGCATAGGGTGAGCAGCCCAAAATACATCAATTGAATTTCGAATGCGTAATGTAAGAATATCTAAAAAGTAAAATACAGGCGCCATTTCTAGCGCCTGTATTGCTCTCCCTACCAAGGCTTTTCCGTTTTGTGTTCAATCACTTTCAATACTTTGGGTTCAAGAATCCGTTTCAATAGTTCCAGCGTACGATCGTCATCAGTAGCTCCACCATGCGGATCGGCTTGGATTTGTTTTTTTGCCTGCGTACTTGCGATTACGTCCATGACTTGTAGTTTGGAAATCTTTTTAGATGCTGCGATCTCGACGACAGATGCCCCCTTTGCCAATTCTTGTTTCAAGTCTGCTGGACTCATGTGAAGTAAAGAAAAGAGCTTTTCATCGTTTAAAAAGGCATCCGCAGTATAGTCAGGCTTGCCGTTTGTCGTGAAAAAGCCTTCCACGGATGGAGCAGGGCCGCCTCCGATCAGAGAAACGCTGATCGTATTCCCTTGAACCAATGCCTGATAAAACGGCGTTGTTGATCCCTTTTCGGTGTAGTTCAATATAAACGTTTTTTGGTCCGGTTTCTGCATCGGCTCCATGTTACATTCGTACTTACTGGAGCTGCCGTACAGTTTGTTAATGAGATCATCTACTTTCGATTTGATTTCTTGATCGGTTAAGGAGATGACCGGCTTCTCCTGAGGCTCCCAATTCTCTTGGTTCACATGTTCGATTTCACCCGTGATACCGTTCAAATCAAGTCGGACCTTTTTGCCGTGAGCTCCCTTTTCCTGCAGCACGATGCTTGTTTGAATGGCTTTACCCTGACTTGCATTCGCGGGGTCTCCTCCAATCTGGCTGGCGTCGATAATTTCAAACGACTTGGTTTCCGGATAAGAGCGATACAACTTTTCAAGCGCTGCTTGGCCAACCGCATCCATCTTGACTTGCTTGGCTGTCATCGGTGTTCTCGTAATCATTTCAATCAGGGGAGGGGCCGCGAATGCCGCGGTTGGAATCATAATTACTGCAGCAACGATGCCGCCGATCAATCTTTTTTTCATCGTTTTTTTGCTCCTTTGCCGTTGTACGTATTGAGAATAGGATTGTTCGATTCGTTTGGAAACAGCCGGGGGACATTCCATGGTCTCTGCCTCTTGGTGCAGGTACTCGCTGATTTGACTTTCAATAGGCATTGTTCTTATCCATCCTTTCCAACGGGAGATTTCCCAATTGTTTTCGAAGCGACTGCAGGCCGGCATGATATCTGGACTTGACTGTACCCAGCGGAATATCGAGTAATGTCGCAATCTCCTCCAGCGTATAATCGTGATAAAAGCGGAGGATGATCACCGTTCGCTGTTTATCGGTCAGCTTGTGCATGGCCCTCGATATCTCGGGGTCTGTCCCACCCGTCCTCACCGTGGGCTGATCCCAATGATGATCTTCCCGAGAAAAGACACGGATGCGTTCGAAAATTCGGAATCTCCTCCAGCTTTTCACCCGGAATCTTTGCACTTGTCGGATGACCAAGCCGTGCAGCCAGAAGTGGAAAGGACGATTCGGATCGTAGTTGGGAAGCGAGGTCCACATTTGCATGTAGATCTCATTCATAATATCTTCGCGATCCTGCGGATGATCCACCAGAAAAGAGACGGTCCGGTAGACATCCTTATAGGTGGCATCATACAACGTGTGAAACGCCTGCTGATCTCCTTCGATCATTTTTGTGAGCACGTGGTACATAGATTCACTTTGCATTCAGAGGGCCCTCCTGAGTAAGCAGCTTACACCCTATATTGTCGCTCGATGGAAAAAAAGTTCGGTTTTTTATGTTTTCGGTTGGGAGTCTATGGATTGCGGGAAGACGAGCAGCGGCATGAAAGCGTGGAAAACATGTTGTTCTTTCCGTCAGATTGCACGGTGAGCTCAAGGAATTGGGCCTGCTGTCGGATGATTATAAGAAGGTCTGGAGTATCGAAGTGCTGAATTATAACCTAGCCTTCGAGGGATTATACGAATATAAGGGCTGGGGGGAACAAAACCATTCCCATCTTTTGCAACCATGTCTGAACACGATCCGTATTAGGATACAAAGCGCGAAAGCAAATATGGAGGTAATAAGAGATGAATGAACAACAGGGATGCGTGAAATGCGGCAGCCGAAACGCTAAGACGAAAGAGGTGGCCATGACCGGCACGGGCCTCTCCAAAATGTTTGATATCCAGAGTAACCAATTTGTCGTCGTCTATTGCGCAAATTGCGGTTATTCCGAATTTTACAACAAACAATCGTCGATGGGATCTAATATTCTCGACCTATTCTTTGGTTAAGCTGTGGAGGCTCGTCCTCCACTCCTTGACCCATTTGGACATCCTTAAAAATTACATCGTATCTTATTATTTCGCTTTTGATACTTTCCCACTTCAAGGGAAGATCATCCATACCCGCCTAAAAGACGACTCCCAATACCGCCATTTCGGTACATATTGAAACTAAAGTAGATTTTCTAACAACCGATATTCCCCCTTGTTACTGCATTGTTTTTAACCACTTTTCCGTTACGGTACGTTTAACAATACCCCCATTATCATCAGTTAATTCAAGCGTAGTTTTCTTTCCGAACCAGCGATCAAAAGTTCTACTGAGAACTGGGTCATATCTTATCGCCCCTATGTACAGTTTTGAGAATATCTCGCATTTCCATTTCTTGAATGCATCTATCCCTTGGGTATGGATAATTTCTGCAGGATCTTGTCGTCTCGGTAACTCTCAAACTAACGTATGAATGCCCTTTTCAGTTAATTTTTGAAGGATCTATATATCCCTGCTTTAAATGAGGGATAAATGAATCTATAACGTCTTCAGACCAATCAAACCATTTCAGTCTTGGAAGAATTGAGATCAACATGACTAAGGTGACTATAAGAACACCAAAATTTACTTGAGCCATAAAAACCATAAACGGGGTCAAAATCACAGGCGATGGTTGGAATCAAATTTTGGCAACAGTGTTGCTTAATCCTCGCGAGCGATTATTAATAAACGAAACACATGCGCTGTTCTGGAAATATAACCAGTCAGTTTAATCCACATACAACGACATAATCAGAGAATCAACCTCTTGAATAGATTGAGGAGCATTACCATCCAGGAGAAATCCCATCCCTTGTGCAGCATTTAAAAATTCATTTGCATTAAATTCTCTTTTTCTGTTTTCCAGAAATGTGTGCTCCAGATCCAAGACAGACCAACGCTTCGGATAATCAATCCATCCGTTTGATGCATGTATTACGACTTCCTCTTTATCATCTAAAACTAACACTTCAGGATATAGGGATTTTCTTTCAACAACGAAATTCAAACTCACAATAACTAGTACAATATAATATAATATCTCCATATACACGAATACAATCGTGACTAAAGACTTTACTCCCTTCAAAAAATTTAAACAGCGCATACTGATTGAGATCGGCACGCGCTGCTGTAAATTTTTTAGATTCGTCTTTAAGACCTACTCCACTCGCAATTCAGGCACTAAATTTAATCCAACTGCTCTCCATTCGTTTCGATTACGTTCTTATACCAATAGAAGCTCTTCTTTCTGGATCGGGCAAGTGTCCCTTTACCTTCATTATCCTTATCAACGTAAATGAAGCCATAACGTTTTTTCATTTCACCAGTTCCTGCACTTACCAGATCAATACATCCCCACGGAGTATAGCCTATTAAGGCTACCCCATCAGCAATGGCCTCTTTCATCTGCTCAATGTGTTGCTTCAGATAATCAATGCGATAATCATCGTTAATTGAACCGTCTTCTTCCACTGTATCTACGGCGCCAAGACCATTTTCAACAACCATTAACGGGATTTGATATCGGTTATAAATGTTATTGAGGGACCATCTTAATCCCTGTGGATCGATCTGCCAATCCCAGGCACTTGCTCTCAAATGAGGATTCTTTAAGCCCATGGATAAATTTCCTCCCACCTTCTCCTGATTGGGATCGGCGCTGACACAAGTAGATGAATAATAACTGAAGGTATAGAAATCTACGCAGCCTTCTTTTAAGATCTTCTCATCCTCTTCTTGCATCTTAATCTGAATGTTATGATCGCTAAAATAGCGTTTGGCAAACCCCGGATAAGCTCCTCTTACTTGAACATCTGAGCATAGGAAATTGCTTAAGTTATCCTTTTGTTGGGCCAGCAGAATATCATCAGGATGACATGTAAGTGGGTAGGAACACATATAAGCAATCATACAGCCGATTTTAAAGTCCTTGTTGATTTCATGACCCAGCTTTACAGCCTTTGCACTAGCAATAAATTGATGATGCAAAGCTTGATACAGAATCTGCTCATTCTTCACTGTAGCATGGGCAAGCTCCCCATTCCCCTCCGGCATCATAGCTCCAGCCATGAAGGCGCCAAATGACAGGGTTAAAATATTGATTTCATTAAAGGTTAACCAGTATTTCACGACATCTTTGTATCTGTTAAAAAGCACTTCACAATATCTCACATAAAAATCTACGACTCTGCGATCTGACCAGCCATTATATTTTTGGGTCAAATGAAACGGTGCTTCATAATGTGAGATTGTAACCAACGGCTCAATATTGTACTTTTTCAATTCTGCGAATACACGATCATAGAACTGCAAGCCTTGCTCATTGGGCTCTGCGTCATCCCCGTTAGGAAATATTCTTGACCACGCAATGGACATTCTAAAGACCTTGAATCCCATTTCCGCAAATAAGCGGATATCCTCTTGATAGCGGTGGAAAAAGTCAATAGCCTCGTGACTTGGATAATTCACTCCTTCTTCCAGTACAGGCGTAATTCTTCGTGAAGTCGTATGCGTTCCGGCTGTAATTACGTCAGCAGTGCTTAGCCCTTTACCTTCTTCATTATACCCACCTTCAAATTGGTTAGCAGCCGTTGCACCTCCCCATAAAAATCCTTGTGGAAATTCCAATTTAGTTGTATTTTTCATTATTTAATTCCTCCTCAATATTTGATTAGGATTAGACCACAACGGTCAACAAATCCTCTTGATACTCAATCGACTTCTTTTCTGTTTCAATGACATCCAGGTAATTCGCAGTATTGGCAACGATAACTGGTGTGGTCAGAACATAACCGGCCTCTTTGATAGCTTCCATATCAAATTCCATGAGCAGCTGGCCTTTTTTAACAGCATCCCCCTGTTTTACTTTAGGATAAAAATGTTTGCCTTTTAATTTGACCGTATCCTTGCCTACATGGATGAGGACCTCAACACCGTGATCACTTGTAATTCCGATCGCATGACCTGAAGAAAATAATGACGTTAATACGCCGTCTACTGGTGAAACGACCTTGCCTTCGGAAGGTTCGATGGCAATCCCTTTGCCCAAAGCACCTGTCGAAAAGGCCTCGTCTGTTACTTCAGATAAAAGCTTCACTTCGCCTTTTAATGGGCTGATCACAGTCTCTTGTTTTACTAAAACTTCTCCTTTGGCTGCTTGTGTTGAACCGTCTTCCTTTTTAGCTTCTTTTACTTCATCATCCTTAAATCCACCAAAGAACATAAGCAAGAAGCCTAATACAAAGCTTACCAGGATACCAATAACAGCCCCATAAAATCCGCTGTCTATTCCTGCCGGACTGATATAGCTCGGAATAGCGAAAATACCCAATCCGCCAATGATGTAACCTTTCGTTCCCATCATTCCGATAATACCGCCG
The DNA here is from genome assembly GCF_020404765.1 of Paenibacillus sp. BJ-4. Taxonomy (GTDB): domain Bacteria; phylum Bacillota; class Bacilli; order Paenibacillales; family Paenibacillaceae; genus Paenibacillus. The sequence continues at coordinate 7,652 of NZ_JAIVEM010000122.1, forward strand.
CCTACTGCAGATGCTATACAGCTTAAAATAAATGGTTTCTTGCGTGGTAATGTAATACCGTAAATCGCTGGTTCTGTCACACCAAAAATCCCGGAGATGACAGCTGGAATAGAAAGTGATCTCAGTTTTACATTTTTGGTTTTAAACAAAATCGCCAGCACGACACCCGTCTGCGCAAAGGAAGCACCCAGCGTAGCCGCAAGAATCGGATCGAATTTAAGCACTGCTAAGTTGTTCATAGCGATAGGAACAAGACCCCAGTGTAATCCAAAAATAACAAACACTTGCCAGAAAGCGCCCATGATTATGCCTTCAATAATTGGACTTAAGTTATACACAAAGAGGGTTGCTGCCCCAAGTAGTTGACCTGCCCAAGTTGAGAGAGGTCCAATTGCGATCAGTGCTAATGGAACAATAACTAATAATGTGAAAAACGGAACCAAAAATGTCCTCACTACACTAGGGATGACCTTTTTAAAGAAGTTTTCTATTTTAGAGCCTACATAGGTGGATACGATAATCGGAAGAACGGTTGACGCATAGCTCATCAGAATGACCGGAATACCTAAGAAGGTGATATATACCGGTGACTCAAATATAGTACCGCTAAATAAAGTATATAGTGGTTTGCCCGTGGCTGTTATCGTGCTAAATGTCGGATAAACAAGCGATGCCCCTATGGCCATACCTATAAAAATGTTGGCATTGAACTTTTTAGCTGACGTATACCCCAGAAAAATAGGGAAGAAGTAAAATAAACAATCTCCTAATGCATTGAGAATTTGATAGGTGCCTGATGTGTTGCTAAGCCAGCCCAAAGCTACAAATAAGGCCGTGAATCCCTTGATCATCCCCGTGGCGCTTAACACACCAAGCGTGGGTGTAAATACACCCGAAATGGTATCAATGAATCTATTGAACAAACTCACTTTTTCATCTGATGCTTCTTCTGAAGATCCTGCCTGGAAACCGCCTACGGCAGTAACATCAGCATAAACCTCAGGTACATGGTTACCTATAACAACCTGATATTGTCCGCCACTCTTTACCACAGTGACAACGCCATCCATATTTTTCAAAACCTCTGTATTGGCTTTACTTTCATCTTTTAGTTTGAAACGCAAACGCGTAATACAATGAGTTAGACTATTCACATTTTCTTTGCCGCCGACATTCCTGATGATGTCTTTTGCTAATGTCTCATACTTCATCGTAAGTTCCCCTTTATTTGTATTTATAAAAAAAGGCGAAACCAAACAGATCAAAATTCGATCTAGGTTGGTTTCGCCTGCATTACCAGTAACAATCCAAGAAGTTATTCAATTTTGTCTTTGGGTCACACGCTGAATATGAATCGTTATATACAGTTTTTCCTCATCTGACAACACCGTGTTCAAGTATTTCTCGATTTTCAGCATGCAGCCGTAGGCCTTTTTGTACTTTGCTTTCACTTGCCTCCACAAAAAATCGTCTTGCAGCTCTACTTTTTCTTTTTTATTTAATCGCTGAAAGAAGAATCTTAAATGTGTAATAAATCGCTCATAACTGATTGAGTGTTCATCTATGGTGGTATTATAAGAGTACTTAATAATATTTAAGATATCGTGTATTTTTTGAGTTTGCTGAGCAACATCTGCTACCTTATTGCAGGAGCTGTTTACCTGAGCATTTATTAAATGAAGGGCTATATTACCTGCTTCATCTTCCGACAAGCGTTTGCCTGTCTCGTCTTCAATGAACTCCAGTGCTTTTAATCCAACCCCAAATTCTTTAGGATAGAATTTTTTAATTTCCCAAATTAACGGATTAGCATTTTTAAGCCCTTCATCAAACATTTTAAATGCATTGTTCATGTGATCCGTAAGCGAAACATATATATAATCGCTCAATTGTGCTTCTAATATGCTTTTTGCATATTCAATGATGTCATAGCATAACGAAACATATTCTGTAGGAACATCCTCTAACAATAATTTAAATTTCTCTGAAGCATCTTTCTGTTTAAGCACAAAGACCTTTTCAATTAGATGTTCTTCTACTTGTTCTCCTGCACTCTTTTTGAATGCAATACCACGACCCATAACAACAAATTCATCCCTTTTTGAATCTTTGGCTATTATGGCGTTATTATTAAATATCTTCGTTATGATCATCTAACTGCCCCCTTATCCCATAAGCATTAAAAAAGGATTTAGATGCTGGGCGAAATTTCAGATAGGTCACAAGACGGTAATAGCCGATCAAACCTTCGTCGTAAATCAAATTCGAATGTATTGATTTACAATTTCAATTTATGAAAACGCATTCATTTCAAAAGACAAAAGCCTTACGTTTTCCCTGAATGATCTTGAGTGCTCCCAAACCGATCTGATATTCCGTTTTGAAACTGGATATAGTCGGTTAACCACGTCCTATGACATCATGTTTCGGATGTCACTTCGTTGGTCGACGTCATCATCTTTGTTGTTCAGCACTTGTAAGGCTTTATATCACTCACCTTTCTGCGTTAGGGCTGGGCCAGATATTCGAACCGTGCAGGATATTGTAAAGCTTGTATTCTCAAAAGAAAAGGCAAAACCCAACACATGGAAATATGAATTCCATGCCTCGGGTTTTGCCTTTTCAGTAACAATCCCAACATCATAATAACACTTAATTTACGCTTTGCCAACAAAAATGTTTGCGCTTTCTTTTTTGGTATACTTACAATAAATACAACACATTTTTATGGTATAAAATGTCATCCGCCAATATAGGACATGCTAATCTTTTTTCTATTTTGTGCTGTCTGTTCAGTACGTTCATCGGAATACCGGTCTATGCGTTGTTCCCATACTGAAGTAATCGCATCGAGTAGTTCCTGGTCATTCGCTCCGTTACGCAGCATCTGGCGTAGGTCAAATCCGCCTGAGGCAAACAAGCACGTGTAAAACTTGCCATCAGACGATAAGCGGGCACGTGTACAGGACGAGCAAAACGATTCAGAAACTGAAGTAATAAAGCCAACCTGCGCATCGCTGTCTTTATAACGATAACGTTTTGCTACTTCTCCAAAGTAATTCCCATCGATCGGCTCCAGCTCATACGTATTCTTAAGTCGTTCAACTATTTCTTTTTTTGTTATTACCTTTTTGAAGCTCCATCCGGTGTCGTTCCCTACATCCATAAACTCAATAAAACGAAGAGTTATTTCCTTCTTCTTGAAATAAGCAGCCATCGGCAAAATTTCAGAATCATTAACACCTTTTTGAACCACCATATTGACCTTGATCTCAAAGCCGATTTCTTGTGCATATTCGATCTGCTTCAAAATAAATTCGGGCTTAATGCCCCGTCCATTCATCCGCCCAAACAGCTCGGGGTCCAGAGCGTCTACACTGACATTAAGCCGTCGTAGCCCCGCTTCATAGAGACGCTTAGCCTGTTGCCCTAGCAGCAAACCGTTGGTTGTCAAGCCGACATCTTCCACTCCGTTTATGGACAGAATTTGGGAAACAAGGTCGGGTAGGTTCGGACGCATTAATGGTTCGCCGCCTGTAAGCCGAATTTTTTTTACCCCCAGGCATACAAAAAGCTTCGTCAGCCGGTAAATCTCTTCAAACGACAGACATTCACTTTTGGGAAGAAAGGCAAAATCGTCGCCGAAGATTTCTTTGGGCATACAGTAGGAACAGCGGAAATTACAGCGGTCCGTAACAGATATACGTAAATCACGAATCGGTCGCCGCAATGTGTCCTTCAGCGGATACGAATTCATACGTTTCCTCCTTTCCTCGTGTTTAGGAGCGTTATCATCAGCCGCCGCTGACAGGCGGAATGAAGGCTGCAACGTCTCCATCCTGCAACACATCCGTGGACAACGCATACTCCTCATTTATCGCAATTCGCACAGACTGCATCGGCATATCTGGATATTGATCTGTTATCCAATTGGATAAATAGCCTACAGTTTGGCCCGCCAAATCTGCCCATTCTTCTGTTTTTCCTGTCACCTCACGGAGTCCCGCAAAATAGTACAGCTTAATCATGACTGATCTCCCTCGGCTTTTTCTTTTGATATCCGACCCACTGCGTTCCATCTTCCCAAATCTCTTGTTTCCAAATGGGAACGATTTCCTTGATTCGTTCGATCGCGTATTCATTCGCCTCATACGCATCCGAACGGTGAGGTGAAGAAACGGCGATGACTACGGCGATATCGCCGATTTGAAGCTCACCAATCCGGTGCGCGATTGCCACTCGTGTCCCTTCCCATTTCTGTTCGATTTCGTGACCAATCTCCGCGAGCTTTTTTTGGGCCATGGGTACATAGGCCTCATAGGCGAGGTATAAGGTCCGTACGCCTTGAGTCCACTCGCGTACGTGCCCTGTAAATACAGTCACCGCTCCCGCTTCCGGCCTTAGGACATGATCCGCATAAGCCTGCGGGAGAATGGGCTCCGTCACGATTTCAAATACACTCATCTTTTCCACCTTCCAGCCACCTGACAAGCCATTCTCTGATGACAAACTCTATTAAAAATTTCTGTCTCTTATATCTATCTCTCGTTCAACCGAACAGCTGATGATATAGTTTTTGACCGCTGGCAGTACTACGGATACCATGAATGAGAAGCCTTCCGTTTTTAAATAAAATCATTCGATGCTTAAAGGCATAAAATTCAACGAAATAAGGGGTTCTTTTTACGCTATCCGCTATAAGGCTGCCCATTTTTTCTGCATCATCGAGCGTAATCGGACGATGGGGGTCTGGAAGAACCTGTACAACATCCCGTCCACACAGCGCAGCATACGCCGAGCGACGTGGTGCTGACAATGCAGGAAATGTAGGATCTTCTCCACAGGTTGAACAATCATGATTACGGATACGGGAAATCCCTATATCCATCTGCGTGTTCTCCCATAGATCAAATAGATGAACCTTGCGGCGCATCTTATCACGTCTGCCGCTCAGCCACTTCATGGCTTCTGTACATTGGAGGGCGGCTGTCACCTGGACTGCAGGCGAGATGATTCCAGCCGTATCGCAGGTCTGATTAATCGCCGGCAGCGATGGCAGAAGGCAGCGAAAACAAGCTGACTCGCCCGGAACGAATGGAAAAACGACGCCTGTGCTTCCAACACAGGCTCCGTAAATCCATGGAATTCCGGCCTTCAGTGCAGCATCGTTTATAAGTAAACGAGTTTCAAAATTGTCCGTAGCATCCATCAGCAATGTGCTTTTGCCGGCAAGTTCTTGAACAAGCTCGGCGTCCAGATTATCGAGATATGTGTACAATCGCACGTCTTCTCGTATGGCTTTCAGTCTTTTTTCGGCTGCCATAACCTTGGGCAGCATTTCCACTGCGTCCTGCTCCGTGAACAGCTGCTGACGTTGCAGGTTTGACACCTCCACATAATCCCGATCGATAAGATGAAGCTCCCCAACGCCTGCTCTGACCAGTGTTTCGGCAATGGCGGAACCCAATGCCCCGCAACCGATGATGGTAACGACAGCAGCGGACAGATTACGCTGCCCTTCGCCCCCGATGGGTCTAAATAAGATCTGTCTTGAATAACGTTCATTCATCACAATGTCCTCCTGGCGTTGAAGAACGGCCGACAATTTCGAGTTTTTTCGGTGTCTTTCGGTTGAAACGCAAAGGTACCGTTATATACCTCTTCTCTTACTGTTGGAGTTCTTTTTGTACCTCAAAGTTACTTTTCCCCACCGAATCGAGCGTTTCGGCAGCCACATTCAAGCGTGCTTGATAATACAGCCAGATGACAAGTATCAGACTAGCCAGCGCCACTTGGGAGAGCAGCATGAACCCAATAGAATATTGGCCAGTAGCAGCATGAATCGTTGATAGCAAGATCGGAGGGAAAAATCCGCCAAGACCGCCCATCATGGATACAATTCCGTTCACTATGCCTGCCTGTTTATTAAAGTAAAATGGAACCAGCTTGAAAATGACACCGTTCCCCATTCCAGCACATACAGCGATAGCCAGACAACCTACTGTATACAGGGTGATCCCTGGTGAAAAAGCCAAAAGAATCGCAGCGACCGTATAAACGGCAAACGTGCCTACCAGCAGGAACAGGGGCTGGAAGCGATCCGCCAGCCAGCCACCAATGGGGCGGAAGAATGTGGCAATCGCGATAAAGCCTGCTGTACGCATCCCTGCATCCACTTTAGCGAGATCAAAATTTGATACAAGGAAATTCGGCAAGTACACCGTAAAGGCTACAAATGAGCCAAACGTAATAAAGTAAAAGAGCGAGAAAAACCAAAGCTTTTCATTTTTGTAAACCCCTTTGATCTGCTCCATAATGGGTGTCTTTACTTTAGCTTCATGACGGTCCCCTAAGAAGAAATTTAAAACGATAAAAACAAGCAATAGAATAAGGTACAACTTGACCGTAAGTGCCCACCCTACCTGTGTCGCTACAATTGGAGCAGAGAAGGTAGTTACCGCTGTCCCCAGGTTCCCCACACCATACATCCCGTTTACAAACCCATGCTTTTCCTTTGGATAATACTTCGGCAGCGAAGTCACCCCAACCGAGAACACCGCTCCTCCGATTCCAAGGAACAAGCCACCGATAATTAAATCCATCATCGTAGAAGCTTCACTGATATAGTAGACCGGAAACAAAAGCAAAATAAAGCTAATAAGAAAAACGATTCTTGCCCCGAAGATGTTGGCATAATAGCCCAACGGAATGCGCAGAATCGATCCGAGCACGACCGGAATCGCCGTGACCATGGCCAATTTTCCGGGTGGAATAGCAATATCCTCGGTAATAAACGGCATGAGGGAAGAAATGATAACCCATACCATAAATCCAAGGATCAAGTTCATTGTTTGTAGCGGCAACTGTAACTTTCTAACCATTTAACTCACCTTTTCCAACGTTTTTTCTGTCGAATTATAAATTTAATTTACTGTCCCCATTGTAGCCGCTAGCCGATCTTATCGAATATAGGGGACTCCCCTTTCCCTGACGGGGGAGTCCCTGAAAATAAAAAAAGTCGCCTCTATCAAGAAGCGACTTGGTTTGTTCAAGAGACTTTTTCCATAAAATATTCTTCTTCAACGCCTAAAAATCCAGCATTTTTTTCTTTAATGCATATTGAACCAGCTCAGGCCGACTTCTTAAGTTCAACTTCTCCATGATTTTTGCTTTGTTCGCTTCCACCGTCTTGACAGAGATGAACAGCTTTTCGGCAACTTCCTTGTTACCGTATCCTTTTGCGACCAGAGGCAGAATCTCCAACTCCCGCTTTGACAGGATCTCATACGGATCTTCTGTCTGTGATGTTGTATCTTTCTTGATGAACTCACGAACGAGTGAAGTGGCCATTTTAGGATGAATATAGGTTCCCCCCCCATGGATGGTTCTTATGGCAAGCAATAGCTCCTCATCCGGTGCATTTTTCAAAACATATCCCGAAGCACCATTCTTCAAAATATGAAATAGATATTCTTCATCATCATGCATGGTCAGAATCAGAATTTTAGTATCAGGATGGTCCTCTTTAATCTTGCCTGTGGCGATCAATCCACTCTCGCCTGGCGGCATACTTAGGTCCATGATTAGAATATCCGGCCGATGTTTAGCTACCATTGTATATGCTTCAATTCCGTCTGCCGCCGTTCCGACAACCTCCATATCCGGTTGGAAGTTGAGAATCATAGAAAATCCGCTTCGTACAATCGCATGATCATCTGCCAACACAATTTTGATCAAGTCTCTATTCCTCCTCATGTCCAATCGGAATTTGTAAAAAGACTTTGGTTCCTTGACCTACATTCGAAAGGACGCCAAAACTTCCGCCTACCAGCTCTGCCCGCTCCTGCATACCATATAAACCGAGCCCTGTTCCAATAGGCTTGCCCCCCTTATCAAAGCCAATTCCATCGTCCTCTACAATCAAACGAAGCGCATGATCATGCTCAGACAAAGAAACTTTAACCGTGTCTACCTGGGCATACTTCAAGGCATTAAGAACGGCCTCCTGACAAACACGGTAAATGACGGTTTCCTTTTCACTTCCATACCGCTTTCGGGGAAGATCGGACACGAACTCAACCACGAGACCAAAGCTCTGCTCGATCCGCTTGAAATGGGAACGGAATGCCGCTTCAAGCCCAAAATCATCCAGGGTGGCAGGACGGAGTTCCACAGACAGGTTGCGGATATCATCCAGCAATCGCGTCATGGATGCTTCGGTCTGCTTCATGTTTTTGATGAGCTGGTCATCATTCGTCATATATTTTAACACTCGTAATTCAACTACCGCGCTCATCAATTCCTGGGCAACACTGTCGTGCAGTTCCCTGGAAAGCCGTTTACGCTCGTTTTCCTGCGCTTCAATGACATGCTTCATCATTTTGTTTTGATATAATTTTTCTTGCGTCTGAAATTGCGGGGTCAAATCTCTCAGCATCAACACCCGAATTCCATTTTCAGAATCAATCGTGTGAAAAGAAGCGGCATAGGGAACCATTCCGTTGCGCTTCGTTTCCAAATAGACCTGGAAAGAAGCGAAATTTTTGGATTCCGGCACATTGAAATAACAATCAAGGCAGGTGCGGGGCTCTGTGTCACTTGTATAGCCTCTGCATGTTCCGCATAAAGCTTTTTCCTTCCCTTCATAGAGTTGAATGAGGACGTCATCCCTCACAATTTCCTCAGCTGCCGGGTTCATAGCCAGGGTATTCCCTTGCCGATCAAAAAAGAAAATGGCTTCCGTACTGTTCTCAAACAACTTCACCATTAACGCACTCAAAGAGCCGGTCCCTAAAGACAATGTCAATTCACATCACTTCCTTCCCGTTCAACTCTCCTATTCCCCTATGCGCCAAGGCTTCTAAATCACGCATCATGGCTTCGGTCATCAGCTGTTCTTCCCGAAATCCACCAAGCAGTACACCCGCGACGCGAGCATCATTCCACAGGGGTACAGCCCCGAGACTCTGGAGCCTCTCGGATTGAACGATAGGATAGTTAAACAGGTTGTCTGCCCCCACAAATTGATAAACAGATGGAATGAAAATGGATTTCCCGGTTTTAAACACGACTCCTGCTATGCCCTTTCCAGATTGCAGCACAATCCGTTTAAAGCGATCATTTAAATTCCCGGCCGCATTTTTCCACTTAATTACGTATTGATATTCGGCCGGTTCAACAAGAGCAAGCGCCATGAAATCATAACCGAAATGCTCGCGAATTCGCTCAAGCTCCCTTTGATAATCCATCCTATTATTCATCACTCTCTCCTAATTACAATTAGGAAAGAAGGCAGCGCCCGCTTTCCTAATTCGATTTATGTCTTCTGTACAGAATATAACTTCTGCGCACATAATTCAATGGAACACTCCACACATGAACAAGCCGGGTGAACGGCCAGAATGCAAAAATGGCAAAGCCCATAAGTACATGAAGCTTGAAAGACATCGGTACGTCTCTCATCAGTGACGGGTCGACACGGAATATGAATAAACCGCGGAACCAGATCGAGATGGTTTCCCGATAATCAAATTCAGGCTGTACTGCGTTCGTTACAAGAGTCGCAAACATCCCCATGCATACAAGGGCCAAAAGCAATACGTTTACAATCAGATCAGAAGCTGAGCTTAAACGGCGCACATTGCGTATTGTAAACCGACGAGATGTAAGAATCAACATACCGAGGAACGTTATGGCTCCAAATATTCCACCAATATATACTGCTCCAATATGATACAGATGATCGTTTACACCCAATGCGTGCATCCAGGTTTTTGGAATCCCCAGACCGGATATATGACCAAATATAACCGGAATAATCCCGAGGTGGAATAAGAGGCTACCGATCATCAATTGTTTCTTTTCAATAAATTCACTTGATTTCGCCGTCCAATTGAACTGATCGGTTCGGTAGCGAAAAACATGGCCAACAATAAAGATAACCAAACACATGTAAGGGAAAATGACCCATAAAAACTGCTCTAACATCATAGCGTGGCTGCCTCCTGTTCTACGCAAGCTTTAAGCGTTTCGCGCAGTCCCTTCACCAGATGAAAATATGGGCTTTCCATTTTTTCCAGTGCTTTAAGCAAATGATAGGTGCCGTCTTCCAAAATCGCGACAGGCATGCGGAAGTTTTCTGTCGTCTTTGGATTTTGCACCCATTCAGCGGCATACAGAAATTCACACATGAGTGGTAGGTAATCCGGCAGCTCTCCATCTGGCATTTCAAGACCGTACATCTCATACAGAACCTTTAACTTGACTAGCATTTGTCCTCTTTCTTTTGCATCTTCGAACTTGAAGTAAGTCATATATAGTGCGCAATTTTTTTGAAAATCGAAGGTTTCCGTATACATCTCCTGAATCTCTTCCATGCTGAATTCTTGCATAAGAGACCAGTACTTGTTAGCGTGCGTATACGCAGGATGACCCGGATCAAATGATGCTTCCAGAAAAGCCGGATGAAAATCCAGCTTTTCCGGGTACATGAGTTGTTGGGCGAAAAACCCGAATGAAGGCTTGCATTCATACAGCTTCGCTACATTAATCACGCCAAATACCCCCGTAGAAGTTTTCTTCAACCATTTGCTTGCCTGTTTTTGAAGGCTCTTCCATTCCCATTGAGCTTCCCAGGCTACAGCCGTTACAGCCGCCAGAACCACAAGCTTCCATATTCCCTAAGGTGTCGCCGAAACCAGCAGCTCCCTGGGCGCGGTATGGATTGTCATAACTCTCTTTATGTGATGTCGGAATGACGAAGCGGTCCTCATATTTGGCAATGGCTAACAGTCGGTACATCTGCTCCGCCTGACGTGGTGTCATACCGACGCGCTCAAGACGGCTTTCATCGAAAGATTGTCCTGTGGACTGGGCACGCATATAGGCGCGCATCATAGCCATCCGTTGCAGGGATTCCTTCACCGTAACCGTGTCGCCCGCCGTCAGCATATTGGCAAGATACTGAACGGGTGTACGCATTTCTTCGATAGCCGGAAAAATCATATCCGGATTCTCGATCGAGTCTTTCCCTTCAAAGTAATTCATGATCGGGCTAAGTGGCGGTACATACCAGACCATAGGCAGCGTGCGATATTCTGGGTGAAGCGGGAATGCCAGCTTGTATTCAATAGCAAGCTTGTAGACCGGCGAATTCTGAGCGGCCTCAATCCAGTCTTGCGAAATGCCGTCTTTTTTCGCCTGAGCAATTACCGCCGGATCACTTGGGTCCAAGAACAGGTCGCATTGCGCTTTATACAGGTCCTTCTCATCCTCCATAGAGGCAGCCTCCTGCACTCGGTCCGCATCATACAGCAGAACACCGAGGTAGCGAATTCGTCCAGTACATGTCTCGGAGCAGACGGTTGGCAACCCGGCTTCCACACGTGGGAAACAGAAGGTACATTTCTCCGCTTTGTTCGTTTGCCAGTTGAAGTACACTTTCTTGTATGGACAGCCTGTCATGCAATACCGCCAGCCGCGGCAGGCTTCCTGATCCACGAGCACGATTCCGTCCTCGTCCCGTTTATACATCGCGCCCGAAGGACAGGATGCGACACAACTTGGATTCAGACAGTGCTCGCAAAGCCGAGGGAGATACATCATGAACGACTTCTCAAAATTGAATTTGATCTCTTCTTCGATTTTCTGAATATTCGGATCAAGTGGCCCCGTTACATGGGCCCCCGCCAAATCATCCTCCCAGTTTGGACCCCAATTCAGATCCATCTTTTCGCCCGTTACTGCGGAATGCGCACGCGCTACCGGAGAATGCTTCTGCTCTTTTGCGTTGGTCAAATGCTCATAATTATAAGTCCAAGGCTCATAATAATCTTTCATTTCCGGCATGTCGGGATTGTAGAAAATTTTGCCCAGCGCAATCTTGGACAGCTTGCTCCCTGACTTTAGTTCAAGCTTTCCTTTGCGAAGCTGCCAGCCGCCCTTATATTGCTCCTGGTCTTCCCAGCGCTTTGGATAGCCAATGCCGGGTTTGGTTTCCACGTTGTTGAACCACATATATTCCGCGCCTTTGCGGTTTGTCCAAGTTGTTTTGCACGTCACGCTGCACGTATGGCAGCCAATACATTTATCCAGGTTCATGACCATGGCAATTTGAGCTTTAATTTTCAAGCCAGTTAACCTCCTTCATTTTACGTACCGCTACGTACACATCACGCTGGTTCCCGATCGGACCGTAATAATTGAACCCGTAGCTTAGCTGAGCATATCCGCCAACCATCTGGGTTGGTTTGAGATGAATTCTTGTTGGCGCATTATGACTGCCCCCGCGTGTATCCGTGATTTCGGAGCCCGGCACTTGAATATGCTTGTCCTGAGCATGGTACATGAACATCGTTCCTCTTGGCATCCGGTGGCTGACAACTGCCCGTGCGGTTACGACACCGTTGCGGTTGTACACCTCTAACCAGTCATTGTCGGCAATGCCATGGGCCGCTGCGTCTTCGTTATTGATCCATACCGTAGGACCTCCGCGGAACAGCGTAAGCATATGCTGGTTATCCTGGTAGGTGGAGTGAATATTCCATTTACCGTGTGGAGTCAGATAACGAAGCACCAGTGAATCCTGACCGCCCTTGATTTCCCGATCACGCGTACCGAATACCATTGGCGGCAAAGTCGGTTTATAGACTGGCAATGACTCCCCAAACTGCTGGAAAATCTCATGATCGATGTAGAAATGCTGTCTTCCTGTTAACGTGCGAAACGGAACGAGACGTTCAATATTCGTTGTAAATGGCGAGTAGCGACGTCCCTGCTTGTTTGAACCACTGAATACCGGTGTTGGTATAACTTCACGCGGCTGTGCCGTGATGCTTTGGAACGTGATTTTTTCAGCAGCACGATCGGCCGAGATGTCCATCAGTTTAACACCGTGATCCTTTTCCGCCTCTTCATAGGCTTTTTGGGAAACACGGCCATTGGTTGCGGACGAAAGATGAAGAATCGTATCGGCCACTTGGCGGGCTGTCTGGATTTTCGGCAGTCCGTCTTTAATGGACTCATCGTAATAAACACCGTTCAGCTTCTTTAACTCCTCATATTCCTCCGCCACTGAGAAACTAACGCCGTGCGCACCTGTCTTCCCGGTCGCCAAATTGGGACCGAGCGAGACATATTTATCGTATATTTTCGTATAATCGCGTTCTACAATGCTGAAATTCGGCATAGTTTTACCCGGAACTGCTTCGACCTCGCCCTTCGTCCAGTCCTTTACAAGACCCATCGGTTGCGAAATTTCGCCTATGGAGTCATGTCCAAGCGGTGCAGTCACAACGTCTTTATATATTCCTGGCAGATGCTCTTTGGCCATTTCCGAGAAGGTTTCGGATAGATGACGGTAGATATCCCAGTCCGAACGGGATTCCCAAAGAGGATTCACCGCAGGATTAAATGGATGCACGAACGGATGCATATCTGTCGAGGACAAATCTGTCTTCTCATACCAGGTTGCAGCCGGGAGTACAACATCCGCGTACAATGGGGTTGTTGTCATCCGGAAATCAAGTGCAACCACCAGATCAAGCTTTCCTTCTACATCTTCCCGCCAGACGATTTCCTCTGGTTTCTGCTCTTCGTTCGGCCGGGCAAGCAGCGCATCGGACGCTCCGAGCAGATGCTTCATGAAATATTCCTGGCCCTTCGCCGAACTGGAAATCAGGTTGGACCGCCAAATAAAGAGTGAGCGCGGGAAGTTCTCTGCTGCTCCTGGATCTTCAACCGCGAAACGAGTCTTTTGCGATTTAATCTCTTCTACAGCGTGATTAATAATGTCCGCGTTTGATTTCTTGCCCAGCTTCGCCGCCTCTTCGGCAAACAACAGGCTGTTCTTGTTAAACTGCGGGTAAGATGGCATCCAGCCTAAACGTGCTGCCAACACATTGTAGTCTGCCGGATGCTGATATTTGACATCTCCGCCCGTCGGTGATTTCAGCGAATCCGTGCCGCTTTCTTCATAGCGCCACTGTTCTGTTGCAAAATAGAAAAATGAAGTGGCATTTTGCAATCGAGCTGGTCCCTGCCAGTCTTTGGCAAAGGCAATCGTGGACCAGCCTTCAATGGGACGACATTTTTCTTGGCCTACATAATGCGCCCAGCCCCCGCCGTTTACGCCTTGAGAAGCAGTCAACATTACCAGGTTCAAAATCGACCGATAGATGGTGTCACTATTGAACCAGTGATTGATCCCCGCTCCCATAATGATCATGGAGCGCCCTTGGGTATCGATTGCATTCTGAGCGAATTCCCGAGCAATCTGCACCACTACCGATGCCTTGACGCCCGTGATTTTCTCCTGCCAGGCAGGGGTATAATGCGAAGCCGCATCGTAATAATCCTTGGCGTTATGAGGGCTGTCGTTGCGAGCAATACCATACTGACTCATCATCAGATCGTATACGGTCGCTACGAAACGTTCCGAACCATCTGCCAGACGTACTTTTTTAGCTGGAATGACACGTTTGAACGTTCCATTACCCGAGTTATCAAAGTAAGGGAATACGATCTCTTCCCATTGCTCGTCATGACCTTCCATCGTGAGCGCGGGCTCAACTCTCGTTCCATCTTCCCGCTCCAGGATCAGATTCCATTTCTTGCCCTGCTCCCAGCGCTGTCCCAGCGTACCGTTCGGAACCAGCATTTCCTTCGTCGCTTCATCGTATATGACCGGTTTCCAGTCTGCATGCGGCGAAGCATCCCCCAGATCACTCGCCCGTAGAAAACGCCCACCTTTCCAGGCCCCCTCATGGGGATCAAGCAGAATCATAAATGGCATATCTGTATATTGCTTGGCATAGTTAATGAACATCGGTTCTTGACGTTCTTTATAGAACTCATCCAGAATGACATGCGTCATAGCCTGGGCTACGGCAGCATCTGTACCTGGATTAGGTGCGAGCCAATTGTCAGCGAACTTCACATTCTCCGCCAGGTCGGGTGCTACCGACACAACCTTCGTCCCTTTATAACGTACTTCCGTCATGAAGTGGGCATCCGGCGTCCGGGTAAGCGGCACGTTCGATCCCCACATGATCAGGTAACCCGCGTTATACCAATCTGAGGATTCAGGTACGTCCGTTTGCTCACCCCAAATTTGAGGAGAGGCAGGCGGAAGATCGGCATACCAATCGTAAAAGCTCAGCATTTCCCCGCCAAGCAATGAAATGAATCGTGCTCCCGAGGCGTAGCTTATCATCGACATCGCCGGAATGGGTGTAAAGCCTGCAATCCTGTCAGGACCGTACTTACGGATGGTATAAATTAATTGCGCCGAAATCAGGCGTAGAACATCGTCCCAAGCCACACGAACATGGCCACCTTTTCCGCGCGCCGATTTGTAGAGTTTGGCTTTTTCAGGGTCTTCCACAATACTCGCCCATGCGTCTACCGGATTGCTATGCTCCTTGATCGCAGCCAGCCATAGTCGCAATAGCTTGCCGCGCATATAAGGGTATTTCACACGTAACGGACTGTATTCATACCAGGAAAATGAAGCACCACGCGGGCATCCACGCGGCTCAAATTCTGGCATGTCTGGACCGCAGGAGGGATAATCAATTTGCTGATTTTCCCAGGTGATGATGCCATTTTTAACAAAAACCTTCCAGCTACAGGAGCCAGTACAGTTAACACCGTGCGTCGTACGAATTACTTTGTCGTGAGACCAACGCTGGCGGTACACGTTTTCCCATTCTCTATTTTTTTCCTCAAGGATTGACCAGTTTCCAGAATAACTCTCGATCGGCTTAAAGAAGTTGAGGCTGTATTTTTTTTTCATCGATGATCAACGCTCCTTAGATTCATTCGCTTACTCTCATTATGTAATTCATTCATCTCTGTTCCCATTAGGGAATGTCCTATAGCGCTATAGAAAATCCCTCGTTCTATGGAAAGATACAAAAAAGCTTCCCTCTACTAGAAGGAAGCTTGTACGAAGTGGTTAATTGTTCTTTTGTCCCGTTAACAGGAGCATGATAAAGGAAATGAGTATGATAGAGCATGTCCAAGCCCAGGCCATAGGAAGATGACCAGAATCCACCGCAACATAAATGGCTGTCGGAATGGTTTGTGTTTTACCCGGAATATTTCCGGCAATCATCAACGTAGCACCAAATTCGCCCAGACCGCGGGCAAAACCGAGTATAAAGGCAGCTTTAAAAGAAGGGAAAATTAAAGGAAAGGTAATATATCGGAAAACCTGCCACTCACTTGCTCCCATCGAGCGTCCCGCATCTTCCAAGTCACGATCAACAGAAGAAAAGCCCATTTTCAGCGTCCGATAGACAAGAGGAAAAGCCACAACTACTGCTGCTATCACCCCAGCCCACCACGAGAATACAATAGGTTCGCCAAACCATCGCTCCACCAAATGGCCGAACCCACTTTTTCGTCCAAGTAATATTAACAGTAAAAAGCCAACAACGGTCGGTGGGAGTACCAAGGGCAGCATAAGCATGGTTTCAACGACCGTTTTCCCTGTAAACGCTCCTAACCGCGACATTGACCATGCCACAAACAAGCCTAATAGAATCACCAATACACTGGATAACAGTGCAACTTGCAACGATAATCGGATAGGAGGCCAATATTCATTCCAATCAATAGCCTGCATGCTCACTTCGATATGGTAAATCCATACTTAGCCATAATATTCAGAGATTCTTGCGATTGAAGGTATGCATAAAAGTCCTCAGCTTCTTGAATGTGTTTTGAAGCTTTGACAATCCCGATTGGATACTTAACCGGTGAATAGGTTTTAGGGTCCACCTTAAAGGCGATTTTCGCCTTTTGCGTAGTCAACGCATCTGTTTTATATACAAATCCAACATCAGCGTTTCCTGTTTCCACATATTGCAGCACTTGTCTAACATCTTTTGCTTGAACCAGTTTGCTTTGTAATGTGTCCCATAGCTTCGCGTTCGTTAGCGCTTCCTGTGCGTAGTTGCCCGCAGGAACACTTTCAGGAATGCCGATCGCAACCTTCTTCACTTCTTTTTTTGTTAAATCCGTTACACTCGCGATGTTCATCGTCCCGTCTGCAGGGATAACCGCTACCAATTCGTTCGTCAGCCATGTTTGTTGCTTATTGCTATCTATTAACTGCTGATCAACGAGAGACTTCATGTTTTTGTTCGAAGCGGATAGAAACAAATCCGACGGTGCTCCTTGCTCAATCTGCTTTTCAAGCGCACCAGAGCCGCCGAAATTGAAATTCAAATGGATGTCTTTATGGGTTGACTCGTACAAAGTCTGAATTTCTTTGAGTGCATCCGTTAAGCTTGCAGCTGCCGATACGGTCAGCTCAACCGTTTGAGTCGTTTCCGAAGATGCCTGGCCTGAAGACTCGGTCTGGACCGTACTACCAGCATTTGAAGCCGATTGTTGTCCCGTACCGCATCCTGAAAGTAATAACACGATGGAAAAAACAAAAAAGAGCGCCTGGCTATGTTTAATTATTTTTTTCATTTTGTCCGACTCCTCGAAGTTAGTTCATCATTCAAGTAAGAGGTTAGATTATGAGCTGTGCCTGTCTCGTACGCTCGATTAATGTACAATTCTCAAGAAGAATATGATTAAAAATATCTGCTTCCAGATCCTCTAACCGCTTCAATACAAGCCGATGCGTACCACAAGCTTCCTGTACCGGCTCAAAACCATTAGTTATCAAGCGCAGCTCCTTCAGCAGCTCCACTACAGCCTGATGCTCGTCTTGCAGCTTGGATACATGTGGATTCAGCGCGTTTGCCCCTTCAACGGTCGACTCCTGTAAAAACAATTCAATCATCGGAAATATATGCTCTTCCTCATTTTGAATATGATCCGATAATTTCTGTTTAAGTAAGGTATAGAGCTCATTCACTTGTTTTAGATGTGGATACCGTTCGCCATGAACCCGCGTTAGTTTGGTTACATACGGTGTAAGCGCCGATAGTTCTTCGCGAAGTCTCGTATGATACGTATCCTGAATGTAGGTGATTAGTTCTTTGGTTTCGAGTGAAGAAGGTTGCATTTGCTTATGTTGCGCCTGACTTTCCATCACTTCATGCACCTGTGCCAGCAGTTCACTAGCATTCAGACCTCGGTTGGCTGCCGCTTCCCGAAGTGGTATTCCCCCGCCGCAGCAAAAGTCAATCCGCAGTTTACGAAACAAATCTCCCGTTTTGGGAACCTCTCTCACAATGTCTGCCACCCATGTTTCTTCCGTTAACTGGATCATTTCTGCTCCCCTACCTTGCCTTTATTTTATGTTCAGTTTTAACTCTACTTCCCCTTTGAACCTGAACCAATCAGGGAACTCCCTCTTCCGCCGAAGGAAATAGCCTTATGATTAAAAAGCTGAGATCAGCTGTTCAGCCGCTTCTTTCCCTTGAGCGATACAATCTGGAATGCCAACGCCCCCATAACCAGCACCACATAGAAATACATTTGGAAAATACTGCGATAAATCATGTCTGACCTGTGCCATATGCTCTTTGTGTCCGATCGGATATTGCGGCATCGATTGATTACACCGACTAACTTCGGCGAATTCCGGTTCTGCATTCAGACCCATTAAATCCTTCAAATCTTTGCGTGCGGCATCTACAAGCTCATCATCCGTCATCTGCATCCATTCCTGTGCACCTGCATGTCCGATATATGCTCGCAGCAGCGTATATCCTTCAGGAGCCGTATGGATCCACTTTGTCGAGGACCACGTACATGCTGTAATCCTTTTACCTTCCTTGCGCGGCACCAAAAAACCGGTTCCTTCAAAGGCAAGATTAAGCTCTGTATTTTTATAGGCAAGGGCAATATTGGCTACCGAAACGTAGTTGATCTTATTGAGCAAGCCGACACTTGCAACACCGGAAAATAATTTAGCAGCCTCAAAGGCTGGAACAGCGCAAATCACTGCATCTGCTGCTATGATTTGTCCATGATCCAAAATTACCTGATAGCCGTCCTCTTTCCTTACTTCAGCCACACCCTGTTCCATAACAAAATGTAAGGTATGCAGCCTTTCCTTTAACCGCTCTACGATTGTAGATAAGCCTTGCCGATATGAAAGAAACATGCTCTTCTTGGCGATATCCGGCAATTTGTCAGATACACCCGACTTTCTCCCCGCTCCTTTAGCCATACCTATAATCAGACTTCCATGCTTTTGTTCCATTTGCTTAAATTGAGGAAAGGTTGACATTAAGCTGAGAGAATACGTATCGCCAGCGTAAATTCCAGATAGCAGAGGCTCTGTAATCTGGTTCAAAACTTCTTTGCCGAGGCGCCGCTTGATAAAATCCCCCAGAGATTCGTCCATATCACCTCGCTTGGCGGGAATAATTAAATCCAGGGCTGCGCGCGCTTTTCCCAGCGGAGAGATCAGCCCTGTCCGAATGAAGGGAGTTAGCTTCGTTGGAATGCCTAGAATGAAGCCCATCGGCATGGTGTGCAGCTTTCCCTTATGCAAAATGCAGGCAGACTTGGCCTTCGGGTTTGTCGACACCAGCTCTGCCTCCAATCCCAATTCCATGGTCAGCTCCAGCATAGCCGTTTTTCTGGCCAGAAAAGCATCCGGTCCTTTTTCGATCATAAAATCATGATGACGAATGGTGTGCAGCTTTCCTCCCAGCCGATCGCTTTTCTCAACCAGTGTAATCTCTACCTCCATTTGCCTCTCCCTAGCCAGCTTCTGCACATAAAAGGCAGCACTTAAACCACTTATTCCTCCACCGAGAATAACGACTTTTTTAGGACTTTTTTTCATAAAAGCACTTTTCCTTCCTTAGCCCCAGGTATATACGCACAATAGGGGTCACTCTCCAAATAATCCCCTGTTATTGCAAAAGCCCTTGCTCTGGAGCCTCCACAAATTGTATTGAATTCGCAGATTCCACATTTCCCTTTAAGCAGAGACTTATCTCTAAGCTTATTCATGACAGGAGAGTGCCGATAAATATGTGCCAGACTATCCTGTCGCACATTTCCGCATGCAAGGGGCAGGAAACCGCTCGGGTATACGTCGCCGATATGACTGATAAAAACAAATCCATCTCCATCATTTACGCCTTTAGGAGCACGCCCTAAAACATCTGCCCTTTTTTGTTCAAACGTCGCACCGTTCTTGCCTGCTCTGTGCTTTTCCTGTAATACAACCCTTCGATAATGGGGTGCTTCTGTAGCCTTTACACCGTAGGGCATCTGTTGTTGTATTTGATACAACCACTTCATTACAGCTTCATGTTCATCAGGCGTAATCATATCCTTCTCCATACCGCGCCCGGTTGGAACAAGGAAAAACAAGCTCCATAACACCACCTGCATATCCTTTACCTTCTCTGCAATTTGCTCCAGATCGTGAAGATTGTACCGGGACACCGTCGTGTTTACTTGAATAGGAATGTTCATTTCCTTCAAATAACCAATTCCCCGCATGGTGGTATCGTAAGAGCCCACAGTACCCCGAAAATGATCATGAATGTCTGCGCATGAACCGTCCAGGCTAAAAGCCCACCGTGATAAGCCAACTTGCTTTGCTTTTTCAACCGCTGCCCGGGTCACTTTAGGAGTGGCACTGGGAGTCATTGAAACCGACAGCTTTTTTTCTTCAATTGCATATTGAGCCAACTCAAATAAATCAGGCCGCGATAACGGATCTCCACCTGTGAAAACCACCAGCGGATGATTCATTTCAGCGATTTGATCTATTAGCTGCTTGCCTTCTTCTAATGTCAGCTGACGAGGGTCAGGCTTATACTGGGCTTCCGCTCTGCAGTGAAGGCATTCTAAAGCACAAGCTCGCGTTACCTCCCAAATGACGATAAACGGGTTTTCGTGATAATCTCGTGGCGTTTCCAAAGATATCATTGATGTCTCTCCTTTTTAGAAATATAAAAACAACACAGCTACATAGAGCATCAATGAAAATCCAATTTCAGCCATGCCGACTTGCTTTGCCTTTAATTCGAATTTAGGAAGCCATATAGCTCGTAATAATAAAATTAAAAAAGGAGCAGCCAAAAACAGCTTGATCCAGGCAGCAAACAGTATAATGATCAAATGATAGATGACAGAAGCATAATAATAACGTTTATTTTTTCTTTCACGGATGATCGTTTTAACATAAAGAGCAGTTCCTGTAAAATAAGACACCAGCAGCAAAAATAGCTCTGTGGATGTTCTCCAATCCCCTGCTTCTCCAATATGAACAACAGGGTATATAAACGAACAAAAAACTATAATCGCAGCAATGTCATTGAGCAGGGCACGTTCATTTTTCATTTTGGCATAGTACATATTAGCCATAAAAAAGAATAGTAACAGAACTCCATACCAGATCAACGCAGGCTTTATCCACACCAGTGAAACTAAAAAAGGAAGTAGTATCGCTCCGTATACAACAGCGGGCTTACAGTATCTTTCACGTTTTCCTGTTTTGATCCATTGAAGAACCGGAAAACTGAATAAATAAATAAAAAACCAGCATACGAATAGAGGTATATGAATGAATTCCCCTGGAGAAGCCGCTAAACCGAATAAAAATGGAAGAATGAGCATGGCCCAGGCTCCATGCTGATTGGGTATATATCTACTGATCCCCTTCAAAACCTTGATCCTTTTTTCACAATGTTTATTATCTTTATTGCTTTGGTTAATCGATTCATCATCCATTCCCCCAAGATTAAATTTTTCACCTTCTCTAATTCTAAGTAATCTATTGAATTGAACCAATCAGGGAGTTCCCTTTTTCATATGGGGAAATAGCCTAGCCGGAAAAACAACGCTGTTTGCCCAAGACGGTAGAAGTGGAGGAATTACGCAGAAGAAAAAATTAAAAGTGGCACGCCAGACGGCATACCACTTGATCAAAATTGTTCACTTTTTTACAAAAATGCACCGAAGTAATAATCCAGCGCTTCCTGTGAGTATCCGTCATCTCCTTGCCAGGTTGCTACTGAATTAAAATCATCATTTCCGTGTCGGCGTCTACGAGGTGTGTCCTTTGGAGTTAGCAATCCGGCATATCCCCATACCTCCATAACTACGTCGCGTTCATTTTTGCTGGATGGGAACACATCTTTCCAGCGCTTCTCCAATTGCCATGCCCCGTTTTGAGCATCACAGTCCTGAACGGCTGCGAGCATTTTATGAAGTATGGCAATATCCTGATCGGAAACCTTGAAGTCTTCTTCTTTACTGAACAATTCAAGGTCCATCAGGCAATAGAGAAGATGATTCAAACGAACCCCGCCCCATTTGATTCGTTCAAAATTCAATACATTCAAGTCTTCATTGATGTATTCCTGATCGGACATGATTTTATTTAAATTACAATCCCCACAGCTGCTATAATTGGGCAGCACGACAGACCGCTCTTCATAGGTGTGCACAGGCAGGCTTGCGGTTAAAGCCCAACTCGACAAGGCGCTTCGTAAATGAACCTTTTTCGTAGAAAGACTGTGCAAAAAAGCCGCCGCCACTCGTTCTTTTGTAGCCACTTGCTGGTGCAGCTCATGCAGCCTACTCACAATCTCGTCATGTGTAATGGTAATCGGATCGAACATCAAGCCCTTACTTTTGGCATATTCAAAATCCTCGCCGGAAAAAGGCCCTCGCTCCTGCTTCCAGCCGCTGGCTGACCAGAAGGTGCTCATGAGTATTTTCTTTGCTTTTTTATCCATCCTGTACTCACCGTTATTCTTCTTTATATTTAAAAGCAATGACCGTATTTCCCGATTATCGGGGATCAAAATAAGATTAGTATTGCATTGATTAATTTGTATGTAGCAAGCCCTCGCTGGAAAATACGAGTTCCCGCATATTACTCCAACGCAATCATTTGCTTATGCAAATCATCATCTACCTGCTCTACAGGCAGGTTGTGCTCCTGAATAAACGCATGTGCTTTGTTCAACTCCGATTGAACAAATAGACTGCCCTGGATAGCAGAGCCTAACTGACCTAAAACATTCATATCTTGTTACCCCTTTTTTAGCATCTAAATGAGCTCGTTATTCTGAAAATTTATAATATAAACGCGACAACTTCCTCACCCGGTTGAAAATCAAATTCGCTTAGTCGATCCTCCATCTCTTGAATCTGTTCTTGAACATGTTCTAGCATAGCAGGCTGATCATGTTCAGGTAAATTCATGATTGCTCCTCCTTATTACCTGTTTTCACTTTACAGTTTCCTATAATTCTCAATATATATTAAACTATAAATCACCAGGCACAAAATAGTTTAAACATGAAATTCAAAACTTCGGAAGGGGAGAACTCATGATGCAAAAGCTTTGGCAAAAAGGGAAGTCTCTGTCCCTGCCTATTATGATGTCCGCATCGCTGATATCCGGGGCGGTGCTGTTAAATACGCCTGCGGTGAGTGCATCTGCGGCCAAGGAATCGCTTCAGCTATCCGGTCAAACTACTTACTACGGAGAGGTTGAGAACGGACAACCCAATGGACGTGGTACAATAAAATGGAGTGAAAACAAACAGTATTCGGGCGATTTTGTGAAAGGTAAGCGTACAGGTACCGGAAAATACATGAATCAATACACGGATGCAGATGGGCAAAATCATAAAGTGGTATACAACGGCACATGGAGCAATGACACCATGAGCGGTAAAGGCACGCAGACTGAACAAGTGACTCAAAGTGACGGAACGATCCGCTCGAACGGGATCCAAGTGGGTAATTTTCAGAACAACAGATTACAGAGCGGCTACCAAGTGATCCATGCTCTAGCCGATCCAGACTACAGCTTTACTTATCAAAACGGCATGGAAGTGCTAAATATCCTGCACAGCAATCAGAATCTAGTCCAGCAGTGGCAAAGCGGAGAGCTCTTCTCCGTAATATATAAAAATGGCTCCGTTCAAAAGGAATACTCCATGTTCCCGGAGGAGACAGCTACCAAGGAACGGCAAAGAAAAGCGGCCATCAAGTATCTCAAAGGGATTACCACCAAGGTCACCCCTCACTTGCAGCAGTTTGAAAAGCTGTCCAAGCAAATTCCGCTCAAATAAGCTGTCAGCGCGAAATATACTAGCTTATATGCAGAAAGGCCCCTCTTTCTTATGGAAAGTTCCATTTGAAAGAGGGGCTTTTTGCGTTTTCGATATCCCCATATAAGAATTTTGGATCATAAACACTCCTACCATTCTCCCCTATGCTTTCTCACGAACTCGTACAAACGACTTATTTTTGCTTGAAATCCCCTACTTTTTTTGCTAATGTCCACTGCATTCACTAAAATAAATATTAACAATTTTAATCATCCGAGGTGGAAATCATGGCTAAAATTATGGTTCCTCCTGAGAAACTAGAAGCGGTTTCCAGGCAATTTGCACAGGCACGCGAGTTGGGGGCACAAATTTGCGGACAACTGTCACAACAGATTCAAATGCTGGAAAATGGCTGGGCAGGAACAACACAGCAGCGTTTTTATCAGGATTTTCATCGAGCACGTGGGGAAATGGATGCCTTCACTCAGACTGTCGGTTCTGTCAGCACAGAATTGCGTTCCATAGCAGTAAAGTTCAAGGAAACCGATACCCAAGCAGACGCGGGTATTAATAAAGGGGATCACAGCGGACAGAGCAGTAGCAGTGAGCCAGTAACCTCCGAGAAAAAAGGCTCCGATCCCGCAGATATAGCCATTAACAGCCTTTCAGAGGCCAATAAGTGGCGTGGACAGCTGGGGTTTGCCGGAACAGCTATCTATAGTGGCCTGGCTTCCACACTTGTGCTCACCAAAACAGTAGAATTCAAGAAAAGTCTGAAAAATCCCACTAGAGCGGTCATACATAATGCGGCCTGGGTGAAAGGTAAAGGAAGCAATGCTTTTATGCGTAATTTAGGCAAAAGCCTAAATCGCCAATTCGCCAAGCCAGGTATTGTAATGAAGGGTTTAAAGGGCTTTGACCGTTTAGCCGGAAAGCTTCAAATGGGAAAGCTTGGCTTGGGCTTCAACAAAGCCAATAGCTTTCCTCAGTGGACGCGGAACGTGATCGCCGGGGTGGAGAAAGGGCGTTACGGCATAGCCACCCGCCAAATTCCCGGCATGATCGCCAAGAAGCTGTACCCTATTAATGCCACCATGAATATTGTGGGCGAGGGTATCAGTCTGGCTGGAAAATGGAAAAGCGGGAAGCTTACCGGAACAGACGTGGCTGTGTCTGCTTCCAACGTAGCGATTAAAACCGCCGCAACCTATGGCGGCGCTGTTGCTCTGGGAGCCGTTGGCGGTGCCATCGGCGGTCCGGTTGGTGCAGCCGTCGGTGCTTACGTCGGCGGTACAGTGGGCAGCTGGGCAGGCGGAAAAGTCGCCAAATTCGCCGAAAAGGGCATTCGCTGGGCCAGCAAGCTATTTAAATAAGCATACGACCTAACAGATGAGAAAGGAGCCTGACTATGGACAAACATACGATAATTTTAACGCTTGAGGAACTAGGCTTTGCTTTGACTGCATTGGGCGCAGAAGATATGGCTTCCGGTCTGCTTCAATCTTATTATGGGGAACTGAGCGAAGATCGCTGGGAGCTGCTTTTTCATGCTGCAACCCACAGCCTGATATCCAAGGGACTGATGGAACAACGGGATGACGGACAGCAGCAGCTTGAATTTGATCCGTTCCTTGTTGAAATACTTGCTCAGCTCGTACAAAGCCGTCATATGCTGCGTGGATACAAGGAGCAGTCGGACAAACAGAATATATTGACCATACACAATGGAAATGACCGTTTTTTGTATCATTTCTCCAGCCATAATGAACTTCACTTCTTTCGCTGGTCTTTCCCAGAAGACTGGTATAACGACATTGGACAACTGTTCGGCCTGCTTCCTTCGGACTTTAATAGTCACAGCCGATACGTCGATCTGACAGAAGAGCAATGGAACGAGTTAACCTCCTCCAACTTCACCATGCAGCGGACATTAGCTTGGAAACTTAGCGAGTCGGATCGGGAAGTGATACAAGTCTGGCATGAGGATTTTCAGCATAATTACAGATGCCTGGATAATTTGAGCCGGATGGTATACACAGATACAGATGAAGATGGGCCTTCTGTTACAGATCTGCTATTTGTTCTCAAAGGAGCAAATGATCTGTGGATCGTAAGAAATACAGAGCAAGATATGCAGGCTGCACCGTGTCTGCGAATGGAGAGTGTTACCGAGGCTGAATGGAGAGAACAGATGACCCATTTCATTCAGGCATTTGTAAACGATGAGGCGGTATTGCGTGGATAAAATTACATATCGCAGATCTTTGGCCTTTTGGAAGGCCATGGGGAGCTTGATGTTTGTACTTATTTGTCTGTTCTTGCTGCTGCTCATTTTTATCGACGAAGATATCACGGCTTTGCAAATCTTTTTCTTTATTACGTCAGCCATCATCGGAATCCCATTTTTCGGGGGTTATCTGGTTGCTTGTTTGAAAAGAACGCTTCGTAAGGATAACTACCTGTTCATCTTTGACGAACACAGTATTTCCGATGGTACTCGAACTGTCCCATGGTCTGCAATCACAAAAGTCGAATTCGAAGGGGCATCCATCCGCAAATGGCTGCGCCCTCGTTTTCCCGGCTTTATTTTTTATCTTCATGACCGCAGCACCTGGGAAGTCAGTACCGATTATGTGTTGAACGATGCTGAGCTGAACCAAGCCGGGAAACAACTTCGAAATCTCATTAACCAGCATGGCAAGCCGAAAAAAAAGCGTTCCTGAATATACTATAGCTTGGCTCTATCGTATGCGGCTACAAGAGCCGCAACCACTGCTGCCGAGTTGGTCGCAGCCAAGTCAAGATTGGAGTTAAAAGAACCCGCCGCTTCTGCACCGGCAAGATCAGACAGAGAACGAACAGCCAGAAACGGGACACCAAACTGGTACGCTGTCTGAACGACAGCAGTCCCTTCCATATCCGTTACCCTGGCTTCAGGAAACTGGCTGCGAATAAAACGGGCGCGCTCAGCCTGATAGATAAAGGAGTCTGCCGTCGTAATCAATCCGGTGACGATCTGCCCTTCAATCTTGGTCTCCGCCAGCGCTGCTGTCGCGAAAGCAAGCAGCGCCGGCTCGACCGGATAACTTGCCGGCATCTGCGGTACCTGCCCGTAGGCATAGCCGAACGCTGTTCCGTCCACATCGCTGTAAGTCAGCTCGGTCGCCACTACGACATCGCCAACATGCAGCGCTGGATCAAGCCCTCCAGCAGACCCGGTATTAATGACAAGCTCCGGGTTAAATCGTTCAATCAACAGCGCCGTAGTCAAGGCCGCGTTCGCTTTGCCAATTCCCGATTGCAGCAGAACAACTTCCTTGCCCTGAAGATGGCCTGTATAAAAAATTCCGTTCGCAATCCGGGTCATTTTTATCCCTTCGATTTGCGCTTTCAAACCTGCTATTTCTTCTTCCATGGCTCCGATAATCGCTATACTCAAAGTTCTTTTCTCGCTCCCTCCATGAATTTCTTCCATTTGCATTCCAGCTTATGCTTTAAAAATACCCGTTGCTGCGATTCGCTGCACCGCCTCCAGCAGCCGTTCTTCGCTGTTCACCAGACTGACCCGCACATGGGAAGCTCCTGCACGACCAAAGCCTTCTCCAGGAGCCACTGCAACATGCGCCTCGTCCAATAAAAAGTCTGCAAAGGAAGTAGATGTATAACCCACTGGCACCTTGAACCAGGCAAAAAAAGACCCTTGGGGAGCGGCTACCTCCCAGCCAATACCTCGTAACGCTGCAATGAGAACATCACGTCGCCGCTCATATAACGCTGCCAGTTCCCGTACCTGTTCCTGCGAGCCCAGCAATGCCGCTGCTCCGGCATCCTGCACCGCTCCAAAAACGGTGCTATAGGCATGCGTATGATAATGCTTGAGCGCACCAATGACGGACGCATTTCCAACCGCAAAGCCGAAGCGCCATCCAGCCATGTTATACGTTTTGGAAGCCGTATACGTCTCGACACCATATTCCTTGCCGCCGGGGATTTGCAATAGACTAATCGGCTTATGCCCGCTAAAGCCAAGAGCACCGTAAGCAAAATCATTCATAACCGGAAAATGGTGCTCAGCGGCATAATCCAACGTTTTCGTCAGAAAATCCGCAGTAGCCACTGCTCCAGTCGGATTGTTCGGGTAATTAATAATGAGCAATTTGACCTGCTCTGCGATGTCTTCCGGTACGGTTGTATAATCAGGCAAAAAGCCATCCTTCTCATCAAGCGGAATTATATGAATATAGGCTCTTGCCAGCGCAGCAGCGGAATAATACTGCGGGTACGCCGGATCGGTTGTCAATAACCAGTCACCGGGATTGAGCAACGCCTGTGGAATACCCATTACACCTATGGCGGAGCCGTTGAATACGGCAACCTCCCGGTCAGGATCAAGCTCTACCTGATACTCCCGTTTATAGAACGCAGCGACAGCTTCCAGTGTGCTTTTTTTCCCATGAAAAGGCGGGTAGCCCTGATTGGTCGGCTGATCGACCGCTTCCTTCAAAGCACTGATGATATGCGCCGGTGTCGGCTGATCCGGGTTACCGGCTGCCAAATTGATTACATCTATTCCTTTGCTTTTATACAGATTCACTTTGTCATCCATTGCGCTAAAATAGTTGTCAGGCAGAGCCTTGACGAGATCAGAGGATGAAAAAATCACGTTCATCTCCACCTTTTATCCATAAGATACAGGCTGACAATGTCAGCCCGCAGAAGATCGTAACCCGATATTATTTGAAATAGCTTGGCAGCTTGTAGCCTTCATAATCGGGATTCGATTTGATGTACTTTTGGAATTCTTCCGAATGATACCCTTCAATAATGTCTTTGACAAATGGCTTGTCCTTGTTCTTGCTGTCCACAGCCACCACATTCGTAAACGGATCGGTCATATTTTCAAGCTTTAAAGCCGAGGTCAGCTTCATTCCATTCGATACAGCAAAGTTTCCTTGTATAGCCGCAAAATCAACATCCTCCAATGCACGTGGTCCCTGTGCCGGTTCGGTAGCAACAAATTCCAAATGATGCGGATTAGAGGTAATGTCGTTCACCGATGTTTGCAGTGGATCAATATTTTCCTTTAATGTGATCCAGCCTATTTCCTTTAAAATATTCAGCGCACGCAGCATATTGACTGGCTCGTTGGGCAGGTTAATTTGGGCCCCGTCGGTAACTTCGTCAAGGCTGGTATGCTTGCTGGAGTACAATCCCATTGGAGGAGTCGGGACCTGTACAGCACCAATCAAATTAATATTCTCCCGTTTATTCATAGATTCCAGATAGAGCGAATGCTGGAACACATTCGCATCAATATCGCCATTAGCCACGGCTACATTGGGCTGAACACCGTCAGTAAACTCTTTATTTGTAATCTTATAGCCCTTCTTCTCCAAATATGGAGCCACACCCTTTTTAAACTGATCGCTATATGGACCGGGATTAAAGCTGATATGCAGTGTTTTCTGTCCTTCACCCGCAGCGTTTCCCGATGTATTCTTACTGCCACAGCCAGAGATAAAAAGCGCGACTGCTCCCAGTAATAGTATGAATGAAATCCATTTTTTCTTCATTTTGATGTCTCCCCCCGATATCATCTGCTTTTTGTGAGCTAGAATGTTGCAGTCCATCTGAATACCAAGTAATTTGATGAGTTTTATAAATATTACAACGATTTTTTATTTACTGTCAACAATATTTAATCACGCATCTTCTGCTACCAAAAAGGGCCGCATTAGGCGGTCCCTTTCACACCTGTCTGTTTTTATACATTTATTTCTATCAGGGGATGGATTTCATCAAATGTCAGCGTAAATAATTCAGGCATGGCACTTCACAATTTTGTCATATACCTCCGTTTCAAAAATACCCCGTAGGGGTATACTTGAATGTGGAATTAAAAGCTAAAGGAGCTGTAAATATGAGAAAACAATGGGCTTTGCTCGCTGGTACAGTCATGATTATTTTGAGCGGGTGCGGGAACAGTAACGCTCCAGTTCAGGAGCACACGACAAGCAGTCAACAACATGACACATCAGATATGAACCATTCCACTTCCAGTAAGCTTCCTGCCGGACTAAAAGAAGCTGAAAACCCAGCCTTTAAAGTTGGCAGCCAAGCGATCATCCGAGCTGACCATATGGCAGGCATGAACGGCGCTGCCGCCACAATTGTGGGTGCTTATACGACTACTGCTTATACGGTTTCATACACTCCAACCACTGGAGGGGAAAAAGTGACTAATCATAAGTGGGTTATTCATGAAGAGATTAAAGATGCGGGCAGCGAGCCCTATACACCGGGCACGGAAGTTATCCTGGCGGCAGATCATATGAAGGGGATGGATGGGGCCAAGGCTACCATTGATTCCGCTGAGCCAACGACCGTATATATGGTAGATTATACGCCGACTACAGGGGGAACGCCTGTCAAAAATCATAAATGGGTGACGGAGAGTGAGCTTTCAGCCAAGTAGAACTCTTACATCACAGGTTGCTTGATAGCAAAAGGGAGCCTGACATCGGCTCCCTTTATACGGCTTTATTTTGGTTTGGACAAACTACTTTGCTAAATTTAGCTTAGCATCCTTAATATTATACAAAGTCCTTTCGCTTGTCGTCAAAATCTGCGGTGGGGCAAGAAAAATCACAACGCTCTGAGCTGCAACTTTCAAATCAATAAACACCAAAACCTGCCCAGCTTTGTTGTTGTTTATGGGAACAAATTGGGGGACAAACGCCGCTGAATTTCCCGACTGATCGATCATCTTAACATAAAAGTAGTATCCAACCGTAGCCAGATCCAGGTTACTCAAAGAGTAGTTAAAGGTTGCCTCCGGATTGAACTGACTTCGTTTAACCAATTGTGCATCCGAGTTTTTGACCATAACGTATGAAGTGTATGTCGGTTAAATATTTTTCATCTTCAAACAACTTTTCGGTCTATCCAATCCTCCTCAAGATCTCTGTAAAATGCTCTGAAAGCTCTCTGAAAAACGCTTCTCATGCTGGAGTAACCATTCTTTTCTCCATAGGCCCCCTGCGTAGCCGGTTAGTTTCTGATTTGAACCAATAATTCGGTGACAGGGAATGACAATACTGAGTTTATTTTTTCCATTTGCACTGCCTACGGCCCTAATCGCTTTTTCGTTTCCAATAGCAAGGGCAATGTCCTTATATGCCGCCGTTTCGCCATATTCTACTTTCACCAGCGCATTCCATACCCTTTGCTGAAAGTTTGTACCTTCAAAAGCATAGGGAAACGTAAACTCATGGCGCTCACCTTTAAAATACTCATCAAGCTGACTAGTACATTCCTGTAAAACCTGGGGAGGAGCCTCTTCCATGGACTTCGTTAAGGGTATATCCCGATCAGAGAACATGATGGAATGGACTGCTTCACTCGTGCCCCATATCTCTATCTCCCCAATCGGTGATACATAATTCAACATATATAGCTTGCTCATAAAAGGATCACGCCCTCCTTGAACTACTCCTTATTCAGCTTTCTGTACTCACTAGGAGAACATTGGATCAAACTGCGAAATGCCTTATAGAAATTTGAAGAACTTTGGAAGCCTGTCTCATAGCAAATCTCAAGATTCGTAAGATCTGTACTTTTAAGCAGATAGGCTGCCTTATCAACTCTGATTTTTTCCAAATACGTGCGGGGTGTTTCTGAGGTTTCCTGCTTAAAAATGCGCTCCAAATAAAAAGGGCTTACTCCGACATGGTCCGCAATATCCTGCAATACCAGTCTTTCTCTATAATGATGGACCAAGAAGGCGACCACATTTTGGACCAGCCTGATAGAGGGTGAAACATCTGTCTCAGGCTGGCATCTTTTGCAGGCACGAAACCCCGCTTTCTCCACTGCCTGTATTTCATCATAAAACTCAACATTTATTTTTTTCGGCTTTTTGGACCGGCAGGAAGGCCGACAGTATATTCGGGTTGTTTTCACAGCCGTAAAAAACAACCCGTCATATTTACGATCACACGCTATAATTTTCTCCCACATTTCTTCAAAAGAAAGCTTGATGTTAGCCATGATCGAATGCCCTGTCCTTTCTATCGTTTATCCTTAGTTATCCTCATGAATATAAATGCGAAGTATCTTGAAGGTTGATCAACTGTTCAGCGTTCTTTTGCAAAGCAATTATTATATTATCAGAAAATGCATTACCAAAGCTAAACCGTTTAACTCCTAACTGCTGAAGCTTGCGGACATTTGTCAGACCTGGCAAGGATAAAACATTAAGCGGAGCGTTTACATGCAGCACAACTTCCTTAATCTCATCATCGACCTTCAACCCCGGAACAAAAATACCGCTCGCACCGCTCTCCACATACACTATTGCCCGTTCAATGGTTTCCGCAAGTGGAGCATCCTTCTGCAAATATGTATCCGTTCTTGCGTTTATAAAAAACTCTCTGTACCCATGCGCATCCAGTGCTGCTCTTATGTTGGACAGCAGCTTACTGTGCAATTCCATTTCTCGAAGTCCCTTTTTCGTTTTCAAAGAATCCTCAATATTAATACCTGCAACTCCCACATCGGCTATCCTTAAAACATGCTCAACAATCGTCGCCGTATCTTCCCCATACCCTGCTTCAATATCTGCCGATACTGGAATCTCAACATGATCTACAATCGTTCGAATGATGCTTACATGCTGGTCAAAATCAATAAGCTCACCATCTGCAAAGCCAAGCGTATTGGCAATTCCCCAACTCGTTGTACCTATCGCCTTAAAGCCTGCTTTCTCCAAAGCGACGGCAGATAACAAGTCCCAGGCGTTTCCTAAAAATAATAGCTCCTCGGAAGTATGCAATGCATTAAATTGCTGTATTTTGTTCATGTTAAGCCTCCTGATATGTAATGTATCTCATTTTAGCAAGAGGCTGTTTGGGTTTCGTCCTCATTCTTGCGCTTATGGTCTACCAAGCTGTCCTTTTTTTTGAGTAAAAGCGTTCCTTCTGATTTCTATGCTCTTTTTGAATATACTTGAAATTGGAAAAAATGGACCAACTAGGTCTATTTACTCACATATAGATCATAAATTTTGAAAAAAATGGTTATCCAAGCTCTGTTTAATCATATGATTCTTATCTATACTCTTGTTAAATCAATTCGAGTTAGAAGCAAATCTACGCTAAGGGCTAATAACAGTATAAGCGCTTAAACTATGTGCTTATGAAAGGAGGGACATTATCGCATAAATACATCCTATTTACCTCATATTTTATTTATAACGAGAGTTAACATGCTTATGTTATTTTTCATAATAGGAATAATCCATAAATGATTTTGATAATTATATTATTCTAGGAGGAATTATATGTATAAGACAAGTAATGAACTCGTTTCAAATAAAACAAAGTTCTTTATGATCTTGCTATGCTTCACTGTAATCGCTTCATTCTCTAGCTTGTCTGGTCCTTCACCTGCCAAGGCTTTTGCTGAAGAGAACGGAACTCCGGTACAGGAAACAATTGATTTAAATGAGGGATTCGACAATTCAAATGAAGCAAGTATAGGGTCATTATCCCTTACTAGCGAAGAAGCTACTAGCCAAGCAACGGTTGCAGCTATTGATCATGATGCTAATTTTTCACCTTCAACACTTCAGTTTCTAAAGGCTAATACAGGACTCGACGGTGAACAATGGGATAATATTATGAAGCTAGTGAACAAACCAGAGCAAGATTCTTTGAAATGGACTGAATTCTATGGCTATGCTGAAGATATCGGCGATAATCGCGGATACACAATTGGTATCTTTGGGGCGACGACAGGCGGTTCGAATGATACGGGACCTGATGGTCCGGACTTATTCAAAGCTTTTGATGCTGCTAGTGGAGCTAGCAGCCCTTCCATTGCAGGTGGATTAGCACGTGCTGGTCTGAAGGGGAAAATGAGTGGCTCGATTCTAAAGCTCAGCGATAGCGATAGTGTAATCAAGAAGAAGATCAAGGCTCTCCAAAACAATGAGGCTTGGAGAGAAGCCACGTGGCGTACGTTCTATGACACCTATATCAAATATAGTGTACAGCAAGCACAGAAACGCGGATTTAATACCGCTCTGACGATTGGATCATTTGTCGACACAGCACTCAATCAAGGCGCTACTGGTGATTCAGGTAGTCTTGAAGGAATCCTCTCACGTTCAGGCAGTAGTACGAATGAGAAGACATTCATGACTAACTTCTATGCTAAGCGTACATTGATTGTCGATACCAACGATTATAACCAGCCTCCTAATGGTAAGAATCGTGTGAAACAATGGAGTTCTCTCTTAGCTTCTGGCGAAACAGATCTTAAGAACGCAGATGCAGCCGTGATCAAAGTAACTAATTGGGAAATGAAGTAAATAACAATATACGCTATAAGGAGGGCATACCGTATGCCCTCCTTTATCTATTTTCACGAAAATTGAAAGAAGCGTAAAACATGGCGTAACCTATTGTAGTTAGTAACATCCCTGCTCCAATAAAGAGCTTCAACTAACAATTTTTAATGGTACGAGCAGCACTCCCCCATTCTTCCATATAGTTCCTCTCATCATTCGAGTATGTAGGTCGCGTATACAAATAGAGGGACTGTCCCGGAAGTCCGAAACTTGCAAGCTCCTGAAACAGTCTTGTAAAATGTTTATTATCTCGAAATAGAGGTCGTTAGATCAAATGATAGCCGGATGGAAGTCTGCCACTACTTCAGATATTACGGATTTGCTGCAATGTCGAACGTTGATTGGCAGAGATAAGAGATTCTACTCTAGCTTATGCTCACTGGAAGAATTGGTTTGGGGCGGGAATTATCATTTCACAAAATCGTTCTATATTTCATAAACATGGAACGGACTTGAAAAAGGAACATATGTTCTGTATAATCTAGCTTAGCAATTGGCAAAATCCTGAACTAACGGAGATGCGGACATGGACCATAAATTTATTGAGGAACTGCGCGAAATCAGCAGAAATGACAAGCGGAGATCCGAATTTCTTATCAAGGGTATGAAGGAAACACTTCAGGAAAGAAAAGAAAAAAACTTTATTGAGAGATGGATTTGGCGACAAAAGAATAAGAAGCGTATCGCGCGGAGATTTAAGTCCTGATAGATCTAACAACGGGACTTCTCAATAGCGGGAGGAGACAAAGTCATGATTGAGCAGCTAATCCCTATGTTGTATGCATATTTAAGAAGATATGCTGTCAATTCAATCAAAAGAGGACCCGCAAAACCATCTTTGTGGTCGGGCCCCCTCTTCTAAGCTATTCTATAAATCTTTATTCCGTAACACCCAATTCCGCTTGAACTGAGGATCTTCGTGAAAGTAAATACACAGCTACAATGGCGATAGCGACACCGGCTGCTCCAAACCAAGTGATGGAAACCAGCGATACCTGACTTATAACGACGCCACCAATCCCAGCTCCGGCCGCCATTGCAAGCTGCATTGTAGACTGGTTGAGACTCAGCATTACACCGGAAGACTCAGGCACAAGAGTGACCAGATTATATTGTTGAGTAGGTCCAGTCGTCCAGGCTGCGAACGACCACAGAATCAGTAAAGCAAACACTGCGCTTAGAGTGTGTGCCGCAAAAGGAAGTAAAAGTAAGGAAATTACGTGCAGCATCATGCCTCCAAATAATGTAAAGGAAACTCCCTTCCTATCTGCGCTGTACCCACCGATTTTTGACCCAATCAGACTGGCGATCCCGAAGGCAAGTAATACTGAACTTAGCATATCCTCCCCTACACCCGATACATTCAGCAAATAGGGTGAAATGTAAGTATACACAAGTGAATAACCGCCTAGCCAAAAAAAGGTGATGGCCAATCCCAAAGCGACCTCAGGCTTTTTCAGAAGAGCAAATTGCTGTAGCAAAGGAACAGGCTGATCTCCTTTTAAGCGTGGAATCGTCATGGCAATAACAATCAGGGCCACAATCCCTGTCAAAGCGATGCCAAGAAATACCGTTTTCCAGCCATATGCAGAGGATATCATTCTTCCAACCGGAATTCCAATAATCAGCGAGGCCGTAAAACCCATAGTGACTGTAGCAATAGAACTAGCCTGCTTGCCGGCTGGAGCGATTTTCGCTGCGATACTTAGGGCCGTAACCACGACCATTCCCGCTCCAAGTGCCATAAGAATACGTGCGGCAATAAACATCCTAAAACCCGGCAAAACAAAGGACAGGACATTGGCAACTGCAAATAATCCGAGTGAGTACAGGAGCAACTTGCGTCTGTCCCATTTAGCGGTTATTGCCATCAGGATCGGCGTGCCAATCGCATAGGCCAGAGAAAAAACGGTAATCAACTGACCTGCAGCAGACACAGTAATTCCCATCGTTATCGCAATCTGATCCAAAATTCCCGAGATAATATATTCGGATGTACCTACCAAAAAACTGACAATTGCCAAGATATATACTTTCCACGTGCTCTGCATTTCCAGGTAACGCCTCTTTTCTTTATTGTTTTTATATTTTTACAAATATCGAAATTAAGACTAAAAAAATTATTTGATCAAGAACGGGGCATATTTCTCTGCTGCTTCAACATTCAAGCTGTAATAAATAAAAGTGCCCTCCTTCCGAAATGTCAGCAGCCCGGATTCTGCCATTTGCTTCAAGTGATGCGATAAAGTCGAAATAGCAACACTGTTCAGCTTTTCGCCAAGCTTAGAGCAGCATTGGTCACTTTCCTTTTTTAGCAAAAGTGCTATCTTAAGACGAGTCGGTTCTCCAAGTGCTTTATATATTTTCACAGCTTGCTGCATCTCATTAGTATCTTTCACCCTGTTCAATCCCCTTCTGCTTTGAGGCTTAATTTCGATGTTTGTCGAAATAAAATTATCATAAACATCTACAAAAGTAAACCACTTATTTTAAGGCCACAGCAAGTTTCCGATCATCTCATAACAAAATAATCCCCCACCCACAAGGGATGGAGGAAATAACGGTCTAAATTCAATCAATCCACGTGCCAACATTATCACAGAATATTCTAGCTCGCTAAACTTGTTTCAATGTATTTGTAGTGCTTCTCGTCATCAAGTAGCTTTGGATCGCGGGACTTGGCACCATGTTACATGCACACCAGATAATAACCATTGGACATGGCGTTAATTCGGGCTTGCTGTGGGTCTAACAACAATTTCGTTCACATCTACATCTGCAGGCTGCTCCATGGCATACAGAATGGAACGAGCAATGGCATCCGGGGAAATCGAAATACGACGATACTCTTTCATTCCCTGGCGTGCCTCTTCATCTGAAATGCTATCAGCAAGCTCGGATTCGGTTACTCCCGGTGATACCATCGTCACACGAATATCTCCGCCAACCTCCATACGCAATCCTTCAGAAATCGCCCGAACCGCATACTTCGTAGCGCAATATACAGCTGCCATTGGGGTTACGCTATACGCTCCAATGGAGGCAATATTGATAAACTGACAAAATCCTTGCTTTTTCATGATAGGAAGCCCTGCCGCGATCCCATGCAAAACACCCCGTATATTTACATCAATCATGCGATCCCATTCCTCTACCTTCAGAGCTTCTAATTTTGAAAGAGGCATCACTCCCGCATTGTTCAAAATGACATCCACACGTCCAAGCTATGAGCCCATTGCAATTTCAAAAGCAATTACGCTTGCAAGAAGCCCGCCGCCTGTTGTTATCGGAATCAGCGGATGCGGCAGATGTCGGCTTTCAGGTAAGCTACGAGAGTCCCTCGCAATTTAGCCGTGAATATGCCCGATTGTTCGGCCTGCCTCCCATTCGTGATATCAAGCGCTTGCGCATGGATCAGGGGCAGCAAACGATTTGAAAAATGAGTGAGCGAATCCTTGTCTAGCTAAAGATTTTTGGTGATAACAGAAGGTTAAAAATATAGTAAAAAGCCGCTCCCTCTTATAGAGAAGCGGCTGTTATGGGAATTGCCTATGGAATTGGGTAGCTTCAACTATGCGATAAGGATTAGTACGGATCATCCAGCTTTACAAGTATAGCCCGAATGACCTCCTTCTCCGCCTTGGTAAGCTGTTGTCCCGCCTGCCATTGTCGAATCTCTTTCTTAACTTCCTTTGGTTCTCTATAGCTGAGAGCATACCCAATGCTTCCTGTGCCATGTATACAAGTGGATTTGTCCGTCTTTGCCAAAGCTCGGGTCATCGCAGTCTTATCCCTTGTAAATAAATCTCCCATGATGGCAGCATAGCTTTCGCTTAAAGCTCCATCCAAGCCAGCAGAAGCCTGAATCAGGTTCGGAAAGCTTTCCGATGGAATAAAGGCTCGCTGCCTATACAGATATTCAATGACCTCCAAACTTTGCTTTCCGCTAATCTTGTTAAACGTGTCCCACTGGATGCCTGCCAAATGATCTGTTATATAGCGAACTTTTTCTTCATCACTGAGGGATGAATCCTTGTAAAAGGACAGCATCCGTTCCTCCTGACTTTGCCGAATTGACTGTGTATGGGATGCATTTTGCATTGGCTTTCCGGTACTTGTTCCAGACGGAACCGTAGTGTCAGGATACTGTCCCACCGGTTTGGAACCACATCCTACAATTACGGACAGCAATAGTAAAGTACAAGCTACAGATACGAACATGCTACCTTTTGACACAAGTTCACTCTCCTGTCCCAACAAACAATGGTATTACGAAGTGCTATACTTCTACTCCATCACGTCCCACCGGAGGCTTACGGATCACAGAGACGCTTGATTCCCTGACGATCAGGCGGGGCTCGAATTGCACACGCTCATAATCACCTGGTGTCTGCTCTTGAATCCGCTTGAGCAGCAGCTCCGTAGCCAATCGTGCCACCTCTTCCCCCATAATGGAAACAGAGCTGATTTGTGGCGTCGTTACTGTTGCCCACAAATTGTTATCAATGCCGACTACAGCGACCTCATCCGGCACTTTGACACCCAAATCCTTAAAACGATTGACAATTCCAATCGCCACCATATCGTTAACCGCATAGATAGCATCCGGCATAAGCTTCAAGCTATAAAAATAATCGGCTGCACGCAGCCCTGTCTCAAAGGAAAAATCATCGCCAAAATACACGAGTGAAGGGTCCACATGCTGGAGAGACTGCTCATAAGCGAAGTATCTTTCCTCGATTTTGTCCTTTGCAGCACCTGCGTACGCGATTCTCGTTCTCCCGATTTTAAGCAAATGCTCCATCACAAGCCGTCCCTCTTGCCGGGCTAGACTGACGATATCCGCTTTGACATTTTCGCCTAGCTTCTTGCCATAATTAATAATGGATACGGGAACGCTGGCCTTGTTGATCAGATCCACCAGCATTTTGGGGTATGCCAGCGGCATTATAATAAGCCCGTCCACATGCAGCTTCTTAACCTCCCGAACCGTTTCAAGCTCCATTCTGGCATTGCCGGCGGTATTAATCTGCACGACACGGTAACCGTGCTGCTTCGCAGCCTGCTCCACGGACCAAGCGATCTCAGGAATGATCGCGTTACGAATATCCGGCACGGCCAGCGCGATTTGGCGTGTCTGACGTACCTTCAAACTCTGTGCGGAGGTATTGGGTGTAAACCCCATTTCTTCAATCACCTGCAAAATCAATGCTTTCGTCCTCGGGCTGATGCCCTCACTATCGTTAATAGCTCTGGAAACAGTCGCAATACCTACCCCTGCCCGCTTGGCTACATCCTCTATGGTTACTTTTTTTTGATCTGTCACGCCCAAAATCCTTTCAAGAACGGAATCGTTTTCTGACTATCCAAAATCAAGTCTCAATATTGGTATTATACCATAGAATAAGTATCTAAAAATGAAAGTCGTTTTGTTCGTATCACTACTTCATCTGAAAAATCTCCTTAAATCTCTTGTCTCAAGACCGATGAGCCAAATATAGCGCCACAGTCACAAGTGATTATATTCACAAAAAAATCAAGTGCTTTTTGTATGAATTTGGTTTGACAATGTGTAAAAATTGTGACATATTATCTTTCGGAAACGTTTCCTTTTTCATTCGCTTTTATAGCAGTACATGATTATATATTCGTCAAGGAGATGACAGATATGAAAGCATTGAGATGGCATGGAGTAAAAGACTTACGTTTGGAAAACATTGAGCAGCCCGCTGCTCTGGCAGGAAAAGTAAAAATCAAAGTAGAATGGTGTGGCATTTGTGGAAGTGATCTTCATGAATATGTAGCAGGACCGATCTTCATTCCCCAAGACGCCCAACATCCATTGACTGGAGAAAAAGCGCCAATCGTGATGGGACATGAATTCTCTGGACAAGTGGTCGAAATCGGTGAAGGTGTAACCAAGATTCAGGTTGGCGACCGTGTGGTTGTAGAACCGGTTTTTGCATGTGGGGAATGTGATGCATGTAAACAAGGCAAATATAATCTTTGCGATAAAATGGGCTTCCTCGGTCTGGCAGGCGGCGGCGGTGGATTTTCTGAATATGTCGCAGCTGACGAGCACATGGTTCACAAAATTCCGGAAAGCGTATCTTTCGAGCAGGGCGCTTTGGTAGAACCTTCAGCCGTTGCTTTGTATGCTGTTCGTCAAAGCCAGCTGAAAGTCGGCGACAAGGCCGTCGTATTTGGCGCCGGTCCTATCGGATTGCTGGTTATTGAAGCATTGAAAGCTTCAGGTGCATCTGAGATTTATGCAGTAGAGCTTTCCGAGGAACGTAAGGCTAAAGCTGAAGAGCTGGGGGCTATCGTGCTTGATCCTAAAACTTATGATGTTGTGCAAGAGCTGCACAAACGGACTAACGGCGGCGTAGATGTAGCCTATGAAGTCACTGGAGTGCCTCCTGTGCTGACTCAAGCGATCGAATCTACTAAAATCAGCGGACAAATCATGATCGTCAGCATTTTTGAAAAAGAAGCTCCGATTAAACCAAACAATATCGTCATGAAGGAACGCAATCTGACCGGCATTATCGGCTACCGTGATGTATTCCCGGCTGTTATCAGCCTGATGGAAAAAGGTTATTTTCCTGCAGACAAGCTGGTTACCAAACGTATTAAGCTCGAAGAAGTGATTGAGCAAGGCTTTGAAGGTCTCCTGAAAGAAAAAAATCAGGTTAAAATCCTGGTATCTCCGCAATCCTAATATAGAAGCAAATTCAGATGTCTGCCCCTATGCAGACATCTTTTTTATCAAAAAGCGCTCCCTTCCTGCGGCATGCGACCGTCAAGATGAGAAGCGCTTTTTTTGATTACACTCCAATTTATTGATTTACATTTTTCAGAACATCATCAATCATTTGGCTGTTTGCGATTGTACCTGTGTACAACCAGCTGGAATCCTTGCCAAAATCGTATACGTGGCCTTCTTTAACAGCCGGAATTCCTGCCCAGACTGGATCTTTAATAATATCATTTTTGCTCACATTTTTGCTGTTCACGATAAAGATATAATCCGCGTCCAGCTCAGCCAGTTTTTCCAGGGATAAGTTGCTCCAGTTCGCCTTGGCCGTTTTGGAAATCTCCTGTACGACCTGTGGAATCTTGAATCCCAAGTCCTTATACAATACATCACCGCTGGATAGATTCTGGTTCACCACATATACGTTTTTATCCGTTACCCACAATGCCGCAGCCGTTTTTTGTCCCACCGTCTGACTCAGCTTGGCTTTTGCTTCTGCTGCTTTTTTGTCGTAGTTGCTCAATACCTGCTTCGCTTCACTGCTCTTATTCAGCACCTCACCCATGGTCAGCAGCTCTTGACGCCAATCATTATTCATATT
The DNA here is from genome assembly GCF_020404765.1 of Paenibacillus sp. BJ-4. Taxonomy (GTDB): domain Bacteria; phylum Bacillota; class Bacilli; order Paenibacillales; family Paenibacillaceae; genus Paenibacillus. The sequence goes on from NZ_JAIVEM010000122.1 coordinate 49,426, forward strand.
ACTGCCTACAACATAGGTCGGAGCAATTTTGGAGTATTGATTATATTTGTCGCCTTCCACCATGCTCGCACTGTCCATAATGATCAAGTCAGGCTTGAAGCTCAAAACCGCCTCAAACGGAAGATCTGAAGCGATGGCAGGAACATCCTTCAATTCTTTTTGCAGGTATCCTTGGACCGAGTTTTTACCTACCGACCATTGAGCTACGGGTTTAACACCCAGTGCAACCAGATGATCCTCCAGATACGAAGCAATCACACGTTGAGGCTGAGCCGGAACCTTCACCTCATGCCCAAGTGCATCTTTCAGCACCCTTTCTTGTGCTGTCTGCTCCGCTGCTGTATTGTTGGTCCCTTGGCTAGTACCTTCCGTTGCCGCAGGACTGGATGTACCTGAGCAGGCGCTGAGCAGTAGGGTAAAACTAAGCAATAAAATAAATGCCATGGAATGCCTTGCGTTTCTATTCATTCGTAAAATCCCTTCATCATAGTTTTGATAATGATTATTATCCTCAGTAACAGTATGCAGGGCGCCACTTATCGAATCAATGGAACATTCGGACATGCTTAATGGATTATCCAGACGTGTATTTCTCACAAAAGCAGATGAATATAAGCTGTCCCGATAATGAACCGGAGATACACCGATATATTTTTTGAATGCCCGACTAAAGAAATAGACATCCGGGTACCCCACACTCACAGCAATATCCTGTAAAGTGGCATCCGTCTTCCGTAAAAGCTCCTTCGCCTTGTCCATCCGCAGCTGGATCAAGTACATAATCGGGCTACAATTCGTTTGTTTTTTAAATAATCGGGTCAGGTGTCTAGGACTGCATTCCAATAATCCGGCCAAACGTTCCAGCGTTATGGACTCCGCATAATGAACCTGCATAAATCGAATCGCCTGTGTCACGACATCCCGCGTAGAACTTCGAGCCTTCGGTTCCTGCAATTGCCGCATACATTCATATGCAAAATCATAGAACCGACCCTGAGCCTGAATCTTGGATAGTGCCTCTTGATCCTGCCATGCGTGCTCCAGTAGTTGCAGCTTTTGATATAGTATAACCGGATAGGGAGGTATGAAACCATGAGCTATCGAAGGATGATCATACATCGTATGTCCCGATAGTGAAGTCGCTTTATATAATATAAGGATATATTCTATCCCGGATTGCGAGGGCTTCATATTCAGTTCATAGCCTTTGCTGCCATGCACTACATATCCTGAATGTGATGTATCCTTCCAATCACCAGCCAAGCGCACGCTACCCTGCAGTACAAAAACAAAAGCATGCGCTGGAAGACGATACGGTCGAAACAGCTCTACCGATTCCAGTCGAATGTGCCGGACATCCATGACACGGATCGACGAATGGAGCCATACGGACAGAAGCTTGTTCAGCCCATCAGCTTCATGTCCCTTGCTCATCCCGGTGTGAGAATCTGTCTGCTTTTGCCGATCCTGCTTCACGTATCAAAGCCTCCGCTTCATAAATATCATACTTTTTTTCCAAACCAACCTCATTATATATCATCTTTTACTGTGTCTACCATGAGACAAATATTCCTGCGTGAAACAAGGCGAATATACCATTTCCATGGTACAATTTGTATAAATACAATATTTAAAATACATAGGAGGTTTGACAGCATGAGCGGTTCCAACATGGTATTGAGTACAGGAGCTAATGCACCTTTCGGTAAAGAGGATACAGTGCGGGTCACCATTACATGGAGGCATGCACCAGCTGAACTGGATGTTAGCTGTTTTATGGTAGGAGCAGACGGAAAGGTTTCCTCAGATGATTATTTCATTTTTTACAATCAACCTGCTGACCCGCATGGACATGTACGGTTACAGCGTCCGAACGACAAAACCACTGAGTTTACTATAGCACTCAAAGAACTGGAACGAACTGGAGTGGATAAGTGTGTGTTTGCCGCCACATTGGACGGTCCAGGTACTTTTGCCGATGTGGTCGGCTGCTCTCTTACTGCTCAAGGCAAGCAATCCCATATCACCTACAGTATCACCGAGGCTACTAGTGAGACATCGCTTGTACTGGCAGAGGTGTATCGCCATACGTCTGGTTTCAAGCTTCGCGCAGTTGGGCGTGGTTTCAACGGAGGACTGAAGCCGCTTGCCGAGGCTCATGGGGTTACCGTGGAGGAAGGGGAGCCGTCAGCAGCACCGCCGTATACTGTACAGTCCAATATATCTGATACTAGACCGAATACAGTGAATTCCAAAGCGGAGGAGGAGGCTTCCTTTCCCGGTAGCGGAAAAATTAATCTGCTTAAACAGAATGTACAAATTTCACTCAAAAAGAAGCAAATAGACCGTGAAAAAGCACGAGTAGCGGTTGTATTTGACGCTTCTGGCTCCATGTCGAAACTGTACTCTAAGGGAACCGTGCAAAAAGCCTTCGAACGTGTTCTGGCTGTAGCGGCCTGCATGGATGATGACGGTGAAATGGACGTATGGTTTTTTGCGAACAAAGCCAAACGCGCTCCAAGCGTCACAGAACGGGATTACGAGAATTACGTCAAACGAAATCTTCCCGAAATTGGATATGGAAATATAGGATTTGGTAACAATGAGCCTGAAGTGATGACGGATATCATTTTAAAATATACAAAAGAAGTACCGAATGAAACAATCCCAACCTACATTATCTTTTTCAGTGACGGTGGCGTGTATGAAACGAAAAAAATATCAAAGTTACTGATCAAGTGCTCGGGAACTCCGATTTTCTGGCAATTTGTTGGTCTTGGTAATGCCGATTACGGAGTCCTTCAAAAGTTGGATGATCTGCGCGGTCGCGTAGTGGATAATGCAGATTTTTTTGCCTTGGATGACATCGACTCCGTGACAGACGCAGAATTGTACGACCGTCTGCTGAACGAGTTCCCAGGATGGCTCAAACAGGTACGAGCTAAGGGAATATTACGGAGCTAATTCCTCGCCGCAATGCGAATACCGCGTCAGATTAACACATCTCCATGCCCCCCTGCATAATCACTTAAATATCATCAAGTAGAGCAATAAGAGGCACAATGACCGCTGATAAAGCAATCCTCAGCGAAATCATTCCGCCTCTGTCTTTCTTCAGTTTGTCCTCTATCCATTTCAATCTCCCTATCAGATCCTATTTCTTTCATTTCCTAATTGGATATTTTCATGTAGTATAAGTCTAATTGAAGTAACCCTGTTTGGGCTATGCTGAAGCTATACACTTTATAAAGGAGGATTTCAGATTGAAATCAAATGAAGCAACTTTGCACAAAAAGCTGCGCCCTAGGCATATTACCTTTATGGCTATGGGCGGAGTCATCGGAACCGGTATTTTTAAAGGAAGTACCGAAACGATTAGCTTGGCAGGACCTGGAGTTATTTTATCCTATGTCTTTGCGGGGCTTTTGCTTCTGGTCGTTATGGGCGCAATTGCCGAGATGGCCACCGTCTACCCTAACATGAATATGAAGGATTTTATTCGTAAAGCTTTTGGAGAGCGCCTTTCCTTTATCATCGGCTGGCTGTATTGCTTTATGTGGCTGGCTGTCTGTGTCATTGAGGTCATCGCAGCGGGAAGCTTTCTGCAATACTGGTTTCAGGATGTTCCCTTATGGGTACTCAGCTTAGCAAGTGCGGCCTTCATTATCATCGTCAACATGCTGAGTGTCGGAGGTTTCGGGGAGCTGGAATTTTGGCTTGCAGGGATTAAGATTGCCATGATTATCATCTTTATCGCCTTGGGTGGCTGTATATTGTTCGGCATTATCCCCACGGAAACTCCACCTTATCTGAGCAATTACGCACAGCATGGGGGATTTTTACCCAATGGCTGGCTGGCTATTTTTTCGGCACTGCTGGTAGTTACCTTTTCCTATGGAGGGTCCGAGCTCATTGGTCTGACGTTAACGGAGACCGAAAATCCGGAAAAAGTGCTGCCTAAGGTAGTTAAAAGCTTTATTTTGCGAGTTGTCTTGTTTTACACCTTGCCGATCCTCATTATTTGTGGCTTGATTCCCTGGAATCAGCTGGATGCGAATACCAGTCCGTTTGTACAGGTACTGTCTTCGGTAGGGCTTCAAGGCTCGGCCCATGTCATGAACTTTATCCTGATCACTGCCGTACTGTCTGCCGCCAATTCGGGAATTTACGGTGCTACACGCATGCTGCATTCACTGGCAATCAATGGGGAAGGGCCTAAATCACTCGCGCGGGTATCATCGAATGGAGTGCCGGTGAATAGCCTCAAATTGTGTGCTGTGATTCTGATTGTGGGCTCCATGGTTGCTTATATTGCTCAGGATGGACTGTTCCGCATTTTGATGGCCGTGCCTGGCTTTGTTGTGCTGCTCGTCTGGAGCTGTATTTGCCTGTCCCAGTTAAAGCTGCGCAAATCATATCCGATAGAGCCCAGCTTCAAAATATGGGGATTTCCTTATATCACGGCGATAACGGTCGGATGTCTGTGGGTGATTGCACTCCTGTTCCTGCTTGACCCGCAAAATCGGATCAGCATTAGCGTATGCGTGGCTTTCATGGCATTCCTAATCATTTGGTCTTTGGTGAAGTTCCGGAGAAAGCAGGCGTAAGTAGCTCATGATTCAATCGTATCTGTTTCCTGTTTCATATGCATTTCTGGCGTTCCCTTTTGCTGCGTTATTGTTTACACTGCCCTTTCTCATCGTGCAATATCGTAGACATGGCTATATTCACAAGGCTAGAGCATGGCTGCTTTACCTGATGCTTTTATACTTGATGAACGCCTTCTTTTTGGTCATTTTACCGCTTCCGTCATCGCGTCATAACCCAGCATTAGCCGGGGGAGCGTTGCAGTTAATACCCTTGCAATTCATTCACGACATTATAAGAGAAACCTCGATCTCACCCGCTCATCCCTCCAGTTATCTTCATTTACTGAAGGAACGGGCTTTCCTGCAAGTGGCTTTTAACGTCCTCATGACCGTACCTTTCGGCATGTTCTTACGTTATTATTTCCGTGCGCGATGGGGATGGTGCCTGATTCTGTCCTTTGCCCTGTCCCTCTTCTTTGAGATAACGCAGTTGTCAGGACTGTATGGATTTTTTGACCATGCGTATCGCGTGTTCGATGTAGACGATCTGATGGCTAATACATTGGGCGGTATGTTGGGCTTTCTATTGGGTGAATGGTTTTCACGTTTCCTTCCCCGCCTGGAGCATCTGGACAAGCATTTGGACATTACCACCAAGCGGGTATCCTATACGAGACGGGGCGTAGCCTTTTTCTTGGATTCTATCGTTTGGATCGGGCTACTCGGCATAATGAAGTCCTTGCATGTGTCAGCTGCTTTTTGGGTGTCCAGCGGAGTGTACTTTATGGTCGCTCCTTATCTGACGAATGGGCGAACTCCAGGGAAATGGCTGGTGCGTATTCATCTTACAGGAACCGGAAAACGAATTTCGCTGTGGGAGATCATAAAGCGCTACAGCCTATTGTACTGGTTATATTTCGGGCTTAACTATGTGCTGGCTGGTCCTGTGCTGTGGCCTCAGGTCTCTCCATGGGCAAGTGTTCTGATCAGCCTTTTATTGTTGGTGATGAACGGGTGGTTCTTTTTCCATCTCGTCATACGCCTGTTCAAGAAAGGCCCCTTATTCTATGAAGAGCTTAGTCATACTTCGCATCAGATTAGTTGGCCCAAGCACTATCACCGTCCTCAAGGTGACACCGTTAATGCTGTAGATACATCGGAAGCTCATACGGACGTCTAAGTCAGCATAAAAAAACAGGCGAAGCAAAGGAAGTTCCTTTGTCCGCCTGTTTTTATTTTATATAATAAACGATAGCTCGCAGCTCTTATTTCCACTGTGCAATTTGATCAATGGGCAAGCGTGTAGATGGATGACCTTCGTTGACACCTTTACCCATGGAAATGAGCATCACAGGAACATAACGATCTTTTTCCAGGCCAAAGGCTTCAGCAATTTTATCCTTGTCATATCCACCGATAGCGTTGGTGTCGTAGCCGTGAGCGCGAGCTACCAGCATAAGCTGCATGGATACCAAACCACCGTCAATCAGGACCGTTTCTCTGTTCACAACGGGATCAAGCGCTGCAAAGTGAGCTGCTACTTTTTCCTGTTGCATTTCTTTAATGTCTTTTGGCATATAGCCCAATTCTACAGCTTCTCCAAAAATTTGCTCAAAATAATCAAAGTTGTTCAGATCTCCGAACACCGCGATCACTGCCGAAGAGGTCTCCACTTGACGTTGGTTAAAACTTGCCAGTGGTGCCAGGGTTGCTTTGCCCTCCGGGCTGTCAATCACGAGGAAGCGCCAAGGCTGCAGGTTAATGGAAGATGGAGCGCGTGTAGCTTCCGTTAAAATCTCAGTCATTTCCTCGCGGCTGATCTTCACGGACGGGTCGTATTCTTTAATAGAACGACGTCCGAGTGCAATCTCTTTAAAATCATTCGTTTTTACAGTGTTGGATGTGCTCGTATTATTCATTCAAATCTCTCCTTGTTCCCCTGCGGGATATAATCGTTATTATGGAATTTCAGTCAGTCCATCTCGGATATGTGACCATTCATGATTCGCAGCATATCAGCTAGCTGATGCCGCTCAGCCTCGTCGAAGCTCTGGAGCAGCCGATCCACAAACTGCGAGCGCTCCTGTCTGAAGGTAATAATGCGCTCACGCCCATAATCGGTCAGGCTTACCAAGGTAACTCTGTTGTCCTCGAGCTTGGTGCGCCGTGTGACCATTGCATTCGCCTCAAGCTGCTTCAAATGGCGGGTTACGGCTGCCCCGTCGATACCAATCTCTTTTTGCAGCAGGGTTTGACTAATCTCCTCCACCTGATACAACTTGCATAACAGCTGTAATCTGGATGCGCTGATTCCTGCACAACGCTCAAACTTGCAGCTAATCTCTTTATTCAGCAGCAACAGCATGTCAAAAATAGACTCAGCCTCAGATGACGTTTGGGTGATAGCAATCCCTCCTCCCTAAAATATCGCTAGGCTTTGTGATACAACCGTTGATCCATCAACCATTGATCTATCAAGTAATATACATCCTCTTTAAAAATAAATCAAGTCCCTGAGAAAAATAAAGTAACTATTTCAAATAAAAGCTGAGCACCCCAGCAAGGGACACTCAGCTTTATTTTTATTAGCTTACTTATTCAATATACGTGTACTCACTTATTTCTACGCTAGTGTCCTAGGCTGCCGTTGAGTTAGACAATCCCATGGGACAGCATCGCGTCAGCCACACGAACAAATCCAGCGATATTCGCACCTACAACCAGATTGCCAGGCACACCGTATTCCTCAGCTGCCTTCACACTGTTAGCATAGATATTTTTCATAATATCATGCAGCTTGGCATCTACTTCCTCAAAGGTCCATGATAGGCGCATGCTGTTCTGTGACATTTCGAGCGCCGAGACCGCAACTCCACCTGCATTGGCAGCTTTGGCTGGTCCAAATAGCACTCCATTGTCCAAAAATACTTCAATCGCTTGTAGCGTGGATGGCATATTGGCACCTTCGCCCACAGCTTTTACGCCATTGCTCACCAGCAGTTGTGCTGCATGCTCGTCAATTTCGTTCTGTGTAGCGCATGGCAATGCGATATCGCATGGGATCGACCAGATTCCCGAACAGCCTTCTGTATAGATTGCGCCTGGACGCTCTTGAGTATACTCGCTAATCCGCAGACGATTCACTTCTTTAAGCTGCTTTACCAGCTTCAAATCAATGCCCTCGGGATCATAGATATAGCCATTCGAGTCACTACATGCCACGACTGTAGCACCGAGCTGCTGTGCTTTTTCAATCGCATAAATAGATACATTCCCCGAACCCGACACGACAACACGTTTTCCCTCAAAGGATGTGTCTTGGGCATGCAGCATTTCATTTACAAAATACACACAGCCATAGCCCGTCGCTTCTGTACGCGTTAGGCTGCCGCCGTAGTGAATTCCCTTACCTGTCAGGACGCCACCTTCATGTCCGCCACGTATCCGCTTGTACTGTCCGAACATGTAACCGATCTCACGCCCGCCTACTCCAATATCCCCTGCCGGAACGTCGGCATCCGGGCCGATATATTTATGCAACTCGGTCATGAAGCTTTGTGTAAAACGCATCACTTCGTTATCTGATTTCCCTTTGGGATCAAAATCGGAACCGCCTTTGCCACCGCCAATAGGAAGGCCCGTCAAAGCATTTTTGAAAATTTGCTCGAATCCCAAAAATTTGACGATCCCCAGATACACGGATGGATGGAAGCGAATTCCACCTTTATAAGGACCAATTGCACTGTTAAACTGCACGCGGAAGCCTCGATTGACCTGTACATTCCCTGCATCATCCACCCAAGGTATACGGAAGGTAATGACACGCTCCGGCTCCACCAGCCGTTCCAAAAGCCCCTGTTGCATATACTTGGGATGCTTAGCCAGCACCGGAACCAGCGAATCCAGTATTTCCTTGACGGCCTGATGGAATTCATTTTCATGAGGATTACGCGCAATTACCTTCTCAAAAACGGACTGCACATATTTGGCTGCTGCCTCTTGACTCTGCTCTGAACGGATAATGGTCACTTTTTAAATACACCCCTTTATATATTAGCCCCTCTGTTAGATGATGGAACGACTTGATCCTGCACCCGCGAGAGTGGATCTTTATGTATTCATAAAATTTAGTTAACTATACATGATTTTTTATATAAATACATCTGATTTGCTTATAAAAAATTTTTGTCTCCTTCATTAAATAACTCTATGAACCTGTCATTGCCTGTTATATTCCTACAGCGTAATCCCTTGATTTACGGGCTTTTTTCACGATTTCCAAGAGCTTCACATCTCACTCAACATGGGATAATTATGTGAACAAATTGAAACTAAATCTCAAATAAAAGCTAAGAAGCCATGCCATTTATCATTTCCACTAATCTTATTTACACACACCATATCTGGAAAATATGGAAATAACAAAAAGAGGCTGGCGCTCAGGGCGTAGCCTCTTTTCTCGTCCTGTAAAGGTGTAACTCACTCACCATTACCGAAATATTCTGTTACACATAAAAGGCTTCAAGCTCACGCACAATTTCTGCCTCGTCGTGCTCTACCACCTGTTGGTGCTGCGGCTTGGAGAACAATTGTTCAATTTGTGCCGGGAACTCCTGCTTGATGTCCACCAGACGGATCGCTTCATCGAATTTGGCCGGATGCGCTGTCGCAAAGGTCACACATACTTCGTCCGCGCCATTATACGCCTCATACGCGGCAATACCGCAAGCCGTATGCGGGTCCAGCAAATAATCGTATTCGGCTTTATACTTTTTGATCAGTTCCAGACACTGCTCATTTGAAGCACCGAGCGCTTCAAAATCCTGCTGGACCCGTTTCAAATCCTCTGCACTGATCACAATCCGTCCCTCGGTTTTGAGACTATTCATGTATTCAGATACCTTCGTCGCATCCTCTCCGAGGAAGTAGTACAGGTATCTTTCGAAGTTGCTCGCCACCTGAATGTCCATGGAAGGACTATACGTGCTTTTGAAGTCGCCTGGCTTGTATTCACCTGTTTTCACAAAGCGCTCCAAAATATTATTTTCATTGGTTGCAATGATCAGCTTATGGATCGGCAGACCCATTTTCTTCGCAAGAAAGCCGGAAAAGATATTGCCAAAGTTGCCGGATGGCACGCTGACATTGATCTTTTTCGCACCCGCAGACTCCTGCGCCCGGAAATAAGCATAGAAGTAATATACCGTCTGCGCCAAAATACGCACAAAGTTAATCGAGTTAATCGCCCGCAGATGATGTTTGGCTTTGAAGTCCAAATCTGCAAACAGGTCCTTAATGACTTTTTGACAATCGTCAAAGTTCCCTTTTACGGAAAGATTCAGTACATTTTTATCATCAACGGTCGTCATTTGCAGCTCTTGTACCTTACTCACTTTTTGATGCGGATGCAAAATACAAATTTTAATGCCTTCCTTGCCGCGCACGCCCTGAATAGCTGCCGCCCCGGTATCGCCCGAGGTTGCACCCAAAATGTGAATGATCTCATTCTGCTTTTTGGATACATAGGAATAAAATTCACCCATAAATTGCAGCGCCACATCCTTGAACGCGAACGTAGGCCCGTGGAACAGCTCCAAAATAGACAGGGAATCATTGATTTTCTTCACTGGCGTAACTTCCGGGTGACGGAAGCTCGCGTAACTGCGCTCCACCAGTTGCTCCAAATCTTCGCGAGGAATCTCATCATTGATATACAGCGCAAAAACTTCCAGCAGCAGTTCTCTGTAGCTCAATGTAGCCCATTGCTCCAGCGTAGCTACCGACACGGTCGGAATCTGCTCAGGTACCATCAGACCTCCATCGTCAGCTAACCCCATGAGCACGGTATCAATAAATCCCTTGGCTTCTACTCGACCTCTAGTGCTTATATATCTCATATACATCCCCCAATAAAAATTCAATTCGAACCTTTTTTCGAATATATTATTGTCTATAATACCCTGTCGCGGTGCTGTAACCAAGCCTTTTTTTCATATTTCAAAGACTTTCTCCTACTTTACCATACCTCGATGCATCAGGCATCTGTCATCGCTAAGCAATTAAAACGTCAGGAACAGCCCGTGAGTCTGAAAAAAGAAGGCCGCTCCAGTCATTAGGAACCTGAAATCGAGAGTGCAGCCAGCTTAAGCGAAGGCGATGTGCAGCTTCCTGTAAAACGCAAATCGTTGCCAACTTCCTCTACCTGCTGCAACACATCAAAGAAGTTGCCCGATACGGTGATCTGATTGACTGCTCTGACCACTTGCCCCTGCTCAATCCAGTATCCCAGACAAGCCAGCGAAAAGTTACCGGACGCCGTATTCGTACCCGCATGCAGCCCTTGCAACTCGACGATCATCAACCCGCGATCCGTCTTGCGAATCATGTCCTCCAACGTAGACGTGCCTGGTTCCACATACAGATTATGATACGACACACCAATTTTACCGTTATAGCTGCCCTTGGAAGCATTAGAGGTACTTTCCACCCCAGCCTTGCGGGCTGTCTTGCGGTTATGGAAATACGTCCGTAGTTCTCCGTCCTTGATGATCTCATTACGATGCGTTGCGCTGCCTTCGGCATCAAACGTACTGCCTGCGGGAACGTTCTCCATCAGCGGATCATCAATCAGCGTAATATGCTCACTTGCCACCTTTTGCCCCAGTTTCCCAGCCAATCGCGAAAAGCCTTTATCCACCGACTCCGCTGAAAATACCGACGTATACGCAGCTAGCAATTGCGCTGCTGCATCATGACGGAAAATGACCGGATAGTTATCCGATTGGATCGTGTGCGCACCCAGCTTGGAAACAGCCTCTTTTACCGCCTTATGCGCCACATCCGCAATATCGATTTCTTCCACACTTCGCAGGGAATAATCATGCCAGCCCCCGGTAACGGTCTCGTCATGGTCTACTGCAATCACATACACATAAGCGGTCGCCAGACTTTTGCGACGATGGCAGTGCAGCCCTTTGGTATTCACAATCAGGACTTCATTTTCACGAATGCTGACCGAGCAATGCCGAGCCATCACAATCCTTGAATCTGCGGCAAGCGCTGTACGTTCCATTTCTAGCGCCGCCTCGATCAGAATCTCAGGAGCCGTGTCAGCCAACGCTGCGGCATAGGCAGGCTGCTCAGGGTAACTCTCAGAGCCTGCGAACAGCTCATCCTGCTCCTCGCTTTCCAATATGTCCGCGTTGCTGCGTGCCTCTTCCAATAAAAAGTCGATCACGTCGGGTTCCAGCTTCTCTGTAGAGGCATAGCCCATTTTCCCGTTAATGACACCTCGGAAGGAAAGTCCACCGTTCTCCACGATGGTATATTGGTCAATTTCTCCCTTCAGTACCTTTACCGAGGTAGAACGTCCATTTACATAGTAGATTTCCATATCCGCGTAGCCAATTTCCCGACCTTTTGTGAACAACGCTTCCTGAAATTGCTGAATATTCATCGCCTATTCCCCCTTCCGTCCGCCGACAGTCATCTCGGACACGCGAATTGTCGGCTGTCCGCAGTTGACCGGAAGACTTCCGCTGACTGAGCCGCACATCCCCTGACCATGATCCAGATTGTTGCCGACCATATCAATATTTTGTAGGGTTTCAATCCCTTTGCCTATTAGCGTTGCGCCTTTGACCGGCTCGGCAATTTTGCCGTTGCGAATCATGTACGCCTCTTCAACCGCAAAATTAAACTCGCTGGTCGAGGTGTTCACCGAACCGCCACCTAGCGATTTGGCATAGATCCCGTACTCCGTATTGGCAATGATCTCTTCACGCGTAGAATCCCCGTTCGCAATAAACGTATTGTTCATACGGGATGCAGGCGCGAATTTATAGGATTGTCTTCGTCCCGACCCTGTCGCAGATACACCCATCTGGCGCGAGCCCATGCGGTCGATCAGATATCCTTTTAGAATACCGTTCTCGATCAGTACGTTGCGCTGTGTCGGCGCCCCTTCATCATCGATATTGAGCGAGCCCCACGCGTTCTGAATCGTTCCATCATCTATAGCCGTGACAAGCGGTGAAGCCACCTGCTGCCCGATCTTATTGGTAAACACTGAGGTTCCATGAGCCACCGCCGTAGATTCCAACCCGTGTCCACATGCTTCGTGAAAAAGAACGCCGCCGAAGCCATTCTCAATCACGACAGGCAGTCTGCCGCTAGGCGCATATCCCGCTTTGACCATCGTGGTGGCAATACGAGCGGCGTGTCTGGCATTTTCTTCGATATTCAGATTCTCTAGGAATTCAGTCCCTGCATACGCTCCCGGCCCACGGAACCCGGATTGTCTATGCTCTCCATCAGTCGCAATCGCGCTTATTCTCATGCGTGTATACGTACGGGTATCCTCCACCAGCAGCCCGTTGCTATTGGCGATCATCACGTTTTGGATTGAGTTACTAATCCCAATGGAAGTCTGCGTGATGGAAGGATCATATTGGCTTGCTGCCTCATGCGCTCGTCTCATCATGTCGATCTTGGCGCGTTTCTGTGAAGCGTCAGGAATGATCGCAATCGGATGTTGGTTAGGGATAGCATGGGGATGGAGTGTAATGGTGTGTGTACCTGGCGCTCCACCTCCGCGAATGGCCTTGGCGGCCGATTTGGCCAGTCGGATCAGGCTCTGGTCGCTCATATCACTGGTGTAGGCATACACCGAAAAGTGCTCCTTCATGATTCGAATACCAATCCCAAAATCCCGGCCTGACAGCGCCGTATCCACGACTCCCCCGGTCATGCCCAGTTGTCCATTGGTACGGTCCTCGACGAACACCTCTGCAAAATCCCCGCCCGTCTCCAGCGCGGCTTGCAGCATATCCTGAATCTGTGTTGGATGTATCATCACGTTCCTCCTCGTTTTTGCCATGTTTCGTATTGTACGTTTAAGCGATCAAGATAATATGCGGGTTCATGTTGATTTCCCATAACTTTACTATACATGATGTTGGGAGTGGGTGTAACTATTTGGGTGGCGAGTGATTTGGAAGGGAGTGAAGAGTTATGCACAGGGATGGAGGGATTGAAATGAGAAAACCCGATCAGACCGTGATGGGTCATATCGGGTTTGGCTTTTTAAAAAGGTTGTACGTGCAACTAAGGACGCTACGTGGACGGATCATTCTTCCGATCGCTGTTGCCCCCAGATTTTTTTGATTATATTTTAACAGTAAAAATCCGGGTTCAAAGGCGAACGCTCCGCTTCTTCAGAACGATTCTGTCCCCTTCGCTGCTATGCTTGGGTTTGCTTCATTTTGTTTGCCAAAATACTTTTTTTCAAACGGACCTTAAACAGTTCTCTTCGTAAATCTAGTTCCATGATATGAAGATGGTCTGCTGCTTCTTTGACCGTCTCCATGTGCAGTACGCTTGCCTTTTGAGAAATAATAGCTAGCGCATCCCAAATGAGCTTTGTGCATGTTTTAAGTCTCTCTATGTGTTCATCTTCTTGCTGTACCAAACTTTCGTATTCTTCAGCTGTATTTTTAGACGGGTTTGTAAGCTCCTCTCCCTTTTGTTGTTTCGGTTGAGTATCCAAAGTGATCATCTCCTTTTTACTCAAAGTGTAGCAAAGGATGATAACGGATGTGGTACGTGGATACGTAGCACTGAAATGATCACACTTGGGTCAGTATCTTTGACTTATTTCTTCTGGGTTTTCAGCTGGTTTAGTCCCCCAATTTCACGTTAAAATTCCTGCCCCAGACTTCACAATCACTAATGTCAGTGAAGAAATCAGCGGAAGGCGATCCTACTTCAAGAAAAAACTAGGCAGAAGCCTTGTATCACAAGAATTTTTAGAGTTTTCATTCATGATTGTACATTACTCATAAAACGTCTTAAGCTCTAATTAGAGATTTTATATCCTAGATTTATAAGATGCTTAAGATATAAATGAGGTAATACAAACTTGGCATTGACTTGTATCCAATTATCTAAACTACCTGTATAACTTTGAGGTATTCTTTTAACTAACGCAAGAGCCACTGTCCTAGTAATTCCTTTTGAAATGAGCTCTAATCCTCTAGGGTTATCCGTCCCCATTTCTATCATATTACATAGATTGAGGATATATTTATGTGTTTCTATATCCTCTTCACTCATAAAATGTTTTAGAATATCTGACCACAGCTTAAAGTACTTTACCATCAGGAATCTAACATTTTTGTTAATACTCTTAGTTACTCTCCTTACAGCTGAATCCACTCTATTTACCACATCTTCTTCAGTAACTCCTTCAAGTTCTCTTTCAATCAATACTTTATACGATGAACCCCTGATCCAAGGAACTGTATCTCTAACTATTTGCCTAATAGTATAAGTCGAGTAATTGCTATTATTATTAGCTTCAGAAACTATATCAAAAATATTATTCAATGCTTCAGCGACATGTTCAAATTGTCCATAAAAGTTTCTTTCTTCAAAAGCCACTTCTCTTTGTTCTTGTGCACTTGTGATATCCTTTGTATTAAAAGGTAAGGCAGTAATTAACCATTTATTTAATCCATTTTGTGCAATATCTCTAAAAAACTTATCTTGTAAAAGAGGGTCAACTAAGGGATTTAGAGCAAGTAATTCTTTAGGTATAATTATTGATGCTTCATTTTGTTTCAGTTGTGAAATGATAACCTTTGAATCAGCTTCATCTACTTTCCTGGTAGTTAAGTATTCTTGTAGTTCATTTTTATCTTGAATAAGTTTGTGTCGAAGTATGCTAATGGTGTATGCGATTCCTTCATTAGCTTTTATATATTTGGGATCCATCATTAATGCAATTTTTAAGTCATCTAAATTTTCAGTCAAAGCTTTACCAGTTGCTGAAATTATTTCTTTAGAAAAATCATTAGTAAGTTTTTCTTTGGCCCATGGTTCTTCATCTAATTCAATACAATAAATTGAACCATATAAATGCTCGGACATTCTTCCTGCTCTACCTATTAGATTACCAAAATCAAAATCACTTAGGTCACTATTCGCTGTCTTTGGTTTAATAAGGAATATCTTTTTTGCAGGTAAATTAACTCCTTCTAGTAAAGTAGATGTACATACCAAATTTAGTATATCACTACTATTTGAATAAATATCCTCTATCTCAGTCCTAGCTATGTCAGGAAGACCAGAGTGATGGAAAGCGACACCATTCTTAAGACACCTAATCAACGAATATTTTTCATGCACTTCCTCTGAAAGATAAGCTATTAATTCATTAATACGTTCATCTAATATTTCCTTAACGACATTTTTTCCGTTTTCCGAAATTTTTATCGCCCAATTTTCGGCAGTATCTGTACGATGTGAGTAAATTATATTCTTGCTGTCATTTCCGAATATGTTAACTATGTGTGCTAGTGCTTCACCTGGGTTATTTTTAATCTTAGAGAATAAACTAGACATAGTTTTAACATTCAAGTCAATTATTCGTCCAGAAGGACTTACTATACTTGCTTTCAATGCCTTTTTATTTTGTTTAGATGCACTGATAACTGTCTTAAGCTGGAATACAGGTGACAAAGTGGTCATCTGTGGAGTAACACTTTCTACTTTTAGTTCTAATAATAAGTTTTCAGATCGTTCCAAATAAGGGCCTGCGGTTACTAGCTTTGCATTTGGCCATCGAGTGTATAATTCTTTTAGGATATATTCAAGTAAAATCCCTCTTGAGCCTTTTTCAACATTTTGGATTTCATCAATAAAAATCACATCAATTTCTGTACTTGATGCAGAATTTGAACTTAGCTCAAGTAGTTTTAAACATCTCTCTGGTGTAACTACTATTATTTCTTTTTTTGAAATCTCGTTATCATCATTCCCAAATCCAGTTCTAACAACTATTCCTTCATCCTTAAGATTTCTTTTGAAACTTGCGCTAACTTGATATATTAGAGCTCTAGAAGGTACTATATATACTGCTCTAAATGATTTTGATATGTGGCTTTTATTAATTATATAATTTTGAATAATATAAGATTTCCCTGAAGAAGTTGGTGCAGATATTGAAATGTTATTTTTTTCATTATGCAGGGCCTCCCACAATCTTTTTTGGAATCTCGTAGTAACAAATCCATGGTCAGCGATGTTTATTATTGAATTGTATCTTTGCAATCCCACCTCAAAATCTAAAAGTGTACTAAATGAATTCGAGAAGTTATCTTCATCAAATAATCCTGCCAAATGCTTGCCTAAAGGTATATTACCTGTTCTTGATTGTGTCAAATAGCAATTTCGTAGAAAGAGATCATCATTATTTTGCAGATAACAAAGTGTTGAGAAATTAAGAGCTTTTTGTTGATGTGATTCTTCAGAACTTAAAGAAAGTATTGAACACAACCAATTGGCTTTTCTAAGCTTTTCTTGGGGAATCTCAATTAGTGACTCCGGAATATTATTATCCAAAAAAAATTGATTTTGAATAAGAATATCAAGAGTTTCGTCCAAAGTAAGATGATTAAAAGCAGAATTAAAGGTATTACTGTTCATCCTTAATCCCTCCCACTTTTTTCTTTAGTCTTTGCAGTTGGGTTTTGAGGGATATAGGCAACTCCGTGAATAGCCTGGTACATAGTATGTCTAAGTTGCTTGACACTTGTTGTAGGTAAGAAGAAAAATTCAAGAAATACTGTCTTTACTTTTGAATGATTCAGAATTTTCGATTGGATATTCCGCATTAATTCTGGAATTCTTTTTCTCATTCTGTCACTTAAGCGAGACTCCCCATCTAAATTACCAGAGCAAGCAACTTCAATATCACCGATATAGCTATCTTCATAAATAATAAGTATGGGATGGACTAAGTTATTGTTTTTATACGTTTCTGTTTTTGGAGTAAAGCTATCGTATAAATAATCCAGTTGTTCTGGTGTTAAGTCCTGTCTAAGTATCTGGCTTGCAATAATCAATTCGTGTTGGAATTGAGAAGTGGTTTCTAAATTGGAATGAAATCTTTCAATTGAACCAAGTGCGTGTGTTATTGCAGTTGTAGCTTCAATTTCAATCTTTGATTCACCAATAAAAAGAGAATTAATACCGTTGTATTCCCCAAAAAATATCCCATCACCACCTTTTACTTGATCACGTGTGTTTGTTAATAGAGTCATTTTATGCGCAACCATGGGAGCTTGTAAAACCGATTCAGTCAACATATATAGCAATAACTCTCCATACTTTCCGTCATTTTCAGGATTCGTATCACCAAAATAACTCATTGCACGTCTATAGACATCTATTCCATCAGTCTCAAAGCGTCTGATCTCTTCAGGCGGAAATACAAATTGTTTAATATGATCAATAATACCATCAATAAAGCCCATAATTTGGTATTGAGTTCCGCTAAATTTCAAGCTATAACTTCTCACATTAATTTTTGCATCTGTGTGTAGCTCATGACTGTTAAGATATGATTTAATCCAATTATCAGAGATTCTGGTACACTCAGCCCAATTTAGGTTCATCAAATCACCTCTAGTTTTTGTTATAAATTCGACCAGTAATACATTGTGTTCCCAATAGGACTGAAATTTTTAATAGTCTGAAAACTTCTCCTATAGTCACAGAGACAAGTAAGATACCGAAAAAATATTTCCAGTGCAAACCTATATATTAAAGCAAATAGCAAGGCCACCTATAATAAATAGCCTCTCAATACATAAGCAACTTGTCTGCTTTTCTGCATAATATTTTCTTGCCAACTGTTTTTACCTCAATGGAATGCTTCAACTTATATAAAAGGACTATATACCCAAGCCCAAGGAAATGCCTCAGCCCATTATTCTACTAAATCCTGTATAAATCTTCTTTATTTCTTACACTATAGCATATTCATGGGGATATATGGAACCAAAAAAAGCCCTTGAATAATACCAAGGACCTAATTTGAAGCATATGGAATTCTTTTGAAATTTTAATTTAATCCCGACTAATGAGGCTTACTTAAAAAGTTCTATACCACCACCGTAGACGCCATTCGTAAATGGACGGGTCGTGAGGGATGTTCCTCCAGCTTTCTGTCTAGAAGAGTGTGGACGATCCAGGTAAGCTGGTTAGCATCGCGAAGTCTCTATACTTCGCAGCTCTCACGAGTATTCATGCCCGAAGAGGCTCCATATCAATCGCTCTTACAACCTAAATAAAAACATCTTTAACCACGCAGTATAGTGAAGAGCTGTAATTCTTTGAGTCAAGATAATTTCCTTCTCTCAATAAGCAAAAGAGCAATATACACGACTAATACGCCAGCGAAAAGATAATCATAGTACATTTTGTATGTATTTAAGTCGAATTTATAGTATCCAGAGATAAGGCTCCCCGTAGTATAGCCCATAAATAATAAAGAAAATGCATAATTTAAGGGTCTACTAATAATGTGCTTCCACCGTTCATCTTTTCCTTCTCTAAGCAAAAAAATAAAATTTATTAGTACCCCTACCAAAATAATAACACTTATTAAAATACTCATTGTATTATTCCTCCTCGTTTTCTTCATAGGCTGCAAAATGAAATACTTCAGTAATTTCTTTTTTAAATACATATGCTATAGCAAATGCAAGCTCAAGCGAAGGAACAAACTTATTGTTCTCAATTGCGGCAATCGTTTGTCTAGTTACACCTAGTTCTTTGGCTAGGTCTGTTTGGGTCCACCTCCGTTCAGCACGAAGTAAATAAACTTGGTTGCTGATATCGCCAAATGCAAACATGAATTCTCCCCCTTTCAATATTTATAGTATTATATGAATAACAAATTGTAAAGTATACATAACATTTAGAACAGTTAATAAAACAAATTGTAATTAAAATCATACAAAAAACCTCCTATCAAAGGAGGTTCCAAAATTTATCTTCATTATTAATCGGAAGAAGCATTCTCCCTATAGTTCAATTCCTCCAACTTCTTGTATGTCTTATGTATTTAATCCCGCATTCAATCCTAATGCTATTTTTAGAATGTAGGAACATATTCAAATTACCCTCAATCCCTCGTGCATTACTGCCTTCTTATCTCGATATATTACTACCACGCACTCCACGTGTGTCGAGATGA
Organism: Paenibacillus sp. BJ-4; assembly: GCF_020404765.1. Classification (GTDB taxonomy): domain Bacteria; phylum Bacillota; class Bacilli; order Paenibacillales; family Paenibacillaceae; genus Paenibacillus. Next base: position 69,058 of record NZ_JAIVEM010000122.1, read on the forward strand.
TGGAAAGAATATAGTTAGATCGGAAAATAGCATGTCTATCCAAAAGAATAGAATCATTGATTAATCGGGGCTGTTCTCTAAACATATGCGGTCGATGACTACAATCCGAGGCAATCAGATAACGTGAGTCTCTGACAAGCGAGCATAAATCCTTTAGCTGCCCTTCTGTAGCGAAATCATCATGTTCACCAGCAAAGTTGAATACCAACTTCTACAAGAAAGGTTATTTTCATTTACACATAGTTCTTGATGCTACCGTCTAAACTTATTGAGAAGGAAATTCCTAATCAAAACTATTATAACTTCTGGTAGAAACACAATAAACATAAATAGGGGTATGATGAGTGGTAAATTTGCAATGAAAACTTCTGCCCCCTGCCCCCCCTCAATCCAAAACCAAATTGGTACTGATATAATCCATAACAATGCATTAGAAATGATTAAATATCGAAGGTTTTTCCAAAGAAAACAAAACAATACTGCAATGACTGATGGTATCCCCCATGAAACTATCTTAGCACCATTACTTAATACCACAAATGCCGTAATAGGATAGAGTATTACTATTAATATCTGAACCAATCTATTATTATAAAAATTCAATTTTTCATCTCCCTCCTCTTATTTCAACAAACTCTCTTTTAGGATAATCATACATTATTTTTCCATTTACTTCCAGCATTATTTGTGTATAATTAAGTATTGTATTTAAATTTATGGTAAATGGCGGTGTATTATGAAAAAATTAAAGATTTTTTACCTGCTCTACTAATACTTCTCTTCTTTACTTCTTTTCTTGGTGTAACTTCTGTAAGTGCCTCTGAAGTTAATCCTTCTGTAAGTGCTTCTGAGGCCACATATGGCTTTGCGCCATCAGCGTTAGATCCAGATTCAACCTATCCAGGAACCAATATTAGAGTCAGGGTAGGAGATGTGCTTTATTCATCAAAAGCATTAGGCGGAAGTGCAATGCTTGTCGGACATGTTGGAATTATTGGACCTGATTATATGGTTTATCATGTAAATGCCGTAAATGATGATCAAGGAGAAGGTGGAAAAAGGGATACCATTTCTTATTACCAAACGAGGCATAAGGCTGGTGAATCAATCGCTGTCTATAGAGCGACTCATGGCCGTAACGCAGCTTATTGCCCACAAAACAATTACTCTTCGGTAACAAGTTACCATATACCTTGGGCAAATTGGGATAACTATCAACTTAAAACTATGAACTCTAATTACTGCTCTAAATTTATTTGGCAAGCATTCTATTTTGGAAACTATAACACAGACTTTATTATGGGTTATTATGAACCAAATAAAGAAGCTATTGTAACTCCAGGTCAAGTGATTAATAGTAATGATCTTACGTATGTGGGTTCGTTCAATAGTCGTAACTAAAACATAAATATGCATATTCAAAGCAAACGAAAAAACGTATTTAGTCGAGTAAACTAAATACGTTTTTTTGTTTACACAGCTATTCGACCAGGTAAGTAATGAAAGTATTGATAATAACAGCCACTGTACACAACTTAACCCCCTCTCATTTCTCCTACTTCCAAAAATACACATAGTAAATACACCAACCAATGGGTCATTCTGTAAACTAAATCTCACTTTTAACCGATAAATACATATGCTGGGCTGTTATTTAAATATCACATCTCGTAACTTTATACCCAACAAACTCAGTGATACATATGGGTCTTGACTCAAAGTTGTATTCATCCATTTCTTCTATTAATCAGACTCGAATTAAAAATGCTGCACTTTACTTTTGTAATCAGCCATCAAATCTAGAAAGGAGTCATGAACTCACTTGAGCATATTATCAGATGGGATCGGGTATGAAAGCCTACGCTTTTATGGCCCCTTTCAGCCGCAACACATCGATCAACTTCAAATAACACGTACCATTAATGATCATACTTTTTTACATATCAGTGGTATGCTCTCCGAAGAACAGGGAGCTGCATGCATCGGACAAAATATGGAGCAAGAGCCGATTGTGATTCGTCAGCTGGATGATCAGGGACAAACGCTGAGAAGGCTGTTCCATGGAGTTGTAACGAGTATGTCCATACAATGTGTGCGAGGCGTATATACATTTGAACTTAAGGCGGCTTCCCATTCATACCAGATGGATATCAAGGTAAAAAGACGCTCCTATCAAGATATTCACCGTACCTATGATGATCTGGTCACTGCGCTGGTTCGAAAATATCAGTACGGAGATGCCATTGATACGGTAAGCAACCATGCCAAACTGGAGACATTTGTTTTACAATATGAGGAGACCGATTGGGCGTTTTTAAAACGTCTCGCCTCCCGCTTTGGTTCCGTACTCGTGCCAGAGGTAACCGCAGCCTCGCCCAAGGTTTTCTTTGGAATGCCAGAAGGCAAGCAGCATAAGGTGGAGCGGGAAGTATTTTATCGAGTACGTAAAACGTTTCATGAGCTGGATGCGGAAAAACCAGGCGAACGTGCTGGCTCGTATATCACCTATATGATCGAAAGTCTGCAATTTTATGCGCTGGGCGACCTCATCACGTTACCCATTGGACAAGGCAAAGAACTGGTCGTGGTTCGAGCAGTGACTACGCTAGCGGATGGCCTACTACGCACCCGTTATGATCTCCAAGCCGAACAGGATATCCGCTATGCCCGTTATGAAAACGATCAGGCTACTGGAATTTCGCTGACAGGAACGGTGCTGAAGGTACAACAGGATTTTGTACAGCTTCAACTAGACATTGACCCGAAGCAAGATCCTGCTAAAGCGTGCTGGTTTCCGGTGTCCACCCGTTATGTCGCCGAAGAACATAGTGGCTGGTACGATATGCCCGAGATCGGGGAACAGGTGGAATTGTATCTGCCTACCCACCGCGAACAAGATGCCTATGTCACGGATTCACTGCGACAACACCGCCACTCAAATGGTCAGCCGAATGTGAAGGTATGGCAACATGTGCAAGGTAGCGGCGTAGAAATGTCTGAGCATGAGCTGACCCTATCCACCTCCGGTGAATTTTCCATTACACTGCATGAAGGTAACGGCATTACGATCGACAGTCCGGGGAATGTGCAGATTCAGGGTGGTCACGTCAAGCTCGATGCTGGGCAGGAGCTTTCGCTCGATGCTGGAACGGCGCTATACTTAAAAGGTGGAGCCAGCAGCATGGTGCTGGATGGTGAGACGGATACCAAAGCTCCAGTGATTTATCAGGAAGGAACGGTAAAAGCACCTGTTTTCGTGGCTGATCTCCCTCCGGTGCCTGAGCCGCCACTCATGAGCATAAAAGCATATGAAGCAGCTCAATCAGCAGCCAGGGATTCATCTAGCAGCCAAGCCTCTACCCCTAAAGCAAAAGTCACCAGTCCAGCAAAGCTTCAACAGGCGAATGCCTTGATGGGTACGGTGTCCAAACTATTAGGCTCCATTCCAGTGATGGGAAAAGTGGCTGGCGTTGTTGCAGGAGCGCTAAGTGGACCTGCAGGAGGTGTGATTCTGAGAGCAACCGCAGCGATCCCTGTTCGGAGCAAAGGAACCCCTACCGTTGGAGGCAGTAGCAAGGGGAGCGAAGTTCACCCAATAAAATACTTGGCTGGTTTGGCCATGCAAGGGTTGATTAGTATACACGAGCATGAGAAAGCTAAACAAGCCTATTATAACAAGTGGATTCTAGGGAAAGTGTATACGAGTGCACGTCATATAGCTCATTCCGGCGGCACATTGGAACTAGTACAGAACCTGCTTAAAGAATCGAATGCCATGGTTCATGCGTATCAGCAGGTTCCGGAAGAAGTAAGAAAACGCTGGAAAGCCAACTACGACAGCCGCATGGCACAACAGCAGCCTAAACAACAAGTTGAGAAGCCTAAGTCTTGGTGGGATCGTTACCTGGGTTATACGGGTAGCAGCTTGATGATAAAAAGTCAAATAGCCATGGAGCAGGCACATGCATCTGAAAAAGCAGCAAACAGCCTAGTTGAATTATACAAAGGCATAGAGCAGGCTAATAACGTAAGGTATCAAAATGCAGGAAACTCCATTGGTGAATTTTTAGATTATTGGTCATTTGGTATACCTAAAGGATTGTATCAAGCCTACATGGAGCGCGCACGTAATCAAGGTAACTCTGGTAGTGACGCTATCAATTTTGCTACATTTGGAATAACAGAGGCTATACGTGGAGCTGTGACACCTGAAGATCCTTTGTCACCAGACCATTTGTCCAATATCATTAGTGTAGCAGGGTTCCTTGAGGGAGTCGGTTCATTTCTCAAGCCGAAAACTATACTAAATTCACCAGGCAAAGAACCTGTTCATCCAGGTCCTAAAATCATAAATGAAAAAACAAAGTCACCCCACCCTTCAAATTCAAAACCTAATAAAGCTGAGAAGCCAGGCGAGGCTGCTCAGGGAACGGTAAACAGATTTCCAACCAGTCGAATCGATTCTGTAATGGATCAACATGTTATTGATGAGGTTGCGAAGGCCAGAGGTCGATTGTCCAACAAATACAAAGAAACAGGTAATTTCGCTTATGCAGAAGTGAAGGTATCAGGAGTTGAGAAGCAAGACTTTTATGCCCATAGTAAAATTCATAGCTCTGCTAAAAAGATACCTGGAACTGAAGAGTTCTCTTTCAAACCCGACAATCCAAAATTCAAGGCAACCGAAGCTCCAGATGCAGAAGGAAATATATATATGAGAGATGGGGATACAGAATATAAAATTTTAAATGATGTAGCAGATCAATTAGGTGATAATCACAATGCATCAGGAAATATCAAACTCTTCACTGAAAAAGATACATGTGGAAGCTGTAACGAAATCATCCAACAATTTGACAAAGAATATCCTAACGTTAGAATTGAGGTTATCCATAATGGTGGTGTGACTATTAACCCTAAATAATTGAATAAGGTGGTTAAAAAATGGCTTGGAGTTATGATGAGTTAATTGATAGTATCCTTGAGAATTACCAAGATTATAAAAATGAAGAAATGATGAGTAGTAAAGAAGCAATTGCAAGAACATTCTATGATTTTGAAGGATTGATGAATAGAAGTGAAACAGACAAAGCTTTAATTAATGTCGTTTACGGGGAAATATTATTAACTCTTCCAAGAGTTTTGTATACCGTTAAAAACAATTTAAGCAAAAGATTGTCTGAACTAGATTTTAATTTAATTGAGCAAGAACAAAAATTAACCTCCGAGCAATACAGAGACTTATTTAATCGTAAGAATTTTGTATTACAAGAGTTGGAAAATAAGATATTAGACTATTATCCAAGAGTATGTTGGTATTACGATGAATTGACAAATGAAGTTAATGTTTTCTTTAAACAAGTTAACGAAGAAAATGTCTTGGCGGATGAAGTTATTTCTAGTGTATTTCAGCGATTTGAACGTGATTGTAAAAATACATTAAGTGAAAAAATAATCGTGTACACAACACTAGCTGAAAACTTATTAAACCAAGGATTATCAAAGATTGATGGGCTACAACTAATTAAACAAGAATTACAGCAGTTTAACATAACAGATATTTTTGAAGAACAATTGTTAGAAAAAGAAAAATTGGAACTAGATAAGCGAATTAAAAACGTATTAAGCCAAGTTTCCTCATAGTAGTAATAGAAGGTTTAAAACTTCATTGATAAGTTACTACTACAATTTCCCCATAACTAAACGAAAATTTCCCAAAGCTTATTCCAACTTGAATCTTTGAGTAGGGATGAGCTTTTTTTACACAAAAACAATGACTTGTTATCTCTCCTCATCAGAGTTTAACATAAACACACTAAACTACGGTGGGCAAATATGTTATGTCAAATTGGCCAGATTGGTTTAAGGAAGCACTACGCCAGCGAACACCAGAATTCATGTTCATCAAAAGATGAGCGTCTATTCACCAAAATGAATCAATTCAAACCTATTGATCGTATTAGCCTAAGATTGTTTAGGTTTACATTTTAAAAGCAAGATCGTTGAAGGAACGAATGATATAATTCTCGATCTCTGTACAATCTTCGAAGATGAAGTTGCTGAACCGTCAGCTAATGATTATCTTATTGAAACTATATTTTATATTGCAAAACGTAATGATTTAGAAGAGGGTTTATACAAATTGGCTTTGGGTACTCCCAAGATGTTGCTCCATGTAGAATTTTAGGCAAAGGAAGGCTGTTAGAAAACGGCGGCGACGGCTATGTATTACTTAAAGCAAAAATCGGTTTATTGGGATATTATATCGATCATTACAGCATGGAAGTAGTAAGCAGCAAATAAGAACTGCTGGTCATCCCACCTGTTGAAGCCAAAAGAATGGCTGAGTTATACTATAGATAACCCTGTAATTCGTACTCTCAACGATGGGATCATGGCTGTTCCGATCTCGAACGAACAACGTTCGAATGCAGCTGCAGAAGGATGTTATTCAAAAAGATGAACGGCTTCGTTTTGAAGACGTCCATCTTGAATTTCATATAGAGATTTCTTCAAAATAAGTTGGGTCATGTATTATAATTTTTTTACCTGAAACGGTAATAATATGATCTTTCTTTAACTGGTTTAACACACCGCTAACCGTTTCGCGAGACGTTCCGGATATTTTAGAAATTCCGATTGTTGTCAGTGGACACGAAATGACAATCTCCTCACCGTTTTGTTCCCCTAAATCCTGCCTTAAATAATTAAGTGACTGAATTACCCGATCTTGTGCATTGGGGATTGTAATATATTGTATACGATGCTCATGAAGTTTTAAGATTAAAGAAAACTGCTGAACAACAGATAATAATTGTTTGGGATTGGCTTTCAACATATCTTCAAAAATCACTGTAGGAATATAATACACATCTACATCTGTCAGTGCTTCTGCCGAGTAATGGTATCTTTGATCTGTAAACATACCGCCATAAGGGAAAATTGAATATTGTTTTACATAGTCCTCATATAGTAAATTTCCACTTTGATTGACCCGCTCTAACTTTACAAAGCCATCTAACATAAGGTAAATTCGCTCCCTTAAGTCCCCTTCTAAAAATAAAAATTGACCCTTCTTATAAGTTCGCCAATAGACAAACTCTCTTAAGGTTTTTAATTTTTTTTCTGATAAATCAGCAAATAAGTTAAACTGCTTCAAATTTTCCATCACATTCCTTTTATCCATAAATACACCTCTCTTGTTTCATAATAGAATATAATAGAAATTTTATCATTTATCCTATGTACTGAGCAATTTAGCTCTCCATAAACTATAAATGATCAATGAAACAAGCAGGCCGAATTCGGGAGCAAAAGTCAGCCCAAACTCGACCATATTGTTTAAAGAGCAGTATTTTTTAATGTTATTTATACATGCACAGATCCCTCTTGTTTAGAAATAACCGTCCCTGTTTTTCCTTCTAATGCTTCATATACCTTCTCTAAAGAAGTAATAATGGCTTTTCGTTCTGAATTTGTATTAACAAAATGAATCGCAGCTTCAATTTTGGGCAGCATACTTCCCGCTGCAAAATGTTGTTCCTTTATATATCCTTCTAATTCATCACTGGTTACAAGCTCTAACCTTTTTTGATTGGGCTTATTAAAATTCACATACACAAAATCAACTGCAGTTAAAATGACAAGCGTATCGGCACCTACTAATTCAGCTAATTTCTGAGCGGCGAAGTCTTTATCAATAACCGCTTCAGTCCCTGTCAATCCTTCATGAGAATGAATGATCGGAATTCCGCCACCTCCAACAGCAATGACGATATTTCCATCATTCACCAAAGAATCAATCACTTTATATTCAAGAATGCTTACAGGTGTTGGTGACGGTACAACTCGTCTCCACCCTCTTCCTGCATCTTCTTTAAATACCACTTTTGTTTCCTTCATGACCTTTCTTGCTTCGTCCTCTGTATAAAAAGGCCCGATTGGTTTGGTGGGATTATTAAATGCCTCATCTTTTTCATCGACGACCACTCTTGTTACGATTGTTACCACATCTTTATTTATATCCCGTTTTCTCAGTACTTTTGCAATCGCATTTCCCATCCAATAGCCAATCATTCCTTGACTCATCGCACCACAAGTATCCAACGGCATGGCGGGGGTTTTTTCTGATTCCGCCGCTTTTTGCTGTAATAAAATATTTCCTACTTGCGGACCATTCCCATGGACAATTACGATATCCACATCATTTTCTATTATTTTTACAAGTTGTTCCACTGTTTTTTCTAATGCTTCTTGTTGTGCCTGTGCTGTAGCGTCCATGGATTGTATCGCGTTTCCGCCTAGTGCCACTACAATTTTTCTGCGTGCCATACTTCAACCCTCCAATTGTTTTTATTCCCAAAAAACTTAAATCGCAAAATTCCCCGTAACTAATTCATAGATTGTGAATACTGCCAAAGCAGCAATAACAACAGATAATATCAGTTCCACCTGAGTAAATACTTGCTTTGGATTATTTTGCTTTTGCAGCTTATAATAGATAAAAATGCCCGGTGCATATAAGGTCATTGCTAATAACAAGTAATTTAACCCAGCCGCATAAACTAACCAAATCCCATAAATACTTGCAACGGTCCCAATGACTATATTGATAGTTCGGCCTTTTTCGTTTGATCGCAAGCTATACTTCAATTGATAAAATGCTGAAAACACATAAGGAACTAAAATAGCGGAGGATGCTAGAGAAAACGCAAAATTATACGCTTTATCCGAAATAATGAAGGTTAATAAAAAAAGTTGAATTAAACCATTTGTAATCCATAATGAATTTACAGGAGCTTTATTTTTATTCTCTTTCGCAAACCACTTTGGAAATGTACCATCTTTACCGGCTAAATATGGAATTTCAGATGCAAGTAAAGTCCACCCGAGCCAAGCGCCTGAGGCGGAAACAACCAAACCCAGGTTAATAAATGCAGCTCCCCATTTTCCAACAACACTTTCAAATAAATAGGCCATAGCTGGATTTTTTAAATTAGCAATATCCGCTTGCTGCATAAGCCCGAGAGATAATAATGTAATCAATACGTAAACAATAAGTGTTCCTATCAATCCAATGACTGTCGCTTTCCCGACATCACTTTTATTTTTTGCACGGCCAGATAGAACAACAGCCCCTTCAACACCAGTAAACACCCAGACAGTTACAAGCATTGTGCTTTTAACTTGACTGCCTACCGCCCCCCAATTAAAAGTACCGCCTTGTCCCCAAAATCCGTCTACGAATACATTGATTTGAAAAGCAAAGATTCCCACAATAATAAATACAAACACTGGTACTAATTTTGCGATTGTAGTTACTAGATTTATAAGCGCTGCCGATTGTACGCCTCGTAAAATTAGCAGATGAACACACCAGAGCAAGATGCTCGCACCAATAATGGATGCTATATTTTGCCCCCCATCAAAAATTGAAAAAAAATAGCCTAATGAACTAAACAGTAAAGTTGCGTAAGCTACATTCCCAAGCCATGCGGCTACCCAATATCCCCACGCGCTATTAAACCCCATAAAATTTCCAAATCCAGCTTTCGCGTAACTAAAAATACCACCATCCAAATCCGGCCTTTTTTTAGTTAAATTCTGAAAGGATAATCCAAGTGCAATCATTCCGATTCCTGTGATAATCCACCCAATAATAATAGCTCCGGCGCCAGCTTCTTTGGACATATCACTTGCCAAGTTAAACGCTCCACCGCCTATCATCGAACCGACAACAAGAGCTGTTAAAGTAAATAATCCTAATTTCTTTTCTTCACCCACTACATTCACCTCTCTCTATTTGATAGAGTTAAGGAAAAGAGAGAGAAAGAAGGAAGATTAATTCCTTCTTTACTCCATATTTCCTAAAGTAGCTGCTAAAATCGCTTTAATTGTATGCATTCTATTTTCAGCTTGATCGAATACTTTTGAATGCTTGCTGCGGAATACCTCATCGGTTACTTCCATTTCTCTCAATCCATATTTATCGTAAATTTCTTTTCCGTACGTTGTTTCTAGATCATGAAATGCAGGTAAACAATGTAAAAAAATAACATCATTATTCCCCGTTTCTTTAATCATTTGCATATTTACTTGATAAGGTGAAAGCAGTTCAATACGTTCAGCAAATTTATCTTCTTCCCCCATAGATACCCAAACATCTGTGTAGATTACATCTGCGCCCGCAACAGCTTCTTCAATGCTACTGGTTACCATTACCTGGTCACTAAATTTTTTGGCCAAATAAATGACTTCTTGTGCTGGCCATAAGGATTGTGGCGCACAAATCCGAACATCCATGCCAGCGATTGAGCCACCCACTAATAAGCTATTAGCAACATTGTTTCGGCCATCGCCAACATAAACGAGCTTCACATTTCGCAAGTGTCCTATATGTTCCTGGATGGTTAATAAATCAGCAAGCGTTTGGGTTGGATGCCACATATCCGTTAGACCGTTCCACACCGGTACACCCGAATGCTCAGCTAAAGATTCCACTGTTTTATGAGCAAAGCCGCGGAACTCAATTCCGTCAAACATGCGGCCCAACACTTTCGCAGTGTCTTCTACGGATTCTTTTTTACCGAGCTGAATATCACCTTTACCCAAATACTCGGGGTGCGCGCCTAAATCTGTACAAGCTACTGTAAATGCGCACCGTGTACGAGTAGAAGTTTTTTCAAATAAAAGAGCTATATTTTTTCCTTCCAAATAACGATGGGGAATGCCGTTTTTCTTTTTCTCTTTTAAATCTGCTGCTAAATTGAGGAAATATAACAATTCCTCTTCTGTAAAATCGATCTCCGCAAGAAAACTTCTGCCTTTTAAGCTTGAATTAGTTTTTCCCATATTTATCCCTGCTTTCTCCGTAATTTAAATATCTTTTCGAACGATTGGCATACTCATACAACGTGGACCCCCACGGCCACGGGATAATTCCGAGCTCAATATTTCAATGACCTCGATACCGTGTTCACGCAATAAAGCATTTGATACATAGTTACGGTCATACGTAACAACGACTCCTGGCGCAATGGCTAATGTATTGGATCCGTCATTCCATTGTTCACGAGCAGAGGCTATTGCATCTCCTCCGCCACAAGGAATAAGAACCAAATCCTTTAAGCCCAAAATCTCTTTTAGAGATTCCATTAAAGAGGTGTGATGGGTAATATTAAGCGTTTCTTCATCCGGGCCTTTCTCTAAAACATAAATATTCATATTTCCTTGCGGTCCTTGGATCGCTGGATGAATTGTAAATTTATCATAATCAACCATCGTAAATACGGTATCTAAATGCATAAATGCCCGGCATTTTGGAATCTCAATGGCTAGTACTCGCTTGAACTTTTCTTGACGGCTAAATAGATTTAGGGCTAAACGTTCAATAGCTTTAGCTGAAGTACGGGCAGATACACCAATGGCAATGGTTTCTTCATTTAAAATGAGCTCATCACCACCTTCGATTGGAAATTCATAATTGCGATCCAGCCAAACCGGTACATTATGACTGGTAAATCTTGGGTGATGTTTGATAACGTACTCCATAAACAAGGATTCACGTCTTCGTGCAGTTTCTCTCATTTTATTAATCGTTAACCCATCACCAATAACAGCTGCAGGATCGCGGGTAAAATATAAATTTGGCATTGGAACCAAATAAAATGGAGAATGATCTTGCATAAATTCATATAATTGCATACTCTTACCCGTTTCAATTTCGTTTTTTCGTACACCACTCATTATTTTTTGAACTAAATCTTCATTTGAGAAGGAAAGTAAATATTCTTTTAAAATTTGACGTGAAACATTTCCTTCAGCCCTTCCTTCTGCTAACATTTGGTCAACAAATTCTTCTCTCAGTTTTTTATCCACTAATGCCTCGGCCGCGAGTTTTTCTAAATAAAGAACTTCAATTCCCCGATTGCGTAATGTTTGGGCAAAATAATCATGTTCTTTTTGAATCACCGGCAAAAAGGGAATATCGTCAAATAATAACGGCTGTAAATAATCCGGCGTTAAGTTTTCCAATTCTTGTCCCGGACGTTTTAATAAAACCGTTTGTAATTCCCCAATTTCCGAAGCCACATGCAATGGATGCTTCATTTGTCGTACCTCCTTTTTAATCTTTGATGTTTACAAGTTCATCATAAATAGTCCATGCTTTCCGTCTTGTGCAAACGCCAACATTTTTGTTGAGAAATATTTCACGTTTTTATTTTTAAAATAATAAAAAAAATGTATTTTTATAATAGATTTTGTCAGTTTTATCTACGGAACCTATTTCATATTACGCATATATGATGAATATCTGGGCTTTAACTGCTGATCTAAAAAAAACATTATCAACTTGCAGCCTATGTAGAATGCGAGCCGTATCAACAAGAAAAAGAGCGAAGGAACGCCCGCAAGGTAGCTGTGATGCTTGAGCCAACAAGATACATCACATCTACGGCATGCTCAGATTCGGGCACCCTACGCTCTTTAATTACTAAATTCAAGTAACCTTGTATTCTCTCTTGACAATCTACTAGCTATTTTTATCTAAAAATTAAATTAAGTCTTTCTTCTAAAATCTTTCGATCCGATAGGGTTTGGGAAATGACAAGGCAGGTATCATTCCCGCATACACACCCTACCATTTCTTTCCATTTTGAACTATCTAATAAAACACCGATAACATTTGCATTGCCAGGTAACGTTTTTATAATCGTTAATTGATCGATATAATCAATCTTTACAACAACTTCTTTTAACTTCTTCTTTAACTTCAAATCAGTTTGCAAAGGCATTTCTGAGGAAACATTATATATCATAAATCCTTTCGGAGAAGCTATTTTTATTAATTTCAGCTCACGGATATCCCGTGAAATCGTAGCTTGCGTCACTATTACATCTTGTTCTGCCAACAATTCTACTAACTTCTCTTGTGTTTCTATTTCATATTCGCTCACCAATTGCTTAATTAACCGATGTCTTTTTTCTTTTTTCATAGAAAGGCACTCCTTTTTATATTATAGCTTTATCACATTTTGCTCTAATTTTCTATTATTTGCTATAAAGAGGAATACAGACTGTATACTCTATCTTTTAGAATACCGTTTACAGTCGTGTTATTGATGAATGCAAGAGTCATTTATTGAGAGATGCGCAGAATTTATTTTCATTGATAACGCTGAAACGAACGAAGAGGAACTTCTCATTGCTGGAAGCTCCTCTTCTTGTATGAAAAGTTTAATGGTAGATTTTGAAAAAATGTTGTCGTGATCATTATCACGGTCTAACCTGTAAATTTAAGTTAAAATACAAACAATTTAAATTATGTTTTACCTAAAACCAAAAATACCGTGATGGATCACAAAGAAAAAAACAGGGAAGTGTACAAAGATGAAAAGAACTGATTTACCTCTTGTCTATTCATGTTCTGGATGTTCCTCCGCAGCACAAACCGCTAACATGATCGCTATAACAATGGATCGAGAAAAAGTCGCTGAAATGTCCTGCATTGCTGGTGTTGGTGGTGATGTCAAACCACTTGTCAGAACAGCAAAATCAGGACGTGATATCATTGCAATTGACGGCTGTCCCTTGTCCTGTTGCAAGAGTTGCCTAGCAAGACATGAAGTTCAACCCAAACACCATTTCCTGCTGTCTGACTTTGACGTACCCAAAATAATAGGAGAAGATCCTAACCCCGATCATTATAGGAATGCTTACACACAAATCTTGGAGCTAATTGGACAATAATTCTTAATCAAAATAAAGGTGTGAATTGAACTGGCTCTCATTATGTAACAATATTGTAAATTAGTTTTTACTGGTGGCTCCTAACACATTTTTAAGGGCCACCAGTGTTATTTTTATAGACAAACACTTCAAGGAGGGACTTTATGGAACATTCCTTTTCATCCATATTGACGTATAGCATACAAACAATTGCGATTTTACTAATTATCTTCAAATTGTTGAAGAAAAACGAAAAAAAGATAGGTTGGGGAACACTTTCATTGGTTTTAGCCCTTCTTGGTATGGCTGTTTCTTTTGAATTTGGTAATTACATATTTGGGGACCAGTTGCTTTCCTTGTTAGGATTACCCGCATGGTCTAATGTTAACAATACTGGGTTTCACTACACTCTTTTTCTATCCAGTATTTTTTTTACTCCCAGTTTAATCATTGGATATAAAAATCCTAGTGAATTTGGAGCTCTTATTGGAAAACGGGTTTCTAGTATATATCTATTTTTGATGATAATTTCGCTTTTATTTTTTATTACAAGCTAATTTCTCGAAGTGAAAAATAGCCCATTCGCAAGCCTCTTCAGTACATTTTCTTTATAATTGTTATATGGAGGTAGCTCGTTTATGGGGCGGCAAGTATGTTGCTCTTTTGCGGTTTCAGTAAGACTCCAATCATATAAGTCTGGTGAGTAATCCATAATATTCTTACTATTTAAAGCCTTATCATTTGATCACCACATTATTTTGAAATTTTTGATTTCGCTTTACTGAAAAGTATTTACCAAGGATGATTTTACTACGCCCCTTCCTCTCCTACCACTTTTATCTATCACCGTATAAAACTATTATTCAAAACTACTAATTGACAATGATTAGGAGAAAATTAATATGAAAAAATACCCTTACTTTACTTGTTCCATAACAATAGAATCTGAGGAAGATATCTTTGGTGTTGCAAAGATTGAGGAGCTAACACCAAAAAAGTTATTGCATTTATTCTCCACTAAAGCTTTTGGCCCATTCAGCAACCCTACGACTACTTTCTTCTTCTGACAAATCCTCGATCCTGGTCATAATAGACCACCTTACTCCACAAGGATCCAATATACTTCCGAATCGATCACCTGAAACAAAGTTTGCAATCGGTTCCCTTACTTTTGCTCCTCTTGCTACCGCATTTTCAAATACCTGATCAACATTCATTACGTAAATTCCTAAAGAATAACACGCATTGCCTTCATCTGGCGGCAAGACCAATTGATATGTCGGATTCGCTGCTCCTAGCTGCAAAAAACCATTTCCAAAATCTAATTCCGCATGAACAATTATTTTATTGCCATTCTCATCAGGATATTCAGTAATATCCTTAACCCTTGCATTGAAAACACTTTTATAGAACTCTATTGCTTCAGAAGGATTCTTCACTGTAATAAAAGGGGTAATAGATGTAAAGCCGTTGGGCATTCCCTTCTTTGTATATTTACCTGACACTCCCATATATTCTCTGCTTTCAGTCATTTTTACTCCTCCTTTAAATGATCGTAAAAGTTCAATCTTATGCTCATACCTTCATTGGATTGAATTCATCAACTCATAGAAATATTTGGATTCACGAGTCTTGTGAAGACTATACCAGGCTTCTAATGTTTTAGAAGAAAACACACCCAGAGCTTTCAAGACGTGTACGGAAAATTCCAACGGAGCTACTCCAGATGCAGTGATCAGTTTTCCATCCGTTACAGCAGACTCCACTTTGTAATACTTTTCGCCCGTGTAGGTGGGACAGATCATTTTAAGGTATTCCAGATCATTGCTTGTATGCCAACGTGAATTCAGCAATCCTTCCTGGGCAAGTCCCATGGTAGCACCACAAATCGCTGCAACCCATATACCTTCCTCTAAGCACCTCTCAGCGATTTTTAAGATGGGTTGGTGAATTGTTTCTGTCCATGTATCTCCACCGGGTAAAATCAATGCATCTGTGCTTTCAATGCTGCACTCATCCAGTGTGATGTCAGGCAGGATTTTCAATCCGCCCATGGTAGTTACAGGGGTCTTTTCCATTCCCACGGTAACTATTTTTGATGGGGACAGCCCCTTTTTATAATATCTCCCCGAGTTTAGCTCGGCAGTTAAGTAACCGATCTCCCAGTCTGCCATGGTGTCAAACACATAAAGATATACTGTACTATTCATTTGCAAGTTCTCCTTATTTTATAATTTATCAAGTGATACCAACCCTCGGTAATCCATGATTATCATCATTATAAAAAAGCTTCACTGACATCTGCTGTCAGTGAAGCTTTTAACGTTGATAATATTCCATTAACTCCGACGCAACAGCAACAAGTTTTTTCTTTAAGCTCTGTGGTTCGATTACTCGAATGGATTTTCCATAGGGTAGGATTAAATAAGGGACATAGGTTTGAAATGATTTTTCCTCAAGCAAAAAGATGGCTTGATTGGATGTCCGCTCTTTCAGATGATGCCCCAAAAACCAATGCAGGCATAAGTCATCCAGTGCCTCTGATCTGCCTTCAATGATTAAAGAAATTAACCCGTCCTTATCCACTAAATGAGGTAACAGATTTTGCAAAAAAAATTCACGAGCCGAAAAATCCTCGGGACGCTTAAATAGGATTGAAGTACGCTTGATCTGTAAAATCCGATCTGCCCTAAAGCTACGGATCTCATTTCTTAGGTGACAAAATGCAACAGTATACCATTTATTGTTCCAGTAGACCATTCCATAGGGGTCTATCACCCTATTCTTGGGTTGTTCTTCATGGCTTGTGCGATAATCCATTTCTACAGAGAATTCGTTGGCTACAGCCTGCTCCAATTCCGCCAATATCGGCTGAAGAGAAGGGTCTCCCATGCGATTAATAACTTCAAATCCGGCTAAATGACGGCTAAGTATACTTTCCTGCTCTTGATTCGAATACATTTTCAATTTTGATGTCGCATTGTCTAATGCCTCACTCAAAGGGTATCCAGCCTCTTTTGCAAAAATAGCAGCATGAAGGAGTGCCTTTTTTTCCTCAATATCAAATAGTAAAGGCGCTCTGATAAAATTATTCAGCAAGCTATACCCGCCATTATGACCTGTGTCGGATATTATAGGCACTCCACTGGCACATAGTGCATCAATATAACGATAAACTGTCCTTATATTTATTTCTAACTTTTCGGATATTTGTTTTGCAGTCATTTTTACGCCCGAATTCAGCATCCATAGAATGGCCAGCATATTATCGTTTTTTGGCATAACATGAACCCTCATCTTTCATTAAACCTCAATATTTTATAAATACCTTTTTAACTTCTAAAGGATCGCACTAAATTATTAGCTTTGCAAATCCCTTTATTCATCAATCTTTCAGCCTTTCATTCCTCACGCAACATTCAACGTGTGTCAAGGTGATGGAAGGAATATACTTCAAATCCATTTAAATGAATATCATTCAATTACCTTTTATTTTTTTCAGATAAGCTAATATACTCTCTTTTTAGCAAAGAATAATGATATTGATCGCATATCGAACCATCACTAAACCAATAATGCTCTCGATAAGTCCCCTCCAGCTTAAATTGGAATTTTTCTAATAATTTTATGGATGCTTGATTACATGCTGCAACCGTTGCATAAATTTTATTCAACTCCAGATCCTTACGTTCAAAAATGGTGCTTATAAATAACTCAAGTAATACATTTGCATGTCCTTGTTTTCTATGTTTTAAAGGCAAGTAGTATCCGATCTCGGCGCTTTTATTTCGAGAATTATAGTCAAAAAGCTGGATCTTGCCTATCCGTTTATTATTGTTACTTTTATCAACCAAGATATATATTAATAGCCCATTCGCAAGCCTTTTCAGTACGTTCTCCTTATAATTGTCATATAGAGATACTTCGTTTATAGATTGGCAAGTATGTTGCTCTTTTTCGGTTTCAGTAAGACTCCAATCATACAAGTCTGGTAAGTAATCTTCAATATTCCCACTATTTAAAAGTACAAGTCCCCTAATCATTCTATCACTCCATTATTTTTAAATTAAATCGTTTGGATAGGTTATCATTTTGGTTTTAGGTATCTGATTTGGCAACACGAATAGCATCAAAATGGCAAACCATGTGGCATATCACCATATTTCCATATTAACTCATATTACACATCACATAACATCTCCTTTTCCATAAATACACATTGAGAATCCCCCAACGAATGGGTCATTCTGTAAACTAAATCTCTCTTTTAACCGACGTACCATTAATGATCATGCCTTTTTACATATCAGTGGGTTGCTCACCGAAGAACAGGGAGCAGCCTGCATTGGGCAGAGTATGGAGCAAGAGCCGATTGTGACTCATCAGTTGGATGATCAGGGCAATCGCTGAGAAGGCTGTTCCATGGGATTGTTACACCGATACCGTAAGCAATTATGCCAAATTGGAATCTTTTGTTTTACAATATGAGGAGACGGATTGGGCGTTTTTAAAGCGCCTCGCTTCTCGCTTTGGCTCCGTACTCGTGCCAGAGGTAACCGCAGCCTCGCCCAAGGTTTTCTTTGGGGTCCCAGAATGCAAGCAGCATAAAGTAGAACGGGATGTTTTTTATCGAGTACGTAAAACGTTTCATGAGTTGGATGCGAAAAAGCCAGGCGAACGTGCTGGCTCGTATGTCACCTATATGATCGAAAGCCTACAATACTATGCGCTGAGCGACCTCATCACGTTACCCATCGGGCAAGGCAAAGAACTGGTCGTAAAGCTAGATCAAAATATGACCATCGTGGACACTTAGTTTCGCATTAAAAAATGCACCCCCTTGGCATTCATCGGACAAACCAAGGGGTTTAATCCAATGCCTTCTCCAAGAGGTGCACTTCAAATTCGGCAAGGGAAATTTGTATCCCGATAGCCTTTTAACTTTACCATTTACCCTCTACTCTTTAACTCTTTACCCCTTAACCGACCCGGCTGCGATCCCTTCCACAATCCGGTCACTCATAATGAGGAACACAAGCAGAATGGGCAAAATGCTGATCATCAACGTAGCTCCGATTGCTCCCCAGTCGGTCGTATATTGTCCAATAAAGTTCTGAACGCCAACGGTCAGTGTTTTGTTTTCGTCCGAGCTGATGAATGTATTGACGAAAATAAATTCATTCCAGTTATAGATCATGTTAATAATGGATGTCGTTGCCATCACCGGGGTCGTCATGGGCAGCACAATCCGGAAAAACATCCGGTTGACGGAGCAGCCGTCCATAACAGCCGCTTCTTCCACTTCACGGGGCAAGGCGTAATAGAAGCCCAGCAAGATCATCATCGTTGTCGGCAGATTAAAAGCAACATACGACAGGATGATGGACACCGACGTGTCTGTCAGATGCAGCTTGAGAAACATACTGAACAACGGAATCAAGGTGGAATGGACCGGAATCATCAGTCCGACCATAAAGAGTCCGAGGACCAGCTGGCTTCCTTTCCACCGCATACGCGTAATGGCAAACGTTACAAAGCTGGCCAGCAGCACCGTCAGCGCCACGGATATGACCGTAATCCACACACTATTGAAGAAATACCGCCCGATATTACCGCTGGTCCACACATTCATATAGTTCTCCCAATGCGGCTGGGACGGGAGTGCAAACGGCGGAAGGTTAAACACTTCCTGATTATTTTTAAGTGAGAACAGCATCAGCCACACCAGCGGTAAAAGCTGCGTCACCGCCAAGATGATTAAAATGATATACAAAGCGGCATAACCGACCCGAGTTAACATTTTGCCGCGGGTAGCGACTCCAAGCGGATAGTTGGCGGCTGCCTGGGTTTTCATGTCTGTTCCTCCCTATTATGAATACTGGATCGTGTCACTAGTAGCGGTAGCCTTGCGAATCAGCCACGTAGCAATCAGACAGATGAGCAGCAGGGCAAAGGCTGTAGCGCTGCCATATCCAAAATCAAAGCTGCGGAACGCCTGATGGTACATGTAAGAGGCCATCACTTCACTGGCTCCATTCGGCCCACCGTCCGTCATGACGTAGATGAGGTCAAAATATTTGAGCGAACCGACAATAGACAATATGATCGTAACGTTAATCACCTCGCGCAGCAGGGGCAATTTGATACGAGTGGCAATCTGCCAGGCACTGGCCCCGTCGATCCGGGCAGCCTCCATCAGCGTTTCGGGTATGTTTTTCAGCCCGGCATAATAGATCAGAATATAAAAGCCTGCATATTGCCAAATAATCGGGATGAATAGGGCAGGCAACACCAGAGACGGATTAGCCAACCACTCGGGTGGGTTTTGAACTCCGACTGACTCCAGTAAGGAATTCAGCACTCCGTTCGTCGGATGATACATTTTGAGCCATAATTGCGCGATCGCTACAGAAGACAGCAGCATTGGGATCAGATAAATTTTCCTCAGCAGATTGGCTCCCTTGATTTTCCCTGACAAAATCATCGCAATGACCAGATAACCGATCAAACTGACGCCTGAAAACAAGGCCAGCAGCAGCGAATGCCAAGCACTTTGCCAGAACGCCGTGTCTGTGAACAAATGTTGATAGTTATCCAGCCCTACGAAAGTCATAGGGCCGATTCCATTCCACTGATTCAGGCCGTAATAGCCGGTCAGCACAATAGGCACATAAATCACAGCGAGTAACAGCAGCAGGGAAGGCAACACATACAGAGCAATGACAAGCTTATTGGACATGACCTTTTCCACGGCCGAACCTCCTTATGTGAGCAATTTCAATTTCCTTTCTCGATGGCAGCCTTATGCTGCTCGGCAAATTGTTGTGGTGTCACCGCTTTGCCAAACAACGCCTGAATCATATTCAAATGTACCTGCGCCGCATTCGGCTTCATCTGGACATCGGCGAACAATGTAATGCTGCTGGCTTGATTCAGCCCATTTAGTAAATCGACGTACAGCTTGGGCAAATTCCCTTTGGAGGTGTCCACTTTTGTAGCCGGAATAACTCCCGCCTGCGTTACCGATTGCTCACCCCATTTGACTACGAAATACTCAACGAACGCTTTGGCCTCTTCCTTCACCTTGGAATTCTCCGAAACGAATAAGCCTACTCCCGGACCTCCTACCCAACTGTTCACGTTGCCCTTGCCGCCTGCAACCATCGGAAATTTAAAGAAGCCAATTTGATCTTTAAATGTTTGCGGGATTGCGGGATTGGTCGTAAAATTCGGCAATTCCCAAGTCCCCATCAAATACATGGCAGCCTTGCTGTTCATAAATTCGGATTTTCCTTCATCATTGGACAAGCCGTTAAATCCTTTGTTAAAGGCATTCATATCCACGAGCGTCTGGATTTCGGAGGCCGCCTGAATTAAACCAGGGTCATCGAACGAGCCTGAACCGTCAATCGCTTTTTTCAGCGTTTCGTTACCTGCTATACGGTCCGCCAGATACATGTACCAGAGGGAGCCGGTCCAGCGGTCTTTATTGCCCAGTGCAATCGGTGCAACTCCATGATCTGCAAGTGTTTTCACAACTTGCTTCAATTCGTCAAATGTCGCAGGCACTTTCAGGTTATATTTTTGGAATATGGCTTTGTTGTAGTAAATGGGTGAAATGTTCAATTCGATGGGAAGCGCATACGTTTTTCCATTCAGCGCATAAGCTTCGGTCGTTCCCGGTACGAATTTGCCCTTGAGGTTGGAACCATTCAACAGGTCATCCATCGGCGTAAATAATCCACCCTTAACATAAGGCTCCATGAAGCCAGCTGCCCAGGTGATGCCGATATCCGGCAATTCATTGGAAGCCGACAGCACTTTGAGTTTGTTTTTATATTGTTCATTTTCCAGCACTTCCTGCTGAATGAGGACATTCGGATGATCCTTTTGGTATTGATCTATAATCTGGGTAACCAGCTTGCTCTGCTGTGCCGAGCTTCCCTCTGGCCACAGGTGCATCATTTTGAGCGTAATTTTTCCGCCTCCTCCATCGGAACCTTCTTTACCAGCGCTGCAACCAGATAGCACTAGCATCAATGACAGTAGCAGGGTCAACCCAGCAACCCATTTTCGGTGTGAGCGCTTACGTAAACAATACTCGTTGGACATCGTTAGACCTCCGTTGTTGTATTTTTATTTTTTGTAACCGTTATCATTTGTAAGTTTAGCACTCCACTCTTGCTTCCAACAGGGTACGCTGATTGGGTATAATTCCACTTTTATTGGGTTGTGGGCTGCCTGTGATGTCAGTCAATATTCTCAGGCCCTTTACTCATCTGCTGCCTGTAGCGGCTGGGACTTACCCCCTCGGTCGCTTTGAACACTTTAATAAAATATTTATCTGTCCGGTAGCCTGAGCGCTCTCCGATTTGCGCAATCGTCAACTGGGTATGCAGAAGCAACTCCTTGGCCCGTTGGATACGCAGCCGATGCAGATATTCGCTGAAGGACAGACCACTTTGCTCCTTGAACAAAACACTAAAATAGCTCGCATTCAGGTGTGAATGTGCAGCAGTCTGCGCCATCGTTATGGATTCGTTAAGATGCTCGGCCATATAGATGAAAGCACGCCGTATTGGATCACTAAGAGCAGCCGTTTGGAGGTCAAGCTCTAGCAGAACAGGATCAGCTATCTTTCCCAGCTTCTCGTATCGCTGACGTTCCTCCTCTTGCCGGAGCGCTTCATCTACCGCATTCAGCAGTTCCTGCTTATCAATCGGCTTGAGCAAATAATTGACGGCTCCCAGACGAAGAGCCTGCTGGACATAATCAAACTCCGCATATCCCGAGATGACGATGATTGCCGGCCGACGTGAACTCCGTTCCAGGGAACGGATTAAATCCAGTCCACTGAATTCCGGCAACCGGACATCCGTAATCAGCAAATGAACTGTCTCCGTCCGCAGCATTTGTAATGCTTGCAATCCATTTGCCGATGTCACAATCCGGTATTTCCCGGCGGCCCATTGCTCCAGTGTCTGATGTATCCCCTGACGTGTTCTCTGTTCATCGTCTACAATTAGAATTGTTTTGGATGAAACACTCATTTCTACCGCCCTCCGTATTCATCAGGAATTTCAAAAACGACCACAGTTCCTTCCTGTACAGCACTATGTATCAGCAAACCGTCCGTTGGATCAGATATACTGCCATAATAGAGAGCAAGCCTGCGCTGCACATTAACCAGTCCCATGCCGGTCCCCTTGCTCTGGCAGGCCGATCCTTCCGTCAGCGCTGCACGTACACCCGCAAGTTCCTCCGGTGTCATGCCAGGCCCGTCATCGATGACCGCGATCTTAGTCCAACCCGGTTTTGCCGAAGGAGTGACACGGATTTCAACGCGGCCGTTGCCGATGCGATTTTCGACGCCATGCAAAATGGCATTTTCTAGAATAGGCTGAATTAGCAGCTTAGGAAGCGGAATCCTGGCCGCCTCCAGAGGCATATGAATTTGCCAGCTCAAACGTTCACCTAGGCGCATCTCCATCAGTTCCAGATAACGGCGGACTTGTGCTATTTCTTCCCCGAGTGTCACCCAAGCGTCATGGTGAGCCGGTTCAATAATATAACGAAACAGCCGCGACATGGACACCATCAGCTTGGCAAGCTCCTCCTCTCCCTTTTCCTGTAGCGACCAGTTGAAAGCATCCAGCGTATTAAAAAGGAAATGCGGGTTGATCTGCGCCTGCAGCGCTTTAAGCTCGGTTTGACTTTGTAAAACCTCCTTTTCCCAAATGACACGGATCAATTCATTGATATCGACAATCATCGCGTTGTACTCTGCGTTCAATTCCCGCAGTTCGACCGCTGCTGCCGGCTCTGGATTCAGGGCCAAAGCTCCTTGCCTTGAACGGCGCATCGCCTGAATCAAATGACCTATCGGTCTTGTAATCAACGTAGACAACATAAAGGACATAAACAGAAATAACACGGCACCAAGAGACGCGGAGATGATAAGTGTAGTCCGTAAAACCGTAATTCCGTCTGTGACGACGCTAACCGGAATCAGGATCAGCAGCGACCAGCCGGTCCGCTCCGATTGCTGAACCGCCTTCACATATTCCCGCTCCCCAATATGAACCGTCTGTGTCTTGCTATGTAGTACACCTGACAAATCCGTCTGGTTCATAGGTTCACCCGACAGCAGTTGGCCTTGACGATCTACAAGCAGCATGGTTTCATCCGCTTCTTCATTGCTCACTGATGCATCGTTCAGCCCGAAATAACTTCGCTCCATGCGGGTAATCAGATATCCTCCGCGTGAAAACCAGCGGTCCACCAGGCTCACCTGCCGAATCGCCAGCAGTGACCGGGGGTCTTCAGGATCAATGCCGATCCAGACCAGTCTGCCTTTCATCTGATTCGCTTCCCGGATATCCGCCTTTCCAATACGTTCCTCCAGACTACCCTCTCTAATCGGAAACAACATCTTCCCTTCGGCGGTATACAGCTCCAGCGAGCCGACACTCGGCATATAAGCCTGATAGCTATGCATCACTTGCAGTAGTGATTGACGCTGTCGAAAAGACACCTTGCCCCCGTTGCGCTCCTCCAGCAAAATATGCTGAACTGACGGATGATTGGCCACCTGCTCCGTCAGGCTGTCCATCTGGCCGATTAATGCATCCAACCTGCCGCTTGCTTGTATCGCGGTCTGACCAATATGCCGCTCGGCACTGTTTTTCAACAGGCCAGATACATTGAGGTAAATGAACGCCCCCGCCACACTCATCATAATGAGCATCACCAATATAAACCCGATAAAAATCTGATTACGCAACGTATTTAATGGTTGGAACCTAGAACGCATGTGTCTTCTCCCCCTAGATCATCACAGCAAAATGAGTAATGATAACGCTTTCTATTCTATCGCATCGTTCCCCTTTGTTGGCATATTTTCAGTGAAAATTAAAAAAGATGACTCCTGACGAATGCAGGAGCCATCTACTGGCTAGTTAAACCGAAGCTTCTTTCAAAGCCCTCCCACCAAGATACAGTTCAGGCTCAAAGCTTGTATATTTTCAGTCTGTATCCTATTGGAGTGCAGCCAAAATGCGGTCGCACAGCTCCATCGTTTTCACGTTATCCCGTCCACTTGAATAAGGTGTACGTCCTTCTTGGCAGCAGTTCATAAAATGAGCGATTTCACCAACAAAACCGCGCAAATACAAATCACGGTACCCGCCCGACATCGCCGAGGCTGAAGGTGTCAGAACCGTATCGTTTTCCGCAAGGAATTTCCAAGGGAGTTCCGTGTGACTCTCCGACTTGTGAATGATCAGTGTGTTCACTTCATCCACGTTCGCAAAACCGTGATCAAAGGTTACAGTGATCCCTTCGCTCTCGCGTGTCCATGCTGGCATACCTGCGAAGTATACGCTGCCCACCACACCATTTTCAAATTTCAGCGAAATCGCATGGGAAATAAACTCGCCGTTATCGTTCGCAAATCCGCTAACCTGCACCACTTCCCCGAACAAATAACGTACCAGATCGACCATATGAACCGCCGCCAGCTTCATGAAATCTTCGCCAGTTTTACAAAACAGGGTGCTGTCCACGAGAAATTTCGCCTGAAATGAACGTGCGGATCCAAGCGAGCCACCCTCAATCAGTTCCTTCAATTTTATGTATACAGGCGCGTAGCGCTTCATGAAACCGACCATCAGCACGATGCCCGCTGCTTCCGCCGCATCTGCAATTTGCGCCGCTTCCTCAGCATTCCAGCCCAGTGGCTTGTCTACAAAAACATGTTTTCCGGCCCTAATACAGTCCAGTACGAGCGACGGGTGATCTGCCGCTTGTGCAATTACAACAACTCCATCACAGTCTTCCTGCTCCAGCATAGTCTTGTAATTGTCATAAGGCGTACCGCTGCTCCCAAACCGCTGAAGCGCTGCCTCCGATCTGCTTATATCTCTGGTCGCAATCGCTTGAATTTCAGCACCTGCTTGAATGACAGCAGGATATATATTGGTTGAAGCGTGAAAACCAGCCCCGATAAAACACAGCCTCGCCTTGCTCATGTTGGTCCCTCCAATGTGTCACTAAAATATTCCGATACTATCGTACCATATGGACAAAGTATATACACAGTGGCAGAAAGATCAAGGACATCATTTTTAAGGGAACAAAATAAAAAAGACCTTAACAAAGATAATCCCTTATCCTTGTTAAGGCTTCGTCTGCATCACCAGTAACAATCCTTAAAAATACATTCTATTTCAGGGTTAAGACATTATCTTGTGGATAACGAGGCCCATTTTTGCTCCAGCCACTGATCAAACTCAGCACCCTTGTCACCTTCATAGACGTCATAAATATCGACTCTCATCTTGTGCAGCTTCTCGCGAAAATCGTTATAGGTATGGTCGGCTGGCAGACTTTTTTTAATCCGCACCAGAATCTTCGTCAGGCCCTTAACAAGCTCACCCTCTTTGCGCACAGGCGGCTGTACATTCTCGCCCCATTCCTGAAGCTTGCGGTAAGCGGCTTCCTGAACGGCATATACCGTATCATTATTCAAACGGTGTGTCAGCAAGTCAATCGTCTGCTGGTTCTTCCATGCACCCAGATCATTTACCGCAGCTAGACGCGCTTTCCAATCGGAGGTTCGGTTTGCAGCTACTTTAAGCTGCTCATATACTTCTGCAAATTCCTGCTGAGTTTCGTTGTTTTCCAAAATCATCTCATCCTTTTCTATAACTGAGTCAATCTATATTCGATCCTGTAGCGGTTCCACCATCAGAACGCTTTGCACACTTGTTCTTCGGTCCTGTGGCTTTACTAAAAAAATCACTACATTACTGTTCATCACGATTGCCGTTTGTTAAATATAACATACTTGCAGGTCTTCTTCATATCTCGAACCATTCAACCGAATCAAATTCATCATTCGTTGATGTGGCGTGTGATTTTCATTTAGTATGCTGTATTTGCTGAGGTCAGCCTCGAGACGAATCTTTTACAAGAGGAACTTTCGCACTTAGCTTGACAAACCGTTGTTACAAATCTATTGAATCCGAACGAAATCTTAGAAATATACGAATTTTATGAACTTGTTTAATGGAATATTTGAACATAAAATGAAATTGTAATCGGTTACAACTACATTTAAATAAAGGAGGAAGCAAGAAACATGAAAAGAAAAAGCATGAAGAAATCATTTCTCGTCATTGCCTCCCTCGTCATGGGCTTCACACTGTATGGCTACACTCCCGCTTCGGCAGATGCAGCCAGTGTGAAAGGATATTACCATACTGAAGGAAACAAGATTGTGGACGAATCCGGGAAAGAGGCGGCGTTTAACGGTTTGAACTGGTTCGGTTTGGAAACTCCTAATTACACCTTGCATGGACTGTGGAGCCGCTCGATGGACGACATGCTGGACCAGGTGAAAAAGGAAGGCTACAATCTGATCCGCCTGCCTTATAGCAATCAGTTGTTCGATGCTAGTTCCCGTCCAGACAGTATTGATTATCACAAAAATCCTGATCTGGTCGGATTGACTCCGATTCAAATTATGGACAAGCTGGTCGAAAAAGCTGGACAACGCGGTATTCAGATTATCCTTGACCGTCACCGTCCGGGCTCAGGTGGACAATCCGAGCTGTGGTACACCTCCCAGTACCCTGAGTCTCGCTGGATTAGTGACTGGAAGATGTTGGCTGAACGTTATAAAAATAACCCTACCGTCATCGGTGCGGATTTGCACAACGAGCCACACGGTCAGGCAAGCTGGGGTACAGGCAATCTCTCCACAGACTGGCGTCTGGCTGCACAGCGCGCGGGGAATGCGATTCTGTCCGTGAATCCGAATTGGCTAATCCTCGTAGAAGGTGTGGACCACAATGTACAAGGCAACAATAGCCAATACTGGTGGGGTGGCAACCTGACAGGTGTAGCCAACTACCCTGTCGTTCTCGATGTACCGAACCGTGTCGTATATTCTCCACATGATTACGGCCCTGGTGTGTCCTCGCAGCCATGGTTCAACGACCCAACCTTCCCGTCCAACCTGCCAGCGATCTGGGATCAAACCTGGGGCTACATCAGCAAGCAAAACATAGCTCCGGTGTTGGTCGGTGAATTCGGCGGTCGCAATGTTGATTTGTCTTCTACTGAGGGTAAATGGCAAAATGCACTCGTAGACTATATTGGTGCCAACAACCTGTACTTTACGTACTGGTCCCTGAATCCGAATAGCGGCGACACAGGCGGTCTGCTGCTGGATGACTGGGTTACCTGGAATCGTCCAAAGCAGGATATGCTGAGCCGGATTATGAAGCCTGTAAATTTCGCAGCAGAGCAAGTCAAAGCAGCAGCCGAATAGGCACAGGACTTCACTTCACTTATTGAAAAAGCCGCTTTTCCTCCTTTAAGCCAGATTATGCTGGGCTATGAAGATGTGGAGAAACGGCTTTTTTATGGTGCCTGCAGACGTCCAGGGTTACACTCCACGTATATCCATGCTTTCCTCCCCTTATAACGCCTTCTTTCCAGTTTTACACATTGTAAATCTCCCATTGGATAGGTCATTCTGTAAACTAAATCTCTCTTTTAACCGATAAATACATATGTTGGATTTGAATTATGAGAGTAATGAGTCCATCTATCATTTCAACGAAGAGGCTCACCATGCAATCCAGTTCCTCCCATTGTGGTCTTTTTCCTTTTGTCAGGTCGATTATGATCAGATACCACCATGGTCTACCTGTGATAAAGCTTTTCTCACAAGCTGGTCAGCTTGTCGAGTTGTCTCAGGTAAGCGATATTGTGGACAAAGCTTTAATATCCAGTTGCAGGCAGTTTCTAATGAAATACGATGACCTACGGATACAAAAAGAGGTTTAATGTTGTCCTGGGTTCTTAACACTCCGCCGATGATCTCCTCATGAGCCACTAATAACGAACATGCCCCTCGTTCTTGAGAGGGTTCTTTGACCTCATTTCTAAACAATTAGAATATAACTAAATAATTAAAACTTGCGAAAATAAAGATGCTCGCATGAAAAGTAAATATTTCTCAACTTCCTAGCTCATGCTTCGCCCCAACTGCTCCACCTTGCCTAGCCAATCGTTGCGCTGTCGCTCCGTCTTCTTATTCATCAAATCAATGGTGGTAGAACGCACGGGCTTGACACCACATAAATGTAGCGTGGAATCCTTCATCATGCGATGCCCCGGCTGCCCTTGAAAAAAACGGTAATACCAATGCGGTCCGTCCATCGTTGTGATGAGGTGGGCCGTTCTGCCTTTTAAGAGCTTATCAGGCAAGGGTTTTCCTTTTTGATACTTAAACGCAAACCCTGGCATAAAGGTACGGTCAATAAATCCCTTCAATAATGCAGGCAAGCTGCCCCACCAGATCGGAAAAACAAAAACGAGATGTTCTGCCCATTTAATCGACTCCTGTGCTTGGATCAAGTCAGGCTCCAATGGCAATTTATTACGATATCCCCCTAATAGATTTGGATTAAAATCCAACGCGGATAGCTGCAACAAACGCACCTCAGCTCCTGCAGCCTCTGCTCCTTTTACATAGGATTGAGCCAGCGCTTCCCCATAACTGCCAACGACCGGATTTCCCTGAATAACCAATATTTTTTTAGACATATAAATCACTTCCTACCCTCATATTATGTTTTTAGTTAGAAAACACTAACCTTTTATTTAAAAGAAAAGGCCACTACTGACCTTTACTTTAATAAAGCGGTTAAACGTTGCTTGACCTCTGTTGCAAATGGAATAAGTTCCTGCGGAAGTTCACCTTCCAGGCTGGACACGGATAAGCGTGTAATAGCTCCAATGATAAGCACACCGGATAACTGGGCATCCTGCTTGGGCAATTCTCCACGTTGAATCCCCTGCTCGATGAATTCCGTTAACGCCTCCAGCGGCTGACGCACATTCTGACTATGGCTTGCCTCAACGTACAGCTCATGATGCTGTGACAGCAGAAGCAGGCCACACTGATCTTCATCATGCATTCCCAGTACTTCATCCACCAGTTGATGGAAACGACTGACGAAGCTCCCATTCTGCTTGCGGTAGAAGTCAATTAATGTGGTATAGCTATTGCAATATTGCCCGAATACTTCCAAAGCCATGGCTTCTTTACTCTTAAAATGCTTGTATATCGCGGCATCCGTTACGCCGGCGGCCTCTCCAATTTGTTTGACGGAAATTCCGTCAATCCCCTTGGTTGCAAACAAGCGCATCGCCGCCTGCAAAATATCCTTCTTTTTGCTATCTACATGTGTTTTCTTGTTCATAAGCATATAGTAAGTGATAACTAACCAAAATGCAAGCCATATGTAAACATGCGCTGCACCAAACAGACCTATGCACTGACCCTTGAGGAAATTCGTAATCTTGTGCTTGCCTTCAAGGAGGCTGCTGGGCGGGCTGCGCAATCCACTCTAGTCCAGACTGGCAGCCGAACAGCTTGGCGTTCGCATAGAAAGGCCGGCGCCGTGTAACCACTTTTGTTTTTAAAATAACCATCAGAAAATACGGTATTGCATCGTAAAGGTGTCACGCACTGGATCGTACACTAAATTGAACAATTTCGACAATAATAGGTGTGCCGGGGGAAATTATATCCCCTTCGTTGAGGTGAATCGTCAGCGATGCAGGTGTCAGGCTGTACAATGTGCTTTCTTGGATCATGCCGTTAATATACAAATTGGTATAGCTGTTGCTCCCGACATAAAACCGCTGAATATCCACCTGCATACCATCTACAGAAAATTGATCCACCATAATCGTGACCGAAGATTCAATAGAATCAGGAGCAAAATAAAAATACCGCTGAGCCGTGGGGATAATATCAATATTTGAAATGTCAGGTGCCGGGCCGGTTGGACCTGTTATGCCTTGGGCTCCTGTTGGGCCAGTTATGCCCTGTGCTCCAGCAGGACCTTGTAAGCCCGTTGCTCCTGGTATACCTGGCACACCAGCTGGACCCGGCAAGCCCTGCGCTCCCTGTAATCCTGCTGGACCCGGTATTCCCTGAACTCCCGGCGGTCCCGCTGGACCTGGTACGCCCTGCACTCCTGCTACACCTGAAACCCCCAATGCACCTGCCAGTCCGGCTTGACCTTGCTGTCCTGTCAAACCGGGAATGCCTTGTTCTCCCTTTGAACCAGCAGTCCTGTCCTTTCCATCCAGTTCTTTTATATCTCGCGTATCTACCAAGTTCCTTTTCTTCCGATGCCTTCCATGAATATTGTAATACCGTCGTTGTATGTTTAGCTTTGGATGCTTTTGGGCATGGAGTCCTCTTTTTCTTCTGCCTTTAAGTGGATGACTTGTTTTACATTTTTTTCGATTGATGATCTTACTTCGACTGATGATCTTACAATGTACGGTTCGCTTTCGATGTCTCCTTAGTGCTGAATCGCGTATCCCCATACCAACCATCTACACCTCCTTTTCTCATCCTCATGTATTATATGCACATATCCCTTTGGGGTTTTAGGCATTTGAGTAGCCGAATACCAAGTGGTCGTTACCAGGCTACACTCGCAAAAAAAGGGCCTCCTCTATCCACCCTATTATTAATAGCAACGTTAATGTGCCGTTCCGAATAGGTTAAAAAATCATTTATTGATTAAGAGCCAGTGATTGGCTCATACCGACAAAGAAAGGAGGTAAGATCAATGCCAATCATAAAACCTGTATATACAGCAGTAGCTACTGCTCCCGTAGCAACTGGTGGTGCTGTAACCACGACTGTAACACCAGCCGTGACTCGTTTTTTTGCAACAATTACAGCCGGGATGATCGGAGCAACAACAACAACTGTTCCTGCCGCAAGCTTTGTTGATGACGCAGATGCTCCAGTTGTTGCTCTGCCGACATTAGCGGCTACGGATTCTGCTAATTATTATATTAATGGAGTGATTCAGCAGAGTTCCTTATTCACCCTAACTACAGCAAGTCTGGTCATTAGCTCCGTAGATATTACACCAGGGGTCCCAGTTGTCATAGAAATATCTGATTTTAGCGGCACAACCTCCACCATCACAACTCAGCCTACCATCTCTGCTCCTACGGTTACTATTATCACTTAAGACCTTTCACTATTTGATTGAAGATGGACTGAACATACACTCACGCTGTACACTACCCCGTATAAGCTAGAAAAGACCGATTCAGATGTCGATATCTGAATCGGTCTTTTAAGCTCAAGATGATTATATAATTGTATTCCAATAATCCGGTATCAGATGATTAAGGCAAGATAGCAAAAGAACGCACCGGAAATCCGGGGGAATCCTGAATGCTCGGAACGATATTATAAATGATCGCCCCCGTCGCCGGCAGCTTGTCCAAATTCGTCAGCACCTCGACCTGATAACGATCCTGCTCCAATATGTAATATTCCCCTACCAACTTGCCCGCTTTGCGATAGGCTACAGAGGAATCGGTATCCAGTGTCTCATGTCCAATGGCAGCTACATTTCGTTCTTCTACCAAAAAGCGCAGTGCCTCCAGCGACCAGCCCGGGCAGTGTGCGTCTCCGACGTTGTCCTTGTTCGAGAAGGCATCTGAATCAGGCCAACGCTTGCTCCAGTCACTGCGAAAGGCGACAAAGGATTGATCGGCTATGCGTCCATGCTCCTTTTCAAAATCCAGAATATCCGCAACCGTAAGCTCATAGTCGGGATTGGCTGCAACAGCAGCCGAACGGTCAATGACAACCAGCGGCAAAACCAGCTCCTTCAACGAAAGCTCATGCAAGTAACGTTTACCCTTCACAAAATGAACGGGTGCATCTATATGAGTGCCGTACTGACCCGGAAAGCAGTATTGTTTTACAAAAAAGCCATCATCGTGGGTAAATAGGGTATCCACCTGAACATGATCGAATACTGGAAAATGAGGGATTTCAGGATAAAAGGTGTGGGACAAATCCACCCACTCTTTTTGCTTCAACAACTTCAAAATATCTGCTAAATGCTCTGCCATGATGCCCATTCCTCCTCAGCTATATTACAAGCATTGTACCTGACGATTTGGTAAATATCTACAAACCCACTACTAATTCAGAAAAATAGAAATTGAGATTGAGATTGAAATCGTTAACATTTTTAGAGAATCTATTTTTACCTCCTCTAGTCTAGTATAAAACCCATTAAGAGTATTGTATTCGAGCAAAAAACACAAAAACAATTCCATATATTCATATATACAATTCCCATTTCATGTGATTGTTAACGTTTTCATTATTTTGTATGCTTTTTTATTGGAAAAAAGTAGGGGTCTATGGCATTATATAAAAAATTCGACAAAAATTTTAGTATGTAACTTTTATTATATTAACAAATACTGGAATGAGAAGTATGATAGAAAATGTAGAAACCATAGGAGCACCCGGGACTCCTTCGTTCGTCTACCCATTCATCTCATATACGGAGGTAATTTATGAAAAAGAGATTTTCAATCGGAATCGCAGCAGCCTTGCTGTTCACTACCCTGACTCCTCTTGGTACACCTGCTCATGCAGCCACCGATCTTGGTAAAGAAACGCTCGGCAGCAAAAACGGTTGGGCAGCCTTTTCTACAGGCACAACAGGCGGAGCCGCGGCTTCTTCTTCCAATATTTTCACCGTAACGAATCGCAAGCAATTAGTCGACGCTTTGGGCAAAAGCAGCAATAGTACGCCTAAAATCATCTATGTCAAAGGCACAATCAACGCCAACGTCGATGACAATAACAAGCCATTGGGATTAAACGATTACAAGGACCCTAAATATGATTTTGACGCCTACCTCAAAGCGTACGATCCGTCCACATGGGGTAAAAAGCTTCCATCCGGTACATTGGAAGATGCACGTGAGGCTTCACAAAAAAATCAGGCCAGTCGTGTCGTCATTGATATTCCGTCCAATACAACAATTATTGGTCTAGGTAGCAATGCCGTCATTAACGGCGCTAACCTCCAACTGAAAAAAGGGACAGACAACGTCATTATCCGTAATATTGAGTTCCAGGATGCCTACGATTATTTTCCTCAGTGGGACCCAACTGACGGTAGTACAGGCAACTGGAATTCGGAATATGACAGCATTACAATTAGCGGTGCCACACATGTATGGGTAGACCATAATTCCTTTAATGATGGGGCTCATCCCGATAGCCAAAACGGTACATTTTACGGTCAGGAATACCAGCATCATGATGGACTTCTCGATGTGATTAACCAGGGCGATCTGGTTACGGCTTCTTACAATCACTTTTACGATCATGATAAATCGTCGATTATTGGCAACAGCGACAGCAAAAAAGCAGATGAAGGGGCCTTACGTGTAACCCTACATCACAATTATTATGAAAACACCGTACAACGCACACCACGCGTACGGTATGGACAAGTCCATGTGTATAACAATTACTATGCAGGTGATGTAAAACGCTCCGAATATCCTTCACTGTATATATGGGGCGCAGGTAAATCCTCCAAAATATTCGCCGAAAACAATGTCATCGACGTTGCGGGCTTATCTGCAGACAAAATTGTGTCTGTCTTTGGTGGAACTGCCCTGTCAGACACGGGCACACTCTTGAATGGACAAGCTGTTAACGCAGGCTCCAGCGCGGGTCTTAGCTCTTCTGTAGGCTGGAAACCAACGCTGAACGATAAAATTTCCCCATCGGCTAGCGTAAAAGCAGAAGTCACTTCTCAGGCTGGTTCCGGCAAACTGTAAAACTGCTTTGCTGACACAAACAATCACAGCTCTAACAACCTGTTTTTACACCAAAAAGGACTGTTCTCCCCGTAGATGATTCCACGGAGAGAGCAGCCCTTTTTTATTTTCGAGTTGTTTAAAACAAATTACATCGTTTATTAAACGCTGTATTGTTCTACCAACACCGGCTTTTCAAATGCATTATCCAGCTTGCGGAGCTTGGCCTTTACCGCTTCTGGTGGCTCAACCGCAGGCGCATCTGGATGCAGCAACCATGATTTCACAAAGTGTGTATCGGATAATTGAAAGAGTGGAGGCTCTTTCTCAAAGTCAATCTTCATGGCATAACTACTGCGGGCTGCAAAGGCATCCCCTACAGGTGGGTGCAGCAGATCCGGAGGTGTTCCTGGAATGGCTGCCAACTTCTGACCATGACTGTCCAAACTTGGCATGGAAGCGAGAAGCCCCCAAGTATATGGATGTTTCGGATTATAGAAAATTTCATTAACCGTACCTGTTTCCACGATTTGCCCAGCATACATAACAGCAACACGATCCGCCATCTTCGCTACAACGCCGAGGTCATGAGTAATAAAGATGATGGAAGTGTCGATCTTCTTTTGAAGATCCTTCATCAATTCCAAAATTTGAGCTTGAATCGTTACGTCCAGTGCAGTCGTCGGTTCATCGGCAATCAGTAGCTTGGGATTAGCAGCCAGTGCCATCGCAATCACGACACGTTGACGCATACCGCCACTGAATTCATGCGGATACTGGTTAAAGCGCTGCTCTGGATGCGGAATCCCTACCAGGTTAAGCAACTCAATGCCCCGCATGTGAGCAGCATCCTTGGATATCTTTTCATGCTTGAAAAGCACTTCCGTGATCTGCTTGCCGACCTTCATTGTCGGATTAAGCGAAGTCATGGGGTCCTGAGAAATCAGACCGATTTCCTTACCACGAATTTTTTGCATCTGCTTTTCCGTTTTATGAATCAGCTCTTCCCCGTCAAATAAAATTTGCCCCTTTTGATAAATGCCGGGAGGGGTCGGAATCAGCTTCATAACAGCCTGTGAGGTTACACTTTTGCCTGAGCCGGATTCACCGACAATGGCCAGCGTCTCTCCTTTATTGACATGAAAGTTTACGCCACGAATGGCCTGCACTAGTCCCTGACGGGTCTTGAAAGATATCGTTAAGTCCTTCACTTCCAAAAGGCGGTTCATCTCATCACTCTTTCATATTTATTCATCACTATTATTGACCACTATCTAAAAAAACGACGTTCATGAGTCAAGGTATATACGAACAATTTTACTCAGTTTAGTACCTGCCAGTCAAGCAATATCTAAAATAAGATCAAAAATCTATCATTACATGTCATGTGTATGGTATATTCAGTTTGAAAAACGATCAGTTTTAACCATTTTTGTACTCATTTATAACATACGTTGTATATAGCTAAACCGTGCCCCGCCCAATGGTGAACGTGTACAGATCAATTCACCGCCCAGCCGGGAAGCAATTTGACGGCAAATGGCCAATCCCAGACCCGTGACACCGTTCGAGCCTGTATAAAATCTTCCGAACACCTCCGCTGCCTCTTGTTCAGTCAGCCCTTCTCCGTCATCATCCACATGCATAACCCATACAACCTCTGGTGTTGTCCCCGCCTCCAAGTGAATAATAACCTCCGTAGAGGTGTGTCGAACCGCATTTTGCAACAAATTCAATATCATACGGAACAATTGCTCGGCCGGAACAGCCACATGCAGACCCTCCCCCTCTACACGAAGCGAGATCGAGCGTTCAGCAGCCACCGGCATTAACAAATGAACAGCGTCCTCTGCCATGCTTTTAAGATCAATCAGAGAGACAGGCCATTCTTCATTCAACCCCTCCAGCCTCGATAGCTGAAGCAGCTTTTCCACCATATCAATTAATCGCTGGGACTGCACTTTAATAATGTTTAGCCCCTCGTCCTGGGATACGACCTGATCCTGAATGGCATATACGTAGCCTTGAATGGACATTAACGGTGTCCTTAGCTCGTGAGATACATTTTGCAAAAATTCAATTTGACTGTTGTGATGCTGCTGAATACGGGTGGACATGGAATGAAAGGTGCCGATCAGTTCTCCAATTTCGCTTTTATCTGCCTGCGGAAAATCACTATCCTGCGGTTGATTTGGCTCAAAGTTGCCTACAGCCTCCTTCAATCGCTTGAGCGGGCGTACCAGTCGTGAAACGACCATCAGCCCAATGACGAGAATCACCAGAAAACTCGCCACGATGGACAATATGGTGGTTCTCATGAGCGGGACATACAGCGCTCTTAATGAAGACAACGGGGAGTATACAAAAATACGAAAAGGTTGGCCGGGCAATTCTTCATTGGTAAACAGTATCTTTTTGCCTTGCAGCACAGCAACTCCTTCATGTACGGTGGACAGATCACGAGCAGACGGATGAATGGATGCAAAAAATCCCTGACGGATCAATAGCAAACTCTCTACCTTTTTGCCCTCCATTCCAGAGACGCTGGAGTCGATAATGCGGTTATCTGTGCTTAAAATAAAATAATCGGCAGACAAAAGCATGCCTTTGATAACATAGTTAAGCTCAGCGTTATCCAGTCGGTCAAAGCCTCCGTCGCTCATAATATGGACGGCTTTGCGTGCTTGCTCATGAAGCTTGGATTTAGCCTGATTTACAAGAAGGTCGTCGATAAGCCTGATGAACAAAACCACCGTAATACAGACGGTAATGAGCATTGCGATAGATAGAGACAGCAGTATTTTAGCTCTCATCGTACGCATGGCTACTGCTCCTGAACCGTTGCTTTATATCCAAATCCCCACACAGTATTAATGAGGAGCGTAGAGTGATATTCCGCCAGCTTTTTACGAATTCGCTTGACCAGATCGTCCACGACCCTTACATCACCTATAAAATCATAGCTCCATACCTGCTGAATCAGATGCTCCCTGCCAAAAGGTCTTTCCAAATGATTCGAAAGAAACAGCAGCAGGTCAAATTCCCGCGAGGTCAAATTCAACTCTTGTCCGTCCACTGTAACCTTACGAAAATCTGCAAATATACACAGATTGCCTGCATGACATACTTCTGCGCTTCCTGTTGCACCCTTTTCATCCGATGCAGAATTCCCTGCCTTGCTCAGTCGCAGCATCGCTTTGACTCTTCCAACCAACTCCCGTGGATTAAAAGGCTTGGTTAAAAAATCACTGCATCCCAGCTCCAGCCCGTGAATACGATCACTTTCTTCACCGCGTGCGGAAATCATAATAATTGGCATTTCCGTGAACTCACGAAGCTGAGTCAGCAGGGAAAGCCCATCAATTCCGGGCATCATAATATCAAGAACGAGGCAATCCGGACGGTCCGTACGGATATGCTCAACCAGGGTTTTGCCACTGGAAAAGGAAGTCACCTCGTAGGATTCTTTTTTCAAATACTCAGATATTAATTGCAAAATAAACACGTCGTCATCCACCACTACTATTTTTGTCATGATCATAACCCCTTGCCGTTGTTCTGGATGGTTCCATCCTCTCTATAAGCTTAACAGAAGCCCGGTAGAATAGACAAAAGACGGGTATACCGTTCCCGGTCCCGTCTTTTCTATCATAAATCGCTGCTGTATATGCCAGGCGAACTGAAAACTGACTGCGCTTCAACCTTATTTTTTGGTTGTTGTTACTACTTTAGCAGCTGCTTTTGGAGCTGTTTTCACTGCTGTTTTTGGAGCTGTTTTTGCAGATACGACATTTTTAGCCGGAGCTTTGTGGACTACTTTGTGAGCTGCTTTTTTAGCTACAGCATGATGTGCACGAGTTTTGTGTGCTGTTGCTTTATGTCTAACGGCTTTATGTTTAACGGCATGATGTTTAACTGTACGGTGTTTCGCTTTTACTGCTTTTACTTTGTGGCTCGCCACTTTTTTGGCAACTGCTTTTTTGGCAGGAGCTTTTTTCGCTTTTGTTGTTGCTTTATGAGCTACTACAGCTTTTTTAACGGGTGCTTTCACCACAGGTGTTTTTATCACAGGTGCTTTCGCCGGGTTTTTGGTAGCTGGTGCTGTTACAGCAGGAGCTTTGGCAGCTGGTGCTGCTTTGGCTGGAGTCGTTGTTGCTGTAGCGGCGAATGCGCTGCTTGCTCCTCCCAGTACGCTTACTACGGTCAATACGGCTGCTGCATTTTTAGTCCATTTTTTCATGATTGAATCACCTCTCCTTTAAAGTATCTTTAGCTTATCAGGAGAATTCGGGATAATTGTGGAGTAAATGTGTGAAAAGTATATGAAAAAAGCGTGCAGCTCTGTATCCGGAAAACACACGAGCTGCACGCTATAAATGTTACACAATCATCGCCTTCACTAACCGATGGCAATCCAGGAAACAATGCCGTAGTTATGCGAGGTTTCGTTCCACTTGGTTACGACGATCACCGCACCACTGGGCGTCTGTGATTTTAGTGTCGCATGAAAAAGAGGATGGTTAGTCATGGCTACAAGCGTATAGTCCGGGTTCACAAAAGGCTCCTCGAACACAATCGTAACCTCCGTCTCTCCTTCACTACCTTTTAGAAGAAACGGCGCTCTGCCAAACTGCTGCAATGCGGGCTGATTTGCGCAAGTACGAACAGGAGTGATACTCAGATGCTCCGGCTTCACTGCATTCAGCTCCAGCTCACGCGAGCCTATGGAGCCTTCCACCAGATGATGCCCTCCGATGCTCTGCTCTGCCAGGTGATGGCTTTGTACTGCAGCGACCTGCAGATGCTCCGATCCTACAGCTTCCGGGCTCAGCACCTCACTGTCGACGGCCTGAGCTTTCAGATGGCTGCGAGATACGCTGTCTGCCTGGAGCCTGTCGCCGCTAATGCCTTCCTCCGGCAAAAGCCCCGAGAGGTGAATATCTGTGGATAGCTGAGCCAGTGTCACCGCCCCTGGCTTCAGGTGATGCGTATCAATGACTTCTTCCCCAATGTGTTGGCCTTCAATGGACTTCTCAGCCACATGCCAGGAATGTATCGCCCCACTCGGGATCTTGCTGGACGTAACCGATCCTTCCTGCAAGGCATCCTCCGACACCACCTGCCAGCCTACATGCTGTTGCTGGATAGCCCCTGCTTGCAGATGCTCCGACTGGACCGAATCCAATGCGATATGTCTGGACTGCACCGCGCCCTCTGCCAGCGCAGATTCCTGTACCGCCCCATCGGCCAGATGTTGCGGGTGTACAGCATGCTCCGTCAGATGTACGGAGCCTACACTAGCTTCCGCCAGATGCGAAGCACGCACCGCCCGGAGTGCAAGCTTCTCAGCGTTCACGCTTCCTGTCTGGAGCGCGTGAACCGATACACTCCCCGGCGAAATATGCCGGGTCAACACAGATGAAGGCTGCAAATGGGCAGAGGTGACGGATTCCGGGGCCAAATGGCTCGACTGGATGGCCTCTTCTGCCACATGATTTCCTTGCACAGCTTCGTCGAT